>CAVJWC010000035.1:0-2096 GCA_963653425.1 Eubacterium sp. | reverse complement strand
TAACTACGCTGAAACGAAGGGTATAAACGCCGTCCTTTTCTACGTCGCTACCGAGACTGAGCTTGGGCTGAGGAGTGCTGAGAACTTTGAGGTAAGCGTTTGCATCGAGTGCATTGTAAAGGTTAGCAACGCCCGAACCCTGCATTCTGGGAGAAAGAGCGTGACCGTCTTCGTCCTTAACTACGTCAGCGGTACTCATGAGAATAGCGTAAACCATATCTCTGATTTCGGCTGCGGTGAGGTAAGGATAGCTCTGTTTAAGGTAAGAGGTAACTGCCGCTGCCGCTGCGGTTACGTTGGGGGACGCCATGGAGGTACCGCTCATGGTTGCATAGTCGTCTTCCAGTCCCTTAGCAACTGCATAGGAATGAAGTACGGAAGAGTAAACGCTTCCGCCTACGCCCATGATGTCAACGCCGATGGAACAATCGGTGTTTGCACCCATAGTGGAGAAGTAGCTTCTGAGGAAGAGGTTGCTTTCGTTGGTAACGGTAACGTTCTTAACGGTAGCGTTTCTCAGAGTTTCTGCGTCTGCGAGAGATACAACGACGGTAGGAATAGCGAGATTGATAATCTGAGCTCTGATACCTTCGGATTCGGTGTTAAGAATGAAGCAAGCTATTGCGCCGTGCTGAGCCGCGATGAGCTGTTTTTCTTCAAAGGTGTTTTCGCCTCTCGAAACGACGGCGATCTTACCGAGAACGTCGATATTTTCGTAATCGGATTCAGCGCCGTAACCGGGAACGATAACGTAATCGTAAGTCTTTTCTCTTGCGCCGTTAAGAATTTCAAGGAAGCTGTAATATCCGCCGTAAGCGTTTACGGAGTCGAGAAGTTCAACGTTCTTCGTGCCGTTATCTGCGGTAACGAAAAGTCTTCTGTAAGCGTCAACGGAACCTACGGAAATGGAAGGTCTGTAAGAAGCGGGAGAGCTTATTACGCCGTTGTCGGGGTTAGCGTTGAGAACGAGGCTGTTGTAGTTTTCGTCGTGGTTTGCGGTATTGTAGTTACCGGAAGCACAGAAAACGGAAAGACCTGCGTCTTCGGCAAGTTCCATAACCTTGTTCATGTAAGCTGCGGTTTCGTCTCTTGCGACGGAGAATCCGCAGGTTGCGCCGAGGGACATATTAACCATATCCGCGCCGATGTTAAGACAGTCTTCTATAGCGGAGATAAGTACGATATTGCTGGTGGAACCGGAACGGTCTGCGAATACTTTAAGGATAGCAAGCTGTGCGTTGCGAGCTGCGCCCTGAATTACGTCGTTGTCGCCGCCGATGATACCTGCAACGTGCGTTCCGTGAGGAGCGGCTGCTATGTTACGTCCCGCAAAGTCGGAGGGCTTAACGTCGCAGTCTTCGTCAGCGTAGTCGAACGCGAAGGGGATCTTACCGCTGATGTAATAATCGGTAAGTTCCATATCGTAAAGGTGATAAGCGTTGGTGTGCTGATAAATGTTAGCGAGGCTTTCAAGATCGAGAACCTGAACGTCGGGCTGTTTCTGGAAAGCGTCGTGGTCGTAATCGAGACCGGTATCGATGATAGCGATAAGAGTGCCTTCGCCCTTATACTGAGTTTCGTTGGTGAAGATACCGTCGCCGCCGAAGAGATCCGCTACGGAGTTAACCGTAACTTCGGGAGCCGAATATTCTTCGGAAACCACTACCGTCTTAACGCAATCGAGAGCTTTGAGTTCGTCGAGTTTGCCGTATTCGATAGTTGCGCTGAAACCGTTGAGAAGGGTGTTGTAGGTGTAAGCTCCGCTTACGTCTGCGCCGAGTGCAGCAACTGCAGTCATTGCGTTTGCTCTTGCCGCTTCCATTTCGGCAACGAGAGCAATACCTTCTTCGGAATTATAAAGGTCTGCAAAGCTTCCGTATCCGCCCTTGTTGTAAGTAGCAACAAGTCCGTCGCCGATTTCGACGATAACGGAAACTTCGTCGCAGTCGTTAATTACAAGCGAAGCGTCGCTTGCCTGAGACTGGACGGACATAGCAGTCGTGAAACCGCTTTCTTTGTCGATTCGTTTTACGCTGAGAGCCGTTTTCGAAGTATCGTTCTGTTCATTCTGGGGAACGTTCAGACTGCAACCTACG
>CAVJWC010000034.1:0-2743 GCA_963653425.1 Eubacterium sp. | reverse complement strand
CGTTCTGTTCATTCTGGGGAACGTTCAGACTGCAACCTACGAAAAGAGCAAGAACTAACAGCATAAGAACTATTGTCAGTTTTTGGTTCTTCATGATTTCCTCCTTAAAGAAATGTGAAAGATTTATACAATAAACGGCACTGCCGTTACTGCTCGTTTTAATCTGCGCAAACAGCCGTTTCGCCCCAAAAGAACGAAACGCGAATGATTTTACACTTTATGTTTATATATCGTGAAAGTGGACAGGGTGCATCTTGGCATATAGCCAAGATATAAGTATATTTATATTAACACAACTATAAACGGTTTGTCAACGATTTGAAAATAAAAAAAGCAGACAAAACGCCGAAAAAATTAACTTGTTGAAGTTTTCAGCTTTTTACACCCGCAAAAAACGGGGTTTTCGGGTAAAAAGCGGATTTTGAGCGTAAAAAACACGAATTTGTTTACAAAAACGGCGATTTTTGCGTAAAACGGGCTGTTTTCGTTAACAGAGGCTTTCCTCAAAAACAAAACTCCCGCACGCATTTAAGCGCGCAGGAGCTTTGAATTATGGAAAATCTACCACTTGGATGGAAAACAACAACTTTTACTTATACAGCCCCGCTCTGTCCCGCAGTCTCGTTTATCCTAACTATCCCGAACTGAAACAAGGAGATTTTTTTCCGTCCGTTTTATACGTTAATTCTATATAGGACTGCAACAATTGCGAAAAAATTTTCTGTGTTATGCTTCTAACGCACGAGAATACAAGCTTGCTTTTTGCCATATAATTATTTATTACTCGCCATTTATTCTCCCATAGAGTCAATTTATTTGCTTTTTACCACGTAATTATTTATTATCCGCCATTTATTCAGCCACGTTACGGACTCGTTTTCAACGGATGGGCGAAACGTTGGTATAGCCTTCGAGAGCGGAAGCAAGTTTATCCAAGTATCCGCCGTTAAAGAAGAGACATTTGGAAAGGTCGGTGCCGAGTTTGTCTCCGGTAAGCGCAAGTCCTATGGCGCGACAGCCTCCGCAACAATATCTGAACCAACGGCAGGAAGCGCACTTTTCGTTATGCTCGGCAAGGTCTTTTACCGTCGCGCAGACTTCGTTCAGGTAATCGCCCGACTGAAGGTATTTATGAAGCCCGTCGGTTTTGACGTTTCCGAGAACCCAGCCGTGCTGTTCGTAATAACCCGACTGCTGATGGCAAGGATAAAGGTTTCCGTTAGCGGCGACGGCAACCATTCCTCTGTTTCCGCGACAAACGGGAAGACTGTCGCGATACTCTCCTTCACCGCATTCCATAGCGCGCGGACGATAGGCTTTTCTGTCGGGATAAACGAAAGCGAACTGCCATATATCCACGCTCATTTTGCAACCCGTTTTATCGTATTCTTTGAGGAATTCAAGCATCCTGTCGAAGTATTCTTCTATGGTAAGACAAGAGTCGCCTGCGTTCCGAACCCAACGGGGAGCTTCGGTGGTACGGATTATTCTCATAGTCTCAACGCCGATTTCGCTCAGAAGTTTTGCCGTCGGAAGCATTGATTCAACATTAAGTCTGTGAACGTTGGTCTGAGCTTTGACTCTGAAGCCGTTATCTACGCACAGTTTTATCGCGCGCAACGCGTCCTCCTCCGCTCCTTTGCGGTTTCTCAGCCAATCGTGGTGTCCCACTCCGTCGAAAGAGATTTTTATAAGCGGATCGCAACCCAGCTTCTTCATTCTGTCCAAAGATTCCTGCGTTATGTAGTAACCGTTGGTGTTAAGCTCTTCGACGAACATGTTTCTCTTATATATGCCCTCTAAAATATCAAAGAAATTCTTGTGGCACATAGGTTCTCCGCCCGTAATCGTGAAAGCGTTTATTCCGCAAGCCTGAGCGTCATTAAGAAGTTTCTCGGCTTCTTCGAGAGTAAATTCGCTCATAAGAGGCGCGTTGTCGGCGGCGTTGAAACAATGAAGGCAGTTGTAATTGCACTTACCCGTAATCATCCAGTTCAGCGCAGGAAAATAACGGTTGTCGCAGTCCATCTTCTGCCACGGATCGAGCGTTTTTTCGCCCCTGTTGCACGGATAGATAAATCCGCTGTGCAGAAACTTTTCGGCAAGTTCGCCTTCGGCTATTTCGGTTTGTCCGTCGCAAAGAGAAAGAAATTCGAATTCTTCTTTAGTAAGTCTCTGAGCGTCGCGCATTCCTTTTACATAATAAGCAAACGGGGCGCGCCACCAGGATCTGAGAGCTATATTAGGATTAAGTATACAGTACATAATATTCTTATCGTATAGTTAATTGAAAGAAAGCGACAAAGTCGTTTCTCTGTCGCTATGGAAGTTTTGATTACTGCTAAGCCTCAGGAATTCCGTTCGTTACCGCCAATATTTTCAGTGAATTAAAAACGGTTACTGCGGTAATCGGCGATAAAGAACGAACTACCTGTCGGTTTCTGTAAGTTATACGCGCAAAAAGAACGCAGAACTTAATTATTTCTTATTGTAGGGGCTATTGCACAGCCACAAGCCTTTTTCGTAACTGCATAACTTACACGTGTTGCAATATACGGGTCCTCCGCAACGTTTACAAATTCTGTCGCTACCGGAAACGGTATCCATAGCAACATCACCTCCGCATTTCTTGCATACGAAGTTATTGCACCAGTTTCCGACGGTAGTAACCATTCTTCCGTCTTTGGTGTGGCAACCTCCGCCCGCTACATCGTTAAGTTCGTCGTCGGAAAGCTCTCCCGTT
>CAVJWC010000033.1:0-3228 GCA_963653425.1 Eubacterium sp. | reverse complement strand
TTTCTTTGCTTACTTTCTGCAAGTTTCGCATTGCTCTGAAAGATATGCGAAGCTCGGTGAAAGTTTTGTCCGTTTTCCGTCAGCTCGCATTGCTTTTTCAAAAGCGGAAAGCGTATTGTCTTTCAATGCCCCCACTGTGAAAGTTTCTTTGCCCACTTTCCGTGAAATTCGCAATGTCCCAATAGCTATGCGAAGCTCGGTGAAAGTTTCTTTGCCTTCTTTCTTTTCGAAAGAAAGAAGGTTTCTTCGCAGAAGAAAGAATAAGAAGGTAGGCTTTTTAGCTTACTTTCTTTTTGAAGAAAGGAGGTTAAGAAGATACTCTTCGAATTCGGGGTTAAGGTCGGGACGGCGGAGGGCGAACTCGACTACAGCCGTCAGGTAGCCGTTTTTATTGCCGAGGTCGTAGCGTTTTCCGCAGAACTTTGCGGCGAAGAGGGGGCGCGTTTTAGCGAAATTATTGAACGCGTCGGTAAGTATAAGTTCGCCGTTTTTTGGGTTGGGGGTAAGGTTACGGATAAAATCGAAAATCTCGGGCGTAATGACGTATCTGCCGAGGGCAGCGAGAAGGCTCGGAGCGTCTTTCGGGTCGGGTTTTTCGGCAATTCCGCCTATGCGCGTGATTTGCGGGTTTTCCTGCGTAAAGTCGCCGTCCTGCGCGGAATCGGCGTTTTTCTTAGGGTCAACGTTTGCGCCGTTTGAGGCTTTCAAGGCTTCTTTTAAGGAAGAAGAGGCTTTATCGGAAAGGGAATTATCCAGCGGAATAACCGAGCCGTAGCGTTGAATTTCGCAGGCAGGGACGGGTTGAACGCCGATAACGGGAGCGTTGACCTTTTCGAAGCAATTCATAAGCTGGCGGGTAACGTTGGAAATTTCGGGCGGAGTGTACATCAGGTCGTCGCCGTTCATAATTACGGCAGGCTGACCGTCGCAGAACTTTTCGGTAAGGGCAATGGCGTCGGCTGTTCCGAGTGGTTTTTCCTGATAGACGACGGTGAGGTTGCCCGAAAGGCGCGCAAAGTCGTTTACGGTGGTTTTTTCGGGCGAAGAAACCAGACAGATTTCTTCTATGCCGGCGTCGGCGGCTTCTTTTACGGTAAGTTCGAGCGCGGGTTCGTCCACTATGGGGAGCATTTCCTTTGCGACGAATTTCGTATAGGGCAGAAAACGCGTGCCTTTACCGGCAGCGAGGATAATTGCTTTTTTAATCATTATTTTCTCCGTTTTTTTGGTTATTTCGCGTTTATGGATTTTACGTTTTCGGGATATTCGCGTTTATGGATTTCCACGGGTTTCGTAACGCTCTCGGACAGAGATTGTTCCGCAATTTCGTTGCGTTCGCAGTCTGAGCTTTTATTTAACGGACAGGCGGTTTCGTTTAACGAAATACCGCGTTCGTTTAACCAAACGTCGTTTTCGTTTAACGAACTTCGTTTTTCGTATTTTTCGCTTCCGTCCGCAACGTCACTTTCCGCGTTTTCGTTCTCGTCCGTAAAGTTGCGTTTTTGCTTTTGTTTGTAAGCTACGTTCCTTACGGTAAACTGTTTATATCAGGCTTGCTGTTCCAAGCCTAAAACGACTATACTTTCGGCGGAAACGGTTTGCGGGAACTGGTCGTAGACTGCGCTGTATTGTATGCGGTAGTCGGGCGCGGATGTTAAAATGCGTTTGAGGTCGCGCGCCTGAGTTGCTGGGTTGCAGGAAACGTAGACGAACTTCCTCGGTTTAAGCCGGGAAACGAGAGCGCAGGTTTCTTCCGAAAGTCCCTTTCTTACGGGGTCGACTACGAGCGTTATCGACTTATCACGAAATCTTTCGAAAAGCTCGGGCAGAATGACGGTTGCGTCGCCGTTGAGGTTGGTCTGGCGGGGACAGTTGTTGAGTTTAAGAATTTCGTCCGCGTCACGGGTGGCGTCGGGGTTGATTTCAACGCCGAAAGTGTCCCTTTCGGGCGAAGAAAGCATGGCGGTAAGTATACCTATTCCGCTGTAAGCGTCGATAAGCACGTCGGTTTGCGCTATGTGTTCGAGAACGTCGTCGTAAAGCAGTGAAAACACCGAAGAATTGACCTGAAAGAAGCTAAGCGGAGTCAGCGAGAAACGGATATTTCCTATTCCCGAACGAATTTCGCGTATGCCTTTGAGGTGATCCGCCGTCTTTCCCGTAACTACGCCCGCGTCCGAAGTGTTTATCGACTGAAAAACGCCGATTTTCGTTTTGTCGTCAAACCGCTTTTCCGTGAGCTTATAAAGAAGGTCGGGATCTCTGAGTCCTTCTTTGCGGTTGGTTACGAGCGTCAAAAGAAGTTGGTTATCGAAAAACCTTGCGACGATATGCCTTATATCTCCGCGGTGGGTTTTTTCGTGGTCGTAACCCTTTTCGCCCGCCAGAGTCATATATTCTCCGACTGCGGAAATGGTTTTTTCCGCCCAATCCCCGTGAAGAGGGCATTTCGTTATGGGAACGACGCGTCTCGAATTTTCTTCGTAAAAGCCGAACCGAGGTTTTCCTTTGAACTGAGAAACGGGCAGAACAAGCTTGTTTCTGTAACCGTAAGGCAGTGGCGAACCCTGAACCTTTTCGGGAATAACGGTAAGTCCGCCGTTCTTTCGCATAATCGAAGAGAACTGATTGCGTTTGAATTCGAGTTGCGCCCCGTAACTCATATGCTGAAGTTTGCAACCTCCGCATTTTTCGTAAACGGGACACGCAGGCGTTACCCTGTCGGGCGAAGAAACCGAAATTTCGACGGGCTTTGCGTAAGCCACGTTCTTTTTAACGTAAGTAACCTTGGCTTTTACCCTTTCGCCCGCGAGAACGTAGGGTAAAAACACCGCGAATTCGCCGTAGTGCGCGATTCCCGACGCGTCGCCCGACAAAGCCTCTATTTCCAATGTGATTATATCGTCTTGTTTTATGCGTTCCATTCTTCCTCACTGATTATTTTTACGGGAATAAATCGGTTTATCCTTCGTTAAACTCCCTCGCACGTACATATCAGTACGCTCTCCGTCGTTTGCCTCGGATAAACTGACCCCCTCTGTGGCGATTTCTTCCTCGTAAAAACGCTTCGCGCCGTAAAGGAAGCTTTGCTCATAAAAGAACAAAAAATCCGTTTACGCTAATCAGTGATAAAGAATGTCACGCGTATTTATTCATTCCATTCTTCCTCACTGATTATTTTTACGGGAATAAATCGGTTTATCCTTCGTTAAACTCCCTCGCACGTAC
>CAVJWC010000032.1:0-3922 GCA_963653425.1 Eubacterium sp. | reverse complement strand
TACTTTCTTTTCCATAAGTTTCGCATTTCACTGACGGCTATGCGAAGCTCAATGAAAGTTTCTTTGCCTACTTTTCCGAGAATTCGCACTACACTAACGGCTATGCGAAGCTCAATGAAAGTTTCTTTGCCCACTTTCTTTTCCATAAGTTTCGCATTTCACTGACGGCTATGCGAAGCTCAATGAAAGTTTCTTTGCTTACTTTCCGTAAAGTTCGCATTGCTCTTTCAAAAGCGGACTGTGTTTAACCTTTCTTTATCCCCACGATGAAAGTTTCTTTGCCTGCTTTCCCGAGAATTCGCACTACACTAACGGCTACGCGAAGCTCGGTGAAAGTTTCTTTGCCTACTTTCTTTTCGAAAGAAAGTAGGTGCGTCCCCAATACAACGGGTCAAAAGTGACATTTACTGAAATTTTGTTCGATTTTTGACAGGAAAACAGTGTGTTTTTTATAGCCTAAACCGAGAAAATGTGGTATAATATACGGAATGACTGACAGGCAGAAGTCAACGGGCATTACGCCAAACAATAATAACCAAAAAGAAACACACAAGGAAAGACCAATGATTATTGCGATAGACATAGGAAATACTAATATTAAGGTAGGTTTGTTTGAGAATAACAGACTTACGGACAGCTGGCGAATGGCGACGGAAGTTTCGCGCACGTCGGACGAATACGGCATAACGCTTATTAACCTGCTTGCAAGCGCGGGAATTTCGCCCGATAAAATCGAAGGCGGTATTATTTCGTCGGTTATTCCTCAGCTTAACTACACCATCGAGCATATGCTGAGTTACTATTTCGGAATCAAGCCTCTGACCGTCGGCGTCGGCATTAAAAGCGGAATCAACGTGCGTTACGAGAACCCCAAAGAACTGGGTTCGGACAGACTGGTAAACTGCGTTGCAGCTTCCAAAAAGTACGGCGCGCCCTTTATTCTCATCGATTTCGGAACGGCTACCACCTACAACGTCGTAAACGAACTTAACGAATTCGTCGGCGGTTGCATTACCTTGGGCGTAAAAGCTACCGAAGAATCGCTCGGAAGTTCTACCGCTAAACTTCCCCGAGTCGAACTCGTGAAGTCTAAGTCGGTTATCGGAAAAAGCACCGTCAAAAACATTCAGGCAGGCCTCTACTTCGGCGTCGTCGGTCAGGTAAACTCCATTATCGCCCGCATCCGCGAAGAAACCGGTATCCCCGACCTCAAAGTCATCGCAACCGGCGGTCTCTCCGAACTCTTTATGACGGATTGCGACATCGCCGTCGTCGACAGAAGCCTCTCACTCGAAGGTCTCAATATCATCTACGGCATAAATAATAACTGACCTGCACCCAATAAATAATAACTGCCCACCTCCAAAAGTCGCCGAAACCAAACGCAACCGCCCACGCTTCGGGCAGATTTCGACAACTTTCGATAGTTTCGGACAGATTTCGTCGGTTTTTAACGGCTTCAGGCAGATTTCGGCAGAATGTTTCACGTTGAACAGTTTGGTTTTTCCGTTCTTTCTTGAAAGAAAGAACTTACTTTCTTTAAGAAAAGAAAGTAAGCAAAGAAACTTTCACCGAGCTTCGCATAGCCGTCAGAGCAGTGCGAACTTTACGAAAAACGGGCAAAGAAACTTTCACCGCGGTGGTAAAGATAGGCAATAGGCAGTCCGTTAACAAAAGAAAGTCTGTAGCTAACGGGAAGTATCAATTCTCAATAAACCGTATATGTAACGATACGTTCCCCGCATTGAGGTTTTTTACGCAGCTTTTTCCCAAAAAAGCCGCAAGTTCTTTGGTGCTTTCTTACAAGAAAGCACGAAAAGGAAAACACATGGAAAATTACAGGTTTGAGTTATGCAGTACGTTTCGTCCCACGGGTGATCAGCCCGAGGCGATAGACAGGTTATGCGAAGGAATAGAGAACGGATTACGGACGCAGGTTTTGCGCGGGGTAACGGGAAGCGGTAAGACGTTTACGATGGCTAACGTTATAGCGCGACTTAACAGACCTGCGCTTATTATTTCGCACAACAAAACGCTTGCGGCTCAGCTTTGCAACGAATTCAGGGAGTTTTTCCCGAAGAACAGGGTAGAGTTTTTCGTAAGTTACTACGACTACTACATGCCCGAGAGTTACATTCCGGCGCGCGACCTTTATATAGAGAAGGAACTTGACATAAACGACGAGATAGACAAGCTCAGGCATTCGGCGACCTGTTCGCTGTTTGAAAGGCAGGACGTAATAGTCGTGGCTTCGGTTTCGTGCATATACGGTTTGGGCGGACCGGGGGAATACTATAAGATGAGCGTAAGTCTTCGTCCGGGGCAGGAGATTTCGCGTGAAGAACTTCTTAAACGGCTGGTTGCGATACAGTACGTAAGAAGCGACCTCGGATTTGAACGGGGAACGTTCAGAGTGCGCGGAGACACGGTGGAAGTTCTGCCCGCGTCGAGCGACAGCGTTGCCGTGAGGATAGAGTTTTTCGGCGACGAAATAGACAGAATTTCGGAAGTTGACGCCGTTTCGGGCAACAGAATAAGCACTCTTCTGCATACGATAATCTTCCCCGCCAGCCATTACGTTATAAACGGAATAACCAAAGACGCCGCTCTTCGGAATATACGGCAGGATATGGATAACGAAGTGGAAGCCTTGAAAGCCCGAGATAAGGTTATAGAAGCGCACAGACTTCTTCAACGCACGACTTACGACATGGAAATGATAAAGGAAATCGGGTATTGCAGCGGAATAGAGAATTATTCGCGCTATTTTGACGGCAGAGCCCCGGGACAGCCTCCCTATACTCTTCTCGACTATTTCCCCGAGAACTTCATTACCTTTATCGACGAAAGCCATATGACGTTGCCTCAGATAAGAGCAATGTACAACGGCGACCACGCAAGAAAAACCAACCTCGTGGAATACGGGTTCCGTCTTAAATCGGCGTTCGATAACAGACCTCTGCGTTTTGAAGAGTTCGACCGCAGAATAGGACAGACGATCTGCGTTTCGGCTACTCCCGCGCCCTACGAAACCAATATCGCAGGTCAGATCGTGGAACAGCTCATTCGTCCGACGGGACTGCTCGATCCCGAAATTACCGTCGTTCCTACCGAAGGACAAATCGACCATCTTATCGGCGAAATCAACAAAGCCACCGAGCATAAAGGTAAAGTTCTCGTTACTACGATGACCAAAAAGACGGCGGAAAAACTTACCGACTACCTCCGCGAAAGAGGTATCCGCGTCAGGTATATGCACAGCGACATCGATACCCTCGAAAGAATCGATATTATCTCCTCTTTCAAAAACGACGGCTTCGACGTTCTCGTGGGCATAAACCTCCTCCGCGAAGGTCTGGACCTCCCGGACGTAGAACTCGTGGCTATCCTCGACGCCGACAAGGAAGGCTTCCTCAGAAGCGATACCGCACTCATCCAGACCATCGGACGTGCCGCCCGTAACGATAAAGGCAGAGTCATTATGTACGCCGATACGATTACCGGCAGTATGAACCGAGCCATCACCGAAACCCGCCGTCGCCGTGAAATTCAGGATAAGTTCAATAAAGAACACGGTATCACTCCCAAATCCGTCAGCCATAACGTCAGAAACACTCTCGAAATCACTAAGAAAACTACCGACGGCGACCCCGCTTCCGTTCGCAAAACCATAGAACTGTTGACTAAACAAATGAAAGCCGCCGCAAACGAACTGGATTTCGAAAAAGCTATAAAACTCCGCGAAGAAATCACCAAACTCTCCCGTAAAAGAGAGTAGTAAGTCCTTTTTTCCTGCTTTCTTGTAAGAAAGCAGCAAAGAACTTACCGCGTTCCTTATTCTTCTTTCTTCTGCGAAGAAAGAAGCAAAGACGCACCCACTTTCTTTGGAAAAGAAAGTGGGCAAAGAAACTTTCACCGTGGG
>CAVJWC010000031.1:0-3952 GCA_963653425.1 Eubacterium sp. | reverse complement strand
GCACGGCTCTTTCAAAAGCGGAAAGCCTATTGTTTCGCTTTATCCCCACGGTGAAAGTTTCTTTGCCCACTTTCTTTTCCAAAGAAAGTGGGTGCGTCTTTGCTACTTTCTTCGCAGAAGAAAGTAGGGAAAACACGCGCCTTCTTTCTTCGTAAGAAGGAAGAAGGAAAACGCTATTGACAGCGTAGCTGCCGAGTAGTAGATGGCGGGGCAGGAGGAGAGGAAGCCCATAAAGACGAGGAAGAGGCTGTTTAGGGCGAAGGCTTTGGCGCGTTTTGGCGAAAAGAGCGCGGAGAGAAGGTTTGGGCGTGTTTTTACGGGCGGAGAAGATGACAGAGGAAGAGATATTCCCGCTTTATCGAGGAGAGATTTGAGACGGGCGAGAGGCACGACGGAGAAAGAGACGCCGTTCGGAGGGGTAACGTTTAACGCGGAGCAATCGGCGGACGAGAAAAGAACGACTTCGTTTGCGTTGTAACGGCGGGCGATGGAAAAGCCTTGGTAAACGAGGGCGAAAGTCGGGTTTTTCGGTGGAAGCGAAGACGAGCGGAGAGATTGCGGAGAAGGAAGAGAGGGCGAAAAGTCGAGAACGGCAAGGATTTTTCGGTTTTCGGAAAGTGCGAGCAGGAAGTTTTTCATAAAAGTTACGCTCAGACCGCTTTTTTCGAGAAGGTTTGCAACGACGCGCGCGGAATCGGGTTCTGTTGCGAGAAAGAACGCCAGAGCTTCGAGTTCGCGGTTTTCTTTTGCCGAAAGGGAACGCGAAAGAGCTTTCTTTTTAACGGCGTTACGGTAAAGAAAGACTGCCGAGGCGGAAAAACCTACCGCGATAAACAGGCTTATAAGGTTGTTTTTGGTGTAGTAGCGCGCCCAGACGAAACTTAAAGCAAACGACGAAACGCACGCCAGAATATAATCCGAAATAACAGACATAATAACTCCTTGTGATTTTTTCCCTACTTTCTTTGGAAAAGAAAGTAGGCAAAGAAACTTTCACCGAGCTTCGCGTAGCCGTTAATGTAGTGCGAACTTTACGGAAAGTGGGCAAAAAACTTTCACCGTGGGTGCGTTGAAAGGCTAAACGCTTTCCGCTTTTGAAAGAACAATGAAAACTTTGGAATAAAGGAAATTAACGGCAACTATCAATTACCGATAAAACTTATAAAGAAAGAACTTCCCCCTTCCATAATGAAGTTCTTTGTTGAGCTTTCCCAACCAGAAAGTTGCGAAGTTCTTTGGTTCTTTCTTTCAAGAAAGAACGGAAAACACAGTTTTCCGACTTTGTATGGTCTTGCGAAGCTACAATGGGTCCAGCGTCACGCTGGTCTTTGCTGCTTTCTTCGTGAGAAGAAAGAAGGAACGATACTATTCTTAACAAAAAAGAGAGGAAACAGACGGTGACATTGCAGGAACTTCTTTCGCCCATGAGACGGGCGGTTACAGAATACGGCATGATAGAGGACGGCGACAGGATAGCGGTCGGCGTAAGCGGGGGCAAAGACAGTCTCACGCTTCTTGCTTTACTGAAAGCATACCAACGTTTTTCGCCCGAGAAATTCGAACTTACGGCGATTTCGGTTAATATGGGGTTTTCCGACGACGCTTATAAACCCGTTGCCGAATACTGCGAAAGGGAAGGAATAGCCTTTATCGAAGTGAAAACCGACATAGCCGAAGTCATTTTCAACGTGCGCAAAGAGAAAAACCCGTGCAGTCTTTGTTCAAAAATGCGTCGTGGCGCGCTTAACGCGGAAATCCTGAAACTCGGCTATAACAAACTCGCGCTGGGTCACCATAAAGACGACGTTCTCGAAACCTTCCTTTTAAGCTTTATTTTCGAAGGCAGACTCTCTTCCTTTGCGCCCGTGTCTTTCCTCGACAAAACCCAAATTACCCTCATCCGCCCTATGATTTTTATCGACGAGAAAAGCATTGCCGCCTTCGCTTCCCAAACAAAACTCCCCGTCGTGTTTAACCCCTGCCCCGCAGATAAACACACTAACCGCGAGTATATGAAAAACCTCGTCAAAACCATCCAGAAAGACGTCCCCTTCGCAAGAGAAAGAATGTGCGACGCCGTTATGCACCCGGAAAGA
This sequence comes from Eubacterium sp., assembly GCA_963653425.1. Taxonomy (GTDB): domain Bacteria; phylum Bacillota; class Clostridia; order Christensenellales; family CAG-314; genus UMGS692. Next base: position 1,856 of record CAVJWC010000031.1, on the reverse strand, counting down.
GAAAACCTATCTTCTTTCCTGAAGAAAGAAAGATAGTTTTCTTCCCTGCTTTCTTCTGCGAAGAAAGTAGGCAAAGAAGCCTACCTTCCTTGTTTCCCTACTTTCTTCTGCGAAGAAAGTAGCAAAGACGCACCCACTTTCTTTGGAAAAGAAAGTGGGCAAAGAAACTTTCACCGTGGGGATAAAGCGAAACAATAGGCTTTCCGCTTTTGAAAGAGCCGTGCAAACCTTAACTGCGTGAAAGTATCAATTCTTAACAAACCGTATTCAGAACAATACATTCCCCCATATTGAAGTTCTTTGTTGAGTTTCCCCTTTAACTTACTTTCTTTGGAAAAGAAAGTGGGCAAAGAAACTTTCACCGTGGGTGCGTTGAAAGGCTAAACGCTTTCCCTATCCGCAGGAAAGTTCGTGATTAAGAGAAACTATAAATTCTTGATAGACTTCGCGTGGAAAGACAACTTCCCCCCACAACGAAGTTCTTTGTTGAGCTTTCTCAAAAGAAAGTTGCGAAGTTCTTTGGTTCTTTCTTTCAAGAAAGAACGGAAAACACTTGCGTTAAGTAGTAAAGATGGTGTAGAATATAGGGGTAGAGAAAAATGTGGCTTGTTTTGCTTATGCGGGGCGGGCCGTTACAGGTGAAAAAAATGGAATTAGGAGTAGTAGGATTACCTAACGTAGGAAAAAGCACGTTATTCAACGCGATAACGAGAGGCGGAGCGATGAGCGCGAACTATCCGTTCTGCACGATAGAGCCCAACGTAGGGGTTGTAGACGTACCGGACGAGAGGCTTAACAAACTTGCGGCGCTTTACGACAGCAAGAAGATAACGCCGGCGTACATCAAGTTCGTGGACATTGCCGGACTTGTCAAGGGTGCGAGCCACGGCGAAGGACTGGGCAACAAGTTTCTTTCGCACATAAGGGACGTTGACGCCATCGTACACGTAGTGAGATGTTTCGAAGATTCCAACATAACGCACGTAAGCGACAAAATCGATCCCGTCTGCGATATGGAGACAATCAATCTCGAACTGATTTTTGCCGATATGGACACGGTTTCCAAGCGTGCCGACAAAGCGGTCGGACTGGTCAAAACGGGCGAAAAGAAGTACAAAGAAGAAGCCGACGTTCTTTCGGCTCTTCTTGCTCATCTCGAAAAAGGACTTCCCGCAAGAAGTTTCGTTTGCACGGACGAACAGCGCGAATACGTGGACAGACTTATGCTTCTTACGGCAAAGCCCATGCTTTACGCGGCAAACGTAGCCGAAAGCGATCTCGGTAAGCCTTATTCGGAAGTCCCTCTGCTTAAAGCCGTTATGGACCAGGCCGAAAAGGAAAACACCGAAGTTCTGGTCGTTTCCGCGAAAGTCGAAGAAGAACTTTCCGAACTCAGCGACGAAGAAAGAGATATGTTCCTTCATGAACTCGGTCTCGAAGAAAGCGGACTTAACCGCCTCGTCAAAAAATGCTACGCCCTTCTCGGTCTGATTTCCTATCTCACCGCCGGCGAAAAAGAAACGCGCGCCTGGACTATCAAAGAAGGCACAAAAGCCCCCCAAGCCGCAGGAAAAATCCATAGCGACTTCGAAAAAGGCTTTATCCGCGCCGAAATCGTTCCCTACGAAACCCTCATCGAATGCGGTAACTACGTTAACGCCAAAGAAAAAGGTAAGGTCCGCTCGGAAGGTAAAGACTACGTCATCAAAGACGGCGACGTCGTACTGTTCAGATTTAACGTGTGACGTTAAATCTTCTTTCTTCTCACGAAGAAAGAAGCAAAGAAAGCTTCTTGCTTACGCGTTCTTTCTTGAAAGAAAGAACCAAAGAACTTTCGGCTTTTTTGCAAAAAAGCC
>CAVJWC010000030.1:0-4371 GCA_963653425.1 Eubacterium sp. | reverse complement strand
AACAAAAAATCCGTTTACGCTAATCAGTGATAAAGAATGTCACGCGTATTTATTCGTTCCATTCTTCCTCACTGATTATTTTTACGGGAATAAATCGGTTTATCCGTCGTTAAATTCTTTTTTACTTCTTCGCCGTCGGGCGGGCGTTTTCGCGTTTACGGAGAATGTTGAAAATGTCGCCGTAATTTATGTCTTTGTCGGTTAAAGTCGCCTTGTAGAGAGCGGAAGTCTTTCTCAGGTGAGACACCATACCGAGAAGCGACGGACGGTTTGCAAGCGAAGCGTAATCCGCGTGAACGCAGAAAAGGTCGTCTTTTTTCTCTACCGAGTGAATCTTGGTAAATCCGTTCTTTTCGCCGTCTTCGAGGAACTTCGCCATTTCGTCCGAATCGGAAAAGGCAAAGGTGCAGGAAAAGGAAATTGTTTCGTCCGGGAAAACGGACAGCTTCTTAAGGAAGCGCAGAACGTCAGAAACGAAAGTTCTGTCGATGTCTTCTTCCGTAGGACGGAAACAGTCTATAAGCGTCCAGTCGGGATCTTCCGTTATATAAAAGATCATATTCGTCGCACAGCGCGATTTAATAAGTTCTTCTACTTTGTTCCTGTCGTTTATGGCGGTATAAAACATCACTTCGAAAGTGTAGAAATCTCTGTCGTAAGAAGAGCCGATTGCCACGAAAGTAAGGTCTTTTTCGTCCGCAAGCTGAAGCTGTTCCAGGTAAAAGCGTTTCATTCCCGCCTGAGTGAGCGAAAAGGAATCGAGAAAATAGCGGATTTTTACGCAATAATCTCTGCCTTTTACCTTAACGGGATCTACGTTGTCAGCGATTGTCTCGGAAATAGCGTATTTCGCGCCGTCATGCTCGAAGAAAAAGCATTGCAGGTAATAGGTTGCGTTCAGATATTTTTTCCTTGCCCGGGACCAGAGAAGAATCTCCGTTATAATAAGCGCAAGGATAACGGGAAGTTTAAGAGAGAAGCTTTCTGCGAGAAGGGCAAGCGTGATAAAGCCTCCGCCCACAGCCAGCATCAGAATAGTCGCTATAACGATAACGACTACGCTGTGAGATTGCTTTTTAAGCGTTTTTTTCATTTCGGCGGGCGTAACTTCTCTCGGTTTTACGCGAGGAGTCTTTGCGGTAAGTCTTATTGCCGCCGTTTCCGTATTATTATGTTTCATTTTTCCTCCGAGGGGTCTGTCGTCTTTGGTTTTCCCTTTTTAAGGTCGAGTGCTTTTCCCCGTCCGATTTTTCGGAGCGAGTTTTTTCTCTTTTTCCGTTGAGCGTTTTGGTTTCGCCCGGTTTTTTGAGTTAAGTATTTTTAGTTTCGTTTTTTTCTGCGATTTGTTTCCGGAAACAAATATCCGCGTTTGCGGTTTCCGCTTATTTCGTGTTTTTTCGCGTCGCGGTTCTGATTAAACGCTTAGTACCTGCGGTTTCCGCTTATTTCGTGTTTTTTCGCGGTCGTCTGCGTTTTGTCTTCCTTATAATTTTACCATATGCAGAGTGAAAAATCAACGAATACAAGCCCAAACTTTATAGCGAAGATTGTCTTCTGTTGTCTTCTTTTGTCGAAAAATGTCGAATTTATAAAAAAGGGCAAAAATTGACCGATTTTATATAAAAACGCAGAATTCAGTTGCTTTATATAAAAACGCAGAATCCGATCGGTTTATGAAGCGGATAAAATGCACAAAAAACGAACTTCACGCTAAAAACGAATTTTCCCCGAAAAAACGGACTCCGAACGGATTAAAAGCGAAGACCAACGCAATCGGCGATAACGGATTAAATGCTTTTGCTTCGTTTGATTGACAAAAGTCGCGCTTTGCTGTATCATTGCAGGTAAGTATTACGTTTTTTTAATATCCGTCCGCATAAAACGGGTTTTAAGACCGTAACGCTCGCTATGGCTTTCTTTAATATGAACGGGCGCAATACGATAGCGTTGTTTCTTATTATAAAGAGAGCAAACCTTGTTTCTTTCTTTAATATAAAGAATGAAACTTTAAGTCACGCATCCTTCTTAGTAAGAGGGGCAGAGAAAGATTTCGCTTGCGGAATCGAAGGAGTAATTTATGAAGCTCGATTACAAAAAGACGATTTTCGTCGGATTCGCGTTTTTCCTTATATGCGCGTTCTGGCAAGCTTACGACGCTATCGTTCCGATAATGCTCGTCAACAAATTCGGTCTCAACCAGACCTGGTCGGGCGTTATCATGTCGCTCGATAACGTTCTCGCTTTGTTTCTGATTCCGCTTTTCGGAGCGATTTCCGACAAAAAGCAAACCAAATTCGGCAGAAGAACGCCCTTTATCGTAATAGGAACGATATGCGCCGTTCTTTGTTTCACCTTCCTGACGGTTGCCGATTATTCTCAGCTTAAAAACAATCTCGGCTACAACACTCAGATAGTGGGTACGAGCGAAGAAACCGAGCTTTTGTGGAACGCAAATCCCACCATGACTTACGAAACTTCCGACGAAGGCTTTTTCGACAAGCTTTTCTCTTCCAAAGGAAGCAAGCCTCTTCACGAATACGTTTCCGACGAAGACAGAATTTCCGCCGAACGCGAAGATTACCGGGAAGCCCTGAAAAAGTACATTAACGGCGAAACCAAAGTAAATCCCGTGCGCTTTATAGGAACGGTAGAAAAGCGGAGTTATTCCGAATGGCGCGATTTCTATATAACTATGGAAGAGTTCGCCAAGACCAAGAACGTTTCGCTTCTTACCTCAGAGATGGGCTTTATTACCGTTAAGAGTCAAGCCGATTTCCAGGGAATATCCATGAAGATTCCCAAGTCGTCCGTGCTTCTTTCCGATACGTACAGAAATATGAGCGAGGAAGAACTCGACGCTCTCGAAGGTTCCGAAAACGATCCGATTGCGGCAAAGTCCACGCTCAGCGAAGTTTACACCGAATACGTAGCTTCGGCGCGTTCTTCTTACGCAAAAATGCAGACCTTTGCTCATCCCGTAAACCTTATAATCTTTATGGTTCTTCTTCTGGGCGCGCTCGTAAGTATGGCTACCTTCCGTTCTCCCGCGGTTGCGCTTATGCCCGACGTTACCGTTAAGCCCCTCAGAAGCAAAGCCAACGCCGTTATCAACTTAATGGGTACTGCGGGCGGAATGGCTGTTTTGGGACTCGGAATGTTCTTCAAGACGGGCGACGCACGCAACGCTCTTATGAACTACACGCCTTTCGTTTTGTGCGTATGCGGAATAATGGTTATCGCGCTTATCATCTTTATCTGGAAGGTACGCGAAAACAAGTTCGTTGCCGAAATGCAAGCCGATTCCGTTAAGTACGGCATAGAAGACAATTCCGAAGAACAGCCCGTTGCCGGCAAAGACCACGCTCTTTCCAAAGCCGAAAAGCGTTCTCTCGGATTCATTCTTGCGTCCGTTGCTTTATGGTACATAGGTTACAACGCCATAACCAGCAAGTATTCTCTTTACGCGACCAACATTCTCGACAAGGACTACAACCTGACGTTACTTCTCGCTCAGGGTGCGGCAATTGCGGCTTACATTCCCGTAGGTATGGTTTCCGCCAAGTTCGGTCGTAAAAAGACCATTATCGCAGGCGTAATAATGCTTACCGCCGCCTTTGCTTTAGGCGCTTTCATAACCGCGCAAAGTCCTTCCGTCCTTATGTACGTGCTTTTCATTCTCGCGGGTATCGGCTGGGCTACCATCAACGTAAACAGCTTCCCGATGGTCGTAGAACTCTCCGATTCCGGAAACGTCGGCAAGTACACCGGATACTACTACACCGCAAGTATGGCTGCCCAGATAGTTACCCCTATCTTCAGCGGATTCCTTATGGATAAACTCGGTATGAGAATTCTCTTCCCCTACGGCGCCGTCTTCGCAGGACTCGCCATCTTAACCATGCTCGCCGTCCGCCACGGCGACAGCAAGAAAGCATAAGTTTCTGTTCCTTCTTTCTTCTGCGAAGAAAGAAGCAAAGAAGCCTTTGCTGCTTTCGCGTTCTTTCTTGAAAGAAAGAACCAAAGAACTTCGCAACTTTCTTTCGAGAAAGTTGCACAAAGAACTTCCTTATTATAGGGGAAGTTCTTTCTTTATAAGTTTTTATTAAGAATTTACACCTCTGTTGCTTTCTCTGTTAATTATAATCTGCAAGCAGGTCTGTAATTGCAAATAAACCTGTAATTACAGACTTTCTTTTTATATACGGATTTCGTTTTGTTTTTCTTTACACCCCACGGTGAAAGTTTCTTTGCCTTCTTTCTTTTCGAAAGAAAGAAGGTGCTTCTTTGCTACTTTCTTCGCAGAAGAAAGTAGGAGGAAAGGTTGCCCGGTCTTTACTTACTTTCTTTTCCAAAGAAAGTAAGCCAAACGCA
>CAVJWC010000029.1:0-4565 GCA_963653425.1 Eubacterium sp. | reverse complement strand
ACATTAACGAGAAGGTAGCCGAAACGCAGATTGCGTTGCGGTTATTTTTTTATGTATAGGTTTCTTAAAAACTTCTCCGCGCCGTAAAAGGCAACTCTTCCACCTGAGCGACAGACAAATCCGTTTTACGCTCTCGCTTCTGCCGAACCCGACGCATTTGCGCCGATTGCCTTTTATCTGTTCAATGTGTTTGCGCCGTTTCGGCTTTTATCTATCCGACGCATTCGTGCGTTGTTGCGCCGTTTGTCTTACTTTGCGAATTTTGTTTTATTTTACGGATTTCTCATCTCATTTAACGAACTTTAAGTTTCGTTTAACGAACAGGCGTTTTCGTTCAACGAACTACACGTTTCGCGTTTTTATCTTGGTTTTTATTTATTCAAAAGTTTACCGAACGGACGTGAAAAACGTAAAAATTACGCCGAAAAACCAGTCAAATCTCATAAAAACCGTATAAAGCCTTATAAAATTCGGAAAAATCACGGAAAGCCATAAATTTTATAAAAATTTCGTAAAAATCTTAGAAAAACATAGAAAAATTTCGGAAAAACGCTTGCCAAGGACGGAAGGGTGTGTTATAATGTGTATCGATAATAAGAACAATTACTGTTAACGAGAGAATATGGACAATACAAGACAAACTAAACAAAGAACGGTGGTTTACGGGATTCTGAAAGGCACGACGGCGCATCCAAACGCTGCCGTCATTTACGACCAAGCACGACTCGTTATGCCAAATATCAGTCTCGGCACGGTTTACAGGAACCTCAGACTTCTCGAAAAGAGCGGAGTTATCCGTAAACTCGTTCTGAGTTCGGGCGTGGAACATTTCGACGCCGACCTCAGGCACCACCACCATTTCGTGTGCGAAAAGTGCGGAAGGATTCTCGACGTGGGTTTGGATTCCGACCTTCCTTCTCTTTGCGAGCTGGAAAAGTGTTGCGGACTGAAACCCGAAAGCGGTTTCGTTACCAAAAACGCGGAAGTTTTGTTTTACGGGATTTGTCCCGACTGCTCGAAAACGACGGAAACGGACGAAAACGACCGCTGAAACGCGGAATCGCCGATCCTTCCCGATAAAATCGCGATTATTAACGGTTTTTGCCGTTTTTATAATACGAGGTATTCCCTTCGCAACACCGATATTTTTACGGAAATAAATCGGTTTATCCTTCGCTTTACTCCTTTGTGCGTACAGCTTTGAGTACGCCCTCGGCAGTTTGCCTCGGCTAAACCAAACCTTTCAGGCGTGTTTCTATCGTAAAAACGTTACGCGCCGCAAATACTTATTTTCAGTGAATTAAAAGCGGTTGCTGCGGTTATCATCGGTGATAACGAGCGGAATGCCTGAATATAAACGTAAGGAGATTAAAGATATGAAAAAATTCAGATGTACGGTTTGCGGTGAAATAGTTATGGCTGAAAGCGCAGAAAACCTCGTTTGCCCCGTTTGCGGAGCTACCACTTTCGTTGAAGTCGAAGCAGGTCAGGCTACGGTTTACGCCGACGAACACAAAGTAGGTATCGCAAAGTCGGTTGACGCGGAAATTCTCGAAGGTCTCAGAGCCAATTTCAGCGGAGAATGCACGGAAGTAGGTATGTACCTTGCTATGAGCAGAGTTGCCGACAGAGACGGTTATCCCGAAGTTGCCGAAGCTTTCAAGAGATACGCTTTCGAAGAAGCGGAACACGCTGCTAAATTCGCCGAACTTTTAGGCGAAGTAGTTACCGATTGTACCAAAACCAACCTCGAACTCAGAGCCGCTGCCGAAAACGGAGCTTGCGAAGGCAAACTTGCTCTGGCTAAAAAGGCAAAACAGCTCAACCTTGACGCTATCCACGACACCGTTCACGAAATGGCTAAGGACGAAGCCCGTCACGGCAGAGGTTTCGAAGGTCTTCTCAAGAGATACTTCAATAAATAAGTCTTTCCTTATTTCTCGGCGTTCCGTCCGTAACGCCCGTATTTTTACGGGAATAAACCTGTCCTTATAATATAAGGATAAGCGATAAGGGACAGGCTCGAAGTTTCGTTTTCGGTAAGCTTAAGCTTTGCCGTTTTTACCGCGGATTAACGGTAAACGGTTCGGGTGAAGAACGTGACGCCGAGGCTCAAAGCGAAGAAAATATTCCGTTTTTATAACTAAACGGCGCAAAGACGCAGGTTTTAAGACTGAAAAACCCGCGTCTTTTTTGTTTAACGGAAAATCCATTCGGTCAAACCGAAGAAATTTGCCTTTTTAGCCCGATTCGCCGAAAAAACTACGAAATGCCCGTTTTGGCTTTGATAATTTGCTTAGTTGTCGATTTAATCAGATTTTTTTCGGAAAAACTTAAATTTCGCCTTATTTTTTCTTTACAAGAAGCTTAAGCTGTGCTATAATCACGCTTTGCCAAATACAGAAATTGCTTATCTAAGGAGCTTATATAAAATGAGTTCAACCGATAAACCCAAAAAGAAAATATCGCCCAAGATGGCGTACGAAATCGAGCGGTATTTTTATATGTTGGTTGCGACGGTAGCTTCCGCCGTCTGTCTCTACGTCTTTCTGACGCCTGCGGAGATAGTTTCGGGCGGTGTAACCGGTCTTGCCACGCTTATAGGCTTGGTTTGCGGAGTTCCGCAGTGGCAGGGCGTTCTGCAACTTCTTATCAACATCCCGATAATGATTCTTTCTTACAAACAGATGGGAAAGCGGTTTATTATCGACTGTTTCATAACGCTTGTAATCCGCGCCGTCGTTATCGACCTTATGGGAACATTTCTTCCCGCCTACACGGGCGACAAACTTCTTGCTGCCATATACGCGGGCGTTTTATGGGGAATAGCCATAGGTCTTTACCTTAAATATAAGGTTTCCAGCGGCGGAACGGAAATGCTCGGAAGGTGGCTTTATTCCAAAATGCCCGTGGCTTCCATGCCGGCAATGATAACCTTTCTCGATCTTGCGGTAGTGGTTGCGGGCGTATTCGTGCTTAAGAACGTAGAAGGCTTGCTTTACTCGGCGGCAATGATGTTTATAAGCACGCAGGTGGCGGACTTCGTTCTCGTGGGTTTCAAAAAGAGCAAACAGTGTCTTATAGTTACCGATAATCCCAAAGAAGTCGCGGCGGCTATTATGAACGACGAAAGACGGGGCGTTACCAAAATAGACGCAACGGGTATGCATTCGGGCGCGGACAAAGGATTGCTTATGGTTTGCGTGGGACAAAATCAGATAGAATCGCTTAAAGCCACCGTCAAAGCAACCGACAACAAAGCCTTCCTTATAGTAGGAAACGCGGGCGAAGTTTACGGCGCGGGCTTTAACGACATCAACCGCGAAGACTGAGCTTTCCGCTTTATAACGGCAACGCAAAAAATATACGAAAATCGGCGGGGCAAACGCTTTACAATATCGGGCGTTTCGTGCTATAATGCCCCGAATTTACAAGAGGAGTTAAGTTTATGAACAAAAACGACAAGGAAAAAGAAACCAAAGTTACTTCCGAAAGCGTTTCTTTGGAATCGGAAAAAGAAGCGCAGGCTGAAGCTTTACGCAAAGAAAAACGCAAGAACATCTTCAAGAAGTATTTCTTTATGGTTGTGGCAGGTTTTCTTTACGCGCTGAGTATCGACCTTTTCGTTAAGCCCAACAACATCGTTTCGGGCGCAATGACGGGTCTTGCTACTCTGTTCTACGTTCTGTGGGGCTGGGACATCGGTATCGTAACCATTCTGCTCAACATCCCCATTCTTATTCTCGGTCTCAGAAAAGAAGGTTGGAGATTCATTCTCGACTGCCTTATCACCATCGTCGTTCTCGGTCTTTTAACCGACGGTCTTGCCCTTATTATCAAGGACTACACCATCACCGACAACAAACTCCTCGCCTCTATGTACGCAGGTCTGCTTCAGGGCGTTGCGGTCGGTCTTTACCTTAAGTACAGAGTTTCCAGCGGAGGAACGGAACTCCTCGGCAGAATTATCTACAACAAAATCAAAATAGGTTCCATGCCCGCCGTTATCGCCGTTCTCGACGCAATCATCGTCCTCGCCGGTACCATCGTTATGAAAAACCCCGAGAACCTCCTCTACGTTCTCATCCTCCTCTTCATAAGCTCGAAAATCTCCGATATCGTGCTTATGGGTCTTAATCACGCTAAACTCTGCTATATCATAACCAACCGCCCGAGCGAAGTCTCAGCAGAAATTATGAATAATATGAAACGAGGCGTTACCAAAATCGAGTCCGTCGGTATGTATACCAATACCAGCCATAGTATGCTCATGGTGTGCGTACGCCCCGCTCAGGTCACCCAACTTAAAAATCTGCTGAAAAATATCGACGACAAAGCCTTCGTTATGGTCAGCGACGCCAGCGAAGTCTACGGCGAAGGCTTCAAACGTATTTCTATGTAAAGTTCTTTTCCCTACTTTCTTCAGAGAAGAAAGTAGGCAAAGACCAACGTGACGCCGGACCCATTGTGGCTTCGCAAGATTATATAATTCTGTAGCCGAATGTCTTCCGTTCTTTCTTGAAAGAAAGAACCAAAGAACTTTCGGCTTTTTTGCAAAAAAGCCT
>CAVJWC010000028.1:0-4653 GCA_963653425.1 Eubacterium sp. | reverse complement strand
ATGGGTCCGGCGTCACGCCGGTCTTTGGTTCTTTCTTTCAAGAAAGAACAGAAAATACTCGGGTACCGAGCAGAAAAAACTTATGAAACTTAATTACAGGATGGAGCGGATAGTGGGGCTTACCGAGAGGGTAGGCGTTACAGCCGACGTAGGGTGCGATCACGGAAAGGTAGGCGTTGCGTTACTTTTGAGGGGTAAGGCAGACAGGGTACTTTTTTGTGACGTATCGGCGCCGTCGCTATCAAAGGCGGAGGCGTTATCCGAGCGGTACGGGCTGACGGATCGTTCGGAGTTTTATTGCAGAGACGGATTGGGAGACATAGAGTGCGACCAAGCCGTAATAGCGGGAATGGGAGGCGGAGAGATTCTTGAGATTCTTAAATCCGCCGAAAACAAGCCGAGGTATTTAGTGCTTCAGCCGATGCACGATTCGAGGCTTATAAGGAAAGAACTCAGTTCACATTATCGTTTCACCGCGGACTTCACGTTTTACGGTGGCGATAAATATTACGATATAATGCGTCTCGAAAGGGGTTATGACGAATTTACCGAAAGAGAAGAGGAATTCGGGCGGGACAACGTTCTTCGTCCGACGGAAGATTTTCTGAGGTTTCTTCGCAGTCAGATCGCGACGGCGGAAAAGGTGCTTGCGGTAAGCGAAGTGCCGGCTCTTCGTCAGAGAAAGAACAGAATGGAAGTTCTCCTTTCCGAGGCAGTTCTAAAAAAGGAGTTACCTTAATGATACATCAGACTAAGAACGACGTAATCAGACAGCTTTTCGAGTTCCAGAAAATAGACAGCGAACTCAAAGCAATTAAAAACAGGATAAATTCTACCGAGGAATGCAAGAAACTCTATCAGGCGAAAGTTTACCTTAAAAACGCCGAAGAGTCTCTTTCCAGAATGAGCGAACGTATTGCCGAACTCAACGCGAAAATCGCTCAGCTCAGCGAAGAACTCGAAAACAACCTGCAGAAAGTAGAAGAATACGAAAGCAGTATAGATAAATCTCAGGACCTCGACGAACTCAACTACCTTATGAAAAAGAACGACCAGCTCGCAAAAGCTCTCGATTCTCAGGAAAAGGAAATCGCTTCCGTCATCGCCGAAGTCGAACAGTGCCTCGCAACGTTCGGCGAATTGGGCGAAAAAGTCCCCCAGTATAAAGAACAGTTCAAAGAGTATAAGGAAAAATACGACGCCATCAAAGAAAAGTATTCCGACGAAATAGATAAACGTAAAAAACGACTCGACATCATCACAGTCACTATCGAAGAAGCCGGCGGTAAACCTCTCCTCGACCACTATAAAAAACTCTCTGCCGACGGGAAGTCTTACCCCATCGTCCAACTTAAACCCGATAACCGTTGCGGCGGATGTAACGTCACCCTCGCTACCTCTACCCTCGATAAACTCAACGAACATTCCTATACCGTCTGCGAACATTGCCGTAGAATTGTGTATAGATAGACTTTTCCCCTACTTTCTTCTGCGAAGAAAGTAGGCAAAGACCGGCGTGACGCCGGACCCATTGCAGCTTCGCAAGACTATACAATTCGGTAGCCGAATCTTTTCTGTTCTTTCTTGAAAGAAAGAACCAAAGAACTTCGCAACTTTCTTTCGAGAAAGCTCAACAAAGAACTTCGTTGTGGGGAAAGTTGTCTTTCCACGCGAAGTCTATCAAGAATTTATAGTTTCTCTTAATCACGAACTTTCCTGCGGATAGGGAAAGCGTTTGGATTTTCAACGCACCCACGGTGAAAGTTTCTTTGCTTACTTTCCCGAGAATTCGCACTGCACTAACGGTTACGCGAAGCTCGGTGAAAGTTTCTTTGCCTACTTTCTTTTCGAAAGAAAGTAGGTGCGTCTTTGCTTCTTTCTTCGCAGAAGAAAGAAGGTAAACACACATATGAAAGAAGAATTTTCGAGGACGGGGAGGCTGGTTGGGTTAGAAGGGCTTAAACGGCTTAGCCTGTCGAAGGTTATAATATTCGGAGTCGGCGGAGTCGGCGGATTTTGCGCGGAGGCGTTGGCTCGTACGGGCGTAGGGAAGATAACGCTTGTAGACGGCGACGTAGTGAGCAGGTCGAACATTAACAGACAGATAATCGCGTTGCAGTCGACGGTAGGGCGGTACAAGACGGAGGTAATGGCGGAGAGGATAGCCGACATTAACCCCGAGTGCGAAGTTACATGCGTGAACGGCTTTCTGACGAGGGAGAATATCGGGGAGTTCGGGCTTAAAGAGTACGACTACGTGGCGGACTGTATAGATACGGTGTCGGCTAAGATTGCGCTGGCGGAGTATTGTTTTAAGGAAGGAATACCGCTCGTGTCGGCAATGGGCGCGGGGAACAAGCTTACGGCGATAGGTTTTGAGATAAAGGACGTTTTCGAAACGCAAGGCTGTCCGCTTGCTCGGGTAATGCGCAGAGAACTCAAAAAACGCGGTGTAACGAAACTTAAAGTCGTCGCGAGTAACGAACTTGCGATAAAGCCGATCGAGCCTGACGGCGAAGATTTCGAGCCGAGAGAGGACGGTAAGCCGAACTGCGACGAAGCCAATAAAAAGCAAGACGGAGAAAGCGGGGAGAAGGAAGGAACGGAGAAATCCGAAGAGCCGCGCGGAGTGCGAAGCGGGAAGTGCGGCGACGGGATTTCGGGTAACGCGGACAAACTCGGTTTCAACGCAGACCAAACCGCCGAAAAGCTTCAAATATCCGAAAAAACCGCAGAAACCGCAGACAAAGTCGCAGAAACAGCCGACACAAACGCCGAAACTGTCGAATCGCCCGATAAAACGGGAGCAAATCAAACCGACGAAAGCTCGGGAACGCCCGATAACGCGAATTCGGTTCGGACGGGCGCGGGTTCGTTTTCGCCCGAAAAGCGAGTCGTCCCGGGAAGCGTGGCTTTCGTTCCGTCGGTAGCGGGGCTTATCGTAGCTCAGGCAATCGTAACCGACCTTATCGCCGAAAGTTAAGCCTTGCGGAAAGCGGTAGGCTTTATGGAAAGCGGTAAATTTTTCATAAAATTACGCTTCCCGAAAAGCGCAAATATTAACCGTTAGCGGAAAAACGAGAAATCTCGTAAAAACGGCTGTTTTTCGGGTAAAATCCGAGGTTTTTTAGGAAAACGTAATTGCTAACCGTTAGCAATGAAAGCGGAATTGCCGACGAAGGGCAAATTCGCAAAATCGGTCATTTTGGAGCAAAAACAGTCATTTTTTGGCAAAAGCAGTCATTTTTTGGCAAAAGCGGTTGCAAGGTAGTCGTTTTTGTGGAAAACTGCCAAGTTATCCACAGATATGTGGATAAACCTGTGTGGAAAAGTGGATAACCCACAGCAATCACCGCGATAAAACCCCTTCAAAAAGCGGAGCGTTAAAGGAAATCGCGCCTGTTTGTCCGCGGAAACGGAAAAAACGCCCGTGTATTATTATAAAATCCGATTTATAAAAACGGGCGCAAACGGGACGTAAACGCAAAGGTTTTCCGACGTGAAGTCCAAAGCAGGTTTTACGCAGGATTACAAAAATCGACAAAAATCTACGAAAACGGGCAGAAACCGCCCGAAAATGACAAACACACAAATACTTAAAAAAGGAAATCGTTACTTTATGGTGAAAGACGGGATAGGCGACGTTATTTCGATTGCGGGACTTTCAAAGAACGCCGGAAAAACAACCTTACTTAACAGACTTATCCGCGATTACGGCGGAACGCTTGCTTTAACCAGCATAGGTTACGACGGCGAAAGCGTGGACGCGGTTACCGATACGCCCAAACCCAACGTTTTCGTTAAAAGCGGAACGATAATTTATACCGCCGAAGACGTCGTGCGCGAAAGCGACATTACGCGCGAAATCGTGGGCGTAACCGATATTCACACGGCTATCGGTCGGGTTGTGGCTGTTCGTGCGCTTTCCGACGGAATCGTAACCATCGCAGGCCCTGCCGTCGCTCAGGACATCGAAATTCTTGCTTCCGACTTCCGCCGTCACGGAGCCGAACGGTTGCTCGTGGACGGAGCTTTAAGCCGACGCGTTTTCGCTACCGTTGGCGAAAGCAAAGAGTTCATGTACTGCATAGGCGCGTCCTATTCGCCCGATATGGAAAAAACCGTACGCGACGGCGCTTTTTGCGTGGAACTTATGACCTTGCCCACCCGACCTCAGGATTCCCCACGCAACGAAATCTTCCTCGAAGGAACGCTCACCGACGCCATCGCCGAAGAAACTATCCTTTCCCGCAAAAAAGTCGATTTCGTCACCGAGGACTCGGGCAAAATCCTCCTCTCCCAAAAAACCTACGAGAACCTCACCCGTTTCGGCTCGCGCGTCTACGTCAGAAAACCCGCTAAATGCGACCTCGTCGCCGTTAACCCCTATTCCGCCTACGGCCACTCCTACGACCCCCAAACCTTCTATAATAAGGTCCGCTCCGTAATCCCCGAAAATATCCCCGTAATAGACTGCTTCCGCTCTTTGTGAGTTTTTCTGTTCTTTCTTGAAAGAAAGAACCAAAGACCGGCGTGACGCCGGACCCATTGTAGCTTCGCAAGACCATACAATTCGGTAGCCGAATATTTTTCTGTTTTTTCTTGAAAGAAAGAACCAAAGAACTTTCGGCTTTTTGGGGAAAAAGCTGCGCA
>CAVJWC010000027.1:0-4858 GCA_963653425.1 Eubacterium sp. | reverse complement strand
GGCTACGCGAAGCTCAGTGAAAGTTTCTTTGCCTACTTTCTTTTCCAAAGAAAGTAGGGAAACGCTTACTGCAACGTTACGTCGGGGTTACTTGCGGGTTGGTTATCGAAGACGCTGACGATATTCATAATGGGGAGGTTATATGGGGGGACGGCGGCGTTTGCGGTAACGGTAGACACGAGTGATCTGAGGTAGGGATAGAGGATATTCGACGCGAGGTCGGCGAGTACTTTTCTGAGAATCTGACTCTGATCCCATTCGGGCATTTCGAAGACGCCCGAGACGGCAGCCGAGAGGGTAAACGGGATAGGTTCGTCTTTTTCTTTAATAGAGACTTCGAGTTTAACCACAGCCTGCGATCCGTCGATTTTATAGACCGTTCTCTTGAAATCCGGCAACATTTTTATAGGCGAGTCGGATTTGGGACGGAATTTATCGTTCCGCTCGAAGAAAACGTTGTTGACGAAATAGGATTTCATTTTGATCTGAGAGTTCATTGTTATTGTCTCCTTCTTCCTTCCTGTTAAAAAAGGCGACTGCACGGAAAAGGGCAGCCGCCTCGGTAATTCACAAATTCAGACGAACAATAAGGTTTCGATTTGTGTTTTTGGGCATACTCCGCCGAAGAAACTCCGACGAGCTTCTGCCGGGTTAAAGAAAAGCAACTTATTTAACGCTTTCCTTAAACTGCTTGCCTGCTTTGAATACGGGCAGTTTGGAGGACGGAATTTCGATTTTTTCTTTCGTAGCCGGATTGATACCCGTTCTCGCAGCTCTTTCCTTTACTTCAAAGGTTCCGAAACCGGAAAGAACAACTTTGTCTCCGTTTTTCAAAGCGTCCTGAATTGCGGAAAGCACTGCATCGACAGCCATAGCTGACTGTTTGTTGGTCATTTCTGCTTTTTCGGCAACGGCTTTAATCAGTTCTTGTCTGTTCATATACTTGACCTCCTTTACGACGTTTTTCTGCTTAAACGTCTTTCGTCCCGTCAAATATACCATATCTCGTCCGATTAGTCAAGAAAATTAAATAGATTATTATATATTTCGCTATATTTATACACCGAAAACGCCGTGTTTTTGCTTTAATAAATGAAAAACGCGACAAATTTACTCAGGATGGCGGTTTTTACGGTACATCCGTTTATAAAGAACTGGAACTAAGCGTTACGTTTTTTATAAACGACTGCCACGGCAATCTTTTTTAATTCACTAAAAACAAACGGGCTGTGGCGCATAGCGTTTTTACAAGGAAGAAATCGCCGTAGGCTTGGTTCAGCCGAGGCAAACGACCGAAAACGTACCCAATACGGTACGTACGAAGGAGTAAAGCGAAGGATAAACCGATTTATTCCCGTAAAAACAGCCGTTGATAAAGAACGGAACGCTAAAAAAAGAGACCGAAAGAAGTTTCCTTCGGTCTCTGAACGTCAGATTTGATTTATAAAACGCGGCGTCTGAGCTTCGGTCTAAGCTTTACAACCGCAACAGCATTCCTTATGAGGGAAATAAACTCTGGTAACGCCTTCGATAGCTTTAATCTTAGCTACGCAGTCTTCGCAGGGCATATCGGAAAGATTTACGAGAGCGGCTCCGTAACCTTTCTTAACCTGAACCGCGGAATTAACGACCTTCTTCATTTCCGCAAGTTTAGCTTCAACGGCTTCCTTTGCGCTTTCTTTGAAGAGAACGACCATTCTTGCGTTGCCCTGAGCTTCGAGGGTAATTCTCGGATAGTTAACGCTGTTTACGATGTTGCCGTTTTCGATATAATCCACCATCTGTTCGGCTGTCATAACCGCACAGTTGTCTTCGGCTTCTTCGGTGCTTGCTCCGAGGTGAGGAATGGTGATAAGGCCTTCTACTCCGAGAACGTCTGCGCTCGGGAAATCGGTAACGTATCTGTTGACCTTTCCGCTTGCAAGCGCTTCTTTAACGTCGGCGTTGTTAACGAGTTCGCCTCTTGCGCAGTTGATGACGTTTACGCCGTCAGCCATTTTGGCAATGGTGTCCTTGTTGACGAATTCCTTGGTTTCGGAAGTAAGAGGAACGTGAAGGGTAATGTAGTTGCAACCGCAAATAAGTTCGTCGATGGTGTTGACTCTCCTGATTTCGGGGTTCATAGCCTTAGCTGCCGCGTCGGAAAGATAAGGATCGTATCCTACTACTTTCATACCGAGAGCAACGGCTGCGTTGGCAACCTTCATACCGATTGCGCCCAGACCGTAAACGGCAAGGGTTTTACCCATGATTTCCGTGCCGGCAAATTTGGACTTACCTTTTTCTACCTGTTCGGAAACGGTCTTTTCGCCGTCGGTAAGACTCTGCGCCCACGCGATACCGGGGATAATGCGTCTTCCGCAAAGAAGCATAGCGGTGATAACGAGTTCTTTAACGGCGTTGGAGTTTGCTCCGGGAGCGTTGAAAACCACGATACCTTCTTCTGCGTATCTGTCAAGCGGAATATTGTTTACGCCGGCGCCGGCTCTGCCTACGCAGACAACCGATTCCTGCGGATTGTATTCGTGCATTTTGAAACTTCTTACCATAATGCCTACGGGAGCGGAAGCTTCTGTCACGAGAGTGTATTTGTCTTTAAGAACGGCGTTTGCTGCCGAGCTTATCTCGTTAAGTCTTAAAAATTCTCTCATTATTTATTCTCAGCCTCGAACTTCTTCATGAATTCAACCAGTTTCTGAACGCCTTCAACGGGCATAGCGTTGTAGATGCTTGCGCGCATACCGCCGACGAGTTTGTGTCCTTTAAGGGATACGAAACCTGCAGCTTCCGCTTCTTTAACGAACTTAGCGTCCATATCGAGATCGCCGGTAATGAACGGAACGTTCATGATGGAACGGTCTTCTTTGTTAACTACGTTCTTGAAGAGTTTGCTGTTATCGAGGAAATCGTAAAGCAGACCTGCTTTGTAAACGTCCTGTTCGTGCATAGCTTTTACGCCGCCGATTTTCTTGAGGTATCTGAAAACGAGCATTGCTACGTAGATAGAGAAGCACGGAGGAGTGTTGTAAAGGCTGTGTTCCTTAGCCTGAGTAGCCCATTTGAGCATGGTCGGGCAGTAGGGAAGAGTATTGTCGTTGTCAACGAGGTCCTTTCTTGCGATAACGATGGTTACGCCTGCGGGAGCGATGTTCTTCTGTGCGCCTGCATAGATAACGGCGTAGTTATGAACGTCGATTTCCTGAGAAAGAATATCGGAAGACATATCCGCAACGATGGGAACGCCGTGAGTTTCGGGAACGAAGTTGTAGTGCGTACCGAAAATGGTGTTGTTGCTGGTCATGTGAACGTAAGCAGCGTCTTCGCGGATGGTGAAATCCTTGGGAATATAAGTGAAGTTAGCTTCTTTACTGCTGGAAGCTTCGCGGATGTCGCCGTACTTTTTGGCTTCTTTGCAAGCCTTGGTAGCAAAGTTACCGGTTACGAGATAATCGGCTTTGTTGTTCTTGCCAAGAAGGTTAAGAGGAACAGCTTCGAACTGAGTGGAAGCGCCGCCCTGAACGAAAATAACGTGATAATCGTCGCCGATATTGAGAAGGTCGCGAAGACCCTGTTCAGCTTCTGCCGCAATTGCCGAGAACCATTTGCTTCTGTGGCTCATTTCGGTAACGGACATTCCGCTTCCCGCGTAATCAAGCATTTCAGCCTGAACCTGCTTAAGAACTTCTTCCGGCAAAACGGAAGGACCTGCCGAGAAATTATAAACTCTCATCGTAAACTCCTTTTTGTCCGCTCCGTCAAACTTAAAAAACGTAGTGACTGCGGACGGTTAAAAATTAATCATTCCACCTGTATGGAACTTATCACCTTACATTATACTATCGATTGATTTTTTTTGCAAGAAAAAAAGCGCCAAAGGGCGTTTTAATCGTATCGTTTATTTAGTTAATCATATCAACAAAGCAATGTTTGCCTGTTAAAGCGCAAAATAAAAGAATCCCGCCTGACCGATGCGTATCGGATCAACCTGTAAAAAGATACAGGTGGGCAGCTAGCCGATTTCTTTTGTCTTCCACCGCGAACCTCAGGTTCATTCAGCTTCATCACAGCAAGAGGCCTGACATTATAGTCGGACGTCGCTCCCTTTATTTGATTGTGGTTGACGCATAAAACGCTGTCGAGAAAGGCAGGATTCGATTTTCGGCGGTTTACTTTACGCGGAAACGACTTTCACGCGTTATCACTGCTCACAGCTGCCGCCCGTTACTATTATTATATATGCAAAAATCCGATTTGTAAACACAATTCGGGCTTTTTTAGAGAGAAAAAAACAATATTTTTTTATCGCTATACAAGCCTTAAAACGCTTGCCAAACGCGTGAAAATCTGGTATAATCGAATGTGTTTTCGGGGCGTGAACCCCACAAAAAACTTCATAAAAAGCCTCCATAGTCTAGCGGTCAGGACGCTGCCCTCTCACGGCAGAATCATGGGTTCGAGTCCCATTGGGGGTGCCAGGTGTAACGGTCTGTAAGTCTTTTCTTACGGACCGTTATTTTTACACCGATGCGAATGATTGAAAAACGCCGCACAATATGCTAAAATTAGGGCAAATACAATTCGGGATTTGTCGAGGCGAATCAATGGATATTTCATTTAAGTGTGAAAATCAAAAATTCAATTACAGAGTATGCGCGATAATCGTTTCGGAAAATAAAATTTTAGCGATGCACGACGAGCGATCGCCATATTTTTATCTTCCCGGCGGAAGAGTTGCGCTGGGCGAAACTGCTGAGCAAGCAGTAGTGCGGGAAATTCGTGAAGAACTTGGCGTGACACCGAAGATTTCGCGCGCGCTGTGGCTTAATCAAGCGTTTTTTACCGAGGATGTGGACAATCT
>CAVJWC010000026.1:0-5377 GCA_963653425.1 Eubacterium sp. | reverse complement strand
AAATAATACGAACCCCGAATTTACCTCGGTGTTCGTATTATTCCCTTTTGGCGGAGAGAGAGGGATTTGAACCCTCGGAACGGTTATTCCCGTTCACACGATTTCCAATCGTGCTCATTCGGCCACTCTGACATCTCTCCAGCTGTCCGTCTCCGCGCTTAGCCGACTCACGAAGAACGCTATACTATTATATAATATTTCGCCCGATTTGACAAGGCTTTGAAAGCATTTACCGCGCGCTTTTTTTTCGTTTTTGGCAGGTTCCGGCGCCGTTTGTTGCGAACAATCCTTCTCTTTGTCTCGTGCAACCTCCCGCTTGCCCCTTATTTGCGCGCCGTTTGCGAACAACTCCCGCTTCGGTCTCTCTGTCTCAGGTTTATATGCGAACGCAACCCGAGCCCCTATTCCGAACAAAAAACCGTGAGATAACGCAAACCCGAGTCTTTCTTCCAAGCGAAAAACCGTGAGATAACGCAAACCAGAGTCTTTCTTCCAAGCGCAAAACGGAACGAAAACGCGAACCGAGTCCCTATTCTGAACGAAAAACCTCAAAAAAACGCAAATCACCCCTCCAGACCCGAACGAAAACGGACTGCATTTTAATCAAAAAGGCAATAAACGTAGATTTTTGAACATAAAATATAAAAAATGACGCTTTAATTTGCTTGACAGGGCGTATTTTGTATGTTAGTATATATGTGAAGTATATAAGAAAACCTCGATGTGTATTGTGCATTAAACATAATCGGGGGGGGTAAAAGATGTGATAAAAAAGTGAAGTTTATTAAGTTAAGCGAAATTTACTTAAAAACTCCGTTAAACCCTATTGAAACATTATTAAAACCGTAACTGTTTACCAAGAAAAAGAAAAAGCTTTAATTCCAAAACAAAACGTTCAAAGGAGCGTTTAACTGATTTATTATATTTTATTGAAAGGAGGGAATTATATGAAAGATCTTGTTTGTAACCATTTAAGCTCAACCCGTTCCGTCTGCTCAAAATGTAACTACTCCGTAGCAGAAGAGCATATAATGAAACCTAAGCGTTTAGGCTCGTACTGCACGGTTTGCGGATATGATACTACATCCTCCGGCGAGATTACTTTAGGCACCGGAGAACATACCCATTAAAAGGAGGTTTTTATGGGAAAGAGAATTAATAGGCTTTTGTTGGTCGCTTTTTTAGCAGTAATGTGCCTTACGATTTTTGTCGGTTGTTATGATGAGTGGTTGGGTCCCGGTAACGTACTTATTGCCCGCTCTGTGTATGTTGATGGCGATGATATGCGTGAGTTTATAGAGCAATACGTTATAGCTTCCGGATATATAGTTGAGCTTCCCGAAGACTATACTGATTTGGTTGGTGTTTCGTATGCCCTTCAATCATACAAAAATATTTATACTCCCGATGAGTTTGATAATCTTTCTGAAATGATTTGTTTAGAGTTTAATGTCGGCGGTGAAAAGATTGGGGCTTTTATTGTTCCTAATGAATCCCGTAAACTTAAAAAAGAGGGTGAAAAGTTAATTTTCACAAACAAAACACCTTTTGATAATTTAGAGGGGATTAAATTATTGTACGACAAAGATACGGCAAAGGCAAAAGGAGAGTCTTTAACTCATTTTACATTGCAAAATATGATAAATAAAGTATATTCAAAATATCTCGATGGCTATAAACCGAGCGGAGTATTCAAAGAACTATTAGATACAAAAGATGATTATTATATCACTGAAGTCTACAATGAAATCGAACGTTCCGGTGCATATGCAAGTACGATGAATGAGTGTCCGCGAGTTTGTTTCCACGACCCCCGCGACATCTCCGCCGAAGAAAAGCAGGCTTGGCAGATGCAGGTGATAAAGGACATTCTCGCAAACATGAAGTGCTACTACTGGACGGCGCCCACGGCGGAGTGAGTAGAAAATCAATATTTATAGACTTTATTTAAGGTGTAGATTATAAACTTTATCGAACGGATAAACTTCCGTAAAACAGAAAAGAAATTGTGTTTTCATGTGGGACGGGGATAAGGACGAAGGCGTCTTTATCCCCGTTTTGTTTAATTAAGCTTTATCGTCGGTTGCGGAAACGGGTGAGCCTTGCAAATCGAAGAGGAGGGCAAAACGCGGAAAAGTCGGCTGAAAATCGAAGGCTTTGTCTAAAAGTCCCGAGAAAAATCCGATTATCGTTCCGTTAAAGAGAGCCATAACCGGCGTTCCCCAGCCGATACCCGTTATAGAACCGAAAAACGCGAAAGTCATAATAACGCTTGCCGTAAGACAGGAAAGGTCGACGATTGTTTTAAGACGGGATAACTTCACGTTGTACCTGTTGGACACGGCTTTTACGAAAAAGTCGTATACCTGCGGATAGAGGTAGGTTTTGAAGAACAACGCGACGGAGAAGGACGTTAAAAGCACGCCGACGACGAACATTACGATTCTGAGCCACAGAGCCATGCTTCCCGTCGGAGTGATTTCGGGATTAAAACAGGGAATTTTTCTCCATAAATCCAGAACAAAGCCGTAAATCAGACACGTTCCGAAAGAGGACAGGTAGACCAAGCGGAATTTTCTCAAAATTATGCAAAGAAGAATGAATACTCCCGCCTGAATGACGTATTCTGCCTGACCGAAGGTAAAAACGGGGAATTTAAGGCTTAAAAGGTAAGCCGGGGCGACTATCATAGAAATTCCGAAATCTGCGGAAGTAAGAAGGGTTACCGCGAAAGAAAGCAAAACTATTGAGATAAGGTAGGCAAGTTCGCTCGATATTCTTTTTTTCGTCGTAACGTCGGCGTTTTGCGTTTGCATTTGTTTCTCCTTATAAAAAACGCCACACACCCGAGACGTTTCGGATGTATGGCGAAAAATGAGTTTTTATCTCAGAAAAATCCATACCGATTCTGGAACTTGAGTATACCACATTCTGACGCAAAACGCAAGCGTTTATACGGGCGGAGGAAAAAATACGGACGACGGAGTGTATATTTCCGTATAAAAGAAAAATCCGAGAGCAGAAGCTTCCGGATTCCTTGGCAGGGGTAGCTGGATTCGAACCAACGATGACGGAGTCAGAGTCCGTTGCCTTACCGCTTGGCGATACCCCTAAAAGACTACCTAATTATAGCAGAAATATAGGATTTGTCAACCGTTTTTAAGGAAAAAATCAAAAGATTTTTCGCGGGCAAGTCGTTCGCTTTACAAGGAAAGGGAAAACCGCTCGGCGCCCTCCCGCTTCGCCCTCCCGCGCCCGCAGGTTTTCCCCTTGAACTTATGTTAAAACCGTAAACTTCCCGTTGCGTTTTGTCATTTGGCTGTGCCGTAACGGCTTTTGCTTGACCGAACGGGCGATTTCTGTTATAATCATTCAATAACATTCAGCCACACGAAAGCGTGGCGAAAAAGGTGTTTAATGAGATTAGATAAATTTTTGAAAGTTTCGAGAATTCTTAAACGCAGAACGGTAGCCAAAGAGGTTTGCGAAAGCGGTAAGGTCGAGCTTAACGGCAGACCTGCCAAGCCTTCGAGCGAACTTAAAGAGGGCGACGTCGTATCCATAAGCTATATGAGCGGAAAATTCGTATTCCGCGTTCTTATGCTCAAAGAGACCGTCCGTAAAGACGAGGCGGATAAAATGTACGAGGTAATAAGCGAATAATGGCAGAGGGCGGATTGATATGTGCGGTCGTGGTTGCCGCGGGAGAGAGCGTAAGGTTCGGTTCGGATAAGCTTTTGGCGGTTGCCGACGGAAGAACGGTAATCGAAGGCGCGGTTTTGCCTTTTCTCGAAACGGAAAGTATTGCGCGCGTGGTAATCGTTACCGACGACGAACGCAGACGTAAGTTCGAAATGCTTTTCGGGAAAAATCCAAGGATTCTTTACGTGCAGGGGGGAGAAACCCGCACGCGCTCGGTACTTTGCGGACTTAACGCTTTGGACAGGCGGTGCGAACTGGTGCTTATTCACGACGGAGCAAGACCTTTCGTAACGAAAGAGCTTATAGAAAAGCTTATACTCGAAGCCAAAGAAAAGGGTAGCGCCGTTCCTTTCGTTACGCCCACCGATTCGGTTTATATGAACCTCAAAGGCGGACGACCTTTGCCCGTAGAACGCGAGAACGTTGCGCTTGCACAGACTCCGCAGGTTTTCGATTATCGCGCGATTATGACGGCGTATATGGGTAACTCCCAATCCGCAACCGACGACGGCGCGGTTTACTGCAAGTCTGGACGGACGCTCAATCTCGTTACGGGCGACAGAAAGAACGTTAAAATCACCTACAAAGGCGACGGAAATTCCGTTTCCTGCGGGATAGGCGTGGACGTTCACAAACTCGTTTACGGCAGAGACCTCGTTATAGGCGGAGTGAAAATTCCCTTCGAAAAAGGTCTTCTCGGGCATTCCGACGCGGACGTTCTCATTCACGCAATCATGGACGCCCTTCTTTCTGCCGCCGGCGAACGCGACATAGGCGTGCTTTTTCCCGATACCGACGACGCCTACAAAGACGTTTCCTCAATGACTCTGCTCCTCAAAGTAAAACGCCTTCTCGACAAAAAAGGCTTCGTTCCTCTGTCAGTAAGCGGTGTCATTATCGCCGAGAAACCCAAGATGGCGCCCTTTATCCCGCAAATGCGCGAAAATATAGCCGCCGTGCTCGATATGGACTCGTCGCGAGTCAATATAAGCGCAACCACAACCGAAGGTCTCGGCTTGATAGGAAAGGGCGACGGCATCGCCTCCACCGCGAATTGTATAGGAGTTCTTTTCTGAAAGAAAGAACCAAAGACCGGCGTGACGCCGGACCCATTGTAGCTTCGCAAGACTATAAAATTCGGTAGCCGAATATTTTCCGTTCTTTCTTGAAAGAAAGAACAAGGAACTTGCAGCTTTTTTGGGAAAAAGCTGCGCAAAAAACCTCAATATTGGGCATAATGAAAGTTTCTTTGCTTACTTTCTTTTCGAAAGAAAGTAAGTTAAAGGGGAAAGCTCAACAAAGAACTTCAATATAGTTAATTAACAAAAAGTCTGTAACTACAAATAGTTTTGTAATTACAGACTTTCTTTTTATATGCGGATTCAGTTTTGTCTTTCTTTGTGCCAAACGGTGAAAGTTTCTTTGCCTACTTCCGTAAAGTTCGCGTTGCTCTTTCAAAAGCGGATTGCGTTTAGCTTTTCTTTCCATCCACGGTGAAAGTTTCTTTGCCTACTTTCCCGAGAATTCGCATTGCTCTAACGGTTATGCGAAGCTCAATGAAAGTTTATTTGCTTACTTTCTGCAAGTTTCGCATTGCTCTGAAAGATATGCGAAGCTCAATGAAAGTTTCTTTGCTTACTTTCTGCAAGTTTCGCATTGCTCTGAAAGATATGCG
>CAVJWC010000025.1:0-6395 GCA_963653425.1 Eubacterium sp. | reverse complement strand
GCGAAGCTCAATGAAAGTTTCTTTGCTTGTTTTCCGTGAAATTCGCAATGTCCCAATAGCTACGCGAAGCTCAATGAAAGTTTCTTTGCCTTCTTTCTTTTCGAAAGAAAGAAGGTTCTTCGCAGAAGAAAGAAGAAAAATATATTAAACAAGGAGAGAAAAAAGATGAAGAAAAGATTAGCGGTGTTGGCAATTGTGCTTATGCTGGTATTGTCGCTTGTTTTTGCATGCGGATGCGTAGACAAGGGTGACAAGGTGACCAAGCGCGTTACGGTTTATCTGGTAGACGCGGACGGCGGATCGGTAGAATGCACGATAAACACGACGGGCGAAACGCTCGAAGCCTTGCTTATCGAAAAGCAGGAAGAGCTGGGAATCGAGTACGAAGACAGCACGTACGGAATGTACATTACGTCCATTCGCGGATGGGAAATGCCCTCGAACGGATTCGTATCCATTCTCGTAAGTTTCGATTCGGTTGAAGGCAGTTCGGTTAAGTACACGGACGCGGAATCGGTTTATAACTACCACTACGTTTGTCAGAACGGCGTGGAATGCGACTCTTCTCTGTTCGGAGCGGCGGGTTTGCCCATAGTTAACGGCGCAACTTACGTTCTCATAATCCTCACTTACTAAGAGGGGATAACGACGACGGCGTTCGGGTAACTCCCGGCTTAACGGGCGAACCAAGACTTTAGTTTAGCGAACACTAAGTTTCGTTCAACGAACTAAGACTTTCGTTCAACGAACTTTGAGTTTCGTTCAATCAACGCAGAGTTTCGCGGAGGAGCTTTGGTTTCCGCCGGGCAACGTCAGTCTTTATGTAACAACTAAAAATTCAATTCGATTAAAACCCTCGGCAGTCGTCGGGGGTTTTAGCGTTCCGTTCTTTATAACCGATTGTTTTTACGGGAATCGATTTATCCGTCGTTCCGTTTTCTTGCGGACTTTATTTAACTGAACCGAAAACTTCATAAAATTAAAATTTAATTTTGTGAAACGTTTGACATACTTCAGACAATGAAGTATAATGGGCGGGTAAATCCCGTAAGGGAACGGCGGAAACAAGACTCTGCCGAAAAAGGAGGTGAAAGATGGAAGACAAAAGAAGAAGGGCTGTAAACGCGCTTCTTGCGCTTAATCCGCTTGTCGGAAGGCGTTTTTTCCCTAAAGTCACGCCCGAGAAAAAGGACCGTCTGGTTAACCGCGCTCAGTTTTACATTCTGATGGAGCTTCAGCACAACGGCGACATGCGCATGTCTGCTCTGGCTTCGAAAAGCGGAGTGTCGGCGCAACAGCTCACGTCGCTTGCCGACGGATTGGTGGAAAACGGTTTTATAGAGAGGTTCCCCGACGAAAAGTGTCGCAGAAACGTTATCGCGAGGATAACCGAAAAGGGTAGCGGGTATATCCGAGAGGAACACGAACGCGTTCTCGAAACCGCGCTTGCTCAGCTGGGCGAAATCAGCGAAGAGGAACTCGACGAGCTTTGTACGAGCGCGGAAAAAATCCGTGAAATCCTCGAAAGACAGATCGAGCTTAAAGGGCTTTAAGACGTAACGCAGGTTACCGGACAACGGGAAAGGCTCGCTTCACCGCGAACGGTAGACTTCACCGTGAACGTTAAAGTTCACCGAGCGAACGTCGGAGTTTACAGCGAACGTTGACTTTCGTTAACGAATATCGGACTTCGCTCAACGAACTTTGAGTTTCATTCTACGAACGGCGGATTTCGTTAAACGAACGGCGGATTTATGGAATTAAGTTAAAGCTAAAATACGATTTATTGTTACCAAAAAAGGCAAATTGCCGAAAGGAAAGGACGGAAGACTTTGCGTCGTTTCGGGACGGCTTAATTTATAGGAGAAAATGAAAACGAAAAAATGATAAAGCAATTATATCCTTATACCAAAGGGTACAGAAAACAGGCGGTTTTTTCCGCGTTGTTCGTAGTACTCGAGGTTATTCTTGAAATCTCCATACCGCTTATGATGTCCATTCTCGTGGACGTAGGCGTAAGCGGAAAAGAGTTCCCCGACCACATGATTCCGCAGTTCTGGAAGATGGTTACCGAGGCTGTGGGAATTGCTCCTCAGACGCCCGGATTCGTATGGTTCATGGGCGGAATGATGATACTTATGGCGCTTCTGTCGCTGTTTATGGGAGCGGCTTCGGGCGTTAACTGTGCGGTTGCAGCCAACGGTTTCGCCGCAAACCTCAGAAGCGCGCTTTTCAAAAAGATTCAGGACTTTTCCTTCTATAACGTCGACAAGTTCTCCACGGCAAGTCTGATAACGAGAACGACCACCGACGTTACCAACACTCAGCAGGCTTTCCAGATGCTGATAAGAGTAAGTTTCCGTGCGCCGATAATGCTTATCATTGCGGCGGTTACGGCTTTTTCGATAGACTGGGAACTTGCGCTCGTTCTGTGTATTGCCATTCCCTTCCTCGGCACGAGCATAGTTTTGATAGGCACCAAGGCGTTCAAAGCGTTCAGGCAGATGTTCGAGCGTTACGACGCGTTTAACTTAAGGGTTCAGGAAAACCTTATTTCCATGCGTGTAGTCAAGGCTTTCGTTAAAGAAGACCACGAAACCGAAGCTTTCAGAAAGACTTCGAGAGACCTTTGCGAAACGTCGAGAAGAGCCGAAAAGATAATCATCTGGAACGCGCCCATTATGCAGTTCACGATGTACGCGACGCTTATCGCGGTTTACTATTTCGGCGGAAAGAAAGTGGTTTTCGGAACGCTCGGAGACGGCGAACTTCTTTCCTTCATATCCTACATCAGCCAGATTCTTTTCTCGCTTATGATGATTTCCATGATAATGGTAAACCTCGTTCTTTCGAGAGCTTCGGCTTCGAGAATATGCGAAGTTTTACGCGAAGTCCCCGACATTTCCGACGACGGCGCAGACAAGAACTTAAAGCCCGCCGACGGTTCGATAAAATTCGACGACGTAAGCTTTACCTATATTAAAGGCACGGACAAATACGCCATAAAAGACGTTAACTTAGAGATTAAGAGCGGAGAAACGGTAGGTATTCTCGGAGGCACGGGTAGCGGTAAAACGTCGCTCGTTCAGCTTATTCCCCGACTTTACGACGTTACCAAGGGAAGCGTGAGCGTCGGCGGAAGGAACGTAAAAGACTACGACCTCTTTAACCTCCGCGAAGACGTGGCTATGGTGCTTCAGAGCAACCTCCTCTTTACGGGAACGATTGCCGACAACCTGCGTTGGGGCAACGAAAACGCGACTATGGAGGAAATCCGCGCCGCTGCAAAAGCCGCTCAGGCAGACGATTTCGTTATGAGTTTCCCCTTAGGTTACGAAACCGAAATGGGACAGGGTGGCGTAAACGTTTCGGGCGGACAGAAGCAGAGACTTTGCATAGCGAGAGCGCTTCTTAAAAAGCCCAAGATACTTATCTTCGACGACTCTACGAGCGCAGTCGACACGGCTACCGACAAACGCATAAGAGAAGGTCTTAAAAAGTTCGCTTCGGGAACGACGGTTATCGTTATCGCGCAGAGAGTCAATTCCGTAATGGACGCCGACAAGATAATCGTTATGGACGACGGCAGAATAAACGCCGTAGGCACTCACGAAGAACTTCTTGCTTCCAACGCGATTTATCAGGAAGTTTATTATTCTCAGACGAGCGGAGGTGAAGAAGATGAGTAAAGAAAACAACGGCGGAGGACGCGGAGGCGGATTCGGAAGAACCATGGCGAACAAGAGAAAGCCAAAGAACGTCAAAGCCACGATAACGAGAATTCTCTCTTACCTTAAACCCTATAAATTCAGACTTCTGGTAGTTTTCGTCTGCATAATTTTAAGCGCGCTGGCTAACGTTATGGGCGCAAACTTCATAGCCAAGCTTATCGACCGTTACGTTACGCCTCTCGTGGAATACGTTCAGGCGGGCGGAACCAACCCCGATTTCACGCCTCTTCTCGGCGGACTTCTCATAATGGGCGCTACGTATATGTTCGGCGCAATGTCCACCTACGCTTACAACAGACTTATGGTCACGATAAGCACGGGCGTTCTTCAGAACATCAGAGACGAGCTTTTCGAGCATATGCAGAAGCTCCCCATAAAGTATTACGACACTCACACGCACGGCGAACTTATGAGCCGTTACACCAACGATATAGACACCATGAGAGAACTTCTTTCTCAGGTTATCCCTCAGACCGTTTCTTCTCTCGTAACCATCGTGGGCGTGTTTATCTCCATGATTACCAACTCTCTCGCACTCACCGTACTCGTCGTTATAATGTTTGTCATTATGACCTTCACGGTTAAGGTTCTGGGCGGAAAATCGGGTAAATACTTCAAAGAACAACAGGTTGCTCTCGGTCAGATGAACGGCACTATCGAAGAATACGTAGGCGGTCAGAAGGTCGTAAAGGTATTTAACCACGAACAGCAGGCAATCGACCTCTTCAACGCCAAGAACAAGGAACTTCAGGCTGCTTCCACAAAGGCGCACAAGTATTCCAACATTCTTATGCCCATTATGGGTAACCTCAGTTACATTCATTACGCTCTCACCGCTATGGTAGGCTGTATTATGATGGCTGTGGGCGGAACGGGATTCTTCTCGATAACCGTCGGCAGACTGGGCAGTTTCCTTCAGCTCACCCGTCAGTTCTCCATGCCCATAACCAACCTTTCTCAGCTGTTCGTCAACATAATGACGGCTCTTGCAGGCGCGGAAAGAGTATTCGACCTTATGGACGAACCCGTTGAAACCGACGACGGCAAAGTCGTTCTCGTGAACGTTACCGATAACGACGGAAAACTTACAGAAGTTCCCGAAAGAACGGATAAATGGGCTTGGAAGAAAACCGACGGAACGCTCGTTCGTCTGCGTGGCGACGTTCGTTTCGAAAACGTTACCTTCGGTTACGAACCCGACAAAATCGTTCTTAAAAACCTTTCTCTTTATGCGAAACCCGGTCAGAAGATAGCTTTCGTAGGAAGCACCGGCGCGGGAAAGACTACCATCACCAACCTTATCAACCGTTTCTACGACGTGAACGAAGGACGCATTATCTACGACGGAATAGACGTCAAAGACATCAGAAAAGCCGACCTTCGCCACTCCCTCGCAATGGTTTTACAGGATACCCACCTCTTCACGGGTACGGTTATGGAAAACATCCGCTACGGCAATTCTCAGGCTTCCGACGAGGACGTTATAAAAGCCGCTAAAATCGCCAACGCAGATACCTTCATAGAACTTCTCCCCGACGGATATAACACCGTGCTTACCGCCGACGGCAGTAACCTCTCGCAAGGTCAGCGTCAGCTCCTCGCCATTGCAAGAGCAGCCGTTGCCGATCCGCCCGTGCTTATCCTCGACGAAGCCACAAGCTCCATCGATACCCGTACGGAACTCCATATAGAAAAAGCTATGGACAGACTTATGGAAAACAGAACCGTTTTCGTCATCGCCCACAGACTCTCTACCGTCAAAAACTCCAACGCCATTATGGTCCTCGAACACGGCGAAATCATCGAAAGAGGCGACCATAAAGAACTTATTAAACAACACGGCAGATACTATAAACTCTATATGGGTATGTTTGAGTTAACTTAAACCTTATAGGCAAAGCAATAAAGCAAAATCCCGGCTCAATTGAGCCGGGATTTTGCTTTGTGTTTTCTTTTGCCTACTTGCCTTCCTTTTCCTTCTTTCTTCTGCGAAGAAAGAAGCAAAGAAGCTTGCTTCTTCTTCGTTCTTTCTTGAAAGAAAGAACCAAAGAACTTCGCAACTTTCTGGTTGGGAAAGCTTAACAAAGAACTTCATTGTGGGTTGGAAGTCCTTTCTTTGCGTGTTCCGTTAAGAATCTTTTGTTTTTCGGTTTTCAAAAACTTAATTTTCGAACGTCTGCGCAAAAAACCTCAATATGGGGGGTAATGAAAGTTTCTTTGCTTATTTTCCCGAGAATTCGCACTGCACTAACGGCTACGCGAAGCTCGGTGAAAGTTTCTTTGCCTTCTTTCTTTTCGAAAGAAAGAAGGTTAAAGGGAAAAGCTCAGCAAAGAACTTCAATATGAGGGGTAATTCAATATCCCAGAGAACTTCAATATAAGTAACTAACAAAAAAGTCTGTAACCACAGGTAATTTTATGATTACAGACTTTCTTTTTATATGCGGATTGCGTTTAGCTTTTCTTTGCGCCAAACGGTGAAAATTTCTTTGCTTACTTTCAGTGAGTTTTTCAATGCTCTAAAAGTTATGCGAAGCTCGGTGAAAGTTTCTTTGCTTACTTTCTTTGAGTTCGCATTACATTAACGGCTACGCGAAGCTCGGTGAAAGTTTCTTTGCTTACTTTCCCGAGAATTCGCACTGCACTAACGGCTACGCGAAGCTC
>CAVJWC010000024.1:0-6758 GCA_963653425.1 Eubacterium sp. | reverse complement strand
AGGCTTTTTTGCAAAAAAGCCGAAAGTTCTTTGGTTCTTTCTTTCAAGAAAGAACGGAAAAGCAAGTAGGCTTCTTTGCCTGCTTTCTTCGTACGAAGAAAGTAGAAGAAAGTAAGTTAAAAGCTTATTCTTCCTATTTTGCCTTTACGGAAGTCGTCGAGGGTAGCTTTGGCGCCTCTTAAAGTATCGGGTTCGCCGCCTTTGACGCTATACCCGCGTTTTTTACAGATTTCGCTGAGAATTTCGTTACCCGACATATTCGAGAAGTCTGCGCCGTAGCGTGAAGCGAGTTCTTTGGGGTAAGCCTCGTTGAGGTCGGAAAGGAGGAGTGGCGCGAGTTCGCAAACGTCCACGACGTCGTCTTTGATACTGCCTATGTAGCAGAGACGGCGTGCTGAAACTTCGTCTTCGATTTTTCCCCAGAGAGTGCCGGGGGTATCGAGAAGTTCGAGACCGTCGGCAAGGCGAACCCATTGTTTGCCTTTGGTAACGCCGGGTTTATCGCCCGTAACGGCTTTCTTCTTACCTGAAAGCGCGTTGATAACGGTACTTTTTCCGCAGTTGGGAACGCCTATTATCATAGCGCGAACGGGACGTTTTATGCCTTTTGCGCGAAACTTCTCTATTCTGTCGTATTCCGCGCTCATAAAGGCTTCTATAAGCGTTTTTACGGCGGAAGCGTTTATAGCGGACACGCACACGACGGTTTTGCCTTGGTTTTTGAGATTATCCGCGAAAGATCGGGTTTTTACGGGATCGGCAAGGTCGCATTTATTGAGAATATAAACCGCGCTTTTACCTTTGGTAAGCCCGTCGAAAATGGGGTTAAAACAAGCCGACGGCGCGCGCGCGTCGAGAACGTAACCCACGGTATCCACGAGTTTCAAGTTCTCTTCTATAAGCCTGACGGCTTTGGTCATATGTCCCGGGAACCACTGAATCCGCATAATCGCTCCTTAATTGCGTCGATAATTAAATGCCGTGAGCGTCGGGCTGTAAAGTTGCTTTCGTTGCGCTTCGATTGCGTTACACGTCGATTTCGCCATACATCGATTAGGTTACGCTTCGATTAGCATAGTTGCGCCTTTGCCCAAGCCCGAACGGACTTACGGTTACATCTTATCCAGAAGATGTTCGAAACCTTCCTTGTCGGTCTCTTTGAAAAGCGTGATTTTGCTTCCGAGAACCTGAACGACTTCGCTTCCCGTAGCCTGAGCCACGGATTCCGCCGAACTTTTGGCGTCTTCGGGGGCGTTTTTCATTACCGCGATTTTGATAAGTTCGTTATGGAAAAGAGCCGTTCTGACTTCTTCCAAAAAGTTGTCGGTTATGCCGTCTTTTCCGAGATATACGAGAGGTTTGAGCGCGTTGGCTTTTCCTCTTAAATAACTTCTTTCTTTAGTGTTCATTTTGTCTCCGTAGTTTTTAGAGAGTTTGTTATCAGGCTTTCCGCCCGCAAACTTCGCCTTATGCGTTTTTGTGGCGTTTCCGCGCGTTTTGCCGGCTTTTCGCATTAAACGGTTTTTTCCCGTGCGCTGAATGGCGTTTATGGTATTAAGGTAGGGACTTTATTCCACGAAATCGAATTCTATGTCGCCCATTCTCACGAGAGAACCTTCTTTCGCGCCTTTCTTTCTGAGAGCCGATATAACGCCCGCGTTTATAAGCGTTCTCTGCAAAAATCTCATCTGGTCGTAATCGTCGATATTGACCTTTCTTGCAAGGTTGTCGATAAGTCCGCCGTAAACCACGAACGCTCCGTCGTCTTCACGCGCAATCTCGAAGCCCGTCTTGTCGGCTTCTTCGTACTCGTAAAAATCTTCCTCTTCGTATACGGGTTTCGGAAGCGTTCTTAAAACGTCGAACATCTCCTTGACGAGAGCGTCTACGTTTTCTCTTATCATCGCCATTATGGGAACGACGGTGTACTTATCCCCGTACTTCCCGTTAAACCGTCTGAGGTTCTCTTCCGCGCCGGGCATATCCATCTTGTTAGCCGCAACTATCATAGGAAGCTCCGCAAGTTTCTCCGAGTAGTTCCTTAGTTCGGCGTTTATCTTTTCAAAGTCGTCGAGAGGATCTCTTCCTTCGCTTCCTCCCATATCGAGAACGTGTACGATCATTCTCGTTCTCTCTATATGGCGAAGAAAACTGTGTCCCAATCCCGCGCCTTCCGAAGCCTTTTCGATAAGTCCCGGTATATCCGCGCATAAAAGCGTTTCTTCGTACCTTCTTACAACTCCTAAATTGGGGTTAAGCGTCGTAAAGTGATAGTCGGCAATTTTAGGCTTAGCCGAGCTTATAACCGAAAGCAAAGTGGACTTTCCTACGTTGGGGAATCCCACCAAGCCTACGTCGGCTATGGTTTTAAGCTCCAGTTCGATATGCTTTTCTTCCGTCTTTTCGCCGTGCGACGCAAACCTCGGCGCCTGCCTCCTTGCGTTGGCGTACTTAACGTTGCCTTTTCCGCCCGCTCCGCCTTTCTGGATAACCTTGCTCTGTCCGACTTCCCTGAAATCCGCCATGGTCTTGCCCGTCTCTACGTCGCGGACTATCGTTCCGACGGGAACGTATACGATAAGGTCTTCCCCGCTCTTGCCGTAACAGTTGTTAGCCGCGCCGTTTTCGCCGTTTTCCGCACGATAATGACGCTTGAAGTAAAAGTCGTTAAGCGTATTAAGCTTGTCCGTCGCAACGAAAATTATGCTTCCGCCCTTTCCGCCGTCACCGCCGTCAGGACCACCTCGGCTGACGTATTTCTCCGTGTGAAAGGATACGACACCGTTTCCGCCGTCTCCCGCTTTAATGTATATCCTGACCTTATCCGTAAACATAGTATCTCCTTATT
Source organism: Eubacterium sp. (assembly GCA_963653425.1). Lineage (GTDB taxonomy): Bacteria > Bacillota > Clostridia > Christensenellales > CAG-314 > UMGS692. The sequence continues at coordinate 3,910 of CAVJWC010000024.1, read as the reverse complement.
GCTCTTTCTTGAAAGAAAGAACCAAAGACCGGCGTGACGCCGGACCCATTGTAGCTTCGCAAGACTACACAAGTCGGTAGCCGAATATTTTTCTGTTCTTTCTTGAAAGAAAGAACCAAAGAACTTCATTATGGGGAAAGTTATCTTTCCCCATAAGTTTTATTAAGAATTTATAGTTTCTTTTGGTTATAAACTTTCTTGCGGGTATGAAAAGTTTTTAGCTTTTCAACGCCCCCACGGTGAAAGTTTCTTTGCCCATTTTTCATAAGTTTCGCATCGCTCTGACGGCTACGCGAAGCTCGGTGAAAGTTTCTTTGCCTGCTTTCTTTTCCAAAGAAAGTAGGTTCTTTTCGAAAGAAAGTAGGTCTTACTTTCTTGTTGAAGAAAGTAAGGAAACAGCTTTCTTATAAAGGTTATCGGCGGTTATGCCGTAGTGGGTAAAGAGAGCGTCGGGTTTACTTGAACGGCCGAACTCGTTGATACCGATGACGGTGCCTTGGAGTCCTACGAATCTGTCCCAGCTCATTGTAGCGCCTGCTTCGATAGCTATGCGGGCGGTTACGGAAGAGGGAAGAACGGAATTGACGTAGTCTTTGCCCTGAGCGAGGAAGAGTTCGTGGCAAGGGATGGAAACCACTCTTGCTTTAACGCCTTCGGAAGCAAGTCTGTCGTAGACTTCGACTGCGAGGTGGAGTTCGCTACCGCTTGCCATAAGGATAATCTCGGGGTTTTCAGCCGTTTTAACGATATATCCGCCTTTAAGAGCTTCTTTGCTCGTATCTGTAAGCTGAGGAAGGTTCTGACGGGAAAGCACGAGAACGGTAGGTTTACCCGAGTTAAGAGCAACGTCCCAGGCGCAGAGCGTTTCGGTTGCGTCTGCGGGGCGGAAGGTATACATACCGGGGGTACTTCTGAGAGCGGAAAGCTGTTCGATGGGTTCGTGAGTAGGTCCGTCTTCGCCGACGCCTATGCTGTCGTGGGTAAGAACGTAAGTTACGGGAAGTCCCATAAGCGCGGACATTCTCATAGAGCCTTTCATATAATCGCTGAAAACGAAGAAGGTCGAGCAGTAAGGTCTGAGTCCGCCGTGAAGAGCTATACCGTTGCAAACGGCAGCCATAGCCTGTTCTCTTATACCGAAATGAACGTTACTGCCCTCTCTGCACTCGGGAGAATAGTATTTTCTGTCCTTCATAACGGTAAGGTTGCTGGGACCGAGGTCGGCGGAACCGCCGAAGAGGTTGGGAACGAGCTTTTCGAGCTTATTGAGAATTTCACTGCTGACTTTTCTTGTAGCCATGGCGTCGGTTATACCCGTTTCCATGTTCGCGACGTCGATTTTGTCTTTTTTGAGGTAAGACTGAAGCTTAGCGTAAAGTTCGGGGTACTTTTCGGCGTATTCCTTCATCATAGCGTCGTACTCTGCCGTTTTCTTTGCGCCGAAGGAAGCGATTTCTCTGCCGAATTCGTAAGCTTCTTCGGGAACGACGAAAGGTTCGTAGTTCCAGCCGTAGAAAGCTTTGGTGGCGGAAAGTTTGTCGCCCGTAAGAGGAGAACCGTGAACCGACGCGCTTCCGGCAAGAGGACTGCCGAAACCTATCCTGGTCTTGCTGATAATAACCGACGGTCTTTCGCCCTGAACTTTACATTTTACTATGGCTTTGTCGAGAGCGTTGACGTCGTTTCCGTCTTCTACGATTTCGACGTGCCAGTCCATAGCGTTGAATCTTTCCGCCACGTCTTCGGTGAAGGAAGTGTTCTTGTCGCCTTCTATGGTAATATCGTTCTTATCGTAAACGAGGATAAGTTTAGAGAGTTTAAGCGTTCCCGCAAGGCTCATGGCTTCGTAGGAAATACCTTCCATAAGACAGCCTTCACCGCAAAGCGCGTAAGTATAATGGTCGAAAACGTTGAAGCCTTCTCTGTTGAACTCGGCTGCAAGTCCGGTTTCCGCAATTGCCATACCGACAGCGTTCGCTATACCCTGTCCCAAAGGTCCCGTCGAAACGTCTACGCCTTTGGTTACGCCGTACTCGGGGTGACCGGGCGTCTTGCTTCCGAACTGACGGAACCGGCCGATATCTTCGAGCGTTACGTCGTATCCGAAAAGATGAAGCGTTGCGTACAGTCCTGCCGAACCGTGTCCTGCGGACAATACGAAACGATCTCTGTTAACGTGTTCGGGCTTTGTAGGATCGTTTTTCATAGCCGCGTATATTGCGTTAAGCGCCGGCATAGCTCCGAGCGGCAATCCGGGATGTCCCGAGTTTGCCTTTGCGATTGCGTCTACGGCAAGCATTCTCGCCGCCGTTATGGTAGTTGCTCTGTTCATTTTTTCCTCCGTTCTTTGTGACGTTAGTTGTATATTCTACGGCTCTTTCATGGCTTTGAGTCACGCAAAGTCGTCTTCGTCCTCCATAAATTCAACCAGCACGGAATTGAGAAGATACATCTTTTCCGGACGAACGGCTACCGTTCTGCTGTCGTAAGTTATAACGCCTATCTTTTCCAGTCTGTCAAGCGTTTTCCTGTATCTCTTTATAAAATCCGTATAATAAAGCTCGTTGAACTCCCTGATGTCCATTCCGCGGTCCATCCGAAGCGCAAGCATAATATATTCGAACTCCGCTTCTTTAAGCGTAAGCTTGTGTCTTCTCGATACGGGACGAACGTTCTCTTCCTCTATACGCTGAAAATACCTGTCCATATCCCTAAGGTTGGAATACCTCACGTCGCCCACGAATCCCGACGCGTTAAGTCCTATTCCGTAATACCTGCCCTGCTTCCAGTAATTTATATTGTGTCGGCTTTCGTAGCCCACCTTTGCAAAGTTGGATACTTCGTACCTGTAAATCTTGTCCCTTTCGAGCGTTTTATACACGAGGTCGTACATATCCACCGCTTCGTCTTCTTCCGGCAAAAAGGTAATTCCGTTTCTCACAAGCTTATAAAGGGGCGTTCCTTTCTCTACTTTAAGTCCGTAAGCCGATACGTGCGGAATATCCAGCTTCCTTAAAAGCTCTACCGTATGCTTCACTACCGCTATGTTCTGATGCGGAAGCCCAAGCATTATATCCGCGCTTATATTGGTTATTCCCGCCCTTTTGAGCCGTCCTACCGTCGCTACGAAATCCGCTGTGTTATGGGGACGGTTGAGTTCCCTGAGTATCGCGTCGTCGGCTACCTGCAAACCTACGCTTACCCTGTTTATTCCGCATTTCTTCATCGCCTTGATAAGCGCCGAATTACCGCTCTGCGGATTGAGTTCCATCGTAATCTCACAGTCCTCGGCAAGCGGAAAGTTACCCCTCACCGCCGACATAAGCGCGGAAAGCTGTTTGGGTTTCATAAGCGAAGGCGTTCCCCCGCCGATATAAACCGTCTCTACAGGCGCGCCGTCGTGAAGCCTGCCCCAAAGCTCAAGCTCCCGACTTACCGCGTTTACGTACCGCTCTATCTCACAGTCACGCCCCGCAAAAGATACGAAATTGCAGTAAACACACTTGCTCCTGCAAAACGGAAAATGTATATAAATAGACTTCGTACTCATAGTTTTTCTGTACTTTCTTGTAAGAAAGTACCAAAGACCGGCGTGACGCCGGACCCATCGTGGCTTCGCAAAGCCACACAAGTCGGTAGCCACAAGCGTTTTTGCGTTTTTTAGTTTTCTTTCAAAAGCGGACTGCTTTTAGTTTTTCTTTACCCCCCAACGGTGAAAGTTTCTTTGCTTGCTTTCTGCAAGTTTCACGCTACACTAACGGATATGCGAAGCTCGGTGAAAGTTTCTTTGCTTACTTTCTGTAAGTTTCGCATTGCTCTGAAAGATACGCGAAGCTCGGTGAAAGTTTCTTTGCCTACTTTCTTTTCCATAAGTTTCGCATTTCACTGACGGCTATGCGAAGCTCAATGA
>CAVJWC010000023.1:0-7530 GCA_963653425.1 Eubacterium sp. | reverse complement strand
CTTCAAAGTTTGCATTATTTTTTCAAAAGCGGACTACGTATTGTTTCGCTTTACCCCACGGTGAAAGTTTCTTTGCCTACTTTCTTTTCCAAAGAAAGTAGGTTAAGCTTTTTCTATGAGTTTCAGGATAAGTTCCGTAGTAAGGCTGACGTCTTCGGCATAGCACCATTCGCGGGTGGTATGTATGTCCTGCATACCGCACGAGAGGACGAGGGAGGGGACGCCTTTGATTCTGTAGATACTTGCGTCGTGACCGCCGAGGCCGTCGCGGAGGTATTTGGGTTCGATACCCAGTTCTTTTATAGCGGAAGCGGCGTCGCTCATCATTTTTCTGCCCGTTTCGGACTGGGTGTTGTCGTAGCCCATAGTCTTTTCGGGGGAGATCTTGTAGGTGATTTCGGTATTTTCGAAGTTCATTGCGTCAATGAGTTTACCGAACATATCGCGGAGAACTTTAAGTTCCGTGGGGATAAAGCTTCTGATACTGAATTTAACGGTAGCTTTATTGGGAACGAGATAACCGGGTTCGCTTTCGGTTTTAAGAGAAGTTACGTTGGAAAGGGTGTATTCGGCTTTGTCCCAGAGTCCTTTGGGAAGTTTTGCGATGATTTCGCTTGCAACGCCGAGAGCGTTCTGAACGGTAAGAGCGTAAGCGTGGTTGGGGATGTTGCTTACCTTAACGTTGATTTCGACCGTCTGAGAATGCTGAACGCGTTCTACGATTTCGCCTACTCTGCCGGTGGTGTCGAAAACGTAACCGTAATCGAGTCCCATTTCGTCGACGGGAGCAAGTCTTGCGCCGAGAAGTCCTTTTTCTTCGCAGGCGGTGAATACGCACATGATTCTGCCGTGAGGAAGATTGTTTTTGTAGAGTTCGTCGATAGCCGTGATTATGCCCGCAACTCCGGCTTTATCGTCGCTTCCGAGAACGGTCGTGCCGTCGGAAACTATCTTGCCTTCTTCGGTAATCGAGGGTTTAACGCCTTTACCGGGGTTTACCGTGTCTACGTGCGCGCCTAAAAGCATGGAAGGTTTGCCCTGAACGTTAGCCGGGATTTCTACGTAAACCTGATGAGTAACCGCGGTTTTGTCCTTTTCGGGCAAACGTCCGAGAACGTCGGCGGGAAGTTTGTCGAGATGAATTTCGTCTACGGTAACTTTCGCGTCTTTCCAGTTTTCTTTTGCGTAATTCTCAATGAAATCGCACATCGCCTTTTCTTCGAGAGAAGGACTGTCAATCTGAACCAGTTTAAGGAATAAATCTACTGCCTGCTGATATTTATACATTTTTCTCCTTTCGTAAAGTCACGCACTTTTTGGAAAAACGCAACCCTACTGTTTCTCATTTTATATTCATATCGTATTTTATCACATTTTTCCGTTAAAAACAAATGAATTTGATTCTTTCTTGAAAGAAAGAGCCAAAGAACTTTCGGCTTTTTTGTAAAAAAGCCTACCAAAAAAACTTCGACGTGTGGGGAAAACTATCGTTCTGCCTGAAGTTTTTTAAGAATCGACACTTTCTTGCGGTTAAGTTTCGTATTACTCTGACCGTTACGCGAAGCTCGGTGAAAGTTTCTTTGCCTACTTTCCCGAGAATTCGCACTACACTAACGGCTACGCGAAGCTTGGTGAAAGTTTCTTTGCCTGTTTCCCGTGAAATTCGCAATATCCCAATAGCTATGCAAGCTCAACGAAAGTTTCTTTGCTTACTTTCTGCAAGTTTCGTATTGCTCTGACCGTTACGCGAAGCTTGGTGGAAGTTTCTTTGTCTTCTTTCCCGAGAATTCGCACTACACTAACGGCTACGCGAAGCTCGGTGAAAGTTTCTTTGCCTTCTTTCTTTTCCAAAGAAAGAAGGTTAAAACGTTTTACAAAAAAAACAAAAAAGTATAAAATATAGGCGTTGCGTTGAAAGAACGGCGGCGTTAACGTTACCCGAAAGAGCGAACGGCAAAAACGCAACGAAACGACTAAAAACGACCAAAAACGACCAAAAATACGAACAATAAATAAAAACGGAAAGAGGTTGAGTATGAGAGATTATCGTGAAGAATTCGAATCCAGAGTAGAATGGCTGAAAAAGAGGCTTGCCGAGACGGGCGCGAAAGGTTTCGTTTACGGCAACAGCGGAGGAAAGGATTGCACGCTGGTAGGAATTTTATGTCGCGCGGCTTCGGAAAACACGCTCGGCGTGATTATGCCCTGCGTAAGTAAGAGAAATTACGGCGAGGACAGAGAACACGCACTGCTCGTTGCCGGGAAATTCGATATAAAAACGGTAACGGTAGACCTTTCCGCCGTCAAAAAGGCTTTCGGAGAAGCAGTCGGCGAAGTTTGTCAGCCCTCCGAACTTGCCGCCGCAAACATCAACCCCCGTCTCAGAATGACGACGCTGTATACGATTGCGCAGACAAACGGTTGTCTCGTGGTGGGAACGGGCAATAAAAGCGAACTCACTATGGGTTATTTCACGAAATGGGGAGACGGCGCGAGTGACGTCAACCCGATTGCCGACCTTACGGTGACGGAGATTTTCGAGTTTCTGCGTTTTTTGGGCGCGCCTTCCGAGATTATCGACAAGGCTCCCAGCGCGGGACTTTGGGAAGGTCAGACCGACGAGAAGGAAATGGGCGTGACTTACGCCGAGGTGGACGCTTTTATACGGGGCGAAAAGCTCGACGGCAAAGCGCAAAACACCATCGAGCGCGCAAACTCGCGTTCCGCTCACAAACGCCGTATGCCCCTGTTTTATCCCGAAGGTAAGTAAGCTTTCCGTAGCGGGTAACTTCGGCTTTCGTCCGCTATTTTCGGGCGATTTCCCGTGTTTTGGGGTGCGTTTCTCCGCGTTTTCCGGGGCAACTCCCGCTTTCGCGCGTTGAATCCGAGCTTTTGCGGAATTTCGGGTTTCGTTGAACGAAAGCTGTAAGCTCGTTAAACGAAAAGCCCGTATTCATAGAACGAACTCACGGTTTCGGATTTTACGGCGCGCTAAAAAACGAAAACGACGTTAAAACAAAAAAAGAAAAGGCTTCCTTGGTTTAAGGAAGTCTTTTTTGATTGCTTTTTTGAGGCGGTTGATTAAGCTTTTTTCTGACGGTTTTCCGCCATCAAAATCGGACGGCTTTCCGCCGTCGAATCGGATTGGTTAAAGTCCGACTTTAAGAGTTAAACACTCGGGTTTTGCGGGTCAGTTCAGAAAGCCCAATTTCCCCGAGCATTCGTCGCAGAGAAAGAAGCTTTTTTCGGCGCATTCACGGCATTTGACCGCTCCGCAGTTTCCGCACACGCGCGCTTCCGAAAAAGGAATTTTCTTTCCGCATTTATTGCATTTCGTCGTCATAAGTCCCTCCGATAAAACGAATTGCGTGAGCCTTCCCGATTAAAACGCGCGACTTTTGAGTTGCGTGCGTTATGAATCGGAACGCTCGGATTATATCGGTTAATTATGCCCGACTTTACGGAGTTTATACGCATAAAAACGAATTTCACGGAATTCGGCTGAAACGGATATGGATTGCGAAAAACTCAAATTCAACGAACTCGTTGTTTCATGCCGTTTTTAAGCCGAAATCGAGCGGAAAAGCCCAATTTATTAAACGAACGCAGGGAGTTCGTAAAAAGTCGGTTTCACGAAAGAGCGGAGCGCGGGTTTTCGGTTTTACTGCGCTTTGATTGCGGAATTTACCTTATTCGGCGTCGGAGAAAGCCTCGGGTTGAGCTTCGGCTTCTTCGGATTGAGAGTGAGTTTGGGGTTCTTCCGCCTGAGAGTTTGTTATGGGGAAGCGGTCGATTCTGAAGAGCTTACCCACGGGCTTGGAGAAGAGTTTGACGGCAAAGCCCACGCATATAGCCGAAATCACGGTGCCTTCACGGATGCCTTCGAGCTTATGAAGAAAAATGAAAGACAGCGCGATAGCCGTGCAGACAGCGGTGGTGTCGACGATGGATTTCATGAGCGAAAAACCGATTTTTTTGCTTTTGGAAGCCAAAGTGAGCGCCAGACCTTCCATGGGCATGGGCAGGAGTTTTGCGGTTATGTACATCGCGACGCCAAGCCCGATAAGCAGAATGGAAATTACCATCATAAGGAGCTGTCCGAAGTAAGTCGGTATGGTGAAGTCGCCCAGAATGAGCTGTCCGACTTTGACGAAGTAGCCGAAAACGAAGGAAAACGCCACCTGAAAAACGTTGATCCACTTGAAATCGCGACGCAGAATCACGATCTGAAGCACTACGAAAACCGCGAAAACGCCCGTTACGCAGAGGCTGAGTTCAACGCCGGTAATATTGCTTAAAACGTAAGGCAGTGAGTTTACCGGGGAAACGCCGAGGTTGCTGTTGATGGAAAAAGCCACGCCCAAAGCAAGAACGAACAGTCCGAGAACGTAGACCAAGAGACGATAAAGTAGATTTTTGACGTTGATTTTCATTATTCGGTTTTCCTTTTTTCGTTGTTTTTGCGTTGTTTTATTTTTTTGAATTCTCCGTTTCGCGTAACGAACGCATAGGTTTCGTTTAACCAAGCCGTCCGCTCGTTTAACGAATTTACCTTTCGCGCAATTTTGCCGTTTCCGCGCAATCCTGCGTTTTTCGTGCAATCCTGCCGTTCCCGTACAGCGATGAAGAATTCGGGTTATCTTCCGCGTTCCAGAATCTTTTTAAGGAACTGTCCCGTGTAGCTTTCCTTGCATTCGGCGACTTCTTCGGGAGTTCCCGCGCAGACGACCGTTCCGCCTTTGTCGCCCCCTTCGGGACCGAGGTCGATAATATAATCGGCGACTTTTATGACGTCGAGGTTGTGTTCGATAACCAGAACGGTGTTTCCGCCCGAAGTCAACCGCTGAAGAATTCCAACGAGCTTATGAACGTCGTAGGAATGCAAGCCCGTCGTGGGTTCGTCGAGAATATAAATAGTCTTGCCCGTACTGCGTTTACTGAGTTCGGTTGCAAGTTTTACCCGTTGGGCTTCGCCTCCCGAAAGAGTAGGCGCGGGCTGACCGAGTTTGATGTACCCCAGTCCGACGTCGTAAAGCGTGCGGATTTTGTTGGCGATAACGGGTATGTTTTCGAAGAAAGAAAGGGCTTCTTCCACCGTCATATCGAGAACGTCGGCAATGTTCTTGTCTTTGTATTTAACGGCAAGAGTTTCGCGGTTATAGCGCTTTCCGTGGCAGACTTCGCAGGGAACGTAAACGTCGGGCAGGAAGTTCATTTCTATGCACTTTATGCCGTCGCCGCCGCAGTTTTCGCATCGTCCGCCTTTGACGTTGAAGCTGAACCGTCCGGGCTTGTAACCTCTTTCCTTTGCGTCGGGAGTGGCGGCGAAAAGGTCGCGTATATAGTTAAAGAGGTTGGTGTAAGTTGCGGGATTGCTTCGGGGCGTTCTGCCTATGGGGGACTGGTCGATGGAGATAATCTTATCGAGGTTCTCGAATCCCGACACGTCGTCGCATTCCACGTCGGTACGGCGCGCGAAGTTGAGTTTCCAGGCAAGGTAAGGACGGATGATTTCGTTGACGAGCGAGCTTTTACCGCTTCCGCTTACGCCCGTGACTACCGTCATAACTCCCAGAGGAACGGAAACGTCTATGTTTTTGAGGTTGTTTTTCCTTGCTCCCGTAATCGTAAGCATTTTCGTTCTGTCTACGGGACGTCTTACGTCGGGAATGCCTATCGCGAGTTCGCCCGAAAGGTATTTGCCCGTAATGGAACGCGGACAGGCTATAATGTCGTCCACCGTTCCCGAAGCAACGAGGTTTCCTCCGTGAATACCCGCGCCGGGACCTATATCTACGATATAATCCGCGCTTCTTATGGTGTCTTCGTCGTGTTCCACAACGATAAGAGAGTTGCCGAGGTCGCGAAGTTTGGTAAGAGTGGCTATGAGTTTCTCGTTGTCGCGCTGATGAAGACCTATACTGGGTTCGTCGAGAATATAAAGAACGCCCGTAAGTCCGCTTCCTATCTGCGTGGCAAGTCTTATTCTCTGAGCTTCGCCACCCGAAAGAGTGGAGGACTGACGCCACAAAGTAAGATACCCCAGTCCTACGTCTATAAGGAAAGTAAGTCTTGCTTTGATTTCTTTAAGCACCTGTTCGGCGATTTTAGCCTTTGCGCCGTATAAAACGAGGTTATCGAAAAAGGTTTTAAGGTCGGTTACGGGAAGATTGCAAAGTTCCCAGATGTTCTTTCCGTTTACGGTAACGGCAAGAAGTTCGGGTTTAAGTCTTTTTCCTTCGCAACTACTGCACGGACGGGAAATCATATTGTTTTCGTATTCCCGTTTCATAAACTCGCTTGTCGTATCGCGGTGACGTCTTTCCAGCATAGGGATAACGCCTTCCCACGCGGAGTTGTAGTTTGCGGTAAAGCGCGGAGACTTATATTTCATTCCCATCTTAACGCCACCGCTTCCGTATAAAATAACGTGCTTTATCTCTTCGGAAAGGTCGTCGAAGGGCGTGTCCAGACTGAAGCCGTAGTTTTCCGCCAAGGCTTTCATATACATCTCTATCATCCGTCCGCCGTCCATATTGAACCCGATCATATTGACCGCGCCCTGACGAAGAGACTTCGTTCCGTCGGGAATTATCTTGTCTGCGTCGAATTCCATCTTGAAGCCTAAGCCTCCGCATTCTGGGCAGGCTCCGAAAGGACTGTTAAAGCTGAAAGAACGCGGTTCGAGTTCCTCGAGAGTGGTTCCGCATTCGGGACAGGAGTACTTGCCCGAGAAAAGTATATTCTCTCCGTTGGCTTCCACGATAACCAGACTTTCCGCAAGGTTCATAGCCGTTTCTACCGCTTCGGTAAGCCGTGCGTCTATACCTTCCTTTACGACAAGTCTGTCTACAACTACGCTTACGTCGTGTTTAACGTTCTTATTAAGCTTTATCCGGTCTTCCAGAAGGTAGGTTTCTCCGTCCACTTCCACTCTCACGAATCCGCTTTTACGGAATTCGTCGAAAAGTTTGGCGTACTCGCCCTTTCTTCCTCTTATAACGGGCGCTTTTACGATAATCTTCGTTCCCTCTTCGAAAGCTTTGACCTTATCCACAATCTGGTCGACCGACTGCGCTTCTATCTCCCTTCCGCATATGGGGCAATGAGGCGTTCCTACCCTTGCAAAAAGCAGTCTCAGGTAGTCGTAAATCTCGGTTACCGTTCCCACTATCGAACGGGGGTTGGAAGAGGTGGTTTTCTGGTCTATCGAAATAGCAGGACTTAACCCGTCTATCGATTCGACGTCGGGTTTGTCCATCTGTCCTAAAAATTGGCGCGCGTAGGAGGATAAACTCTCGATGTAACGACGTTGACCTTCGGCAAATATCGTGTCAAAAGCAAGACTGCTCTTTCCGCTTCCCGAAAGCCCCGTGAATACCACAAGCTTGTCCCGCGGTATACGAACGTCTATACCCTTAAGATTGTTCTGCCGCGCATTCTTTACATATATTTCATCTTTCATAATATTTCTACGTTCTTTCTTGAAAGAAAGAACCAAAGAACTTTCGGCTTTTTTGCAAAAAAGCC
>CAVJWC010000022.1:0-9495 GCA_963653425.1 Eubacterium sp. | reverse complement strand
GAAATTATATAAATTCTTATGACGGCATCAAGTCTTTGAATTTGCTTGATTGGCTGTTATCATAACATTGAAACGTGACAAAATAAATTTTGTCGAGGGCTATCGTCTGCGCTTTGCCGTTTCGGTTGAAACATTGCGCCCGAAAACCATTGTAAGCAAGTCTTCTTGCTTACATTGTAGCGTATGTCCCTTATTTTTCAATGTTTTTTAACGCTATACAGAACACCTAAAACCAAAATCGGAAGGGACTATCTTTCTTGTTGATTTTTTCGTCGGCATTGCGCGATATGAAAACTTGTAATTGCGATCCGTCTTGCTACAACTGTCTGCGAAGCTATGAAAATCAAAAAATTCACGATCAGTTAGATCGCCATCTGGCAGAAAAGTTTTTAGACCAATTTGTCGGAGAAGTTCAGATTATAGATAAAGATGAATAACGTTATTTTCATGCATTTTGTTACTCATTGTCCGGAGTTTTTCTGTCTCGATAAAGTATCTGTAGTCTGATTATAGAGAAATACCTTTTACACAAAAAAGAAGCCTCATAAGAAGCTTCTTTTTATATAGATTATATTTTATAATAGATACCATAATTAGGTTTTTCTCCTTCTTTCAAAAGGTTCTCTTCGATATCGCCGATGTAATCGGACCATTCATAAAAATCTTTAATGGATACTAATCTTACCTTAGGATCTTTAGAAAATCTTTTTTGCATTATCTTTTCGCCTCTTTCTTTGCAGACAATCAAAAAACTCAGCTGAGTCATGCCCGATTTGTCATAGATAGTAACCAACCGTGGCTATAGTCATATTATGCGCTCCTGCTTTTACACAAGACAAACAAGACCTATCGAGTTTGGCTGTTTCCGCTAATTCTGATTACGTAATTCCTTTGGTTTTGCGTAAAGGAACTTACGTGGAGTCTATGATGGTTAATCTGTGTGTCAGAAAAAGAGAAGCCACCCGCTATGATGGTGGAGTTTCACTGTATATCCCACCCCTTAACTTTTGCGGGTTTCTCGTTTTTTGGTGCGGCTAAAGGGACTCGAACCCCCACGCCGAAGGCACCGGATCCTAAGTCCGGAGCGTCTGCCAATTCCGCCATAGCCGCACGACACTGGTATTTTAGCAGTTTTCCGCCGTATTGTCAAGCGCAAATTTCGGCTTCTTCGGCAACATATTCGCAGTCAAATAGATCCGTCGGACGCGATTTTTCCGAAATCGCAATTAAGCTGTTTCCGATTTTTATGATAACCGCGCCAATCCGTCAAGCGTGAATTTTCGATAAAACTTACGCCGTTATAATGCAAGGCGCGTATTGTCAAGCGCAAATATTTGCCTCACGAGCAATATATTTACGCACCAAAAAATAGTACGAAAAGCAGTAACTCAATTATTTTTCGGTAACGTCGCTATGTCCCGTCAAACGTGAATTTTCGTAAATACGTCCTCTACTATAAAGTACGCACTTTTTACATTGTTGCCCTTGCCCCAACTCAATTATTTTTTTGATAACGCCATTCCCGTTCCGTCTTTACGGCGGTTTTGCGATAGTAAGTTTTAATTTCGGAATTACGGTCGTTCCGTCGGATAAAGCCTTAAAGACTTGCGTTTTTTATAACGCTCACTGCCTTATATTAAAAATCGTTTTCATTGTGAATTATTAGTAAGTTCTTTCCGGTAAAATTTTACAGGCTTGCGTTTTTTATAATGTTCATCGCTTTACATTAAAAATCGTTTTCATTGTAAATTATTCGTAAATTTTTTTCGGGCAGAGCCTTATAGGCTTGCGCTTTTTTGTTTATGGTAGTATAATTCGGGAAATGCGGGGGACCGACTGAAAACAAACGAACGAAGCTGAAAAAAGCTTTGGCGGTTACGGTTCATCGGGAGGCTTTTTATGTGGATTTTACTTGCATTCGGCTCGGCTTTTTTTGCCGGCGTAACGTCGATTACCGCGAAATGCGGAATTAAACAGACCGATTCGAGCGTGGCTACGGCAATGCGAACGATAGTCGTTCTTTTAACGTCCTGTCTTATGGTAACGATAGTGGGTTCCTGGAACGGCTTGGCTTCCGTTTCGGCAAAAAGCTGGGTATTTCTCGTGCTTTCGGGACTTGCGACGGGCGCGTCCTGGCTGTGTTACTTCAAAGCTCTTCAGGTGGGCGACGTAAACAAAGTCGTTCCCGTGGACAAATCGAGTACAATTCTTACCATGCTTCTGGCGTTCGTTCTTCTCGGCGAGGAAATCACTCTTATCAAGGGCATATGTATGGCTGTTATCGCAGTGGGAACCTATCTTATGATAGAGAAAAAACACAACGACAACGAAAGCGTTAAAAAGAGCTGGCTTTTGTGGGCGGTTTTGTCGGCTGTGTTCGCCGCCGCGACAAGCATTCTCGGAAAAATCGGAATTTCCGACGTCGAATCCAATCTCGGTACGATGATAAGAACGGCAGTCGTTCTCGTTATGGCGTGGGTTGTTGTTTGCGTAACGGGGAAAGGTCCGCTTATCAAAAAAACGCCCCGCAACGAATTTATCTTCATAATTCTTTCGGGACTTGCGACGGGCGCGTCCTGGCTGTGTTATTACGGCGCGCTTCACGAAGGTCCCGCAAGCGTAGTCGTTCCGATAGACAAACTTTCCATACTCGTAACCATCGCCTTTTCCTACTTCGTCCTTAAAGAAAAGCTTACGATTAAAGGACTCGTGGGTCTTATTCTCATAACCGCAGGCACGCTCTGTATGTTGCTGTAAAAAAGCGTCGGGCGTAACTTCTGTTCTTTATCACCGCTTACCGCAATAACCGCTTGTAATTCATTAAAGCATAAACGGCAGCGAAGTCATTAAAGCACAAACGGTAACGAACGGAACGCTGACAACAGGCATTCCGTTTGTTATTGCCGATTACCACAGCCGGACGTAAAGTTCTTAATTTATTAAAAACACGGGCAAGAATGAACGGAACGCCGATGATAACGAATGAAAAGCAAGACTTTTAAGTAATAATGAAGCAAAACGGTTGACAATTCCGCTTGAATAGGGTATATTTAATAAGAGGAGAATTTATGGGCAGAGTAATGGCTTTGGATATAGGCGACAAGAGAATCGGCATCGCGCTTTCCGATCCTATGAAAATCGTCGCCAATCCGTTTGATACCTTAAAGCGTGTGGAAATAAAGGGCGATATAAACAAAATTGTGAAGATGATTGCGGACAACGACGTGGACACCGTCGTGTGCGGTCTGCCTAAAATGCTCGATAATACCGAAAGCCTGCAAACGATCAAGGCGAAAGAATTTGCCGATATGCTGAGGGAAAAGACTTCGGCTAAGGTGGTTATGATGGACGAAAGACTTACCACCGTTCAGGCGCAGAGAGTGCTTATCGAAGCCGACGTTCGTCGCGAAAAAAGACGCGAAGTCATAGATAAACTTGCGGCGACGGTTATTCTCCAAAGTTATCTGGAGACTGTCTGAGGACAGAATTTAATTCTCGGAGGAATTTCAATGTTAGACGAAAAAGATAACGTAAGCGTATTGGAAGAAGACATCGACGCCGATGACGGTATAGTTCAGCTTATAAACGAAGACGGAGAAGCGTTGGACTTTTTCTTCGTAGCTTCGCTCGAATATAAAGGTTCCTGGTACGCCTTTTTCCAGCCCGCAGAGGAAATGGAAGACATCGACGAGGATGAAGTTGCAGTATTCCGCGTAGTAGAAGGCGACGACGGCGATACTTTCGAACCTGTCGAAGACGAACAGCTTCTTAACGAAGTTTACGACGAATACGTCGAAATGCATAAACAGTATCTTAAAGAAAAAGGCTGTGACCTTGACGCCGACGACTGTTGTTGTTGCGGACACGACCATCACGACGATTGCGGTTGCGGAGAACACGACTGCGACTGCGAAGGCGACTGCGACTGTGACCACGACCACGACTGCGGTGAAGATCACGACTGCGACTGCGGTTGCCATAAGCACTAAGTTTTACGACAAAAACGGGAAGCGTTTTTCGCTTTCCCCGAATAAGCAATAACCAAGTTTTTTGTTATAGTTTATCTTCCTTAGCTGAAAGGGCGCGATTATTCGCGTCCTTTCGGTCTTTTTCGGAAAGAACTCTTCGTTTTTACCGAACGACTTTTTCAGAGAGAACTCTTTGTTTTTAATGAAGAACTTTTTCAGAGAGAACTTTTTGTTTTTACCGTAGTTCCCATAGGGAATTTTAGTTAAATGAGCAGGGTTCAGAGTCAAGCGTGGCGTGATGCCACGCCTTTTCTCTTGCTGTTTGTCGGTTTCAATCATCATCGTCAGAGAGTTCGTTGCCCCATATCGGACGGTCGATTGCTCCGACGAAATTGTAAAAGATTTCTACCGTTTGTCTGTAATGTCCGTCTACTTTCGTCTTTTCGTGAACAACGACCTTTTCGATGAACGCGCGCAGTATTTCGGGCGTGAGTTCTTCAAAACTGTTATACTTGTAAATAAGCATCATAAAATCGAGAATTTTATCGTCGTCTTCCTTCGCTTTTGCGATTTCCGACTTCAACGTTTTAATCAGACCGGCTTGCTCGGTTTCGTATGTGTCGCTCATTTTTAAGTATCGTTCTTCGGAAATCTTACCTTCGCCTTTATCTTCGTAAAGGCTTTCAATAATTTTGTCAAGCCGTTCGATTCGCTCTTCCGAAGTTCTGATTTCCTTTGAATACTCTTTCAGTTCTTTTTCCGTTCTCGTCGCGGCGTTTTTCCGTAACGTCTGCAAAAACATTTCTCTTTGCTGTTGTGCAAAATAAATCGTTCGCCGCAAATCGTCCCGAATCAGAACCGCCAACGCTTCGACCGTTATATGATGGGAAGTGCAAGTTTTTTTCAGTTGCTTTCTATAAGACGAACAGTTGAAAAATTCTTTTTGCTTTGTTGCCGAACAACGGCAAAGATACATTTTCTTTCCGCAGTCGGCGCAGTAAATCAGTCCCGAAAGAGGACTCATTTCGCCCATATCGGTAGGTCTGCGCTTTGCCTGAAGGGATTTCGTGGTTCGTATTTTTTATGCATTTCATTCGTTATAGCTGATTATCGCAGTAACCGCTTTTAATTCACTAAAAACAAACTGTTTGCTCGGAAAAACAAATGCTTGGCTCAAAAAACAAACTTTTTCTCGGAAAAAAACAAATACTTTGCTCAGAAAAAAACAAACTCTTCGATTTACTCAAAAAACAAACTTTTCGCTCGGGAAAACAACTGCTTTGCGAAGTGACTAATTAAAATGCGCCGATAGGGCAAAAACTATCGGAAACGGAACGCTTCCTTTGCGATTTTGCCATACGGCGCAGAATGTTACTTAACTATGATTGCTCTTTACAAAAGCCTTAATATGCTATTTTATAGAGTTCCAGAATGTCTTTTTGGGTTATTTCTCTCGGATTGCCTCCCGTGCATACGTCTGCGAAGGCGTCCTTGGAAAGCTGTTCGAGTGAGTCTTGAGGAATGTTGATCTCGCGAAGAGTCTGAGGAATGCCAAGGTCGAGCGAAAGTTGTTTTACCGCGTTTACCGCAGCTTTTGCGCCTTCTTCAACCGACAAGCCGTCGATGTTTACGCCCATTGCGCGTGCGATATTGCAATACTTCTCTTGCGCGGCAGGCATGTTGTACTCCATAACGATGGGCAAAAGAAGTGCGTTTGCAACGCCGTGAGGAACGTCGAATCTTGCTCCGAGGGGGTGAGCCATCGAGTGAACGCAACCGAGGCCGACGTTGGAGAACGCCATACCCGCAACGTATTGTGCAAGCGCCATATTTTCGCGCGCCGTCATATCTTTTCCGTTGAAAGTTGCGTTGCGGAGGTTCTTTGAGATAAGTTCAATGGCTTTGAGTTCGAACATATCCGAAAGTTCCCACGCGCCTTTGGTTATATATCCTTCGATTGCGTGCGTAAGAGCGTCCATTCCGGTTGCGGCGGTCAAGCCTTTGGGCATAGAAGCCATAAGTTCGGCGTCGATGATTGCAAGCACGGGAATGTCGTGCGGATCCACGCAAACCATCTTTCTTCCCGTTTCTTCGTCGATAATGACGTAGTTGATCGTAACTTCCGCAGCCGTCCCCGCAGTTGTGGGAAGGGCGATAATCGGAACGCATTTACGTTTCGTAGGAGCAACGCCTTCGAGCGAAACGACGTCTTCGAATTCGGGATTGTTTGCAACGATTGCTATTCCTTTCGACGTATCGATTGCGCTACCTCCACCGATTGCTATAAGGAAATCCGCTCCCGACGCTTTGAACGCGGAAAGTCCGTTTTTGACGTTCGTTACGGTAGGATTTGCTTTGAAGTCTGTGAACATCTCGTAAGGGAAGTCTTCGAGAGTCGACGTAACCATGTCCGCCACACCGAATTTCACAAGGTCTTTATCGGCAACGATAAACGCCTTTTTGAATCCGCGCGATTTGATTTCGCCGAGAAGTTCGCGTCTTGCGCCTGCGCCGAAATACGAAGTTTCGTTCAAGATAAATCTGTTTGCCATAATCTTATCTCCTTTTAATTTATTTCTCGTATTATATTTTCCCAATGTAAATTTTATTTAAACAATACGCCGTTATTCGAAAATAACGGTTAATATTTCCTTCGTTCTCGCTGATATTTTACGGAAACAAATCGGTTTATCCGTCGCTTTACTCCGTCGTACATACCTCAAGTGCGCTTCCAACCCAAAGCCTCGGCTAAACAAAACCCACGGCGTGTTTCTATCGTAAAAACGCTATGCGCCGGCAAATACTTATTTTTAGCGCAAAAAGCGATTACTGCGCTAATCGGCGATAACGAAGGGAATGCTTGGCTTATTTCCGTAAGATTCCGTCGAGCGGTGTGAGATGCCACAAATCCACAAGACCTTGCAACACGTCGTCGCCGATTTCGTTGACCACGCGTCCCAAAGTGAGCATATAAATTTGCGCCGTTTTCTCAACCGTTTCAATAAGTCCGAAGGCTTCGTCAATGTCTTTGCCGACGCCGTAGATGCCGTGATTCGTCCATACGACAAGACGATATTTCTTCATCTTCTCCGCAGTCGCTTCGCCTATTTCGTTCGTTCCGCAAACCATACAAGGCAACACGCCTACGCCGTCCGGGAAAACCACGATTGCTTCGGTATTGGTGCGCCACAACTTTTCGGTGAAGGCTCTGTCGTCGGTTTTTACGACTGCGGACATGCAAATAGTATAAGTCGGATGCGTGTGCATAACCACTCTGTGTTCGGGATCTATTTTCAAACGGGTTGCGTGCGTCATAAGGTGTGCGGGAAGTTCGCTCGTGAATTTTCCGCCGTCCTTATATCCCCACAAAAGTTCCGCCGATTTGCCGTCTGCGCCGATGCGGATTATACCGAGATTGGTTTCGGGATCGCCTTCAACGTTCTTGAAATATTTGCCCGTTCCCGTAACGATGAAATATCTGCCGACCAATTCTTTTGCGTCGAATCCCGTCGGGATAACTCGCAAAACATTGTTCGTATCGAGATATTCTTTTACTTGCTCTTCATAAAGCAACACGGAAACGTTTCCGCCGTTTCTTTCGTCCCATCCCTGACGATACATATTGCTCGTAATTTTGCAAAGTTCTTTTACAAACGGCGCTTCAAGTATGTTTTTCATCTTTTGTCAAGCACTCCTTTTTCGTAGTCTTTTATTTCGTCAAACCAATCGTCTTTCATACCTTGCCCGTTAAGATATTCTTTCCAGATTTCGCCGAAAGGATAGGTTTTGAGTTGTTCTTGTCTGTACATAAGTTCTGTAAACTCGCCGTCGTCCTGCAACTTTTTAAGCGCGTCGTTTGGCGTAAGCAATGCGTAAAGCAACGCCTTTTGCATATTGCGCTCGCCCGTAACCCACGCGGATATACGATTTATCGACGCGTCGAAATAGTCAAGCCCGATAAGCACCTTGTCAAGCGCGTCGTTTCTTACAATCTCTTTTGCAATCTCTTTGAGTTCGTCTTCGAACAAAACGACGTGGTCGCTGTCCCATCTCACTCCGCGCGTTACGTGAAGCGCAACTTTATCGTAGAAGGCAAGCAACGAGGAAATTTTGTCGCTTACGTATTCGAGCGGATGATAATGTCCGTTATCGAGCAGGCAACAGATATCGTTCTTTGCCGCGTAGTTCTGATAAAATTCGTTGCTACCCACCGTATAACTTTCGACGCCTATGCCGAACACTTTGCTTTCCACCGCAACTACGACTTTTTTCTTGTCATAAGGCTCTTTCAGAATCTCGTCGAGGCTGTCTTTGAGGCGAAGTCTCGGAGTAAGTCTGTCGCTCGGAATATCTTTGAATCCGTCGGGAATCCAGATATTCATAAGGCAATGGCTGTTCGTTTCCTTTGCGAAATATTCCGAAATGCGGATACACGCCTTGCAATGTTCAATCCAGAATCTGCGCACGTTTTCGTCGGGCGACGAGAGCGTAAGTCCGCCTTTTACCATCGGATGAGAGAACATCGTGGGGTTGAAATCGATTCCGTCAAGTCCTGCCTCTTTCGCAAACTCAACCCAAGGCGCAAAATGTTCGGGACGATATGCGTTTCTGTCCGCTTTCTCACCGTTCAAAATTGCATAACTTGCGTGCAGGTTGAGTCTTTTCTTACCCGGCATAAGCGAAAACGCTTTTCTCAAATCTTCTTTGAGTTCTTCAAAGTTTCTTGCGCGCCCCGGGTAATTGCCCGTCGTTTGAATACCGCCCGACGCGGCGCCTCCGCCGTCAAGACCCACGACGTCGTCGCCT
Organism: Eubacterium sp.; assembly: GCA_963653425.1. GTDB lineage: Bacteria > Bacillota > Clostridia > Christensenellales > CAG-314 > UMGS692. The sequence continues at coordinate 721 of CAVJWC010000022.1, read as the reverse complement.
TGCCAACAATGTACCGAGATTGCGGTATTTTTAAGTTTTTCAATCGCTTGTTCCGTATCTACGCCTATCTTTGCGTAAACTTCTTTCGCTTCCTTATAACTCATAGTTTATAACTCCGTTTGGCTTTTCAGATTGCCTATCGCCGTTGCTTCTATGGGCATTGCGACGACTTCTTTTTTTGTAAACTCTTTTGTAAACTCGTTGACTAACTTGTTGTTTGCGCCACCGCCTACGATATAAATCTTGTCGAACGTGCGGTTTTCGCATTTTTCCAAATCGTCAATTGCTTTTTTATATCCCTTTGCCATAGACCTGTACGCACTGCGATACAAATCCCCTTCCGTTTTCGGCACGTCGAGATTGCGACTTCCAAACCAGTTCCTGATTTTCTCGTCCATATTTTCGGGCAAAGAAAACTCTTTTGCGTTCACGTCGAACGTCCCGTCAAACGTGCTTTCGCTTGCAAGGCGCGTCATCTCGTCAAAACTTCTTCCGAACACGTTTTTAAGGCACACGTTTATCCACATTCCCGTGATATTCTTCAGGAAACGGAAGTTTCCCACTCCGCCTTCGTTTGCGAAATTGTATCTCAAAGCGTCTTCCGACACGTTTGCTTCTTTTATCTTTGCACCGAGAATCGCCCACGTTCCGCTTGAAATAAGCACACTGTCGTCTTCGTTGTCGACGGCATAAAACGCGCTTGCCGTATCGTGCGACGGAC
>CAVJWC010000021.1:0-11132 GCA_963653425.1 Eubacterium sp. | reverse complement strand
ACGTACCCGGTTCTATAGAAGAGCTTGTCGACGGATATCTTTATCTCAACACCACAGACAAAACAGGCGTAGCCAATCTGCTGTTCCAGTTCAGAAATCTGAAGAACGTTACCGATTACAATTCTATCGCTAATTCCGTAACAAATCTGCCCGATAGCGTTCAGACTAAGGTCGCTGCCGTCGTAAAAGAATTTGATATAAATAGCACCGTTTTCGTAGGAGCAAATGGTGGCACAACACGTAGCGCTACCGTTAAACACGTAGTATTTGCAGAGGGTATCAAGGTTCTTTCCAACAACGCTTTGGGTGCTTCCGTTCATTATATCGCAGATAACGCAAACATAAGAATTCCTTCTACCGTAGAAGTAGTTATGCCTGACGCGTTTACGGGCGTTTACTCCTCCACTAAAATAGAGCTGGCTAAGCCTGCGACCAAAATTCTCGAAGGCGCACTTTCCGACAGTATCAAATCCGCAAGCTCGGTAAGCGAAACCAAGATCAACGAAGACCGTATTAAAGAAGGTAACAGACTTATCACCGTTACGATTAAGTCAGGAAATAACACAGAAACAACGTTCGGATATAATCAACTTTCCGAAGACGAAAAAGAGAAAGCAGGAACGGCTGACGGCGCGAATTTGGCGTACCGTGAACTTACACCTTCTAAAACCAACTCTATTAAGGTTCTTCAGAGTATCATCGACACGACCACCGTTACGGGAACGGTTAAAATCAACACCCAAGCTTTCCTTAAAGCTTTCCCCAACGTAAACTCCTTGACCGTTATTTATACGACTAAAGGTTCCGGCTTCTACAGCGTATCCGTTATGGCGTTCGATAACAGCGGTATGGTTCTTAACCTGCTTATTACCGTCAAGGGAGCTTAAAAACAACTAATACAGAATGTACCCGTCAAAAGGCGGATTACATAAAAATTAAGAAAGGAGAAAAAACATGAAAAACAAGAAACTCATTCTCGTTGCCGTTTTAGCGGCAGCAATGGTAATGCTTATGGCATGTACTTTGTCTCAGGTTACGGCTATCAAATTCGTTAACAAACCGAATTCCACCTACACGCTTAACGAATCCGTAGATGCAAGCCAATTTAAGGTTGAAATCACCATGCAGGATAGCCAGCCTCTCGAAATTCCCCTTAGCGACTCTCGTCTCACCGTACAGGGTCTCGTAGACGGTAAACTCGACACTTCCTCGGTAGGCACCAAGACCATCACCGTTGCTTATCAGGGCATTTCCATCACCTTCGACTACGAAGTAACCGGCGCATCGGTTAAGACTTGGACGGAAGCAGACGCTGCAACCGTTGACGGCGTAAAGAACGGCGGACAGCTTATCGTTGACCTTAAAAACGGTTCTCTTGACGGTACCTATGACCTCAGCGGTGCGCAGTGGGATAGCTGGGACGTTACCGAAGAACTCACCATCACCGGTACCAACAACGCTACCATCAAAAACATGACCATCACCGACGCAAGCGCTGTTTCGGTTAAAGACAACGACAGATCCGCTGCAGGTTTCCTTGGTTTCGTTACCGCAAAAGTAACCATCAAAAATATTACTTTCGAAAACGCTACCATCAACTACGTTGACCTTACCAAGAGCGTAGAACTCAACAAAAACTACGGCGTAGTTATCGGCAAAGCCGAAAACGCAACCGTTACCATCGAAAACGTAAATGTAGTCAACGCATACGTAAGAGGCGTAGGCCGTCTCGGCGGTATCATCGGCGCATCTTACAGCAGTACTGCTCTTACAGTAACCGGCTGCAACGTAGTCGGTACTTTCGAAGGCGTTAACCCCGTAACCGAAGCTAATGCCGACGGCGAAGCGGATAAGATCGGCGGTATCGTAGGCGACACTTATGGCTCCACGACCGTAGAAATCACCGGTAACACCGTAACCGTAGCTGTCAGCGGAACCCGTAACCTTGGCGGTATCGCAGGCAGATTGGCTGCTAAAGAAACAACCGTTACCGGTAACACCGTAAGCGCAAACAGCGTTATAGCAGCGTCCGTACTCGGCGGCGTTCTTCCCAAAAAAGGCAGAAACGTAGGCGGTCTCATCGGCACTATATATGGAAAACCAATAGCAACCATCACCGGTAACACCGTAGCAGAAGGCGTTAAAATCGTAACCGTTTCGGCTTACGACGACATCACCAGCGGTACTTTTGTCGGCGGTATTTACGGAAACGAAGCAACCAACTACGTAGTCAACAGCAGTCTTACCGACGAAACAGGTAAAGCAACGTATAATTATAAAAATGCAGTCGCTGGCACCTACGATTACGATACAATTCGTACGGCTCTTAAAGCCTTCAACGACGCTCTTAAAGAAGCAAACACCGCCGCTTAATCTCAACTAAACCAAATCAAAAAGGAGTAACGTAAGTTACTCCTTTTTTCGTGTCTTTTTTTGTTATTTGCCTCCTACGGGCGAGAGACGGGGTTTATTGCCTGCGCGCGGGTATTTAGCGGGCGTGTCTTTGACCTTCTCCGCGGAAATTATCATGCGGTTTTCCCCGTCCGGGAGAACGAAAGCCTTTGTTTCTTTGATTTTCGCGCCCAGAACGCCCAAAGCTTCCGCATACCTTTCGGCTTCCTCTCCGTCGGTCTTATAAGCAACGAACAGTCCGCCCGTTTTAACCATAGGCAGACAGTATTCCGCGAGAATATCGAGGCGCGCGACGGCTCTTCCCGTAACCGCGTCGAAACTTCCCCTGAAAGAACTTCTTCCCGCGTCTTCCGCTCGGATATGGACGGAATTTACCGTTACTCCCAGCATTTCAGCCGTTTCCGAAAGGAAGTTTACCCGTTTCCCGAGAGAATCCATAAGCGTTACCTTTACGTCGGGACGAAACAGAGCCAACACAAGCCCCGGGAAGCCCGCTCCGCTACCTACGTCGCAGAGAGTTGCGTTTTCCGGAATGAACGGAAGAGCCAGAAGGCTGTCGAGAAAGTGCAGTTTATAGACCTTATCTCTTTCCGTGACGGCGGTAAGGTTGAATTTCTCGTTTTCGGTTATTAAACGCTTATAGTAAGCCTCCAACTTGGAAGAAAGTTCGTCCGTGAGTTCTATTCCGTAAGATAAAAAAACGTCTTTATAATCGTTCATATAGTCCTCTTGTTACTTGCCGAGACAAAAGCGCGAAAAGATGGTATCCACGATGTCTTCGGCAACGGTTCTGCCCGTGATTTCTCCGAGTGCGTGCCAAGCCGAATAGAGCGGTTGAGCAATGCAGTCCATAGTTGCGTTTTCCGTAGCGAAAACGGCTTCCGAAAGGGCGGAATCGGTACGTTTCACGCAGTCGAGCTGGCGCGCGTTGGTGATAATAAGGCTGTCGCATACGCCTTTGTCCGCAAAGAAACCGTAAAGCCTTTCTTTCAGCTCGTCTATGCCTTCGCCCGTGAGCGCGGAAACAACGACGTCGTTTTCCTTGGGCGCAAACTTCATTCGGTCGCACTTATTCAGCACTCTTATATAAGGAACGTTAAATTCGCGTTCTTCTCCCGAGTCCGTTACGAAAAGCGCGAGGTCGCATTGATTTACGACTTCCTTGGCGCGTCGTATGCCTTCGGCTTCAACGGAATTGTCCGTTTCTCTCAGTCCCGCCGTGTCGAGAAGGTTAAACCGCATATCCTTATAATTGAAACTTGCTTCGATAACGTCGCGCGTCGTGCCTTCTTCGCCCGAAACTATGGCTCTGTCCCTTCCCAGAAGCGCGTTCATAAGCGAGGACTTGCCTGCGTTGACCTTTCCTACTATGGCTATATCCGCGCCCTTTCTCACGATAGGGGCAGAAGAAGCGTCTTTCAGGAGTTTTTCCGACTTGGCTTTAAGAAGAGTAAGTTCTTCTTTTATCTTTTCCGCGGTAATAAGTTCGAGGTCCTCTTCGGGGTAATCCAGAGCGACTTCCACTCTTGCTATAAGTTCGGTAAGCGCGTTCTGCATTTTATCCGCTTCTTCCGAAAGCCTGCCCGTCATTATTCCGTAACCGCTTCTTACCGCAAGAGCCGATTCGGCTTCTATCATTTCTATAACGCCTTCGCACGCGTCGAGCGTCATTTTTCCGTTTAAGAAGGCTCTTTTCGTGAATTCCCCTCTTTCGGCGAGTCTTGCGCCCCGTTTTATACATTCTCTTATCGCGCCGTCTACTATAGCCGTTCCTCCGTGGAGATAGAATTCCACCGAGTCTTCGCCCGTCATTGACTTGGGAGCCTTAAAAAACACGCACATTCCGTCGTCCGAAAAGTATTCCGCCTTAAAAACGCCTCGTCTGAGTTTATAAGGACTTTCGGGCATAGGCGAAAACAGCTTTTCCGCAACCGAAAGAGCTTTGTCTCCGCTGAGTCTTATGATTGCCACGGCTCCTTTGCCTCTTGCCGTAGAACAAGCAACTATCGTATCGTTCATATTCTTTCTTCTTTTTTGTTTCAGCAGGACTGCGTTTACAGTCGCCCTCAAAAGCGGCCTTACTTCCGCTTTCCGACTTTCTGCCTTTTACTTCTTGAATCTTCCTATAACCTGATTTACCTTGGATATGTTTGCAAAAGAATGGGGGTAGTTTTTAATTATCTTCATTACGAGACCTACCTGACGGCGACGGACTATACACATGAGTTCGTATCTTTCTTCTTTGGTGTACATTCCTCTTACAGAAAGTTCGGTAACGCCGTGTTTGGTGGCTTCGATAAGGTCTTTTGCGATTTCTTCGGGATAATCGGTAATGATTTCGATTTTATAGCCGACTTTCATTCCCTGAAGAACGTAGTCTATGACGTAGTTTGCAAGGAAGAGGTTTATAAGCGTGCTTATAACGGGTTCGATTTTCATTCCGTACACGAAAAAGGATACGAGAACCACGGAGCTGTCCAGTATAAAGGAAACGACAGCCGTGTTTTTATCGGGTTTGAACTTGGTGATAAGCGCGGAAATGGCGTAAGTTCCTCCCGCTGCTCCGAAACAACGCATCATTATCGAATAGCCGAAGCCCGAAATGATACCCGCGGCTATACACGCGAAAATAAGGTTGTTTTCGGTCTTGTATTGCGGGAAATTCAACTTTTCGAGTACTATAAGTCCCAAAGCCTGAACCGCCATATAAATCATTATATAGACGCTCGTACGCCTGTCTATTATTATGAATACGAGAATAAGAATGGGCAGATTGAAGAGAATTACGAACCAACCCATGTTTATGCCCGTAAGGTATCCCACTATGGAAGCAAAACCGTTGACTCCGCCGGGCGCGAAGTTGTTGGGATTTGCGAAAACGTGAAGCGCAAAGGCTACGATTATTCCCGAAAGAAAACAAATACCGACGTTTTTAAGTATATTAAGAAAGTTTTTCATAGTTCAAGCATCAGTCCTTTATCTCAGATTCCTCTTTTCTTGGCTTCGTTCCAGAGCGCGTCCATTTCTTCGAGCGTGCTTTCCGCGGGAGTTTTTCCTCGTTTTGCGAGTTCTTCTTCTATAGATGCAAATCTTCGTATGAACTTATCGGTAGTTCCCGACAAAGCCACTTCGGGGTCGACTTTCAGGTACCTGCAGACGTTACACAGCGCGAAGAACAGGTCGCCCATTTCTTTTTCCGTGTTTTCGTCGTCCTTACCCAAAGTTTCGAGGACTTCTTTCATTTCTTCGAAGGTTTTGTTTATCGCGCCCGAAACGTCTTCCCATTCGAAACCTACCTTTCCCGCGCGTTTCTGAACCTTTTCCGCGCGTTTAAGGGCTGCCATAGAAAGCGGAACGTCTTTAAGCGTTTCCGTTACCGACTGAGAATGCTTTTCTATAAGCTTATTCTTTTCCCATATTTTAAGGGCTTCTTCGGCGCTTGCGGCTTTATCCGAACCGAAAATATGCGTGTGGCGGGATATGAGTTTCTCACAAAGTCTGCCGTAAACGTCTCTGTAATCGAATTCGTCTTCTTCACGGGCAATTTCAACGTGGAAAATCGCCTGCAGAATATAGTCGCCCAGCTCCTCTATCATATTGTCGAGGTCGTTATTGGTAATGGCGTCCACGAGTTCGTAAGCCTCTTCTATGTTGTTCTTTCTGAGACTCATATGAGTCTGCGCCTTGTCCCAACTGCAACCGTTTTCTCCCCTTAAAACGCGGAGAATTTCGATAACGTCGCCGTATCCGAAGTTCTTTCTTTCAAGGAGAGGAAGAGAAGGAACGTAAAGCGCGGTTCTGTAATCGTAACCCGACTGCATATCGAGCGTATAAAGCTTAATGGTCTTATATTCTCCGCCTATATAGATTTCGACGTCGGTTTCGTCGTCCATAAATTCCATAAGACGAAGTTTAAGGTTGCTTGCGTCGTCAACGCTGTATATTTCGGTAATTATAAGAGGCAGACGGGCGTCGTAGTTTATGAGAAGTTCCGCTTCCGCCGAAGGAAGGGTAATATACGCGGGATCTATATGCCTCGAAAGCATAACGGACGCGTTGGATACGCCCGAGATAAGTTCGACTTCAACGCCTTCCGTTCGGGAAAGTTTACCTACCACGGCGTCGTCGCTTCCCGAACCGTTTACGCAGAACACGAATTTCCTGTGATTTTTGGCTCTTAAAAGAACTCTCCCGACGATAAGTTCGTTAAGTTCGTCGAAAGACCCGGCTTTGTTGTAAAGCCCGTCGCAACTCGAAACTTTTATATCGTTTTCCGTGAAAAAGCCGTAAGTCAGGCTTTTTTCCGTCTTAATAAGCACGTAATCGGCAGATAATATCGCCTTTTTTCCGCATTCGGTTATATCTTCGGGACGGGTTCCCAATCCCACGACCGTAATCTTCATTCTATCCTCCGAAAGGACTTTTTTGTCCTTGTATATCAGGTGATAAGCCCTCGGGCTTTTGTTTTTTGTCATAACACCAAAATACACAAGTATATTATATTATAAACGCACGAGAAAGTCCAACGTTTTATGAGATATTCCGCGAAAGTAAACGCAACACGCTTCCGTTTACGACAAAAGAAGCTTTATGGCAACACGATCCGTCACTTTTCAAAGGACTATACGACCTATAATCGAAGGAGAAAAGGATGAAAACAAAAAAACGAACCACCGCCGAAAAGATACTTTCGGATTACAGAATACCAGCAGTCGCAACTCTGCTGACGGCTTTATACGTTTTACTTCTGGCGTCGCTGGAGATAATGCCCGTAATTGCGGGAGCTGTGCGGAAACTTCCCGTGTACAGCGTGGAAACCGACGAAAAGAAAGTCGCGATAACTTTCGACGCGGCGTGGGGAGCGGACAAAACCAAAGAGATTATGGATATATGCGAAAGCGAAGGAATAAAAGCCACTTTCTTCCTCGTGGGCTTCTGGGTAGAAAAATACCCCGAACTTACAAAAGAGATTTACGAGAGAGGTTTCGAGATAGGGACGCATTCCATGACGCACCCCAATATGCCTAAGCTTACCAAAGAGAAAATCACCGACGAACTTTTAACTTCGATTAAACTTATAGAACGGTCGGCAGGCTGTAAAGTCAGGCTTTTCCGTCCGCCCTTCGGGGATTACGACAACAAGCTTATTTCCGTGTGCGAAGAACTTAAAATTCAGACCGTTCAGTGGGACGTTGATACGCTCGACTGGAAGGGTATTCCGCCTGCGGAAATCGTTCAGCGCGTAGAAAAACTCGTAAAGAAAGGCTCGATTATTCTTTGCCACAACAACGGCAAATATATAACCAAAGCTCTTCCGCTTATAATTTCGGCTCTTAAAGGAAGAGGATACGAATTTGTTAAGGCGGGCGAACTTATTTATACTGAAGACTTTACTATAGATCACACGGGCAGACAATATAAAAACGCACGATAACAAGGAGAAAAAATGAATTACGACACATCCGCAAACAAAATACAACTTACGGGCGAAATCCTTTCGGACGCGCGTTTTTCGCACGAACTCTACGGAGAACGGTTTTTCGGATTCTCGCTTCTGGTCGTGAGATTGTCGGGAACGCCCGATATTCTTCCCGTTACCGTATCGGAAAGGCTTTTACGCGGATTTCCTTTTATGAAAGGCGAAAGCGTTTGCCTTACGGGACAGATACGAAGTTACAACAAGCTTATATGCGGAAAAAGCAAGCTCATACTTACCGTTTTCGCGCAGGAACTCTTCCCGACGGAGGGAAAAAGCCGAAGTTCCAACACGGTTACGCTCACGGGGTATCTGTGTAAACCTCCCGTCTACCGAAAAACGCCCTTTTGCAGGGAGATATGCGACGTTCTTCTCGCGGTGAACAGGTCCTACGGGAAAAGCGATTACATTCCGGCGATATGCTGGGGGAGAAACGCGCGGTTCGTGAAGTTTCTGCCCATAGGCGAAAGGCTGACCGCGTCGGGGAGATTTCAGAGTCGTGTGTACCTCAAACGGCAGGAGGACGAAACCGCCGAGAAAAGAACGGCTTACGAGGTGAGTATAGCGAAAATCGAGACGGGCGAGGCTTTCCGCGAGAGAGAAGAAAGCCTTTTGGGCGAAATCGAGGCATAAAAAAAGAGCGGATGTGACTCCGCTCTTTTCGTTTTGGATTGTTGAGATTAATCTGCGTTTTTGATATTGTTATTGATCGTTTCAATTTCTGTTTTCCAGTCAGCAAATTTGCTGTTCTGGGTAGATTTGACAGCCGTACCGTTGACCGTTACACTTGAGCCTCCATAAATACTGAACGAGTAACCGCCGATGTACGTGTTTGCAAGAGAGTCTTCATAAGCCGAGTTGTTAGCTACGGTTCCTGCGAAAGTGTTTGTTTTGTCGATCGTAATTGTACTTACATAATTTTCTAAATAAATAGAACCTACGATACCGCCTGCGTTTCTGGAACCTTTAGAGGGAGTCACACCGCCCATAACGGAAGTCATGATAACGGAACCTGTAAGGACTTTATTATTGGTAATGGTTATACTCGTGTTGGCAAGGATAATACCGATTATACCGCCAAGGTCACGGGTACCGCTGATCTGTACGAGAACCTTATTTTCTTTAACTTCGCAATTGCTACCGCCGATTTTACCTACGATACCGCCGATCTTATCGCCTTCGCCGTCTGCGGTGGTTTCCGTTACGGGGTTAACGCCTACGAAAGTGCTGTTGAGTACCTGACAGCCGGTGATTGTTTTCGTTCCCGTGTAGCTTGTGCCAAGGATACCGCCCATAGCGCCCATACCTCTGAGATATGCGTTCTTTACGGTTACGTTGGTAACGGTGATAGCACCGTTCGAAGTATCGAGAGACGCGCCGATAACTACGCCGTAGTTTTTACTGAGGTGTTTGTCTGCCTTGGTTTCGGAGCTGTCTATGTAGTCGATTTTAGCGTCTTCAAAGGTAAGACCTTCTACGGTCACGGCAGCGTTGTTCTTAACGACAGAGATAAAGCCCGCAGCTACAGCCGTATCTTTAGTAGAAATTTTTTCTCCGCTAACGATAGTATACAGCGCCGCTTTGTCGGTGATGGTCATGTTTTTGATAGTTTTTCCGTTACCGTTGATGGTGATGTTTTTGCTGATTTCAAGACCTTTCCACTGATAATCCGCAAGGTCGTAGTCTTTTTCAAGAGTAACAGTGGCACCGGCTTCAGCGTTGTTGATTAAGTTATAAAGGTCTTTACCGTCGCCGGTTACGTTTTCGTCAGCCCAAGTCGTAGTAGTTCCTGTTGCAAGAACTTCGTAAGTGATCTGAGCGGAAACGCCCTGATAGGTAACTTTAAGAGTCTTCGTTCCTACGGAAGAAGTGTCGAGTTTGCCGTCTACTACGCCTTCTACGGTGAGACGAGAGTCGTTAAGGTAAATTTCCTGGCTAACGCCTGCTACTACGATCGTTACGCTGAAATCTTTTGCGTAAACTTCCTTGCCCTGCTCGTAGGTAGAAGCCGGAGCTTTGGTGAAAGCGATGCTTTCAACGTTGGAAACCAAACCGCATGCCATGAGCATTACCATTGCTGCCGCTAAAACGGCAACGAGAATGAGTTTCTTGTTTTTCATGTTTTTTCTCCTTTTTTTAGTTTTATGTAATCCGCCTTTGGCGGTTACATTCGGTAGCGTAATCCGCATTCGGCGGTTACTTTCTGTGTTTGGTTAGGGGTTTGTTGTCACGTTTTCTTTGACGACGATAATAAGGTTAAGAACCATACCGCTGTTATCGAAAGCCATAACGTGTATCTGGAAAACGCGGTTTTTGTTGTCATTAACTCTGTTAGTACGAATAACGGTAAGAGAGTTTACGTTGGGGAAAGCAGTAAGGAAAGCTTTGGTGTCGATTTTAACCGCACCGGTAGCGGTGAAAGTTACGTCTTTTATTTTATTGTTATCGCTTTCATCTTTGTACTGCGTCCATATGCTCGTGTCGATCGTGCTTCTGAAAAGGTCGTTGCCCAGTCCTGCCGCATTTTCGGTACAAGAATAACCGTTTGAGATACGATCCTCTGGGTTGATATTATCACTCGAAGTTTTATTGTAAATATTCTCCGTTACTTTACATCCGAAATATGCGGTGGCAGAACTACCCGTACTCTTTTTACCCGTAACTTCTACCGTAATCAGCTCGTTACCTTTCTGAATACGGTCGTTATTGATCGCCGTTTCGCTTACCGAGCTTACGGATTTGATACTGTCGGAAAGTGCGCCCGAAAGAACTTTTGTCGCGGGTTTAGCCAGCTCGATTTTGGAAGCAGACTGAACGTTTCTGAAAGCGCCCGGCATAATAACTTCGACCGTCGCGGGAATTCTGAAAGACGAAGGAGTAACGGAAGCAATGCCGTCTGTTTCTGTTTTTGTTCCTATTCTTACGATTACGTCTTCCGCAGGAGCCGAGATGACTTTAAGATCGCTGGCGAATACTACGCGTTCAACCGACCAGGAAGCGCTGGTTACGAAGGAGTTGGAACCGACAAACAAGGTGTTATCGGGGTTAAACGTCGTGAAAACTTTTGTTACTTGGGTCTTTAAGTCGCCCGTGATTTTGGCAGACGCTACTTCGAGTAAGCTGGAGTAAGAATTGGAACTGCCTAAATTTCTCAGCTGGAACAGCAGATTGGCTACGCCCGTTTTGTCCGTGGTGTTGAGATAAAGATATCCGTCGACAAGCTCTTCTATAGAACCGGGTACGT
>CAVJWC010000020.1:0-20585 GCA_963653425.1 Eubacterium sp. | reverse complement strand
AGGCTTTTTTGCAAAAAAGCCGAAAGTTCTTTGGTTCTTTCTTTCAAGAAAGAACTGCGAAAGCAAGCAAAGCTTTCTTTGCTTCTTTCTTCGTGAGAAGAAAGAAGAATAAGGAAGTCAGCAAAGTTTCTTTGCTGCTTTCTTTGTAAAAGAAAGCAGGAAAAACTTTACTTACTGAAATCTCTTGCGACGGAGGCGAGTTTTTCGCGTATTTTGAGGTTATAGGGGCAACGGGTTTCGCAGACTCCGCATTTTATGCAGGCGTCGGCTTTGACTTTCATTGCGTTATATCTGTCTTTTGCCCATTCTGCGAGGTCGTAGTTTTTGAGGTAGTTCTGGAAGGTGAAGTTAGTGGGGATGTCGATACCTACGGTGCAGGGTGCGCAGTATCCGCAACGACGGCAGAATTCGGTACCGAGTTTCTGGCGGATGGCTTTGCATTCTTCGACTTCCTCGGCGGTGAGATTTCCGAGTTCGATTACGGAGTCTTCGTGTGCTTCTTTTGCGTCGCCGATACCGACGAGAGCTACGTCGATGTAGGGGTTGTTTGCGATAAAGCGGAGAGCGAGTTTGGGATCGTCGAGATTGCCTCCGCCCATGGGTTTCATGGCGAGGGTTCCGAGGCCTGCGGCTTTGGCTTTGCGGAACATATCTATGCCTTCGGTTTCGACGATGTTGTAGGGATACATAACGGAAACGAAGTCGTTGCTGTGGAGTTCGATGGCGTAAATCAGAACTTCTTTGATGTGGGAAGTAATGCCGATGTAACGGATTTTACCTTCTTTTTTGGCTTCGGCGAGCGCGCGGTAAGAGCCGTCGGGTTTGAAAGCTGCGAGAAGGTCGGTAATACTCTTTACGTTGTGGAGCTGGTAAAGGTCTATGCAGTCGGTTCTGAGGTTTTTAAGGGAAGTTTCGATGTCGGCTTTCATTTTGTCGTAGCCCATGGAAGGAGCTTTCGTTGCAAGGAAGAAATCTTTGCGGAGATCGCCGAGGGAGGCGCCTATGTATTCTTCCGATACGGTATATCCGCGCGCCGTGTCTATAAAGTTAATGCCGTTGTCGTGAGCGGCATAGATAGCCTTTTTAGCGTCTTCCACGCTTCCGCGCTGAATTGGGATACCGCCGAAACCGACGAGAGATACGTCAAAGCCTGTTTTGCCGAAAGGTGTGTATTTCATTTTTCTGCCTCGTTTTTTGTATTTACGCATAAGCGCATTACGTAAACTCCGTACCGCATAAACGCGACAGGGAGTTACGTCTTCTTTAATATGATAAACTATTATTAAGAAAAACGCAAATATTTGACCCGTTAATAATTGTAATTTTTTTTTCATTATGTTATAATCAATTGGGTTTTCGGTAAAGGAGGCTTTTATGACGAAAAAAATAGCGGTTTTAACCAGCGGAGGAGACGCTCCCGGAATGAACGCCGCAATAAGAGCAGTCGTAAGAAGCGCGCTGTATTACGGAGCGGAACCTTTCGGAGTAGAGAGAGGTTACAAAGGACTGGTCGAGGGCGATATTTTCCCAATGACGAGAAGTTCGGTTTCGGATATAGTTTCCAAAGGAGGAACTATTCTGAAAACGGCAAGACTTCCGGAATTCACGGAATACGAAGTCAGGAAGAAAGCCGCGGATAATCTCAAAGAAAGAGGGATAAGCGGACTGGTCGTTATCGGAGGCGACGGAAGTTTCAAAGGAGCGCGCGCTTTGTCGGCGGACTTCGGAATAAACGTCATCGGTCTCCCGGGGACTATAGACAACGACCTTGCTTATACGGATTATACCATAGGCTTCGACACGGCGGTCAATACGGCTTTGTGGGCGATAAATAACCTCAGAGACACCATGACTGCGCACGACAGAGTGTGTATAGTCGAGGTTATGGGAAGAACGTGCGGTGACATCGCTTTGTATTCGGCGGTATCGGGAGGCGCGGACGATATTATCGTTCCCGAAATGCCTTATAGCGTGGAAGACGTATGTAAGGATATAAACGATAACGCAAAGAAAGGCAAAAGCAGCGATATTATTATTCTTGCGGAAGGCGCGGGACACGCGGACGAGATTAAAGACGCGATAAAAGCCCGTTGCGGAGCGTCGGTGAGAACTATGATTCTCGGACATATCCAAAGGGGCGGTTCGCCGTCGGCAAGAGACAGAATCCTTGCGGCGCAAACGGGCGTCAGAGCCGTAGAACTCATACTCGGCGGAAAGACCAACAGACTGGTGGGTATCCGCGGAGAGAAAATTTTCGATATAGATATAGAAGAGGCTCTTTCGATGAAAAGAACCTTCAATACAGAACTATATAACATAGCAAAGATAATCAGTTTTTGAAGAGGTAAGACATGAAGTACGATTACAGTGACAAATTGATAACTATTCAGCAGGCTCTCGATATGGTACAGGACGGCTACGATATCGCAACGGGACTCGGACCGGCTGCGGCAAAAGATTTTTGCAGTCAGCTCCACACGATAGCGCCCAGAATCAACCACGTTGACGTTGAGATTACGCTTATTCTCGACGCTTTCCCCTATCTGACCGATCCCGCTTGTAAGGGCAAGTTCCGTTCGGAAGGTTTCTTCCTTACTCCTCCCCTTCGCGCGGGCGCAGCTTCCAACCACGGCGTTTATTACGTTCCTACTCACCTTTCGGCTTGTTCCAAGAACAGACTTTACTATAAGCACCCCGATATGTACGTAGGCGCGGCAAGTATGCCCGACGAGAACGGCAATATCAGTTTGTCTCTCAGTAACTGTCACGAAATGCAGTTCCTCAAGGCTTCCAGAATAAAGATTCTCGAAATCAACCCCAACATGCCCTTCCTTCCGGGCGACCATATCGTAAACATTAAGGACATCGACTACGTTATCGAATCCAACTATATGCCTCCCGTATCCCCCGACGCTCCTTCCAACGAAAAGGACAGAATCATCGGTCAGCTTATAGCCGATCAGATTCACGACGGAGATACCATTCAGCTTGGTATCGGCGGTATTCCCAACGCGGTTGCCGACGCTCTTTACGGAAAGAAGCACCTCGGCGTACATACCGAACTCTTCACCACCGGTATGATGAAGCTTATGAAAGCAGGCGTTATCGATAACACCAAGAAGACTCTTCATAACGGCAAGGCTGAAACCGTCTTCGTTATGGGTACGGAAGAACTTTATCAGTTCGTAACCGAACATCCCGAAATCATCGAAGTCCGAGATTCGGCTTACACCAACAATCCTTACGTTATCGCTCAGAACGACAATATGGTTTCCATCAACACCACCATCGAAGTGGATATTACCGGTCAGTGTTGCAGCGAAAGCATCGGCGGAAGACTGTTCTCGGGTACGGGCGGACAGGCAGACACCGCAAGAGGCGCACAGCTGGCTAAGGGCGGAAGATCTTTCATCGCGCTCTATTCCACGGCTATGGTCAAGAACAAGAACGGCGAAAGAGAAGAAATCAGCAAAATCGTTTCCTCGCTTAAACCCTGCGCAGGCGTTTCCCTTCAGAGAAACGACGTCGACTATATCGTAACCGAATACGGTATCGCTCATCTTAAAGGAGCTTCCATTAAAGACAGAGTAGAAAAGCTTATCGCCATAGCTCATCCCAAGTACAGAGAACAGCTCAGAAGAGAAGCTTTCGAATACGGTATCATCGCCGACTAAAAAAGCTCATTCCCGATTCCGTGCGAAAAACGGCGGAATCGGGTTTTTCTTTGAGAAGTCGGGTTTATCCGCGTTTATTGAAGGTGAAAAGCTTTTCGGAAAGATAAAAGCTTTATATGGCGCAGAGCTTTAAGGAAAGCAAAAACCCGATTTCGGCGCAAAAAACAAAGCGGACGCATAACGCTTAACGATAATTTCACATTTATAGGTTATAAGTTAGAAAAAACGCAGGAGGAAAGTATGTTCAGGATTTTGGTAGTTGAGGACGACAGAAATCTTCAGCAGCTTATGAAGGCTTTTCTGGAAAAGGCGTCCTATGAAGTTAATTGCGCAAGCGACGGAGTTCAGGCGCTCGAAATGCTCGAACGGCGTCAGTACGACCTCGTGGTTACCGACCTTATGATGCCGGAAATGGACGGTTACGAACTGTCCAAACAGATTAAGAAACATATGCAGATTCCGATAATCGTAGTTACCGCAAAGGAAGAGCTTGTGGATAAGAAAATGGGCTTCTCGGCGGGCGCGGACGATTATATGGTCAAGCCCATAGAGTTCGAAGAACTTCTTCTGAGAGTTTCCGCGCTTTTAAGAAGATACAGACTTGCCAGCGAAAGAGTCATAGAAATAGGCGACACCGTCGTCGATTACAACAGCATGACCGTTACGGTGAAAAACGTAAAGTCGGTCGAGCTTACCAAGAAGGAATTCCAGCTTCTTTTCAAACTTTTGAGTTCTCCCGGCAGAATCTTTACGAGAAGTCAGCTTATGGACGACATCTGGGGTTACGAGAGCGAGAGCGAAGAAAGAACGGTAGACGTTCATATAAGGAGAATCCGCGAAAAACTCGATTTCGTCAAAGATTTCGAAGTCGTTACCATAAGAGGACTGGGATATAAAGCCGTTCGGAAAGAACAGAATAACGAACAGACCAAATAGCAGAGTTTCCTGTAAACGGAAAGGTTTATGAAGGATTTCGAAAACAAGAACAGGCGCATAAGTCCCGTTTCGGTGGTAGTGCGCGTTTTCAACATTTTAATAAAGATTGTTTTTGCCGCAATCATACTGTCTTTTCAGGTTGCGGTAATTTATTTTACCGTTTTTTATCCGCTTCAGTTTCAAAGCAACTGGCTGAGAGTACTCAGCGGATTTATTGCGGTCGTTGCGGCTTGTTTCGTCTATTGGAACGACCAGAACACGTCGTATAAGATTTTGTGGATTATAGTTATCTTCATTCTGCCGATAGCGGGAACTACGCTTTACCTGCTTTACGGTTGCGGAAAATCCGCTCCGCGCCGTCGCCAGAGAAAAGCCGACGAAACATTTCTGCCTCTCGTGCCGATAAACGACAGTATTCTGAGAATAGCCGACGTTTCCGCGAAAAAAACCGCAAAAACGCTTAAATTCCTTACGGGTTTTCCTTGTTACAAGGGCGTGGACGTTACCTATTTCGGAGACGGACTTCCTCTTCACACGGATATGCTCGAATGCCTTAAAAAAGCCGAGAAGTATATCTTTATGGAAAGCTTTATAATTGCCGACGGAAGACTCTGGAACGAGATTTCTTCCGTTCTCTGCGAGAGAGCCGACAACGGAGTGAAGGTATATATCTTAGTCGATTCTTTCGGAAGCTTCGGAAGAATTTCCAGTAAATCCGTTAAAAAGCTTTATAAACACAAGAATATAAAGATTATAGGTTTTAACCCCATAGGAATAAAACTTACTCCCGCACTCAATCACCGCGACCACAGAAAACTCGTTATAATAGACGGAAAAACGACTTATACGGGCGGAATCAACTTTGCCGACGAGTACGTGCATTATATAGAAAAGTACGGTTTCTGGCGCGATATGGGCGTTAAAATTAAGGGAAAGCCCGTTTCGAGTTATATAATTCTCTTCTGCCAGAACTGGTTTATCGCGACAAAAGAGCTTCTTAATCCCGAAGAGTTCTTTGCGGATAACGAAAGCGCAGAGACCGGGAACTTCGTTATGCCTTTCGGCGACACTCCCGCAGACGACAAAAACCCCGCGTACAACTGTTGTATGTCCATGATAGAAAACGCGGAAAACACGCTTTATATCTCTACGCCCTACCTTATCGTGGACGAAGAAATGATTTCCGCCCTTTGCAGAGCGGCTTCGTCGGGCGTGGACGTAAAAATTTTAACCCCGGGTATTCCCGACAAAAAGCTGGTTTATACGGTTACGCGCAGTCACTACGGAAAACTTCTTAAAAGCGGAGTCAAAATTTACGAATACACTCCCGGGTTCAATCACGCCAAGGCTATAATCGCCGATAAGAGAAACGCTCTCGTGGGTTCGATAAATCTCGATTACAGAAGCCTTTTGCTTCATTACGAAACGGGAACGTTCATTTCGGGCGATCCGTGTATAAACGCAATGAACGCCGACTTTTCGGAAGCGGTTAAAGTTTCGAGGAAAATTACGTCGGAAGAATACGAAGCCCGTCCGTTTTACGTTAAAATAGCTCAGTTCGTGCTTCATCTTATCGCGCCTCTTTTGTGATAGTTTTCTGTTCTGTCTTAAGCCCACACGGAAAGAACGGGACGAACGATATTTTATGAGTATATACCGCTTTAACGAATTTAAGCGGTATAAGCCGTCACGTTTTGCTGTACAAAAGGCAGTTTTTATGTTAGAATGTAAAAGCAGAGGTGTATTTATAAAAATGCGCCTTATAAGCAACTATTAAGAGGAAATAAAATGGCAAAGACCAAAATAGGCGGTCAGGCTCTTATAGAGGGAGTTATGATGCGTAGCGCGACCGGAGTGGCGATGGCTGTCCGCGAGCCTCACGGCAATATAATTCTCGAAACGGAGAAACTTCCGGAGCCTAAGACCGTAAATAAAATTCCTTTCGTCAGAGGCGTTTTTAACTTCGTCGCAAGTATAAAGGGCGGTATGGTTTATACCATGAAAGCCGCGGCGATAAACGCGGATGACGAAGAAGAACGGATAACCGACAGCGAGATGAAGAAAGCCGGGATTTTCGGTATCTTTTTCGGCGTAATTCTCGCGCTGGTGCTTTTTATGCTTCTTCCCGATTTTTTGACGCGGATAGTTTTCAATCTTTGCGGAGGAGCCGTTTCGGGTTCGAATTTCGGAGAAGTCTGGAAAAGCCTTACGAGCAACTCGCTTATAGAAAGTTCGGGAGGAATGCTCTTCTGGGGCAACCTCGTCAAAGGCGTTATAAAAATCGCAATATTCGTCGTATATCTTCTTTCAATTACCCGAATGAAAGAAATCAAACGACTTTTTATGTATCACGGTTCGGAACACAAAACCATAAACTGTTTTGAAAAGGAAATGCCTCTTACCGTGGAAAACGTTCAGAAATGTTCGACCTATCACGACAGATGCGGAACGGCGTTTATCTTCTTCGTGATTCTGGTGTCCATTCTCGTAACGTCGCTCGTGGAAATTCTTCTGAGAAGTCTTTTCGTTTCGATAGAAAGTCAGGGACTTAAAACCTTCCTCAGGATGATCGTCAAGATCCTCTGTCTTATTCCCGTATCCTCTATCTCTTACGAACTTCTTATGTTTAACAGCCGTCACGACTGGTGGATTCTGAAGCCTCTTAAATGGCTCGGAAGAAGTATGCAACTTCTTACCACCCGTCAGCCCGACGACGATATGGTGGAAGTCGCGATAGTCGCCTTCAATAAGGCTCTCGAAATGCAGAACGATCCCGCTATTCCCGCTCAGCGGTTTACGCGCGTTTCCGAATTCACGAAAGCCGCGAGAAAGGCTCTTGTAAGGCGCGGACTGGACGAAACGTCTGCCGACTGGCTTATTGCGGACGTCCTTAAAGTTCAGCGCAGTCAGCTTGACTCGGACGAAGACTATATCGGATACCAAGACTACGACCTTCTTATGAAAAAGCTGGTTCGCCTTCTCGAAGGCAACCCCGTTCAGTACGAACTTGGGACTCAGCAGTTTTTCGATTACGAATTCAAAGTAAATCCGTCCGTTCTTATTCCGAGACCCGAAACGGAACTTCTTACCGAAAAGGTAATAGCGTGCGCTTCGGGAAAAACCGTCCTCGATTTGTGCGCGGGTAGCGGTTGTATAGGAATAACCGTGGCTCTTAAAACGGGCGCGGACGTTACGCTTTCCGACATTTCGGAAGAAGCTCTTGCCGTCGCCGAAGAGAACGCAAAACTTCTCGGCGCAAACGTTTCTTTCATAAAGTCGGATATGTTCGAAAAAATAGACGGAAGTTACGATATAATCGTTTCCAATCCGCCCTATATATCCGAAGAGGATATGAAGAAACTCGACGAATGGGTTAAAAAAGAACCCGAAATCGCGCTTTTCGGAGGAAAGGACGGACTCGATTATTACAGAATAATCGCCCGCGAAGCTAAATCTCACCTGAACGGAAACGGTTTACTCTTCCTCGAAGTGGGAGCAGGTCAGGCGGAATCCGTTTCGGCTATGCTGGAAGAAAACGGCTTTACCGTCACCGTAGCGAAGGATTACGCGGGAATCGACAGAATGATTTGCGCGGAAATTAAAAACAAAGCGGAAACCGAAGATAAGGCGGAAGCCAAAGAATAACGCAAGCGAAAATTAAAAATAAAGCAGAATAAAACGACGAAAAGCACCTTGGGAGTAATATGCTTGGAAAATTAGACGCAATAAAGAAAAGATACGATTTCCTGACAGACGAAATCAGTAAAGCAGAAGTTATCGCCCGTCAGGACGAATGGAAAAAACTCGTAAAAGAACACAGCAGTCTTACGGATATAGTAGAAACTTACGATAAGTACGTTGCAACAAAGCAAGGTATCGTAGATTCGGAAGCAATGCTTAAAACCGAAACGGACAAAGAAATGGTTTCTATGATAGAAGCCGAAATTCAGGACCTTAAAAAGCAGACGGTAAAGCTCGAAGAAGAACTTAAAGTTCTGCTTCTTCCCAAAGACCCCAACGACGACAAGAATATCATTATCGAAATCAGAGCGGGCGCGGGCGGAGAAGAATCCTGTCTGTTTGCCTACGAGATAAGAAGAATGTATTATATGTACGCCGAACGTCAGCACTGGAAGATAGAAGAAATCGGCGCGAACGAAACCGAACTGGGAGGAATAAAGGAATGTTCCTTCACCGTCGTAGGCAACGGAGCGTACAGTAAACTTAAATACGAAGGGGGCGTGCATAGAGTTCAGAGAGTTCCCGAAACGGAATCTCAGGGCAGAATTCACACTTCCACGATAACGGTAGCCGTTCTTCCGGAAGTCGAGGACGTGGATATAGTTATCGACGAAAAAGACCTTAAAATAGACACTTACAGAAGCGGAGGCGCAGGCGGTCAGCACGTTAACAAGACGGAAAGCGCGATAAGAATGACGCATATTCCTACGGGCATAGTGGTTGAATGTCAGGACGAAAGAAGCCAGATCAAAAACAGAGATAAGGCTATGAAAGCCATGAAGAGCAAGCTTTACGACCACTTCAAGACCATTTCCGACGCCGAATACGCCGAAACCCGTAAAAATCAGGTAGGTTCGGGCGACAGAAGCGAGAGAATAAGAACCTATAACTTCCCTCAGGGCAGAGTAACCGACCACAGAATAGGAATGACCATTTATTCCATAGAAGACTTTATGAACGGCGATATAGACGGAATGATAGAAGCGCTTCGTCTTGCCGATCAGGCTCAGAAACTTAAAAGCGGCGGAGAAGAATAACTTAAACGACCAAAATCTCCGCGTGCGGAGAATTAAAAATACAAGACAGAAAAAAAGAGGTAAAGAAATGAAAGGACTTGCAAAAAGAGCAACTTCGGTAACCCCGTCTTTGACTTTGGCAATAACGGCACAGGCAAAAAAACTTAAAAGCGAAGGCGTGGACGTAGTTGCGTTTACGGCAGGCGAACCCGACTGCAATACTCCGGCTTACATCGTTGCTTCGGCAAAAGAAGCGCTTGACAAGGGATTTACGAAATATACGCCCGCAAGCGGAACCGCCGAACTCAGAACGGCTATATGCGAAAAACTCAAGAGAGAAAACGGTCTCGATTATAAGCCCGAACAGATAGTCGTAAGCAACGGCGCAAAACAGAGTATCTTCAACGTTTTGCAGACGATAGTCGAAGAAGGCGACGAAGTTATTATCGTTGCGCCCTTCTGGCTCACTTATCCCGAACTTATAAAAGTCAACGGAGGAACTCCCGTTACCGTTTACGCTAAGGCTGAAAACGGTTTCAAGATTTCTCCCGAAGAAATAGAATCCGCGGTAACCGCAAAGACCAAGGCTATTATATTCAATTCCCCCAACAACCCGACGGGCGCCGTTTATAACGAATGCGAACTTAAAGCGATTATGGACGTTTGCGTTAAACACGACCTTTACGTAGTTTCCGACGAAATTTACGAAAAACTCATTTACAGCGGAAAACACGTTTCCATGGCAGCTCTCGGCGAAAAGGCTTACGAAAGAACTTTCGTTATCAACGGTATGAGCAAAGCTTACGCAATGACCGGTTGGAGAATAGGTTACGTTGCGGCTCCCGACGCAAAAACGGCTAAACTCATGGGCGGACTTCAGAGTCACGAAACCAGCAACCCCAACAGTATCGCTCAGTACGCTTCCGTTACGGCTTTGAGCACGGGCGACGACGTAATAGCCGAAATGACCGCTCGTTTCGGAAGACGTCAGAAACTTATGTGGAAAGAACTCGAATCCGTTCCTTTCGTAGACGTAGTCAAAGGCGACGGCGCGTTTTACGTTATGGTTAAAGTCAGCGCGCTTTTCGGAAAGAACCTCGGCGGTTCCGTTCCCAAAACGGCTCTCGACGTGGCTAACCTTCTTATCGAGAAGGCTCACGTTGCCGTTATCCCCTGCGAAAGCTTCGGCGCACCCGATTATATCAGACTTTCCTACGCTCTTGGCGAAGACGATATAGTCAAAGGCATCAAGAGAATAGCAGATTTCTTTGCTCAGGCAAAATAAACAGAACACGATCCGCCCGCGGACCTGTCGGGCGGAAAAAATAAAAAGGAGACTTACCCCTATGATTAAATTATTTTACGGCGAAAGAGGAAGCGGAAAGACGCAGAGAATGGTTGCCGACGCAAACGCTTTTGCCGAAGTTGCTAAAGGCAACGTCGTATATCTCGACCGCGATTTCAACAGAATGCACGAAGTCGTGAGAAATATCAGACTGGTAAACGTAAAGGATTACGGCATTTCGGACGACGTTCAGCTTATATCGTTCATAAAGGGGCTTATTGCGGGTAACGCCGATATACAACGTATTTATATTGACAGCATAGCAAAACTTACCGGTAAAAGCATTTTCGCCCTCGAAGGAATGTTCAGAGAGATGGAAGAACTCAGCGAACGTTTCGAAACGGAATTCGCTTTGACGGTAGAAGGAAGAAAGGAAGATTTGCCCCTTCTTCTTCAGAAATACGCAAATGAGCAGTAAAAACAAAAAGAAAAAATCGGGCGCGAATAAGCCTCAGAGCGCTATAAAGACGGAAGGTACGAAAAGTTCCGAGCTTTCCCGCGCGGAAAAAATTGCCGAAGAAGAAGTTTCCGTAGAAAAGAATGCGCAGGAAGAAGTAAAAGAGGAAACTCAAAAAACCTCGCCTGAAAAGTGCGCGAAAAAACCTTCGGAAGAAGAGAAAGCGCGTGAAGCTTCCTCAGAAGAGAAGTCTCGGGAAAACGCAAAGGACGTTTCGACAGAAACCGAAAACACAGCGGAAGAAAACCGGGACCTTTCGGAAGAGAACGAATTTTCCGCCGATAACCTCGAGAGCAACCAAGCCTTTATAGAAGAGAATTCGAGTAACGGCGAATATTGGATGCAGGCGGGCGAAAACGGAGAAATCGTAACCGACGAAGAGTTTGACGATTCCATAGGCGACGACTTTTACGAAGAATCCAACGGCGGAAATCCTAAAACCAAACCGCTTTCGAAGCGCGACAAAATAACGCTTATAGCCGCGGCTGCTTTCGTGGTGATTGCGCTTATCGTAGGAATTGTTCTCGGACTGACTTCGGGCGGACAACCCAGCGAACTTACGGGAGTTTCTTTCGAAGAAATCAAAGCCCGCGTAGGCGAAGGAAAACTCGTTCCCGATTTCAGCGCGGACGGTTACACGGCTAAGGGAACTTTGCTTTTCAGCAAGAAACTCAGCTACGAAGATATGAAAAAGCGCGATAACGACAAGTTTATCACGCAGTACGAGATAGTTTATACCCGTTCGGGCGGAGGCGGTTTCGTTTTAACGGCGACCAACACCGACGACGCTACCGTAGACGTAAGTAAACTTACGCTTGCCGAAGGATATTCCGAACCCGTTTATCTCACCGACGATACGTCAAAAAGCCTTCCTATTTACGTTCAGGCTGAAAAATCCGAGACGGACGAGTTGTATCTCATTACCCTTTGTTTCGGATTCAAAGGACAGATCGTAGGCGTTTCCGCGCGTTATAATAACGTCGACGACGCCGTAAAAACCCTGAAAGGCAATATCATGCGCATTATCTGGAACGAATTCGGAAGTTCGGATATTTAAGCGTTTCGGTCTTTATTCCCCGGCTTTTACGGGAATAAACCGGTTCAGCCTTATTGCTTTAATTAAACCGAATATTTATACAATAAAAGCCTTCGTAGTTTCTACGGAGGCTTGTTTGTTTTTAATTATTCGTCTTGATTATTCGTTCTTATCGTTTTCGCCCGACTTGTTATTCGTTCTTATCCTTTTCGCCGTTATTATCGTTTTTGTCGGCATCGTTATTATCCTTTTCGGCGGAATTTTCTTTATCGCTTTCGTCGGTCTTTTCGGAAGAAGTTTCGGTTTTTTCCGAAGTTTTGTCTGCGTTTACGGCTCGGCTTTTTTCTTCTTTATCTTTCTGAATGAGAGCGCTAAGCTTACGTCCGATAAAATACAGCGCGATTATGGGCGTTAAAATCGACCAGAAAATCACGTACCAGGGCGCGGAAAATCCGATAGCGAGAGTGATTTCCGCAATAAAACCTCCGACCACGATCAGCGCGAGAACGCCCAGCAGGATTTCATATACAAGGTTCTTTTTCATTGTCATACTCCTTTTATTCGGCTTGTTTGGTTTTACAGCGTTCGTTTCAGGTTATAACGCCGTTTTTTACCGTCAGAATCTTGCCTTTTACGGATTCCACGGGGTTAGCCGAAGTCATTATAATCTGAACTCCGCCTTTGAGTTCGAGAAGTCGTTTTTTTCTTGCGTCGTCGAGTTCCGAAAGCACGTCGTCGAGAAGAAGTACGGGATAATCTCCCGTAGTTTCGTACATAACCCGCGTTTCTGCGATTTTAAGAGCCAGAGCAGCCGTTCGTTGTTGTCCGCGCGAACCGTAGGTTCTTACGTCGACGTCGTCGTTTTCTCCCTCTTCGAAAGTAAGTCTTACGTCGTCGCGTTGAGCTCCTGCCGACGTGTATTTCATAGAAAGGTCTTTTTCCCGCGAAGAAAGAAGCTTTTCAGAATAACTTGCGGTTATTTCCGTAAGAGAATTGCCTTCTATCTGCGTGACGTATTTTACCGAAAGTTTCTCTCTGCTACCCGAAAGTCCGTAATGAACTTCCGTAGCCAAAGGCGCAAGTCGGGTTATGAATTCTCTTCTTTTTCGGATAAGCTTGGCGCCTTCTCTGGAAAGAATCTGATCCCACACCGAAAGCATATCGCCTATGGATGAAGAAGAAAAGTGTTCGCGAAGAAGGTTATTTCGCTGAGAAAGAGCTTTGTTGAAACGGGTCAGCGTGTCGAGATAGGTCTTGTCCGTCTGACATACGTCTATATCCATAAATCTTCTGCGCTCTACCGGTCCTTCGCGGATAAGTCTTAGTTCGTCGGGGGAGAACCACACCGCGTTGAAGTAACCCATAAGGTCGCCCGTGCGCATAATCGGAACGGAGTTTACGGCAATTCTGCGTTTTCCGCCCAAAAAAGCGAAGTCTATACCGGCGCTTCCGAATCTCGACGCGAATTCCACTTTCACGCGCGCGTTTTTCTCTCCGTGAGCGATAAGTTCCTTTTCCTTATCCGTTCTTGGAGATTTGCCGAGGGCGCAAAGACACACGGCTTCGAGCGCGTTGGTTTTACCCTGAGCGTTTTCTCCGCATATGATATTCAGTTCGGGATCGAAAAAAACCGTCTGCTTTTTAAGGTTGCGGAAGCCTTCGGTTTCAAGCGAAATAACGTGCATACGCGCCTCGTGAGTTTATTTAATTAAAGTATACAAAGTGAAGGGCGCTTTGTCAAGTATTTTTCCCGTTTGTTGTAATAAGCGCGTTTTTTCGCTCGGAAAAGACAATTTTTGCCGTAAAATTTACGTTATACTACGAAAAAGAAGATAAGCGTTGCGTTTACGAAAACGGAAAGCTGAGTATTATCACCGTAGCGGAGGAAAAGAGCATGAATTTCATAAGAAAAACGATAATTTTTTCGCAAGTCGGCAAACCTTTCGGGTCTTCGGGAATAATCTCGGGACTTTTGCATATCGAGTCGCGGGAAGACGGTAAGGACGGAGTGCGGACGGTTTTTTCCGACCTTCCTCCCTCTTCGGCAGACGATTGGAGTCTCGTTTTAAGGTGCGGAGAAAAGTTCGTAATGAGCGGAATAACACTTTCCGAAGACTATTTCGTTACCGAAAAGCTCGACTGTTCAATTCGGACGGAAGCTCTTCTTGTTATCGAAAAGGAGGGCGAAAAGCTTCCCGTGGCTTACGCCTGTTCTTCGGGCGGAAACAAAGACGCTTTTATTACGAAAGCTCTTTCGCTTCTCAAAGAAAAGCGGTGTTTTTATAGGGAAAAATCAACGGAGCTTATAAAGGTTTTCAGCGACAACAAGCCTTTTCCTCCTCTTATAAAGGCGTTCAGGGAGTCCTATTGGGTGAAAATTCCGCGCGGAGAAGCCTTTTTCGCGCAAGGAATGATTCTCAGCTCGGGCAAACCGCTTTATATTTGCTTTGCAATGCCCGAAAAGTATATGAAAAAGCAGGACGATATTTTCGTGTATTTCGCGCCCGAAGGTAAACGCGGGTATTTTCTGGCTTTTCAGGACGCTTTCAGCGGTAAAGCCGTAAAACCCGACGTAACTTCTCTTTTAAGAAGCCAAGTCTGACTTCCTTTTATAAGTCAAAACGCCCTTCCTTTAAGAAGCCGATAAGAAGCCAAGTAAGGAACCAATCGGGGAGCCGAGACTGACTTTTCGGAAGCCGGAATCAAATTCGCAGAAAGTCTCTTTGTAAGCCCTTTTGCCCTTTAACGTTTTTTCGGTTTGTTTTTCGGGTCTTAAAACGACTTTCACGATTTTCGGGTTTGTTTCTGAGTATTAACCGACTCTTCCGAAAGCCTTGTCCGTGGCAGACTTTGCGGACGATTTTTGAGTCTTAAAGCCAAAAACTCACAAAAGCCTTGACAAAAATGCGCGAGTTTGTTATTCTCAAACGGACGAAGTTCAGAGAGGTAACAAATTGAGCGCGACTAACGAAGACGATATTTATAAAGACGGTCAGCTTGACTTTTTTAATTACGAAAAAGAGGTGAAAAACCGCGAAAACGCCGAATTTCAGACGGAAAATAGTGATTTTCAGACGGAAAACGGCGGTTTTACGCAGAGCGGAAAAAACTCTTCGTCGCAACCGTTGACGGAAAGCTCGCTGAAAAACGAAAGCCTCGACGGTAATTGCAGATACGGAGAGCTTTTTAATTTCCCCGAAAACGGTTGGAAAGACTTTTTCGAGAGAGAGACCGGGAAGGAATATTTCCGCCGTCTCGAAGACTTCCTGCGCGGTCGCAGCAAAGAAAACGCGGTGATTTTTCCGCCGAGAGAAAAGGTTTTCGAGTGTTTCAGACTGACCGACAGAAACGACGTAAAAGTCGTTATTTTGGGGCAGGACCCCTATCATCAGCCCGGGCAGGCTATGGGACTGAGTTTTTCCGTTCCCGAAGGCGTTCCCGTTCCGCCGAGTTTAGTCAATATCTTTAAGGAAATCCGTTCCGACCTTAAAAGAGATTCGCATATAAAGGGCGGAGACCTTCGTCCGTGGGCAGAGCAGGGCGTTCTTCTGCTTAACAGCCTGCTTACCGTCGAAAGAAGCAAACCCATGGCTCATAAAGGACGGGGCTGGGAAACCTTTACCGACAACGTTATAAAAGAGATAGGAAGAGGGGACGTTCCCTGCGTCTTTCTCTTGTGGGGAAAACCCGCCGCCTCCAAAGCTTCGCTTATAGATAAGTCAAAGCATCTCGTGCTTATATCGGCGCACCCGAGTCCGCTGTCGGCGTATAACGGCTTTTTCGGTTGCAGACACTTTTCAGCGACCAACGACTTTCTTGCCGAAATGGGAAGAACGCCGATTTCCTGGTAATCGTTTTTGCCGTTCCATATGGCTTTTTACGAAAAAAGCTACGTTTTTTCGGTTTAACCTATGCAATACCGCTTAATCTGCGATAACGAACTATATAACGTTGAATTTGATTATAATAATCAAAAACGCCCCGCGGAAACTTTCCGTGAGGCGTTCTTCGTTTATAGAGTTATTGGTTTCAGTTTTCCTGACTTTTATTTAGCGAGGGTGTAGATGGCTTTAAGGTAAATATCCGCCATCTGACGAAGTCTTTCGAGACTTATGTATTCGTTCGTCTGGTGCATCGTCTGTTCGTCGCCTTCGAATTCGGGTCCGAAAGCCACGCAGTTTTTCATCGACTTTGCGTAAGTTCCTCCGCCGATAACTTTTGCCTTTGCGTTTTCGCCCGTAACGGAATTATAGGAATCGAGAAGAGTCTTGACGAGGAAGCTGTCTGCGGGAACGTAAAGAGGATTGGTTCCGCCCGCGGTTATGAACTTCATAAAGGAGGGGCTGTTGTCTATAACGGCTTGTTTAACCTGTTCTACCGTGTAAGTTACGGGGAATCTCATATCTATGCCTACGGCGAGGTGATTTTCTTCCGTAAGACGAAGAACGTTCATACTTACGGAGATTTTTCCGCTCTGTGCGTCGCAAAGAGGAAGTCCCCAGGTCGTTCCGTCGGTATCGGTAATCATCTTATCGAAGAGGAAGGTAAGAGTGGAGTTTTCGGGATAGAGAACGTGAAGAGCGCGAACGATTTTCCAGGTAGCGTTATCGCCCTGTTCGGGAGTGGAACCGTGGCAGGAAACGCCCTTTGCCGTCAGAAGGTAGCAGTCAGCCTGTTTTTCAACCGTTACGTAATCCGCGCCTTTGAGAGCGGAAAGGTCGGCTTTAAGGCTGAGTTTTGCCGTGCATATATCGGGAACGATGTTTACTCTGTCGCCCGCGCGGACGTCGAGAACTTCGTCGGGAAGTTTACCGAAATCGATATTGGGCTGGAAAAGACCTTTTTCGCCGTTAAGACAGGGGAATTCTCCGTCGGGCGTAAAGCCTATATCGGGCATCTTTATCTTGGTTTTGTAGTGAGCTATACAGCTCGACCCCATTTCTTCGTCGCAACCGAAAATAAGACGGATTTTCTTTCCCGGTTTGAAACCGCTGTCCATAAGGGCTTTTACTACGTATAAACAACATATAGCCGGACCTTTGTCGTCGATGGAACCTCTGCCGTAAATTCTGCCGTCCGCGACTGTTCCCGAGAAGGGGGGATAAATCCAGCCGTGATCGGATACGGGAACTACGTCGAGGTGTCCGAGAATACCGACGACCTCTTCGCCTTCGCCGAAATCTGCGTGACCTGCGTAATAATCGCAGTTAACGACGTCGTTTGCACCCAACTTCTTTGCAAGGTCAAGAACGTAATCGAGACATTCCGCGGTAGTCTTTCCGAAGGGATATATTCCGTCGGGATCTTTTCTTACAGTATCGAAAGATATGACTTTCTGAATGGTTTTAATCATTTCGTCGAAATTATCGTGAAGTATTTTAAGAGCTTTTTCCATAAAATCAGCCTCCTGAGTAAATTTTTCAAAAACCTTCGGCTTTATTATACACTTTTTTTCGATTATATGCTATAATTTAACGGCATAATTCTGATTTTTTCGGAGGAATCTATGGAAAATAAAGTAATAAGAACAAGATTTGCCCCCAGTCCTACGGGTTATCTTCACGTCGGCGGTCTGAGAACCGCGCTTTACGCATATTTTTACGCAAAGAAAAACAACGGTCAGTTCGTTCTTCGTATAGAAGACACCGACAGAAACCGTCTTGTCGAAGGTGCCGTCGACGTTATCATAAGAACGCTTAAAGAAACGGGACTTATATACGACGAAGGTCCCGACGTAGGAGGTCCGTACGGTCCTTACGTTCAGAGCGAAAGAAAGACGGGCTATCTCGAATACGCAAAACAGCTGGTCGAAAAAGGCGCGGCTTACTATTGTTTCTGCTCTAAAGAAAGGCTCGAATCTCTTCCCGACGTTAACGGTGCGAGAAAGTACGATAAACACTGCCTGCACCTCAGTAAAGAAGAAGTCGAAAGAAGACTTGCCGCGGGCGAACCTTACGTTATCCGTCAGAACGTTCCCGAAACCGAAGGTGCGAATACCTACCACGATCTGGTTTTCGGCGACATAACCGTAGACAATAACGAAATGGAAGATCAGATTCTCATAAAGTCGGACGGAATGCCTACCTATAACTTCGCTAACGTTATCGACGACCATCTTATGAACATAACCGTTGTTATGAGAGGTTCGGAGTATCTGACGAGTACACCCAAGTACAATATGCTTTACGACGCTTTCGGATGGGAAAGACCGATGTATATCCATCTTCCGTCCATAATGAAAGACGCTCAGCATAAACTCAGTAAGCGCGACGGTTCGGCAAGTTACGAAGACCTTATAAACAAAGGCTACCTTAAAGACGCCATTCTGAACTATATAACTCTTTTGGGTTGGGCGCCCAAGGATAACCGCGAAAAAATGACCTTTAACGAAATGCTCGAAGCTTTCGACATCGACGGCATTTCGAGAAGCAATTCCATTTTCGACGAAAACAAGCTCAATTGGCTTAATTCCGAATACATCAAGCAGATGCCTCTTGAAGAATTCGTAAAGATAGCTTCCCCCTGGCTTGATAAGTCCGTAGCGGCGGGCGGAAAGTACGATTACGTTCTTTTAAGTAAGCTTTGTCAGACGAGAATTTCCCGCCTTGACGAAATTCCCGCGTTGGTTTCCTTCCTCGACGACTTCGTGGAATACGACACCGAACTTTTCGTTCACAAAAAAATGAAGACCGACAAGGCTCTTTCGAAAGAGTATCTTCCCATAGTGCGCGAACGCCTCGAAAAACTCGACGATTGGAGCGAACACGGCGTACACGAAGCCCTGAACGAAATTATCGCAAAGCTTGGCTGTAAGAACGGACAGATTTTCTGGCCGGTAAGAGTCGCGCTTTCGGGATTGGCTTCTACCCCTGGCGGAGCAACAGAAATCGCAGAACTTCTCGGTAAAGAAAAGTCCCTCAGTAGATTGGATTTCAGTATGAAACTTCTTGAAAAAGAGTAAAAACTTTTGGGTTTTCGGGTTTGAAACGAAAAAGCTTCGACAGACGACCGCAACTGAAAGCGCGAGCGATTTCCGAAAAGCTTAAAGAGCAAAGCAAAACCCGAAAAGAGTAAAACCCGTTTAACCGAATAATAAAACCACACGGACGCATACTTAACTTATGAGAAAAGTTTGCGTCCTTTTTATTTCGGCGATAATTATTGTCCTTTGCGTCCCGTGCCGCCTGTTTTTGCAACGCGAAAAGCCCGATATGCGTACGGACAGTTTAGATATGCGCATGAACGCTCTCGATACGAGTATGAACGCTTCGCTTGATATGAGTATGGATAACACAGATATGCGCATGAACGCTTTAGATATGAGAACGAACACGCTTGATATGCGCATGAACGCCGAAAAGTCAACGGCAAGTGCGGGAGAGGGCGGCAAAGTCGCGCTTCCTGCGATTATGTATCACAGCGTGAACTCGGGCGGAGTCGGGAATTACGTCGTTCATCCGAACGAGCTTGAAAAGGATTTCCGCAATATCCTTCGGCTTGGGTACACGCCGATTTTTGCGCGCGAAGTCGCCGATTTTATCGATGGCAAAGGCGAAATTCCCGAAAAGCCCGTTCTGATTACCTTTGACGACGGCTTTTACAACAACTACACCTACGTTCTGCCCCTTCTTAAAAAGTACGGCTTCAAAGCGACGATTGCCGTTGTGGGCAGTTTCACGGAAAGGGAACGCGGACAAAGACAGAGTAATTATTACAGCAATCTTAACAAGGAACAAATAGGCGAACTCTATAAAAGCGGGCTGGTCGAGATTGCAAACCACACCTACGACCTTCATTCCGTCAAAAACGGAAGAAAGGGCGCGACTCGGAAGCGCGGAGAGGATTTCGGGACTTACGAAGGCGTTTTCGTTCGGGATTACGAAAAAAATCAGGCGATAATCGAAGCCGTTACCGGGGAAAAACCGCGGACTTTCGTTTACCCCTACGGAGCTTATTCGGAAAGTACGGTTAAAATCCTGAAAGAAAGGGGTTGCGGAATAGCTCTGACCTGCAACGAAAGAGTGAGTGTGATAAGCAGAGGGTGCGAATCCATGACCGTCGGGCGGTTCAACAGGAGCGGAAAAGTCGATTCGGACGGCTTTTTCGCTAAAATCGAGAGAAAAACGAAGGAAAGCCTCTCGGAGGGCAAAAAGCCCTGAATAAAGGCGTTTGGTTGAAATAAAAAAGAAAAAGAATGTTTAAGAATATCGCAAAAAACTATTGCTTTTTTCCGGGAAGTGTTATATAATGACCAAGCTGTCAGTGAGACGGCGACGGACCTTGAAATCTTAACGGTAATTAAGCCTTTCGAAGTGAACGGACTTCAAAAATGAAAAACACTTCTCAAGTTTCTTTCAGAAAACTGTTGACAAAGGCTTAT
>CAVJWC010000019.1:0-20683 GCA_963653425.1 Eubacterium sp. | reverse complement strand
GGTGTAATGCTTTTCGCTATCTGTCCTTACGCCGTTTGATAGTTAGTTCGCTCCTGACTTAAAAACTCGGCTTGCTATTTTTGCTATACGCCTTTGACTATTCGATTGCGTTACAACTATACCACAAGTAAAATTTTAGCGAAAGTAACTAAACGTAGCATTTACGGGCAATTAGCGGATACTTTGGGTTGTATGTGCGTATAGTCCGACGTTTACCCCGACTTATCCATACTTGCGGTTTTGTCTTAACGGTTACAACTATACCACGGGAATTTGGCAAATACAAGGACATCGATGTGACCGAAATGTACCAAAATGTGATGTCGTTGTAACATCTACGATTATATCATACGCCAATGAAAAAGCGTGAATGGGTTGAAATGGGTTTTGCGTGGGTTTTTTGACGTTTTCGGGGAGTAAAGTCATACTAGAAAAGGACTGAAAAAGGAGTTTGGGAGCATAAAAAAAGGCCGGCGCAGAGAAACACCGTCTGAAACAAAACGCATTGGTGAACAAAATTTCAATCCACGCTCCCTATAAAAGGGAGCGACTATGCCACTAAGGAAGAGTTAGGTGACTACTTGACATTTCAATCCACGCTCCCTATAAAAGGGAGCGACGCGTTTAATCCGCACGGACGACAAAAAAAAAGGAATTTCAATCCACGCTCCCTATAAAAGGGAGCGACGTTTTGACGTTGGAGACGCTCTTGCAAAAATTTACATTTCAATCCACGCTCCCTATAAAAGGGAGCGACCTCGATTAATCTCCCGCCCATCTCAACTTGTCGATCATTTCAATCCACGCTCCCTATAAAAGGGAGCGACATGTCAGAGCGTTCGAAATTATGGATGTGTTTAAATTTCAATCCACGCTCCCTATAAAAGGGAGCGACATTATGCTTGGAGATACAGGTGGTACATTCACAGATTTCAATCCACGCTCCCTATAAAAGGGAGCGACGAAAAAGGAGGATTAAAGTATGTCTGTAAAAACCATTTCAATCCACGCTCCCTATAAAAGGGAGCGACTATCAGCTATTTTAACTTATATAAACGGTAGAAAATTTCAATCCACGCTCCCTATAAAAGGGAGCGACCAACTGTCTGTTAATGGTATAGGCATTGATAACGATTTCAATCCACGCTCCCTATAAAAGGGAGCGACTTCGAGTAAGTACATCAATTTGGCGTTAGATATAATTTCAATCCACGCTCCCTATAAAAGGGAGCGACATATCGCCGAACAGAACGGGAGCGTCCCCCATAAATTTCAATCCACGCTCCCTATAAAAGGGAGCGACCACTTCTATATCGACACATTGTGTGTTTATGCTTATTTCAATCCACGCTCCCTATAAAAGGGAGCGACAGGGCTTATTTTTTTCAAGTGCGGATTCTCGACATTTCAATCCACGCTCCCTATAAAAGGGAGCGACAAAATTGCCTCAAATGTTGGAATATATCGCAAGGCATTTCAATCCACGCTCCCTATAAAAGGGAGCGACGTATAACTTCTTATACGGTACAAAAAGTTTACTATATTTCAATCCACGCTCCCTATAAAAGGGAGCGACCCGACTATAAAGAGCGTTCTGCGGTAGGTACATTGATTTCAATCCACGCTCCCTATAAAAGGGAGCGACTACTCGTTCCTTTTTGTAAGTGACTATCGGGATATTTCAATCCACGCTCCCTATAAAAGGGAGCGACGTTAAGTCCGCTACGGGCAAGTTATCGATAATGCAGATTTCAATCCACGCTCCCTATAAAAGGGAGCGACCGTTGCATAATTCCTTAGCGCCGTGCACAAATCAAATTTCAATCCACGCTCCCTATAAAAGGGAGCGACATGTGACGGACAGATGGTACGGTGTGTCACCGTCGATTTCAATCCACGCTCCCTATAAAAGGGAGCGACATGTCAAAATATCAACTAACAACTCGAAACTCGATTTCAATCCACGCTCCCTATAAAAGGGAGCGACCAAATGTCAAGCATATAACATCACTTCAAACAAAATTTCAATCCACGCTCCCTATAAAAGGGAGCGACAAACTCTTTAGAAGTTAAATGGATGTGTTCCGCGTATTTCAATCCACGCTCCCTATAAAAGGGAGCGACATTCCGCCGGAGATATAGTCGACCGCGATTATTTCATTTCAATCCACGCTCCCTATAAAAGGGAGCGACCCAAATCGTTAGATATATAAAGAACACCACCTTTATTTCAATCCACGCTCCCTATAAAAGGGAGCGACCTTCGGCAAGTGATATTGGCGGTATCGTTCTTGATTTCAATCCACGCTCCCTATAAAAGGGAGCGACGAATTTAGCTGTTCCGTCTACGTTCTTACCATACATTTCAATCCACGCTCCCTATAAAAGGGAGCGACATCCCCCAGGACATCCCCCAGGACATCCCCCAGATTTCAATCCACGCTCCCTATAAAAGGGAGCGACTCGAAAACTTCTATTTTTCTATCGGTAAAATACTTATTTCAATCCACGCTCCCTATAAAAGGGAGCGACGAAAAAAATCCTAATGCACGCTTACCTGACAGATATATTTCAATCCACGCTCCCTATAAAAGGGAGCGACTTTGCGGACAATGCTGGTCACGACTTCGGAATGTCATTTCAATCCACGCTCCCTATAAAAGGGAGCGACGTCATTGTTTTCGTATCACCGATAGACCAATAATTAATTTCAATCCACGCTCCCTATAAAAGGGAGCGACGCCGTGCTCGGTATCGTCGAATTGTCTCCGTCCGGATTTCAATCCACGCTCCCTATAAAAGGGAGCGACAACACCTGCTTGTATAACACTTTCAAACATTCTTATTTCAATCCACGCTCCCTATAAAAGGGAGCGACTTTTCCGTAAAAAGGCAACCATATTTCTATAACAATTTCAATCCACGCTCCCTATAAAAGGGAGCGACATTGTATATTGTCAATCGTTTTAACTGATAAATTTATTTCAATCCACGCTCCCTATAAAAGGGAGCGACAATGCTTCCGATAACTGAGTTATTACAAGATTGATTTCAATCCACGCTCCCTATAAAAGGGAGCGACTTGCAGCAATCTCAGCCGTTACGGCGAGTACATTATTTCAATCCACGCTCCCTATAAAAGGGAGCGACTGTAGTTATAGCGAATTAAAGTATATGTGTTTGATTTCAATCCACGCTCCCTATAAAAGGGAGCGACGCGTGGTGTTTGATAAACATTAACGGCGCTCGTAATTTCAATCCACGCTCCCTATAAAAGGGAGCGACATTTTAATAGTAGCGGTATAATTTCTACCATTTTTAATTTCAATCCACGCTCCCTATAAAAGGGAGCGACGCTTCGGCAAGTGATATTGGCGGTATCGTTCTTGATTTCAATCCACGCTCCCTATAAAAGGGAGCGACCTGCGTGTATCGGTGCATAGACGGCATTGCCTGCAATTTCAATCCACGCTCCCTATAAAAGGGAGCGACCTTCCAATCTCTTAATGGACTCATCATCGATAGAATTTCAATCCACGCTCCCTATAAAAGGGAGCGACGGCGATAGACTTGTAGCTCTTCTTGCTTCTAAGATATTTCAATCCACGCTCCCTATAAAAGGGAGCGACTTAGCGATATCGTTAAGGTTAACGGCAAATCGATTTCAATCCACGCTCCCTATAAAAGGGAGCGACGACATTATCCCTAAGTTACTTAATAACAACGTTATATTTCAATCCACGCTCCCTATAAAAGGGAGCGACGGTAAAATTACAAGGATTCGATTCAATAATAAGGAATTTCAATCCACGCTCCCTATAAAAGGGAGCGACATTTCGTCTGTGGTGCAAGTTTACATCTTTCTTGATATTTCAATCCACGCTCCCTATAAAAGGGAGCGACTTGTATATCGTCAATCGTTTTAACTGATAAATTTATTTCAATCCACGCTCCCTATAAAAGGGAGCGACAAACAAGCCGACAAACTTATTAGCGATATCGTTATTTCAATCCACGCTCCCTATAAAAGGGAGCGACGAGTACCGATGTGGCAGACACTTATGCCACTAAGATTTCAATCCACGCTCCCTATAAAAGGGAGCGACATTGGGAAGAGTAATGTAATGTTTAAGCTGATAAGATTTCAATCCACGCTCCCTATAAAAGGGAGCGACTTATCAAGGTTCTTCCTTTAACAGCATTAACCGACATTTCAATCCACGCTCCCTATAAAAGGGAGCGACAATACTCCACCGGTTCTTCTATACCGTATCTGACATTTCAATCCACGCTCCCTATAAAAGGGAGCGACCGGCTTTCTTACCATCGTTGTAGTTATCTACACAACATTTCAATCCACGCTCCCTATAAAAGGGAGCGACTTTCCAACAAGTCCGCAAGTCCGCTCAATCCGCTATTTCAATCCACGCTCCCTATAAAAGGGAGCGACTTTCCGACAAACTCGCAACCGAAAAAACACCGGCTATTTCAATCCACGCTCCCTATAAAAGGGAGCGACGGATTTCCCAGGGGATGACCCATTCCCAAAAAATATTTCAATCCACGCTCCCTATAAAAGGGAGCGACGTTCGGATAATTTTATTTATCCTGACAAATGTTTTATTTCAATCCACGCTCCCTATAAAAGGGAGCGACTCGGACACATTGTCAAGCAATATGACCGCTATCATTTCAATCCACGCTCCCTATAAAAGGGAGCGACGCTTAGTCAGGTTGTG
This sequence comes from Eubacterium sp., assembly GCA_963653425.1. GTDB lineage: Bacteria > Bacillota > Clostridia > Christensenellales > CAG-314 > UMGS692. The sequence goes on along the minus strand of CAVJWC010000019.1, from coordinate 15,944 downwards.
GTTAACGCTATACAGACGATTTCAATCCACGCTCCCTATAAAAGGGAGCGACAATACGACAACGGCGAGCCTCTTTATCTGGGTTTTATTTCAATCCACGCTCCCTATAAAAGGGAGCGACTTCAGAGAATTTTATTTATCCTGACAAATGTTTTATTTCAATCCACGCTCCCTATAAAAGGGAGCGACTCGGACACATTGTCAAGCAATATGACCGCTATCATTTCAATCCACGCTCCCTATAAAAGGGAGCGACGCTTAGTCAGGTTGTGGTTAACGCTATACAGACGATTTCAATCCACGCTCCCTATAAAAGGGAGCGACAATACGACAACGGCGAGCCTCTTTATCTGGGTTTTATTTCAATCCACGCTCCCTATAAAAGGGAGCGACTTCAGAGAATTTTATTTATCCTGACAAATGTTTTATTTCAATCCACGCTCCCTATAAAAGGGAGCGACGAGAAAAAAAATATGAAACGGTTATATTTTGCACATTTCAATCCACGCTCCCTATAAAAGGGAGCGACTTCATCCAGTTTCTCTTTGATTTCCTTACAATGGATTTCAATCCACGCTCCCTATAAAAGGGAGCGACTATAACTCTTTAACATATCTCATAAGTTTGTCTGAATTTCAATCCACGCTCCCTATAAAAGGGAGCGACGGGAATGGGTACATCCCCCGGGAAAATTGGAAGATATTTCAATCCACGCTCCCTATAAAAGGGAGCGACTTCTTCTTACCTCCAAAGTATACTCAAAAGTCTATTTCAATCCACGCTCCCTATAAAAGGGAGCGACTTTCTAAAGTTTACGGAGAGAGTTTACATTTATCATTTCAATCCACGCTCCCTATAAAAGGGAGCGACAAAAAATGATTTTTAATACTGTCATAAAAGTCTTATTTCAATCCACGCTCCCTATAAAAGGGAGCGACTCTTTCCGCGAGCCTCTCAATAGCGAATTTCTCATTTCAATCCACGCTCCCTATAAAAGGGAGCGACGATGCTGATAATCAATAGGATATATCCTATTGTCATTTCAATCCACGCTCCCTATAAAAGGGAGCGACTGCTCGCCAAGCTCGTAGCTGACGGCGATTTAACGATTTCAATCCACGCTCCCTATAAAAGGGAGCGACATTGATTATCAGTATCCCACTAACAGTTAGTGGGATTTCAATCCACGCTCCCTATAAAAGGGAGCGACAACTCGTAGCTGACGGCGATTTGACGGAGCGAGGCATTTCAATCCACGCTCCCTATAAAAGGGAGCGACATTGTTAATCGTTACTAATACCCAAAAATACGGCTAATTTCAATCCACGCTCCCTATAAAAGGGAGCGACCCTCTTTCCGCGAGCTTCTCAATAGCGAATTTTTCATTTCAATCCACGCTCCCTATAAAAGGGAGCGACCTTTCCCGATTTTAATATTAGGGCTACAACAAAAGAAATTTCAATCCACGCTCCCTATAAAAGGGAGCGACCGCAAAATCGTTGCCGTTGTCATCGGCAAAGACCATTTCAATCCACGCTCCCTATAAAAGGGAGCGACATTGTTAATCGTTACTAACACCTAAAAATACACTTATTTCAATCCACGCTCCCTATAAAAGGGAGCGACTGCCAAAATCGTGCCCCTCGTCATCAGCAAATACCATTTCAATCCACGCTCCCTATAAAAGGGAGCGACGCAATCTCGGGGTGCTTATACAGGGATTTGGTGCATTTCAATCCACGCTCCCTATAAAAGGGAGCGACAGCTCGTAGCTGACGGCGATTTGACCGAGCGCGGCATTTCAATCCACGCTCCCTATAAAAGGGAGCGACGATTGCTCATCGCGAAATCGCGCCCTTCGTTATCCATTTCAATCCACGCTCCCTATAAAAGGGAGCGACAGTAGGTTGTCAAGTGTTTTTAGCGATAAAATTATTTCAATCCACGCTCCCTATAAAAGGGAGCGACATTTTTCATTTTTCAAACCACCGCTTTACTTTGTGAATTTCAATCCACGCTCCCTATAAAAGGGAGCGACTGTCAAAAGAGGTGCTTTTTTAATCATTACACCCCGTAATTATAAAAAAATTAACAAAAAAAATATAAAAAATCCAAGAAAGAATAAAGCAGTAAAAACTATGTCTATAGTATATCGTCTTCTTGTCAAAAAGTCAACCGCTTTTCGACATTTTTCGGTGCGAACCTGCACGGATTTTTATGACAGCTTATACTTCGCACTAATCATATAATAAGCGTGTCTGTCGGATCGTATCCCGGTTTTATTCCGAAATGTTCGATTTTATTGCTAAACCCGTTGCCCAGATTGTAAAAGCGCAGACTGTCTTTTTCCGCGTCCATAATCTCAATAAGTTTATTTTGTAGTCTTCTTAATTGCGCCGAGTCAAGCAAACATTCAAATACACTGTTCTGAACGCGCTGACCGTAATTCACGCATTGTTTCGCAATCTGTCTTAATCGGCGTTTACCGTCTGCATCCTCGGTATTAACGTCATATGTAATAAGTACAAGCATAATCTACTTCCATAAAAACGGCGGATACCCGTCAAGGTCGCCTCTTAAAAATCTCGCAAGCAAAAGTGCCTGCACGTAAGGAATCAAGCCCCACGATATTTTTTCCTTAAGATAAGGATGCGTTATGGTTTCTTTTTTCCTTTCCTGCCATGCTTTTATAAACTTTTTTCTGCCGTCATCGGTAAGAATTACCGCTTTGCTTTCACTCTGCAAAAAATCCGAAACTCCTACGACCCTGTTGTTTATAAGGGTAAGGACGAATCTGTCCGCAAGGCAAGGTCTGAGTTCTTCCATAATATCCAGAGAAAGAGAAACTCTCCCCGGTCTGTCTTTATGAAAAAAGCCTACATAGGGATCCAGCCCCACCGCCGACAAAGCCGACGCGCAATCGTTTGTTAACAGCGAATAGGCAAACGACAGCAAAGCGTTCACGTTATCGAGCGGCGGCCGTCTGTTCCTGTCCCTGAAAAAGAAATGTTCTTTATCCGACAATATCATTTCGTCCATCACCGAAAAATACGCCCCCGCCGCGTCGCCTTCTATTCCTCTCAATTCGTAAGGATTTTCCGACGCCATCGCCGAAGTCATAGATTGTTTCAAGCGATCGCTTACAACGGTAAGTTTTTGGGAATCCACTCGCATAGAATGATCCCTTATCGTACGATTTACCACGGAACGCGCGTTATAAATCTTTCCGAAAATCATATTCCGCGCTATTAAAACGCTTTTTGCATCATCGTCGGCAATTCTGTACTGCTTGCGTCTTAATAATACGTTTCCGCTCGATTCTCCTGCAGTGCGCGCAAGAAACCTTCCTCTCTGCGTAAAAAACGCAAGGTTTATTCCTCTTTTTGCACAAGCTCCCATAAGCGCGGGACTCGCGCCTGCGTAAGAAAACGAAAAAATCGCTTCCAAGGCGTGTAAAGGAAACCTTCCGACCTCGGAATCGGCTTGCTTTATAACGACGTTTTCTCCGTCCAAAGTCAGATAACTTTCCTCAGAAAGAACGAATAGGGTATTCAGAAGCTTTTTCATAAAACCTCCTCCGCTTTTTCTTTCAGATAGTCTGACACGCTACCGGTCTTTTCCATCCCCGGAAGACAAATATCTACAAGAGAACACGCCTTACAGCTTTTATTTGCTTTGACTTTCGGAGTATAGCCTCTTTTATACAGCTCGTGCATCTCTGCCAAAGCTTTTTTGACTTCGCTTCTGAGATCATCCGTAAAAAAGACTTTTTCTCTCCGCCTGATCTCTCCGTAATAAAGTGCGCCTTCGGAAATTTCACAGCAAAGCATTTCTTCGAGACACATTGCCTGAGCGCACAGCTGAGCCCTGTCGAAGTTCTCTTTTTTAAAGGAACCTCGCTTGTATTCGACGGGAAAAGGCGTCCACAGCCCTTCCCTGTCAGGCAAAACTATTCCCCCTTCGCTTTTATGAAACTCCAGAACGTCGCACTGTCCGGAAATTCCCAGCTTCGGAGAAAAAACTCTTACCGCTCTCGTCGTGATAATATCTCCGCGCTTTTCGGTAAGCCCTTCGTTATGCGCCCGTTCATGCATAATCTCTCCGTCTGCGGTACGGAAATTATCCAGCCATTGATTTTCTATATGAACGAGCGCCCATTGTCTTCGGCAAAAGAGGAAGTGTTGCAAACCCGAAAGTTGCAGATATTCTTCCTCTTTATATTCATTGTTTATCCCATGTATATTACTTTCACTCCGTCGGGAATCTTTTCTTCGTCCACGGATACTTCGTAATCGGAATACTTTCTCGCAACGTCCACGTCTTCTTTTCTGTTTACGGAAACGGCGTCAAAAAGTTTCCATGCAGGCGCGTTTCCGAGTTCGGAGTCGTGTTTGAAAACAATAAGCTTTCTGACAGCCATATTTCCTCTCGCCGCCGAATGATCCGTTTCAAACATATTGAGGATAGCTTCCCATAAAAGATTTAAGTCGCTTTCCGAAAAACCGGTGGTTTTTCTTGCAAGATTAGCGGACACGTAACCTTCGCAACGGTACAGACCGTAAGGAACGATATGTTTGTTGCCCATTTCGGTCTTTTTGTTTTCTGCGTCGGCTTCGGTTGTAATCGCAACTCTCGTTATGGAAATTTCCTGCGGAATAACGGGTTCTACCGAACGGGCAAAGCCGATCTGAACGGGACCTCTCACCTGTCCGCAGTTGAGAGAAGCTTTTACGAAAGTAGTCATAACCGCGCCGAACGTTCTTATATCGAAATAATTGGCGCACATAAAATCTCTTATCTTTCTGTCGATATCCTGATCGTCTTTCCTGATATTTTTAATATCTTTCTCGTCTATACGATAATAATCGAAGGCTTCTTTGTCCGCACGGTTAAGAGGAACGCTGTTTTTTATGTAGATATTGTAACCTTTTTCGCCTTCTTTTACGGCTTCCACGTAATTTCTGATCTTGCGCTTTATACAAACGTCGGTAACGATTCCGATATTGGTTTCGGGATCTATTCTGGGCATATTTCCCGCGTCGGGATCTCCGTTGGGATTACCGTTGATAACGTCAAAAAGAATCACGAATTCGTAACGATTTTTAATTGCATTTTCAAACATTGTTATTTATCCTCCTTATTATCCGCTTTTTCATAAAATTTCTGCTTCTGATGATAATATCCGAGCTGGAATATTCCCTGATCGTTTATTGTTAAATGTCTCGGATATTCTTCGGTAATTCTTGACATAAGTTCGCCTTTTAATTTACCGAAATACACTTTTTCTCCTTCTTTGAGTTTTCTCATGTGTTTTTCGCTTAAATCAACAAGCGTCGGAAAAACGACCGCAGGCGTAGACGCAGCAGAAGTAAAATACCTGTTTTTTATCGTCGTATTAAGATTTCCGCCGCTCGCACGTTCCTGAATCTTTTCCAAAACCGCAAAAAGCCGTCCGAGTACATACGGCAAATATCTTGTATTTTCATTGAGTTCCACTGTTAAAACCTCCTTGTATTCATTCGTATTACGCATTAAATAAGCTTTGATAACGGCAGCTTTATTTTGTTTTATATCATGTTCGGCTTTAATCCTGAGCATAACGCCCTGATAAAGCGTAGAAGGATACCTTCCGCCCGTCAAAACCGCTCTTAACATATCTCCCGCAAGCTGTGGCTTTGGACTGTTATCTTTTGATTTCTGATTTACGGTTTCGTTCAATACTCTCCACAAAGAAAGATTCGTTGCTCCGCCGTAACCTATCCCTGTTATCCTGAGTCTTTCGTAATGTTCACGCAGATTTTCTACGAAGCCGCCGAAAGAATCTCTTAAAAAGAATCTGACCGATAACCTCGACGCGTTGGGCGAAATTCCGAGAATGTAAAAACGATTTTCGGGATTCAGCGGTAAGCCTTTCCAATCGCACTCAATTCCGAGAGAAAGTTTCTTCATTATTTCGTTAAGGTCTTCGTTTGAAACATTTCCGTCTGAATCGTTGTTTCCTTCAAGAGAAATACTGAAATAATCTCTGTACTGCTCGTCGCCGTTTTCCGCCCAATAGAGAACGTAAGTATCCCCGAATTTCTTATAATGTTTTTTATCGGAAAGCAAATAGTTCAAAGCTTCGGTGTAAGCGAAAGCTGCGTATTTCCCTACGGGAGCGTTTTTGTTCTGTTCCTTGTTGAAAGAACAAAAAGCGTCGGCGTTAAACGAAACCAACGCACCGCCCATAGTTTGACCTAAAACTCCTTTAATCTTAGGGTGAGTTGCCTCGGGAATTACAGATTCTCCCGTAACAAGACAAATCGCAGAAGGTTCTGTTTCGTCAGTCGTATCGGATTTCTCGTAATGCTCCGTCCATATACGGCAAAGCGCTTCCGAGTCTCCGGCAAACTCGTTTTCGAACATAAACGTAAGATTTCCGTTTTTTGCTATCGTCTCTTTTTTATCCTTGTCAATTATCGAATCCGCCAATTCAGGCTTCCATTTGGCAAAAAACGCGCAGATGGCTTGTGCAAACGGATCTTCGGAATCTTTCAGGAATTCGGTATGAAGTTCTTTCGCCGCCTGAAAACGTTCCAAAGCCTTTTGTTGATTTTCACCCTCTGTATCGAAGCCGAGTATGTACTTGGAATTATCCCAAAGGTATTGCGGTTTGATCCCGGACGATCTTCCCGGAGGCGACGGAAGAACGAACTCGCGCGGTTTCTTTTTCCCTTTCGAATCGACGGTTTCGAGAGTCCGAATGCCAAGAACGTTTCCTTCTTTGTCGATTTCCACGGCGTAACTGATTTTTATCGAAGAAAAGCCTTGCCGTGAAAGCTTCCCTTTTCTCGCAAGATTCTCATATAACCCGATGAGCGACTGAAGTATCATCTCAGCACCTCCTTGCTTTCCGCCTGCGGAATATTAAGAACGCCTTTTACAAGTTTTGCTCTGAAAAAAGTCGGGGTAATATTTTCTTTATCGGAATAATCCATATCGAAAAGCATAAGCCCCAGATCTCTGTCTTCGTCGGGATACGCCGTCACGATTTCATCTTCGTTCCACGGTCTGAAATTCGCCGGGAATTCTCTCGTTCCGAAACAAGGCTGATAATAACACTGACCTTTTTCCAGCCTGCGACGCATAATATCGCAGAATTTTCCTTCATTGTCGCAAGCGTTTGCCTTGTCCGTCATAACGAAATGAGCTTCGATAACGTATCTTACATCTTCGAGAACGGTTGCCGCTCTCTGTTGAATATCCTCGCTCGTATAGATTGCGAGTTCTTCGTTTCTTCCTTCCATTACTTGTTTTACATTGCGTGCGGAAATCTTGCTCTTAACTTCGTTACGGCGGATACCCGTCATACGTATAGGATTAAGAACATAAATTCTGTCCGGTACCCAACGCAATCCGGGATGCCAATAAATCGCTTCGAGGATACCTCTTGCAGCAGACGGAGTCATAACGTCATAACTCATTCGCTCGACTTTAAGTTCCGGCCGCGTAAAACAAGCATACTTGCCCCACACTTCAACTTTTACAGCCATTTTCCCTCCTTTGTTTTTTAAAACATAAAGGCTTCTCCGCCTTCGGGCGAAAGATTAAGCCCCGTTTGTTCGTCATAATAATTAAGCGTCGTCAAAACCGCGATATCATCCGAAATTTTTCTGACGGCGCCGAGTCTTTCAAGTTCCGAAAATTGTCCGTCGTAAACAGACACCGCGTATTCGCCGAGTTTTCTCATAAGGCTTCTGCTCGGTCCGAATTTTTCCAATCTTTCGATAAGTTCCTTTCCTTCACCGTTCGGAATATAAATCGTAAAACCCTTTCTTCCTATTACTTTGAATTCTTCTGCAACTTCGCTGAATTTCAATTCATTTACAAGTCCCATAATGTTTTTCTCGTCAAGCGCTTCGTCGCCTTTAAGTTTTAGTAAAAAATCAAAATATTTTTTGACGGCAGACGGCGAATCGATTTCCGTATTATCGTGCAGGACTCTCTCCGCCGCGTCAACGTTTTGTCTGAGTCCGAGCGGAATTCTCTCGTCTGTTCTGAAAATATGAACGACGCTTTTTTCTTTGTCTCTTTTTCCTTCTCTATTGCAACGTCCGCCCGCCTGAATAACGGAATCCAGACCCGACAGCGATTTATAAACGCTCGGAAAATCCACGTCCACGCCCGCTTCGATAAGACTCGTCGAAACGACGCGACAAATTTCCCCTTCTTTAAGTCGCTTTCTTATCTCCGAAAGAATTTTTCTTCTGTCGCTTGCCGTCATAGCCGTAGAAAGATGATACCTTCCTTCTTCGGGTAACGTGCGGAACAGACGCTGAGCCTGTTTCCTGTTATTCACTATGCAAAGCGTCTGATATTCCGTCGAAAGTCTTTCCGACAATTCTTCTTCGCTTATTTCTCCGTCAAAAACGTAATTTACTCTTCTGAAAAACTCGTAGTTATCGTCTGTATCCGAGCAAAGTTCGGCAACTTCGTCGTGATAATATTTTTTTATCAAACCGCCGAGCGACGGCTGTGTTGCCGTACATAAAACGGCTGTACAGAAGAACTTTTTAACCAGTTCGGTAATTGCCCATACGCACGGTTCCAACAAATGAATCGGAAGCATCTGCGCTTCGTCGAAAACTATTACGCTTTCCGCAATATTATGAAGTTTCCGACAAACGGACGGCTTGTTTCCGAACAACGATTCAAAAAACTGAACGGCGGTCGTTACGATTATCGGCGCGTCCCAGTTCTCGGAGGCAAGATACCTCCTTTTATCTTTTTCGTCAATTTCTCCGTTTTCATCGGTATCGTACCTGACGTTGGAATAATGCGCGACGACGTTTTCTCTGCCGAAAATGTCTTCGAAAACCGTTTGCGTCTGTTCGATTATACTCATATACGGAATAACGTAAATAATTCTTCTCAGCCCGTTCTTCAATGCGTTTTTCAATGCAAAAGCAACCGAAGAAACGGTTTTACCTCCGCCCGTCGGAACGGTCAGCGTATATAATCCCTTGGGCTTATCTCCCGCTTCCATAAGCTCACGAAGAATTTTACATCGTCTTACGTTTATAGGCTTCGTACTGTCAAACCAAGGAGTAATATATTTCAAAAGTTTTTCCTGCAAACAGACCATAGGTTCGCCCGTTCCTCTTTCCGTTCTGCCGCAAGTCATAAAATTTTCTGTGTCCAGCCAATCCGCGTCCACCAGACAGGAAAACAACATATGCGTAAAAAAGAAGATATCCTCGCCGTTGCCGATTTTACCGGGCTGTTCAAAAACGTTCTTTACCTCGCCCATGTACGAAGAGTAGTCATCGACTCCCGAAGAAAGACATTTTTTTATTCTTCCCGCAAAAGTACCGCTTTCAGCAGTATCGAATCTTTTATTCCCAAAATCGGGAATGCCTGCGTGATGCCCCGCAATCGCCAGAGCAGCAGGTAAATCTTTCAACCTGTATGCCTCGTACGCTCCTGCCGTAGAATGGTCCGTGCGAATGTTTTCTCCGCGTATTCGTTTCTGAAAAGACTCGGAATACTTGCCTATATCGTGCAGTAATCCACACCTGTACGCAAAATTTTCCGCGCCGAAACAAACCGCGAAATTACTTGCAAGTTCCGCAGTTTTTTCAAGATGATCGATAATACTTTGTTCTTTTCTTTCCGAGTTTTCGGTTGCCGGCAAAACGTGAGCTAAAAATCTTTCCGCCATTACGCCCTCTTACAAAAAGTCTTTTACGTAATTAAAACGTTTATGTGTAAAAAAGTGTCGGTTTCATTTTAATATAACCCAAACCTTTTGTCAACCCTTTGCCCGAAGTTTTATCGTTTGTTTTTAAAAACCATATAAAAAACAAAAAAATCGGGTTGCCTTTGGGGCAACCCGATTGCAGAGTTATTGCTTAAATTAAGGAGGTGTTTTTTCACGGTTTAAGCAATATCCTCCTCTTCCTTCCGTTTTATTGTTTATCGTTGTTTTTTCATCTATCGTCATTCTCTGTTATTTTTATTCTCTCCTAGTTATCTATTGTTTTTATTCTCTTCCTGTTTTCCATTATCGTTTGTGCTTATCATTTACTTTTTGCTCCGAATCATTCTCTGTTGTTTTTATCTTCTTCTCATTCTCTACTGTTTTTATTCTCTTCCTGTTTTCCATTATCGTTTGTGCTTATCATTTGCTTTTCACGGTTTACTTTGGTTGACAAACGGATATCGATATGCTAAAATGAAAATTGAGGACGTTCTTTATATCAAGAACACAACGCGTAGAGAACAAAAAACTACTAACTTTGGAAAGGACATATAGAACGAAAACGACTAACGTTAACCAACGCGTAGAAAAACAAAACCACTAACGTTGAAAAGGACATAGAAAGCAACACCAATACCATTAACCAATACGTAGGAAACAAAAACAACTAATGTTAGAAAGAACGTAGAGAAAATGCTACTAACGTTGACAAGAATGCAGAAAGAACACTACTAACGTTGAAAAAAATGTAAAAACGCCACAAGACAACTTACAGAGAAAGACAAGAGAAACGAAGACACTAACCTTAATAAAAATATATAGACCGAAAACGACTAACGTTAACAAACACGTAGGAAACAAAGAAAACTAACGTTGGAAAAAACATAGAAGACAAGAAAAACGGGGACAAGGCGTGAATAAGGAATGGTCGGAGTTGAACAAATCCGTTCAGGCAAAGTTAAGGAAAGAATCGACTTTTGCGGAAGGAATCGAGACGCTTCTGTCGTTGAGGCGAATTCTTATGGACGAATGGCTGGATATGAAACGCAAGCTAAGCCGTGAAGATTTCAACGCCATGCCCTTTCCGAACGCAAAAGGTTATCATTGCAAAACTATCGCTTATTCCGTCTGGCACGTTTTCAGAATAGAAGACGTCGTTGCGCACGACCTGATTCTGAATGACGGCGAGATATTCAAAACCTATCGGGATAAAATCGGTGCGCCCGTTATCACTACCGGTAACGAACTAAAAGGCGGACAGATAAAAGATTTTTCGGAAGCAATCGATTCGGACAGTCTCTATGATTACGCCGTCGCGGTTAAAAACAGCACGGACGAATTATTAAAACGACTTTCTTACGAGGATTTACGCAGAAAATTCGGAGAAGAAGACAAGGCTCGGTTAACGGAATTACAGGTGGTAAGCGCAGACGAAAGCGCGTCTTGGCTTATCGATTATTGGTGCGGGAAAAACGTCGGCGGGTTGATTCGTATGCCGTTTTCAAGGCACTGGATTATGCACCTCGAAGCAAGTATAAGAATAAAGAATAAAATAATTGCCGAGAGAAACGCGTAAAGGAATGCGGAGAAAAACAGAAAATTATGATTACACTTGTACAAATTCAAAAAGAACTGCAAGAAAACATAAGATACAGCGGACTAAAACAAATAGAAATTGCAAAAAAGTTGAATGTAAAACCACAAACAATAGCGGCATATCTTTCGGGAAAGGCTATGCCGGCACTGGATACCTTTGCGAATCTTTGCGTTATTTTAGACGTTGACCCTGCGGATATACTTTGCACGAACTCCGAGAGAAAATAGAGCGAAAATAAAGAAAACTCACAGAAAAAAATAGAAAGAGAATAGAGAGAAATCAGAACAAAAACAGAAAGAAATATGAAGAACTACGCGTATATTAAGCTGAGGGAGAAGCCTGAGTTGAAACAGAGCGCTGCGGAGTGGTTCCACGACAAATGGGGCGTTCCGACAGAGGCGTATCTCGATTGCATGAACGCCTATCTCGGCGGGGAAACGGAATACGGTTGGTATCTTTGTCTGGACGGGGATAAGATTGCGGGCGGTCTGGGCGTTATCGCAAACGACTTTCACGACAGAAAAGACCTTACGCCAAACGTTTGCGCCGTTTATACGGAAGAAAGCTATCGTTGCAAAGGAATCGCAGGTCGTCTGCTCGGTATGGTTGTGAAAGATATGAAGTCAAAAGGAATTACCCCGATTTACCTGCTGACGGATCATACGGGATTCTACGAAAGGTACGGCTGGGAGTTTTTGTGTATGGCTCAGGGCGACGGCGAACCCGAAACGTCAAGAATGTATATTCACCGATAACGTGGCGTTCAGAAGCAACGTGACGATAACCGAGTAAGGTTCAGCCTTACTGAAAACGGCACAAATCCGATTTGAAACAAAAAATCGTGTGCGGTTCCTGACAAAACGCGTGCGATGAGCGTATATACTTATATATTTACGTTGCGTTGTAAAATAATTTGCAAAAGCAACGACAATAGCTTATACGAACGACGACGAAACAAGCAGGAGGAAAACGACGGTGACAAAGACAGCCTATGAAATTCAAAAGGAAAGAATTGCGGAAATCGAAGACAAAGCCGTAAAACTTCTTGACAGCGTGAAGGTTGCGACGTTGACGTCAATAAACGAAAAAGGCTATCCGCGCACCTGCGTGATGGGTAAAGCAGGGAACGACGGATTCAAAGACGTTTATTTCATTACTTCCAAACGTTCGGCTTTAAGCGGAAAAGCCACGCATTTCGAACATAATCCCAAAGCAAGCGTGTGTTATTTTTCGGGAAGGAACAGCGTAACGCTTATAGGCAACGTGGAATTTATAACCGACCGCAACGAACAGGAACGCATATGGAGCGAAGAACACCGCCCCTTCTTCCCAAAGGGATTAGACGATCCGAAGTTCCGTCTGCTGAAATTCCACACTATCGAAGCAACCTTCTGGATTGACGGAAAATTCAGGACGTGCAAGTATAAATAGGGAGTACAGTCCGGGGAGAACAAGCTATGGGGAAACTGTTTGAAGCCTTTCCGTTGCTGGAAAGCAGGATCCTCGTCATCCGAAAAATGACCGAGGATAATGTTGACGCATTGAGCGAGATCACGAATAACGACCTTGTGTACAGATACATTCCGCCATTCTTGTACAAAAAGAGCCGCGGCAACCTCTTGGCAGCCATCCGAAATCTTGGCGGGAGGGATTTTGACAAGAAGAAACTGATCATTGCCGGGATTTATCTTCGGTCAGAACCGAACAGGCTGATCGGTCTTGCTGAGATATTCGACTATAAAAAGCGAATCAGTCAAGTGACAATCGGGTATCGCATCAATGAGGATTACTGGCACAGGGGTATTGCGACAGAGACAGTCCGCCTCCTGATTGAATACCTTTGTGGAAGTATAGGTATTCAGACATTGAAAGCTTTTGTCATGCCGGAGAACGTGCATTCGGAAAAAGCTCTCCTGAAAAACGGTTTTGTGAGAGAATCAGATACAATTCAAGGGCAAAACTGGGGTGGACAAGAAAGCGTTGCGTTGAATGTATTTACTTATAACAAAGCAGATGATGATTCGTAATGTTGAGGCGGGCAGGCACAGATTGTGCTTGCCCGCCTTGTCTGCCCCAAAAGCGCGGCAGGCGGCGGCAGTCAATGGCGCGAAGCGTTCATCTTGACCATTGACGGTCACCGGTCTCCGTGCTATACGCTTTCCGTTAGCTATCAAAAGGCTTGTGTTCCGTTACAGCCTTCAAATAGGCTTCGGGATCGCCGTTCAGAACCAAATCGGCAAACTTATGAGCAACCCCGAGATTATCCGAAACCGCCTGAAAATACGGGCAACCGTCGTCAACGCGCGCGTTTTCTGCGAAATCAGACGGGAATTCGGCAGTTTTTCGGCGTATTTGCGGGGCTTTACGGGCGGTAAGGTTATCTGCGAACAAGGGAAAACCTCTTCTCCTCTTAGCGACGCGCTGTCAGTGAGCCTCAGAAAACGCGGAATGAAATTTGTCGGAACGACCACGATTTACTCCTACCTCCAAGCCGTCGGAGTCATCTACTCGCACGAACACGGCTGTTTTCTGGAAAGGAAAGAATGAAAATAAAAATAAAAAAAGGAAAAGAAAAGAGCCGTTTAGGGCGTCACCATTAGGGAAACAGGCGTAGGCGAAAAACTTACGCCTGTTTTCTTGTCTTTTACGGCAACTCTATTTCACCTATGTGGGTTAAAAATATTGTTACTGTTCTTTTGTATCCGCTTTCAGTTTTTACCATTTCAGAAACAATAATTTTTTCTATTAACAATCTTACTATTTCGGGAGTAAGTTTCTTTATTCTTCCCGCTTTGACAACAATGGAAACGAAATTATTTATATTGTCGTTTATCTCATCATAGCGTTCTATTTCGCACTTACTATTAGCTATTGTTTCTTTTAATGTAAACTGTTCTTGTTCATATGCTTCAGACATCAAGATGAACCGCTCTTCCGAAATTTTTCCTAAAACCTTGTCTTCATAAAGGCTTTGAATTACCTTATTCAAAGTCTTTATTCTGTTTTCGGCTTCGGATACCTGTTTCACTTTCTTTGAGATTTCTTTTTTTGAAAGCATTCGAGAGTGTTCGACAGCAATATCAATAAACTCTTTTTCGTGGTCGATAACAAAATCCGATACTCTTTTCAAATAACTCAAAACAATTTCTTCAATTGCTTCCACCGTTATTTGGTGAGAAGAACAGGTTGATTTCTTCTGTTTACAATAAGATGAACAGTTAAAATACTCTTTTTGTTTCATTGTCGTGCAACGGCAAAGATACATTTTCTTTCCGCAGTCGGCGCAGAAAATCAGTCCCGAGAGAGGACTCATTTCACCCATATCGGTCGGTCTGCGTTTTGCCTGACGAATTTTCTGAACGGTTTCAAAAGTCTGCTTGTCGATGATCGCTTCCTGTGTGTTTTCAAAAATTGCCCAATCCTCTTTCGGTAAGTTAATGCGTTTTTTCGACTTGTACGACTTCTTATACGACTTGAAATTGACCGTGCATCCCGTATATTCCAAATTTTCAAGAATACCCGCGACACTTCTTTGATCCCAAATTTCCGAATCTTCTCTGACTTTTAACGATGTCGGCAATCCGTTTTTATGAAGATAAACGACAGGAGTGTCTACGCCCCTTTCTGTAAGGATTCTCGCAATCTGCGTCGGTCCGAATCCCTGAACGCATAATTTGAAAATTTCTCTTACGATTTCCGCGCCTTTTTCGTCTATAATCCATTTATCCTTGTTTTCGGGGTCTTTTTTATATCCGAGCGGGGGAAGCGTCGTAAGATGTTTTCCGGAATTGCCTTTGGCTTTGACAACCGCTTTGATTTTCTTACTGCAATCCTTTGCGTACATCTCGTTCAGAATGTTTTTGAACGGGGTAATATCGTCGTCGGGATTTTTCTTGCTGTCCACTTGATCGTAAATGGCGATAAATCTTACGTCGGCTTCTGCAAGATAATATTTCGTGTAATATCCCACAAGAATATGATCTCTTCCGAAACGGGACATATCTTTTACGATGATTGTCCCGACTTCTCCGTTTTCGACTTTTTGCATTAGGCGCTGAAAATCAGGTCTATTGAAATTCGTGCCTGAATAGCCATCATCAACAAACGTTTCAATATTACGAAATTTATGTTCTTTCGCATACTTCATTAATATCTCTTTTTGATGTACTATGCTGTTACTATCACCTTCTTGTTCGTCATCGCGGCTTAATCTGCAATATAATGCCGTGATTTTTTCTTGATTATTATTTTGTGTTCTCATAGTTTACTCCTTCTGAGAACACTCTGCAAGTTCGTTATATTTAACCGACAGCATATCTTCCACATCGGATTCTATTATCCTTTTTGTGATATCAAAGATATTTGTCTTGGCGGTTACGCTTGGTTTGACAACGATAGTATAAACCGTGTTGCCGATTTTCTTATCATATACTGTTTCTTTAATCGTGTTTTCCGTAATTTAATCTCCTTAGATCTTATTACGCAAACACGCTAAGAAGGGGAAAGATTACTTATTTTGCGTTGTGTTACTCAGTTCTCGCTTTAACGCTTCGTATCCTTCCACAATTAACCTAACTTTCGTTATGTTGTTCACCCGAAGAAACTCAT
>CAVJWC010000018.1:0-22735 GCA_963653425.1 Eubacterium sp. | reverse complement strand
GAAAGCGTAACTTCGATTGGAGATTGGGCTTTCTCTTACTGTAGCAGTTTAACGAGTATCGTAATTCCCGAAAGCGTAACTTCGATTGGATCTTGTGCTTTCTCTGGCTGCCGCAGTTTAACGATAGGATTCAAGGCGGATAAATTACCCGAAACGCTTGGATATTATTGGAATGGCGATTGCAGTTACTATTTTGGCGTAACCGATTATGGAATTTGCAATAACTGTTATTATTTTGAATTAAACAACAAGGAAGTAGTCATTGTAGGCTACAAAGATTATACGGTGGAATATTTGTATATTCCGGATACAGTTAACGGAGTATCTGTTGTAAACGTGTCGGGAAGTTTTAGAAGTTTTACTTTGCTGAAATATTTGCGTTTGCCATGTGTTTCCGGTAGTTATTTAAGTTTACCGAGCACATTGCAGCAACTTATTTTAGGTAAGAATACGGATATGACAGGTGTTAGTCGTCTTTACTATTCGGGTAATGTATATTGTTATCAGGACAAAAATGCGCTTTCATGGGAAGAATATTGGTATGGGTACGCAACTCCATATTATTTAGGTGAATGGTATGAAGTTATATTCTATGACTATAAAGGTGACGTCTTAACATTCGGTGCCTATGAGTACGGAGAGGTGTTAAAAGTTCCTGCAAACGAGTTGTTAAAAGTAAACGTTGAACATTATGCATATACATTTGTCGGATGGGATATTAATAATGACGGCACGGCAGATAATTTACCTGCAACGGCAACAACTTCTATGTATATTCGTTCATTGTATACGGTTTCTTGCTTGCATGATGTTATTGAGTGGGTTGTCGACAAAGAACCTACCTGTACCGAAGACGGCAGCAAACACAAAGAATGTACCGTATGTCACAAGGTTCTCGAAACCGAAACGATTGAAAAACTCGGACACTCTTACGGCGAATGGAAACAGACAAAGGCACCCGGTTGTGAAACCGAGGGCGAAGAACGCAGAGATTGTAAGAACTGCGACCACTACGAAACCCGTAAGGTTGAAGCAACGGGTCACAACTACGGCGAATGGATAGACGAAGTTCCCGCAACCTGCGAAAAGGAAGGAACGCTCGGACACTATCATTGTTCTAAGTGCGAAAAGAACTTCGACGCAAACAAAGAAGTTCTCGACTCGCTCGTAATTCCCGCAACGGGACATACCGAAAGCGATTGGATTACGGATAAGGAACCTACCTGCACCGAAGACGGCAGCAAACACAAAGAATGTACCGTATGTCACAAGGTTCTCGAAACCGAAACGATTGAAAAACTCGGTCACTCTTACGGCGAATGGAAGGTTGTAAAAGAACCTACCGAGACGGAAGACGGCGTGGAAGAGCGCGTTTGTAAGCATTGCGGTCACAGCGAGCAGAGAAGCGTTCAGAGCGAAAAGGCTGTAAGCGACTTCAGAACTGCGGTGGCGGCTATAAGCGGTAAGAAGAACGAAGAGCTGTTCAGCGCGATAAAGACTGCGCTCGAACGTTACGACGATTTGAGCGACGCCAACAAACAGCGCGTTAAAGACGAATACGCTGAGTTAAAGTCGGCGATCACGTCTTATAACAAGGCGGTCGAAGCTCGTAACACAGCTTTCGAAAAAGCAAACGAAACGGCGATAGGTGCCATTGCTATCAAATTAACCATTTTGGCAGCAATCGTTTACCTTCTCAAACGGAAATTCTTATAAGGAGGTCAAAGCAATGAAAAAAACATTACTGATAGTCGCAGTCGTCATAACGCTTCTGTCTTTATTCGGATGTAAGGTTATAATACCCGACGAACAGCCGCAAAAAACGATATACGACAATTTCAACGATATGACGAAAGTTGCTTATACGGATTATTCGATAGCGGTAAAACGCACCGAAGAGGGCGAAACGCTTAACAGTTCGTATAAGATCAGTTCGGTAAACGGAACGAGTAAGATCGAATATTCTTACGAAGTCCTGAACGAAATCGAAGAAGTCGACGGCGAATTCGTCGTTCCCAAGGAATACAAGTCGGTTAAGAAAGGTACGATTACCGTTAAAGACGGAAAAATCGTCGAACACAACGGCGAAAAGCTCAATATAGACTTTACCGAGCTTGACGGCGTGGGCTTAACCTTCGATAAATCCTATTTCGTTAACGTTATCGACGAAACCAATCGTTTTTCGGCAACGGTAACTAACGTCAAAGGCTTTTTCGGAACCAACGTTGACTGCACGAACATGACGGTTGAAATCAACTATACGGCAAGTCGTTTCCAAAAGATTTTGATTTCCTACGAAAAGGACGGCTGTACGACCGAAATAACCTATACCTTCACAAAGTAATTCCGCGCGGAAACTTCCGCAGGAAAACAGCCGAATAAAACCGAAAGAAGTCCGACGCCGGTCGGGCTTCTTTTTGTTTACTCGAATAAATCGGTTTGCCCGCAGTTAAACTCTTTCGCATATAAAGTATGTTTTCTGTCGTTTTTTCGTTTTAATAAAGTCCGCATAACCGCTTTTATTAAATCGTTTTGTTAAATGCACTATTCCGCATCCGAACATAAATATAGCTCATAATAAGATTGGTATAAAATTGTCTGTAAAGGCATAGACGGCTTCTTATAAAGCCATAAGACGGGTTTTCACAGAATTACGAACGGTTTTGTAGGTTATTCGCGTAACGTAAAACCGCGCGGAGGGCTTTTTACGGCGAGTCCTTTTCTATAATAAAACCGTTTCACGCAAAGTAATATTTTCAGCGGGCGAGGTATTAAAAATTCGTTGACAAAAGCGAATGATATGAGTAAAATTAAATTGTTGAGAAGTCGGATTTTTAAGGTCCGAAAGCTGATTTTCGGCGATTCCGTATACTGTTTTGCCGAAAGATTTGTGTGTAAAAGTATACGTACGATTTTTACGTTT
Source organism: Eubacterium sp. (assembly GCA_963653425.1). Taxonomy (GTDB): domain Bacteria; phylum Bacillota; class Clostridia; order Christensenellales; family CAG-314; genus UMGS692. The sequence goes on along the minus strand of CAVJWC010000018.1, from coordinate 19,812 downwards.
TAATTTTGAGGTTGTTTATGAAAAAGAAATTAGTTGTAATCTGGATGTTGCTTCTCGTTCTGACGGTGGCGGCATTAAGCTGGGCGTTGGTTGCCTGCGACAACGATAAACCTACGCCCGACAATCCCGACGATCCTGCGGATCAGGAATATACCCTGCCTCTCGAAGACGGGAAAAATCAGCTGACGATATACTGGACTTACCCCGGCGGAGTGGATTTCGCGACGTCGGACATCTGGATGTGGTGGTCGGGTAAAGACGGAAGCGGATATACGATGCATGAATGCAAGTACGGCGGAAAGGTCGTAGTCAACGTTCCCGACACCATAGAGCAGGTCGGCTTTATCGTAAGAGTAGACTGTTCGGAACCGGGAGGAGATTCCTGGGGAACGGCTACCAAAGACTACGAATCCGACAGATTTGCCGTTTTGACGGGAAGAACTACCGTTATATACCTTAAAAGCGGTGACGGAAATCAGTACAAGAGTTCGGACGGAGGCGTTACTTTGGAACAAATCAAACTGTTTACGATAGCTAATATGATGAGCCTGCATTCCGTGGCTTATAACGTTACGCCCAAGGTCAGAATAGACGACATAAACGACGTTAAGCTTTTCGAAGGCGACAGAGAAATCGCTCTGAAGTCGCTTTCTTCGCTCGGTCAGGAAATCGTAAGCGGAGTGGTCGAAACGGAAGAAGAACTCGATATAACAAAAGCTTACAGAATGCAGATTAAAGGATACGGGGACAAAGTCGTCGTTCCTCTTGGAGTTTTCGGTTCGGAAGAATTTGCGGAAAAATACAATTACGACGGAGAACTGGGAGCAACGGTTAACGGAAAATCCACCGAGTTCAGGTTGTGGGCGCCTACCGCAAGCAAAGTCGTTCTCAATCTTTTCACGAGCGGTAACGGCGGAGAAGCCTATAAGACCGTGGAAATGAATAAAGCCGACAAAGGCGTATGGGAAAGCACGGTAGAAAATTGCGGACACGGAACTTACTACACCTATTCGGTAACTACCTCGGTAGGAACTCAGGAAGCCGTCGATCCTTACGCTCGTTCGGCAGGCGTCAACGGCGACAGAGGTATGGTCGTGGACCTTGACAGAACGGATCCCGAAGGCTGGGAATCGGTATCTTATATGACGACGGAAAGATACACCGACGCCGTTATATGGGAAGTCCACGTGCGCGATTTCAGCAATAAGATTGCTCAGAGTCAATATAAAGGCAAATTCCTTGCGTTTACCGAACGCGGACTTACCAACAGCTCGGGCGTTTCGGTAGGCGTGGATTATCTCGTGGATTTAGGCGTTACTCACGTACACCTTATGCCCGCGTACGACTACGCGACGGTTGACGAAACAAATCCCGACGCTTCCTTCAACTGGGGATACGATCCCAAGAACTATAACGTTCCCGAAGGAAGTTACAGCACTAATCCTTACGACGGCGAAGTCAGAGTCAACGAGTTCAAGAGAATGGTTCAGTCGCTTCACGAAGCGGGTTTGTCGGTAGTTATGGACGTGGTTTACAATCATACCTACGACGCAAATTCCAACTTCAACAAAATCGTTCCCTATTACTACTACCGTTACACTTCGAGCGGTGCCAACTCCTCGGCAAGCGGTTGCGGAAACGATACGGCAAGCGAAAGATATATGTTCCGTCGTTTTATGGTGGACAGCGTAACCTACTGGATGCAGGAATACAAAGTCGACGGATTCAGATTCGACCTTATGGGACTTCACGACGTTGAGACCATGAAACAAATCGAAAAGGCTCTCCACGAGATTAACCCCAGCGCGATAATCTACGGCGAAGCCTGGACCATGGGTTCGACCACAGACGGAAGCAAACAGGCTAATCAGACCAACATCAAAGAGATTACCGCAAGCGAAGGAGCCGCAGGCGCTGTAGCCGTGTTCAACGACGTTATCCGCGACGGATTAAAGGGAAGCGTATTTAATTCCACCGCCCAAGGCTATATCAACGGCGCGGGCAAGAGCAATATAAACGCGGTTAAATTCGGCATTAACGGAGCTTCGACTACTGGTTCGGGATGGACGGTCAAAAACTCCTGCGTCATTAACTACATGTCCTGCCACGACAATCTGACTCTCTGGGATAAGCTTCTTTTAGCCAACGCAAACGACAGTCTCGAAACCCGACTTGCCATGAACAGATTGGGCGCAACCATAATTATGATGAGTTCGGGTACTCCCTTTATGCAGGCGGGCGAAGAAATGCTCCGTACCAAGGGCTGTGACGAGAACAGTTATAAGTCTTCCGACGCTGTAAACAACATCGACTGGGAAGCTTTGACCAAGGACAGCGAACAGTATAAGATGATGCAGTACTATAAGGGACTTATCGCTCTCAGAAAGAGTTCCAATCTCTTTACCGCGCCCATAGGGGTAGCCCATATGTTTGACGTGGACGCATCCACGGGATTTATGGCGATAAAGTACGATAACCACAGAGGCGACTACGCTCTCGTTATTCTCAACCCCACGGCGTCGGCTGTTTCGTATAAACTCGACGGAGAATGGCAGATGTACGCCGACGGAAGTCACGCAGGTGCGGAAGCTCTTTCTTCGGTAAGCGGAACGATTGAAATTCCCGCTTACAGCGCAATCGTGTTACGCAAATAACCGTAAGAAATTTCATTTTATGCGTTGACAATTTGCAACGGTTGATATATAATAAGAATTGACAGCATTGCATTTTTGCAGTGTAAAAGCAAACGGATACGTCGGGCGCGTTGCCCGTGTATATAAATATTTAAATTGGAGGATGTTTATGAAAAAAAGACTGTTAGTATTGGTTCTGGCATTGGCTCTTGTTATGACCATGTCTCTTTGTCTTGCCGGCTGTATAAAGAAAGAAGACGCAGACAAGAACAAAGTTACCGTCAGCTGGAACTACGGTACGGAATTATTGAAAGAAGAAAAAGTTGAAAAAGGTAGTCTGGTTACTTCCTGGACACCCGTTGTGGAAGGCAAGACCTTCATGGGTTGGTTCTCCGAAGCTTCTCTTACGGTACCTTTCGATTTCACTCAGCCCATTAACGAAGACACGGATATTTTCGCAGGCTTCCGCAGTGACAGCTACGTTGAAGATACCAACACCTGGTGCCTTATCGGCAGCGGTGCAGGTACGCTTAAAGACAGCAACTGGAACGAATCGGCTGAAGTAGAAGAAAACTTCAAACTTACGAGAGTTGACGAAGAAAAGGTCAATAAGTTCACCATCGAAGCTACTCTTTACGAAGGCGACGCATTCCAGATCCGCGTTATGGGTACCTGGACGGGTCAGCACGGCGTAGGTTATCTTGACGGTTACGAGACTCTCGATCCGGCAGACGGCGACGTTCTCGGCGAAGTTAAGAACGCAGACGGCGAAAGAGTATTCTACGCAACCAAAGGTTTCGGCGACTCCAATAAGGGCTGGAACGCAAACGTTGCAATGAGCGGTATTTATAAGTTCACCCTTCAGACCTTCCCCGGAAGCAGCGATTACGACGTTATTTACTGGGAAAGAACGGGTGACGCTCCCGTTATCGAAAAGACTCACGAAATGTACGTTGTCGGCACGATGAACGAATTCACGGCAGACGAAGATTGGATTATGGAAACCGACCAGCTCCGTGAAGACTTCTCTCTCATCATCAACATTACCGAAGACATGTACGCTGATTGGACGGCTGAAGACGAAAACAACCCCTTCGGCGAAGCCTGTGCAGCAATCAAAGTTAAGAACGAAATCAACAACGCCTGGTACGGTGTAAACGAACAGACCGCCGGCGAAGACGGTACCTGGACGCTTACGACTGCTGGACAGAACAATCTGTTCTTACAGGCAGGTCAGTATAAAGTTACCTTCAACGTAACCAAGAACGAAGCCGTAGTAACTCCGCTTGAAAAGGGTTACTATCTTGCAGGCAGACTTGACGGCGCAGACAGCTGGGAATGCTCGACCGCTTATCAGTTCACTCAGATCGACGAAACTCATTACGAAGTATACTACACCGTTACCGAAGCCGATTACGCAGATTGGATGGGCGAAAGCGCAGGCGTAGTTAAGGCTACTTTCGGTTACGGCGGATGCGCTCCCGAGCTTTGGTTCGGTAACGAAACCGACGGCGAAAACCTTATGCTTCCCACGGTCGGCCTTTACAGAATTCTTCTTACTCTTACCGTTGACGGCGAAACCGTTACCGGTTCGGTAAGCGCGGAAAAGGTCGTAGGATACTTCCTCGTAGGAACCATTCAGGGCGGTAACACCTGGCGTGCCGTTCTCGGCAACGAAATGACCAAAGACGGCGACAACTACGTTATGGATTACACCTTCACCGAAAACGATACGGGTAGCTGGTGCGCTCCCGACGTTGCGGCAATCAAAGTTCTTGCAATCGCTGAAGACGGAACTCAGACCTGGTACGGCGGAGAAGACGGCGGAAACGTTATGATTCCTCAGCTCGGCACCTATACCATCACTTTGAGTAACGGCGTCGTAACCGTATTGCTTCAGAATAACTAACGGATTTAATATGTCAACGCGTACGGCGATAACAAACGGTCGCCGTGCGCAAAGCTTAATTATTCAACGGAGGTTTATTCAATGAAAAAGACGTTATCGATTATCACCGTCGCCGTTTTATTGTGTCTGCTTTGTCTGGGCTTCGTAGCCTGCGACGGCAAAAAAGACGATAAGCCGACGGGCGATCAGATTAAACTTACCGTCTGGGCTTCTCAGGAAGATCAGGCGCTTGTAAAAGAGCTGTGCGCGAAATTCGCCGAAGCAAATCCCGATAAGAACTATAAGTTCTACTACGGTATTCAGGGCGAAAACGACGCAGCGGACAAAGTTCTTAACGATACCACCACGGGTCCCGACGTATTTGCGTTCGCAAGCGACCAGATCAACAAGTTGTATCAGGGCGGAGCTTTGGCTCAGATTCCTACCAACATGAGCGCGACTCTGCGTGAAGAAAACACCGAAGGCAGTATCGACGCGGCTACTCTTACCATCGGCGGACAGGATAAGCTCTACGCTTTCCCCGCAACGGGCGACAACTGCTACTTCCTGTACTACGACAAGAGAGTCCTTTCCGAAGAAGACGTTAAAGATTTCGATACTATCCTTGCCAAGGCAAACGCCGCAGGTAAGAAAGTTCATTTCAGACTTCACGACGACGGCTGGTATCTCAGCAGTTTCTTCTTTGCGGATCCCAACCTCAAATATACCGTCGAATACGACGATAATATGCAGGAAAAGAACATTACGCTCAATTACAACACCGAAGGCGGTCTTAACGTAATGAAAGCGTTGCGCGAATATTCCAAGAACGAAGCGCTTCAGATGAGTACCGACGACAGTAAGGTCATCGCGTCCTTCACTCCCGACGCAAGCGGAAACATCACGGGTTGCGCAGCCGTTTCGGGAACCTGGAACGCAAAACAGATCAAAGAATTACTGGGCGACAACATGGGCGTTGCCATTCTGCCTCACGTAACCATCGCAGGCGAAAGCGTTCAGCTTTCCGGCTTCATGGGTTATAAGCTTATCGGCGTAAACGGATTCAGCAAAAACGTTGCGGAATCTTTGAAACTTGCTCAGTTCCTCACTAACGAAGCTTCTCAGCTCCGTCGTTACGAAGTCCGCGGTTTCGGCCCCACGAACAAGAACGTGGCTGCTCTCGACGCTGTTCAGAACGACGAAATTATCAGCGTAGTTATGAAACAGGCAGTTCTTAACCGTACTCAGAAGGGCGTTCCCACGACTTACTGGACTCCTATGTCCGTTCTGATTAAAGACCTTGCAAGCGGTGAAGACGTTGACGACGCTACATTACAGGCGTTACTCGATAATCTTGTCGCGCAGGTCAGCAAATCGTCGAAATAAAACAATTCAATCGGTTAAGGGGCGTGCTTTGTACGCCCCTTTGACGCATTTTTGTGTCGGCACAGCATAAAGGGATTAGTAGTATGACAGATTTGACTTATTATAAACTAACCTTTTTTAAGCGAATAGGATACAAACTCGGACAATTTTTCAAAGGTTTCCCGAGCGGATTCAAAAATTTCTGGGTAAAATCAGGCAAAAAAATCGGCGGATTTTTCGTGGCTTTGTGGCAAGGTATCTGTTCGTTTATAAAAGGCTTTACCGACGGAGATTTTTTAACGAAAGGCTCGTACGCCGTTATGGGACTGGGACACGTTTCTCGCGGTCAGGTCGTTAAAGGCATATTGTATATGCTCGTGGAATGCGCTTTTATCGCTTTCCTCTCTTTGTTCGGCGGACAGTATATCGGAAAATTCTTCCAGCACTTTTTCACACAAGGTACGATAGGTTCCGTCGAAACGCATTACGAACAGGTCTGGAACGAAGACCTCGGAGATTTCGTAGAAACCAAAGTTGCCGGCGACAACTCCTTCCATATCATTCTTTACGGAGTATTGTCGCTCTGCCTTATCGTGTTGTTTTTGTTTATCTATTTTAAGTCCGTCAGAGAGAGCGCGGAACTCGGACAGGAAAAGATAATCGGCAAAAAGCCTCCGTTTTTCAGACAGGAAGCGGGACAGCTTCTTGACGGTAAATTCCATACGACCTTATTGACGCTTCCGCTTTTGGGACTGTTTTTATTCACCGTAGTTCCGTTGATTACGATGATTCTTATAGCGTTCACCAACTACGACGCGGGACACGAAGTTCCGGAACATCTTTTCAGTTGGGTAGGCTTCCAGAACTTTGTGGAAATGCTGAGTTCTTCTTCGAGTCTCGGCAAAACCTTCTGGAGAGTTCTCGGATGGACGCTCGTATGGGCATTCTTCGCAACGTTTACCAACTATTTCGTTGGAATGTTGCTTGCTATGCTCATCAACAGAAAGGGTATAAAACTGAAGAAGCTTTATCGTACGCTCTTCGTTGCAACGATAGCCGTTCCTCAGTTCGTTTCTTTGCTTATCGTATCGAAAATGCTTGACGCCGACGGCGGTATCATTACGCAGATCGTCGAAAAAGTGTTCGGGTTCAAGCTTCAGTTCGGTATGGACATAACTCAGACAAGAATATTGATTATCATTGCCAATATGTGGATAGGCGTTCCTTATTCGATGCTCATGTGCAGCGGTATTCTTATGAACATTCCTTCGGACTTATACGAATCGGCGAAAATCGACGGTTCGGGTCCCGTGAAAACCTTCTTTAAGATTACCATGCCCTATATGCTTTTCGTTACCGGACCTTACCTTATCACTACGTTTATCGGCAATATAAACAACTTTAACGTTATATATCTGCTTTCGGGAGGCGGTCCCGGAGACATTCTGCTTTATACGGACGGCGCGAAAGGTACAGACCTTCTTATCACGTGGCTTTATAAGTTATCGCTCGGCGTGGACAGGAACTACAAACTCGCTTCCGTTATAGGTATTTTAGTATTCATAATATCGGCGGTATTTTCACTTATCGTTTACAATAAGTCGTCTGCGGTGAAGAAGGAGGATGATTTCCAATGATGAATAACGAAGGAAACGTTCAGAACGCGTCGACAGCGACGAATTGGGCGGAAATCGACCGCATGGAAGCGGAAATAGAAAAGACCAAAAAACCCGCTAAGAAAAAGAAACACGGAAGTATGAAAGCGCGCCGTATATTCGGCGATACCGTAGGACAAATCGTGCTTACAGTACTTGCGATTATATGGATAATCCCGCTTTTGTACCTGTTTATTCAGTCTTTCAGAGCGGAGGGCGGAGCCTGGAGCCCGACTTTCTTCCCTCAGGGCTGGACTTTTGACAACTACGTAAGACTGTTCAAGGAAACTCAGTTCCTGCGCTGGTACGGAAACACTCTGCTCGTTTCGGTGTGCAGTTGCGCGATAACGACTCTGTTCGTTCTTGCAGTAAGCTATGCGTTCAGCCGAATCAAATTCAGAGCGCGTAAACCTCTTATGAACGTTATGCTCATTCTGGGTATGTTCCCCGGCTTTATGAGTATGACGGCGGTTTACTTCCTGCTTAAAATTCTGCTTCCCACAAACTACCAGTCTCTTCTCAGCCTTATAATAGTTTATTCGGCAGGCGCGGCTTTGTCCTATTATATAGCCAAAGGCTTCTTCGATATAGTTCCCAAGGCTCTCGACGAAGCTGCGAGAATCGACGGCGCAAACCGTATGCAGGTGCTGTTTAAGATTATATTGCCGTTAAGTAAACCCGTTATCATATATACTATTCTTACGAGTTTCATTGCTCCCTGGTGCGACTACATCTTCGTTTCGTTCATTATGTCGGGCGTTCCCGACGTAGGAATGTATACCGTGTCGCTGGGTATGTATAAAATGCTCGAAAGAGAAATGATAAACGAATACTTTACCACTTTCTGCGCGGCTGCCGTTATCGTAGCCACTCCCATTACGGCGTTGTTTATGGCTCTGCAGAAATACTACGTTGCCGGCGTAACCGGAGGAGCGGTGAAAGGCTGATATGAAAAACAAATTTTTCTCCGTTGTTTGCGTGTTCGTGCTTTTGTCGGCTTTATGCCTCTGTATAGTCGGATGCGACCGGACGCAAAAGGATACCGAATCTTACACTTTGAACATAATAGACGACAAATACCGCAACTGGTACGAGATTTTCGTATACAGTTTCTTCGACACGAATAACGACGGAATAGGTGACCTTAAAGGCGTTACGCAGAAACTCGATTACATTAAAGATATGGGCTTTAACGGTATATGGCTTATGCCCATTCATCCGTCGCCCACTTACCATAAGTACGACGTAACCGACTATTACGCCATAGACGAGGTATACGGAACGCTCGACGACTTCGATACGCTTATAACCGAAGCTCACGCGCGCGGAATCAAAGTTATAATCGACCTCGTTTTCAATCACACTTCCTCCGACCACCCGTGGTTTAAGGAAGCCTGCGATTATATCAGAAAAACGGGTCAGCCCGGCGGACAGTACGGAGACTTCTATAATTTCAGCACCAAAGAGCTTAGCGGTTACAGCAAGCTTTCGGGAACGAAATACTATTACGAAGCGCGTTTCTGGTCGGGTATGCCCGATCTTAACCTCAACAGTTCTGCAGTTAAGTCTGAAATGACCAAGATTATGAAATATTGGCTTACCGAGCATAACGCAGACGGTTTCAGACTGGACGCAGTTACGAGTTATTACACGGGTAATCTCGAAAAGAACGTTTCCTTCCTCAGCTGGTTGAACACTACCGCCAAGTCCATTAAGAGCGATTGCTATATCGTGGGCGAAGCGTGGGAAGACAACGACGTACAAATCAATAACTACTATAAGAGCGGTTGCGACAGCTTCTTCCTGTTCACGGGCGCGACGGGTTCGGGCAAAATCGCTTCTTTCGTTAAACAGCAAAACGCTTCGGGATTCGCGTCCTGGGTAGAAGAGTTGCAGTCCACTTACGTGACGGGCGTTCTCGCTCCCTTCCTCGGAAACCACGACACTATGCGTCCCGGTTCGTTTATGCCCGACGAACTGTCCCTTAAAATGGCGGGAGGACTGCTTTCGGTTATGAACGGAAGCATATTCGTCTACTACGGCGAAGAAATAGGAATGATAAGTAAAGACGGCAGTAATTCCGATCCGCACAAGCGTATCGCGATGAACTGGGAGAAGGGCGTTTACCCCGGTTGGTGTTACACTACGCCCGAGAAAATCAAAATAGATTCGTCTTACTACGCATATCCTTCCGTTAAAGAGCAACAGGAGGACGAAAACAGTATTCTTTCCTACTACAAGAAGGCAATGCTTATAAGGAACTGTTATCCGTCAATTGCAAGAGGCAGAATAGAAGTGGTAAATACCGACGCGGACGGCTCGGTATGCGTACTCAGAAAGACTTATAACGACGAAACGGTAACTATCGTTATCAATCTGTCGCGCACGTACGAACAAAGCGTTACGTTGGGCGATATGACGCAGGTAGCAAGTCTCAGTGCGGTTGCGGACACCAAGCCTTCTTTCGATAAGAAGAACGGCGTGGCAACCTTACCGCCCTGTTCGATTGCAATATACAAAAATTCGGCAGACTTAAACAAATAGGCTTATATTACTCGGCAGACTTAAACAAGCAAGTAATCTTATAATTACGGTGAAAAACGAGAGGAGATTATTATGGCAAATCTTTCCTTAAAACATATATACAAGGTCTATGACGGTAGCGTAAAGGCAGTCAACGACTTTTGTATGGATATAGACGACAAAGAGTTTATCGTGTTCGTAGGACCGTCGGGTTGCGGAAAATCCACGACGCTCAGAATGATTGCGGGACTGGAAGACATTACTGCGGGCGAGCTGTATATAGACGGCGAACTCGTAAACGACTACGAACCCAAGGACAGAAACATCGCGATGGTTTTCCAGAACTACGCGCTCTATCCGCATATGAGCGTTTACGACAACATGGCGTTCAGTCTGAAAATCGCAAAGATGAGCAACGAAGAGATTCATAAGAAGGTGCTGGAAGCGGCAAAGATTCTCGGTATAACCGACTATCTCGACCGTAAACCCAAAGCTCTTTCGGGCGGTCAGCGTCAGAGAGTCGCTTTGGGAAGAGCAATCGTTCGTAATCCCAAAGTCTTTTTGCTGGACGAACCGCTCAGTAACCTCGACGCGAAACTGCGCGCGGCTATGAGAACGGAAATCACGAGATTGCATAAACGCCTGCAAACGACTTTCATTTACGTTACGCACGATCAGGTGGAAGCCATGACCATGGGTACGCGAATCGTGGTTATGAAGAACGGTTTCGTTCAACAGATAGACACTCCGCAGAACCTCTATAAATACCCGAAAAACGAGTTCGTGGCAGGCTTTATAGGCACTCCGCAAATGAACTTCTTTGACGCAACCCTTCTTAAAGAAGGCGATAACGTCCGTTTCGACCTCGAATGCGGAGCAAGCATACAAACCTCTTACGAACAGGTCAACAAGATTCTGACCAAGTATATGGACGGCAAGCACGAAGTCGTCGTCGGTATAAGACCGGACGACATCAGGTTTACTTCGGACGCAGACAACGACGAAAACTGGGCGAAAGTCAAAGCCGTAGTTGGCGTTGTGGAAGCGCTCGGAAGCGAAACCCTTCTTTACTGCAACTTCAACCTTGACGACGACGAAGACAAAAAGGGCGCGTTTACCGTGAAAGTTATCGGCGAATGTCCGCTTCGTTCGGGCGACTTTATAGAAGTGTCCATAAACAAGCAGAATCTGCACGTTTTCGATAAGGAAACCGAGCTTAGCATTAAGCCTCGCGTTCCCGAGAAGAACGTCACTACAGCCGATATAAAAGGCTCCGAGCTTACATTCGCCGAGCAGAAACTGACTTTACCGAAGGCTATTCTCAGTCAGGTTACGGACGGAAGATACGAACTTACCGTTCCCAGCGACGCCGTAACTATGGGCGAAGGCGACTTAAAGGGAAAAATCGACGCCAAAGAAGAGATCGAAGGCAAGATTCTTTACAGACTCGATATCGGTAACGAACCTTTCTTCGTTTATACGGACAACGACGGCTTTGAAACGGGCGATGAAGTCCGTTTCGACGTAGACGAAAAACGTATTGCCTTAAAGGGCGAAAAAGAAGTCGTTCCGCTTGATACGGTCAACGCTCTTGACGGCACTTTCGTTAAAGTCAAAGAGAAAAACGCGTCGGGCAAGAAGGAATACAACTTCTACCTCGACCTTAAAGGAATCCGCGTTAAATCGAGTAATTACCTCTCGGGTAAGCTGTTCGCTTGTAAAGGCACCAAGATATTCAAAACGCCTCTTTCGTATATCTTTGATCAGAACGCTTTCGTGTCCGCGGAGCAAACGGGCGAGAACGTCGCTACGCTTCACGGAAAAGTCGCGGAAGTTTACGACTACGGAAAAGAAGTCTTTGCAAAAGTCACGCTTCAATCGGGCGACTGCGTAATAGCTCCCGTCGCTTCGGCTGAAATAAAAGGCGACGTTACCTTGTACGTCGATCTTGACAAGCTGTCGGTTAAAGACAAGAGCATAGACATAATGATCGTTTAACGCCACGAATATCGCCCTAAAAGGCAACAAGCAAAGTTTACAAAAAGCGATAAAACGCAGAAATCGCAGAGTTTGTCCTGAAAGGCGAATAACGCAAGAAAACGGAAAATCGTAATATTTATCAAAAAAGAACCCGAAACAAAATCGGGTTCTTTTGCGTTAAGCAGCTTTTTGATATGATTAAACAGCTTTTTGATGTGATTTAATAAAACTGCTTGGATATGACGGAACGGCTGTTTTGTCCTGCTTTAGCCGTTTTGATGCGATAAGGCGGCTGTCTTAATGCGATTAGCTGTCTTAATGCGATAAAGCGGCTGTCTTAGTGCGATTTAAGGAATAACCGTCTTTACTTCCTTTCGCTTTGGGAACAGCTGTCGATGGTGGACACGCAGAGAGTGGTTTCTTCCAGCACGTCCAAAAGAACTTTTACCGTGTCAAGTGCGGTGAAGGTGTTGATGTTGTTTTCGGTGGCGATTTTTCTGATTTTGAAACCGTCGGTGTTTGCGCCGTGTTGCGAAACGTCGCTCGTGTTCACGACGTAGGCGATATGTCCCTGACGGAGCGCAACGGGAATATCGTCCGAACCGTCGCTGATCTTTTTAAGCGTTCTCGTGCGGATACCGTTAGCTTTCAGATATTCCGCCGTGCCTCTCGTAGCTTCGATATTGAAGCCGAGATTGTAGAATCTTCTGACAAGCGGAAGAGCTTCTTCTTTGTCTTTATCGCATACGGTAATGAATACCGTGCCGTAGTTTTGCAGTTTCATTCCCGAAGCCTGCAACGCCTTATACAAAGCTCGGTTGAGTTTGTCGTCGTAACCTATGGCTTCGCCCGTGGATTTCATTTCGGGAGAAAGATAAGCGTCCAGACCTCTGATTTTACTGAACGAGAACACGGGGACTTTCACGTAATACCTGTTCTTTTCTTCGGGGTAGACGGAAAAGATTCCCTGTTCTTTGAGCGTTTTGCCGAGAATGACTTCAGTTGCGATGTCGGCAATAGAATATCCCGTGGCTTTTGAAAGGAAGGGTACCGTTCGCGAAGATCTCGGGTTAACTTCGATAATATACACGCGTTCGTTCTTATCCACGATAAACTGAATGTTGTAAAGTCCGATAATTCCGATTGCCGTACCCAATTTCTTAGCGTACTGCAATATTACGCCCTTTACTTTGTCGGATATGCTGAAAGGCGGATAAACGCTTATGCTGTCTCCGCTATGTATGCCCGTTCGTTCAACGAGTTCCATGATTCCCGGCACGAACACGTCCGTTCCGTCGCAGATAGCGTCTACTTCGACTTCTTTGCCCACGATGTACTTGTCAACGAGAACGGGTTTTTCTTCGCCGATTTCAACTGCGTTTCTTAGATATTTACGGAGGTCTTCTTCGTTCGCGACTATCTGCATGGCTCTTCCGCCCAGAACGAAGGACGGACGCACGAGTACGGGATAACCGATTTCTTCCGCCGCTTTAACGCCGTCTTCGATATTCGTAACGGCTTTGCCTTCGGGCTTGGGAATGTTCAGTTTGTCCAGCAGTTTTTCGAATAAATCGCGGTCTTCCGCGTTGTCTATGGCTTTGCAATCCGTGCCTATGATTTTCACTCCGCGTTTTTCGAGAGATTCCGCAAGATTGATTGCCGTCTGTCCGCCGAGCGAAGCTATTACGCCGCAGGGTTTTTCGAGGTCTACTACGTTCATTACGTCTTCCGTGGTAAGCGGTTCGAAGTATAGCTTGTCCGACGTGGTGTAGTCGGTGGAGACCGTTTCGGGGTTGTTGTTGATAATAATCGCCTTGTAGCCCGATTTTTTAATGGTCTGAACGGCGTGTACCGTAGAGTAATCGAATTCCACGCCCTGACCTATACGAATGGGACCTGCTCCGAGAACTACGATACTCTTCGTTTGTCCGTCGCCGAAAGATTCGTTTTCTTCCGCGTCGTAGGTGGAGTAGTAGTAGGGAATATAGGCGTCGAATTCCGAAGCGCAGGAGTCTATGGCTTTGTATTTGGGAGTGATTCCGTGCGCTTTTCTGTATTCGGAAATTTCCTTTTCCGTCGCGTTCCAGAGCCGAGCCAAGGCTTTATCCGAAAAACCGTAACGCTTGCATTCTTTAAGAGTTTCCGCGTCGAAAACGTGTTCCGTCGCCGTTTTTTCCATGTCTACGATATGCAGGATTTTTGCAAGGAAAAACTTATCTATTTTCGTAATTTCGGCAATTTCTTCTGAGGTTGCTCCTCTGCGGAAAAGCTCGGCGATCATAAAGATTCTGTCGTCGGTAGCGTCTTCAACGTAAGCGAAAAGTTCGTCCGTGGTCATAGCTTCCGCTTTCTTCAAAAACAGGTGATTTGCGCCGATTTCGAGCGAACGCACGGCTTTAAGGAGACTTTCTTCGAAGTTTCTGCCTACGCTCATTACTTCGCCCGTGGCTTTCATCTGCGTGGAAAGCTTATTGCTTGCGCCTGCGAACTTATCGAAGGGGAAGCGGGGCATTTTCGTTACCACGTAGTCGAGAGAGGGTTCGAAACTTGCGGGAGTATTCGCCAATCTGATTTCGTCGAGGGTAAGTCCTACCGCGATTTTTGCCGAAACTCTGGCTATGGGGAATCCGCTTGCTTTGCTTGCAAGAGCCGACGAACGCGAAACTCTGGGGTTGACTTCGATTACGTAATAATCGAAAGACTTCGGGTCAAGCGCGAACTGAACGTTGCAACCGCCTTCGATTTTCAGCGCGCGGATGATTTTCAGTGCGGAGTTTCGAAGCATCTGGTATTCTTTGTTGCAAAGCGTCTGACTGGGACACACTACGATGGAATCGCCCGTATGTACGCCCACGGGATCGAGGTTTTCCATATTGCACACGACGATAGCCGTATCGTTCTTATCGCGCATTACTTCGTATTCTATCTCTTTGTAGCCTTTTACGCTCTTTTCGATAAGAACTTCGTGTACGGGAGAAAGTTCCAGAGCGTTTTCCGTCATTTCTATCAGCTCTTTTTCGTTGTCGGCAAAACCTCCGCCCGTACCGCCGAGAGTGAAAGCGGGGCGCAGGACTACGGGATAGCCGATTTTTTCGGCGGCTTCAACGCTTTCCTTTACGCTGTGCGCGATTTCGGAAGGACAAACGGGTTCGCCGATTTCTTCGCATAATTCCTTAAACAGTTCGCGGTCTTCCGCGCGTTCGATACTTTCGCTTTTCGTGCCGAGAAGCTCTACGCGACATTCTTTCAGAACGCCTTTCTTTTCGAGTTGCATGGCAAGGTTCAGTCCCGTCTGTCCGCCTATCCCCGGAACTATGGCGTCGGGGCGTTCGTAACGAATGATTTTTGCCGTGTATTCCAGCGTAAGAGGTTCCATATACACCTTATCCGCAATCGACGTGTCGGTCATAATCGTAGCGGGGTTGGAATTGCAAAGTACGACCTCGTATCCTTCTTCTTTCAGCGCGAGGCAAGCCTGCGTACCCGCGTAATCGAATTCCGCCGCCTGACCGATTACGATCGGACCGCTTCCTATAACCATTATTTTTTTCAGATCTTTTCTTTTAGGCATATTCTTTCACCCACCGTTATTCTTTCGATTGTTTCATAAGTCCGATAAATTCGTCGAACAAATACCCGCTGTCTTCCGGACCGGGCGCGCTTTCGGGATGGTACTGCACCGAAAAAACGTTATCTTTTTCGCAACGCATACCTTCAACCGTATTGTCGAGCAGATTTATATGCGTTATTTCGAGGTCCGTGCCTTTTAAGGAATTTGCGTCTACCGCGTAACTATGGTTCTGCGAAGTGATTTCCACCTTGCCCGTAAGGAGGTTTTTAACGGGATGATTTCCTCCGCGATGTCCGAATTTAAGCTTATAGGTCTTTGCTCCGTAAGCGAGCGCGATAATCTGATGTCCGAGACATATTCCGAATATCGGAAGTTTTCCTCTCATTCGGTTCACGAGTTCTATGACGGGCGTAACGTCCTGAGGGTCTCCGGGGCCGTTTGAAAGAAACAGTCCGTCGGGTGCGAAATTTTCTATTTCTTCCGCCGTAACGTTATAAGGGAAGACGGTAACGTCGGCTCCGCGCGCGTTAAGCGAACGAACGATATTCAGCTTTATTCCGCAATCGATTGCCGCCACTTTATATTTAGCTTCTTTTGCGGGCGAAATCCAAGCTTTTTTCGTCGAAACGAGATCTACCGCGTCGCGTCTTATTCCCGCCCGTGCGATTTTTTTGAGTCCTTCTTCAAGGCTTACGTCTATGCCCGTGATTATTCCCGTAAGCGAGCCGTGGTCGCGGATATTGCGCGCAAGTTTTCGCGTGTCGATTCCTTCGATTGCCGGAATACCGAACCGCGCCAACTTCTCGGAAAGCGTTTCTTTGCTCCTGAAATTTGAAGGCTTATCGTTGTATTCCGCCACGATCAATCCGCCGATCGTGAGGTTTTCGGTTTCGTCGTCCTCGTCGTTGATACCGTAATTGCCTATAAGAGGGTAGGTCATAACGACGCCCTGAAAGGTATAGGACGGATCGGATATAATTTCCTGATACCCTACCATAGACGTATTGAATACGACTTCAAGCACGCGTTCCCGGTTTGCGCCGAACCCGTAGCCAATGTATTCGCTGCCGTCTTCGAGAATCAGTTTTCTGTTAAATTCTCTTGCCATAGTTTTTCCTCCGTATGCTTCAGGCAGAGCGGTTTTAGTATACTTCGCTTTTGCCCGAAAGCCTACTCTTTCTTTCGGATAATTTTTTACGGACGCGTTCCGTTCTTTTCCGCAGATATTTTCGCCCAATCAAAGGCTTTTAACCAAAGATAAGAACGCAAAGCCGTCCGTTTTACATTTTCGCCCTTCTCCGTATAAAAAACCCCGATTCTCTGAAATGAACGTTTCGTTGCAAAGAATCGGGGGAAATAATGAGATTATCGGGAATAAATGAAATAGAAGAATTTTCGCTGCGGTAACGAGCGATCAGAGTGTCTGTTTTTCCTTGGAATCTGAAGTTTGTCGATTTTGCCATAAAAACCTTGTTACCGCCGATAAGTCCAAACCCGAAAGATATTCCGCCTCCAAAGCGCGGAACGCATTCCGCAAAAGCGCGGAACGCATTCCGCAAAAGCGCGGAACGCATTCCGCCGCAGAAAGCGCATAACTTATTCCGCAAAAGCGCGGAACGCACTACGCACAAAGCGCAAAACGCACTACGCAAAAGAGCGGAAGATATTCCGTAAAATGCGGAACGGATACCCTTTCGGTTCGAATCTTAACGGCATGCCCTGCCGAGTTAAAAATTCCACACGAAATTATACACTTCTTCCCGCCTTTTGTCAAGCAAATCAGGTACGGTTTTTGCGTTATCCTCAATAAAAACAGGTAAAAGAAGAGGTTTGTCTCCCTTTTCCCGAATTTAATCGCAAAAGACAAAACCGAACCGATTTTCATAAACGAAAACGCCGAATCGGACTTACGAAAGGAGGAATGCCTTAAAAAAGTTTTACTTTATGGTAACCGCAGTGATAAAGAGGACAAGGTGATAAAGAGGGCAAGGTTACGTTTTTACGCAACAAAAAAGACCCGAAAAATCGGGCCTTTTTCGTTTTAAGGAGGTGCTAATCTGCTACGAGAACGTTGAAATACATATTCCAAAGATAGGTATTATAAGAATCGTTGATTTCGGGAACGTAAACCGTAAGTTTTGCGGTCATATTCTCTACGTAATCTATAAAGTTGCAGTTGATGAGGCTATATTCTTCGGTGTAATCCGCTTCGAGACGAGGAGCGTTTTCGCTTCGGAAGGTAACTTTTTCAAGGTTATCGCACTTATAGAAAGCAGCCGCGCCGATAAGTTTAAGCGTCGAGGGGAGAACGACTTCCTTAACGGAAAGGTTGTTGATGAACGCCTGAGCGTCGATTTTTGCGACGTTTTCGGGAATTACGATTACTTCTTCGTTTCCGAAATATCTGTAAATCTGTTTTCTGTCCGCGCTCATAAAGTAATCGTTTTCCATAGCGAAAGTCTTGCAGTCGTCTTTAATAACGATTTCTTTTATGTTGTTGCTGTTATAGAAGGAAGCCCAGAAGGGGAAGGCGTCAACATCGCCGAGAACGACTTTTTCAAGCGTATCGATATTTGCGAAAACGTGTTTGCCGTAAACTGAGAAAGCGTCGAGTTCGATTTCTTTGAGTTGGGTTCCGTTGAAGGCGTCGTCGTCCACGTAATAAACCTTTCTGAGGTCTATCTGAGTAAGAGCCGTGTCTTTGAAAGCTTCCACGCCGACTTTAACGAGGTTTTCCGCGACGACTTCCTTTATTCCCGACTGCGAGAAAGCGTAATCTCCGATAACGTAAACGCCGTTCATCGTAATCTTTTCAAGCTTCTGAACGCCGATGAATACCTGCGCGCCGATTTCGGTTACGGTTTCGGGAACGGTATATTCGACGTTTTTGTTTGCCGTAGGATACTTGATAATCGTCGTAAGAGCTTTGTTATAGAGAGCTCCGTCGAGAGAGGTATAATTTGCGTTTCCTTCGGCAACGGTTATGGTTTCGAGAGAAAGAAGATTTAAGAACACTTTGCTGAAATCCAATCTGAGTTTTGCTCCGATGTAGATTTCTTTAAGACTCTGAGCGTCCGCAAATGCGTTGGTTCCCATCGAGGTAATGTTTTCGTTGAAGGTGTATCTTTCAAGCTGAGTACATCCGCCGAAAGCCGCGTTTCCTACCACAGTAACCGAGGGGAAGTTTGCTTCTTTAAGTCCCGAGAAGGCAAACGCCCAGCTTTCGATGGTCTTTACGTTTTCAAAGCCTTCCAGCGTTTCGAGCGACTTTCCGCCGTAAACCATATACGAGGGGATAACCGTTGACGTTCCGTGATAGGTAAGCTTTCTGAGGCTTTCCGCACCGTTAAGCATATTCGTTGCGTAGATAATATTCATGCCCGAAGGAATGGTGAATTCTTCAAGAGCCGAACAGCCTTTCATAAAGTCGTAAGTTCTGTCGAAGGTAAGGTTGTCGGGAAGAACGAGAGTTTTAAGTTTTTCCATACCTTTGAAGGGCGAAATGCCTACTTGTTTAAGGCTTTCGGTGAATACGAGTTCTTCGATTCCGCAGAAGTTGAAGGCGCCGAGGTCGATTCTTTCGATCTTATCGACGTTGTTTATCTTTTGGAGTCCTTTAAGTCCGTAGAAACACGTTTCGGGAATAACGGTAGCGTTTTCGGGAAGAACGATGCTCGTGGTTTTGTACTTGTATTCTTTTGCTTCGCCTACGGCAAACATAAAGCTTACGTAATAGGTACCGTTTTTATTGAAACCGCAGTTGTAACCGTCATTCAGACAAGTATAAGGAGCGGAAGCAAACTGACCTACGGTAAGTTCGACCGTTTCGGGAACGACGAATTCGCCTTCGTAATCCCATGCGGGAGGAAGGAACATTCTCGTCTTGTCCGCGTTATACATGGCGCCCGTTTCGGAATCTACGGTAAGAGCGGTATTGCCTTCCATAACGGTATAAGACTGAATCTTGGAACTGCCGAATACGCCCGGTCCTATGTAATTTACGTTTCCGCCGAAGGAAATTTTTTCGAGTTTATAGCAATTACAGAAGCTCGAACCGTTAATCTGATCTACGTCCTTATAGAAGTTTACTTCTTTAAGGCTGTCCATAGGTCCGAAACTGAACGTCTGGAACATGAAATCCGTTCTTCGAAGAAGTGTATTGCCCAACCGTAAACGGTAACATCATCTACGCAAGCA
>CAVJWC010000017.1:0-23540 GCA_963653425.1 Eubacterium sp. | reverse complement strand
GAAGCTCAATGAAAGTTTCTTTGCTTACTTTCTTTTCCAAAGAAAGTAAGTTCTTTCGAGAAAGAACAAGGAACTTTAGATATTATTGGCGATTCCTTCGGAGATACGTTGTTTATCGTACTGGAGCATATAGAGACCGTAGTATCTGCCTTTCTTTTCGAGGAGTTCGTTATGGGTACCCTGTTCGAGGATCTGACCGTTTGAGAGGACGATGATATTGTCGGCGTGCTGGACGGTGGAGAGTCTGTGGGCGACGATAATCATAGTTCCGATATTCATCATTTTTTCGAGAGAATCCTGAATAAGGACTTCGGTTTCGGTATCGATATTTGCGGTAGCCTCGTCGAGAATCATAATTTCGGGACGGTGGATAATGGTTCTTGCGAAGGAGAGGAGCTGGCGCTGACCTGCGGAGAAGTTATTACCGCGTTCGCGAACTTCCTCGTCGAGACCGTGCTGGAGTTTTGAAACGAACTTATCGGCGTTGACGTAACGGCATACCTGCATAATTTCTTCGTCCGAGAAGTCGTCGCGGAGAACGATGTTACTGCGGATAGTTCCCGCGAAGAGGAAAACGTCCTGAAGCATCTGACCGAAATGTCTGCGGAGGGAAGAGATTTTGATTTTGTTGATGTTTATTCCGTCAAGGAGGATTTCGCCCTTCTGAATGTCGTAATTTCGGCAGAGAAGGGAAAGAATGGTGGTTTTTCCCGAACCCGTCGCGCCGACGAAAGCCACGGTCTGGTTGGCTTTGATTTTGAAGGAAACGTCTTTGAGTACCCATTCGCCCGGGACGTAGGAGAACCACACGTTTTTGAATTCGATGTCGCCTTTGACGTTTTCGAGTTCGATTGCGCCTTCGTTATCGACGACTTCGGGCTTGGTGTCGAGAATGGTGAAAATCTTTTCCGCGGAAGCGAAAGCCGACTGAAGACGATGGAACTGTTCCGCAAGCGTCTGAATGGGGTTGTAGAAACGGTTGATGTACATATAGAAAGCAACTACCGTCTGGTCGGAAATGGACTGTCCGAAGAAAGTCAGACCGTCGATATAACCTTTACTTGCGAGGAAGAAAAGACAAAGTATGGTCGAGATGTAGAGCATATAGATTATCGGACGGAATACGCCGAACACGAGAATCTGATTTCTCTGCGCCTTGTAAAGGTCGTTGTTCTTTTGGGAAAAGTCCTTCATTTTCTTGTCTTCGCGATTGAAAACCTGAATGATTTTCATACCCGAGAGATTTTCCGAAAGGAAGGTGTTGATGTCGGTGGTTCTGTCTTTTACCCGTCTGTGAGCTCTTCTGGAGAACTTTCTGAACAGTACGGAGAAGAGGACGATAAACGGCACGAAACAGCTTATCATAAGCGTGAGAGCCTGATTGAGACACATCATGGCGATATAAACGCCTACGATGACGAAACAGTTCTGAACGAGATTTACGATGATGTTGGTGAACATTACGGAAATCGCGTTGGTGTCGTTGGTGACTCTCGTAACCAGCTTTCCTACGGGCATTTTGTTAAGCTGAGCGTGGGAAAGGTTTTCTATATGGGAGAAAAGGTCGGTTCTGAGATTGGAAACGATTTTCTGTCCCGTTTTTTGAAGAATAACCGCCTGAACGTAAGTTCCGATAAGAGAAATTATAAGAAGTCCGCCGTAAACGGCAACCTTTGCGTAAAGTTCGCTTAAAGCAAAGTCCTGCCTGAGCATTCCTTCTATATCGGAAACCATAAGAGGAGAAGCGATGGAAAAAGCTATGGACACGAGCATTATGCAGACCACTGCTATAAAGTTCCTGTAATAGGGTTTTGCGTAGGCGAGAAGACGACGGATAAGTTCGCCGTCCTTCATTTTACGGTCGAAACCTATTGCTTCGGCTTTGTCTTTCATAGTTGCGTAAGCGATAATAAGCACGGTAGAGATTATACCGATTATTCCGCCGACCACTAAAAGAGGGTAGTATTCCAGCATTATCCGTTCACCTCCGTATGTTCGTCTTCAAGACGTTGAAGTTCGACCATTTTGCGGTATTCTTCGCATCTCGTTTCGAGTTCGTGGTGCGTTCCGACGTCGACTATCTTTCCTTCGTCGATGAAAATGATCTTGTCCATATTCTTGACGGTAGAAATTCTGTGAGCGATAAGAATGGTGGTCTTGCCTTTTCTTGTCTTTGCGAGGTTGTCGAGGATGATTCTTTCCGTGTCGGTATCGACTGCCGAAACCGAGTCGTCGAGAATGAGAATGGAAGAATTCTTCATTATCGCGCGGGCTATCGAGATTCTTTGTTTCTGTCCGCCCGATACGGTAACGCCTCTTTCGCCTAAAACGGTCTGATAACCGTTATGGAATTCCACGATGTTGTCGTGAACGTCCGACATTTTTGCGGCTTCTTCGGCTGCCTGTCCGTCCACTTCGTCAAAGGCGAAACCTATGTTGTTTTCTATGGTGTCGCTGAAAAGGAAGTTATCCTGCGGAACGTAGGCTTCGTACTGACGGAGAAACTTTATAGGCATTGAGTTCACGTCTGTGTCGTCTATAAAGAGCGTGCCGTCGGGAACGTTATACGTTCTTAATATAAGGTCGGCTACGGTGGTTTTGCCCGAACCTGTCTTTCCTATGATACCGACGTTTTCGCCCGCGTTTATTCTGAAGGAAACGTCTTTTAAGGCTTCGTAATCTCCGCCGGGGTATGTAAAGGTAAGATGTCTGAATTCTATGTCGCCTTTAATTCCTTCGTCCGTTTCGGAAACGTCTTCTTTGTCTTTTACGTCTATGGGAGCTTCGAGAATATCCGTGACTCGTTTAAGGGAAGCTTTGCCTTTGGAGGACATTTCGATAAGTTCGGCAAGAGCCATAAGAGGCCATACGAGCGCGTTGAAGTAGCCTATGAACTCCATAAGCTGACCGGCGTTGAATACGCCCGTGTATACGAGATAACCGCCGTAACCCAAAATAACGCAGGTTACCGACTCTACGAAAAGATTATTGAGAACGCTGAGGAGCGACGAAAGCTTGGTGTATTCGACGTTCGCGTTTTCGTTCTGGGCGTTAAGTCTGTTGAAAGCGAGAAGTTCTTTGTATTCCTTTACGAAGGCTTTTATGACGGCAATACCCGAAAAGCTTTCCTGAGAGAAGTCCGAAAGGTCGGAAAAGGCTTCCTGACGGATTCTCCACTTTACGGTAAGGTATCTTCCCACTATAAAGGACATGGTGAGCATACAAGCCATGGGAATAAGCGACAGGAACATCAGAGCGAGGTCCATTTGCGACATATTGTATATGGCAAGTCCTCCGAGAAAGAGAGCGTCGAAGAATTCCATCGAGCCTCCGCCGAAACAGTCCTGAATGGTTTCGAGGTCGTTTGTGTAAAGCGACATGAGGTTACCGACTTTATTCTGCTGATAAAACTGCAGGGAAAGGTCTTTGCAGTGGTCGAAAAGACGGCATCTCAAATCTCTTTCGACTTTGAAACCCGTTCCGAAGAAACAGATTCTCCATAAAAATCTGCCAAGCATCATAACGGCTGCTATGATAAACAGGGGAACGCACACTTTTTCCAGAAGAAACTGCGCGTCGAAGACGAGAATTTCGCCTTTATAATCCACGTAACCGTCGTGAATGCCGTTGATTACCATTCGGTAGATTTTCGGAATTTCCATCTGAAACAAGTCTACCGAGATAAGGGCGAAGAGACCGAGAATAAGCCACGGCGCATATTTCAGATAATAACGGTTGATTTGTTTTCCGAATATCATTTCTTCCTCCTTGAAACGAATAATTATACTCTACCTAAATAAAAGACGGTAAAATAAGACGAGGCGTCCGAGTTTTCAGAAAGAAAAAACGGACGAATTATTTATTTTTGAAACGGCTTAAGGTTTGCGCTTCAACGCGGGTAACGCTTATTGCAGCTACCAAAAGCGTAAGAGAAAATTACCCGTAAGTAAAGCTTTATAGACTATAAAAAAGCGGAAGAACGGGTCTTCCGCTTTTTTTGACGTACTTACGTACTGAAACGTTTTAATCGCTTGTAAATTCCGCTTACATGGAGATAAGAGCGAAACGAAGAATGAAGAGAACCGCGATAACCGTTACGACTACGTCTTTCTTGGTGTACTTTCCGGTAAGGAGAGTGATGAGAACGTAAGAGATGGAGCCTACGCCGATACCGTTGGAGATGGAATAGGTCATGGGCATGAAGAACATCGTAAGGAATGCGGGAACTGCGAAACGAACGTCGGACATATCTACGCTTCCGAAGTTTCTGAGCATCAGAACGCCTACGTAGATAAGAGCGGGAGCGGTAGCAGCCGTGGGGATAATCTGAGCAAGGGGGCTGAGGAAGAGACAAAGAAAGAGACCTGCAGCGGTGATTACGCTTGCGAAGCCCGTTCTTCCGCCTTCCGCAACGCCGGAAGCCGATTCAACGAAAGTGGTGATGGTGCTGGTGCCGAGACATGCGCCTGCGAAAGTACCGATAGCGTCGCTGAGAAGACACTGGTCGAGTCTGTCGGGGTTGCCGTTTTCGTCAAGCATGTTAGCCTGCGCGCAGGTTCCGTAAAGAGTGCCGATGGTGTCGAACATGTCTACGATAAGGAAGCCGATCATAATCATGATAACGGAAAGAACCGAACCGATAGTGTGACCGTCGAAGGCAAGTTTCCAGCTTTCGGGCTTAAATACGGAGAAGCCGTATGCGAAGAAATCTTTGAAAGTCTGACCGATGTTACCCATGTTAAAGGAGGGAACGGACCATGTCATGAGATAATATAAAACTGCGGAGAAGAGGATACCGAGAATAACGCTGCCCTTTCTGAAAACGCTGTTCTTGCTCTTTGCGAATACCGCGATAAGAACTACGCCGATGAAAGCCGTGATAGCGGGAGCGCCTACACTGCACCAGGTTTCGAAGTCTTTGATAACCGTGAAGTTGGTGATCTGAACGAAAGTGAACTGGTTAGCCTGAACGAGACCTGCGTTCTTTGCGCCGATAAGAGCGATAAACAGACCGATACCTGCGGAAATGGACTTTTTAAGACAGTCGGGAAGAGCGGTAGCGATAAGTTTTCTTGCGCCCGTCAGGGACAGAAGCATGAAAATAACGCCGGAAATAAGTATAACGACGAGACCTGCTCCGTAATAATCGGCAGGATCCGCGCCTTCCGTAGATAATGCGGGAACGATGAAAGATACGAAGAAGAAGCTGTTAAGACCCATACCTGCAGCCTGTGCGAAAGGTCTCTTAGCTACGAAAGCCATAAGGAGCGTACCGATAACGGCTGCGATAAGACCGCCAACGTATACGGCGTTCCAGATACCGGGAATGGGGTTTCCGCTGAAGTCGCTTGCGATATTGCTGGGGTTGACGATAACGATGTAACACATTGCGAAGAAGGTCGTAAGACCTGCAACGATCTCTGTTCTTACGGTCGAGCCGCGTTCGGTAATCTGGAAGGTTCTCTCGAGCCAACTGTTCTTACCTTTGTTTTCGGTAGTTTGATTTTCCATATTTTCCCTCCGGGTAAATTTATTATTATACGGTAAACGCAACCGAATCCGGGTTCGGCTTTTGTCCGAGCCGATTGCTGATTGCTTTTACCGTCAATAACCGAAATGATTTCATTCGAAAATCAAAAGTCCCGTAGCTTCAGACAGCGGGGGACTTCACGTATCCTTGGCAAATCCGCTCACCGAAAAACCGACGGAATAAGTCCGCCGTGCGCGACAAACAATCGCAACTTTCCGCAAAAAATTTACTCATACAGAGATTCCCCGAAAGCGGTTTGCACGCGTCAGGTCTTTATCGCCATAAAGCCGACGAGCCCGACGCCGAACAAAAAATACATATTTATTTTACAATAAGTTAACATAAATGTCAAACGAAAAAGGCTATAAAATCTATATGTGAGTACCGATTTTCGCCCAAACGGCTTTTTTTCGTAAAGCACAGACAGATTTTTAATCGGGCTAATTACATTACAAAAGAACGAAAACCCAGTAAACGGAAAGAAACTCCGAGAACCGGAATAAGGACTTAATTTAATAAAGAAAGAAGAGTTAAAAACGGAAAACGGACTTAACCTTATAAAGAAAGAAGCGGACGAAAACGTCTGAAAAACGGTCTCGGAAGTACTTAAAACAAGGTTTACCTTTTTTCGGGCATAAAAAATCCCCACACGGGTAAATGCGGGGAGAAAAGGGGGGAGGATTCTATCTCAACATGAGGATTGAGTTTTTTCCTTACGTGTAAAGTATACCACACCGAGCGATATCGGTCAATAAAAGAGGCTTTCCGTTTTTCGCTAAAACGGGCTGTTTTTCGAATTTTGCCTTAAAATCCGCTTTTTTTGGTTGCAACCATTTCTTTCAGCCGAAAAACCGTTTTTTTGGCGGGCGATTTATTCGTTCTCTGTAAAAAACTACGCCGCAGCTTATTTATTTTCAGTGAATTAAAAGCGGTTACTGCGCTAATCGGCGATAACGAACGTAACGCCGACAAAAAAACCGACTCTTAAAAGAATCGGCTTTTGGTTTATATCGATTGTGAGCGTTGAGTTTCGGCTCGGTAAGGTTATTTCGTGCCGAAAATTCTGTCGCCGGCGTCGCCGAGTCCGGGGAGAATGTAGCCGTGTTCGTTAAGGCATCTGTCCTGACATGCGCAGTAAATCTGAACGTCGGGGTTTTCCTTGGTAACTGCGGCAACTCCTTCGGGAGCGCAGATGATGTTCATAAGTTTAATGTGTTTGCAACCCGTGTCTTTGATAATCTTGATGGCTGCGTTTGCGGAACCGCCCGTAGCAAGCATAGGATCTACGATAAGCGCGAGTTTTTCGTCCATATGCTCGGGAAGTTTGCAATAATACTGCTGAGGTTCGAGAGTTTCGTGATCGCGGTAAACGCCGATATGACCGACTTTTGCGTGGGGGAAGAGGGTAAGGATACCGTTTACCATTCCGAGGCCTGCGCGGAGAACGGGAACGATAGCGAGTATGTCTTCTTTCATAACCTTCTGAGTGCAGATTTCGAGAGGCGTTTCAACCTGTTCGTCGCGCGTGGGAATATCGTTGAGGGCTTCGTAAGCCATAAGAAGAGTTATCTCGTTGAT
Organism: Eubacterium sp.; assembly: GCA_963653425.1. Classification (GTDB taxonomy): domain Bacteria; phylum Bacillota; class Clostridia; order Christensenellales; family CAG-314; genus UMGS692. The sequence continues at coordinate 16,432 of CAVJWC010000017.1, read as the reverse complement.
AAGTTCGCGGAAAAGCTTGGTGTCGGTGTTTTTGTTTCTTAAAAGAGCAACTTTGTGCTGAATAAGGGGATGGTTAAAAATCGTAACGTTATTCATAATTACCTCGCGGAGTGACGCAACGGCAAAAACCTTGTCCTCGCGCCGTATTCGGTTTAATATAACATTTTTTCCCGCGTTTGTCAACTCTTTCTCGGCGTTCCGTTCGGTATCGCGGGTATTTTACCGGGATATATCGTTTCGGTCTGATTCCGCGCCTTTTTCGTCGGGTATAAAACCGTCGTATGCGGAACTATCCGTATGCGTATCGGAATTAAAAAAATTCAAAAAACCGCCCATTCGATTTAGCAAGTAAGCAAGTAAAAACGAAAAACCCGTTAAAACCGCTAAATCGGGGTAAAAATCATTGCTTTTTTCAAAAAATTGGTTTATACTGAGTATACAAAATAATGTATAAGGAGAAAGTTCTTATGAAATACATACCGGAACCTTTCAGAATTAAAAGCGTTGAACCTCTTAAGATGCTTACCCGCGAGGAACGTATCGAAAAGATCAAAGCGGCTCATTACAACGTTTTCGGCCTTAACAGCGACGACGTTTATATCGACCTTCTTACCGACAGCGGTACTAACGCGATGAGCATGGAACAGTGGGCAGGCGTTATGCGCGGCGACGAAAGCTATGCAGGCGCTAAATCCTACCGTAACGTAGTTGCTGCAGCTCAGGACATCTTCGGATATAAGATGATCCAGCCCGTACATCAGGGCAGAGCCGCAGAAAAAGTCCTTCTTCCCATACTTCTCGGCGAAGGCAAATTCTCTATCGCTAACATGCACTTCGACACCACGAGAGCTCACGTCGAACTTTCCGGCGCAAGAGCAATTGACTGCGTTAACCCGCAGGCTCTCGACGTAAAGAGCTATGCCGATTTCAAAGGCAACATGGATACCGAACGTCTCGTTAAGCTCATCGAAGAACACGGAGCAAAGAACATCGGCGTTATCATTATGACCATCACCAACAACAGCGCAGGCGGACAGCCCGTTTCCGTTGCTAACCTTCGCGAAACCGCTGCTATCGCTCACAAGTACGGTATCCCCGTATGCATCGACGCTGCAAGATACGCTGAAAACGCTGCTTTCATCAAGCAGAGAGAACCCGAATTCAAAGACAAGTCCATTAAGGAAATCGTTTCCGCTATGTTCGCTTGCGGCGATATGTTCACCATGTCCAGCAAGAAAGACGCTATCGTTAACATGGGCGGTCTTATCGGCGTTAAGGATAACGCAGAACTCTTCCAGGCTGTTCAGGGTCGTTGTATTTCCTACGAAGGTTTCGTTACCTACGGCGGTATGAGCGGTCGTGACCTCGAAGCTCTTGCAGTCGGCCTTTACGAAGGTATCGACGAAGATTACCTTAAATACAGAATCGGTCAGATGCAGTACCTTGCAGCTCGTCTTGACGAAGCGGGTATCGCTTATCAGTCTCCCGTAGGCGGACACGGCGTGTTCGTTGACGCTAAGGCTCTTCTTCCTCAGATTCCTTACTATGAATTCCCCGCACAGGCTCTTGCTATCGAACTTTACATCGAAGCAGGTATCAGAGCGTGCGACATCGGTTCCTTCATGCTGGGCAACGATCCCGACACCAAAGAACAGCTTAAAGCGGAATTCGAATTCACCAGACTTGCTATTCCGCGTCGTGTTTATACTCAGGCTCACCTCGATATTATCGCAGACGCTCTTATCGCAATCAAGAACCGTGCAAACAGCGTAAGCGGATACCGTATCACCTGGGAACCGCCCGTACTTCGTCACTTCACGGCTCACCTCGAACCTATCAATAAATAAGACGAATTCAATTCAATTGCGGATGCATCGATTTGTGTCCGCAATTTTTGTAGACAGAGAAAACTTTACGCTAATTAGCAAAAAGCAAAGATCTGACGTTACGCTTGACGTTATATAAAGGAGCTTAATTATGGAATTATACAAAATGCAGGTAGCGGAATTCTGCCGTGAAACGAGCAAAGACGTACCCGTTCCGGGAGGCGGAAGCGTAGCCGCGCTTAACGGAGCTTTGGGTATAAGTCTGTTCACTATGGTTGCGAATATGACCATAAGAAAACAGAGTAAAAAGGGCGTGGAAAGCGATCCCGTCATTAAGGAAGTTGCAGCTATAGGCGAAAAAGAAGCCGACAGATTCAACGCCCTTATCGAAGAAGATTCCAACGCGTTCAACGTCGTTATGGACGCGATGAAATATCCCAAAAACACCGACGAAGAAAAAGCGGTAAGAAAAGCCAAGGTTCAGGAAGCTTATAAAGGCGCGATAGTTCCTCCTATGGAAGTCGCTCTCAAGGCTTATTCTCTCCTTAATAAATACGCCGCGGTTATGTTTGAAAAGGGCGACAAGTACGCGCTTTCCGACGTATGCGTGGGCGTAAGATGTCTTAACACGGCTTTCTGGAGCGCGGTTTATAACGTAAAAATCAACCTTTCCGCAATAGAAGACGAAGCTTTCGTAAATCAGTCCCTCGGTAAACTTGCGGAAGCCGAAAGCAGAGCGGACGAACTTTGCAATTCGGTTATCGGAAAGGTAACTTTCTGATTTTTGTTGCGGTAAAAACGGGAGCGGATATATTATGAACGTTTTTTTGCTGTACGTATTTTTGTTTTTCTTAGGTTCGACTTTCGGCTGGGTACTTGAACTGTTTTTCAGACGTTTCAAAACCAGTAACGTCGAACATAAATGGGTTAACCCCGGCTTTCTTAACGGACCTTATCTTCCTATATACGGGTTCGGGCTGTGCGCGCTTTATACCATGTCGCTTATCGACGGGCTTTTTACTTTCCCGAGCGAATGGTTACACGTACTCGTTCTGTTTTTCGGAATAGGTTTCGTTATGACGCTCATAGAACTTATCGGCGGAGAAATCTTCATTATAGGTTTCAAAGTCAAACTCTGGGATTACAGCAAACGTTGGCTTAACTATAAAGGCATAATCTGTCCGCTCTTCTTCTTTATATGGGCGGCTCTCGGAACGGTTTATTACTTCTTTATCAATCCTTATATAATAGACGCGATAAACTGGTTTAACGGACACCCGACTTTCTCGTTCATATTGGGCGTGTTCTTCGGCGTGTTTATCCTCGACGTCGTATATTCCTGCAACCTCGTCGTAAAGATAAGGAATTTCGCCAAGAAAAACGGCTTGCTGGTAAAGTACGAAGAGTTCAAAGAATCCATCGGCGCCGTCAAAAACAAATACCTCGAACGCAACCGTTTCTTCCTGTCGCTGGTTGCGGCTTCTCACAGGGTAAGAGAATCTCTCGACGACTATAAGGATAAGGTAAAGCAACGTTACGGCGAAAAGGTTAACGGCGGTGGCGACGCAAAAGAAACGTCCGAAACGCCTCAGAACAACGCCAAGCTTTCGGATAACTCCGACTCTTCCGACAACGTAAGCGTTAAGGATAACGGCAATTCTTCCGACGACGCGCATTCTCGGAACGACGCGGGCGTTCGGAATAACGAAAAGTCTGCGGATAAAGCGGACAACGCAGACGTTAAGGACGGTAAAAAGTCTTCGAAAGACAAGAAGTAAGCTATATAGAAGCGATTACCGCGCAGATAACCGCAAATCTCTTCGTTTATAACATTACTGAAACGGACAGACTTTGCGGTTAACGGTAGGTAAACGGCAACGCTTCCGCTTGTAACGAAAAGCTTTTGCGGTAAGAAAGGTTCTTTCCGCGAAAGACGGGGAAAACTCAAAAACGAAAATATTTTACGGGAATTTTGGAGTAAAACCGTTGATATTTATCGGGTTTTATGGTAGAATAAGCAGGCTGTTCGGGTGAGCAGTCCTTTCTTTGAAAAACGCCGCGTTCGTTTCGCAGGAAACGAGACAAAAACAAAAAAATGTCAATAGGTTTTTCTTAAAAACAGTTGACAGAATTCAAAGAAAGTGCTATTATTATCAGGCACTTGAGACGAGGACAACTTGACTTGAAAGTGTCGTTCCATTGTGGGGGTATAGCTCAGCTGGGAGAGCACCTGCCTTGCAAGCAGGGGGTCAGCGGTTCGATCCCGCTTACCTCCACCACTGTGGGAGCATAGCTCAGTTGGTTAGAGCACACGCCTGATAAGCGTGAGGTCGATAGTTCGAGTCTATTTGCTCCCACCAGCGATTATAATAATCTTGCCTTAGTAGCTCAGCGGCAGAGCATTCGGCTGTTAACCGAAGGGTCGTAGGTTCGAACCCTACCTGAGGCGCCAATATTTATGCGGGAGTGGCTCAGTGGTAGAGCGCTGCCTTGCCAAGGCAGATATCGCGGGTCCGAATCCCGTCTCCCGCTCCATTTACCTCATCTAAGATGAGGTATTTTTTTATGTCTTCTGACCGGCGAAAAGCGCAACCTCCCGAATCCTCGTCTTCCGTACGTATTAAGGTGGAATATCTTTCCGTTTCGATTGCTTTATTATAAAGGTTTGTTGTTTGGTTTTTCGGTTATTTTATTATAAAGGTTAGTCATTTAGCCGTTTTTGGACGCCTTAATAAAAAGAAGCGTTTTTCTTTGTTATAAAAGAAGCCTTTTTCGTCGCTTTTATCTGCCGTTTGCGGAACTTTCCGCTACGGTTTTCCCGTTCGATTTCTTCTCGCTCCCGTCGGTTTTTTCTTGGCGGATTGCCAAAATAAATTTCGGAAAACGAGAATAAAACGCTTGACAAGCTCAAATGCGGATAGTATAATATAAAAAATTTGGGCAAAATACGAAAAGGGCTGAAAAAGTCCGATTTTGGAGGAAGAGAGATGAATAATCCCGAGTACAGAAAGTTTTCTGAATGCCGAAACTATGTCAAGGGGGATTGTTTTTCCAAAATTTCCGCTTTCGTAGATTTCGATTCAGATAAAGAGTATATTATTCTTCCCGGTTTCTGTGACGTACACGTTCATTTAAGAGAACCGGGATTTTTTTATAAAGAAAGCGTGCTTACGGGAAGTCAGGCAGGAGCGAGAGGCGGTTATACGGCGGTTTGCGCAATGCCCAACCTCAATCCCGTTCCCGATTGCCGAGAAAACCTCATAAAAGAACTTGAAATCATAAAAAGAGACGCCGTTATAAACGTTTACCCTTACGCGTCGCTTACCGTGGGCGAAAAGGGACTCGTTCCTTCCGATATGGAAAACATGAGCGACCTTTGCGTGGCTTATTCGGACGACGGAAAGGGCGTTCAGAGCAAGGATATGATGCGTTCTTTGATGGAACGGGCAAAGAAACTCGGTAAAATCGTAGCCGCTCATTGCGAAGACGAATCGCTTCTTCACGGCGGATATATTCACGACGGAGAGTACGCTAAAAAGCACGGACACAAAGGCATATGCTCCGAGAGCGAATACCTTCAGATAGAAAGAGACTTAAAGCTTGCCGAAGAAACGGGCGTCATGTACCACGTTTGCCATATATCTACGAAGGAAAGCGTCGGACTTATACGCAAGGCGAAAAAACGCGGAGTCGACGTAACCTGCGAAACCGCGCCTCATTATCTCGTACTCAGCGAAAACGACCTGAAGGAAGAGGGCAGATTCAAGATGAATCCTCCTCTCAGAACGGAAGAAGACAGACTTGCGCTTATCGAAGGCGTGAAAGACGGAACGATAGATATGATAGCTACCGACCACGCGCCCCATTCTGCGGAAGAAAAGAGTAAAGGTTTAAGCGGAAGTTCTTTCGGAATAGTCGGGCTGGAAACGGCGTTTCCCGTTCTTTACACGGAACTCGTCAAGAAGAATGTTATTTCGCTCGGTAAGCTTATCGAGCTTCTCGCGTTTAACCCGAGAAAAAGATTCGGAATTCCTTTTTATAAGGGCGAAACGTGCGTTAACCTCGGAGACGAAGAAACGGGAGATTTTTCCGTATGGGAAGTAAGTCGGCCTTATAAAATCGACTCGGCGGAGTTTTTAAGTAAAGGCAGAGCCACTCCTTTTGAAGGAAGAGAGGTTTACGGAAGAAATCTTGCGACTTTTTCGGGCGGAAAAGTCGTATACAAAGCCACGGAGAAGAAGATATGAAACAGGAACGGTTCCGTATAAAAGAAAATCAGCCGATTGCGCTTAACACATACAGAATGAAGCTTAACGGCGATATAGAGCAGTGCAGAGCGGGCGGTTTCGTCAACGTTAAAATCGACGGTTTGTACCTCAGAAGACCTATATCGGTTTGCGACGCGGAAAACGGAATGTTAACGCTTATATATAAGGTAGTAGGAAAAGGAACGGAGATTCTTTCGGAAAAGAAAAACGGAACGCTCGACCTTCTCGTAGGTCTCGGCAACGGTTACGACCTTTCGTTGTCGGGCGAAAGTCCTCTGCTTATAGGCGGAGGAGCGGGAGTTCCGCCCCTTTATATGGCGGCTAAACTCTTAACGAGAGAAGGCAGGAAAGTCCGCGCGGTTTTAGGCTTCAATAAAGCGGAAGAAGTTTTCCTCGAAAAAGAGTTTCTTGCGCTCGGAGCGGAAACTACGGTAGTTACCGCCGACGGAAGCAAAGGGGGAAAAGGTCTCGTAACGGACTACCTTCCCGAAAACTACACGCACTTTTACGCCTGCGGTCCCGAGCCTATGCTTAAAGCCGTATGTTCGGCAACGAAAACCGACGGACAACTGAGTTTCGAAGAGAGAATGGGTTGCGGATTCGGCGCGTGCATGGGCTGTTCGTGCAGAACCGTTACGGGCAACAAAAGAATATGCAGAGAAGGTCCCGTCCTTAAAAAGAGCGAGCTTCTTTGGAACGAGGAGAAAAGATGAATACCGAGATCATTCTTTGCGGAGAAAAAATAGATAATCCCGTGATACCCGCAAGCGGAACTTTCGGCTACGGAAGAGAGTTTGCGGAGATTTACGACATAAATATACTCGGAACGTTTTCCTTCAAAGGAACGACGGAAGAGGCTCGTTTCGGAAACGCCACTCCGAGAATTGCCGAATGCGCTTCGGGTATGATAAACTGCGTCGGACTTCAGAATCCCGGCGTGGACGAAGTTATAAGAACGGAACTTCCCGCGCTTAAAAAGGTTTTCAATAAGAAAGTCATGGCTAACGTTTGCGGATTTTCCGTAGGAGAGTACGTAAGAGTAGCCGAAAAACTGGATAAATGCGATAACGTGGGCTGGCTGGAAATAAACGTAAGCTGTCCTAACGTACACGGCGGAGGAATGAGTTTCGGAACGACGGTAAAAGGTTGCGAAGAAGTGGTTTCCGAGGTTAAAAAGAAGGTCGGTAAGCCCGTTATCGTAAAGCTTTCGCCCAACGTTACCGATATAACCGAAATCGCAAAAGCAGCGGAAGGCGCGGGCGCGGACGGAGTAAGCCTTATAAACACGCTCGTGGGGATGCGACTGGATATGAAAAAGAGAAAGCCTTTGCTTTCCAACGTGACGGGAGGCGTTTCGGGAAGATGCGTTTTCCCCGTTGCTCTCGCTATGGTATATAAGGTTCACAAGGCGGTAAAGATTCCCGTCGTAGGATTGGGAGGCGTTTCGAGCGCGGAAGACGTTCTCGAAATGATGTTCGCGGGCGCAACCGCGGTGGAAGTGGGTTCGGAAAACCTGATAAATCCCTTCGCTTGCAGAGACATAATAAACGACCTGCCCGAAGTTATGAAAAAATACAAAGCAGACAACCTCGCCGATATTATAGGGTGCGCTTAACCCGTAACGTCGGCTTCGTATAAAAGTAAAAACGATAAAGGAGAAAAAGAAAATGGGAAAAGAAGTAATTATAGCGTGCGATTTCGACAGCGGAAAGAAAACTCTCGAATTTCTCGAAAAGTTCGGAGATACCAAGCCTTTCGTGAAAATAGGACTTGAACTTTTTTACGCCGAAGGCGCGGGAATAGTAAGAGAACTCAAAAAGAGAGGACATAAACTGTTTCTGGACCTTAAACTTCACGACATTCCTCATACCGTAGAAAAAACCATGGCTGTTCTTGCATCTCTCGACGTGGACATGGTAAACATTCACGCGGCAGGCGGAAGCGCGATGATGAAAGCGGCGGTAAGAGGACTTACCAAGCCCGACGGAACCCGTCCCCTTCTTATAGCGGTAACTCAGCTTACTTCCACGGACGAAGAAACTCTGCACAAAGAACTTCTTATAGACAAGCCCATGGCGGAAGTAGTAGCTTCCTACGCAAAGAACTGTCTCGACTCCGGTCTCGACGGAGTGGTTTGTTCCCCCCTCGAAGCAAGACATATTCACGAAGTATGCGGAAAGGACTTCCTTACCGTTACTCCCGGAGTAAGATTTGCAGACAGCGATATAGGCGACCAGAAGAGAGTTGCAACTCCCGCTCTCGCAAAAGATCTCGGTTCGGATTATATAGTAGTCGGAAGACCTATTACCCTTGCCGATAACCCCAAAGAAGCGTACGAAAGATGCGTTAAAGACTTTATAGGATAAATCTTCACGGAGGAAAGCTCGGCTTCCTCCGTTATTTTCGGAAAAAACAGGAGAAAAACATGAAAAAACTTATTGCAAAAGACTTGTTGAAAATCAAAGCGGTGTTTTTCCGCCCCGACGAACCCTTTATCTGGGCAAGCGGAATCAAAAGCCCCGTCTACTGCGACAACAGACTTACGCTTACTTCGGTTGACGTAAGAAACGACGTGGAAAACGGACTGGCTTCCCTCATAAAAGAGCATTACCCCACCGTGGAAGTCCTTATGGGAACCTCTACCGCAGGTATTGCCCACGCCGCAATAACCGGTCATATCCTCGGTCTGCCTATGGGCTACGTCCGTTCGGGTTCAAAAGACCACGGTCGCTGTAACCAGATCGAAGGTCGCCTCGAAAAAGGTCAGAAAGTCGTCGTAGTGGAAGACCTTATCTCTACCGGCGGAAGCGTTATCGAAGTGGTCAACGTCCTCCGCGAAGCAGGAGCCGACGTCCTCGGTATAGTTTCTATCTTTACCTACGGCATGCAGAAAGGTCTCGATAAACTCAAAGAAGCCAACGTCACCAATTTTTCCCTCACCGATTTCGATACCGTCGCCCGTACGGCAGCAGAAGAAGGCTATATAAAACCCGAAGACGAAAAACGTCTCATAGCCTTCAGAAATAATCCCTCCGACGAAAGTTGGATTAAGTAGTTGCCTTTTCCCCTGCTTTCTTTGGAAAAGAAAGCAGGCAAAGAAATTTTCACCGTGGGGATAAAGAAAAGCTGAACGCAATTCGCTTTTGAAAGAATAATGCGAATTTTACGGAAAGCGGTAAAAACTTTCACCGTGGGGATAAAGAAAGACAATACGAAGTTGCCGATTAAAGAGCTTTTGAATTAAAGAATTACTTTCGGTTACGGAAAGCCTGCAAGCAGGAACATTGAGGTTTTTTGCGCAGCTTTTTTGCAAAAAAGCTGCAGGTTCTTTCTTTCAAGAAAGAACGAAAAATACTAAGGAGGATAAAAGATAAATGAGAGGACTTATAGACATACCCGAATTCAGCGTAGAGGAACTTGACGAACTTATAGAAAAGGCGGAGGATATAATACACAATCCTCAGAAATACAGCGAAGCCTGCAAAGGCAAGAAGCTTGCGACGTTATTTTTCGAGCCGTCCACGAGAACGAGACTGAGTTTCGAATCGGCTATGCTCGAACTGGGCGGAAGCGTTTTAGGATTCAGCGAAGCCAACAGTTCTTCGGCAGCCAAGGGCGAGAGCGTAGCGGACACGGCGAGAGTTATAAGTTTTTACGCCGACATAATCGCAATGAGACATCCTAAGGAAGGCGCGCCTTACGTTGCGTCCAAAGCGGCAACCGTTCCCGTTATCAACGCGGGCGACGGCGGACATCGTCATCCTACGCAGACTCTTACCGACTTACTTACCATTCATAGAGAGAAAGGCAGACTCGATCATCTTACGGTAGGTTTTTGCGGTGACCTTAAATACGGAAGAACGGTACATTCGCTCGTAGCGGCTCTTGCGAGATACGAAGGAATAAAGTTCGTGCTGATTTCGCCCGAAGAATTAAAGCTTCCGAGTTACATTAAGAAAGACGTTATCAAGAAGCAGGGAATAGAATATAAGCAGACTACCGACCTCGAAGAAAGCATAGCCGACCTCGATATTCTTTATATGACGAGAATACAGGGCGAGAGATTCTCCAGTCAGGACGAATTCCTGAGACTGAGAGACAGATATATACTTACGCCCGAAAAGATGGCTCTTGCAAAGCCCGATATGGCAGTTCTTCATCCTCTTCCGAGAGTAAACGAAATAAGCGTGAGAGTGGACGACGATCCGAGAGCGTGCTATTTCCGTCAGGCTCTTAACGGCAAGTATATAAGAATGGCTCTTATACTCAAACTTCTTGCCGAAGCCGAACAGGAAAAGAAAGAGGGCACAAAACGTGTTCATAACGAAGAACATTGTTGCGACGAAACCACGGGTTGCAGAAAAGGCAATAAGTTCCGTAGCCGTATAGGCGAAGAAATCTGCCGTGAAACGCCGGGCGACAAGCTTGTGAACGTTATAAAGTGCGATAACCCCGCCTGCATAACTTCTACCGAACAGGAACTTGACGATATTTTCCGTCTCGTGGACGCCGACCAGCATCTTTACCGTTGCGTATATTGCGAGAAGAAGGCTTTCTACGACGGAGAAGAAGCCGAACATATCCGCTAAGCGAAAAAGCTTTTATCGCGTTGGAAATCAGGCTTTATACAGTCGGGCGTTACAGAAAAGCTATAAGCGCAAACGATTTGAGCTTCGAGCAAAGGCAAGCGATAAAGAAAAGCGTAAGAATAAAAAAGAGCCTCCCGCGCCGTACGGGAGGCTTTTCAATTTCATTTTATGGGTGACCGTTCCGCGTGAAAGTCGGACGGTTTTACAAAAATCCGCGTTTTTCGGCGAATTTCGGCGTTTGGCTTCCTTTAACGGAAATCCGCCTTACTTAACGATAATTCTGCCTTCGACGGAGGAGTATTTACCGAGCTTTCCGCCGAGAACGTCGGTAAGATAGGTGATAAGCACCTGATTGTCTATCATACCTTCGTCGATAAGAAGTTCGTCCTTCTGGAACATAGTATATCCGTCACCGCCGTTTTTGATAAGGAAGTTGTGACTTGCGAGGGTATAGGTTTTATCGGGATCGATGTCTACGTATTCGCCGTTACAGAGAACTTTGACGTTCTTTACCCTTCGTTCGCCCGTAACTTCCACGAAAGCGTCGGTAGCCGAGAGTTTTACCGAAGAAGGAACGGAGGTGTCGATTTCGAATTTAAGTCCCGAAACCTGAAGGAAACCGCCCGATTCGCCCAGTGCGTTTACTCCGTCGGAATAACTGCCCGTAGTGTTTCGGCAGGCAAGTTCGAGAGCGTCGAGAATCTGCGCGCCCGTCGTTTTAACCATACACAGCGTGTTTCCGAAAGGATGAATGGAGATTACGTCGGCGTAGGTAATATCGCCTTTTTTAAGGTCGGAACGTATTCCGCCTCCGTTTACTATGGCTATATCCGCGCCCGATATTGCCCTGTACGCGTCGGCGCAGAAGTTGCCTAAGGCAGTTTCGCGGTTTCTTACCATTCTCACGCCGTTTGCGTCGGTTGAAGAAAGCGCGGTATCGCTTGTTGCGACGACTTTATTTACTTCTTTTTCGTAAGAAGCCTTTATTTCGTTTATGAAAGCCGTAGTTTCCGCGTCTTTTTGGGGATAATCGGAAATAATGCCCAACGTGGAAATTCCCGAGCGGTTGAAGGTGAGCTGACCGATATACCGTAATTTAGTGCCGGTAGAAGCCATTTTAACGTCGTTGCCGTCCTTATCCGTTACGACTCTGCAAGGAATAACGCTGTGAGCGTGTCCGTCGAGAAGGAAGTCTATGCCCGACGTATGCTCTATAAGGTCTATGGAGCGGTAGGGCGCGGAACCTTCTTCGTCGCCGAGGTGAGAAAGAACGACTACGCGGGATGCGCGGTATTCGTTTTTAACTATGTCTATATAATTCTGAACGTTTGCGTAAAACTCTTCGGGATCACCGCCGAAGAAATCGTAAACCGTTTCGCCGTCTTCCTTGAAGTTGGAAGGATTGGATTTAACCAGGCTTTCGGGCGTGGAAACTCCGATATAAGCCACGGAGAAGCAATGGTAATCCACGACTTTGAAAGGAAGAACCTGTTCGAGCTTGTTTTCTTTGTCGCCCGTGTATTTTATGTTGCAACCGAGATAGGTAGCCTTCGATTCCTCCATAAGATACTGAATGCGGTCCATTCCGTAGTCGAATTCGTGGTTCCCGAGAACCGCAAAGTCGTAACCCACGTAATTCATAATTTCGACGGGAAATTCGCCTTTTGACACCGTTCCCACGAGGTCGCCCTGAATGGCGTCTCCGCAATCCACAAGCGTTACGTTGCGCGTGAAATTAAGAAGCTCTTTCTTATAAGCCGCAAGTCCCGCGTAACCTATATTGTCTTCTATTCCGCAGTGCACGTCGTTCGTGAAAAGAACGACGACGTCGTAATTGTTTCCGAAACTCATACAGCCGAACATCGTAACCGTCAGAGCCACGGCTATAACAAGCAGAAGCGCGATATTAAAATTCTTTTTCATGGTTTTCTCCTTAGCATTCCATTCGTTATTCCCGATTGTTTTTACGGAAAAAATCGTTTTATCCGTCGCTTTACTCTTCCGTATTTTTTACGGATTTTAAGGCGGAAAGTCATAAAATCCTAAGTCGGAAGCGGAAACTCGGGCTTTTCGTTCTTTATGGTATTTACGACGAAAATCATAAAATCGTTAGTTTACGAACGGAATCTTACCGACAGTTTAATTTATTTTGCGCTTTTAGTCAAGCGTTTAACGAAGACATTACCGTTATAAGTAAAAACGGGCGGATAAAATTCGTTTTAACTATGGGGGACGGTCTTCTGCGGATTGCGGTTTTCGGACGAAACGACGACGTTCCCGACGTAATCGTTGACGGAGAATTTAACGCAAGCGCCCGTAATAGTTTGACACAAGCTGATTTTTATGGTAAAATAAATAAATTATCCCGTTTTCCGAGAAGCAGAAAGGCTGACGTTTTTTATTTATGCGCCGACCTGCGCGGAGGAATTCCGCGGGCATATTTTCGGAGGAAAAAATGGAAGTTGTTATTACGATTTTTTTGTTTGCCTTGGGCATAGCTCTGGTCGTTAAAGGCGGAGACGTTTTCGTTGACGCGGCAAGTTTTATCGCAAAAGCCATGAGAATCCCGACGTTTATTATAGGAGCGACTATAGTTTCTCTTGCCACGACCATGCCCGAAATGCTGGTATCCGCGCTTGCCGCGGCTGAAGGCAACACCGAGATGGCTGTGGGTAACGCCGTAGGTTCTGTTACCGCAAACACCGCGCTTATTCTCGGCGTGGCTATGGTCGCAATGAACATGGTCTGCGAAAGAAAGCGTTTCGTTATCCCTATTTCTCTTCTTATAGCGGCGTCGGCAGGCGTCTGGGTTTTCTGTCTTTCCGGAAGTCTCAGCGTCGTAGGAAGCGTGGTTCTTGCCTTGATTTTCGTCTGCTTTATGCTCTATAACGTGCTTTCCGCAAAAAAAATCGCCAAAACGGCTTACGGCGAAGAAATGAGTAAAGTTGCCGAAGAACACGAAAACGCTCTCGAAACCCAAGCCGAAAAAGAAGCTCTTAAACCCGAAAAGAAGACCGTTATAAAGAACATAATTCTCTTTCTCGTAGGAGCGGCGGCTATCGTCGGCGGAAGTCAGCTTATGGTTACTTACGGAAGCAAAATCGCCACTATGTTAGGCGTTAACGAAAGAATAATCGCCGTTACGCTTATCGCGGTTGGAACTTCCCTTCCCGAACTCGTAACCACCATTACCGCAATAATAAAGAAAGAGTCCGCGCTTTCCATCGGCAACATTATCGGCGCGAACGTTATCGACCTTTCGCTTATTTTACCCATATGCTCGCTGGTTTCCGGTCAGCGTCTTCCCGTTTCGGAAGCAAGCCTCACGATAGACATCCCCGCTTGCTTTATAGCAACTCTTCTCGCTATGGTTCCCGTCCTCGTAAGACAAAAAACCTCGAAAATCGTCGGCGTTCTCTGTCTTCTTGGTTACGTCGCCTACGTCGTAATTACCGTTACGAGATAAATTAAGGTCTGACCGAAAAGCAAGCCTGAGCCGTTGACGGAACGTTTGCCCTGAAGAAGAAACAGGTTCTTGCTTGACGAACGAATTACAAAACCATTAAAACCAAACGATTTCGTGCTTAAAGGACGAATTATAAAACTAACTAAAAATCAAAATCGGCAGGAACTATCGTTCTTGCCGGTTTTTTGCGTAATTTACGGTGTTTTCGGATGTTTGTCCCAAGCTTTTTATAAAAGGAAGTTCCGACGGTTACTTTCTCACGAACTCCGTTTCGGGCAGTTCGTTCTTTTCGATAACCGAAACGAGCATTCGGGCGAAGCCTTTGGTGTCGCGTATCCGGTACTGCATATGGTTGTAGCCGTCGAAGACGGGATAATGCGCAAATGGGTAGGCTTCCGTTACGCTTTGGCGGTATTTGAAGTGGTCTTCCTTGCTTCCGAATTCAAAAAACGTACGCTTTTGAAGTTCTTGGCTCAGTGGCGGAAAGGGCTTAATTTTCGCGCGTTCTGTCCCAGATTTTCTTTTTGTCGTCTTCGGTAATAGCCCTTATGACTTTGCAGGGGTTGCCGACGGCTACGGAGTTGTTCGGAATATCCCTGACGACCACGCTTCCGCCTCCGATTACGACGTTACTGCCTATCGTTACTCCGGGCATAACCCGAACGCCCGCGCCTATCCATACGTTATCGCCGACGGTAATGGGATAAGCGTACTCCAAGCCTTGATTTCTGCGCTCGGAATCTATGGGATGTCCCGCCGTGTAAAATCCGCAGTCGGGCGCAACGAACACGTTATCGCCGAAAGTTACCTTTGCCGGATCGAGAATAACGAGATTGTGATTGGCAAAGAAGTTCTCGCCGATTTCTATATTGTACCCGTAATCGCACCGGAACGGAGCGAGAATGCAAAATTCGCCTTTGGTTTTTCCGAGCAGGCGTCTGAGAATTTCACGTTGTCCCTGCGCGTCGGAAGGACGACGCATATTAAAATCGTAACAAAGCTCCTTTGCTTTGATTCTTTCGTCGGAAAGTTCTTTATCGTAATTGGCGTCGTACATCATCTGACGAAGCATTTTTTCTTTTTCGGTCATGGCTTGCTCCTTTGGAAAAGAGAGATTAACTCCCGTTCGTTGCTTTTATCTGCTTAAACCTGCCTTTATTATACGGCAGATATTATAATTATACGGCGGGCGTTCGTTATATATCCGGGTATTTGCGTTTGCTTTTCGGACAAGCCTTATTCCTGCCCGGAATATCCGAAATAAACCCGTCCGTTTTCCTGTTTCGCGCCCAGCTTGTTATAAAATGCGATGGAAGGCGCGTTCCAACTAAGACAACTCCATTCCATATCCGAATAGCCGTCGCTTTTTATCGTTTCGGTAAGCTTGCGGAAGAACTCCTTTCCGAAGCCTTTCCCGCGATATTCGGGCTTTATGAAAAGGTCTTCTATGTGAGCGTTCGCTTTCGCCGCAAAGGAAGCGAAAACGGGGTAATATATCGCGTAGCCTATAGGTTCTCCGTTCAGTTCGGCAATAACCGCGGTCGCGATTTTCTTTTCGAAAAGCCAGAATCTCAGCGCTTTTACGGATCCCGTCACGTCTGCGGGGCGTTTTTCGTATAACGCCAGCCCTTTTATCATCCCGTAAATCAAATGAACGTCTTTTTCCGTCGTTTTTCTTATTTCCATTTTCGTTTGTCCTCGTCTTCGTTCGGGTTTGTGTTTTTCGGTTTCTTGTGTGCGTTTGTTTTTATATCGGGTTCGTCGTTTGCTTTTTACGGCAAATTTATCGGCAAAATTTATCGGCTTCATTATACCACAACTTTTCTCTTTTTTCAACGCCTGGAGCGTCTGAATTGTCGCGCGCGTTATTACGCATAAAAAAACGGTCCGTGAAAAACACGAACCGCTACGTCTGTGTGTACGACAAAATCTCGTTTTTCGGGAGTGTGTCGGACGATAAGTATTCTTTTCGAGTGTATTTTTAACTATCTAAACAAATATAAAACTATTATTCCAATTCGGTGCGAAGGATGAATTGTTTGGGAAGATTGAAAATCTCTTTTTTAAGGAAGATCGGGTAAAAATATTCATCCTGCAATCTGTCAAATTCCAGCCATTCAAAGGTGTGGGTGTGCTTTCTCTCGGTCAGAGTAAACACGTTGCCTCTTTCCGTAAGGTTTGTATCTGAAATATCCATTAAAAAATAAATGCACAACTCGTGGTAACGAAGATTGTCCACATCCTCGGTAAAAAACGCTTGATTAAGCCACAGCGCGCGCGAAA
>CAVJWC010000016.1:0-23854 GCA_963653425.1 Eubacterium sp. | reverse complement strand
TGAAAGTTTCTTTGCTTACTTTCTTTTTATAAGTTTCGCATTTCACTGACGGCTACGCGAAGCTCAATGAAAGTTTCTTTGCCTACTTTCTTTTCCAAAGAAAGTAGGTGCGTCTTTGCTTCTTTCTTCGCAGAAGAAAGAAGGGAAACGTAGGCAAAGCTTCTTTGCTTCTTTCTTCGCAGAAGAAAGAAGGATAAGGAAGAGTAGGCTTCTTTGCCTACTTTCTTCTCTGAAGAAAGTAGGTGAAAAAAGGCTACACTTCGAAGAAGTGTTCTTGCTTTAAGGCGGAGCGGATTTTTTCTATAGCTTTAGCTTCTATGCGCGAGACGTAGCTTCTTGAGATACTGAGTTTACGGGCGGTCTGGAGCTGGGTGAGGGCGGGTGTATTTCTGAGGCCGTAGCGGTGAAAAATGACGGTATATTCGCGTTCGGTGAGGCAGGAAAGGAGGATTTCGTTGAGTTTTTCGGCGAGAACGTTTTGTTCGGCTTGGATAAACACGCTTTCTTCTTTAACGGAGAGAACGTCCATGAGGGAATACTCGTTTCCGTCGGAATCCGTGCCGATAGGTTCGTTTATGTAAAGAGTTCCGCTGTGTCGTTTTTGGCTACGGAGAGTCATAAGTATTTCGTTTTCGATACAGCGGGCGAGGAAGGTTGCGGGCGCGGTGCATTTTTCGCAGTCGTAGGATTCTATGCCTTTAATAAGACCTATCGAGCCGATGGAAATAAGGTCGTCCGTATCGCCGTTTCCGACGAACTTTTTGGCTATGTGAGCGACGAGACGCATATTGTGGGTAATAAGTTTATCCCGCGCGGACCTGTCGCCCTTTTTCATAAGTTCGAAACAGCGCGTTTCTTCGTCTTTACCAAGGGGCTTGGGGTAAGAACCTTCGCCCGAAAGGAAACCGCCGAAAAACAAGACTTTGCTTAAAAGCTTAATAATTGCCTTAAACATTTTCCCCTCCGCAAAATAAGATTACTCTATTCTATGCTGGGAAAAGGCGAAAAACGACGGAAAGGGTAAACTTACGGAAAAGATAACGAAGCAACGACAGGTTTAACGGCGACTAAACCGATTTATTCCCGTAAAAATAATTATTTATAAAGAATGGAACGATAACAAAAAAAACGCCTTTGCTTTCACAAAGACGTTTGGTAAGTCCGGTCTATAAGCCGAGTTCTGTATTCGACGATAATCTATCTCGACCGACTGTTGCCAATCGGTTCCAGCGAAATTTGGGACAGCCGAGCAGGCTATGCGTCCCGATCTTGCACCGAGCGGGGTTTACAGGGGCGGACCGTCGCCGTACCGCCTGTGAGCTCTTACCTCACATTTCCACCTTAACGCGCGGTTTCGTCAAGGATAAGAGAATGAAAAAATTAAAACCAAACTCTTATAAAAACGAAACTTCACGCGATGTCTATTTCTGTTGCACTTTCCTTGAAGTCGCCTCCACCGGTAGTTAGCCGGCGCTCTTGCTCTGTGGTGCTCGGACTTTCCTCGAGGCTTACGCCGCGCTATCGTCCGACCGACTTACGGGTTTTATTGTATCACGGCAAGGCTTTTTAGTCAAGCAAAACTACGCTCCGACTTTCAGCCGTCAAATTTTTGATTGGGACAACCTTACCGCAACTTTTTCTTTTGTTTGGCGAAGCTCGATTCTTTTCCTTTAACCAAAGCTTAACCCGATATAAACCCCGTTTTAGGCTTAACGGGCTTCGTTCGGGGTAAAAATTACGCTTCGACTTTGAGTTCGTCGTAAAGCTTACTGAGAAGCTTTTTGATTTCTTCTTCGGCGCTGTCCGAAGGAACTTTAACCGTTTCTCTCGTAGCTCTGTTCGTAATTTCGATTTCACCGCTCTTTAAACCTTTGGGGGAAATTACCACTCTTACGGGCATACCCATAAGGTCTGCGTCGGCAAACTTAACGCCTGCGGAAACCTCTCTGTCGTCAAGCAGAGGCTCGATTCCTGCTTTTTTAAGGTTGTTGTATATGCGGTCGGTAACTTCCTTCACGTTCTCGTCGTCGAGGCGCAGAGGGCAAATATGAACCTTATACGGCGCGATGGTAACGGGAAGGATAATTCCTTTTTCGTCGTTGCTTTCCTGAATGAGCGAAGCCAAAGCTCTGCCCACGCCTATTCCGTAACAACCCATAATAGGATTTACGGCTTTTCCGTCGCTTCCCAGAACCGTCATATCCATAGAAGCGGTGTATTTCGTTCCAAGCTGGAAGATATTCCCGATTTCTATGCCGTTTTCGAGATGAACGGGATTTCCGCATACGGGACAGCGTTCGCCTTCCACGACTTTGGCTATATCGTAAAATTCCGCGTTTTTAACGTCTCTTACGGGGTTAAAGTTCTTTATGTGGTATTCGTGCTTATTTGCGCCCACTACGATGTTGTAAAGGTTCTGAACGCTTTTATCCATAACCACCTTTACGCCTTCGGGAAGACCGACGGGACCGATATTACCGGCGAAAATACCCGATTCTTCGCTCGATTCCCACGGAACTACGTTTTCGCCCACGATTTTACGGAGTTTGGCTTCGTTGACTTCCTTGTCGCCTCTCACGAAAGCTATAATAACCTTGTCGTTGTCGCCTTTAACGGCGTAAACCACGGCTTTCGCGGTCTTTTCTACGGGAAGATTAAGGAATGCGCAAACTTCGTCTATGGTCTTGGCGTCGCCCGTGAAGATTTCTTCCATCGGAAGCATTTCTTCCTTTTCGGGCGTTTCGTGAACGGCTTCCGCCACTTCCATATTTGCTTTATATCCGCACTTGTCGCAAAGAACCAGCGTGTCTTCTCCTACGGGCGTCAGAAGCATAAATTCGTGAGCTATGCTTCCGCCCATCATTCCGCTGTCCGATTTTACCGAAATAAACTTCTTCATGCCGATGCGCCTGAAGATTCTTTCGTAAGCCGCGTGAACTCTGTAATAGTATTTTTCAAGGTCTTCCTGCGTCATATGGAAAGAATAAGCGTCTTTCATGGTGAACTCTCTTACTCTTATAAGACCGCCTCTGCAACGGGGTTCGTCACGGAACTTGGTCTGAATCTGATATATCATTGCGGGAAGCTGAGCGTAAGAAACCAACGTGTTTTTCGCCATATGAACGGCTGCTTCTTCGTGAGTCATCCCGAGAAGCATATCCTTTCCGTTTCTGTCGCGGAAACGAGCCATTTCGCTTCCTATGGAAGAATATCTTCCGCTCGTTTCCCAGAGTTCTCTTGGCATAACTACGGGGAATTTGACTTCCTGACCTTCTACTCCGTCCATTTCTTCGCGAAGTATGGTTTCTATATTACGGCAGGCAAGCTGACCGAGGACCGTCAACGAATATATTCCGTTGGCAACCGATTTCATATAGCCTGCTCTCATCATAAGCGCCTGCGAAAGTATGGTAACGTCGTTGGGCGTTTCTTTGGTCGTCTGCAGAACCAGTTTTGACATCAACATAATGAATTTCTCCCTTTTCGGCAAAGCAAACGCCCTGCCCGAACCGTTAAAGTTTTTCCGATAAATTTTTCCGAAATTTTACTTCCGGCTTGTTATTATATCACCCATAAAAAGGTCTGTCAAGTTTTATTGCCTCGCCTCTCGATTCGCGCGGTAATTACTTTACAGGAAATCACGCATAAACACGCGACGGCTAAAACCGAAAGATAAAACCACGGGCTTTCAAAGAGAGAGTATTTTACGGTTATCTCTTTTGTAACGACGGGCGAAGCGAAAGCCTTTGCCGTTTCCGCGTAACGAATATACACCGTGTGTCTGCCTTCGGTAACGTTCCCTATAAACTCCGACGACGTGAACCCCGAAGCTACGTCCAAAGCCCACTCCGTTCCGTAGGGAAGGTCGGCTTGAATTCCGCCTTTCGTGAAGGAAATCTCGGGCATATTCCGAGGCGGAGCCTGCGTTCGCTTGGTGTAGCAGCCCGTACCTACGCCGTAAGTCACTTTGTAGCCGTTGCTTTTCAGTTCTCCCGAAAGGTAAATCTGACTTTCCTGCGGTCCGTCCGCGTTACCCGGCAGAATAACGTTAAGCGAAAAGTATCCCGCGATAAACACAAGACTGTCGCTTTCCAAAAGACCTTCCGCCGTTATCCCGACTTCGGGGACTTTATCGTACTCCACCGTGAAATCCTTCGGCTTGACGACAAGAGAACGCGGAATTATCACGAAAGTCTTTTCGTCCACGGCTTTGTAGTCGATAAAGCCTTCGTATCCGCCGTTTCTGACTTCCAGAACGGCTTTGTAGCTTCCCGCAAAAACGGGCGCTTTTTCGGAATAATAGCTCTTTCCGCTTATTGTCGTTCCCGTGTAAATCAGCCTGACGTCCATTCCGTAACTTACGGTTTCCGCTGAAAAAGGCTTTCCGTCGTACTCTCTTTCGGGCGGAATATAGCCGATTTTAGGGTAGTTTTCCTCGCCAAACACGCTTCCCGCAACTCTGACTTCGGCTTCTTTTTCACCGCAAAAATCTTCGGAAAGGCAACGCAAACGCACTTTATACGCGCCGTAAGTTTCGGGCAGTCCGCTTAAAGGCAAGCCGTTTTCGTCCAGATAAGTCAGCGAAAAACGCAATCCGCCTATCTCGGTTTCAGCCGATAAATCCCAGAAGTTCACGCCGGGGAGTTCGTTCGGAAGATTCTGGCTCGCGTCCCCTTCGAAAACCTTGACGATAAACGCGACTTTCTCGCCGTTACTTTTAACGGTCACCCCGTAAAGCCCCGCGTGAAGCATAACGTCCGTAACTGCGCCCTTCCTTTCGATTCCGACTATGTCTGCGCCCAAAACCGAGGGAGTTTTGTCCGTTCCGTCGCAAAAAATCTGCGTTCCGAGGTCGATTTCGCCCTTTTTAAGAAAGGCAAGCTCAATATTCGCCTCGGAAAGCTCTTTGTCCGTTCCGTTCACGCTACCCATCATTTCGTAAACGTTTCCGCCCGTAACGAACACGCCCGTTTTCGTCTCGGAAGTTGCGCCGTTTATTCCGCTTTTTCCGCCCCCGACTATCGTATTTTTATTCGTTTTATAAGTATTTATACTATATGTATTTTTATTCTCTGCGTTTATATTTATAAGGTAAGTTTTTCCGTCGATTTCAAGCGTTGCGTCCGAAAACTTACCTGCGATAAGTCCGTGTTTTTCCGACGGCAAGCCCTTCCCCTCGTGAGTCAAAGCAAAAGCCGAGCTTATAACATTAAGCCTTCCGCTTTCGAAAGAACCTGCCGCACCGCCCGTGATTTTCCCGTAAATTCTGCCAGAAAGGGTGGAATACGTAATCGTGAGCGTAACGTTTTTCGCCTCGCCTATAACGCCTCCGCAGATTTTTCCGTAGTCCGAAAAAAGGTTTATAAGACTTCCCGTTACGGCGCATTCTCCCGAAGCTTCGAGAGCGATTCCCGCTCCGCCGTTTTGAGTAATTATACAAACGTCCGAATTTTTAACCGAAAAGCCCTCCGCATTCTCTACTATCGCTCCGCGACCGCCCGAAACTACGGAAAAGACGGAGTTTTCAACAAAAAGTTGAGTCTGACCGACGAAAAAGCCGTCGCTGTCGGACTCTATGCGGATTTTACCCGAAACGACTTGAGTCTTTTCCGCAAAATCCACGAGCTTTTCCGTTCCGTCAAGTTCCAGATCGGAGTTTTTTATGCGCAGATTATTCACTCTTCCGCTTTCGGTAGCGCCTGCGGACAACTCCGAACCGTCCGAAATCACCCGAAAAGCCGAATCCGAAAGCTCAAAAACACCGCCCGAAACGCACAAAAGGAAGCTTTCCGCGTGGACTTCCACACGGCTTCCGCTCAGTAAAACGCTCGAAAACTCCCCGAAAAGCACGGTTTTTCCGCCTGCGACGAACACGTCCGAACCGTAAAACTCAGCGTAATCGGCTTTACTCAGAACGCTTTCGCTCAGAACGAATCTGCAACCTTTCGCTGTCAGTTTGCCTGCAAAAAGAGCGATTCTGCCGATTTTCCGGATTTTTACCTCCTCTAAAAAGGCTTCGTCCGCCCTTCCGAAAAGGCTTCCGCCGTCGGTTTCGTCCGCGTTTTCCGTGGAATTTGCCTTCCCGAATGGGCTTGCTTCTGTCAAATTTTCCGTGGAATTCGCGTTTCTTTCAAGGCTTGCTTCTGTCAAATTTTGCACTTGCGTTTCGGAAAAGGTCACGTCGGATTTTAGTCCGCACGCGTCGATTTTTACGGCGGAAAACACCGTTAAAAAGGCGTTTGGGGGGAGTTTCCCCGATAAATAAACGTTTTTAAGAGTAAGTTTTTTCGCTTCCGCGCAAATTCCTGCCGTCCGCCTTTCCGAATTTTCACCGCCGAACCGAACGTTCGCAAAGTCGTTATCCTTCCCTATAGTCGCACTGCCCGTAACCTTCCCCGCACTCGCAAGGCTTTCCGCATTTGCGGCGTCGGAGCTTTCGTTAGCCTTATTTGCGGTATCCGCGTTTTCGTTAACCTTCCAAACGCCCGTGGCTTTCGCAACCTTCCCGATATTGCCGACGTCGGGCATGGTCACGCTGAGAGAAGAGTTTTTGAGAGTCAGGTTTTCCGCGCTCACGGAAATTCCGCCCGAAAGAGCGCATTCTCCGCTTAATTCGGCGGTTATTTTAGTGTTGTAAATATTTGCGTCCCCTGTGCAACTAAGAAAAACGCCCGCCTGAACCGCATTTGCGAAGGTTTTTACGTTAATGTCGCAGTCCGTTACGGTAACGTTCTCCGCCCGTCCGATAAACGCCGAATTAACTCCGAAAAACTCGCCGTTAAAGGTAAGGTTTCTTATTTCCGCGTCTTTGATTTCGCCGAAAAAGAATGCGTTTTCCGCCGAAAGCGACAACGAAAGTTCTCTTCCGCCCCCGTCGAACACGCCCGAAAAGGGTCTTTCTTTCGTTCCCAAAGGCGTAAATTCACCGCTCAAAGTCAGGTCTTCGGTCAAAAGAAGGTTCACCCGATCGGCTTTTCGGGTTCCCTCCGAACCGTCGGCGTTTACGAGAAGAATCTCTCCGCCGTCGTTAAAAGCCCGAGCGAACGAAAAAAGCCCTTCGGCAGTGTTTATTCTGACCGAAGAGCCGTCGAAAGGCAATTTAACGGCGTTCTCCTCCGCGTTCTCCTCCGCAAAAGCTTTTCCGCTCACGCAAATCAACGCCGCTACAAGAGCCGCGAAAAGCAGTACGCTCAGCAAAAACGTCCTTTTCATTGGTTTTCTCCTTAGGTGTGAACCCGTTTATTCCGTGTGTTTTTCGTGTGTTTGGTTTTTCTGTCTTTCCGTATTTCCCGTAACGTCCTCGTTTTTAGTTTTGTTTTTAGTATTCCGTTTTTCGTGTTTGGTTTTCCGCGTTTCGTATTTTTCGGGTAACGTCCGCCTCTTCCCCTTTTTACGCGTTTTTGCGTGTCCGAAGAAAAGCCCGTTCGTTCTTTACTTATAACTATCTTAGCGCGTAAACAGAAAAGATTAAACGTAACGGCATACCCTATGCCCGTTCGTCCTTTGTCTACTTAACGCGCAAACCTTTGAAAAGAGCGGAAACGTTGCGTTCTTTATCTGTAATTACATCACGCAAGCCTTTGAAAAGAACGGAAACGTTGCGTTTCTTACCCGTAATTACCTTAGAGAAGACTTGATACTCTTCTTCCGACGAACGTCTGTCTTCTTCCGATAAACGCTTACTGTTCTTCTTCTACGGGATCGAAACTGCCCGATTCGTAACTGCTCATGGTAATCATTCTGCCGTCGCGCTCTATGCCCCACATCGAATAATGCCTTACCGTAAAGTAGTAGCTTTCGAGTTCGTCGGGAACTACGAGAATAAGGCTTTTCGCGTCGGTTATCTTTCTCGTAACGGAAGAGTAGCCTATCTTTCCGTAAAGAATAACCGTTTTAAGCTTGGGGCAATTCATAAAGCACCCGGGGACTATAATGGTTTCGGAAAGGGAGTTCCCGAGCTTCGGAAATTCTGCGTATTCAAGAGAAGTGCAACCCGAAAACGCGTTTTCCCCCACGAAAGACAGTCTTCCCGTGCCGAGTTCGGGCGACTCGAATTCCACTCTCTGTAGCGACGTGCAGTTCATAAAGGCTTCCTTGCTTATCTTTCGGAGAGCCGTTCCGAAACGCACTTTTTTAATGCTACTATAGCCCGCAAAATCTTCGCCCACGCAAAGATAGTTGTTTCCGAAGGTAATTCCCGTCGTTCCCGCCCGAGAAAAAGCCTGCGCCGTAGAACCCACGACTTTGACTTCTCCCGACGAAGTTTCTATGTTATCGGGAACGGTAATTTCTCCCCTCGTAAAGCAAGCCGTTATTACCGCGTCGCCGTTTTCCGCTCCGCATTCCACAAGTTCGAGGTATCTTATAAGGTCGTAATCTTTGAGCTTTTCTACCGTCGTCCAGGCAAAATCTCCGCTGAGGTCGGAGGTAAGCACTCTTATTCCGCTCCAGCTTTCGCTCGTTATAAAAGCGTCCGCGACTTCTTCTTTCACGAAAAACGCCACCGTCGGAAGAGCTTCTCCCACATCCGACTGCAAAACGGGCGGTTTGTCCGATTTTACGACTATTCCCGTCAAAGCTTCGCAACCGTAAAGCGAATTGAGCTTAAAGGTTTCGAGCGACTCGGGAAGGTCTATTCTGAGAAGGTACGAATTCCCCGAAAACGCCCCTTCTCCCACGGATTTAACCCCTTCGGGCAGGGAAACGGTTTCTCTTCTGTCTCCCGCCGCGCAAGCTATAAATCTCTCGCCGTCCATAGACACAAGCATTCCGTCCACTTCCCGGTAACTCTTGTTGTTCGGGCTGATTTCTATTCCCGAAAGCCCGCTGCAATTATAAAAACACTTCGCGCCTATATTGATTACGCTCTCGGGAAGAGTAATCTTACTAAGTCTCGTACAGTTATAAAAACACTGCTTTCCGAGTGCGATAAGTTCCGAACTCTCCGTTCCTTCCACGCTCGTTAAACTTGCGCAACCGTAAAAAGCCGAGTCTTCCAATATCTTAACCGTCTGCGACAACGCAACCGACGTAAGCTTACAGTTCTTAAAGGCTTTCGCCCCTATGGTTTCTACCCCTTCCGGAACGAAATAAGCCGTCTTTCCGAACTTGTAGTTCTCGGGAACTTTAATCAGCCTGTCCCCTTCGCCCGAAATCAATACCCCGCTTTCCGACTTGTAAAACCTGTTGCCCTGAGCTACGAATATCTTTTCCAGAGCCGTCAGCGAATCGAACGCGTCCGCCTCGATGTTCCACACCGTCTCGGGTATCACCACTATAGTAAGCGTTCCCTTGTCCGATAACTTCTCTATCTTGTCCACAGGCTTGCCGTTGAATTCCTTGGGTATCTGAAGCGTCCCCCTGTTTCCGCTCGACGTGTCAACTACCGTCCAGTAACTCCCGTCGTTGCGCAATAAAACACCGCCGTATATCGCCGTGTCTACGTCCTTTTCGTCAATCGGCATCGTCAGAAACAATACCGCCGCCACTATGAATAATACTACCGTCACCAAAGATATGATAAGCTGCTTGCCTATTATCCCCGACGCACTCTTTTCTTTTTTCATAATTCCTTATTCTGCTTTCTTTGGAAAAGAAAGCAGCAAAGAAACTTTGCTGTTTCCTTATCCGCTTCGCGCCTACTTTCTTGAAAGAAAGTAGGCAAAGACCGGCGTGACGCCGGACCCATTGTAGCTTCGCAAAACTATACAATTCGGTAGCCGAATATTTTCCGTTCTTTCTTGAAAGAAAGAACCAAAGAACTTCGCAACTTTCTTTCGAGAAAGTTGCACAAAGAACTTCATTATGGGAGGGTGAAATTCTTTCTTTATAAGTTTTATCTGTAATTGATAGTTGCCGTTAGTTTTCTTTACTTCCAAGCTCTCATTGCTCTTTCAAAAGCGGACTATCCGTTGTCTTTCAACGCTCCCACGGTGAAAATTTCTTTGCTTACTTTCCGTAAAATTCGCATTGTTCTGATAAGATATGCGAAGCTCAATGAAAGTTTCTTTGCCTACTTTCTTTTCCAAAGAAAGTAAGTTAAAGGGAAAGCTCAACAAAGAACTTCATTATGGGAGGGTGAAATTCTTTCTTTATAAGTTTTATCTGTAATTGATAGTTGCCGTTAGTTTTCTTTACTTCCAAGCTCTCATTGCTCTTTCAAAAGCGGACTATCCGTTGTCTTTCAACGCTCCCACGGTGAAAATTTCTTTGCTTACTTTCCGTAAAATTCGCATTGTTCTGATAAGATATGCGAAGCTCAATGAAAGTTTCTTTGCCTACTTTCTTTTCCAAAGAAAGTAAGTTAAAGGGAAAGCTCAACAAAGAACTTCATTATGGGAGGGTGAAATTCTTTCTTTATAAGTTTTATCTGTAATTGATAGTTGCCGTTAGTTTTCTTTACTTCCAAGCTCTCATTGCTCTTTCAAAAGCGGACTATCCGTTGTCTTTCAACGCTCCCACGGTGAAAGTTTTTTGCTTACTTTCCGTAAAATTCGCAATATTCCAATAGCTATGCGAAGCTCAGTGAAAGTTTCTTTGCCTACTTTCTTTCCCAAAGAAAGTAGGTTCTTCGCAGAAGAAAGTAGAGAAACTCGCACTACACTAACGGATATGCGAAGCTCGGTGAAAGTTTCTTTGCCTACTTTCTTTTCCAAAGAAAGTAGGGGAAAAAGGAAGCCTGTTCTTATCGGCTGACGCCGAGGGAGTAGTTAATGAACAGACCTGCGTCGAGGAAAGGGATACCTTTATCGTCGAACACGATACCAATGGAGTGTTTGAGGGCGATGGCGAAGAGTCGGTCTTTGTCTATGCAGGTGAGGTTGGGGATGGTAGCGGCGAAGCGTTTACCTTCCTCGTGAATACTTGCGTTGGTTGCCATAACGCCTTTGGTAGCGCGCGCTCCCTGCATAACGCCGGCGAACTCGCGGAGTTCCTTGACGGTAACGCTCGTATTGAGGCGCTGGCGGGTTTTGGCTTGGATAAGGATTTTTTCGCGGAATCCGAGGGGATCTACGACTTCGACGATACCGTCGATACCGTTGTCGTTGGGACCTGCGGTGAGTTCGTCGCTTACGACGGACTGTCCGAACAGGGTTTTTACGGTTTTGAGCGCAAGGATTTCCATAAACACGCTGCCGTTGATGTTGATGGCTTTCATATACGCCATTTTAAGCTTGTTTTCGTACTTGGAACGACTGAGCCTGCCGTTGACCGCGTCGAGATAGAACTTTTCCGTGTCGATAAAATGCGCGCCGATGGGGGTTGCGGGGTACTTTTCGCTCGTTTTGAGGAAATACCTGCCGTTGCGACGGAAAAGCTCGCCGAGATCTTCGAGCTGACGAAGAGCCGTTCCTGCGATTGCCCGCCTGTTAACGTCGCGTTTCGTAGGTTCTTGGGTAAGTTTTTCGGAAAGGTCGGCACCGTTTTCGGAAGAAAGAGCGTTGTCGGATTGAACGGAAGCCGTGGCGTTCCCCGAAACTGCGTCGAGAATCTCGGCTTTGGTGCGCGACTGACCGTCGGATAAAAGGGCGAGAATCTGCGTTTTGTAATTTATGCTCTGTTGCGTTTCCTGAACGGTATTTACGAGCTTAAGGTCTTTGTCTTCGTATTCCAAAAGGTGCTGACCGAGAAGCTCGTTTATAACCGAACCCGTGAGCGACTTATAGCGCGTTGCAAGCGACGTACTGCTTCTTTCAGCCAGTTGCATTGCGGTAAGTCCGTAGTGCTTCATGGCTTCGTCGATAAGGTCTTTGCGCGTAATTTTAGGCTTGGTTTCGAAAATGGAAACGATTACGTCGTTGACCATCTTCTTGGTCAGGGTAACCTGATTCTGATTGACGGGCGCGAACGCCTTTTCTTCGGGAACTCTGACGAATTCGGGCTGAACCTTCGGCTTTCTTCTTGCTCTTATGCTTGCCCCGAACGCAACCGTGTCGACGTTGTGGCGACTCTTGCTCCAGATATTCCGCCTGTCGAGGTCGTAAACCGCGTACGTCCTGTGGAAATTCAACGGCTTTTCCGCATTTTGCGCCGTCTTTTCGGAAACCTTTTCGGTAACCGCGTTTTCGTCCGTTTTTGTCGGTTTGTTTGCTTTTGCAGGTTTATTCGCCTTTGCGTTCCCGTCCGTTTTTACGGGTTTATCTGCTTTTTCGGGCTTGTTTTCCTTTGTCTTCTCGTCTGCTTTGGCAGGTTTATTCGCCTTTGCGGGTTTATTTGTCTTGGGTTGAGAAGCCCGTTCTGTTTCGGCTTGTAAAGCGTTTTTCGTCAAAGCGGAAGTTTCTTCTTTCTTGGCTTCGGTCTTGGAAGTTTCGGCTTCTTTCGATTTGGTTTGGGAAGGCTGTTGTGCTTTTTGCTTCTGCGCCTTCTTGTCGGGTTTGTGTTCGGACTTTTCAGAAACTTCGGATTTTTGAGTTTCGGACTGGAAAAGCTGTCTGTTTTCGGGCTGAGAAGTTGCCGTTTTTGCTTCTTTTTTATCGTTTTTCCGCGCCTTAGAAGGCTTTTTGTGTAAGTTCTGCGTCTTTTTCGGCTCTTCCGACTTTGTTTCTTCGGAAACGGAAACTACTTCTTTCTGTTTTTCGGTATGAGAAACTTCTTCTTTCTGTTTTTCGGTCGGCGTAACGGAAACCGTTTCGGGTTTTTCGGTTTCCTTGGGTGCGTCCGTTGCTTTTACGGGTTCTTTTTCGGTTGCGCTTTCCTTTACGGCTTCGGCAACTTTCGCGCCTTTCTTTTGCTTTTTGGATTTGGACGAAGTTTTTTTCGCCGTTTCGGATTTATTCGTAGCGTTTGCGTCCGTTGCAACTTCGTTTTTTTGTGCAGTTTCGGCTTTGACTTCAGCTTTTTGTGCGGTTTCCGATTTATTCTCGGATTCGTTTTTACCTTTCTTCTCGGCTTCTGGTTTTATTGCAACTTCGGCTTTCTTCTCGGTTTCGGGATTCGTTTCGGCTTTGTTTTCGGCTTGAATTTTCGCTTCCGTCTTGGCTTTCTTTGCGGGTTTTCTCGCGCCCTTTGCTTTATTTGGGGAACTTTCTTTCGGACTTTCTTTCTCGGGTTGCGCGTTCTTCCCGGAAGTTTCTTTCTTTGCGGAATTTACGTTCTTGTCCGAAGTTACCTCGTTTTCCTTAGCCTTTTCCGTTGTCGATTGCGCCTTAACTTCGGGTTTTTCCTTCTTTTCGGGCTGTTTCTGTTCTTTGGAAAGCGCATTTTCTTCGCGTTTTTCGGTAACTTTTTCTGCCGTTTTCTCTTCTTTTATCTGTCTTTCCGTAAATTTCTCTTCTTTTACGGGTTTCTCGGCTTTCTTGCCTGACGTATTTTTATGCACGGGCTTAGCCTGCTTTTCTTCCGCATTCTTTTGGGAATTCGTCTTGTCCGAAGTTACCTCGTTTTCCTTAGCCTTTTCCGTTGTCGATTGCGCCTTAACTTCGGGTTTTTCCTTCTTTTCGGGCTGTTTCTGTTCTTTGGAAAGCGCATTTTCTTCGCGTTTTTCGGTAACTTTTTCTGCCGTTTTCTCTTCTTTTATCTGTCTTTCCGTAAATTTCTCTTCTTTTACGGGTTTCTCGGCTTTCTTGCCTGACGTATTTTTATGCACGGGCTTAGCCTGCTTTTCTTCCGCATTCTTTTCGGAATTCGTCTTGTCCGAAGCTACCTCGTTTTCCTTAGCCGTTTCCGTTGCCGATTTCGCCTTAACTTCGGTTTTTCCATTCTTTTCAGGCTGTTTCTGTTCTTTGGAAAGCGTTTTATCTGCTTTTTCTTTCTTTTCCGAAACTACTTCTTTGCTATCGGAAGTTTCTTTCTTTCCGGCAGGTTTTTGCGCTTCTTTTTTATTCGGAATTTCTTCCTTTTTCTCGGAAATTGCTTTCTTATCCGCAGTTGCTTTCTTTTTGGGAGTTTCTTCTTTTTTCTCGGAAACTACCGCTTTCTCTGCTTTTTCGGGCTGTTTATGCTTTTCGGGAACTTTCTTCTCGGCAATTACTTCATTTTTCTCGGGAACGTCAGCTTTTTTCGTTTCTTCCTTTTCCTCGGACTTGTTTGCCTCGGTAGTTTTTTCCGTTGTTGCGGGTTTCTTTTCGGAAGGTTTTTTCGTGTTTTTCTTCGCCTTCGCCTGCTTTTCGGTAGTCTTTTCCGTGTTTACCTTGGTTTCTGCGGTTGCTTCTTTGCTATCGGAAATTACTTTCTTTTTCGCTACTTTTTCGGTTACTTTTTCCGTCGGCTGTCCCACGGTCGGTTCTTTCTTTTCTTCGGCTTTTTTCTCGGATTTCTGCTTGTCTGAATCCTTTTGCAAAGCCTGCTTTTCGGAAGCCTTTTCCGCTTTCTTTTCCGCCCGCTTTTCGGGAACCTGATTCTTTTCCGCCTGCTTTTCGGTAGTCTTGGTTTCCGCGGTTGTCTTGTTTTCTGCAGTTGCTTTGGTTTCGGTAATCTTGTTTTCAGCGTTATTTACGCCGTCGTTTTCGTTGCCTTTGTTAACCTTGGTTTCCGCAATTGCATTATTTACAGCGGTTACCTTGGTTTCCGCAGGCTTGCTTTCCGTCGGCTTCTTTTCCTCAATTACAGGCTGTTCCGTCGGTTTTTTTATTTTAGGCTTATCTGCTTTCTTTTCGGAAACTTTATTTTCCGCAGTTGCTTTATTTTCCTCAGGTTTGTTTTCCTTTTCGGGTTTGTTTGCTTTCTTTTGGGAAGCTTTTTGCCCTTTTTCGGACTTGCCCGAAGACTTTTTCTTTTCAGGCTTGTCCGAAGGTTTTTGCGCAGTCTTTTCAGGCGTCTGCTTCGGTGTTTCAGGTGTATTTTGTGCTTCCGTTACGTCGCTGTATTCGTCTTTTACCATATTAGTCCCCGTTGTTTTATTAAGCCGAAATTCGTCTGCCGTTTATTCCCATTCGGCGCGCGGAATAAACCCTTCTATTCTCCTGCAACCGCATATTTATGCGTAACTTGTATATTTATTGCGCGTGAAACTCACGTTCTTCCCGCAATCTCGCATTTTCTTTTCGCGCAATCTCTCGTTCCGTCCGCGAACTTGCATTCTTCCGCAAGTCTACGTTCCGTCCGTAAAACCTCACGTTCTCTCGAAAGCTTACGTTCTCTTTCCGTATAAATTTACTTTCTTCCGAAAACTGCTTGCGTTCCTTAAAAGACTTATTTTCTTCCGAAAAATTGTCTGCGTTCCTTAAAAAGCTTTGCTTTAATTCCGCAAACTTTGCGAAATTCTCATTCTTCCGGCAAACCTACTTTCCGTCCGCAAAACCTTGCGCTTTCCGTGCAATCCCTCTTTCCTTTCAGAAACGCTCGGTCAAGGCGCAAAACTTGCCGTTCTTCCGTAAGGCTTACGCTCGCAAGCATTCTTGCTTCTTATTCGCGCGGTTTTACTTCTTCGTGACGCTCGTGGACTTTCTCGAAGCGAAAAACTCCATATCCACGGGACCGCAGAGGTTTACGATTCGGCTTTCGGGAATGCCCGCTCTTTCCGCCGCGGCGAGAGGTTTGCCGACGTCGCCCACACGATCGGGAGTGTGCGCGTCCGAGTTTATTATGAAAGTAACCCCGAGGTTGTTGAGTTCGGCAAGTTCTTCGTCGGTCATCGCCACGCCTTTGCCGTTAAGCTCTATCATTACGCCGTAATCGCGCGCCGCTTTTCCTACCTCTTTAACGTAGGTTCTGACGCCGAGGTTAAGGTGGCTGATTATGTCGATTTTGCCCGATTTTATGGCTTTTATATAAGCCTGCGTGAACTTCTCGTCGGGCTTGGCTTTGACTAAATCCCTGAAAATTCCGCCGAGATTATACGAAAAGAAACTGCCGAAATCCGACGGCGCGGAAGCCTTATGGTAACCCGCGATAACGTAATCGAAAAGCTTGACTTCTTCCCAAGTCAGGTCGATATTCCCGTCAAAGTCGGTTAAATTGGCTTCTATGCCGAGATAAACGCGCGTAGGCTTTCCTTTCGCGTTAAGGCGTTCGACTTCCTGCCTCATAACGGCAATGTTCTTCTTCTTGACTCCGAACATTAAGTGTCCGAGTCCGTGGTCGGAAATGCCGAGTTGCGCAAGTCCGATTTCGTTTGCGCGATTGAAGTTTTCTTCTATCGTTCCTTTTCCGTGAGAAAACACGGTGTGTGTATGAAGATCCGAAAAAAGCATTTTTTCTCCGTAACTATAATTCTTTCTTTTAATAAACCGCTTTGCGTAAGGTTTAAGGCTCGAAGTTCTCCGCTTCCCCGCTTAACTGCGACTTTTGCGTTTAATTCAACGTTCCGTCCGTTCGTTAAGTCTGTACGCGCCGTCGCCGATATAGACGATTTCCGTTCTGACCTTTTCACCGCAATGCAAAAACAGTTTCTCTCTTAAAATTCCGATAAGCCCGAGAACGTCCTCGGAAGTAGCGTTTCCTTCGTTCACGATAAAGCCCGCGTGACGGCTGTGGACGGTCGCTCCGCCCAAAGACAAGCCTTTTAAGCCCATTTCGTCTATGGCTTTTGCGGGGTAAAACTCACCGCTTCGTAAAAACACGCTTCCTGCCGAACGGCAACCCATAGGCTGAGAAGAAACCTTGATTCTGTTAAGCGCGACCGCAAGTTCTTCGTCGAACTTTCCTTTGCCTCTGAACACGACTCCCGTAACGAGGTATCTTCCTCCCGAAAGCGCGGAAGTCCTGTAACCGAACTTCGCTTCTTCCCTGCTAAAACACACTTCCGAAGCTTTAACCGCTTCTCTGAGTTCTTCCGTTCTTATAAAGCCGTCCGCCTTTCTGTCGGCAAATCTTCCTTTCGTTTTTTCTTTTTCGTTCCTTTCGCCCGAACCGAATTTGCGCATTCGTGTAATTTCAGCCGAATTTTCGTTTGGAATTCTACATGCGCTCCTATAAGAACGTTCGTCCGCGTTTCTTTCGTCCGAAAGGTCGCCGAGAGGTCTTTTTACCGAATTTTCTTCTTCCTTTCTTTGAAGCAGGCTTTCTGCGTTCCCTGAAAACTCGTTTTCCTTCCTTTGAGTCTCGTTTTCCTTCCTTTGAACCTCGGCTTTCTTCCTTTTGTCCGAAAAAGGTTCGTTCCCCGAAAAGCCGTCGACCGCGCAAAAATCGTCGTAGCCGAAAAATTCCGCAAGTTTTTTAAGGTCCAACGCTCGGATTCTTTCCGTAACGCAAGCCATATCTCTTCCAAAGCATCCTGCGTTACCGACGACGGAAGCGCCCGCGCTCCCCGGGATAAACCGCATAAACTCGAATCCGCCGATATTCCGTTCTCTTGCGTAGTCGTAGACGTCTTTGAGTTTCGTTCCCGCTTTTGCCGTAAAAGTTTCGCCCGCGCCCGAAATTCCTCTCATTCTCGCAGTCGAAATAACCGTTCCGCCGTAGCCTTTATCCGAAGCAATAACGTTCGACCCTCCGCCCAGCACGATAAACGGAACGCGGGTTTTGCTCGCGACGCACACCGCCCGTATAAGCTCGGAAACGGTCCTCGGATAAACCGCGAACGCCACACTTCCGCCCGTCCCGAAGGTCGTAAGCAACGAAAACGATAAGCCTTCCGCGTAGCTCAGTCCCTGAAACAGTACGCCGTAATCTCTCATAAACCTCCTTTTTACTGCTTTCTTGCGAGAAAGCAGCAAAGACCGGCGTGACGCCGGACCCATTGCGGCTTCGCAAGACCATACAAAGTCGGAAAACTGCGCTTTCCGTTCTTTCTTGTAAAAAAGAACCAAAGAACTTACCGCTTTTTTGCAAAAAAACGGCGCAAAAAACCTCAATGTGGAAAACAATGAAAGTTTCTTTGCTTACTTTCTTTTCTTAAAGAAAGTAAGTCTTTCGAAAAGCCGAGATTACGAGTAGTATTACGAATACTATATTACATTTTACACCAAATCACCATAATAGGCAAGCGTTTTTCCCGTCTTGCGCGTTCTCTCGGCTTTTGTGCGACTTTTCGCCGTTTTTCGACTTGCTTCGCCGTTTTTTGACTTGCTTCGGCAACTTTCGCCTTATTTCGACAAACTTCGATTTTTACCGACTTGGTTTGCGTTGTTTCGGCATTTGTCGGCAAGTTTCGACATGTTCTTAGTTATTTTGCCTTTCTTCGACATATTCCGCATTGTTTCCGCTTTTTTCGCCGTTTTTCGTCTTATTTCGGCAAACTTCGATTTGTTTCGGCTTTGTTTGCGTTATTTCGACAAACTTCGATTTATTCCGACTTATTTCGGGTTTTTCAGACCTTTGCCCGTTAAGAGGGGGGTTTTGATTTTTCTTATAAGGTCGGTTTTTTCGCGGTTGTCGGCTTGAAGCTGTTTATAGAGTTCGAGCATAAGTTCGGGGAAGTCCTCGTCAAAGAGGTAATGCGCCATCGAACCGGGGATTGCGTTAATTTCGTTGAGGTAGAAGCCGTCGTTCGTCACGAGAAAGTCGGCGCGGATTATTCCTCTGCCTGAAAAAGCGTCAAAGATTTTCCTCGTCGCGCGTCGGATTTCTTCCGAAACAGGCGAATCGAAAGGAAAAATTCTGTCCGAGCCTTTCTTTCCGAAGCGCACGTATTTGTCGGCAAAATCGAGAATTTCGTGCTTCCCCAAAGGCTTTTCGGCGGGGGTAACGACGGTCTTTCCGTAGAGCCTGCCTGCTGCGACGTTGAGTTCGTAAACGTCGGGCTTGGGTTCGATAAGGGCGCGCCCGTCGAAACGGAACGCGACGTCCAGTGCTTCGCGAAGTTCTTCGGGCGAATGCACGCATCTGACGCCCACGCTGCTTCCGAGGCTCGCGGGCTTGACGATAAGCGGAAAAACAAGACTTTCCGCAATGCGAAAAACGTTCTCCCTGAAAGTCCTTTCCTTTCCGCACTTTCCCCCGCACCCGCAGGTTCTCTCTCCTTTTCTTTCTTCCTTTCGTGCGGAACGCTCGCTTTCGCCCGTAAGTTCAACCTTATCGGCAACCTTACCTTGTGCGGAATTGTCGACTTTTTTGATAATCTTACCTTCATCGGCAACCTCAACTTCGCCAACAATCTTGTTTTCGTAGGCAACCTCAACTTCGTCGGAATTTTCGGACGGTTGTTGACGTTGCATGGAATTTTCGGGCGTTTGTTGACGTTGCGAGGAAGAATCCGCAGAAGAACGGCACTTACAGTTCGCATCGTCGACTATCTTGCGGAAACCGAAAGCGTCGCCGTTACCCGAAAAACCTTGGAAAACTTGGGGAAAAACGCCTTTTTCGTCACGCTCCCAGAGGGTTTTTCCGACTTCGACGTGGGGCAGAACGGGAATTTTCAGCGCACTCGCCACGAATTTCGTGAGAATTTTATCCATTGCGACCGCCTGAAGAGCCGTTCCGCCGTTGACGCACGGGATACCGCACGCCTCCAAAAGCCCCGCCATTCCTCCGTTTTCGCCCGATCCGCCATGAAAACACAACACCGCGAAATCGGGTTTTGCCGTGCGCCGAAAGCCGAATTTACCAAAAACGCAAATCTTACCGCCTGGCAAAAAAGCGCACTTTTTAAGCCGATTTATCACGCTTTTTTCGGCGTAGTCACGAGGCTCGAAATTGTTTTCCGCAAGCCGGAACACGCCGTCGCCGTCCACGAAAACCCCGATAACGTCGAAGTTTTTTCTCATTGCCGTAGCCGTCGTCAGCCCCGTCACGACCGAAACGTCGCTTTCCACCGAAACGCCCCCGAACAGCACAACCGCCAATGGTTTTTTGCCCGTCTTTTTTTTCATTTTTTCCTCCGCTTCGCGCGACAAAAAGTCGTCCGAGATTTATTTTTATTTGTTTTACGGATATTTATTAACACGTTCCGTTTGTATATTTTCGTCATAGTTTCGTATATATGCGGTAACTCCGTCTTCTCTTCGCTATGAATAACGATGAATAAAGCCTAAACGAAATTATCCGTAAGGTCGTTGAGGTAAAGCAGAACGTCGCCTTTTTTCGTTAACGGAAGGAGAGTTTCCGTCGCTTTTTCCACGCTATCCGCAAAGTAAATTTTGTTTTCGTCGTAGCCTCGGCTTTTCAGTCCGCGGAAAATCGCACGGGAGTTTATTCCAACGAGGCACACTCCGCCCGAGCAGATTCCGCCCAGTTTTTCGCCCAGACGAAAGTTGATTTCCGTCTGACTTTTGCCCCCTTCGACAACGCCCTGAGTTACGCAGAATTTCTTCCCCGAAAAGCCTGCGGTGAGTTTCAGCGCGCATTCCGCTCCTTGGGTGGAACAATTATAACAGTCGTCTATAATAAAAACGTTCCCGTTAAATAAAACTTCTCCTCTGTGCTTTACGGGGCGGATTTCGGGAAGGGCGGTTCGGATTTCCTCTTCTCCTGCTCCTAAAAGATAAGCCGTCCCCACGGCAATACTCAGCGAATCTATCTGCGCGGGAGAGTAAAGTCGGGTTCGCGCGGTAAAGGTTTTCCCGCCCAACCTCACCAAGCACTCGCAACCCTCGTTAAACAAACGCAGGTCTCTATAAAAAGAAGGCGGTTCGCCGTCGGGTTTACGCTCGATTTCCATAAGTCCGCCCGCGCCTACGGGAAAAGCGTTTATCCGTCTTTCAGTGATTTTTCTTCTCAGAATTTCGCAATTCGCCCCGTAAATCAGAGGAATTTTACCGTTGCAGAAATATTCGTCCCCATTACAACGCGCGTTTCGTCGGTTTTTGTCGTATTCAAGAAGGTCGGAAAGGTTTTTTTCGTCAAAAACGTCTTTCAGAGAACGTCCATCCGCCTCTCCTTCGAAAGACTCGGTTTTTGCGTTTTGCGGTCGGGTTTTTGCTCCCAAAGAAGTTGAGTTTCCGCTTTGAAAGTCGGTTTTTGCGAGTGAAGAAGTTAAGTTTTTGCTCGGAAGGTCGGCTTTTTCGCTCAAAAGACTTGCGTTTTTATGGAGAAAGTTTGCCTTCTCTTCGTTTTTCGGTCGCGAACGGCGAGAGATTACGTAATCCGCGAGTTCGAATTTTGTCGAAATAACGTTATCCAGATTGCCGAAAGTTTGCAGGTGCTGAGGGGCGATTCCTACGATAATTCCGACGTCGGGACGGACGATTTCGCAAATTTCGGCTATGTCGCCTTTGTTTTTCGCGCCCGCTTCGACTATGAAAATTTCCGCCTTCTCGGTAAGCGAATTGTTGACGGTAAGGGCGATTCCGAGAGGGGTATTGTAACTTTCGGGCGTCATAAGAACGTTGAATTTTCGGCTCAGGATTTCGTAAAGATACCGTTTAACGCCGGTTTTGCCGTAACTCCCCGTAATCACAACCGTTTTAACCTTGCTTTTCCCGAGTTTAGTCTCGGCAAGCCTTATATATCTTCGGTTTATCGCGCGTTCTAAAGGCAAATTGAGATACAAACTCACAAGCGGAACGACGAAACAGCCTGCCCAGCACAAAGGA
This sequence comes from Eubacterium sp., assembly GCA_963653425.1. GTDB lineage: Bacteria > Bacillota > Clostridia > Christensenellales > CAG-314 > UMGS692. Next base: position 2,504 of record CAVJWC010000016.1, on the reverse strand, counting down.
AGCCACGTTACCGCAAGCAAACCAAAAATAATCTGATTTACTAAGGTTTGGCGTAAGATTCGTTTGGTGCGTTTGTAAACGGTCTTTCTTTTTTTAAGATAAACCGCCGTAACGTACGCTACGAAAATCGCCGTAAACGCCCAAGGCACGATTTTCTGCTCGAAAATAAACGCGACTATAAAAACCAAAGAAAGCAAAAAATGCAGTCGGAATTCACGCGTTTTTACGATTTTAATATATCCGCGTTCGGGTTTATACGAAAGCAGTTGCAGAAAATGCATTGCTCTCGTCGCCCCGCAACCCGCGCACAATGAATGTAGAATTATAAGAGTTACGCTCATTTTACCCTCCGCGCCCGTGCTTTATTATATGCGCCTGTCTTAAAACGGGTGACGGATTCCGCGTTAAAACTCAATGAATATTTATGCTTTTCCGTTTTTCGGAGTTTTTTCGTTATTCGTATAATTTTATAGCTCACGAATAAATCGGGCGTTATCGGCGCGAAGCCGTTTTTTATATTTATGCAGTATGCGGAGTTATGCGAAAGCGGTCGGCGTTACACGAAAAACAAAATTTCTTCGCCGAAAAGAGGACGAGTTTACAAATTACGAGTTCTTTCGTTTGACTGAAAAGACGAAAAGCTGTATACTTACCCGCGTAAAAACAACACTGTTCAGATAAGGAGATACGGTTATGGAAAAAATTCAGCGCACTCCGAGTAAAGCGCGCCTTCTGTGGGAACTCTTTTCCACCTTTTTCAAAATCGGTCTGTTCACCTTCGGCGGAGGCTACGCGATGATAAGCATAATTCAGCGCGAAACCGTCGAACGTCGCGGTTGGGTGACGGACGAAGACATTATGAATATGATAATCATTGCCGAAAGCACGCCCGGCGTTATCGCGGTGAACTCAGCCACTTTCGTCGGCTATAAAGTCGCGGGTTTGTGGGGCGGAGTAATCGCAACCTTGGGCGTGGTTCTTCCCAGCTTCATTATAATCGTGCTGATTTCGCTCTTCTATAACGAAGTCCGCGAAAATCGCTACGTTGCGGCAGCTTTCCGCGGAATACGTTGCGCGGTAGTCGTTCTTATATTCAACGCCGTCAGAAAACTCGGCAAACAAATCGATATTAACTGGTATAACCTTGTCGCCGTAGCCGTAGTTTTCGTCGTGTCGGCCGTAACTTCCTTCGACGTGATTTACCTTATCCTTATCGGCGGAGCAATAGGAATCGCGGTAACGCTCATTGCTTCGGGTAAAAATAAACTTCCCGCAGAACAGGCGGAAAAAGAAAACTCCGAAAAGACTTCTTCGGGCAACGCAAATAACGCCGAAACTTCAAAGAAACAGAAGAAACTTTCCGCAAAGAGCAACGCTGAAACTTCTTCGGGCAACGCAAATAACGCCGACGGAAACGCAAATAACGACGCTTCGGACGGAAAAGGAGGCGCAAAATGATTTATCTCGAACTTTTCTGGGTTTACTTCAAAATAGGTCTTTTCACAATCGGCGGAGGCTACGCCATGCTTCCTATGATTCGTTCGGAAGTCGTTGCGGCTAAAGGCTGGATAACCGAACAGGGACTTATCGACTTCATCGCCGTCGCAGAAAGCACACCCGGTCCTTTCGCCGTCAACCTCGCAACCTTCGTAGGCTTCGAAACGGCTTCCTCCGACTTCGGCGGAAACATATTTATGGGCATTCTCGGAAGCGCAACCGCTACTTTCGCCGTCGTTCTCCCCAGCCTCGTTATAATCATTATCGTTTCCGTTCTCTTCGATAAGTTCATTAAAAGCCGTGTGGTAAGCGGTTTCTTCGCAGGCGTAAAACCCGTCGTCGTAGGTCTCGTGGCAGGCGCGGCGTTCACCATCCTGTTAAGCACCCTCGTTCCCGACTTCTCCCTGTCGAAGCTTAATTTCGACGCTTTCTCTTCTTTCGACCTGCCCTGTCTGATACTCACGGCAGTTATGTTCGTACTCGCTAACGTCAAATTTAAGCCCAAAAAAGCCAAAGCCTCGGCTTCCGCAGTTGCTTCAACCTCGACTTCGACCGAAAGTTCAACCGCAAACCCGGCTTCCGCCTCAACCTTATCCGAAAGCTCAAGTTCAGGCGAAAACAACGCTTCGACAAAGAGCAACGCTTCAAGCTCAGGTTCTTCCGCTTCGACAGAGAGCAACGTCGAGAGTTCCGCAAGTTCCAAGGCTAAGACCATACATCCGATACTGCTTATCGCGATAGCCGCTGTCGTCGGCGTCCTCCTCTTCGGCGTTTTGGGGATTTAAGTAAAGTTTTTCCTGCTTTCTTTTACAAAGAAAGCAGCAAAGAAACTTTGCTGTTTCCTTACCTTCTTTCTTTCGAAAAGAAAGAAGGCAAAGAAACTTTCACTGAGCTTCGCGTAGCCGTTAGTGCAGTGCGAATTCTCGGGAAAGTAAGCAAAGAAACTTTCACCGAGCTTCGCGTAGCCGTTAGTGCAGTGCGAATTCTCGGGAAAGTAAGCAAAGAAA
>CAVJWC010000015.1:0-24186 GCA_963653425.1 Eubacterium sp. | reverse complement strand
ATGAACCCGAACTTTAACCTTTTTACGGGTTCAGTTGGGTTCATCTTGGCGGAGAAAGAGGGATTTGAACCCTCGCTACACTTTATTCGCATACTACTCCCTTAGCAGGGGAGCCCCTTCGACCACTTGGGTATTTCTCCAAGATGCCTATTCATATTACCACATCTTTCCGTCCGTGTCAAGAATTTTACGGATTTTTATGCCGAAAACTCTTTGCATTTTTTTACTTTTTGTCCGGCGGTCAATCCGCCCTCCTTTCGCTGTCGTTAAACCGTTTTTATGGTGGAAGTCGGTTTTGTTGCCTCATTATTCATTCGCACCTGCCGTGAATACCCGCCCGAAGTAAGTCGTTGTCAATGTTCCCGACACGGTTTACTCATTTGCACATACCATGAATACCAGCCACTGCCGTTTACATTAAAAAACAAAGCAACCTGTCACGAACTTATATAAAAAACGAAGGAATTCAAACTGTTTTGTCGTTTATAGCGTTCACTGCCGATTTGAGAGTAGTGTAAATTCACAGGCATTCCTTTCGTTATCACTAAATTAAAAAGCGGTGACGGCTGTAATTCGCGATAAAAACAATACATTTGAACATAATCCAAACGTTCTTTTAAAATAAAAAGCCCGACGTTCCGTTTTTTGGTCTGTCGGGCTTGATTTTTTGGGTTGAGTTATGAAGGCGTAAACTTGCGTAATAAGGGCAAGGTTTACGTAACGGGCTTACATTACGCAACGGATATAACGGTTATATAATGGTTTTCGTTGCTGAAAATCTTTCGTGATGAACGACTTTGCGTACCGTTCTTAACTCACATAGAGGCTTTTAGCGCAACGGTTTTTATTACATAACGTCTTTCTTTTGCCGAATGCAACAGATGTTTTTCATTACGTAATGTCTTTCGTTATACAACGCTTGTACGTGCCGTTATTCGTTACGTAAGCTTTTCTATGCAACGAATTCCTTATGCGCCGACTTTCGACCGCCTTGTATAATATCTTTCGTTATATAGCGGACGGTTTTATTACATAACGTCTTTCTTTTTGCCGAGGAAGATGCCGGGGAGGACGAAGAGCGCGCAGTAGGCAAGCGAAAGCAGGATACAGGTTATAAGGCGCGTATCGGTGGTTGCGAGCGTGGAAAAGTCGGTTATGAAGCCGTCGAACCAATAGGAAGTTATCTTGAAAGTTTTAAGCTTTAAGAAGGAGTCGAGAAGCGTCAGGACGAGCGTTATGATACCGGGACCAACGATGGCTACCGCGATGGAAACGCCGACTTTTCTAAGAGCGAAACTTATCGAGAAGACGAACGCCGAATAGGTCAGGCAATATACGAGCTGACCGATAAACAGTCCGACGTAGTTGCCTTTTTCAGCCGTTCCGTTAAAGAGACAGGAGCTTACGACGTAAGAAACGATAAGCGTTACCGCAAACATTATCGTCGTTGCGATCATAGAGGTTATGAACTTGGCGAGGTAGACTTTTTCCTTGGAAAATCCGCGCGCGTAGATATTCTTTATCGTCTGGTTATCGTAATCGGTGCAGATAAAGAGCGCGATGAAGATTCCGCATACCATCGTAAAGGTCGACGAAGAAATTGTACTCAACACTGCCTGAACGGGCGCGGGCATGGGAGTTGCGGGTCCCGACTGAACGAGAGTTACTTTATTCATTGCGAGAACGAGCAGTGCCATTGCAACTATCACCGCCGTGCAGATATAAAAACTTTTCTGTCTGAAAAGCTTGCGAAACTCGAACTTAAATAAATTTTTCATCTTCCCAACCTCGTGATAAAGTAATCTTCGAAACCGCTTTCGGAAAGCGCGATTTCCGATACGTCCAATCCTTTTTCCACGAGATATTTGTTTATCTCGGCAGTCTTTTCGATGTTATCGGAAAGGTATATTCCGTCAGTTCTTACTTCGGCGGATATATCGGGCATACGTTCTTTGAGTAAGGCAAGCGCGGTGTGGTTGTCGCTCGTGGCGATTTTGGCGAATTTACAGCAACGCATACTAAGTTCCTTTGCGGAAAACTCTTCGATAAGTCGTCCGTCGGATATTATGCCGTAGGTGGTGACGACTTTCGCAAGTTCGTCGAGAAGGTGAGAAGAAATAACGAAAGTTACGCCTTCGCCGTTAAGTTTGATTATGGTGTCGCGGATTTCTTTGATACCGGCGGGATCAAGTCCGTTAATGGGTTCGTCGAGAACGAGAACTTCGGGTTTTCCGAGAAGCGCGACGGCAATTCCGAGACGCTGACGCATACCGAGTGAAAATTCGCCCGCTTTCTTGCTACCCGTGTCCGAAAGACCTACAAGCTCCAAAAGAGGCTGAATGTCCTTGGGATCGGAACCGTAAAGAAGGGTGAATCTCATCATGTTTTCGTAAGCCGTGCAGTTCTTGTATAATCCGGGAGCTTCTATTAAAGAACCTATCTTCTTTCTTCCCGCATTCAGATCTTCGTTTCCGAAGAGAAAAACTTTGCCTTGGTTGGGGTTAGTCAGACCTAATATAATCTTCATCAAGGTCGTTTTACCCGCTCCGTTTCTGCCGATAAGACCGTAAATATCCCCGCGTTTAACGTGGACGGACACGTCGTTTACGGCAAACTTCGTCTTGTATTGCTTTACAAGATTTTGCGTTTCGATAACGTATTCCATAGTCATTCCTTTGTTTTTCGTATTGTTTCTCCGTTTTTTACGTCTGAGTCAAGAGAAACTGTGAAAGTATAGCAAACTTTTACGGTTTTGTCAAAGAAATGAATACGGAAAAATAAAATTACATCATTCTTTTCGTTTATTTATATAAGCGTTCCGTCCGTTATCTGTAATTACTTCCTTTATATCAAAAAAGCACGCCTGTAAGCGTACTTTTGTGGGTGAAGGTTGGAATTATAACGATAAACAGGGGGTACGAAGAACGAACGCTATGTCTTTTCTTAGAAAAAGGAAGAATTTATCGTTATCTGAACACGGACGGCTTTATCGTTATTCGGGAAAACGGACATATTACCTTTTCAGAAAAACGGAACGCCGCGTCTTTTCGGAGAAACCGCTTCTTCCTCACTTTTCAAAGCGGTAGCGCGGTTTTCCGACGCTCTTTTTGCCGTATTCGATAGCTTCTTTCGGACAATAACAAATGCAAGCCATACAGTGCGTGCAGTTTTTGCCCCAGACGGGTTTACCGTCTTTTAACCCGATATTATTAAGCGGGCATAGTTTTACGCATTGTCCGCAACCTACGCAATCGTCGCTTACGCGGAAAGCGTCGGCTTTCACTATAAAACCGTAGAAAATCGGGTTTACCGCCCCGCTCATAAAACGGTCGTAGAGCTTGTTTCTCGGCGCGTCAAAGGGCTTCTGCTCTTTTATGCGGGAAATAACTTCGTCTATAAAAGGCTCGGCGTTCTCAACGATTTTTTTGGCTTGTTCCTTAGTGGGAACTCCGAACATCGCCACGTAATTTTCGGGCATAACGATCTGAGCCGTTCCCATATAACAAAGGTTTTTCTTTTCCGAAAGACGGTGATTGTACTTGGAGGCGTTACCGATTTCTTCTCCGCAATCCATAACGAACCAGATCTTTTCCGCTCCCGTAAGTTCTGTTTTCGACAGCCAATCGGATACGACGCGGGGAATGCGCCACGCATAGGTAGGAACGACGACTATTACGTTCTTATCCGAATTTATCGCAGAATAGTCGCGGGCCTTGATTTTAGCGTTAAGATTTATAATTTCCTCGTTCAAAGCCGAAGAAATCCTCTCCGCTATATATCTGCTGTTGCCCGTACCCGAAAAACATAAAATCATCGGTCTTTGTCCTCCTTAAATAAGCCCTTCTATTTTTACTGCATTGCCGACCGAGCCGAAGTTTATCGGGCGCAATTTTACTTACTCGGCAGGGTTAATCCTGCGGAAGATTTTTCTTTCCGTAAATTTCGTCGAGAACGATTTTTACGACGAAAAGACGGTCCATTCCGAGACATCTGTCGAGCGGATAGTCGTTATATCCGTAATGCTCGGTAAGTAATTTCAGCCCGTGAACGATTTCTTCCTTATCGGAAACGAAACTGCACTTTCCGAAACCCGTCACGCTTTCGTACCGAGCTGTGATTCCGTGCGCGGTTTTTTCGATTTTTATAAAAATCTCGCCTTCGACGGCAACGTTGGGATTGCTTTTAAGCAAATCGATTTTTCTTCCTTCTTTTGCGCAATGGAAGTAAATAACGACTTTGCCGTCAACCACTTCCGAACCGAACGAAACGGGGACTATATAAGGATAAACGTCTCCGTGCATAGCTATTTTTACGGTGTCGCACCGCTTCAATATATCGTAAATTTCTTCAAAATTTTCTGTTTCTCTGTCTTTGCGTCGCATTTTTTCGCTCCGATTCCGAGTTTTTTAATATTCTTCTATTATAGCATATTCCGCTAATAAAATCAAATACGGCTCCGGGAGTTTCCATAAAGTCGGGTTTAATAAGACTTAATTGCCCGCCCTTTCACTCGGCTCTTCTGGACAACGATTTAAGCGACTGTTCGACGTTACCGTGTACGACCACGCTTATTTTTTCCACGATTTTCTTGGGATCGTCGCGCATATCGTTCTTTATCCAGTCAAGCATAAATCCGACGAAGGCGTACTTATAAAAGTTTATTATCCATTCTTTGTCTTCGTCGCTCACTATGTAGTTTTCAGCAACTTCGTCTATCACGTGTTTCAAAAGCGGATAAACAAGCTTATACAGATACTGTTGCAAACCGTCGAGAGGCAGACAGCGGAATATATTGTCGATAAAAACTTTGTCCTGACGGGCAAGTTCGAAAAGCGCGAGAAAACCTTCCTGCCACGTTTCGTAGGTGGGCTTCTCTTTCAGCACGCTGTCGGCGGCTTCGATACATATCCAGTTAGCCAGATCGTATATATCCTGAAAATGATAATAAAACGTCTGACGGTTGATACCGCAGTCTTCGGCAATGTCGGCTACAGTGATTTTCGTAAGCGATTTTTTGCCGAGCTGTCTTTTGAAAGACTCGGCAATTGCTTTCTTCGTAATATTACTCATTAAAATACCTCGCTGAATGTGTTGCGCGCGTCAGCCCGATATGCCTTACGCTTGGGAAGGTCGTTTACTGCCGTTCGGGAAAGAAACGGTCTTTCTCTCAAAAACGCCGATTTTCCCATAGGAAGGGCTTGGTTTTTCCGTCCTGAAAGATTGTTGCTTTCTTTGGAACGGGCAGTTGCTCTTCTTTTGGAAAGTCAACGTCTTGTCCATAGCGAAAGTTCGTCTTCTTCCCTTTCGAAATAGCCGAGGCTATTCATTGCTGTATTTTATTAGTCTTACATTCGTTACCGCTAATAACCGCAGTAGCCGTTTTAATTCACTGAAAATAAGAAAGCTGTGGCGCGTGGCGTTTTTACACCGGAAACACGCCCTTGGGTTTGGTTTAGCCGAGGCTTTGGCTGAAAAAGGCTACGGTACGCACAATGGCGTTTAACGACGGATAAACCGATTTATTACCGTAAAATATCAGCGTTGCGAATGTAATGACGATATAACTATACGATATTTTCAAAAAAAAGTCAATAGCGTGAACGGATAACGTATGTTAATTTTTAGACACAAAAGCTATCTTGTCGCAAATTTTTACAATGCATAGGGGTTGACAAAAATTGTGACGAAGTAAGAAAGTTGTCTATTGTAATTGTGAAAAAGACGTGGTAGAATAAGCTTGCAAAGGGAAAATCGGACAGAAAAACCGATGCGGGCATTACATTCCTTACGACTTGCTTACCGCAAACGCAAAGCGTTTAACGAAGCAAAAAACATAAAGCGAGGAATGAATGCAAAGAAAAATTTTTAACGGAGGTATACGTTATGATGTATTATTCGGCAGGTAATTACGAAGCTTTCGCTCATCCGAAAAAACCGGAGGGTGTAGATAAAAAATCGGCATATATTATAGGAACGGGTCTTGCGGGACTTTCCGCGGCTTTCTTCCTCGTACGTGACGGACAGATGAAGGGCGAGCATATTCACCTTCTCGAAAAGCTCGATATTACGGGCGGTAGCTGTGACGGCAGAGAATTCCCTCACGTCGGCTACTATATGAGAGGCGGCAGAGAAATGGACAACCACTTCGAAGTTATGTGGGAAATGTTCCGTGACGTTCCTTCTCTCGAAACTCCCGGCGCTTCGGTTCTGGACGAGTATTATTGGCTCAACAAGAAAGACCCCAACTACTCCTTATGTCGCGCTACGGTAAACCGCGGTGAAGACGCTCACACCGACAACAAGTTCGGTCTCAATAAAATGGCTGCAATGCAACTTACCAAGTTGTTTATGACGCCCGAAGAAGACCTCGAAGACAAACGCATAGACGAATTCTTCGACGACAATTTCTGGCAGAGCAATTTCTGGCTCTACTGGCAGACGATGTTCGCATTCCATACTTGGGATTCGGCTTTGGAAATGAAGCGTTATATCCAGCGTTACGTTCACCATATCGACGGACTGCCCGACTTCTCTGCATTACGTTTCACGAAGTACAATCAGTACGAAAGCCTTATTCTTCCTTTACAGAAATATCTGCAGGATCACGGCGTACAGATCGAATACGGCGTAGACGTAAAGAACGTCGTTTTCGATATTAACGGAAACAAAAAGGTCGCAAAGAAAATCGAATACATAAAGAACGACGAATATCATTCCATCGACCTTCTCGAAACCGACCTTGTGTTCATTACCAACGGATGTTGCACCGACACAAGCTGTTACGGCGATCAGACGCACGCTCCCGATTTGTCCAAAGTCCGTAAAGGCGGAGGCGAATCCTGGGATTTGTGGAAGAACATCGCAAAGCAGGACAAAGCTTTCGGTAATCCCGACAACTACTGCATGTATCCCGATAAAACCAATTGGATGAGCGCTACCATTGCAACAAGCGACAACGAAATCATCGAATGCATCAAGAAGATCTGCAAGCGCGATCCGAGAGAAGGCAAAGTTACGACGGGCGGTATCGTTACCGTTAAAGACAGCTACGATCAGTGGTATCTGTCCTGGACTATCAATCGTCAGCCTCAGTTCAGAACGCAGGATAAGAGTACCGTTCTCGTATGGGCGTACGCTCTTAACAGCGACAGACCGGGCAATTACGTAAAGAAACCCATGCGCGAATGTACGGGCGAAGAAGTTTGCCGTGAATGGCTGTATCATATCGGATTCCCCATCGATAAGATTGACGAATACGCAAAGAACAAAGCCAACACTACGACCTGTTACATGCCCTTCATCAACGCTTTCTTCCGTCCGAGAAAGAACAGCGACAGACCGAAAGTCGTTCCCGACGGAGCGGTTAACTTCGCGTTCATCGGACAGTTCGCTGAAACGCCGAGAGACACCATATTCACCATCGAATATTCTATGCGTACCGGTATGGAATCGGTTTATACCCTGCTCGACATTGACAGAGCCGTTCCCGAAGTATGGGGAAGCGTTTACGACGTAAGAGAACTTCTGAGAGCCGTATATTACGGACTGGACAAACAGCCGATTACCAGCATGAAACTTTCTCTCGAAGAAAAAATGCTCCTTAAGACGGTACTCAAGAAAATCTCAGGAACCGACGCAGAAAAACTTCTTAAAAGCACGCACGTTATAGAATAACGGACGAAACTTAATTTCATAATCACACCAATCGCACTCAATACTAATCCCTCAAAAAAAGCACGCCGCGAAGCGTGCTTTTTTTGCGTGCCGAGACTATCCTTACCTGCATATCGGAACTATCTTTACCTGCGTATCGGAACTATATTTACCTCTTACAAAAAAGCTCAAAGATAGCCGACGGAAACTACCCGTTTATTACGATTAAACTTTCTTAGACGGATAAACGAAAGCATATTTAATTACCCGAATAAATTTGTAAACGACTTCTTTCGCCTTGCTAAAAAGAAAATATCTAAAAAACAATCCCTTTTATTGTACAATGCATTGATTTTTGACGATTTTTGTGGTATAATAACAGGTAAAGATTACAATGCGGATTATAATCAATGAAAATTGCGGGTTGTAGAAATTCAGCCGATAAATTACGGATTACGGAAAAAGTTATAATCGCGTAACGTTCGTAGGTTATAATGAAAATTGCGACTACAAGAGAATACCGATTACACGAAAAACGGTCGCATGGCGTGATTGATTGTAATCGTGAGGGATTATCGTATGAACGAATTCAGAGTTATAGAAATCAAACAAAGCGTATTCGAAGACAACGACAAGGACGCTCGTCTCCTCCGCTCTCAGCTGAAAAAGGACGGCGTATTTTTGCTTAACCTTATGTCCAGCCCCGGAAGCGGAAAGACCACCACGCTTACAAAGCTTATTTCGCTTCTTAAAGACAAGTACAAGATCGGCGTTATGGAAGCCGATATAGACGGCGACGTGGACGCTAAAACGATTGCGGAAAAAACGGGCGTTAAAACCATTCAGCTTCACACGGGCGGAATGTGCCATCTCGACGCGGATATGACGCGTCAGGGACTTACCGAACTTGACTGTAAAGGACTGGATATGGTTATTCTCGAAAACGTCGGCAACCTCGTTTGTCCGGCGGAATTCGACACGGGCGCGGTTAAGAACGTTATGATTCTGTCCGTTCCCGAAGGCGACGACAAACCCCTTAAATATCCTCTTATTTTCTCGGTATGCGACGTCGTTCTCGTAAACAAAACGGACGTTATTCCTTATTTCGATTTCGATATGGAACGTTGCCGTAAAAACGTGGCTATGCGTAACGCAAAGGCGGAAGTCATGCCGATATGCGCAAAGACGGGCGAAGGTCTGGAGGCTTTTGCGGACTGGCTCGGAAAACGCATAGACGAATGGAAAAAACCCGAATAAATAAGGCTTTTACGGAACCGCAAAAGATATATGAAAACGCATAACGCTTTAAGGTCCCGTTTTATATAAGTTAAAAAACAGATAAGGAGTTTTTTTATGCCGGATATCAGTAAAAAATACGTACCTAAACACTACGGCGATACTAATCCCAATCCGAAGTTACTGAAACTCGTGAGAAAGATTACCGACCGTATTCCCGCCAAAATTTCGGGCGTTACTACGAAAGATCCCGAATACTGGGGATTCGCTTGCATATTCGAAGACGAACTCGACAAAAAGCAGTCGGAAGCCGCTCTCGATCTTATGCTTAAGATGAAAGTCCGCACGAAATACGATTACAAGACCATGCTCAAAATGGGCGGAGTCAACGACGACGCTTCCAAGACGGAATTCGACGCCCTTCTCGACGAACTGGGAAGACTGGGAATGCTCGAATACGACTACGGCGACAGGTACACCAAAGACGGTCCCGTTCCGGGAGTTTCGAGAACGAAAGAAGACCGCTTGTATTGGATTCCTCTTTTCGTCCCGGGTTCCGCGGAATACACCAACATGAACAAAGCTCTTATGGACAGGCATCCCGAACTTGCTATGTTCTTCGAACGTATGACTTTCCTTCCTCTCGAACACGTAACGGCTATGGTTCCCCCGGGAGGAGCAGGCGTGGGAATGCACGTAATTCCCGTTGAAAAAGCCATTTCCATGGAAAATCAGTCCATCGACATCGAACACATTTCCTATTGGCTCAAACGTTACGAAGGTCATATCGGCGCAAGCATGTGTTCCTGTCGTTACGGAAGAAAACTTCTTGACGAAGGTTGCGCGGACGACTACAACATGTGGTGTCTGGGCGTCGGCGATATGGCGGATTATTGCCGTGAAACGGGCAAAGGTAAGGATATTACCTACGAAGAAGCCATGGAAATCCTTAAACGCGCCGAAGACAACGGTTTCGTTCATCAGATAACCAACATCGACGGCGAAGGCAAGATTTTCGCTATCTGTAACTGTAACGTCAATATCTGTAACGCTCTGCGTACCTCTCAGCTTTTCAACACGCCCAACATGTCGCGTTCCGCGTACGTCGCTCACGTTGACAGCGAAAAATGCGTGGCTTGCGGAAGATGCGTGGAATACTGCCCCGCGGGCGCTGTTAAACTCGGACAGAAACTCTGCCGTGCCGACGGTTCCAAAGTAGAATATCCCCGTCAGCCTCTCCCCGACAACAACACCTGGGGCGAACATATGTGGTGCGAAGATTACCGCGACAAAAACAGAGAAAATACCCACGCGACGGGTACTTCTCCCTGTAAAGCAGCCTGCCCCGCTCACATAGCCGTACAGGGTTACCTCAAAAAAGCCGCTCAGGGCAAGTATAAAGAGGCTCTCGAACTTATAAAGAGAGAAAATCCCTTCCCTGCGGTATGCGGAAGAATATGTAACCGTCGTTGCGAAGAAGCCTGCACGAGAGGAACTATCGATCAGGCCGTATCCATCGACGCGGTCAAAAAGTTCATTGCCGAACAGGATCTTAATTCCGAACATCGTTTCGTTCCAGAAATCGTAGTCGCTTCCAACCTCGGTCGCTGGAAGGATAAAATCGCAATCATCGGCGGTGGTCCCGCAGGTCTTTCCTGCGCGTTCTTCCTTGCTAAGATAGGTTACTACCCCACCGTTTTCGAAAAGAACGCTATGCCCGGCGGTATGCTTACCTACGGCATTCCTTCCTATAAGCTTTCCAAGGAAGTTATTCAGGCGGAAATAGACGTAATGAAAGAAATGGGCGTGGAAATCAAACTCAACACCGAAGTCGGCAAAGACGTTACCATAGCTCAGTTAAGAGAACAGGGATACAAGGCGTTTTACGTTGCCATAGGCTGTCAGGGCGGAAGACTTCCGGGCGTTGAAGGAGAAAACAGCCCCAACGTTACGACGGCAGTCGAATTCCTTAAAAACGCAAACTGCGGACAACGTAAAGTTACGGGTAGCGTAGTCGTAGTAGGCGGAGGTAATGTTGCTATAGACGCTTCGAGAGTTTCCGCACGCAGCGGAGCAAGCAAAGTCACTATGCTTTGTCTGGAGCAGGAAAACGAAATGCCCGCAAGCAAAGAAGAAGTTGCCGAAGCCAAAGAAGACGGCGTTATTATAGAAAACGGCTGGGGACCGACGAAGGTAGTTACCGAAAACGGCGTAGCTACTGCGGTTGAATTCCGTAAATGTCTTTCCGTCAAGAACGCGGAAGGCAGATTCAGCCCCACTTTCGACGATTCTCAGACCATTTCCGTTCCTGCGGAAAACGTTATCTTTGCGATAGGTCAGACAGTACAATGGGGAAATCTCCTTGACGGAACGGCAGTCGAACTGGGTCGCGGAAATTACCCGCAAGCCGATAAACTTACCTATCAGACAAGAGAACCCGATATTTTCGTCGGCGGAGACGTATTCACGGGTCCCGCGTTTGCGATAGACGCCATTGCGGAAGGACACGAAGCCGCAGAAAGCCTTCACCGCTTCGTTCAGCACGGACACATGACCATCGGTCGCAACCGTCGCCACTACGATAAGATAGACACGTCGGATATTCGCGTAACGGGTTACGACACGTCTTCCCGTCAGGAAGCTAAGGTCGATACGTCGATAGACGCAAAGTCTTTCACCGAACCGCACAAGACGCTTACCGAAGAACAGGTCAAGACGGAAACCGCGCGTTGTCTGGGTTGCGGAGCTTCCATAGTCGATCCCAACAGATGTATAGGTTGCGGAATATGCACGACCAAGTGTTCTTTCGACGCTATAACTCTTCACAGAGACCATCCCGAAGCAAGCACTATGTGCGTTGCCGAAAAGAAAGTGGGCGCGCTTCTGCCTTACGCTATAAAGCGCGGATTCAAGATTTTAGGCAACAAAAACAACGTCGGCAAAAAGCTTAAAAAAGAAGCCAAAAAAGCCGAAAAGAACAATAAGTAATTGATTTTATAGGGGCGGGGATAATTATTCAACTTCTCTGCCCCGAAAACGTCCGTTTAAGGCGCAGAAAACAATCTTAAACGCACGAAAACAAGTCGAAGGAGTTACAATGCACGAACTCGGAGTCGTGTTTCACGTCATAAAAAGCGTGAACAGAATAGCGGAAGAAAATAACGTCAAACGCGTGTCTGCGGTAACTATAGAACTGGGCGAAGTTTCCGCCGTCATTCCCGAATATTTGCAGGACTGCTGGAAATGGGCCGTAAGCAAGGAAACCGTCCTTTACAACGCGGAACTCGTGATAGAACCTATCAAAGCCGTGACTTTTTGTCGTGACTGCAACCGCACCTACCCCACCGTCGAATTCGGAAAAACCTGTCCCTACTGCGGAAGCGGTGAAACTCATCTGCTTCAGGGCAACGAATTTATCCTGAAAAACATCGTTGCGGAAGACAACATTCCCGGCGAGGACGAAACGGAAGACGAGAATTCGGAAGAAACTTACGAAGAAACTTTTGAAGAAGAGAATTCCGAAGTTAAAGAAGTTTCCGAAGAATAGAATCGTACGGACGGAAAAAACGAAACTCAGTAAAAACGAAATTCAATCAATAACGGCGAAGATAAACTCTCCGCCGTTTTTTTGAGGCTTTTATATAAAGTTTTTCTGTTTGCAGGGTTAAGTAAAAGTTCTCTTGAAACGATTTTTTGAAAAGAAAAGTTCGGATTACATTGCATAAAAAATCTCCCGCCGTAAAGAACGTCGGGAGATTCAAGTTTTTATTCTTTATCGTCAATTGCCTCAAAAACGATATGAATGAAAGATTGCGTGTATGTTTCTTTTGGTTTTTTGTGTTACGTGTATTATTTCTTTTGGTCTTTTTTATGCTGAGCGTAACTGCAACCGCTGCAATTACAGCAATCGCAACCGCAGTCACAGGAGTGTTTGCCCTTCTTTTTTCGGATAACGGAAACAACCGAAACGCCTATGACTATTGCCGCACAGCCTATTATCAGTAAAATTTCCCCGATACCCATAAATTACGCTCCTTGTCTGTCAAGATTCTTGTTTCTCGTTACGATAACGAAAGTTACGAGAGCTATAACAGCTGCCCAGATGAACGCCGTCCACCACCACGAACCGATGGTATAAACCATTGCGGCTATTACGTAGGAGGAAAGAAGCCAGAATGCAAGCGTTCCTTTGAAACGTTTACTGCTCTGAAGTTCTGCCTTTGCTGTACCTACGGCTGCGAAACAGGGGATAGTCGTCATATTGAAGGCTATGAAGGAAATCAAGCCGGGAACGGTAATGTGAGTTGCGTAAATCATTGCTCTTACGGCGTCGATACCGTCTTCGTTGGCTATGTCGAGACCTTCGAGTTCGGGGAACTTAGTCTTTGCCACTATGAGCAGACAAGCCGCAAGCGTGGAGAAAGTTGCGATAACGTTTTCCTTTGCGATAAGACCAGCAACTACCGCCACTCCGAATACCCAACCGAATTCACCAAGCTGACTGCCGAAGCCGAGCGGTGTGAAGAGGGGCTGTACGAGCTGAGCAAGTCCCGTAAGGATACTTTCGTTGATCTCTTCGTCGCTGAGGAATTTCCAC
Source organism: Eubacterium sp. (assembly GCA_963653425.1). Taxonomy (GTDB): domain Bacteria; phylum Bacillota; class Clostridia; order Christensenellales; family CAG-314; genus UMGS692. Next base: position 10,700 of record CAVJWC010000015.1, on the reverse strand, counting down.
TGGAAAGAGAAGTGAGTAAGTACCCAGATAACGATGGTGGAAGCAAGGATAATGGTGAAAGCTTTCTTTATGAAATGCTTTGCTTTATCCCAAAGGTGAGCCATAAGGTTCTTGAACTGAGGTGCGTGATAAGCGGGAAGCTCCATAATGAAAGGAGGAGTTTCGCCCCTAAGGGACGTTCCGCGCATCAGAAGAACGCTGAGTACGGCTGCTACGATACCCAGAAGGTACATAGCGTAAGTAATGAGTTCTGCGTTGCCTATACCGAAATAAGCTACTATTGCGCCGGCTACAGCCGTCAGAATAGGTAATTTAGCTCCGCACGAGAAGAAAGGAATAACTCTTATGGTTGCGGTTCTTTCCTTTTCGTCGGCAAGAGTTCTGGTGTTGATCATTGCGGGAACGGAACAACCGAAGCCCATAATCATAGGCATGAAAGCTCTGCCGGAAAGACCGAACTTTCTGAACATTCTGTCGAGAATGAAGGCTATACGAGCCATATAACCCGAGTCTTCGAGAATAGAGAAGAACAGGAACAGAACGAGTATGGGAGGAAGGAAGGAAAGCACTGCGCTTAAACCGTCGATGATACCGTTGTTGATAAGACCGATAGCCCAGCCTGCCATTCCGCTGCCTTCGACAAGTCCTTTAAGCCAGCCGCAGAGTTCGCCGACAAGCATATCGTTCCAAATGTTATTGATAATTACGCCCGGGGAATAAACCGCGCCGTCGTAAACGCATTTAAGCCATCTTACGCCATAGTTTATGGGTTCGCCTTCTTCCATAAGTCCGAGAGCTTCGAGCGAAGGAAGGTTGAATATCTTACCGAGATACAGGAAATCTTCCGAGAATGTCAGATGGAAGATTGCAAAAAGAATTACGAGAAAAATAGGAATACCCCAAACTTTATGCGTCAGAACCTTATCGGCTTTATCCGAACGCGTCATCTGGAATTGTTCTTTACTCTTATGAACGAGAACGGGCGCGAAATGTTTGGATATGTATTTGTATCTTGCGTCGGCTACGAGAGCTTCGAAGTCCGTTCCGAAAGTTTCGTCTTTGAAAGTCTTTTTGAACTCTTCGACCATAGCGACGGTTTCTTTGTGCATAGCGACTTCGATTTCGTCCTGTTCAACGAGCTTAATGGCGTGGAAGAGCGGATCTTTTACCTTCTGACCCGTAAGAGCTATTCTTACGTCGTTGATAAGGTGAGTAAGCGCGGAATCTTCGAGAACGGTTACGCCCTTTCTCTCTTTCTTACTTTCGGCGTAAGCCTTGGACATAAGTTCGTCAAGACCTTTTTCTTTAAGAGCGGAAATCTTGACTACGGGGATACCGAGTCTTTTTTCGAGTTCTTTTTCGTCGATTTTATCTCCCGCTTTTTCAACCGCGTCCATCATGTTGAGCGCGATAACCATAGGAACGTCTATTTCCATGATCTGAGTCGTGAGATAAAGGTTTCTTTCAAGGTTGGTTGCGTCGACGATATTTATAACGCAATCGGGCTGTTCGTCGAGAATGTAGTTTCTCGCGATAACTTCTTCGGGAGTATAGGGCGACAGAGAATAGATACCGGGAAGATCCACGATAGCTATGGGTTCCGCACACTTTTTATACGTTCCTTCTCTCTTGTCTACGGTTACGCCCGGCCAGTTGCCGACGTGAGCCGTGGAACCCGTAAGACTGTTAAACAACGTGGTTTTACCACAGTTGGGGTTGCCGGCAAGCGCAAAATTCTTCATTACTTGGTTACCTCCATAGTTACGCACGAAGCCTCGGTCTTACGAAGGGTAAGTTCGTAACCTCTTACCGTTACTTCGATAGGATCGCCGAGAGGCGCTCTCTTTCTCATATAAATCTCCGCTCCGGGCGTGATGCCCATGTCGAACAGACGTCTTTTGATTTTTCCTTCGCCGACGACGGTCTTAACCGTTCCTTTTTCACCGACGACGAAGCTATCCAACGTTTTTTCCATTTTTTCTACCTTCTCCTTGTTTTTATATATTCGTTTTAATTACCGTCACGGAATACTTGGTTCCTGCTAAGCTTTAAGCAACGAAGATGCCTGCGGAAAGTTCCTGATCGAGAGCGATTCTTCCGTCTTTGATTTTGCAGACGACGCTTCCTCCGCTCGAACTCATAACGGTGATGTTGCCGTTAATGGTGATACCGAGACTTTCAAGATGCTTTTTGGTCTTTTCGTTAGCGGATATTCTCACGATTCTCAGCTCTTTGTTGAGCGGAGCAATGAATATAGGCATAAACAAACCTCCTTTCGTACGATTTATATCGTCATTCTTTCGAAAATATGAATATTACTTCAAATTCGTGTTAATATTATCATATAGAATAACCTTTGTCAAGTAAAATGTGACACTTTTTTCATATTTTTTGGTGATTTTTCAGTTGATTTTTTTCAAAGAATGTTTTACAATAGAGTTATGAAAAATACTGTACGGGAACCGAAACAAGAACGGTCCATAGAAAAGAAGAATAAGATAATACAAGCCGGATACGAGCTTTTTTCCGAGGTCGGATACTATAAAACCAACACCGTGGAAATCGCAAAACGCGCGGGAGTTTCTACGGGCATAGTTTACGGCTATTTTCAGGATAAGCGCGATATTCTTATATGCGTGCTTCAGATCTACATCGAAAAGGTTTCCGAGCCTATACTCGAAATCGTGAATTCGATAAATTCCACAGCCGATTTTCCCGTTCTCGTTCCGAAGATAATCGACACGGCGATAGAAATGCATAAAGAAAACGCTCATCTTCACAACACCCTGCACGCTCTTGCGGGAAGCGACGACGGCGTTAATTCCGCGTTTATGGCGCTCGAAGACAATCTCACCGAAAAGATTTCCGAACGCATAAGACTGATTAAACCCGATACGCCTCATTGCACGGAAAAGGTTCACCTCGCAATGAACGTCGTTCAGTCTTTCTCCCACGAGTTCGTTTACGATAATCACAAATATATCGACTATCTGGCTATGAAAAACATAGTCTGCGAAACTGTAATCGGACTTTTCAGGTAAGAAGTCAAATCCGAAAAATCAATGTTCAAGCGTAAAAAACGACTGCCAGAAGGCAGTCGTTTCGTTTATTTTATTGTTTGTCGTTATTATTTGTTTTGTCGTTAGTAACCGTTTGCGTCTCAGAGTTATCGTGAAGGTTTTGGCGTTATTACTCTAAGGCTATCTGCCGTTGCAGTTTAGCGGTAGCTACGTCGTTTTTTGCCGATTTACCTGCTTTTACGGGTTATTTATAAAGTTCGGCAACGTCGGCTGAAATAGCTTCGGGGACGTACTTATCTACACTGCGTCCGGCTTTCAGAAGTTCTCTGACGTAACCCGAATTGACGTGAGAAACGTTTCCTTCGGAAATAAGAAACATGGTTTCCACTCCGCATAAATCTTTGTTTATAACAGCCATATCGCTTTCATATTCGAAATCTTTGTTGTTCCTGAGCCCTCTTACGATAACGTCGACTTCGTTTTCTTTGCAAAAATCCGCTATAAGTCCGCTGCACGGAAGAACCTTGACGTTAGGAAGTTCCGCTACGCACTTTTCGGCAAGTTCGCACCTTACTCTCTCGGGCTTGGAATGTTTGTCGATATTGGTTGCGACGGCGACTATTACTTCGTCAAAAAGACGGGAACATCTCTCAATTATATCCAGATGTCCTTTCGTTATCGGATCGAAACTACCCGAAAAAACGCACTTCATAAGAATTCCTCCTATATAAGACTGTCCGCAGAAATTTCAAGAACCTGCGGTTTGTAGTAGGTAAGCATTACTTTGCCGATCTTTCTGTCCTTCCACTTGGTAAGTTTACCTACCGACGCGGGAAGAACCGTTTCGAGAGGATGTTCGCAAACGACGATACCGTTATCCGTCATAACCGAAAGATCGCTTATGCGTTTCAGAACGTCGTAATAAACGTTCGACTTGAAGGGCGGATCGAGGAACACGAGGTCGGCTTTCCTCTGTCTTACCGCGGAAAGAGCTTCCTGCCAGCCTCCCGTATAAATAACGGGCGGACAGTCGAGTTTCAAACCTTCGAGATTCTGTTTAAGAAGCCGAATACACTTGGGGTTAACGTCGCAAAAGGAAACTTCCTCCGCTCCTCTGCTTATACATTCTATACCCAAAGCGCCCGTGCCTGCAAAAAGGTCAAGCACTCTGCTTCCTGCGATTTCGAACTGTATAATGTCGAACATGGTTTCTTTAACTCTGTCAAGCGTAGGTCTTATAGGTTGGTCGTCAAGCTCAAAAAGCTTTCTGCCTCTGTATTTTCCGCTGATTATTCTCATTTCGCGTCTCCGATTATTTACAAACGCAGGACGGTTTATACGCTATAAAAAAGCAATAAACGCCGTTCGCGCTTTTCTCCCATATTATAACACAAAACGACGATTAAACAAAGCGTTTTTCGGTTGCAAAAAAACCGTTTTTGAATTATAATGTAGACAGCAATCAGCCGTATAATTCCCGTGAGTAAAGTTATATCAGAGAAGTTTGAACGTTATAAAGCCCGCGGATTTTTGCGGGTAAGGAATGCGTTTATCGTTACCGCTTTAAGACTTAACGCGACGCAATCGGTTGATTATTTATTATTCTAACGGAGATTCGATATGAAATTCAGACTCAAACTCGGAAAGAAAAGCGTTTTCGCTATATATCTGTTGGTTTTCCTGTGGCTCGTGATTATCGGGCTGAGCGTGTGTCGCTGGTGCGGATTTTTCGGTCTGGTATCAGACAATCTCATAGGCGAGATTTTCGGAGCGGTTTTTGCGGTTCTGTTCATAATCGTACTCTTCCGTCTGAGATTTCTTAATTACGTAGTGGACAAAAACCAAATCACGCTGAGCATTTTCGGCATTAAACTGACCAAAATCAACGTTAATGCCATCTGGAAAATCCTGCTTCTGGAAGATTCGCTCATCGTCTGCCATACGGTCAACAACACCGACACCACCATTACTACGATTTTTATCAAAAAATCCGACTTCGACGCCTTCGCGCAAACGGTAAAAGGCTTTAATAAAAGGATTATCGTCACGGACAACACCGACGACGACAACTTCCCCGAGGACGAAAACTCAAACGGCGACGATAACGACGGACTTAAAAGCTGAAAAAAAGGATAAACCGATTTATTCCCGTAAAAATATCGGGGAATGCAAAGGGAATGTCCGAATTAAAAAACTAAAAGCGACGGTTTCAAAAAAGAAACCGCCGCTTTTTTCAAAGGAGAAGCACCCCGCGACTCGGGGTGCATATGGGCTCTGTCTGAATCCAAACAGATGAGATAGATATGAATTAAGGAGGTTGATACGTAAACGTCGTCTTTATGCTTTTATTATAATATAGAGTTAACATTGTGTCAAGTGATTTTATAAAAAAACCTTGAAATTTTGAAAAATTTTTTCTCGGCGCGCGTTATACAGATAAAAAGTGAAAAAATCAAAGCAAACGCCCCTTCACGCAATAGAACCTATCCGTAAAAAAGCTTATATAACCGCATTTTTCGCGCTTTCAATCGGATTAACGCAAGAATAGGTTAAGTTTTTTTGACTAAAAATTCTTTCAATAAACCGAATATTTATTTCGCTTGGTCCGCATTCCGTTTTTCGGGTGGAGCTTTTTTGATATTTCACCCGGCTTCTCCTCCGCTTCTTTCAGAGGCAAATATGCGCATTCAGTGAAGTTGCAAAGGCGTAAAAATATAAGCCCTCGGTGGCAAAAAAGACAGATTTTTACTTGACAAAAACGAGGCGTTGGTTTATAATCTTAACAGTAATAAATACTATTAAGCCTTACGTTCGTTCTCAAAGGTATTCACGGAAAATCGCAGGTTATCTTTGCGGTATAGAACGAAAAAAGGCTTGATTGAAAGGCAAATCAAAATACCAAAAGGAGATTGAAGATGGAAAAAAAGAACAAATACACGGGTACTCAGACCGAAAAAAATCTTTGGGCGGCTTTTGCGGGCGAATCTCAGGCTCGCAACAAGTACACTTATTTTGCTTCCACGGCTAAAAAACAGGGCTTCGAACAGATCGCCGATTTGTTCCTGAAAACCGCAGACAACGAAAAAGAACACGCTAAACTCTGGTTCAAAGAACTTTCGGGCATAGGCGATACGGCTGAAAATCTGCTTGCGGCTGCCGAAGGCGAGAATTTCGAATGGACGGATATGTACGAAGAATTCGCAAAAACCGCTCAGGAAGAAGGTTTTACCGCTCTTGCAGCTAAGTTCCGTATGGTTGCGGCTATCGAAAAAAGACACGAAGAACGTTACCGCGCTCTCCTTCATAACATCGAGACTTCCGAAGTTTTCCAGAAGAGCGACGTTAAGGTATGGGAATGCCGTAACTGCGGTCACATCATCGTCGGAACGAAAGCTCCCGAAGTTTGCCCCGTTTGCGCTCATCCTCAGAGCTATTTCGAAATCGAAGCCAAGAATTATTGATTATAACCCGAAAGTGTGGCTTCCGCATAAAGCGCTATTTATCAGTTAAATATTTAAGACGAGCGAGCTTTTACGTTTCGCCCGTCTTTTTTTTAACGAAACAGACGATTCCGTTCGTAAAAATAATCGGTAAGAAATAACGTAATACAAAAAAGGGACCGCCGAGGCAGTCCCTTTAATTTTAGGTTTTAACTATAAGTTCCTTTTTACTGTTAGTCTTTAATTTCGTTTACAGACTTGAAGTAAGTTCTGAACAGGTAGTTGTTGTACGAAGCGTTGAGAACTTTGCAGTAAACCGCAATGTTGGTCTGACCGTCTTCGATGTGGTGAATGAAGTTTTCGTAGGTAAGGGTCTTGCCTTCGGTGGTGTAACCAAGGAAGTCGGGAGCCTTTTCGCTGAGGAAGGTTACCTTTTCAAGGTTTTCGCAACCGTAGAATGCCTTTGCGCCGACCTGCTTCAAAGTGGAAGGAAGAACGACGGACTTAAGGTTGGTGCTGTTTGCGAATGCGTTGGAACCAACGTAAACGATACCTTCGGGAACAACCAGTTCTTCAGCGTCGTTGAAGCTGTAATAAAGCTGAGTCTTATCAGCGTTCATGATGAAGTCGTTTTCTTCAACGAGGTACTTATAACCTTCTTCGATAACGATTTCTTCGATGTCAAGACAGCCTTCGAATACGGAGGAGAAGATGAAGTCACATGCATTTGCGGAAACGACAACCTTCTTCAGGTTCTTGTTGTAAGCAAATACGTTGGAGCTGATGTACTGTGCGCAATCGGGAATTATTACCTCTCTGAGGTCGCATCCTCTGAATGCGTCGGAGTAAATCTGAGTAACTTTGCTGAGGTCGAATTCGGTAATAGCAACGTTCATGAACGCTTCGATACCGATTGCACTTACGTTACCAGCAACGATTTCTTTAACGCCGGAATTCTTGAAGGTGTAATTGGGAACGATAGAAATGTTGGGCATGGTAACCTTTTCAAGATAGGTTGCGTTTTCAAATACGCCTGCCGTAAGAGTGGTTACGCTGTCGGGAAGAACGTATTCGGTCTGTTTGTTAGCAAGAGGATATCTTACTACGGTGGTCATTTCTCTGTCGTAAAGAACGCCGTAATCGTCACTTGCATAAACTGCGTTGCCTTCTGCAACTACGTATTTTTCAACGCCGGTACATCCGGAGAACGCGTATTCTACGCCTGCGGTAAGAGCTACGGGGTAGTAAACGACTTTAAGAGATACGCAGTTGTCGAAAGCACCCGAGCTGAGCGAGTAAAGCTTATCGCCGTAGTTTGCATATTCAAGAGAAGTACAGTTACCGAAAGAAGCTTCGATCTTGGTTACGTTGGGAAGATCTATCGACTTAAGAGAGGTACATCCGTCGAATGCAAGAGTCTGTATAGTCGTAAGAGATTCGGTGTTTTCAACGCTTTCAAGGTTAGGACAATTCTTTGCGAAGTAGTACGGAATCTTGGTAGTTCCTTCGGGAAGAATGATCTTGGTTACGTTGTAGTTGTTCTGAACGAGGTAGTTGTGCATCTTGACGTAGGACGGAATTTCAAGAGTCGTGAAGCCCGTTCCTTCGTACCAGTAATAGTAGCCGCTTACCTTGGTCTTGGAAGTATCGATAGAGAGTTCGGTGAGCTTGCTGCATTCAATCCACGGAGAGTAGTAAATACGTTTAACGTTACTACCGAGAACTATGGAGGTGAAACCGGTGTTTCTCAGACAGTAATTTCTGAAGGTAGTAATATTGCTGAGGTCGAACACGAGGTTGGAGTTGTTTGCGAAACATTCTACGGGAAGGGTATCGATACCGTCGTGAAGAATGATGTTCGTGAACTTGGTTCTGCTTACTTTGTTGTCGCCGGTGTTGTAAAGACCTACGAAGGTAACTTTACCGGTTTCGTCAACGCTTACTTCGCCGATGTTTGTAGCAAGGAGTTTTTCGGAGTCGGCAAACATTCTTTCCTGAAGAACCGTAATGGTTTCGGGAAGAACGTAAGTTCCTTCGGGTTCCCAACAGTTGGGGTTATACATAACGGTCTTGTCGAGGTCGTAGATACAGCCGGTTTCGTCCTGAACGTACTGATCGTTGCCTTCGCCAAGGGTGAAACCGTGAGCGAGTTTCGGGCAGTTACCGAATGCGGAAAGGTTCTTTTCGGGAATCTTGCCGTAGAAGGTAACGCTTTCAAGATTTTCACAGGTATTGAACGCAAGACCGGTGATAGCATCTACGTCGCCGTGGAATACGATGCTCTTAAGAGATTTAAGTCCGCATGCGGTGAAGTAGAGGATGGGTCTGTAACCCCAATCGAATCCGCCGATTTCGCCGACGGTGGACATGAATTCGAGTTCTTCGAGACCGTCAAGATAGTTGAAGCAAGCGTTTACGAGCTTTTCAACGGGAGCCTTGAAGGTGATCTTCTTAAGGTTGGGACAGAAGTTGAATTCACTCGTGCATTCGCCGAGTTCAGCTTCAACAACGATTTCTTCGAGGTTCATACAAGCGTAGATAGCGCCGGTAAGAACTACTTTCTGACCTTCCACTGCGGGAATGGTAAGTTTCTTGAGGGCTTTGTTTCCGCCGAGAGCCATCTGTTCGTAGGTGGTAATCTTAGCGTTTTCAAGGTTGATGTCGGTAAGGTAAACGCAACCGTAGAAAGCTTCGCTCTTAAGAGTTTCAAGCGTGGACGGAAGAACTACCTTGGTCATGTTGTAGCAACGTTTGAACGCGCCCGTTCCGATAACGGTTACGCCTTCGGGGATAACCACGCTGTTAACGGTTTCGTTGAAGTAGAACGCCTTCGTGCCGATTTCGGTGATACCGAGGTTATCGGGGATAACTACGTCTCCGCCTTCGCCGTTGTAGGAAACGAGAACCGTTCCGTTAACTTCGAATTCGGGCTTGTGAGGATCGTATGCGGAAACGCTTACGGTTTCGTTCTTTTCGAACATTTCGGAAGAAATGTAGTAAGTCTGGTCGTCGGTAACGGAAGAATCCGCGCCTTCGACTACGGTGATGGAATTGCTTTCAGCGCCGGTAAGATCCATTGCGTAAGCAGAAGTATTTCTTGCGGAGTCAACGACTTCAACGATGAGTTTATTGTCGATGATCTTCTTGAGATAAGGAGTAATATCGATGGAGTAGGAGTTGTCTGCGCCTTCTACGGAAGTGTCGGAAACGGGGATAACGGCGTTATTGAGAAGGTCGATAGCCGTTCCGTTCTTTTCGGTGTAAAGCTTCAGAGCAACGATAGTTCCGTTGTCGTATGCGTTAAGGTTAATGAATGTCTTACCGTCTTTTTCTTCTTTTTCCGCTTTAAGAACGGTGGGGTTCTCGTAGTCTACGAAGAAGTTCCAGTAAAGAGTCTGGGTCGTGGTTTCTTCAAACGTACCGTAGAGTTTCATGGTAACTCTCTGGTTGTTTGCAAGGTTGTAGTTGGTAGCGTTAATCTTTTCTTCGTCTTCAAACTTTGCGTTGATGTTGACGGGCTGAACGCCGTAGTAGCTGTAAGCCTTGGCGATAGGTCCGAATTCACCGTAAAGAATGTATTCGCCCGTAACGGCGTCTACAAAGTAAAGACCGCAATCGGTAATGTTTCTGAGAAGAGTTACGTATACGGCGTCAATACCGAATTCTTTGCCGATACCGAGGAATTTGTCGCTGTTAGCGGGTTTGGTATAACCTTCAGCTACTGCGTACGGGAATGCGGTATATTCCTGAGGAAGAACGAGGCTTACGCCGGTGTCGCCGAAGTCGTAGGAAACGTTGTAAACGGGGCCGGTGGTGCTGAGCTGAGTGGAACCGCCCTTAACGCCGTCGAAGATAGGCATATCGCCGTACCAATCGCCGTAGAATGCCATATAAGGAATGGAAAGGTCTGCGTCGTCGTCGGTCTTAAGATATACGAAACCTTCTACGTAAATACCGTTTTCGAAGTAGTGGTCCATATATTCTTTATCGGCGTCGGTAAGAGTAACGATAACTTTAAGAGAAAGAGTTTCGCCTGCTTTTACGGTGACGGTGTTGCCTTCAACGAGTTTGCCGCCTGCATATACTACGTAAGCTGCGTCGTCAAATGCGTAAGGTTCGCCGAGGATATAACCTCTGGAGGTCTTTTCGGAATAAGTATCAGCGGTTACGTTGTAAGTAATGTCTTCTTCGCCGAAGTTAACTACGCTGAAACGAAGGGTATAAACGCCGTCCTTTTCTA
>CAVJWC010000014.1:0-26236 GCA_963653425.1 Eubacterium sp. | reverse complement strand
TCGCATTTCACTGACGGCTATGCGAAGCTCAATGAAAGTTTCTTTGCTTACTTTCTTTTCCAAAGAAAGTAGGTTACCACTTAAGGATTTTCGAGATTTTTTTATAGACGGCGAAAGTCACTCCGCCCGAGACTATACATCTCAGGAGGTTGAAAGGGATAACGGACAGGGGGATATAGTAAGCGTAGAGGTTTTCGCTCGTAACGTTGGGGAAGAGCGCTTTAAGCATACCCACGACGGCGTCGAGTCCGAATTTGTTTGCCATAAAGGGTACGAGAACGAACCTGTTCATAAGTACTGCCGTAAGCACCGCCGCGCCCGTTCCCACGAGAATGGAAATAAGCGCGAATTTCTTGGTTTTATGGTACTTATAGATAAACGCAGCGGGCAGAGTGAACGCAAGTCCTACCGCTACATCGGCAATATCGCCTATTCCCGCAAAAGTCGAGCCCTGAATAACGACTTTAAGCGCCGTTCTCATAACTATAACCACCGCGGCTCCCAGAGGTCCCATCGCAAACCCCGCAAGAAGCGCGGGCATGTCCGAAATCTGAAAGTCAAGGAAGCTCGGGAAGATTACCGCTATCGGGAAACGTAAAAGATATAAAACGAAAGAGAGCGCCGAAAGAATTCCCGCCTTGGCAAGGAAGTGCGCTACCGACTGCCCTTTAGTCTTGGGCTTCGTGCTGTTGTTATCTGCCATGTATTCTCCTTATTGTGCTTTCTTGTAAGAAAGCACGAAAGACCGGCGTGACGCCGGACCCACCGTGGCTTCGCAAACCCATACAAGTCGGTAGCCACAAGTGTTTTTGTATTTTTAAGTTTCTTTCAAAAACGGAAAGCCTGTTGTCTTTCTTTACACCCACAGTGAAAGTTTCTTGTCTGCTTTACCGTAAGTTTCGTATTGCTCAGACCGTTACGCGAAGCTCGGTGAAAGTTTTTTGCCCACTTTTTTACAAAAAAGTGGGTGCGTCTTTGCTTCTTTCTTCGCAGAAGAAAGAAGGGAAACTTGCACTGCTCTCGGATAATTACGCGAAGCTCGGTGAAAGTTTCTTTGCTGACTTTCCGTGAAATTCGCAATATCCTAATAGCTACGCGAAGCTCGGTGAAAGTTTCTTTGCTGACTTTCTTTTCCAAAGAAAGTCAGTCGTCGCCTATCTTTAAGATAGACATAAAGGCGTCGGAGGGGATAGCCACGCTACCTACCTGACGCATACGTTTTTTACCTTCTTTTTGTTTTTCGAGGAGTTTCTTTTTACGGGTAATATCACCGCCGTAGCATTTTGCGAGGACGTCTTTACGGAGGGCTTTGACGGTTTCGCGGGCGATGATTTTGTTGCCGATGGTCGCCTGAATGGGAATTTCGAACATTTGCCTCGGGATAGCTTCTTTGAGGCGTTCGGCAATCATTCTTCCGCGGGCGTAGGCTTTGTCTTCGTGAACGATAATGCTGAGAGCGTCGCAGAGTTCGCCGTTGAGGAGCATATCCATTCTTACGAGTTTGCTTTCGCGGTAACCCGTGATTTCGTAGTCGAGGCTTGCGTAACCGCGCGTACGGGATTTGAGAGTGTCGAAAAAGTCGTAGATTATTTCGTTAAGCGGAATTTCGTACTGAAGGCGCACTCTCTTTTCTTCGAGGTAGGTCATATCGATAAACGTACCGCGTTTTTCCTGACAAAGGTCCATAATCGCGCCTACGTATTCGGGAGGCGTGAAGATATGAGCGAGAACGATAGGTTCTTCCATATGCTCGATGGACGTAACGGGCGGAAGCTTTGTGGGGTTGTCGATAAGAAGCTCTTCGCCCTGAGTGGTAAAGACTTTGTAAGAAACGCTGGGCTGAGTGGTAACGAGATCGAGGTCGAATTCGCGTTCCAAACGTTCCTGAATGATTTCCATGTGAAGAAGCCCCAAAAATCCCGCTCTGAAACCGAAACCGAGAGCAACCGAGCTGTCGGGTTCGTAAGTAAGGCTTGCGTCGTTGAGTTTAAGCTTTTCGAGCGCGTCTTTAAGGTCGTTGTATTTTGAACCGTCGGCAGGATAGATTCCGCAGTAAACCATGGGCTGAACTTTCTTGTAGCCGGGGAGCGGTCCGTCGCAGGGGTTGTCGGGATCGGTAATGGTGTCGCCTACGTTGGTCTCGGAAACGGTTTTAATGCTTGCCGCTATGTAACCTACGTCGCCCGCGAAAAGTCCGTCGGTTGCTTTCATCGAAGGAGTGAACACGCCCACTTCCGTTACGTCGAAAATCGCGTCGGTGGTGAACATTCTTATTCTGGAACCTACTTTGACCTTTCCGTCGAAAATTCTCGCGAAAATGAGAACGCCTTTGTAGTTGTCGTATACGCAGTCGAAAATGAGCGCTTTAAGGGGCTTGTCCGCGTCGCCTTTGGGAGCGGGCAGTTTCTCTATTATCTGCTCGAAAACCTGATCTATGTTGATGTTTTCCTTCGCCGAGATAAGCGGAATGCCTTCGGTATCAAGCCCTATGCCGTCTTCTATTTCCTTTTTGCACTCGTCCACTCTCGCCGACGGCAAGTCTATCTTGTTGATAACGGGAAGTATTTCGAGGTCGTTTTCAAGCGCAAGATAAACGTTGGCAAGCGTCTGAGCCTCTACGCCCTGACTTGCGTCCACAACGAGAACCGCGCCTTCGCACGCCGCAAGCGACCTTGAAACTTCGTAAGTAAAGTCCACGTGACCGGGCGTATCGATAAGATTAAGCGTGTAAGTCTCGCCTTTATAGGGATATTTCATCTTTACGGGCGATAACTTTATGGTTATACCGCGTTCGCGCTCCAAATCCATCGTGTCGAGAAGCTGAGCTTCCATGTCTCTCTTTGCAACCTGACCGCTGTCTTCTATCATTCTGTCCGCCAGCGTGCTTTTGCCGTGGTCGATGTGCGCTATTATGCAGAAATTACGAGTCTTGCTTAAATCCATATTTTCTCCGTTTTTTTGCCTTCTTTTTGTCGTCCTGCTTCCCGTTTTACGAAATTCGGGAAGCTTCTTTTCCCGGCATGAACCGTCCGGGCTTAATCCTGTAATAAACCTGTTTCTTAACCGGACTCAGACTTTGGGTATAAAGCCTTCGAAAATGATATTGTCGTAAAGCCCTTTGCACTTGTCGAGGTGGGATTGGCTTCTCACCGTCCACATAAGCACGGGCATTTTCTTTTTGATTTTGCGGACGCGTTTTTTGTCTACGAAAGAAGTGTCGTAGGAAGTAAACTGAGCTCCGCAGTAGCGGTTAAACATACAGTTTCTTAAAATCACGCACTTCATATGCGCCTTGAAGCCCTTTCCGAACTCGGTGGTAAAGTAGGAAGAAAGCTGACCTCTTATGAACTCGGGCGCGTTGTCCTTAAACCACCTGACGATAAAGGGGTTAAAGGACTGAACGGCGAATTCTCCCTTGTATTTTCTCAGCATATCCGTCATAAGAGCTTCCAGTTCGCCTATGTTTTTGTGCGTCTTGACTTCGATAAGCAGAGGAACTTTGCCTTGCGTGAGTTCCAGTAGATCCGAAAGCTTGGGTATTCTCTCGTTGTTTCCGCCGAGAAGGGTAAGCTTTTTAAGTTCTTCATAAGACATTTCGTCGATATTACCGCGAACGCCCGTCATTCTTTTGAGCGTGTCGTCGTGGAAGATAACCACGACCTTGTCCGTGGTGAGATGAACGTCGGTTTCTATCGCGTAACCGTGACGAATGGCGTTTTCGAAAGCTCCCATACTGTTCTCGGGGAACTCTTCGTTATGCAGTCCTCTGTGGGCTATCGGCTGTTTTACGAGCCACGTTTCGTATATATTCTGCTTATCCATAATAGTGAACCTTCCTGAATTCAGCTGCTCTCGGGCGTTACGGTCTTTATTGGCAATTACCGCAGCCATACGGTTTCAGTTCAATAAAAAACGGCTGCGGCGCATAGCGTTTTTACGGAAAAAATCGCCGTAGGCTTGGCTTAGCCGAGGCAAACGACCGAGAACGTACTCAATGCGGTACGCGCAGAAGTTCGGCGACGGATAAACCGATTTATTCCCGTAAAAATAATCGGTGAGAATGAACGGAACGTCCAAAGCATATTATACATCATTTTGCGTTTTTTTACAAGCTTAATTCGGGCTTCGCGCGTAAAACAAAGCCCGTAAAATCCTTTTTTCAGCCGTAATCGTACAGAAAGTCGTTGATAAGCGACGCAACTTCGAAAGGTCTTTCGTTCATAACGAAATGCGAGCCTCTGAGAACCTCGGCGCGCGAACCTTTTATCAGCCTTTTATACCGCCTGCAAAACCACACGGGCGTTTCTCTGTCCTGCTTTCCGTAGATAAGAAGGGTTGGTGAGGTTATCTTTTTCGCTTTCCGCGACAAATCTTCGGAAACCACCTTAACGAAGGTCTTTTTCATAGGCGTGTTCTTGTAGTCGAGGCTCGAATAATCGGGAATCTTCCGTTTAAGACCGAGTTTTCCGAGCGTTTTTACGGCTTTATAAGCGAAAATCTTAAATCTTACGCTTATTTTCCGCGTTCTGAAACCCGCAGACGAAATCAGCACGGCGCGGTTTACGCACTGCGGATAGTAAGCCCCGAGATTGACGGCAACCCTTCCGCCGAAGCTGTGAGAAACCAAAGTCACCGACTCCAACCCCAGCTTTCTTATGAAAAAGTAAACGTTACGCGCGTAATCTGCCGTTCCCCAAACGCCGTCGGGCGGTTGACTTCCTCCGAACCCCCAGAAATCGAGACAGATTTTCCGTCCCGGGAGAAGACTCTTAAAGGAATCGAAGCTGTGGGCGTTTCCGCCCCAACCGTGCAGAAAGAGAATCGGCGCGCCTTTGCCTTCGTCGGTATAGGTCGTTTTCAGTCCCGAAATTTCTATCCGTTTCATAAGCCACCTTCCTGAATTCACTTAACGCGTCGGCTTCACTGACTACCCGAAAGTGTATCTTTCCGCATAACTTCGGGCTTCCGAAGGAGCAGACTTTCAGAGCTTCTCGGTTTCTTTCCGCATTTCCTCAAAAAAAACGAACTCTCGGTTTCGTTCAACGAATTAAGAACTTCGTTTAATCGGCTTCTTTATTCGTTCAACGAACTCGGCTGCCTGAACTTTTCGAGATTACTCAGCATTGCGTAGGCAGACTCTTTCCGGGGGTAGTAATCTTTGATTTCCCGAACGGCTGTAAAGCCCAGACTCTTATAAAGAGCGATGGCGTTTTCGTTGCCCGTGCGAACGTGCAGGAAACAGTTTTGCGCGCCCTTCTTCACGTAATCGGTGAAAATTTCCGTCAGAAGTTTGGTCGCAATTCCCTTTCCGCGATAGTTCGGACGAACGCCGATATTGCCGAGATAGAGTTGCTCTCCGTCGAAACGGACTTCCGCAAACCCTGCCGTTTCTCCCTTAATGCTTGCGATAAACAGACCTGCCGTGGGTTCTTCCAGCTCGCAGAGAAACATTTCCGCCGTCCAGGGGTCGTCCGCAAAGCAAAGCCTTTCGATTTCGAGAAGGTTACCGAGGTCTCCCGCCGTGGCTTTTCTTACGACGACTTGGTCGTGGCGCGCGAAAAACTCGTTTTCCGCCTGACAAAGCTGAACGTACACGGGAGAAAGTCTTTCCGCAAAATCTTTGTTTCCGAACTTCTCCGCCGAGATTTCTCCAAGCTCGTTAAGGTAGTCTTTTTTGAGGTCGTAACGAAAAGCCGTCTCTTTCGCGCCCGTTAAAGTTACGGGAAGAACGAGCTTTCCGTCCTTCTTTTCGCCGAAATAAATTCTGTCCCTGCCCGCGTCCATAGAAACTTCCGCGTCACTTTCATTATATGCCGGAAGCTCCAACGAGTTTACAGCCACAAAAGGTCTGGGATAAACGACGGCAAGCCCTTTGACCGTGGCTATGCCGACTCTTAGTCCCGTGAAACTCCCCGGTCCAACCACGCAGGCGTAAGCGTCAAGCTCCGAAAAAGTCACGCCCGCATTTTCCATAGCCTCTTTTATACAGGAATTTATATAGGCGCTGTGTTCGCGCTGAACGGCGTCTTTACCCGAAGAAAAAATCTTTCCGTCCGAGTAAACGCCCACGGAAAGACGTTCCGCAGCCGTATTTATAAGAAGAATATTCATTTATTTTTCCTCCGCGGCAATCTCCGCGCCCGCGCTTTCTTTTTCCGGATTTGCCCACTCGTTCAATGAACTTGCGTTTTCGTTCAACGAACTTGCCGTTTCATTCAATAAACTTGTCGTTTCATTCAACGAACTTACGTTCTCGGCTTTGCGGAAAGATTTACCGCGTTTCTTTTTCTTAGGCTTTTCTTCGGGAAGATTTGCCTTTTCAAGCAGGTCGGGGCGACGTTCCCGCGTAATCCTGACTCTTTCGTTAAAACGCCACTTCTCTATATTCCCGTGGTGTCCCGAAAGCAGAACGTCGGGGACGGGCATTCCTTCGAAAAGGGCGGGACGGGTGTATTGCGGGTATTCGAGAAGGCTCCCCACGAACGATTCTTCCTCTGTGGAATCCTCGCTGTGCAGAACCCCCGGGACGTAGCGACACAAAGCTTCGATTACCACCATCGCGGGAAGTTCTCCTCCCATAAGCACGTAGTCGCCCACGGAAATCTCTTCGTCGATAAATCCGTCTATGACTCGCTGGTCCACGCCTTCGTAGTGTCCGCAAAGAAAGAGCAACCTCTTCTCTCCCGCAAGTTCGATAACGGTTTTCTGGTCAAGCGTCTTTCCTCTCGGGGAAAGGTAAATGCGTCTGGCTTTGTGGTCGGGGTCGGCAAACCTTATCGCGTCGGCTATAGGCTGAGGCGTCATAACCATACCCGCGCCTCCTCCGAAAGCGTAATCGTCGCACTTGCCGTGTTTGTCGAGGGTGTGATTCCTGATGTTCTCCACGCGAATTTCAACCAAGCCTTTATCCTGCGCGCGTTTCATTATCCCTACCGAAAGGGGCGCGAAAGCTTCGGGGAAAAGCGTAAGAACGTCAATGCTCACGAGCGGTTTCTTCTCTGCCGTTTCGCTCCGATTTGCTCTTTCACGGAACGAACTCAGCCATTCGTTAAACGAACTGCGTTCTTCGTTACACGAAACGCTCTCTTCGTTGCACGAACTGCGTTTTTCGCTGAAACCGCTTTCCTTTTCGTCAGGGCAAAAATCATTCGTCATACACGGAAACCTCCGAAAAACGCTTAGCCGAAAAGACTATCTTTCTTTCCTCGGGCTTTACGCTTACGATAAGCTCTTTAAGGAAAGGCACGAGCAGATTCTTTTCGCCGACTCTTATAACGAAAACGTCCGCGGCTACTTCGTTGGGCATAATTCCGTCGAGAACGCCAACGTCACTGCCGTCGTCGAGAAAAACTTCCGCCCCTATCATATCGCCGATAAAGTAACTGTACTCTCCCGGCGCAATCTGATCTCTGTCCGCAAAAACGTCCTTGTTTCTGAGCGCTTCCGCCTGATTCCTGTCCACGACGGCGGTAAAACCGACGTAAGCGAAACCGTCCGCATATCTTGCGCATCTCACGGCGGTGCGGATTCCTTCGACGTAAAGGTATTTGAAGGTCTTGAAGAGGTTGCCCTGATCGAGGTAAGACTTGATCTTGACTTCGCCCTTTATACCCTGAGCCTTTACGATTTTTCCGACGATAAGTTTTTCCATAACTTTTCTCTCCACACGAAAAAAGATACCGAGCTGTCGCCCCGTATCCCCCTTCTTACCGAATTATTCGGCTTTGCTCTCTTCGAGCCTGTCTACTATTTCAACGGAATACTTCTTGTTGTTCTTTGCGCCCACCGCTTTAACAACCGTACGTATAGCCATTGCGATTCTGCCTTGTTTGCCGATGATTTTACCGGTGTCGGCGTCGTCCACGCAAACCGTAATGATTTCGGTTTCTCCGTCTTCTCTCGAAGTAACGACTACCGCGCTCGGATTATCGACCAATTCGGATACGATAAATTTAACGAGTTCGACTGCCATAGTTTATTTCTTCGCCTTTTTGCAATCGGCTTCCATAAGACCTTCTTTAATGAGAAGTCCTTTAACCGTGTCGGTGGGCTGAACGCCGCAAGCAAGCCATTTCTGAGCTTTTTCTTTATCGATAATTATAGTTTCGGGCTTGGTGAGAGGATCGTAAGTACCGATAAGGTCAACGTATGCGCCGTCGCGAGCCTTTCTGCCGTCGATAACTACTACGCGATAAAAGGGTGTTTTCTTGTCGCCGAGTCTGGTTAATCTCATTTTTACTGCCATTTTAGTAATTCTCCTTAATGCATTCTTCTTGTATATATAATCGGCTTGCGCCTCGTTATATCTTAGTTAAAAAGGAAGTTTGAAGCCCTTTCCTTTCATTGCTTTCATACCGTTCTTGCCGTTCATCTTCTTCATAAGGTCGCGCATCTGGTCGTACTGCTTTATGATTCTGTTGACGTCCTGAACGGAAGTTCCGCTTCCCGCGGCAATTCTCTTCTTTCTCGAATAGTTGAGAACTTTTGGGTTTGTTCTTTCGGTCTGAGTCATACTCAGGATAATCGCTTTCATTCTCGCGACTTCCTTCTTGTCGACTTTGGCGTCCTTGTCGATTTTAAGTTTACCCGCGCCCGGCATCATTCCGATAAGTTCGTTAAGGTCGCCCATCTTCGCAAGATTATCGAACTGTTCGAGGAAGTCGTTGAGGTCGAAGTTGGCTTCTTTAAGCTTTTTCGCCATCTTTTCGGCTTGCTCTTCGGTTATAGCCGCCTGCGCCTTGTCGATAATGGTAAGAACGTCGCCCATTCCGAGAATTCGGCTTGCCATTCTGTCGGGATAGAAAGGCTCCAGATCTTCGGGTTTTTCGCCCGTTCCGCAGAACTTAATGGGCTTGCCCGTAACGGCTTTTATGGAAAGCGTAGCTCCGCCTCTCGTATCGCCGTCGAGTTTTGTCATGATAACGCCCGTTATGTCGAGAGCGTTATTGAAGCTTTCCGCGACGGTAACCGCGTCCTGACCGGTCATAGAATCGACCGTCAGCAAAATCTCGGTAACGTCCACGTTCTTTTTGATTTCCTTCAGCTCGGTCATCAGTTCTTCGTTGATATGAAGTCTGCCCGCCGTATCCAGAATAACAGTGTCGTAACCGTTCTTTAACGCAAAGTCTACCGCTTCCTGAGCTATCTTCACTGGGCTTATCTGTCCGTGCTGATAAAAACCGACTTTGGCTTTTTCGGCAACGACTTCGAGCTGTCTTATCGCAGCGGGACGGTAAATATCGCACGCCGCAAGCAAAGGTCTTTTGCCCTGCTTGGTAAGCCATATGCCGAGCTTACCGCACATCGTGGTTTTACCCGCGCCCTGAAGACCGCACATCATAATAACTGTCGGCGGTTTGCTTGCAACGTTAAGCTTGCTTTGCGTACTGCCGAGAAGTTCGGTAAGTTCTTCGTCTACTATTTTAATAACCTGCTGACCGGGCGTAAGGCTTTTCAAAACCTCGTCGCCGACAGCTTTCTGAGTCACGTCGGCAATAAACTTCTTGGCTACGTTAACGTTAACGTCCGCCTCGAGAAGCGCGATTCTGACTTCTCTCATCGCCTGTTTGATTTCCAGTTCGGTGAGATGTCCTTTGTTGGTCAGTTTGCCGAAAACGTGGTTGATTTTTTCGCTTAACCCGGAAAATACAGCCATTTCTTTCTCCGTAAGTCGCCTGCGCGACCGATGTTTATACGTGTCTTGCGCTTCCGCTTTCCGCATTCCCGCGTTTTTCGCTTCCGCGCCTTTTACCTGTTTATTGCTTTTGCGCTTCCGCGCTTTCTTTTATTCTGCGTCCGCTCCGACAAGCTCGGCTATCTTTTTAAGAGCATCCTTTTCTTCGCCTTTCCCTGCTTTCGTAAGGTTTCCTATCTTCCCGAAAAGTCCGACGAATCCGAGTTTTTCTTCGTATTCCCGTAAAAGCATTTCGCCTCTCACGAGAGAATCTCTCACAGCCTGCCTCGATATACCGAGAGTTTCAGCAAGTTCTCCCAGCGAAACGTCGTAATTGCAGGTCGCCGTCACTATCTCGCGCTGACGGTCGGTTAAAAGGTTGCCGTATACCGCTACAAGCACGCTCATTTCCGCCCGCAATCTGGCGTCCGTCGTCGAGCCGAATTCAGCCTTCATGATAGCCTCCCTTTGGTTAAACGCATACCCGTAAAATCCAAAGCCCTACGCCCTGTCTCAACGAGCCTCTCCCGTATTTCCCTGAAAGAACCTCGTCCTTGCAAGTCCCAAAATGAAACGCACTTGCGTAAGTCTCCGAGCGAACCTCGTCCTTGCAAGTCCAAAAACGAAACGCACTTGCGTAAGTCTCCGAGCAGGCACCTGTAAAGCTTCTGAACTTTACACCACATTCTACCACCTACACCCGCCCCTTGTCAAGCGTTTTAAGCGTGTTTTTCCTGCTTTTTTGCGTCTTTGCCTGCTTCGCTGTTCTTGTCCCCCCTCATCGTCGAGGTCCATCAGGTCGTCTATCGTGTAATCTTTCGGAATTACGATAACGGGGGTATCTCTCACGGTGTTTTTCCTCATTTTTACCTCCTTGAAAAATTATTTTTATGAATTTTCACCTCAAACCACCACACTCCCACCCAGCACCATAAACATAAAAATGGCATTTATCGACATAAACTCGCTCATTTTTTAGTTGCTACAGATTAAAACTCGCTCATTTTTTATAAAACGGCTTGATTTTATCTTTTTAATGTGCTATAATATAAGAGAAAAAGTTTGCTTGCAAGGACTTTTTCTCGCCATATTTCAACGAACGACTGTTATTTGCGTTTAGCAAAGAACATATTGCGAATGCAATACAAAAATTTATTTTTATAAGCCGTGTAATGTTATAATAGAATTAAAGTGAGGTGCTTAACTATGAGCGAATACTTGAAACGTAAAATCGACAAATTCCTTTTTGACTGGAAAGCAAACCCGGATCGCAAACCGCTTATTATAAAAGGCGCAAGACAGGTCGGCAAAACAAAATCAATCGAAACCTTTGCCGAGCTGAATTACGAGAGCATTGTTGAAATCAACTTTGCCGAAGATCCCGTTTATAAACAAATCGTTGAAAACGGATACTCTGCCGAAGCCGTTATCAAAAACATTTCCCGAATTAACCCGGAAGCCCGATTTATCAAAGGCAAAACTCTTATTTTCTTTGATGAAATTCAGGAATTTCCCGACATTGCTACGTCTTTGAAATTCTTTTCGCTTGACGGAAATTACGATGTGATTTGCAGCGGTTCTTTGCTTGGCGTTCATTACAAGGAAATCTCGAATATCAGCGTAGGCTATAAGACCGAAATCGAAATGCGTTCGCTCGACTTTGAAGAATTTTTATGGGCAATCGGATATGACGATTCCGTTAAGGAAGATATTTTGTCCCACATGCAATCGTTTACCCCGTTTTCTCCTGCCGTGCTGAAAATCTATAACGACTTGTTTTTGGATTACTGCATCGTCGGCGGTATGCCTGACGTCGTAAAGGATTTTGTTTCAAAAAAGACGTTTGAAAACACTCTTGAAATTCAACGTCAAATCGTTATCGGTTACGAAGCAGACATCAGGAAGTATGCCGTAGGACTCGATAAATCGCGTATTACCAACGTATTTCGCTCCGTTCCTTTCCAACTCGGCAAGGAAAACAAGAAATTCCAGATTTCAAAGGTTCGTTCAGGCGCAAAATTTGCAGATTACCGCGGTTCTCTCGAATGGCTTGAAGATGCAGGCATCGTAAATGTCAGCAGAGCTTTACAAACTCCGAACTTGCCGCTCAAAGGAAACGTCATAGAAGATTGCTGTATCCTTTATTACGCAGATAACGGTCTACTCCTTTCTCAGCTCGACGACGAAGCCCAAATGGATTTCCGCCAAAATAAAAACCTTGACGTTTATAAAGGCGGGTTATTTGAAAGCATTATCGGAGAAGCACTCGTAAAATCCGGTTACGACCTTCGTTATTACAAAAAGGAAAATTCTACTTTGCAGGAAGAATTCCTTGTTCGATATAAAGATTATCTCGTACCGATTGAAGTGAAAGCCGGCAATAACAATTCCAAATCTCTTTCGACTTTAATAAAAAGCGACAACTATCCGGAAATCCGTTTCGGAATAAAAATCGTAAAAGGAAATATCGGATTCGACTCCAACATCTGCACTTTTCCGCACTTCTGCGCTTTTCTTATCAAAGACTTTCTTGCAACATTTCAATTTGAATAACGAGCGGCAAGCTATGCGAAGCAATGAAAAAGGAAGTCCGTTTGACTTCCTTTTCGTTGCGACCTGCGTGCGTAGCCGCTTTTTATGGTCTACCCGACAAGATTCGAACTTGCGACCTACAGAGTCGGAGTCTGTCGCTCTATCCAGCTGGGCTACGGGTAGTTAATGGCGGCGTTCCGTCCTCGGTTAAAAGAGCCGAACGCCGCTATGTTTGTTTTGATTGAGTTTGTCTTTGTTTTTAGGCGCAAACGCTTAACGCTACCCAAAACTTTTGAGTTAAACGCAAAAACTTAACGTTGCTTAATAAGTTGTCTGAGTTAAGTGCAAGAACTTAACGTTACTTAAATCAATCGTTCGGATTTAACGCAAACTGTGTGCGTTACTCGACAAGTCGTCTGAGTTTAACGTAAGTGTTTCCCGTTACCGCTTATTTCACGAGGTTGATAAGGTTTTCGTACGTTCCGGGGAAGAACATAAAGACTACTACCAGCGCGAACAGGGCAATGAACACTATCTTAAAAACGATGTTTCTCTTAGCGACGGTTTCCATTCCGACAAGTCCCATAAGGGCGATAGAACCGTACGTTCTGATGATTTCGAGAATGTTTTTCAGCGTTCCTTCGGGTATGTAATTGAACGACGCGTTGGTTATAAGCAATGCGTAGTCAATAACAAGCACTATCGCAAGAATTTCACCGAGTATATCCCAGATTTTCGACGTCTCTTTACTCATTTTTCGTTTTCCTCCTTTTTTGAAGTCTTCGGCATTATATCACAATTTCCTTCGGCTGTCAATAAACAAACAGTGCGTCTTTTTTTAACAATTCAGTACGCTTTGTAAGTTTTTGATAGCCTTAAGTGCCTGAGAAAACTTAACGACTTCTGTGCGTAAGGAAAACCCGGAGGCGGGGTGTCGCGCGCGGGCGCGGGAAGGCGCCGACGGCTTTTCCGCCCAACCTTATGAAAACCGATATAAAAACCGATTTTCGGTAATCCGTATTAAGTTAATCCGCATAAAACGCGTTTAACCTTATAACGCGTTTAGTCCGTTACGCGAATGGGAAGAACCAGATAGAAGTAATCCTCGTCGTCCGTCGTCGGCGTGATAAGACAGGGCGCTATGGGCGAAGAGAACTTCATTTTTACGAACTCGTCGCGCACGTTGCCTAAAAATTCCATAAGATATTTGACGTTAAAGGCTATTTTCAGGTCTTTTCCGCTGAAAGAAACGCTCAGATTTTCCGTAATGTTACCAAGCTTGCTGTTTCCTTTAAGAACCATGGTGTTGTCCTGCGCGGTAATCCTTACCATACTCGTTTTTACGTCGTTTCTTCCGAGAACGGAAATTCTGTCAAGCGATTTAAGCAGCATTTCTCTGTTAACCACAATCTCAGTGGAAAACTCGCGCGGAATTATCTGTTCGTAATTTATAAACTCCGTTCCCAACGTTCTCGCAAGTATTCTCGTGTGTCCGAAATCAAACAGAACGTATTCCTTTTCAAAAGAAATCTCCGCCTTGTTTTCTTCGTCGTCGATAACCTTCGCAACTTCCGACAAAGACTTGCCCGGGACAACCGCGTTGAAATCTCCGTCACCGCTCGTAAGGTTCTTGCTCATCTTCATAAGTCTGAATCCGTCCAGAGCAACCGACGTTATCGTGTTTCCCGCAACTTCCATCTTACAGCCCCTGAGATTGCCCCTGCTGCTGTCCGTTGCTACGCAGAATACCGTTCCCAACACAAGTTCCTTTAAGTCTTTTTGCAATATCGTTATCTTCTTCGGGTTAAGCAATTCCCTGAAGGACGGATATTCCCTGCTGTCAAAACACTGAACGAATACTTCGCTGTCCGTGTACCTGATCTGCATTACGTTCTGCTCGGAAAGAGAAAACTCCATCTGCTCGTCGCTAAGTCTTCTGACAAACTCCGTCAGGAACGTTCCCGGAACAGCCGTCGAGCCTTCCTCTATAACTTCCGCGCTTATCTTCTTCATTATGGCAAGTTCGCCGTCCGTCGCCATAAGCGTAAGCATATCTTCGTATGCGTCTACCTTTATACAGGAAAGAAGCGGATTCTCTACCGCCTTAGCAGGAAGCGCCTTGGTAACCTTACTTATCGCCTCACTTAAATCAAGCCCTCTGCATACAAACTTCATCTTCTTCCTCCGTTTTCCGTAACTAACTGCCCGTAAGCTACTTTTCCGTAACCAACCGCGCCACGTTCCGTAATGCTCATACATAAGCTACGTCTTTCGTAGCCCCGTAACCTGAGTTACCGTACATTATATTATACCATACCAACTACCCCTTGTCAACCTACTTCTTTGTTTCCCTACTTTCTCTGGAAAAGAAAGTAGTCGCGTTTTCTCTTCTTTCTTCTGCGAAGAAAGAAGCAAAGACGCCTTTGCTTCCTTCGGAGTTCTTTCTTGAAAGAAAGAACCAAAGAACTTTCGGCTTTTTTGCAAAAAAGCCTGCCAAAAAACTTCAATATAGGGACAATGAAAGCTTCTTTGCTTACTTTCTTTTCTTAAAGAAAGTAAATCTTTCAAGATGCTCAACAAAGAACTTCATTATGGGTATAGTAAAAGCTTTCACGGTTACGCGAAGCTCATTGAAAGTTTCTTTGTTTGCTTTCCGTAAGGTTCGCGTTGTTCTTTCAAAAGCGGATTGCTTTTAGCTTTTCTTTACCCTCACAGTGAAAGTTTTTTGCCCACTTTTTTACAAAAAAGTGGGTGCGTCTTTGCTTCTTTCTTCGCAGAAGAAAGAAGCAAAAAACACGCACCTACTTTCTTCGTATGAAGAAAGTAGGTGAATAAGGTTTCGCAACTTATCTACGCTTACGCGTAGATAAGTTTGCAGTCAGGCTCCCAGAGGGGGTGCCAGACGGACTTAGGCTGTCCGTGAACGGTAAGCGTGAGCTTGTTGCACCCGTAGAACACGAACGCCCCCACGTTCTCGGGACTGAACATCTCGGCTGTCGTCAGTTTGGCGCACCCGTAAAAAGCGTATTCGCCGAGATACACGAGACTCTCGGGCAGAAAAGCAGTCGAAATCGAACTGTCTTCGAAACAGTGATCGCCTATCCAAAGCAGCCCCGTCGGAAACGAAACTCCCGTAACGCACGAACCTTCGAACAAGTTGTCCGCAAGCCCCAACGTTCCCGCCAAAATTTCGACTTCCGTGACGCTCTTATCCACAAACACTAAACATTTCCCGAGATAAACCGTGCTTTCGGTCTGAGAATTCAGCCACTTTGTCTTTGAAAAAGCGTTTTTACCGCAGATGTAAAGGGACGCACTTTCTTGCACAACTACTTTTTCCAATAATCCGCACCCGTAGAAGGCTTCTTCGCCGACGGAAACCAGCGTTTCGGGCAAAGTCAGACTGGTTACCGAGTGGGCGTAGTAAAAGGCTCTCGGCGCGATTGCGGTAACGGGCAGAATTCCGTTTTCTTCGGGAATATCGACGACGGCAAGATTCTCGAACCCCTGCTTAAATCCCGTAACTACGCCGTTTTCTATCTCGAATTCCTTGGAAATCCACTTCGCCGTGAGCGTTATGTCGCACTCGAAATCGTAGACGGCGGGCAGGATTTCTTCGCTTCCCATATACCAGCCGAGGAACTCGAACCTGTCCGTATCCTCGGGAACGGGCGGAACGAACCAGCTGTTATAGGAAATCTGCTCGCAATCCACCTCTATCCGTCCGACTTTGGAGCGGTAACTAACGGTAAAGGTCTTGGGTTGCCATTTAGCCACTAAAACAAGGTCGGAATAGACGGGCGAATCGAAGTTGTATTCTGTTCCGTCCCTATTCCAACACCAAAAATCGTACCCTTTCAGCGTAGGATCGGCAGGTTTTATGACGGAAAAGCCTTCTTCGATGATTTCGTTTGCAACTTCGCTACCTCCGCGCGAGTTAAAGGTAACGGAAAAAACGGGACGTCGCCTTAACGTTACCGAGTAGATTTTGGAACGGTCACCGCAAAGCACGCCGATATAAAAAACGTTGTCGCCCACGGAAAGCGAAACTTTCGAGCCGAGAATCTGCGTTCCCTGAATGTCAGCCGACACCAGCCACACCGCCCCGTCCATAACGGTTACGGTTTTTTCGAAGTCGTAGAAGTCGTCGGCGTTAGGGAGTGACGCGTAAAACGCCGAACCGTCGCTTTTTGCCCCGTCGATGAGTAGTCCCGTCGGTTCGGTAATTTTAGCCACCGGTTGAGTTTGGTCGTCGTTCGGGAAAGTTATTACGCCCGCAAGAAAAAGCGTTATCGGGATAAGAGTAAGTAAAAGCGCGCCAGCCGTG
Source organism: Eubacterium sp. (assembly GCA_963653425.1). Taxonomy (GTDB): domain Bacteria; phylum Bacillota; class Clostridia; order Christensenellales; family CAG-314; genus UMGS692. Next base: position 9,704 of record CAVJWC010000014.1, on the reverse strand, counting down.
CCAAGTATTAGCCATTTTCGTTTCATGTTTCTTCTCCTTTATTTTTTTCGTCGCCAAGCCCTGCAGACGCTAAGCGACTGAGAGTGCCTCAATTCTACCCTCCCCAAAACCGCACCTTTTGTAGAAACGTGTTCTTTCCCTACTTTTTTTGTAAAAAAAGAAGTAGGCAAAAAAACTTTCGCCTATTCCTTGTTCTTTCCTGAAAGAAAGAACCAACGACCGGCGTGACGCCGGACCCACCGTAGCTTCGCAAGACCATACAAGTCGGTAGCCCAATATTTTTCCGTTCTTTCTTGAAAGAAAGAACCAAAAAACTTTCGGCTTTTTTGCAAAAAAGCCGCGCAAAAAACCTCAATGTTTGGCATAGTGAAAGTTTCTTTGCTTACTTTCTTTTCGAAAGAAAGTAAGTTAAAGGGGAAAGTTGCACAAAGAATTTCAATGTACGCAGAATAACGATTCGGTACAGGTAAGCTGCACAAAAAATTTTTATAGTGCGGAAAGAAATTTGTTTCACAAGGGCTTTGCGCGTAATTAAGCCTTAATAAAGCCCGTTAAAAACTGCCACTGCAAGTCTTATCGTCCCTTTTGCACAGAAATTTACACTGTTGTTGTGGATAACTCTGTGGAAAACCCTGTATATATTGTGGAAATCGTTGTGTATATGTGGAAATCTATGTGGACAACTCTGTGGATAACGCTAAAACTTCACCGCTTTTCACTTGAATTCATTTTTGTGAAACGTTTTCGCGTAAATCCGAGTTCTTATCCGCAGAAACTTAACGTTGCGGAAGGTCTTACCTATTACAGACTTTTTATAGTTTCCCCAACGTCGACGTTCTTTATTGAGCGTTCTCCCTAACCTTCTTTCTTTAAGAGGAAAGAAGGCAAAGAAACTTTCATTGAGCTTCGCATAGCCCGATAAACTTTCACTAAGCAATATTGAAGTTCTTTATTGAGCTTTTCCAGAAAGAAAGCTACAAAAAATATTAAAAATTTCTCGTGATTTACCGAAACTTTTTGCGTTTTACGAGTTTATTTGAGATTCTTTCGGAATATATTAGACTGTGAGGTATTTTTATGTGGCGCAGACTGAGATTTAATTTAATCGTAACTCTACTCGGGCTTTTTTCGCTCGTTATGACGGTGGTCACCTGCCGTGCGGTTTTCGGCGCGGACGAAAGCCACTCCGTCACGGACAACTTCGCCTACACTATCGTTATCGACGCGGGACACGGCGGGATTGACGGCGGGGTTACGGGGGTGAAAACGGGCGTCCGCGAAAGCGACCTGAATCTGAAAGTCGCGCTCGAACTTCAGACGCTTCTCCTTGAAAACGGCTTCAACGTCGTTATGACGAGGACGGGCGAAGGCGGACTTTACGGCACTACGGACAAAGGTTTCAAACGGCGCGATATGCTGGCGCGGAAGGCGATTATTTCCAAGGCAAAAGCCGACCTTGTGGTAAGCGTTCATATGAATTTCTACTCGGCTTCCTACCGTCACGGCGCGCAGGTCTTCTATCAGAGCGGTAGCTCAAACGGAAAAAATTTCGCCGAAATTATGCAATTGTCACTTAACAAAAAGCTCAGTCTATCCAATCTCTGTCTTTCGGGCGATTTTTTTATCTGCCGTGAAAGTCAGGCGCCCGCCGTTATCGTCGAATGCGGTTTTCTTTCCAACGCGGACGACGAAAAACTTCTGCTTACCGCCTCTTACCGCAAACTTATCGCAAAGGCTATTATGGAAGGTTGCGTGGCTTATCTTTTTTCCTGAAAAAACGGACGAAAGTCGGCGTTGTTTTATATTCCGTCCCTGTTACAACATACTAAAAACCTTTTAATTAAAGGATTTTTTGCGGTAACGCTAACCAAGTCTTTCTTTCCCGAAGCGTTCCTGACGGTCGGATTTTTTATCTCTTGCAATTTACACCGTCCCCGTTGCAATATTAAATTTTGCCCCAATACCGCTATTTTTCTTGAAAAAAACTTTGCTTTATGGTATAATGATATAGAGTATTACCAAGCTTTCCGCTTGTTTGCCCCGAGTCTTTCTGACGGGAAAAATCACGCGGTCTGTCTTTGCGGAAGAAACTCGTAAAAGCGGAACGTCCGTCTTTTGTTTATACTCTCAAACGGAATATTATAAAAACATATTGCGAATAATTTATTTTTTACTTAGGAGTCACTATGGGAAAAACTGTTGCTTTCTCCAATCAAAAAGGCGGCGTCGGCAAGACTACGACCGCTATAAATATGGCGGCGTACGTTGCTAAAGAAGGAAAAAAAGTTCTCCTCGTCGATTTTGACCCGCAGGGAAACGCCGGAAGCGGTTTCGGAATTCAGAAAAACAAACTGGAAAAAACCGTTTACAATCTCATTATGGGAAGCACTTCGCCTTCCGAAGTCATCTACGAAACCGACGTCGAAAACCTGCACATCATGCCCTGCAACATCGACCTTGCCGCAGCCGAAGTCGAACTCGTAAACCTTCCTCGTCGCGAAAGTTTCCTTAAAGACGCGCTTTCGTCCGTGAAAAACGAGTACGATTTCATAATGATTGACTGTCCCCCGTCGCTCGGGCTTCTGACGCTCAACGCTCTGACGGCTTCGGACTGCGTTATCATTCCCATTCAGAGCGAATTTTTCGCCCTCGAAGGTTTAACGCAACTTTTGAATACTATCAAATTAGTTAAACAAAGAATGCTTAACCCTGACCTGCGTCTTTCGGGCGTGGTTCTGACGATGAACGATAACCGTTCCACCATGAGCAAGCAGGTTACGGCTGAAATCAGGGGCTTTTTCAAGGATAAAGTGTACGAAACTCCCGTTCCCCGCAACATAAAACTGTGCGAATCGCCAAGTTACGGCGTTCCCGTTATGCTTCACGCTCCGAAAAGCTCGGGCGCGCTGGCTTACCAGAAACTTGCTAAAGAATTCCTTAACAGGGAGGGTTAAATCACATGGCTAACAAGAATAAAGGCTTAGGAAGGGGACTTTCAGCGCTGTTTTCCGATAACGAAATCACTATCGACGCCCCGCTTCAGAACGAAAACGCTCAGAATCTTACGGCAACCGAAGAAAATTCGGTTGAAAAAAGCAATTCTGAAGATAAAAACGCAACAAAAACCGCAAAAACCGCGCATTCTTTCGACAACGTGAAGGAAAACGCGCCCAATTCGGCTAATAACGGCGCGCCCGTGAGCCTTCCCATAACGCAAATCGATCCCAATTTCGAGCAACCTCGTAAAAATTTCGACGAAGAAGCGTTAAAAGAGCTTGCGGAAAGCATTAAACTTCACGGAATTATCCAACCGCTCGTTGTAAACGCAGCCGGCGACAGATACCTGATTATTGCCGGCGAAAGACGTTATCGCGCCGCAAAAATGGCAGGATTGACGCACGTTCCTGCGATTATCAAGAATTATTCTCCGCAGGAAATCCGCGAAATAAGCTTAATCGAGAATCTTCAGCGTGAAGACCTCAATCCTATCGAAGCCGCCAAGGCAATTAAGGCTCTGATGGACGAATTCGGTTTAACTCAGGACGAAACCGCGAAAAGAATCGGAAAAAATCGTTCCACCGTCGCAAACACGCTTCGTCTTTTGTCCCTTGATTACGCGGTTATCGCGATGGTCGAGACGGGAAGGCTTACTGCCGGACACGCGCGCGCTCTGATTCCCATCGAAGATAAGGAAATTCAGCGAAAATTCGCTCTTCAAGCCGAAGCCGAAGGTCTGAACGTCCGCGCCGTCGAAAATATGGTCAGAAATTATCTGAATCCCGTCGTTACTGAGAAAAAAGTCAAGGAAAAGCCCAGCGTTGAACTGAAAAATCTCGTTCACGACATGCAACGCGTCTTCGCAACTAAGGTTTCTTGCGCAACGAAAGGCGATCGCGGTAGAATTTACATCGATTTTTACTCGAAAGACGACCTCGACCGCATCGTTGAGCTTGTCGAAGGCTGGAAAAACGCTAATCTGAAGTAAATTTTTGTTTCACGTGGAACATTCACCGCGTTCGTAGCCAATATGTTTCACGTGAAACACTGTTAAAAAACCTCTGTAACCCGAAATTCGCGGGTTTTTATGTCTGAATTCGGGAAAATCGGGCAAAAATAAGGTTAAGGAGGTGAAATTTTGCCTGTAATTGACATAATCGCGCTATGCGTGATCGGAATATTTGCCGTAATCGGGCTTTTTCGCGGACTTATGAAAAGCCTTTTTAAGACGTTTTCGCTGTTTATCATCGTAATCGTGCCGATTCTGATATGCGATTCAGTGCTTCCTGTGGTCGAAAATCAGTTCGGAAACTCTATTTCGAACAGTATTTCTTCGTCTATGATAACCGCTCAGAACGAAGAAAATCCGGAAGACGGCTTCTTTTATCAGGAAATCGACCTTTCAAGCTCGGAAAATGTGAAAAAAGTCTATACGGAAATGGGTTGGAGTGGATTTTTTGCGTCAATCGCTACCGCTTTCTCTTCGAAAACGCTTTCCGAGAGTAAAATTGCCCGCCCAATCGACGTTTTTCCGCAATATTTAATGCATTTTCTCTTAAAATGCATAACTTTCGTCGGGCTGATGGCTGTAACCGCAATACTTTTAGTACTTCTGAAGCTGTTATTATCGAAAACGCTGTTAAAATTCGAATTTATCAAGGCTCTCGATAAAATCGGCGGTATGGCGTTCGGATTACTGTTCGGGCTGATCGTCTATTCGGTCGTCTTCTTCGTGATAACATCCCTTCAATTCTCGTTTTTATCGGGAATCCAAGCCGACATCGCATCTCAGCTCGAAGCCTCTAAAAACTCGACCACGATAGCCTATGCGCTCTCAAATTCATTCATTATCGAATATCTTAAAAGTATGTTTTAATAACAGCTTCCGCTAAGATATTTAAGCTGAATTTATAAAACGCTTAAACTATTAAAAACTAAACTATAAAACAAAAAACTCAAACAAATCCCGATTATTCTTAGTCGGGATTTTTTTGTAAAGCCTTTTTACATTTATAAAAAATCCTACACTTTTTAATATCTTCCGAATTTATCTGTTTTACGTATTTACAGCATATTTTTATATATTTACTATATATTCGTATATTTACTGTAAATTTATTATTCCTATATTTTTGTATATTTTATAACGTTTTTTGTATATTTTATTATACGTTATACCGTATATTTATAAACTTAAATAAGCTTATTTTAACCGCTTTCAGGCTATTGTTTCACGTGAAACATTCCCGACAACGCGCAAAAAACACTATGGTTTTTACTAAAAATCGCTGTAAATTCAGTAAAATTATCGTGATTTTTACCGAAATTTACTGTAAATTTAATAAAAAACATTGCGAATTTTACAAAAATCACTACGAATTTTAATAAAACCACTGTAAATTTAATAAAAACTACTGTAATTTTTAATAAACGTACCGCGAATTTGAATAAAAATCATTGAGATTTTTTAATAAAAACCGTCTGTTTTTACCTGTTTATTACGGGCTTTTACCGAAAAATGCCGTAACTTCCATTATCTTAAACATAGTCTCTGATCGTAATAATGAACGATAAATATAATTTACAAAAATTAAGTAACTGTTCTGAATAAAATAACCCTGCCTTCCATAGAGCTTTAATTAAACGCAAGCTCGGTGGCGACATTACTTTACCCGAAAAGGCACACGTTTTTTTGTATATTTATTAACGTTGCGCATAAAACCACAAAAAAGTTGAAAACGTTGCATAAAACAATAAAAACAGACTGTATATCGGGCATATATACCGTTTTTTAGTCGCGTAATTCCGTTTTTTATAAGATTTTAACGTATTTTTACCCAAATTCAACCAAAATTACCCGATTTTACCCGAACTTACTGAACTTTCCCTCAAAAAACAAACTTATACGACCTTTTTAAGCCTTTCTCCGCTTCTCGTTTTACAGGAAGTTCCCGAAGTTACTCCAAAAAATCCGTCATTACCCATCCTTTTTAACTTTAACGGCTTCTTATTTACACGACTTTCTTAGCGTTATCCCGAAAAAATTCCGATTTTCCGAGCTATAAACTGCGATTTTCCGAAGGGAAAAACCCCGTCCGTCCCCGTCGTTTTTTATTTATATTGATAGCTAAGAAGAGAAGTAGTCTTAGTAGGCGGTGTGAATTTGTGGATATCGCCGTTTTTTACCAGCCGTTCCGCCAAAAAATCCATTTATTATGCGCTATTTCGGTTTTCCGACTATTCCACAATAAACCGATTTTTCAGTGGATTGCCCGTGGATATCACCCTCACTTTTCCATATTTTATCAACAATACCTTTCTTTGCTGTTTCCTTAACTTCTTTCTTCTGCGAAGAAAGAAGCAAAGACCAGCGTGACGCCGGACCCATTGTAGCTTCGCAAGACCATACAAATCCGGAAAACCGGATGTTTTCGCGTTCTTTCTTGAAAGAAAGAACCAAAGAACTTGCAGCTTTTTTGGGAAAAAGCTGCGCAAAAAACCTCAATGTTTGGCATAGTGAAAGTTTCTTTGCTTACTTTCTGCAAGTTTCGCATTGCTCTGAAAGATATGCGAAGCTCAATGAAAGTTTCTTTGCTTACTTTCTTTTCTTAAAGAAAGTAAGTTAAAGGGGAAGCTCAACAAAGAACTTCATTGTAGGGGAATGTGCCGTTCTAAATAGGGTTTACTAAGAATTGATACTTTCACACAGTTAAGGTTTGCACAGTTAAGGTTCGCGCGGTTCTTTCAAAAGCAGACTGTTTTTAACCTTTCTTTATCCCCACGGTGAAAGTTTTTTGCCCACTTTCAGTAAGGTTCGCACTACATTAACGGCTATGCGAAGCTCAATGAAAGTTTCTTTGCCCACTTTCTTTTCCAAAGAAAGTGGGTGCTTCTTTCTTCTGCGAAGAAAGAAGAGAAGCAGGCAAAAAAAAAGGATATTCGCTGAAATCGGATAATATAGATAGTGCGGGGGTGCAGGATGGAAGGCAAGGATTTTTCGTCGTTCATAGGAGAGCTTAAGCAGAGGACGGACATAGTAGACGTAATCGGGTCTTACGTACCGGTGAAGCAAAAGGGGCGCAGTTTTTGGGCGGCGTGTCCTTTTCATCACGAAAAAACGCCGTCTTTCAGCATATCTCGCGAAGGTCAGTTTTACAAATGTTTCGGTTGCGGAGTAAGCGGAGACGTTATAAAGTTCGTGGAAGAATACGAATCTCTGAGTTTTATGGAAGCCGTGGAAGTTCTTGCAAACAGGGTGGGAATGAAAGTTCCCGTCTTTAATGGAGAGAACCGGGAGAACGTTTCGGACAAAAAGAAGCGCAGAGAAAGACTTGTGAGTCTTCTTAAAGATTCGGCGCTCTTTTACAATAAGGCGCTGAGGTCGGATTACGGGGAAAAAGCAAGGGACTACCTTCAGAAAAGAGGCTTCGGTAAAGGCGAAATCACTAAGTACGCATTGGGTTTTTCGCCCGATTACGACTCGCTTCCGGCGTATCTTACGGGTAAAGGTTATACGGCGGAAGAAATGAAAAGCGCGGGCGTCTGCGGAGTAAACAAAAACGGCAAACTTTACGACTTTCTGGCGGAAAGAATGATCGTTCCGATAATCAATTCTTATAGGGAAGTCGTGGGTTTCGGCGGAAGAATCCTGGATAAATCGGGCTTTGCGAAGTACAAAAACACGCAGGAAACCGAGATTTTCGTTAAAAGCAAGACTCTTTATAACGTCAACGTCGTTAAAGCCTTGAAGCAAAGCGGAAAACTCAACGACGTCGTTATGGTTGAAGGGTATATGGACGTTATAGGGCTCGGAGCGCTCGGAATAGACAACGTTTGCGCAAGTATGGGAACAAGTCTGACGTTGGAGCAGGCCCGGCTTCTTAAAAGGTACGTCGGCGAAGTTTACATCTGTTACGACGGCGACTCGGCTGGAAGAAACGCTACCGTCCGCGGAATGGACATTCTTGCGGGCGAAGGGCTTACGGTCAGGGTTATGAGCATGCCCGACGGTCTGGATCCCGACGATTTCGCGAAAAAATACGGAGCGGAGGAGTTTCTGAAACTCAAAGAAAGCGCGCTTCCTCTTACCGATTACAAGATAGGGCTTCTGCGTAAAAAGTACGATATGAACGCGCCGTCGCTTGCCCGAAGAGAAGAAAACCGCGTGGCTTTTTCCAAAGAAGCGGGTAAAATCCTTGCCGAAATTCCCGATAAAATCGAACGCGAACTCTACGCGGGCAAAATTACCGCGGAAACGGGACTTTCCGCCGATTTTCTCGTGAGCGTCGCAGGGAAAACCCAACCTCTTCCCGAAGAACCGTCCTTTCTTCCCGTGAAACTCAACCGCCAGCAAAAAGCCCTTGCGTTTATCGGGGCGTGCTGTCTTGCTTCCAAAACTTTCGTGGACAAAAACTTCATTCCCATGGGGTACGGCGAAACCGAGGACAAGCTCTTTTCTTACGTCGCGGAATGCTTTTCAAACGGTCAAAAACCCCGTTCTCAGGAGGTTTTCTCACGTACAGGCGAAGCCGACGACTTCCTTTCGGCAGTAATGGACGCCGATACCGATAAGCCCGAAGCGCAAAAGTTTTACGAGGATTGCGTGAAAATGCTTAAACGCGACGAAACCGACCGCAAAATCAACGCCCTCAAAGAGTCAATGAAATCACTCCCGCCCGAAGAACAACTCCCCATATTAGCCCAAATCAACGCACTGGTAAAAGAACGTAATACGCTTTCTTAACCTACTTTCTTTGGAAAAGAAAGTAGGCAAAAAACTTTCACCGAGTTTCGCATAGCCGACAGGACGGTGTAAGCTCACGGAAAGCAGGCAAAAACCTATGCAAACTATGTGGACGAGAGACTTTTCGGAAAAGCGGACGGAGCTTTTTCGGAAATAATGTCCGATAGTGCGGTATTTCTCGGAAACCCTATAATCAAAGGCTTTTCGGATATTGTGCAATATAGTCCGTCCCTAAGACAACAGGCAGAATCGAAACCGCAAACTCAGCCGAATAACGGAAAACCGTTAAAAAGACGGACAGTCGTCGTTATTTAAGGAAAAACCTTTAAAAAAGAGGGAAATTCGTTTTTAGTTGCGGAAAACTCCTTAAAAGAAGGAAAAACCGTCGCGGGTACGGAAAAACATCAAATAAGGCAGAAACCCGTTAACTTAAACGAAAAAACCTTAAATAAGGCGGAAAGTCGTTAGTTAAGGGAACCCGTTAAAAAAGAGGGAAGCTTGTCGTCGGCTATGGAAACTGCAGATAACTATAACGAAACAACGGATAAAAACGCGGAAAAACGTACTGCAACAAACAGACAAACGCGGATAACCGCAGATAAACGACAGACAAAAGCGGAAAAACCGCGAGAAAACGGCAACAAAAACAACGGATAAAAACGGAAAAACGCTTCAAAAGGCGGTTTCCTTAAAAACACTATAACAAAAGGCTTTTCGGGCGTTGTGTAACAAACACCGTCCCCACAGCAACAGTAAAAAACAAGACAAAACACGCGAAGAAAGACAACTTTCCCCGCATTGAGGTTTTTTGACAGGCTTTCAGAAGCTAAGTTTTTGAAAACCGAAAACGAAAAACTCTTGACGGGACACGCAAAGAAAGAACTTCCCGCTTACAACAAAGTTCTTTGTTGAGCTTTCCCTTTAACTTACTTTCTTTAAGAAAAGAAAGTAAGCAAAGAAACTT
>CAVJWC010000013.1:0-29680 GCA_963653425.1 Eubacterium sp. | reverse complement strand
CCCAATCTCCAATCGAAGTTACGCTTTCGGGAATTACGATACTCGTTAAACTGCTGCAGTCATAGAAAGCATAAGATCCGATCGAAGTTACGCTTTCGGGAATTACGATACTCGTTAAACTACTGCAGTTATAGAAAGCCCAATCACAAATTATACTACCGCCCAAAATCTCGACATGAGTTAAGGACGCAGGCACGACAGAAGAATCGCCGCTGTTACCGAAATAATAACATAAGCGATAATACTGAATATCCGGTAACGTTAAGCTTTGCAAGCTATTCAACCCCTCGAATGCTCCGAATCCGATTTCAAGCACGGTTGACGGAATATTAAGCGTCGTTATATTATTTGTCATTTTTGCAAAAGCATAGTCGCCGATTTCCAACAAATTTTCTGTCATCAATACGTTTATATCCGTTATACCCGAATATGCAAAGGCATACTTATAAATACCTTTTAAATGCGCTTCGGGATGACAAGTAAGCGTTGTCAACGAAGAACAGCCATAGAATGCGTAATCGCTGATTTCTTGGGCATCTTTCGGAATATATATACTTTCCAAAGAAGAACAGTTATAAAACGCGCCTTCGTAAAAACCACCGATTTGGCTGTTTTCACCGATCACGACTTCCTTTAAACTTGTACAGTTGGCAAAAGCGTAATAATCAATGGAAAGCACGCTGTCGGGAATGGTGATCGAAGTTAAATTTTTCATTCCGAAAAATGCTCTGTAACCGATAGTTACAAGATTACTGTTTTCGGGGATGATAATCTCGGACAAACTACTGCCTTCAAACGCCGCAAAAGCAAGCGTCTGAATATTTTCGTTTATCGTCAAACTACCCGTCTTGCCCGCAGGACAGGTAATCAATCTTGTAAGGTCCTTATTATATAAAACTCCGTCGTTCGAAGCGTAATATCGGTTATCGTCGGCAACAGTAATCGCCGTTAAAGCGTGACAATTTGCAAAGCAAAATTCACCCAAGTAATAAACGCTTGCAGGAACAACGACCTCCCCTGTAAGTCCGCTGTTATAGAAAGCGTTTGCGTCAACGCGCAAGTTACCGTTACCAAATGTCAATGACGTCAAATATTGTGTATTTGCAAAAGCGTTGTTCTCTATATAAACCAGACTGTCCGGCAAAGACAAAGCAACAATTTTTGTATTGTTGAATGCAGAAACGCCGACTTCGCTTAAAGCAGAAGTTTCCGCAAATGTCACTACGGATATATTGCTGTTTAAGAATGCATTATTTGAAATACGCTCTACGGTATTGGGTATAACCACTGCGGTTAAATTTTTTGTTCCCGCAAAAGCATACTGACCTATCGTTTTTAATCCTTCCGGCAATGTGACGGAAGAAATACCGCTTTCATAGAATGCGTAATCATAAACAGCGGTTACCCCGTCCGGAATTACAATAGCCGAAAGCGCTGTAGTTCCTGCAAACGCATAATTGTAAATGGCAGAAACTGTATTTGGCAAAGTAATTTTTGTAAGCGTGGTGTTACCGTTAAACGCATAACCGCCGATTGAAAAGATCTCTTTTCCGTCGATCGTCGTTAAATCGAGTTCGGAGAGTGTTCCGTTATAACGAATTAACGAAACTTTACCGTTGTTTAAAACCGCATACGAAAAATCACCGCTTTCCACAACTTCGGTTACCCCGACGTAATACCCGCGAATGCCATAATCCCAGTTCTCCTGAGCATAACCTGGCAACAAAGAAGACGTAAAATAAACATTCAATTCACTGTCTCCCGAGAAAGCATATCTTCCGATATACTCGACGCTTTCGGGAATTTCTATCCTCGTCATTGCCTTACAGTTTGTGAATGCATATCTGCCGATGTATGTTACGCCTTGAGGCAAAGTTACGTTTTGCAATGATCTGCAATTCCAAAATGCGTAGTTATCGATTTCCTGCAAGTTTGTTAAGACTTCCCAGTTTATATATTTCAAATTGTACATTTCGGAAAAAGCTCTTGCCTGAATGTGCGTAATGGCATTGTCGTTAGCAAAATTAATCGTTTCCAACGCCGTTGCTCCGTCAAACATATAAGCGGAAATACTCGTTAACGAATTTCCTTCGGCAAACGTAACCGTTTTGAGAGCTCTACAACCTACAAAAGCATATTGCGCAATACTCGATATAAAGGAAGGTACGGTAAATGAGGTGATGCCCGTATAGCCGAATACGCCATAGCCAAGTCTTCTTAATTTACTGCCTTCTTCAATGGTAATATTTTTGATATTATAGTCACCGCTAAAGGCAAAACGCGCCAGAGTTATGATGTTTTTCGTAATGACGATATCACCAAGGGATGTACAACCGGAAAAAGCTTCTACACCTATCGTTTCCAAACTATCCGGGAATATAATTTCTTTTAAATTGCCGCAATCGCTGAATGCGTTATTTTTAATCTCGTTTAATCCCTCATTCAAGGTAACGCATCCGACGCCCGATCCGGCAAAAGCATACATATCGATGATATAGACATCATCAGGAACCGTAAAATCACTGTCTATACCGCCTGCACGTACATATAAAACTTTCTTGTCGTTTTCGTTGTTGTAATAGATAACATTGTCCGTTGCGGTATAAACAGCATTTCCGTCATCTACCGTAAGGCTCGTCAAATCAGCACAATATGCAAGCGCACCGTCACCTAAATGCGCGATATTTTTACCGACTGTAAACTTAGTCAATCCGCTCCTTAAAAATGCCCTATCGCCTATATATGTTACGCTCGACGGTAAATTAATTTCTGTTAAAGAACGACAATAGCTGAAGGCATCACTAGAAATTTGCGTCAGCGTCGTATCGCTTTCAAAAATTACTGTCTGAAGTCCGGAACCAAGAAAGGCTTCGCTACGGATTGTCTCGACTCCCTTAGGAACAGTGATTTCTTTTAAAGAATAACAGCCGTAAAAAGCGCCATCGTCAATTTTCGTTAAAGCACTGTTTTCACCAAAGGAAACGCTTGCAAGCGAACTGCACTCGCTAAAAATGTAACGGGCTAACTTACTCAGTTTTGAATTATCCTCAAAAACTGCCGATTTTAAATAGTAACAAGTATAAAATTGCGCGCCCGGGGTAAAATATTCATCGAATAATGCACTAACGCTATTGGGGATAAAAATGCTACGGATTTTTGAATAAGCAAAACTCTCCCTTCCTAACTCGATCACTCCGTTAGGAATAACAATCTCGGCTTTTTCAGAGTTTCCAAAAGCGAAATCTCCCACCTTAAGCGTTTCGCTTGCAATCGTAAACCTGCCTGTTTGTGCCGCAGGTAAGTACAAAACGGTCGTTTTGTCTTTTGTATACAGCGCACCGTCAGACACTGTAAAATATGAGTTGCTGTCGGGAACGGTTATAGTTTTCATCGACGTTGCGCCGTAAAAAGCACTGCCGTTTACATATGCTATCTTCTCCGGCAAATCTATACGGGAAAGTCTTCCGCAGTATTTAAAAGCATAATCGCCTATGGATTGCAAATCTCCGTTTGTCGTAATTCCTACAGATGATAATTTGCTGCATGACTCAAAGGCGCTCTCTCCTATACTGATAACGCTTTCGGGAATCGTAACCGTCAACAAATTATAACAATTCTTAAAGGCGATTGATTTGATATATTTTAACGTGCTCGGCAACGTCACCTGACGCAAACGTGAATTGTACGCAAAACATCCGGAACCGATCGAACTTACAGGCAACCCCTCTAAGCTTTCGGGAACCGTAATAAAACGACGTTTGCCTGTATAGCTGTTTAATTCTATCGTACCGTCATCGAGTTTTGTGTATATCCAGACCGATCCCTCGTCTTCGTTTATCCACTTTGCGTAAAGAGTTAAATCGTCCTGCCAAATGTCCGTGTAGTAATTGATTTCATTTTCGTCTTCACAATGAATATCATAAAACCAACCATCAAACGCAGCATATAATCTTTCGGGCTCAGGAATGTTTTGCAAAGCATGTCCTCGCACAAAAATCTGCGTCGTGCTGTCTATTTCATCCGTCAGATAATCAAAAGTAACGGTACCTTTTTCTTCCCAGATAAGGGCATTGATATCCAAACCGCCCCAACCATAATAAAAATCGGGACCGGGATCGCCCAAGTCTTTATTGGAAGCAATCAACGTTTCGTATAAAACGTCAAATTCGACATATTTATTCTGTGTTTTGTAAAGCGCCAACGCCGCCGCAACAACCGGGGCAGAAGATGATGTTCCTGAAAAACTATCATACCCGCCGTTTGTAGTGGAAAGGGTCACCTCGGGCGCAAACACGTCTACCCAATCGCCATAGTTAGAATATCCCGCTTTCGTCCAACTGTTTTCGGCAAGTGCGCCCACGGCGATAACATGCTCGCATGCAGCAGGATACGTCGGCGAAGAAGATCCTTCATTTCCGGCACTTGCGACGCAAATAACATCACTTTCGTAAGCAAGTTTTACGGGAGCAATCCAGTCCGACTCTTCACCGCCGCCTAAAGACATATTAACCACGTCGGCGTCGCGTTCTATGGCATAATACAAACCGAAAATACAGTCGCTTGATTTAAATGTGCCGTCATCGTTCATTTTCATTTTAATAACAAGAAGCTCAACATCAGGCGCAATACCCGTAATACCGATTCCGTTATTCATTTGCGCCGCAATAACACCGGCAACCAACGTGCCGTGATATGCGCCATGCACCTCATTATCCTGATCCTGAATGATTTCCCAATTATAAGATCCGTCCTCTAAAACGTAATCTTTTACAATCTTATCCTCAGTTACGTAATACGACCATTCACTGATAATGGTCTTACCGTCCGCGTCAATAAATTCGGGATGATCGTAGTCTATACCGGTATCAATGATTGCAACGGTAACCTTTTCTCCGTCTTTATTTTTACCTTTGGTCTTTTGCCACGTATCCTGCAAATTTATGTAGTTAAGAGCCGGCTGCCTATCGTAATAAGGATCTGTAACCTCATAATTCGGCGGACTCACTAAAAATTTATCTGTAATATCGGCTTCAGCATCCCCGTCATCGGTTGCAGCGTCATTCTCTGCAAGCGTTACCTTGTAGTCCAGCGAAAGCTTTTTAAGCAGTGCGCGGTTGGCTTTATCTTCGTACACGTCGCGGACGGTCCTTCCGTCTTGCAACGTCAGCGTTGCGTATCCGCCGTCGCTCGTTATACGAAGTTTCGCTCCGAGTTTTTTCGCCAGCTCTTTTGCGGACGAATGGCTCGTATAGTTAAGTACGAGCGTCTTGTCGTCGTACGTGCCTATATCTTCGGCAAGCGTTTCCAAAGCTTCTCTTTGCGTTTTATTAAGGTCTTTTTCTTTCAGTAAATAACCGCATAAAACGAAAATGCTTACCGCAAGACACAAGGTTAAAAATACGACTAAGCTTCTTTTTAATCCGGTCTTTTTCATAAACCCCTCCATGATAAATAAATTGTGTTATATTCAGCCCGTGTCTCATTCACGGCATAAAAAAAAGTGACATCCTTTCGCAAGATGCCACTTACAGAATACACATCTCGCAAAAGTCGTCACACTATATGTATAATGATTTTTTCAATCGATTATGTACGCGATCCGTATATTTCTGCCGAAATATTGCATCGATCGAAAAAACGTAACGCAAAATCGGGTGAGCTTACACTTCACCCAAAAAATACATATAATGTGACGCATACATTTTAACCCAATATAAAAATTAAGTCAAGGTTTTATTTGTTTGTTTTTTATTAAAATTTTTATTTTTGAAAAAGTTTTTTGTATGCACAAATTGTACCGAATAAAAAGTCTTACCGAAAAGCCGATTGAATTTATTAAGATTGCGCTAAAAAACTTTGTTACGCGCAAGAAAAAGGCTTTAACTATGGCTTTTACGGCGTGTTTTTCGTATAAACTACGGCGTGTTTTCGTTATAAAAATACCGTTGCGGGTTTTCGCATAAACTATTGCATATTCCGTTATAAAAATGCCGTTGCGCGATATGTTCCGTCCGATTAAACTTTATTATCTTATTGTCCTGCGTTTTTACTTAGCCACACTCTTTAATTGGTTTCCCTCAATAGTTTCGTCGTGGCGAAGGTTAAGCCGAAGACCTCTTTGGCGTTGCCTTTTTCGAGGAGGGCTTTGGCGCTTTCGTTAAGGGTTGCTCCGCTGGTTCTTACGTCGTCGACGAGAATGACCGTTCTGCCCGCGAAATCGTCGGAATTCACGTCGAAAACGCCCTTTACGTTATTCTGTCTCTGTTCGCGCGTTTTTGTTTCCTGCCCCGAATTATTCACGATTTTTATAAGTCCGTCGGAAAACGGTATACCCGAATTCATACAAAACCTTTTTGCCATAAGCTCGCTGTGGTTGAAGTATTTTTTGCTTTTACGGAATGTGGGAACGGCGGTAACGACGTCTGCGGTCATTTCCGCTCCGAGGAATTTCTTATAGAGAAAATCGCCCGCTATTTCGGCAAAATACGCGTGTTTGTCGGCTTTAAGCCCGAGAACGATAAGCTTTGAAAAATCGTCGTAAACGCACACGCTTCTCACTTTTACGCAATACATATCGTCGTCGCATTCTCCGCAAAAAGCGCGTTTTCCATCCGTCGGTCGTCCGCATCTCCGGCATTCGCTTTCCTTTTCCGTAAAAAGCAATTTACTAAGGCATCGTTCGCATAAACCGCTTTCGTCGGAACGGAAAATTTCTCTTCCGCAAAGCGGACAGCAATAGCTTTCACCTGTAAATTCGGACAAAAAAAGAAGGGGTTTTTTGATTTTTTTAAGCATTCCGTTCGTTCTCCTTATCGTCTTTTGCGCGTTTTGGGGCAATATTTAATAAAAACGACGTTTTTTTTTGAAAGGAAGAGCAAGTTTACATCAGACTTTTGCGCCTTAATCTCAGGTAAAAGACGTAAGCAACCGAAAGAGAAATCGCGTCAACTACGGGCTGAACGAGAGTTATTCCGTACATCGGGTAAATCGCGTCGAAAAGAAAGAGCAGAGGAATATCTATTACGCCCTTTCTTAAAACCGAAACGATAAGAGCTTCTTTTGTTCGTCCGGCAGCCTGAAACTGAATTATCATGGGGTAACAGGCAGCCATTAAAGGCATAGCGGTAACCATTCTTCTTAAAAAGTCCGCGGCGTAACTTACCGTAACTTCGTCTTTTATGAAGACCGAAGCAAGCTCGGGAGCGAAAATCTCGTAGAGAATAAGGCACAGAAAAGCAAAGCCTACCGACAGCACCGAACCGAAGGCAAAAATCTTTCGTCTTCTTTCGCGGTCGCCCGAAGCGTAGTTAAAGGCGAGAAGTGGTAAAAGTCCGCCCGAAACGCCTATGGAAACGTAAAGAGGAAGGGTGTCAAGCTTTTTGACTATTCCCATTGCGGCTACGGCTTGGGTGGAATACTTCGCCATAAACGCCGATTGCGCGGAAACGGCAACTACCGTCAGGGCGTACTGAACGGCGGAAGGAAGCCCTACCGACAGAACGGCTTTGAGTTCCCGTAAAGTTTCCTTTATTTTAAGAGGTTTAAGAGTAAGTACGGACTCACGCTTACCGAAAACTATAAACGCGACGAAAAACAACACCGATACGACGTTGGATATAGCCGTGGCAAGTCCCGCACCCGCAGTGTTCATTCCGAGAAATCCGGGAAGAACGAAAAACGGATCGAGAATAACGTTGAGAATTCCGCCCAAGGATAAACCTATCGACGCCACGGCAGAACGGCTTTCCGCGCGGAAAAGGTTAGCAAGAACGGACGCTAAGATATTGAAAGGTCCGCCGATGATTACCGTCCAGAAAACGTAGCCGTAAGCAACGCTAAGAGTCTCGGGTTTGGCTCCGCAAAGAGTAAGCACGGGTTTTGCTATCAAAGCGTAAAGTAAAGAAAAAGCGACGGAAACCGCAATCGCTCCCCATAAAGCCGACGAAGCCGTTTTTTCGGCGTCCTCTCGCCTTCCTTTTGCGATAAGCCGAGCAATCACTCCCGCTCCGCCTACGCCGAAAAGGTTGGACAGGGCGGTAAGCATAAGGAAAGACGAAGCCGCAACGGTAAGAGCCGCGGTTTCTTCGGGTTTATTGAGAAGCCCCACGAAATAGGTATCCGCAAGGCTGTATACGATGGCTATGAGTTGCGCCGCAATTGCGGGCAGAACCTGTAAAAGCACGGCTTTCTTTACGGGCATTTGTCCGAAAACGTATTCCGCGCGCCTGTTTTGTGCTTTTTCCATTAAGTTTCTCCGCAGAAAGATAAAAATAATATAACGTCGTCTACTTCTTCTTGGTAAGTCCTTTATAAAAACTCTTGACCATATGCAAGGCAAACGCAAAAATCATCCAACGTTTCATACTTCTTAATTCTTTACGAGCTTCTTTGTCGGGATCGCTTTCTCTATAAGCAGGCGTATAATTCGAACTGTGCTTTTCTCTCGATTCAGGGAATAGGACAAAAAGCAAACAACCGACCGAAATGCTTGTCGCTAAAATCAACAATACCGCAATCCAAGGAGTTTTATCGTTAATGTGCAGCGCAAGAAGCACAACGAACAGCACAGAAAACGCAAACGCTATCAAAGAACAGATTATTTTTTTCTTAGTCCAGAATTTTTTGTCTTTATCATTATTCTTCGGTTTGTCTGTTGACTCTGCGGGCATAATCTTTTTAGGGGGATATTTTTCTTTCAGATATGCAAGAGCTTTATCTGCGTCTCTTCCGTTTATTTCGTAAGCGTCTTTTGCTTCTTGTACACTGCAAGTATAATTCATAGCAAATCTGATATATTTTAAATCGCTTATTACATCTGACATTACTCTTTTTTCCCCTATATCGATCGCTTGAAAAATAATTTCTTTCTTCTATTGTAACACGAAACAGCCGAAATTACAAGCGGTTACGATAAATGCCCCTCGATTGTTTTTGTTATCCTTAAAATCCTTTTAACGTCGTATACGTTACGTTATTCTTAGAATCGTTTTAACGTCGTATACGTTACGTTATTCCCGAAAACGTTTTAAGATTATACGGTTTGAGCTTATATATCGTTATTAAGATTATACGTTTTTAAGATTATATATGTTTCGGGGTTATAAACGCGTTAAGGTTATATACGGTTTTTCGTTATACATAGAAATATTGATTTAATGCAGGGAAAGGTATTTTTATTCGATATTACCGTATAAATTCGATTTTTTGCGCTTTTTAATGCATATTGCGCATAAATTGCTTGCTTTTTTTTATTCGTTCCCTTATAATGATAACCGCAATTCGCAGTGTAACGGCATTGCGGACGAGCAAAAAAAGGAGATTGTATTATGAGTGAGTTTGCACAAGTCCTTCGTGCGGCAGCCGAAGGCCAACTCGACGGAGTAAGCGACTTTATAGTCATTTCGATGTTTTTCGTACTCGTATTGCTTGCTATCGCTTCGATAGTAGCTCTCGTTATAGCTATATGGCTGGCGATAAGATACGTAAAATACAACAGAATGAAGAACAGCACGGGAAGAACGGGCGAAGAAGTCGCGCGTAAGATTCTCGACGATAACGGACTTCAGAACATCAGAGTTTCCAAAAACGGTTCGATTCTTTTCGGAAACAGTTACAGCCATTACTTCAAAAAGGTTCGTTTAAGAAGATTAACCTGGAAGAAAGACACGGTTACTTCGCTTGCCATGGCGGCGCAGAAATCTTCGCTTGCCATTATGGACAAGGAAGGCAATCCCGATATGAAAAAGCGTATAGCGTTAACCCCGATTATCTACCTGGGACCGCTTGCTTTCATTCCGCTTATCATCATCGGCATGCTTCTCGACATTTTTATCCTGAAAACGGGTTCGGGTTCCTGCACGATAATTCTGACGGCGTGCGGACTCGCTCTTTACGTAATTTCTTTCGTAATGTCCATTCTCGTCCTTAAAACCGAGAAAGTCGCTCAGGAAAAGGCACTCGTTATCCTTAAACAGGACGGTCTGGCTACCGACGACGAAATTCAGTCGTGCAAAGAGCTTTTCAAACTTTACAATATCGAATACGTAAACGATATGGTAATCTCTCTGCTCGAACTCATCTACCGCGTTCTTCAGATCATCGCCTACGTTCAGAAAAACTCCAACTGATATAAACGGGCAATCAATCCGAGCCGAACGGGTATATTAAAGATAATAAAAACGGTTATATAAAAAACAAAAACGACGCTTTGATTCAAGCGCCGTTTTTTTGTTATTACGTTCGTTCTTTCCGACATTTTTACCTGAATAATTCGCTCTGTCCGATATTTTTACCTGAATGAATCGGACGTTATCGCTCAATAACGGCGATAAGACGAACTCAGCACCAGGTCGTTTGGTCGAAGGCTATTCCGTGTTGCCTGCAAAAGTCGTTGAACGCGGTAGTGTTGAAATTCTTCGTGAACGCAGAAATCACCTTTTCGGATAACGTCCCCGTATACCTCTCGTTTAACGCTTTGCGAAATTTTTCCGCGTTTTCTTTATCAAGCTTATACGTGCATTCGAAATCTCTTCCGCCGAACTGTTCGACGCCGTAATCGACGTAAAAAAGTTCGATCGTTCCGTCTTCGTTTTCCGTTACCTTTATTCCGCTCGTGTCCAACATATCGTGTTCTCCTTTTTCGTTATTACAGTCGCCCATACGCTTACTAATATAACAGACAGTTAATCGAAAGTCAAGACTAAATAAAAACAACGGCCCGCAAAAATCACGAACCGTTGTTCAGGGGAAAAATCCGCGTCCGAATTCTGAGGCGCTCCAAACGGGCAGGCAAAAAATCCGTCGCGATTATCAGTCTTCGATTCCGCGCAGGTTTTTACCCAACGCAAACGGGTAAACGAACGGACTTAATATCATCGCAACGACGGTTGCAAAGGCGCCTGCCGACAGCGCGAGCGATATGCCTAAGATAAAAAACAGTATTTTCATTCCTATAAGAAACAAACAGCCGTCGAGACTGAATTCAAATATTATACCGGGCAGTTTTACGAATCCCCAGGAAGTAATTTCCACCCATAATTCCGGGATAAAAGTATTACAGAGAATCATCGTGGCAATAAACGTATAGGCTAATAAACCTGTCACTAAAAGCCGCCGCCCCGTTGACGTTTCGCCTTTCGTAAACGAAACTATTCCGAATATCCAGAACACCAGCGTGCATAAAGACGGCCATACGAACGAATGGATCCGTCTCTTTCTTAATCTGTCGGCTTTTTCCTTATCGCGTTCGCGCACGTTCCTTTCTTTTGCCTCTTTTTCCTCGGCAATTCTTCTTTCGTCGCACTCCGCGCATAAAACCTTTTGTCTGCACTCGGTATGAGCGTGTTCTCCGAAGCCCACTATCGAAGTCGCGTCTACGCGTTTTATTTCCGACGGCTCGAAAATAGGTCTGTTGCAGTCTTCACAAACGGCAAGAACCGGCTTATGTTCCTGAACGATGACTTTTTCTATAACTTTCGTTTGTTCTTTCCGTTCTTCGGCGTCGGAATCCTTTTCTAAGCCGAATAATTCGTCCGTGGAACAATTCAATATCCTGCACAGTTCTTTCAGCGTATCGAACGACGGTTCCGCGTCATCGTTTTCCCATCTGGATACCGCCTGATACGTAACGAACAATTTGTCCGCCAAATCTTTTTGCGTCAATCCAGCTTTATTTCTGTATTCTTTTATCTTCGGACCAATGCCCATAGCCGGTACCTCCTTAACCTGTTTTTATTCTACCATTAAACTCCGAAAATGTAAATCAATGCCCTTTTGAATGAACTCAACGTTTTGTTGAATCGGGCTTTTGGGCGAAATTCAGTGCGTCAGCCTTGCTTTTTACGGGTTCAATACCGCAGATACGGCGATTCCTTCCGCATAAAAGCCACGCGCCCGTGGCTACCGTATTTTCAGTGAATTAAAAACGATTACTGCTTTTCAACGATAAAGAATATAACGCTTCAAAAAAAACGCGTTCTTTTCCGCGACGTTTTCTGACTAAAAAAAACAACGGCCCGCGAAAATCACGAACCGTTGCGTTATGGTGGGGACAATAGGGCTCGAACCTATGACCCTCTGCTTGTAAGGCAGATGCTCTCCCAGCTGAGCTATACCCCCATATGGTGACTCCTACGAGAATCGAACTCGTGTTACCGCCGTGAAAGGGCGATGTCTTAACCGCTTGACCAAGGAGCCGTTATTAAATTGTGGTAGCGGCGGTCGGATTCGAACCAACGACCTGCCGGGTATGAACCGGCCGCTATAACCAACTAAGCTACGCCGCCACAATGGTTGCGGGGAGGGGATTTGAACCACCTGACCTCCGGGTTATGAGCCCGACGAGCTACCGGACTGCTCTACCCCGCGTCGTTTATTGTTTTGCGTTCTTGCGAATGCTCGTGTATTATAGCATAGCAAACGTGTTGTGTCAAGAATTTTCTCAAACAATTCGGCGGGTTTGTTTTCATTTTTAACCGCCCTTCCGTCTTTTCTTTATCCTGCGCCTTTTCGGTTAAGTTTATCCTCTTATACTTCGGACTTCTCTGCTCTTATGAGTCAGAAAAAACCCGTACTTTCTCTTTCACCTCGCTTCGGAATTTTACCCGGCGTTGCGTTTTTATTGCCGATTTCCGCAAATGCGGGGCTTTCGATTGAAAGCGCGTTCTTTACGCTTCGTTGAGAGAAAGAAAGAACGCCGCTTTCTTTCCCAAAAAAATTCAGCCTTACGACATTCCCGAAAAAACTAAATTTGCAGGCTTTCCGAAAACGAACCGCATTCTTTCCGCAATCGGCTTACAGGGTTTCGGCGGTGAGTTTTGCCATAAAAGCGATAACGCCGTTGGTTTCGCCTTTGAACCACAGATCGCCCTTTTCGCGCGCGGAAAACATTTCCAGCGTGTCGCCCAGTCTTACCTGAGAACGGAAATCTATCTGGAAGTCCTTTATATTAAGAGAAGCGTATTCTTCCTTCGAAAAACAGTCGGTAACGAATTCGAGAAAACGGGTATTGTTTACGTGTCCGTTGACGTCGATTTTGCTCAGTCTCATTTTTTCTTGGAAAACGGGCGTCCATTCCCCGTTAAAGGCAAGCTTTCTGAAATCCGAGCCGAAACGGTTTTTGTCATCGAGAACCTGAGTCTTGTCCAGAGGAATTTCACTGCACGAAACGAGTCTCGACGTGTTTATGTCCAGCACGCACCAACGGGAAATTCCGTAGGCGATAAGGTTGCCTTCTTTGTCGGTAATATCCACATGTCTCATACTCTCGCAACCTCTCGGAGGATTGCACCACGTTTCGAAGGTAACTTCGTCGTCGAGAACGGGCATTCTTTCGAACTTATATCTCGTTCTCGCAAGAACCCAGCCCGTGCCTTTGTCGCCCAGAACTTTCGTTCCTACGCCCAGTCTTTTGCAGTCTTCCGCCGCTGCCGACTGAAAAATTTTCTGAATGGAAGCCAAAGTCGCACGGCTTAAAAAATCTACGTCGCCTGCGTCAAAAACGTGTTTTAATTTAGTGGAATTCATAGTTTTTCCTCCCGTTTGATTTTCTCCCCCGCTCGCTTTTCGGCTTAATACGCAATCCCGTAACTTAAAACAGCTTGCGTTAAATACTTATGTTAAGTAACCTACGTTAAATCGCTCGCTTTAAGTCAACTTACGTTAACTCGTTTGAGTCAAATAACCCGAACCAAGCAATCCGCGTCACATAAACTGCGCCGAATAACTTGTTTTAAGTAAACTGCTTCAAGCAACCTATATTAAATCGCTTGCGTTAAACAACTTACGCTAAGTAACTTGAGTTAAGCCTCTTACGTCGGAAAGTTTAGCACACGCATAACTTTCTGTCAAGTTAAATAATTATACATTTTTCCGAATAAGTAAGCTTTCGTACAGATTGTAATTTTTGTATTTTTTATTTTTCGTTCGCAGTAGTGAATTGCCCGTCTGTAAAGAATATACTTAACTTTACGTCGGAGTTCAAGACGGGATAAAGCCGTTCGTTCCCTTAAAAAATCACGCAAAAAAAGAGCCGAACGTTAAATAATTATACATTTTTCTTAATAAGTAAGCTTTTTATGCAGATTGAATTTTTTGTTTTATTTACGCTTCGATTTCCGACTGCATTAAAGAAGTCGCTTGCGGAGAAAGAAAAAGAAAAGGTTAAAAATGAAAAAATAACGGATAAAATTCTACCCATAAAAGCCCAAGGTATGTTATAATAAAGAGTACAATGGTTTTTATACGAGAGAATAGGGAGCAGATTTATGGCTAACGTGAATATCGACGAATTATGGAATAATATACTCAGCGACCTCGTCCCGGTCATTCCGGCGGTTGCCTACGACTTGTGGATACAGACGCTCAAGCCCCTTTGCAAAGTCGGAAACAAACTTATACTCGTGGCTGAAGACGCGGCTACCCAATCCATAGCCGAAAAACGTTTCCATCAGAACATAAAGGATATAATAGACAGGAACTACGCCGATAAAATAGCCGACATTCAGGTTATTACGCCTGCGGAAGAAGACCTTTTCAGCGACTACATAGAAGAACAGGACGATTTTCTTGACGAAGAACGCAACTCCGTCTTTATTTCGAAGTACACTTTCGACAACTTCGTCGTAGGCAAATCCAACGAATTCGTAGCCGCCGCAAGCAAAGCCGTTTCGGAAAACCCCGGGAAACGTTACAATCCGCTGTTTATCTACGGACCTGCGGGACTGGGAAAAACGCACCTTATGCACGCCATAGGTAACCGTCTTCAATCCCTCCGCCCCGACCTTAAATGTCTTTACGTTTCGAGCGAACATTTCACCAACAACCTCATCGAAGCTCTCAGAGACAGCAACAAAAACGACGAGATGAAGCGTTTCCGCAATAAATACAGAAACGTAGACGTGCTTATGATAGACGATATTCAGTTTATCGCAAAGACCGTTTCCACGCAGGAAGAATTCTTCCACACCTTCAACGACCTTTACAATATGCAGAAACAAATCGTCATTTCTTCCGATCGTCCGCCCAAGGAAATCAAACCCCTCGAAGAAAGGTTGCGCACGAGGTTCGAAGGAGGTCTTATCGCCGACGTTCAACCGCCCGATCTCGAAACGAGAATCGCCATCCTTCAGAAGAAAGCCATTCAGGACAACCTCGACGTTCCCAACAAAGTCCTCGAACTTATCGCGGAAAAAGTCCAGAGCAACGTTCGCGAAATGGAAGGTCTTCTCACGAAAGTAGTAAGCTACGCCGCCCTCACGGGCAAACCCGTGGACAGCGACGACGTTCTCAGCGAAGCCCTTAAAGACTTCCGCGACGATAAACGCGAAGTCATTACCATAGACCGCATCGTAGACAGCGTTTGCTCCTACTATAAAGTCGACAAAGACGCCCTCATAGGAAAAAAGAAAAATAAAGAAATCGTCGAACCCCGACAAATCTGTATCTTCCTCATAACCGAAATGCTCACCGTTCCCCTCATAAATATCGGTCAGTACTTCGGCGGAAGAGACCATACCACCATTATGCACGCAAGAGATAAAGTCACAGGGCTTATCCAGAACGGCGATACCAAAACCGCCTCCGCCGTCAAAGACATCAAAGACAGTATATTAAGCAGATAGTTTCCTTACTTTCTTTGGAAAAGAAAATAGGCAAAGACCAGCGTGACGCTGGACCCATTGTAGCTTCGCAAGACTATACAATTCGGTAGCCGAGTATTTTACGTTCTTTCTTGAAAGAAAGAACCAAAGAACTTCGCAACTTTCTGGTTGGGAAAGCTCAACAAAGAACTTCCAATGAATGCAAATCCGGAAACGAGCAAACCTCAATAAAAACTCAAAAAGTCCGTAACCGCAAGTATTTTGCAATTACGGACTTTCTTTTTGCCCGCGGGTTTAGTTCTATCTTTCTTTACTCAGGGCATAAAGACGTTGTTGTTTAAGGGACGCTCGTTTTTACATTTTTCAAAAAAACCTTTTAATTATCGACTTTTTTCGTCAACGGAAAGCGTTTGGTTTTTCTTTATCCCAACAGTGAAAGTTTCTTTAATTACTTTTCGTAAAATTCGCGTTGCTCTGTCGGCTGTGCGAAGCTCGGTGAAAATTTCTTTGTCTGCTTTCCGTAATTTTCGCATCGTTCTAAAAAATACGCGAAACTCGGTGAAAGTTTCTTTGCTTACTTTCTTTTCCAAAGAAAGTAAGTTCTTTCAAGAAAGAACAATAAGGAAAAGGCTAAGTTTCTTTATCTTTTTTCTTTTCCGAAGAAAAAAGGTTGAACGAAGTCCTGATTTCTCGGGTACTTTTAGCGAAGGTGTTTTGGGGGAGGGAGTCCGAGAGGGTAGTGCCTGCGGATACGAAGCAGTCGTCGCCGAGTTTTATGGGGGCAATGAGGTTGACGTTGCTTCCTATAAAACAGCGGTCGCCCACGACGGATTCGTGTTTTTTTGAGCCGTCGTAATTACAGAAAATCGCTCCGCAACCGACGTTGCAGTCGTTGCCCAAGGTGGCGTCGCCTATATAGGCAAGGTGGGCGGTTTTTACACGGTTTCCGAGCCTGCTGTTTTTGATTTCGACGAAGTTCCCTATACGGCAACCGTCGCCTATTACGCAACCGCAACGCAGTCGGGCGTAAGGACCTATCGTACAGTTTTCGCCTATGGTGCTTTGGTCTATATGAGAAAAACTGCAGATAACGGTATCCGCGCCGATTCGGGTTTCGCCGAGAATCACGCAATAGGGCATTACGGTAGCCGACGGGTGAATTTTTACCTTTTCGCCGATATAGACGGTTTCGGGTTTTATTATCATTTTGGATTCTCCGGGCGCAGGCAAACGACGAATCCGAAGCGCCCGCCTTAGTCGGCTTTCGTTTGCTTTGAATCGGCTTTTACCCGCTTTTAATAATACTGCTTTAATTATATTCGGCAAGAGGCGACGTAATGCGTAAAAAGTTACTCTTATCCGTTACTCCGCGTTTTATATACTCGGAGTAATTCTCACGGCGCAAAAGCCTCCTTCGTCAATGCCTTGACAAGAATCGCGGGCTGATGTATAATTGTCTGATAACGCTACGTTCTTTGTCGCGGGTAACCGACCTTCGGTTACGAAAAGCGCCCGCAATAACGACATAGCGCCGAACGTGACTTTTATAAGGTTACGCAAACTGAAAGAAACAGAGATTTTCGCTGAAATGAAACTGAAAGGCACCGTAAATTCAATAGTTTTCTGCAACAAAGACAACGGATACACCGTTCTCGAACTCGTCGTGGAAAAGAATAAAGAACCCGTAACATGCGTCGGAAATCTTCCTTCGGTAAACGAAGGGGAATGCCTCGTGCTTACGGGAGAATTCACGCGCCACAGTAAATTCGGCGAACAGTTCAAGGTTACGGAATGCGAAGTGGTTCAGCCCGAAAGCCCCGCGGGAATAGAAAGGTACCTTTCAAGCGGAGTCATAAAGGGAATAGGTCCGGCTACCGCTAAGGAAATCGTAAAGGTTTTCGGAAGCGACGCTCTCGACGTTATCGAACGCAATCCCGAGTTTCTCGTGGCGGTAAGGGGTATTTCGCGCAAAAAGGCTCTCGAAATCAGTCAGAGTTACGCTTCGATAAAAGAAGCCAAGGAACAGATTATGTTCCTTCAAAGCTTCAATATAACGTTGAATCTTGCGGTTAAAATCTATAACATATATAAGGAAAAGACGTCGGAAAGACTTAAAGAAAACCCCTATATTCTGATCGACGACATAGAAGGCGTAGGTTTCGTTACAGCCGACAAAATCGCAACGAATATGGGTTATTCGCCTACGGGAGAATTCCGTATAAGAGCGGGCGTAATTTACGTTCTCAAAGAGAATTCCGAAAAGAACGGCAACACCTTTATGTCTGAAAGCGACCTTTCGGAAAGAGTGTTTACTCTGCTTTCGATTGACGGAAACGAAAACAGAGAAGCTTACGAAAGAGTTATGAGCATACTCGAACTCGAACTGACGGTCAGAAAGTTTATTCTCGGAGAAGAAAAATGCGTCGCGCTTTACAGCTGTTACAGCACGGAAAAAAGCATTGCCTCAAAGCTCGTACGGCTTAAACATTCCGCGCCCGAACCTCTTGCCGACGACGACCTTATAGACAATTACGAAAGAATAAACGGAATCACGCTTCACCCTCTTCAAAGGCAAGCCGTAAAAAACGCCGTGGAAAACGGAGTCAGCGTAATTACGGGCGGGCCGGGAACGGGCAAAACCACCATAATCAAATGTATCTGCTACGTTTTTCACGCAAGAGGAATCGATCCCGTTTGTCTTACTCCTACGGGAAGAGCCGCCAAACGTATGCAACAGGCTACGGGCGAAGACGCGAAAACCATTCATCGCGCGCTGGAATTTCAGTATAAAACGGGTCCGTTTTTCGGACGGAACGAGAATTGCCCGTTGGACGGCAAAGTGTTTATCGTGGACGAAACTTCCATGACGGATATATTCGTTTTTAACGCCCTTTTGAAAGCGATTAAAGACGGTTCGTCGCTTATTCTCGTGGGCGACAAAGACCAACTGCCGTCGGTAGGCGCGGGAAGCGTTCTTGCCGATATAATAGCTTCGGGACTTATAAAGGTTTCCTTCCTTAAACACATTTACCGTCAGGAAGACGGAAGCCTCATCATCTCCAACGCTCACCTCATAAACGCCTGCGAAATGCCCGTAATAAACAACAAAAGCACGGATTTCTTCTTTCTTAACAGAGAAACGCCCGAAGAAACCGCACGCACCGTCGTCGAACTCGCGTCGGAAAGGCTCCCGAAGTTCCACGGAAAGAAACCTACGGACATTCAGGTACTCGCGCCTATGAAAGCGGGCGCAGCTGGAGTAGAAAACATCAACGCTCTTCTTCAGAAGACTCTTAATCCGCCCTCCCCCGAAAAAGGCGAAATCAAATACGGAAGCACGCTTTTCAGGCTGGGGGACAAAGTTATGCAGACTGCTAACGACTATCAGGCGGAATGGGTAAGAGTTGCCGAAAACGGAACGATAGAGTCGGGCGAAGGCGTTTATAACGGCGACATAGGCTTTATTACCGAAATAGAAAACGCGACTCTTGCGGTTACTTTCGAAGACGGCAGAATAACCGAATACGCAAAGAGTTCCCTTCAGAATCTTACTCTTGCTTACTGCATAACCGTACATAAGAGTCAGGGCAGTGAATTCGACGTCGCCGTTATAGTGATAACAAGCGGTCCGCCTTCCATCATAAACAAAAACCTTCTGTATACAGCCGTCACCCGAGCCAAAAAATCCGCCGTTCTCGTGGGCAACAGACGGCATCTTTACGGAATGGTCAAAAACAACTACATCGTTATGAGAAACACTCTTTTAAGCGTATTTCTTCCCGAAGAAGAAAAGAAGTACGAAGAGCTTTTCGGACAAAACGAATAAACGCAACGGCAACCGTTCTTTTCACCGCAAACCGTCCTTAATAAATAAAGAAACCACGGCGCGCGGAACGAAGAACTTCAACATTCGGACACAATAATTTCAGGAGGCAAACAATGGGAATATTCGCTACACTCTTCCCCTCTGAAAACGAACGCGAACTCAGAAAACTGCGTAAAACCGCAGACAAAGTAATGGCTCTCGAAGAAAAGTACGCAACTCTTTCCGACAAAGACCTTCAGGCGGTTACTCCCGCTCTTAAAGCCCGTCTCGACAAAGGAGAAACGCTCGACGATATTTTACCCGACGCTTTCGCGGCTATAAGAGAAGCGGCTTTCAGGGTAATAAAACAGAAACCCTATTACGTTCAGGTATTGGGCGGAATAGCTCTTCATCAGGGCAGAATATGTCAGATGGCTACGGGCGAAGGCAAAACGCTGGTGTCCACCCTCCCCGCTTACCTCAACGCTCTTGCGGGCAAAGGCGTTCATATCGTTACCGTAAACGACTATCTGGCTAAATTCCACTGCGAATGGATGGGTAAAATCCATCGCTTTATGGGACTTACCGTGGGCGTTATTCTTCCAAAACAGAATATCCGCGCAAAACAGGCGGCTTATAACTGCGATATAACCTACGGAACCAACTCGGAATTCGGCTTCGATTATCTTCGCGACAATATGGCTATGAGCAAAAACAGCCTTATGCAACGCGGTCTGGATTTCGCCATTCTCGACGAAGTGGACAGTATTCTTATCGACGAAGCGAGAACGCCTCTCATTATTTCAGGACCGGGCGAATCTTCCTCGGAAGAATTCAAACGTTCCAACAGGTTCGTGCGTTCGCTTAAACCCGAAGACTACGAAACGGACGAAAAGAACAGGACGGTAAGACTTACCGACTCGGGCGTTGCGAAAGCCGAAAAGTTCTACGAAGTGGAAAACCTCGGCGACATCGCAAACACCGCAATAAACCACTATATAAACCAGTCTCTTTACGCTCATACGCTTAAACAGCGCGATACCGATTACATAGTCGAAAACGGCGAAATCGTTATCGTAGACGAATTTACCGGACGTAAAATGGACGGAAGAAGATACTCTAACGGTCTTCATCAGGCTATCGAAGCCAAGGAAAACGTCCGCATACGCGAAGAAAACCAGACGCTCGCGACCATATCTTACCAGAACCTTTTCAGGCTTTACAGAAAGCTTTCGGGTATGACGGGTACGGCTAAAACCGAAGAAGGCGAATTCAATTCCATCTACAACCTCGACGTAGTGGTTATACCCACCAATAAACCCTGCATAAGAGAAGACAAACGCGACGTGGTTTATAAAACGCACGACGCCAAAATACGCGCCATAATAGCCGATATAAAAGAATGCCACGAAAAAGGCAGACCCGTACTCGTAGGTACGGTGTCGGTTGCCCGAAGCGAAGAACTTTCGGAAAAACTGAAAAAAGAAGGCATTCCCCATAACGTTCTTAACGCAAAATACCACGAAAAAGAAGCGGAAATCGTCGCTCAGGCAGGCAGAGTGGGAAGCGTTACCATTGCCACCAACATGGCGGGCAGAGGAACGGATATTCTTCTCGGCGGTAACCCCGAATTCCTCGCGAAGGAAGAAATGCTGAAAATGGATTACACCGTGGAACAGGTGGAAACGGCTTCGAGTTACGTGGAAGGCGACGGCGAAACCAAAGAACTTCAGACGCTTTACAGAGAACTTCTTAAAAAGCACGAAGAGGAAATCAAAGGCGAAAAGCAGAAGGTAATTGACGCGGGCGGACTTCATATAATCGGTACGGAACGCCACGAAAGCCGAAGAATAGACGATCAGCTCAGAGGAAGAGCAGGCCGTCAGGGCGATCCGGGAAGCAGTATCTTCTACATCTCTCTCGACGACGACCTTATAAGACTTTTCGGCGAAGACAAGATAGAAATGGCGAAAAAGCTTTACGGTTCTCTGACGGACGACGACGATACTCCCGTATCCATGGGACTTATCAGCAAAGCCATAGAGAACGCCCAGAAAGCCGTGGAAGCCAACAACTTTGCGGCAAGAAAACACGTCCTTCAGTATGACGACGTTTTCAACCTTCAGAGAAACGTTATTTACGACGAACGCAGAAAGGTTATAAACGGGGAAAACGTCCACGCGGACATTATGGATATGCTGGAGTTTTACTGCGACTTCACCTTCGATAAGGTTATGGAAGGCACGGAAAAACTCGCTCAGGCAGATATAACCGAACTCAATAAACGCGCGGTTTATTACTTCCCGGGCGCAAGCAACTTCTTTACGGAAGAAGACAAACGCCGTTCTATGAGCGACCTTAAAAAAGAATGGAGCCAGACTATCAGGGACTTCTACAACGAAAGATGCGAAGAAACGCGCAGTATCGGCGTAAATCCCGAAGAAATCGAAAGGCATTTCCTTTTAAGGAACATAACTCAGCTGTGGATGTACCACATAGACAGAATGGACGAACTCAAAGATTCCGTGCGTTTACAGGCTTACGCGCAGAGAGATCCCGTTGTCGAATACAAAATCCGCGGATACGACCTTTTCGAAGAGCTTCAGCAGGATATTAAGTTCAATACCATAAGGTTCCTGCTCTTTACCACCATACAAAAGAATCTCAACGCTCCCGCGGAAGAGAAAGATATTCCCGAACAGCCTCAGGACGGAAAGAAGGACTTTAACGCGCGTTGCACCTGCGGAAGCGGAAAACGTTACAGAGACTGTTGCGGAAAAGCCGAGTACGAAAAGTATATGGACGAGCAGAGAAAACTCCGCAGAGAAGAACGCAAACAGAAACAAACGCAGAACAACAAAAAGTAATCAAACCGATTAAATATAAATAAAGACAAAGGAAGGTGATAAATTTGGTACAAATCGAAGATCTCAACCGGGATATAAGAGAATCAATGGCTAAATTAAAAGGGATAGGTGAGTCCCTTTGACTTACCGGGACTGCAAAAAGAACTGGACGAACTGACAAAACAGCAACACGCGGAAGATTTCTGGATGGATCAGGCGAAAGCACAGAAAGTTTCTCAGCGCGCTAAGACGATTGAACATAAGATAAATTCTTATACTTCTCTCGAAAAGAAACTTACCGACGTTTCCGAACTTATCGAAATGGCGGACGGCGACGACGAACTCATAGAGGAAGCGGCAGACGATTACGAAAAACTTAAAAAAGATATAAGCGATCTGTATATCTCTACTCTGCTCCGCGGTAAATACGACGGCTACAACGCTATTTTGTCCCTTCACGCAGGCGCGGGCGGAACGGAAGCTCAGGACTGGGTAAGCATGCTTTACAGAATGTATACCCGTTACGCGGAAAGAAGAGGTTATAAAGTCCGTCTTATGGATATGCTCGACGGCGAAGAAGCGGGCATAAAATCGGTTACCTTTGCCGTTGAAGGCGAAAACGCCTACGGTTACCTCAAAGCCGAAATGGGCGTTCACAGACTGGTAAGAATCTCGCCTTTCGACGCGAACAAACGCCGTCACACGAGTTTCGCTTCGCTCGAAGTTATGCCCGAGATAGACAACGACATAGATATAGTTATCGACGACAAAGACCTTAAAGTCGATACTTATCGTTCCAGCGGAGCAGGCGGTCAGCACGTCAACAAGACGGAAAGCGCGATAAGAATAACGCATATTCCTACGGGCATTATCGTGGCTTGTCAGAACGAAAGAAGTCAGGTTCAGAACAGACTTCAGGCTATGGCTATGCTGAAAGGCAAACTTATCGAGCTTAAAGAGCGCGAACAGATGGAAGAAGCCAACTCGCTCAAAGGCGAAATCAAAAAAATCGAATGGGGCAGTCAGATACGTTCCTACGTGTTCTGTCCGTATACGCTCGTGAAAGACCACAGAACGGGCTTTGAAAACGCCAACATCACCGACGTTATGGACGGCAACATTCAGCCTTTCATCGAAGATTACCTCGGAAAAGTATAAAAGTTTAATAAAACAAACGGGGAGCGACTAATCGGTCGCTCTTTTTTTGCGTGCGTTTACATTCGTTCTCTCTGCGTAAAGCTTTTCCGAAAACCGTTCCTTATGAAAACTTCCCGAAAAACGCCTAAAAAGGCGGATTTTTGCATATCATATGTATATATAGCCTCAAGGAGCGGAAAATGACTCTCTTTAACGCAATAATCTTCGGAATAATTCAGGGCGCGACGGAATTCCTGCCCGTGTCGAGTAGCGGACACCTGTTTTTGGCGGAGAAAATCCTCGGAACGGAAGCCGGGATGGACTTTTTTATATGGCTGCACGTGGGAACGCTCTTCGCGGTAACGGTTTTTTACCGCAAAACTCTTCTTAAACTCGCGAAAAACCCCAAGGATCACAGGGTTTTCTGTCTGTTTCTGGCAAGCGTGCCGACCTTTCTGATTGCGGTGGCGTGGAAACTCCTGCTACCCGAAAATGCGGAATACCTCCTTCTTCCCTTCGGATTCCTCGCGACCTTCCTGCTACTGCTGTTCTTTCCGGGCGGAAACTCCCGTAAACGCACGGCTCGTGAACGCTCGCGAAGAACCGCAAATCAGCGCAAAAACGCGACTCCCTCGCGCGCGGACTCACAGCCTTGTAAAACGCCCGAAAACGGCGCAATCAAGCCTGTTTCCGCAATGAAAGCCAAAGACGCGCTCATAGTCGGAGCAGTTCAGGGACTTGCGGTAATACCGGGGCTGTCGAGAAGCGGTTCAACGATAACCGCACTCCGCTTTCTGGGATTTAAGCAAGAAGAAGCGGGTGAATTTTCGTTTTTGCTGTCGATTCCCGTAATCTCGGGAGGCGCGGTCGCGGACGTTGTCGAAAGCCTCTTAAAGCGCGGTTCTCTTCTTCACGGGCAAGCCCTTTCGTTCAATCAACTCTCTTGCTCGTTTAATGAACTTCTGCGCTCGTTTAACGAACTCTCGGTTTTGCTTTGCGAAAGAGCGTTTGCGCTAAACGAATTATCTCTTGCGGGAATGACGGATACCGTAAATAAAGCGGTCGCGGTTGTCCTTTCGGGAATAGTCGGCTTTCTTGCGCTCAAAGTCACGGAAAACCTTATTAAAAGCGGAAACTTCCGTAAATTCGCCTGGTATCTGCCAGTTCCTATGCTTTTGTCGGTGCTTTTAGCGTAAACTCACCGACGTTTAATATTACGGGCTTTATATAAACCGATAAAGAAAGAAGCGGTTTGCGTTACCCGAAAACACGGGGAAATCAAACCGCCCGAATCGCAAAAAAGAGAGCAACTTTCGTCGCTCCCTTTTTTTTGGTATCCGTAATGCCGATGTCCGCGATTTTATATCCTTTCGGACTGCCCGAAAAACGAAGTCCGGGCTTACCCGAAAAGAATACAAACCCTTTTCCTGCGTTAATCGGCGATTTTCGTATAAATCGCGTCCACTACGACGTTGGAAGTGAGTTTCGGGTCGAAATCTTCCCACTTTGCCGTGTAACCTTCGACAGGTTCGATCTCGGGAACGAGATTCAGGTCGAAAGTTTCGCCTTCTTTCACTTCGAACTCACGCTGACCCCTAAATTGCCTGAAGGTTATTACGTAGGCTTTGTAAAGCGTAAGCGTTGCGGTCATAGTTTTCGTTTTGTAGCCTTCCATCGAAATCGTCGCGGTAACGGTATAGACTCCGGCTTCGGAAAAGGTGTTGCCGATGTCGTAGGTTACGGTCGCGCCGAGCGGAATATGAGTCACGCGCAAGGTATGCTCTCTTCCGTCGGCACGCATTTCCGCGCTTTCGAAAACAGCCGAGGAAAACTCTTCCAAAGGTTCTCCTCCGGAGGCAACGTGAGCGAAAATTCCGTCTTCGCCGAAAAGAAAGCCGTATCTCACCTCGAAATAAGCAGTCAGAGCGACCGCGAAAACCACGATAATCACGATAACAGCCCATACGGGCAAGCTTTTTGTACCGACTTTTCTCATTCAGTTAGCCTCCGAGGGGGTAGGGACTAAAAATACATTACGTTAACCAACGTACATATACGCACCAAGAGTCTTACCACTTTCGTCGTAAGCAAAAACGGTGTACTGTACGTTGTTTTTTCTACTCTTTG
This sequence comes from Eubacterium sp., assembly GCA_963653425.1. GTDB lineage: Bacteria > Bacillota > Clostridia > Christensenellales > CAG-314 > UMGS692. Next base: position 4,166 of record CAVJWC010000013.1, on the reverse strand, counting down.
CGTTTGTACCGAATGTGTTTACTTCAGGAGTAAATCCAAGATTGAAATAATAGCAGTTATTGGTTGCGTCATAATCGGATGCTACTGCTTCCTGCCCTGCTTTGTACTTCCACTCTGCAACGTAAATACCGGTTGTGCCTACTTTATCAAAAGTCTTGTTAATCAAAGTAAAGGTATTAGTATATCCAGTATCAGCCAAAGTCCAAATAGTTGCAACGACTCTGTAAGCTTTAACGTTTTCATTGGTGCAAGCAATAGTAAGTGCGCCGTTGCTGTCTTTAGTAAGCTTCAAGCTTGCTTCATAAACTTGCTTAGCGGTAGAACCTGCTTTATTAAAGAAACTTGCGTTTTCTTCGGTAGTCAATTCAACGTCGTTTTTCTTAATAGTAACTCTGCGGTCTTTCTGAGGGTTATTGTCGGTTGAGTTACCAAACAAGAAAGCCTGCGGTTTACCCATAGTGGTAATAATCGTACCATAGTTACCGCTGTTTTCGTCAACGTATATATGGCGGCAATCATCTGCATACGTTTGGCCGTCTTTAAAACCACTTACAGTATTACCGGTAAAGATACCTAACCTTTCGCCTTCTGCATATCCGTAGAATTTTGCGTTTTCAAAATAGAGATCACCATTATTGTAGTTAGTATAACCAACAAAGATTGCAGTGTATTTCGCTGTAGACAATAAACTTGCATAAATGTTTACGTCTTTGATTCTGCAAAGCTGTGTACTTACACAATAAACCAATATACCGGTATTCGAAGAGTCCATTCCTCTAAAATTCTGAACGCCATAAACGTTAATGTTTTCTATTAAAACAAGCTCGCTATCTTTATTACCAAGATTGTTAAAAACGGCGTTTTCGTTTTCCATATTAATATAAATATCAACGTTCTTAAAAGTACTTGCTACAAGATAATTAACAAGAGATGTTTTAAGATTTTTGATAGAATAGCCGTCGCCGTCGATTTCTGCATTTTTAATAAGAGAAACGGTGGTATAATCAGCCATATCGAGATCGTTTATGAGCTTAAAGTAAGTGTAGTTGTCGTTAACACCAATATTCTTAAACTGCTCAACGGTCGAGATCTGGTAGGGGTTTGCCTGCGTGCCTTCACCGCCTGCGAAGGTGCCTGCAGCTACGGTGTACTGGAAGGTAGCTTCGAGAGTCTGATAGGTGATGGTAGCGGTGTGAGTACCTACGCTGTCGTCGAATTTGGAAACTGTGAAATTAGCCTGGTTTTTAAGCTGATCGTAGGTGTATTCGGTGGTGTTGCCATCGCTGGTGGTTATAGCAAGTTTGAAACCGGTCCAGTCGAAATCCGCGTCGGAAGTCGTGTAGCTGGTCTTGGGATAAGAGCTGATCTTAATGGCGGTAGCCGAAGCAATCACTCCGCAAGCACAGAAAGCTACGAGTGCGAGTGCAAGAACTGCAAGCACTATAATGTTTTTTTGTGTTTTTCTCATTTTTTCTCTCCTTTAATTTTTTTATGTAAAGCCCGAGTTAAGGCTTAAACATCGTATTTTTTACGGCTTAATAGTAGTTGCGGACGAATAACGTCTTCTCTCCTACTTGAATCGTAATCTTCGTGATTTTGATTTGGTTAACGTCGTAATCCGTTCCGTTAACGCTTACTTTCTGAGAGCCAAAGGCTACGTCAAACTTAACGCCTTCGCTCCAATTTACGTTTACTTTCGTTTCGTTGTCGGTTGCGCCCTTATAAACGTTACCCGTCGGAATGGCGAGCTGTCCGTCCATGGTCGTAGTGAGAACGTGTTCGTTATACATATACGCGTAATCGACGATAACCGTAGCGTTCTTGAAGTTAATGAAGTTCTTCGCGACGTCGGACAGGTTAATACTGACTTTCGCTCCGTCTACGGCGCGTTTAATGCCACCGTTGCCGTCGTAAACGCAAATTCTGCCTTGATCGTTAACCTGAGCAACGCTGAGATTTACGTTAGTGAGGTAGCCGACGTTGGCGATACGGTAACCTTTGTTGTTCTTGTCGACTGCAACCGCGCGAAACTCAACCGCTCCCGGGTGAATAGTCGAACGAACAGCGATCTTACCGGTCATTTTGTATGCCGCTTTGGTTGTAAGGTCAAGGTCTACGAAGTCTGTGGGTTTAAGTCCCCAATCTTTAATTTCAAGCGAAATCTCAGGAATCAACGTCTCCGAAAGAATGTAGTTGTAACCGTTATTACCGTTTGCGTATACGTAATGTTTAGAAGTGTCTGTGCCTGCTGCTTTATCTTTTACAACTTCAACCTTTTCGCTGGTAAACGAAATCGCCGACGTTACCGTATAGTCGCCAAGGGTAGAACCGTAGATGTACTTAGTAGTTTCATCTTCCTTCTTGTTCTCGGTTACAACGAGTTTATATTCCGTATTATCGCCATTCACTATGGAATAAACAACGAGAATTACTTCTTGCTCATTAACTTTATACGGATAGAAATAAATACCCGTTGCGGCGGCAGGAACTTTCACCGAATAGCCCGTGGTGAAATTAACCAGCTTTTCGGAGTATGCCTGAGTGTCGAATTTTACATCCTTATAATCTATTTTGGTTAAAGACGAAGCGTAAGTTACGTTAACGCCTGCGTTTTCGAGTTCTTCCGTATTGGTTGCTCCGCCGATAACGACTTTGTTACCTTCAGTTGCAAGCTGTCCGGCAATCGTGCTGTCCACGTCGGCAACTTCCGACGGAATAACGATTTCGGCTGTAGCTTTGATCTTGGCGGTAACGGTACCTGCCGACGTATCGCCCTTAGCCACGCTGGTGAACACTTCGCCCGTTTCTTCACCGCTCGTTACGGAAACGAGAATTCTGTCTACTGCAATTTCGCCGTCTTCGTTTGTGGTTGCGTTCGTGTAGAAGCCGTCCTTGCCGAGATAAACGGTTTTATCGGGAGTGAAGGTCTGCACGAAAGTATTTATCCAGGTCTTGGAAGCGGTGTCTACGTTCTTAACGTCGTCGACTTTGCCGTTCAAACCTTTAACGAGTCCGTCCATCTTTTCAACGATTTCCGCACGATTAGCGCCCGCGTCGCTTTGATTTCTTGCTTTTTCTACGAGATGTCTGACCGTTTCGATGATTTCGTGAAGAGAATCGTCTTTCTGGTCGATGTAATAGTACTTGGCACTGCTCGGGTGAATCTGTTCTATTCTCGAACGCCGAGCCATATCGCCGTCCGAAGCAAAAGCGTTGATAACGGACGAGGAAGCCGTGCCGTTGGTCTCAAGCTTAATGAATTCTACCTTGCAGTCCTCTGCGTTGTACCAGTAAGCGTAACCGTCGACTTTGGAAACCAAGTCGTAGCCGTTGTTCTTACAGAACTTTTCTACGTCCGAAGGAAGCGCGAAATTACCGCCGAACAGAGTTTCTGCCGTCAGGAGAGTCGAGATGTTTCTCGCATTCTGAACGCCTTCGGAAACTTTGGCTTTCGTGATCGCGCTCGATACGCTCGGAACGATAACCGCCGCTAAAATTCCGATGATAACGATTACCACCAGAAGTTCAACCAGCGTAAAGCCTTGTTGTTTCTTCTTGTTTTTCATTTTTCCTCCTTTTTGGATGACAACGAAAGTTCGGCTATCCTTTCCTTAGGGGATTGCGTTTTCGCCTTCGCCTTAACATTATTATATATAATAATATATAGCGAATTTTCTCGGCGTTTTTTTTGCGCAATTTTGCACTTCCCCGAACACGCTTTTCGGCAAACCATAAGTAACGTCTTGTCTCCCAAAGGGCTCACCTTTAGTGAATTTTATCCCAAAGGGCTCACCTTTAGTGAATTTTATCCCAAAGGGTTCACCTTGCGGACATACGAGCCGAAAAGATTCCCGAACGTTAGATTTTCGTTATAAACAGGTGAAGAAAAAGGGAAATGCACGGTCAAGGTAAAATTATTTGACTTCACAAAAGTTACACTATTATTCAAAGTTTAACATAAAGCAACTCTGAATTTACAGGAAAATTCTTTCGTTCTTACAAAATGGCGGTGCTTTGGCAATTTTTAATGTTCCCGAGAAAAGGGCAACCGCAATGATTACGGGTAGACACTCACCGTGGTAATTGGCGGTGTGCCAAGCTTACCGAAGATTTTTTTTGAGTGCGCGGAAAAAATTTTTATAAATTTTTTTTCACAACGCACGGTT
>CAVJWC010000012.1:0-30287 GCA_963653425.1 Eubacterium sp. | reverse complement strand
CGCATTGCTCTGAAAGATATGCGAAGCTCAATGAAAGTTTCTTTGCTTACTTTCTTTTCTTAAAGAAAGTAAGTTAAAGGGGAAAGTCGCACAAAGAACTTCATTGTGGGGGGAAGTTGTCTTTCCACGCGAAGTCTATCAAGAATTTATAGTTTCTTTTAGTTACAAACTTTCTTGCGGGAACGGAAAGCGTATTGTCTTTCTTTATTCCCACGATGAAAGTTTCTTTGCCTTCTTTCTTTTCGAAAGAAAGAAGGTTTCTTCGCAGAAGAAAGCAGGGAAAAAGGTTTATGAAAGAATACGTAGCGAAGTTAGATATAGAGAGGGAGCTTGAGTCTCGGGGGTTCGGGGCGATATGCGGAGTAGACGAAGCGGGGCGCGGACCTCTTGCGGGGCCCGTGGTTGTAGCGGCGGTAAGGATGCCGTGGAAAGACGGGGCTGAGATAGTCAAGGGGATAGACGACAGCAAGAAGCTTTCCGAGAAGAAGAGGGAGGAGCTTTACGGGGAGATAATCCGCGTTGCCGAGGAATACAGGATAGCGGTAGTGGACAACTTCTGTATAGACGAAGTTAATATACTCGAAGCCACGAAGATAGGAATGAAAGACGTTCTGTCGGGAATGAAAGGTTCGGACGCTGCGATTATAGACGCGGTGAAGATAGAAGCGGACATTCCGACCTTCCCGTACGTTAAAGGGGACTTTTTGAGTTACAACGTAGCCGCGGCGAGCATATTGGCTAAGGTTACGAGGGACAGGATGATGGTTCTTTTCGGGGAAGCCTATCCCGAGTACGGATTCGAAAAGCACAAAGGTTACGGAACGAAAGCGCATATGGAAGCCATAGAAAAGTACGGGCTTTGTCCTATACACAGACTGAGTTTCTGTACGAGAATCAGGCTTCCCGAGAAAGGCAAATACGACTGAGAATCGGATAAAGGAAGCCGTAGGGTTATGGAAGAAAGGACGTCGGATAAAAGCAGATCGGGTAAAGGAAGACGCGCTGTCGGTAACGTCGGCGAAGACTTGGCGGGGGAGTTTCTCGAAAAGAACGGAATGAAGATTCTTAAAAGGAACTACACGATTCGTGGCGGAGAAATCGACCTTATCGCGTTGGATAAAGGACAGACGCTGGTTTTCGTGGAAGTTAAGTTCCGAAGGAACGGAGAATTCGGTTCGGGCGAAGAAGCCATAGGTCCCGTTAAGCAGAAAAGGCTTATAAACGCGGCGGAAAGGTTCATATTCGACAACGATATGGGCGGATTTCCCGCGCGGTTCGACGCCGTAATCATAGAAGGCGGTAAGTTAAAACACATAAAAAACGCTTTCGGCGAGCAGTAAAAGAGAATTCGAGGCGTTTTCAGCCTTAAACGCAAGGCTTTCAGGACGGAACGACTAAGTTTTCGGGTTAAACAAGGCTTTTAATAAAACGAGAGAAAAAGGCTCTTTGAAAAGAAGAATGCGTTTTCGACGGACAAAGACAAAAATCGACAAAAACCGACGTTTTTTTCGAGGAAAACCGTGATAGAATTCAGACAGAGTTTGAAGAAGGCGACCGCTCCGTTAAAGGGAAGCTCGTTTCGGGTTAAATACAGGCTCGCTTAAGGCTCGTAAGTCCGGTTTTCCGAACGCAGGCTCGTCGGTTAGCGGAAGAGAAGCCCGTTCAAGGCAAAACGAACGGAACGAAGAAAGGAAACGAAGAGAGGAAGACTTAAAAGTAATACGAATAAAATTTGCGATTACGAATAAAGTCAACTGCTCAGGTTAATATATCGTTAACGAACGCGGGGTATTATAGTTGCGTTATAGACAAAAACGGTAAAAAAGGCGATATTTGCGTATATTGCCAAACGAAAGAAACACAAAAACGACAAAACGGTTAAGGCGTTAAAAACCACGGTCAAGCCGATAACGCTTTACATTCAGCCGTGCCGTGCGCGGAGGGGGAGAAACATCGTGAAGAAAAAATCCATCTGGACAATAGTTGTTCTGCTCGTCGTTCTGATAGGCGTTTATCTCGTTCTCGAATTTACGACTACCAGCGGAAGCGAACAGATTTCCTACTACAAGCTTATCAACGAGCTGCTGCCCGAAGGCAAAGTCAAAATGATTTACGTAAACGGCGGTTATTCGGTTAAAGTTCTTGCTACGGACTCGACTAAATCCGACAAGACTTTCCCGACATACTGCGATTACGTCGTTAACATTCCCGACAGAAACCAGTTCCACGAGGACTATAAAGCGGCTCTTGCCGCCCAGCAGAAGCTTATAGAAGAACAGAAGAACCTTACCGACGAAGAAAAAGCGGGTCGTACGGATATAGTTCCCGAAACCACGCTTAAAGGGTTCACGAGAATAGAAGACGTAAAGGTCGTTTATTCCAATCCCTCCTCTTCGGGAACGTGGGGTAACATTTTCTACGGTATCGTTCTCGTAGGAACTATGGTTATGGTCTTCCTGTTCATAAGACAGATAGGCAAACAGAATTCACAGGGAATGCAGTTCTCTCAGTCCAAAGCAAGAGTAAACGACAACGTAAAGGTAAGATTTTCCGACGTTGCGGGTTGTGACGAAGAAAAGCAGGAAATGGGCGAAATCATCGATTTCCTTAAAGCTCCGTCCAAGTTCGCCGAAGTGGGCGCAAGAATTCCTCACGGCGTTCTGCTCGTAGGCCCTCCGGGAACGGGTAAAACTTTGCTTGCAAAAGCCGTCGCGGGCGAAGCGGGCGTTCCTTTCTTCTCAATATCGGGTTCCGACTTCGTTGAAATGTACGTAGGCGTAGGCGCGGCAAGAGTAAGAGACCTTTTCGGACAGGCTAAACGCAACGTTCCCTGTATTATATTCATAGACGAAATCGACGCTGTAGGTCGTCACAGAGGCGCAGGCCTCGGGGGCGGTCACGACGAAAGAGAACAGACGCTCAACCAGATTCTCGTCGAAATGGACGGTTTCGAAAGCACCGAAGGCATTATCGTTATGGCGGCAACCAACCGCGCGGACATTCTCGACCCCGCTCTTATGCGTCCGGGCAGATTTGACAGACAGATACACGTAGGTTACCCCGACGTAAAAGGCAGAGAGGCTATCCTCAGAGTTCATGCGAGAAACAAACCCCTCGGCGAAGACGTAGACCTTCACGTTGTCGCGCAGATGACGGTAGGTTTCACGGGCGCAGACCTCGAAAACCTCCTCAACGAATCGGCAATACTGGCTGTTCGCGATAACAGAAAACTGATCAGTATGGACGACGTAAACGAAGGTATAAACAAAGTTACCATGGGACCGGCTAAGAAGAGCAGATTGGTTACCCCCGCCGACAAGCGCATTACCGCTTACCACGAAGCAGGCCACGCCATCCTCTGCAAACTCCTTCCCGATACCCCGGAAGTCCACGAAGTTACCATCGTTCCGAGAGGCGATGCAGGCGGTTTCACCTCTATGAGAGATTCCGAAGACAGAGCCTTCATCTCCAAGTCCGAAGCCCTTAATTCCATCATAGTAAGCCTCGGCGGAAGAACCGCGGAAGAACTCATTCTTTCCAGCATAACCCAAGGCGCTTCGAGCGACATCAAAGCCGTTACCCAGCGCGCACATAAAATGGTCACCGAATGGGGTATGTCCGAAGAAGTCGGCTGTATGTTCCTCGGAAGCGACAGCGAAGTCTTCGTTGGTAAATCCTACCGCTCTAAACAGGACTACTCCGAAGAGTTCGCAGCCCTTATCGACAGAGAAGAAAAGAAAATCATCGACGACGCCCACGCGTCCGCTAAAAAACTCCTCTCCGAGAATATGCAACTCCTCCATAACTTCGCCAAAGTCCTCGTCGAATGCGAAACTATCTATAGCAAACACGTGGATATGCTCATGAACGGCACGGATCCGCAGGACGTCATAAACGCCATCAACAGCGACGCCCAAGCCTTCAAAGACCGCCACGAAAAACTCAGACAAGAACAAGCAAAGTAAAATCTTCTTTTATCTTCTTTCTTCTCACGAAGAAAGAGGCAAAGACCGGCGTGACGCCGGACCCATTGTAGCTTCGCAAAACTATACAATTCGGTAGTCGAATCTTTTCCGTTCTTTCTTGAAAGAAAGAACCAAAGACCAGCGTGACGCCGGACCCATTGTAGCTTCGCAAGACTATACAATTCGGTAGCCGAATATTTTCCGTTCTTTCTTGAAGGAAAGAACCAAAGAACTTCGCAACTTTCTTTCGAGAAAGTTGCACAAAGAACTTCAATATGCAATAAAAATCCGTATCCGCAAGTAAGCCCGTAATTTCAGACTTTCTTATGGTTACGGATTTCGTTTAGTTTCGCGAAGCTCAATGAAAGTTTCTTTGCTTGTTTTCCGTGAAATTCGCAATGTCCCAATAGCTACGCGAAGCTCAATGAAAGTTTCTTTGCCTTCTTTCTTTTCGAAAGAAAGAAGGTTCTTCGCAGAAGAAAGAAGGGAAACAATCCCTTGACAAGAGGCGGTAATTATGGTAACATAATAAATTAACAGGGAGACGGTTTTACGGATGTCGAAAGGTTTTTCACAACAGGAATTTAATTTCGGTAGGGAGGGAGTAGCGCCTCTTGCGGACAGGATGCGACCGGTTACGCTCAGGAGTTTTATCGGGCAGGGGCATATAATTTCCAAAGACTCGCTTTTATCGCGTGCCATACGTATGGACACGGTAGGGAGCTGTATATTCTGGGGACCGCCGGGGACGGGAAAGACCACGCTTGCGGGGATAATCGCGAATTCCACGGGCAGTCCGTTCGTAAAGCTTAACGCGGTGCTTAACGGGGTATCCGACGCGAAAGCCGTTCTCGAAAAAGCCGAAAACAACGTTAAAAACGGCGGAAAACCCACTTATTTGCTTCTTGACGAGTGTCACAGATGGAATAAGGCTCAGTCGGACAGTCTGCTTCAGGCGGTTGAAAAGGGAATAATCGTCTTTATCGGTTCGACTACGGAAAACCCTTACGTCGCAATGACGGCGGCTATCGTTTCGCGGTGCAGAGTATTCGAGTTCAAAAGGCTTAGTGAAGAGGATATTATAGGAGCGTTAAGGAACGCGACCGAAACCGATTCGGTGCTTAAAGCCAGGAAAGTAACGGTTACCGAAGGGGCTTTGAGGCATATTGCGCGCGTCAGCGGTGGCGACCTCAGGAACGCGTATAACATTCTGGAACTTGCGGCTTTTACGACGGAAGAAAAGGACGGACGAGTCGTGGTTACCGAAAAAGAAGCCGCCGAAAGCAGTCAGACCAAACCGCTTACCGTGAGCGAAGACACATATTACGATATGATTTCGGCGTTCTGTAAGAGTTTAAGGGGAAGCGACGAGAACGCGGCGCTCTTCTGGTACGCAAGGCTTATAAGCGCGGGGTGCGACCCTATGCTTCCCGTGAGAAGGCTTATCGCGCATTCTGCCGAAGACGTGGGAATTGCCGATCCAAAGGCTTTACTCGTGGCAACGTCCGCTCTTTCCGCCCTTAAAAACATAGGAATGCCCGAAGCTCGTATCCCCATAGGCGAAGCGATAATCTACGTTTGCAGAGCGCCTAAGAGCAATTCCGTGGTTATGGCGCTCGACAGGGCTTTTGCCGACGCCGAAAAGTACGCCGATTTGCCCGTCCCCGACGACCTTATCGACACGAGCTACCCGAGAAGTACCGACGCGGAGAAACCGCACTACCTCTATCCGCACGATTTCGGCGGTTGGTGCGAACAAACCTATCTGCCCGAAGACATCAAAGACCACGTATATTACGAGCCTTTAGGTAACGGAGAGGAGCAGAAGCCTTCCTTCCGCGAACAATTCAAGGCAAAGCTTGCGGATAAACCCAAGAAATAACGCTTTTTCGCCGAATTCCCGAGTTCGTTTAACGAAAACACGAGTTCGTTTAACGAAAAGGCAAATTCGTTCAACGAAGAACGGGATTCGCATATAAACGGTACGAAAACGATGTAAAAACGAGGCGAACGACGCTTCAAAACGGCGCAAAAACGCTTCAAAAGAGAGAAAAACGCTCGGAACACACGAGCTTCAAAACGCAAAGACGAGAACAACGTTTAAAAACGAGGCAAAAACGTCCGGAACGCGACGGAGCAACAAGGAGAAAGAATTATGCTCGATTTGAAAGGTCTTACCAAGAAGTTTCAGGGGAAAGCCGAGCCTGCGGTGGACGGACTCACTCTTCACGTTAACCGCGGTGAGATTTTCGGCTTTTTAGGACCTAACGGCGCGGGAAAATCCACCACGATAAAGATGATTACGGGCGTTCTGGCGCCTACGGAAGGTTCGGTTACGATAGGCGGAACGGACGTTGTTCGCGATCCCGTTACCGCAAAGAAGAAAATCGGCTACGTTTCGGACAACCACGCCACCTACGAAAGACTTACGGGCAACGAATATCTTTCCTTTATAGCGAGAGTTTACGGCGTTAACCCCGAGACCTGCAGGGAAGAGGTCAGTCGCTACGCGGAGATGTTCGGACTGACGGACGCTCTCGACGCGCAGATTTCCGCCTATTCGCACGGAATGAAGCAGAAAATAGCGGTAATGGCTGCCGTTATCCATAATCCCGAACTGTGGATTCTCGACGAACCTTTGACGGGTCTCGATCCGCAGTCGGCGTTCGACCTCAAACACATTATGCGCGAATACGCAAGTCAGGGCAACACGGTTTTCTTCTCGTCGCACGTTATCGACGTTGTGGAAAAGCTTTGCGACAGAGTGGGAATTATAGCAAACGGCAGGCTTATAAAGGTGGCTTCCGTAGCCGAACTTAAAGAAGAGTTCCCCGGAAGGTCGCTCGAATCGGTATTTCTCGACATAACGGGAAGCGGTAGAATATAGGCGGGAAAGCTACATGAAAAACACTCTTGCATTATTTTCTGCGCTTATGAAAGAGAGGCTTCGCTCCAAAGGGGCGGGTTTCGGAAGAAAGATCGGTCAATGCTTAAAAGGCGGAAAACATCTCGTTTTCTGGGGAATTTTAGCCTTGTGCTTCCTTCCCATGCTCTTGCTTCTGGCGACGTTTTTCTATAAGCTCGGCGGTGCTTTCGCTCAGACGACGGAAAGCCTGACCTTATTCACCGACGCTTTGTCCACGCTTATAACTTTCGGACAGGTAGCCGTGCTTGCGGTGGGACTTGCTTCGCTGGTTACTACGGTTTACCACGGCGACGACAACGAAATGCTTATGGCGCTTCCTTTGAAGCCGTCGGAGATTTTCGCCGCAAAGCTCATGTGCGTGTACGTTTTCGAGTTCGGAACGTCCCTTCTTATTACGCTTTTTGCAATGCTTCCTCTGGGAATGGGTTTCGGAGCGGGCGCAGGCTTTTACTTCGGTCTTGTGTTCACCGCGCTTTTACTGCCAGTATTTCCTATGCTTATAGCGACGATTCTCGGTATACCCGTAATGTATATCGTTTCCGCGCTTAAAGGCAAGAGTCAGATTGCGGTAGCCGTGATGTGCGTAGGGTTTGCGCTTCTCTTTCTCGGATACTACTACCTTATATATAAGGTTATGCCGAATTTCGACGGAATGTCGATGTCGGAGATTGCCGAAGCTTTTTCGGGACTTGTCAGGTCCGTGGGCGAAGCCTTCTTCCCGAGCCTCGTTTCGGCTAAGTTTCTTTCGGCGGAAAGCGCGGGTTCGTTCTTTATAAACCTTCTTATAACCGTCGGAACGGACGCCCTTTTGTTCTTATGCGCGGTGGCGCTTGCTTCCAAGGTTTATAAGAAGATACTTTCGGGCGGACTCGAAACGAGAGGAAAGACCGGGTCAAAAGGTAAGATTGCCTACGGTTCGCTTAAAAAGGAACTTATAAGTCGGGATTTCAAAACCGTAACGCGTTATTCGTCCATGGGATTTTACTGCTTTTTGCAGGTGGTAATGTCCGCCGTGCTTCCTTTGGTTCTGCTTCTTATAAAAGGCAACGCGGGAGTGCAGAATCTCTCCCGGGACTTCGTGTTTTTTGCGGGAACGACGCTTCTTACCTTCTTCGAGTCGTCCAACGTCGTTGCGACGGGAGCTTTTTCGAGAGAAGGCAAGGATATGGCGCTTATGAAAACGCTTCCCCTTTCGCCCAAGGATATAATCACGGCAAAACTTCTGCTTGCCTATGCGTTCGACCTCGTTTCGGTAGTTTTAAGCGCGGTAGTTCTAGGTATAATTCTCAAAGCGAACGTTTTAATCGTCTTCGTCGGGATAATCGCAGGTTTCGTATCGAGAATCGCGGGTTCCGCAGTGTCGGTATATAACGATATGAAAAGACCGTGTTTCGTTTGGAGAACGCCTGCCGAAGGTCTTAAAAACGCCCCGGGCGCGCTCGCGGGAATGATTTGCGGATTTATAACTCTTCTTATCTGGGGAGCGTTCGTGGCGGTAGGTTTCGTGGTTTCGGGCGGATTTTCGGGGATAACTTTCGGACTCATAGCTTACGGCGGATATATCGTCTGTATGGGAGTAATCGCCTTTTTGGCGGTCAGAAAGCTTTTTAGTAAAGCAGACGGACTGTATTACGCCATGGAAGTATAAAACCAAGCCGAGAGACAAAACGAAGGCAATGGCAGAAACGTAAAACAACCTTAAGAGAAGAGATATAAAACGAAGCCGAAGCAGAGATACAGAATAACGTTACAAACGCAAAGTCAACCTATGAAAGATATAAAGCCCGATAAGCCATTGCGCTTTGAAGGCAAAAAGCCCCTTAAAAGGGCAACAGCAAAAAAGGGAGAAGAAAACATGAGAAACGCAGTGGACGTATTAAAGGAGATCGGACATTAGGTAGGCACGTACGGGAGCGCAACGCTTTGAAGCAGGCTCTTAAAGCAAACGCCGAACAAACGACTGAGGCTTAAAGGAATAAGTTAAGGTCAGGTGGAATTAAAGAGGTTTGCGCGGAAACGAATGTAAACGTTCGGAATAAACGAATTGCCGTCAGACACTAAAAATAAAGAATATTAAGAGGTATATAATGAAAAACGTAATGGACGTGCTTAAAGAGCGCGGATTTTTGAAGCAGGTAGTCTTCGAAGAAGATCTTCACAAACTTCTCGACACGGAGAAGGTATCGTTTTATATAGGTTTCGATCCGACGGCGGACAGCCTTCACATCGGACACTTCGTTCAGCTTATGGCTATGGCTCATATGCAGAGAGCGGGACATCGCCCCATCGCCCTTATCGGCGGAGGAACGGGAATGATCGGCGATCCCAGCGGAAGAAGCGATTTAAGACAGATGATGACCAAAGAAACGGTCGAACACAATTGCGAGATGTTCAGAAAGCAGATGAGCAAGTTTATCGATTTCGGCGAAGGCAAAGCCATTATGGTAAACAACGCGGATTGGCTTCTCAATCTTAACTATATCGAATTTTTAAGAGACATCGGCGTTTACTTCTCGGTAAACAAAATGCTTACCGCGGAATGTTTCAAAAAGCGTCTCGAAAAAGGTCTGAGCTTCCTTGAATTCAACTACATGCTCATGCAGGCTTACGACTTCCTTATGCTTTATCAGAAGTACGGTTGCAGTCTGGAACTGGGCGGAGACGACCAGTGGAACAACATTCTTGCGGGCGCCGACCTTATCCGCAGAAAGGAACAGAAACCCGCTTACGCAATGACTTTCGCTCTTCTGACCACGAAAGACGGCATAAAGATGGGTAAGACCGCAAAGGGCGCCGTCTGGCTCGACGAAAACAAGACGTCGCCTTACGAGTTCTACCAGTATTGGAGAAACGTGGACGACGAAGACGTCGAAAAGTGCTTCAACCTTCTTACCTTCCTTCCTCTCGAAGAAATCAAAGAACTGGTTATGTACAAGGACGAAAGAATGAACGCGGCTAAGGTAAGACTTGCTTACGAAATCACCAAGCTCATTCACGGCGAAGAAAAGGCAACTGCGGCTATGAATCAGGCTAACGCGGCTTTCGGCGGAAACGCGGCTGATATGGAAGCGGTCGAACTTAAAAAGTCCGAATGTATAACGGCTCTCGACGCTCTCGTACTTGCGGGAACGGTTAAAAGCAGAGGCGAAGGCAGAAGACTTATAGAAGGCGGAGGAGTGTCTTTGGACGAAAGCAAAGTTACCTCTTTCGATCAGCCTGTATCCGACCTTGTAAAGGGCGACGAATTCGTTCTTCATAAGGGCAAGAAAGTTCACGTTAAAATCAAACTGGTATAATAATGGAAGAATATCTCACGATTTCGCCCGAACTCGCGGAGTCTGCGGAAGTTATAGAACGCTCGAAGTTCATTTCGCTGGCTCGGGGCGTGCATAGCAAAGAAGAAGCGTTGAATTTCGTTATTTCGCTCAAAAAGCAGTATTACGACGCAACGCACGTTTGCTATGCCTTCGTTTCGGAGGGCGTAAAGCGTTATTCCGACGACGGAGAGCCACAGGGAACGGCGGGAATGCCCATTTTAGACGTTATTTCCAAAAAGAACCTCGAAAACGTTTGCGTTGCGGTCGTGAGATATTTCGGAGGAATAAAACTGGGCGCGGGCGGACTTACGAGAGCTTATTCGGGAGGAGCGTCCGCCGTTCTTTCCAAAGCCAGGCTTATGCGTTATACGGTATGCAGGCGTTATACGGTCAAAGTCCCCTATTCCTTTCTTAAAACGGCTAAAAAGCTCACCGAAGACGTGGGAATCGTAAACGAAACGCTTTTCGGAGAAGACGTGTCGCTTATCGTAACGTTAACGGATAATTCCGTGGATTACGAGACGCGTTTTCTCAACGCTTCCGCAGGCAAAATCAAACCCGAGTTTACGGGCGAAGTTTTCGTTCCCGTGGAAGTTACTCTTTAAGGAGGTTTTCGTGAAAGCTTTAGAGTACGCGCTTTCGCTTCTTTCGCGGAGCGACAAGACTTCCCGTCAGCTTTTCGACGCGCTTATAAAAAAAGGCTTTTCAAAGGAAGAAGCCGAAGAAGCTCTCGAAAGAGTCAAAGACTACGGCTACGTGAACGATTCGGCTTACGCAAAAAGGTTCGTGGAAAACAATTCCTCTTTTAAGGGCAGACGGCGAATGAAAGCCGACCTTACGGCAAAGGGAATTTCCGAAGAAGACCTGAACCTTGCGCTCGAAGAAATCACCGACGAGGACGAAGAGCAGGCGGCGTTTGCTCTTGCCGAAAAACGTTTCAGAGGCAAAGACCGCGACGGCGCGAAGATTTTCCGTTTTCTTGCGTACAGGGGCTTTTCTCAGGGCGTTATATATAAGGTTATCCGCAGGCTGAACGTTACCGACGAAATCTGCGAATAACCCCATTTGGAGGCTAAGATGTTTTTATCGGCAGAAGAACTTGAAAAACAGCTTAAAGAGCTTAATATGATAGTACCCGTAAGGTATTTCGATTCTTTGCCTTCGACCAACACCAAGGCAAAGGAACTCCGTCTCGAAGGGGGCGAAGAACTCCTTGTGGTCGCCGGCAGACAGACGGGCGGAAAGGGGCGTAACGGACGGAGTTTTCAGTCGGATTTCGGCGGAGCTTATTTCAGTTTCACCTTTTCTCTCGGCGCGGAACACTTTATGTCCAAGGCTTGCGGTTCGGTAATGCTGGGCGCGCTTGCCGTTCGTTCGGTTTTAAGCGAATACGGCGTGAACTGCGATATAAAGTGGCCCAACGACGTTCTCGTTTCGGGACGCAAAATCTGCGGAATGCTCTCCGAAGTTGTTTACGACAGAGATTTCCCCGATTTCGCGGTAACGGGAATAGGTATTAACGTCAACAACTCCCTCCCCGGTCTCGAAACAATCGCTACCTCTCTTTCCGCCGAAACGGGCAAAGTCTTTTCCGTCGCCGAAATCATTGCCAGAGTCGTAAGACGCTTTTTCGAGATGTATACCGACAAGAACTACGACATCCTCGAAGACTACCGCAAATTCTGCGTTACCCTCGGCAAAAACGTCAAGGTAACTTCCCCTGCCGAAGAGTTCTACGCCTTTGCCGAAAACGTAGACGATAACGGCATGCTCGTAGTAAGAACCCGGAACGGTAACCTCAAAACCGTCTCTTGCGGAGACGTTTCTATCAGAGAAGTATTAAGCTAAGCTTGCCTACTTTCTTTGGAAAAGAAAGCAGGCAAAAAACTTTCATTGAGCTTCGCGTATCTTATAAGAGCAACGCAAACTTAGGAAAAACGGGCAAAGAAACTTTCACCGAGCTTCGCATATCTTATAAAAGCAACGCAAACTTAGAAGAAAGCAGGCAAAGAAACTTTCATTGAGCTTCGCGTATCTTATAAGAGCAACGCAAACTTAGAAGAAAGCAGGCAAAAAACTTTCATTGAGCTTCGCGTAGCCGTCAGAGCAAAGCAAAGTTTACGAAAAGAGGTAAAAAACTTCATTGCGGGGAGGGTGTGAGCTTAAACGCTTTCCGTTTTTGCAAGAAAGTCCGTAACCGAAAGAAACCGTAAATTCTTAATAAAACTTATACGGAAAGATAACTTTTTTTGGCAACGAGGTTTTTTGGCAGGCTTTTTGCAAAAAAGCCGAAAGTTCCTTTGTTGTTTTCTTTGGAAAATAAAGCAGGACAAAACACATGAAAACAGGTATTGACAGTGTAGAGGTTGCGCGGTTTACAGGCGCAAGTGACAGGTTCATACAGAGGACGCTTGCTCCCGCCGAAAAAGATTACTACCTCAGCCGAGGAAGCAAGCCTCAGACGCTCGCGGGTTTTTTTGCCGCGAAAGAAGCTTTCGTCAAAATGCTCGGCGTGGGCATTTTTGCGGGCGTTAAACTCACCGACGTCGTTGTTTCTCACGAACCGTCGGGTAAACCAGTTTATATTCTCTTCGATACCGCTAAGGTCGCATTCTCAGAAGCAGGGCTTACGGGTATCGACCTGTCCGTAACACACACCGCCACCACCGCCACCGCTATCTGTATTGCGTGGTAACCTTATTTCCCTACTTTCTTCAGAGAAGAACTTACTTTCTTTGGAAAAGAAAGTAAGCAAAGAAACTTTCATTGAGCTTCGCGTAGCCGTCAGTGCAGTGCGAATTCTCGGGAAAATAGGCAAAGAAACTTTCACCGTGGGTGTGTATAAAGCTAAACGCTTTCCGTTCCCGCAAGAAAGTCTGTGACTAAAAGAAACTATAAATTCTTAATAAACTGTATATAGAACGATAACTTCCCTCATAATGAAGTCCTTTGTGCAACTTTCTCCGAAAGAAAGCTGCAAAAAACTTCAAAAAACATAGGTAAAAACGCTTGACAGGGGGAGGGCGGATGTTATATAATTTTCAGGCTGCGGATTATGGGGTGACACGGAGAGGTTACTCAGGTAAGAGATAACTCCCCGCCGACCATTGGCAACAGAGATTGCCGACGGC
Organism: Eubacterium sp.; assembly: GCA_963653425.1. Classification (GTDB taxonomy): domain Bacteria; phylum Bacillota; class Clostridia; order Christensenellales; family CAG-314; genus UMGS692. The sequence goes on along the minus strand of CAVJWC010000012.1, from coordinate 16,948 downwards.
ACGCGCCCGCTACGCCAATACGGGTATCCGAGAGCAGGGCTATTGCGTAAGTGCTTTCAGCTTGGGTTGCACGGCAAACTGCGCAAAGTTTTCCTCAGGAGGAAAAGAGCATTTTCAGTGCTTTTTTTTAATGACCGCAGCGCGACACGCACGAATGAGTTGTTTCGGCGAGTCGGAGTGCCGATAATAAAATATCACTTGAATTAAGGAGCGAAAAATGGCAAGTCAGAGAATCAGAATCAAGTTAAGAGGTTATGATCACGAATTGGTTGATCAGGCTACCGCAAAGATCGTTGAGACGGCAAAGCGTATGGGTTCCAAAGTAAGCGGACCTATTCCTCTTCCGACGGAAAGAGAAATCGTAACGGTTCTTCGCGCTACGCACAAGTACAAGGACGCCAGAGAGCAGTTCGAATCCAGAACGCACAAGCGTCTTATCGATATTTACAGTCCCAATGCCAAGACTGTCGAAAGCCTCACCAAGCTTGACCTGCCCGCAGGTATCGATATCGACATCAAATTGTAACCAGTCAGAATACGGAGGTGAACTTTATCAATGAATAAAGCAATCATAGGAAAGAAATTGGGAATGACGCAGGTTTTCCTTGCAGACGGCAGCATGGTGCCGGTTACGGTCGTTGAAGCAGGTCCCTGTACGGTAAGTCAGGTCAAGACCGTAGAACGCGACGGATACGAAGCCGTACAGATGGCTTTCGGAACCATCAAGGAAAAGAAGATCAATAAGCCCGCCGAAGGCAAGCTCAAAGCGATCGGCGTTAAGAAGAACGAAGCCGGCGAATACGAAACCGGTAAAGTTCTGAGAGAATTCCGTCTCGAAGGCGGAGAATATAAAGTCGGCGACGTAATCAACTGTACGGTGTTCGGCGAAAACGAATTCGTTGACGTAACGGGAACGACCAAAGGTCACGGATATTCGGGTAACATCAAGAGATGGGGCGCACACAGACTTAAAGAAACCCACGGCGTAGGCCCCGTTCACAGAGAAGTAGGTTCCATGGGCGCAAATTCCAGCCCCAGCAGAGTAATGCCCGGTAAGAAACTCCCCGGTCAGTACGGTGTCGAACAGGTAACCGTTCTCAATCTTTCGGTAGTAAAAGTCGATGCGGCAAGAAACGTTCTGCTTATCAAGGGCGCTATCCCCGGTCCTAAGGGATCCCTCGTTACGGTACGCAACGCCGTTAAAAAGTAATAGATGAAAAGGAGTCGGACAAATGCAGTTAAAAGTATATAATACACAGGCGGCCGAAGTCGGCGCAGTGGAATTAAATGATGAAGTGTTCGGTTGTGAATACAACGAAGCTCTTATTCATCAGGCAGTAGTAGCGTATCTTAATAATCAGCGTCAGGGTACCAAGAGCGCGCTCACCCGTACGGAAGTTCGCGGCGGCGGCGTAAAACCCTGGAGACAGAAAGGCACCGGCAGAGCTCGTCAGGGTTCCATTCGCGCTCCGCAGTGGATTAAAGGCGGCGTAGTTTTCGCACCCAAGCCGAGAGACTTCTCTGTTAAAATGAATAAGTTTGCAAGAATGGGCGCTTTGCTTTCCGCACTGAGCTACAGAGTTCAGAACGACGAAATCAAAGTTCTCGATAAAGTTGAGATCGGCGAAGCCAAGACCAAGAACGTTCGTAATATTATGAACAACTTCAAGGTTACGGGCAAGACTCTTCTCATCACCGATAAGGACGATCAGATCCTTCTGAGAGCGGCGAAGAACATTCCCAACCTCGAAGTAGTCAATATCGAGCTGCTCAACGTTTATCAGATCGTTGCAAATTCCACGATTTTCGCAACGACCGAAGCACTCAAGAAATTCGAGGGGGTATACGCTGAATGAACGCTTACGATATCATAATCAGACCCGTACTGACAGAAAAGAGTTATAAGGGCATCGAAGACAAGAAATACACGTTCGTAGTTAACAGAAACGCGAATAAGATTCAGATAAAGAACGCTGTCGAAGAGATTTTCGGAGTTAAGGTTGAAAAGGTAAACACCGTCAACGTAAGAGGAAAGCTCAAGAGACAGGGCAGATATCAGGGCTATACGGCCAAGTACAAGAAAGCCATCGTAATGCTTACGGCAGACAGTAAGGCTATCGAGTACTTTGACAGCTTGTCGATGTAGGAGGAAAGATTACCATGGCTATAAGAAGATATAAACCCACGTCGCCGGCACGCAGATTCATGTCGGTTTCGATGTTCGAGGAAATCACGGCTAACAAGCCCGAAAAGAGCCTCTTGGATATCAAGTATAAGAGCGGCGGAAGAAACGCCACGGGCAGACTTACCGTTCGTCATATCGGCGGCGGTAACCGTATCAAGTACAGAATCATCGATTTCAGAAGAAACAAATACGATATTCCCGCTAAAGTAGCGACTATCGAATACGATCCCAACAGAACGGCAAACATCGCCCTTCTTCATTACGCAGACGGCGAAAAGAGATACATTCTCGCGCCTCTCGGCCTTAACGTAGGCGACACCATCGTCAGCGCAACGGCAGCCGACATCAAGGTCGGCAACAATATGCCTCTCGAAGCCATTCCCGTAGGTACCGTAGTTCACAACATCGAACTTCACCCCGGAAAAGGCGGACAGATAGCAAGAGCGGCAGGAATGAGCGCACAGCTTATGGCAAAAGAAGGCAAATACGCAACGCTCAGAATGCCCAGCGGCGAAATGAGACTCATTCTTTTGAAATGTCGCGCAACCATCGGACAGGTCGGCAACGTCGATCACGAAATCGTGTCCATAGGTAAAGCTGGTAAAACCCGTCATATGGGCGTCAGACCTACCGTCCGCGGTTCGGTTATGAACCCCTGCGATCACCCGCACGGCGGCGGCGAGGGCAAATGTCCCGTCGGCAGACCCGGTCCCGTTACTCCTTGGGGTAAACCCGCTCTCGGTTACAAGACCAGAAAGAAGAAGAACGTTACCAACAGATTTATCATTAAGCGTGTGAACTAAGGAGAGGACATAAATGAGCAGATCGGTAAAAAAAGGACCATTCGTCCATGACAAATTATTGAAACGCATACAGGAAATGAACAAGACCGGCGAGAAGAAAGTTCTCAAGACCTGGTCCCGTTCCTCCACGATATTCCCGGACTTCGTAGGACACACCATCGCCGTTCACAACGGCAAGACTCACGTTCCGGTATATATCACGGAAGAAATGGTAGGATTGAAGCTCGGCGAATTCGCTCCGACAAGAACCTTCAGAGGACATGCCGGAAGCAAGACCACGTCGGCGAAATAGTAGGAGGCTTTTATGGCAACAAGAAGTAAACAGAAAGCATTAGCCAGAAAGGCTAACAAAGATAAACGTCCCTTTGCACAGGCAAAGTATATCAGAATTTCGTCGGGTAAGGTTGCAGTCGTTCTCGATCTTATAAGAGGCAAGAATTACAAAGAAGCCTGCGGTATTCTCGAACATACCCCCAAAGCTGCCTGCTATTCCGTATTGAAATGCCTTAAATCGGCAGCAGCCAACGCGGAAGTAAATCAGGGTCTCGATAAGGATAACCTTTTCGTTGCGGAATGCTACGCTACCGAAGGTCCGACGCTCAAACGCATTATGCCCAGAGCGCAAGGCAGAGCATTTCACATTATGAAGCGTACAAGTCACATCAAAGTTGTGCTTGACGAAGTTAAGTAGGAGGCATTATGGGACAGAAAGTTAATCCTCACGGTATGAGAGTCGGCGTTATTCAGGGCTGGAACGCAAAATGGTACGCAGACAAAAAGAATTTGGCTAAATACATCAAGGAAGATAAAACCGTAAGAGATTTCGTCAAGAAGAAATATTACGAATCGGCTATCTCCGAGATCGTTATAGAAAGAAACGACGATAAGTTCATCATCGACATCCACAGCGGAAGACCGGGCGTTCTTATCGGAAAAGCAGGCGCAGGCGTAGAAGAACTCAAAAACGAAGTTCAGGCGCTCATCGCCGCTCCTCAGAAAGCAGTCGTAAATATCGTGGAAGTCAAGAAACCCGATATGGACGCACAGCTTATCGCGGAAGGCATTGCTGCTCAGCTCGAAAAGAGAGTATCCTTCAGACGCGCTATGCGTCAGGCAATGGGACGCGCTATGCGTGCCGGCGCAAAGGGTATCAAGACGATGGTAAGCGGCAGACTCGACGGCGCTGAAATCGCAAGATGCGAACATTATCACGAAGGCAGTATTCCGCTTCACACCTTGAGAGCGGACATCGATTACGGTTTTGCGGAAGCTCACACCACCTTCGGCGCAATCGGCGTTAAGGTATGGGTAAACGTAGGCGAAGTTCTTCCCAGAGCAAAAGTACAACCCAAAGCAGCGGCAAGCGAAGGAGGCAATTCAGATGTTAATGCCTAAAAGAGTACTGCACCGCAGACAGATGCGTGGCAGAATGAAGGGCGCAGCCCATAAAGGAAACACTATTTCTTACGGCGATTACGCTTTGATGGCTCTCGAACCGGGTTGGATCAAATCCAATCAGATCGAGGCAGCCCGTGTCGCAATGACCAGATTCATCAAGCGTGGCGGTAAGGTTTGGATAAAGATATTCCCCCATAAGCCGGTAACCAAGAAACCCGCAGAAACCAGAATGGGTAGCGGTAAAGGTTCTCCCGAATATTGGGTAGCAGTGGTAAAGCCGGGCAGAATCATGTTTGAAATGAACGGCATTTCCGAAGACGTAGCAAGAGAAGCGCTTCGTCTTGCGTCTCACAAACTTCCCATTAAGTGCAAGTTTGTCAAGAGAGAAGAGGCAGCGACGGCAGTCGCAAATAATGAAGGCGGTGAAGTTTGATGCAGGCGAGTTATGTTCACGGTTTGACAACTGAAGAGTTGCAGAAAAAATTGGATGAATTGAAAAAAGAGTTGTTTAATCTTCGTTTGAGTCTTTCTTCGGGTCAACTGACCAACCCCAACGTGATGGTCAGCTGCAAAAGAGATATTGCCAGAGTAAAGACCGTATTGCGCGAAAGAGAAATCGAAGCGCAGCAGAAGGCGTAGGAGGCATCGGATGGAAAGAACATTGAGAAAAAACAGAGTAGGCCTCGTTACCAGCGACAAGATGGACAAAACCATCGTCGTATCGGTAGTAGAGAAATATAAGCACCCGCTTTACAAAAAGACGGTTTCCAAGACCAAGAAGTTCAAGGCTCACGACGAAGAGAATCAGGCAGGTATCGGCGATACCGTTCTCATCGCGGAAACGAGAAAGCTTTCCAAAGACAAGAACTGGCGTCTTGTGGAAATAATCGAGAAAGCTAAGTAAGGAGGAGAGTTATGGTACAACCGCAAACCAGATTGAAAGCCGCAGATAACAGCGGTGCAAAAGAGCTGATGTGCATTAAAGTGCTTGGCGGATCCCTCCGCAAGTTCGGCAACATCGGCGACGTCATCGTAGCAAGCGTAAAGAGCGCAACTACCGACGGCGCAGTCAAGAAAGGAGACGTAGTTAAGGCAGTAATCGTAAGAACCAATCAGGGTATCGGCAGAAAAGACGGTACTTACATCAGATTCGATGACAACGCAGCCGTAATTATAGATAACCAGAAGCAACCCAAGGGTACGCGTATCTTTGGACCCGTTGCAAGAGAACTCAGAGAAAAGGACTATATGAAGATAGTATCCTTGGCTCCGGAAGTACTGTAAGGAGGCAAAGCGATGAATACGGTTCACGTTAAAAAAGGCGATATAGTACAGGTTATGGTAGGTCCTAAGGACGGAGAAAACGCCGTTAAGGGTAAGAGAGGCAAGGTTCTTCTCGTTAATCCCGAAAAGAACACGGTAGTCGTTGAAGGTCTTAACATCGTTACCAAGCACCAGAAGGCAAGAAAAGCCAACGAACAGAGCGCTATAGTAAAGAGACCCAGAGCGGTTGACGCAAGCAACGTTATGCTTTATTGCGAAACCTGCAAGACGGGCGTAAGATACAGCGTAGAAGAAGGCGAAGACGGAAAGAAAGTCAGACTTTGCCGTAAATGCGCAGGTAAAGGCGTAAGAACAGTGCTTGAATATAAGGATTCTCAGAAATCCGAAAAGAAGGCGGTAAGAAGATCCGCCAAAAAGGAATCTAAATAAGGAGGTATAAATAATGGCTAAAGAAAATAAAGCGCCTGCAGCCGCTAACGAAGGAGCAGGTTATAAACCCAGCGAGCCCAACAGACTTGCCGTTCACTATAAGACCAACGTTATACCTCAGATGGTAAAGCGTTTTAACTACGAGAACATCAACATGGTTCCCAAGATCGAAAAGATCGTCGTTAATACCGGTTTGGGCGACGCTAAGGACAACAGCAAGAGCTTCCAGCTTTACGTTGAAGAACTTAAGACCATCACCGGTCAGAAACCCGTTATCACCAAGGCTAAAAAGTCAGTCGCTAACTTCAAAGTCCGTCAGGGAATGCCCGTAGGCGCGAAAGTTACGCTGAGAAACACGAGAATGTACGAATTCCTCGATAAGCTTATGTCCGTTGCTCTTCCGAGAGTAAGAGACTTCAGAGGAGTTCCCGCAGGTTCTTTCGACGGCAGAGGAAATTACACTCTGGGCGTTAAGGAACAGCTTATCTTCCCCGAAATCGTTTACGATCAGGTAGAAAAGACTCGCGGATTCGATATTTCTATCGTAACCACGGCTAAAACCGATGAAGAAGCCAAGGAACTGTTGGCGCTCATGGGAATGCCCTTTAAGGCTTAACGGAGGTAAAACATGGCTAAGACAGCTTTGAAGAACAAACAGCAGAAAACACCGAAATACAGCACGCGCGCATACACGAGATGTTCGCTTTGCGGCAGACCGCATTCTGTACTTCGTAAATACGGTATATGCAGAATATGCTTCAGAGAGCTTGCGTACAAGGGCGAGCTTCCGGGCGTAAAGAAAGCAAGCTGGTAAAAGTAGGAGGTTAGATTATGGTAATAACAGATCCCATCGCGGATATGCTCACACGTATCAGAAACGCATTGACCGCAAAACATCCTTCCGTGGAAATTCCGGCTTCCAACATGAAGAAGTCCATCGCTCAGATTCTCGTTGACGAGGGATACATCACGAGCTACGAAGTAAAGGAAGAAGGCGTACAGGGCACTATCGTCGTTACGCTTAAATATGCAGGCAAACAGAAAGCAATCACAGGTCTTAAGAGAATAAGCAAACCCGGTCTCAGAGTTTACGCTAAATGCGACGAAATTCCCAAAGTTCTTAACGGATTGGGAATCGCAATTCTCAGCACCAGCAAAGGCGTTATGACCGATAAGAAAGCCCGTCAGCTCAATCAGGGCGGCGAAGTTCTCGCGTACGTTTGGTAAGGAGGGGCAAAATGTCAAGAATAGGTAGAATGCCCATCACGATTCCGGCGGGCGTAGACGTAAAAATAGACGGTAACGTAATCACCGTGAAAGGACCTAAGGGAACTCTCACGAGAACCATAGAAAACAACAAAATCGAACTTAACCTCGAAGGTAACGTTCTTCACGTAACCAGAAAGGGCGAGTCGGGCGATATCAGAGCTCAGCACGGTCTTTACAGAGCGCTTATCAACAACATGGTAAACGGCGTAACCAAAGAGTTCGAAAAGTCTCTCGTTATCAACGGCGTAGGCTACAAGGCAAACGTTGACGGCAAGAAACTCGTTCTCAATATCGGTTATTCTCACCCGGTAGAAGTTCTTCCTCCCGAAGGAATTACTTTCTCCTGCCCCACGGCTACGGAAATCGTGGTAAAGGGTATCGATAAGGAACTCGTAGGACAGACGGCTGCAAATATCAGAGCTAAGCGTGTTGTTGAACCTTATCATGCTTACGGCGTAAGATACAAAGACGAAACCGTAACCATGAAGGAAGGTAAGACCAACAAGTAAAAGGAGTAAGTTATGATAACGAAAAAAGATAAGAATGCCGATAGAAAGATCCGTCACGAAAGAGTTCGCGAAAAGGTTTTCGGAACGGAAAGCAGACCGCGTCTTAACGTTTACAGAAGCACCAAGTATATCTATGCTCAGGTTATCGACGACGTAAAGGGTATCACACTTGCTTCCGCCTCCAGCTTCAATATGAAGGACGAAGTCGAAGGAAAGAACAAGACCGACGCAGCTAAAGAAGTAGGAAAGGCTATCGCAAAGGCAGCAATGGATAAAGGCATCAGCGAAGTGGTATTCGACAGAGGCGGATATATCTACACCGGTAGAGTACAGGCCCTTGCCGAAGGCGCAAGAGAAGCCGGATTAAAGTTTTAGGAGGAAACGGAAGTGACAAACGTTGAAGAAGTAGTAAATGCAACTCCTGCAGCAGAACAACCGGCAGCTCCCGCAACGGAAAGACCGCAGGGCAGAAGATTCGGCAACAGACAGGGAAAAGAAGGCGAAAACGGTGAAAGAAGATCCGAAAGACGTCCTCGCAGAGAAAGAGAACAGAAAGTAGACGACGGTCTTATCAAGAAAACCGTATCCATCAACCGTGTAACCAAGGTTGTTAAGGGCGGTCGTACGATGAGATTCTCGGCTCTCGTAGTCGTAGGCGACGGAAAGGGCAAAGTCGGCGTCGGTATGGGCAAAGCAGGCGAAGTTCCGCAGGCTATCGAAAAGGCTCAGCAGGCAGCCAAGAGAAACATGGTTGAAATCGCAATGGTTGACACGACTATTCCGCACGAAGTTATCGGAAAGTTCGGCAGAGGCAGCGTACTTATGATGCCGGCTGCAAAAGGTACCGGCGTTATCGCTGGCGGTCCCGTAAGAAACGTTCTCGAAGTAGCGGGTATCAAAGATATCCTTACCAAATCTTACGGTTCCAACAACCCCATCAACTGCGTAAAAGCAACCATCGAAGGACTTAAGAGCCTCAGAACCGTAGAACAGGTTGCAGCTCTCCGCGGTAAAACCGTCGAAGAAATCATTGGCTAAAGAGGTGCGAAATGGCAAGATATATAGTACAGGCAACTAAGCCTCAGGAAGCTAAACTTAATAAAGGCGACAAACCTTACGAAATGACGGGCAAAAAAGTAAAAGTAACGCTCGTTAAGAGCACCATCGCGTGCCTTAAAGACCAGAAAGCAACAGTGGAAGCATTGGGCCTTCATAAGATCCGTCAGAGCAACGTTTTCGAGCTTAACAAGGCAATCGAAGGTATGCTCTTCAAAGTAAGACACCTTGTTACGGTCGAAGAAGTAAAGTAAAACAAAAACCTCGCGAAAGCACGGCGTAAGCGGGATGTTTAACGACCGTGCTCAGCGGAAATATAAAAACGGAGGATAGGTTTTTATGAAAATTCATACAATTGCTCCTGCTGAAGGCGCAAGAACTGCTCCCAAAAGACTCGGCCGCGGCATAGGAAGCGGACTTGGTAAAACCAGTGGTAAGGGTCACAAGGGTCAGTGGGCCAGAAGCGGCGGCGGCGTTCGCCCCGGATTCGAAGGCGGTACAATGCCTCTTGCTCGTCGTTTGCCCAAACGCGGTTTCTACAACAAGTGGGAAAAAGTTTATGCAGTAATTAACGTCGGCGCTCTCGAGAATTTCGACAACGGTGTTGAAGTAACGCCCGAACTTCTCGTTGAAATGCGTCTTGTAACCATCAAAGACTTTTACGGTCTTAAAGTGCTGGGAGACGGCGAGCTTACCAAGAAGCTTAAGGTTTACGCTCACAAGTTCTCTAAGTCTGCAGTCGAAGCAATCGAAAAAGCAGGCGGACAGGCAATACTTCTGACCGAGGCTAAGGCAACGGAAGAGAGGTAACGCCAGATGATTACGACACTGAAGAACTCGTTCAAAATCCCCGAGGTCAGAAATAAAATATTGATGACCCTCTTATTCGTCCTGATTTACAGAGTAGGTTGTTACATTCCCGTGCCGGGAGTTTCCGTAAGCGCGTTCCAGAGCGCGTTTTCGGGTAGCAACATGTCGCTTTTCGGCATTATGAACGCCATCACAGGCGGTGCTCTTTCTCAGGGAACGTTGTTCGCTATCGGTATCTCTCCTTACATCAACGCATCCATTATCGTTCAGCTTCTTACCGTAGCCATCCCCAAGTGGCAGGAATGGAGCAAGAACGGCGGTGAAGAAGGACGTGAGAAACTGAATAAGGTAACGAAGTGGTTCACACTGGTTCTTGCAGTCATTCAGTCCGTAGGCGTACTTTTAACACTTAAGAACTATTCCGCACAGAGCAGCACCGAATACCTCAGCTACAACCTTTTCGGTACGGGTAACCTTCCCGAATGGCTGGTATTCTCGTTCGTTACGATTATCCTTACCGCAGGCGCATATCTTACGATGTGGCTGGGCGAAAGAATTACCGAACACGGTGTGTCCAACGGTATCTCGATGATCATCTTCATCGGTATCCTTTCTTCGGGCGGAAACGCAATCATTACCATGATCGGCAACATAGCATCCGAAGGTTTCGTTGATGCTCAGGGCTGGCAGCTTATCGTATTCCTTGCCGTACTCGTTATAGTTTACGCGTTCATCGTATTCGTTGACGGCGGCGAGAGAAAGATTCCCGTTCAGTACGCAAAGTCCGTAAAAGGACAGAAAATGTACGGCGGACAGTCCACGACGTTCCCCATAAAGGTCAACGCGTCGGGCGTTATGCCTCTTATCTTCGCGTTCTCCATTATGTCTTTCCCCGTTATCATCGCTCAGACCTTCTTCCAGGGCAGCGGCTTTGAAAAATGGGTTTCGACTAACTGCACGGGCGGCTGGTTCTACAGCATCGTGCTTTCCATTCTGATTTTCCTTTTCGCTTATCTTTACAGCTCGATTACCTTCGATCCTAAGGACGTAGCGGAAAATCTTCAGAAAAACGGCGGTTTCATTCCCGGTATCAGACCCGGTAAACAGACTGCGGAATACATCGGCAAAGTCGTTAAGAGAATAACTCTTTGGGGCGCATTGTTCCTTGCCGTTATGGCTCTTATCCCGTCGGTAGTATTCGGCGCACTCAATTCCGACGGTCTGCTCGTATCCTCGTTCGGCGCAACCAGTATGCTTATCGCGGTAAGCGTAGCTCTTGAATTCGACAAGGCTTTACAGCAGCAGATTATGATGCGTCACTACAAAGGTTTCCTTAAATAAGAAAATCCAAAGTAAAATTAACGCTTCCCTTTTAACGGGGAAGCGTTTTTTTGTGCCTTTTGGTAACTCAAACCGTTTTCGGTAATTTAAGGCTTATCTTTCCGGTAATTCAAGTCTTTTTTGCGCTAAATTCGATTTGTTTTTCGGGGAACGCACGGCTTTTCTTTCGTAAACGCATGCTTTCTCGGCAATTTCAGCTTTACTTTTCGGCAATTTTAGATTGTTTTTCGTTAAAACCAACCTTTTTCTCGGTAATTTCAGCCTTTTTCTCGTTAAAATCAGTCTTTTTTTCGGTAATTTCAGCCTTGTTTTTTCTAAAATCCGAAGTTCGTTCAACGAAACGGACTGTTAGTTAAACGAAAGTCAAAGTTCGTTTAACGAAGTCGGCTTTTCGCTGAACAAGCAGGGCTTTTCTTGAAGTGAACAAGGCTTTTTCGTTAAGCAAATAAGGCTTTTCGTGAAGAGAAAGGGACATTTTCGCCGAGTAAACGCCTTCAAAAGGGTCGTTTATCAGACGAAGGCGCGAAAAACGGCCTCCGCGACGAGTCCGACGAGAGCTTTCGAGGCGTAGCGAGCGTATTCGGGAGTCTGAAAGGGGCTTTTACGGCAATAGGGCGTCAGCAAAAGCAGTCTGAGGTCGCCTTGCGCGGGCAGAAGGTAGGGAGTATTGGGGAGAAGGTTTGGGTTCCCCGATTCCAGCCGAACGTAGCCTTGTCCGGAGTTTTCATTGGTAGCCGAACAAACGACGATTATCCTGGATTTGGGGTGCATGGTCCGCGCGAAGTCCGTTGCAAAGGTAAAATCGCGCCTTAAAATCGGACGGGTCGCGCTTCCGTAGGACAGAACGGGCAAGGTCGCAATCAGCGAACCCACGAACGGTCCCGCGCATTCCAAAGACAGACGGGGATTGCCCACGCACAGAAAAACGGGATTAAAGCCCGCCTTATCGCGCAGTTTTTCCGAAAAATCCGCCAGACCCGAAGGGTTGTAGATACTTATTCCGCACATAAAAACCTCCTTACGTAAGCCTCATTCCCATATAAAGCCCGTTTCGATATAAAAAACCTCGTTCCCGCCGATTATTGACGGAAAACGAGGCTTTTATTCGTTAAAAACGAGAGTTTATAAAAACGAAACTGCCAAAAAAGACGGATTTGCGTGCGTTGTCGGGCTTTCCCGCAAAGACGGATTTGCCGGCGTTATCACAGGTTTCGCCCGAAACCGAAAAGGCTTCGTTACAAAAAAACAGGAAAAGGACTAAAACTCGTAAGGATCGAAGATTATCACGGGAATGTTTTTTGCTTCGGCAAGAGCTATGGTTTGCGCCGTTCCGCTTCGTCTTGCGCCACCGTAAACCGCGATGAGAACGTCGCTTTTGTCCACGATAAGCTGGTTGCGTTGTTTTTCACAGCCTTCCGTGTGGGCGATTCCGCTGAAAAAGCAGTCGTCGCATTGCGAAAGAATCTTTATAAAGCGGTCTTTGTCGGCTTGCGCCCAAGGCATAGCCTGCTCGGCACACGAAAGCGCCGCGATAAGTTTCACGTTTCTGCGCGCCTTGAGTTCAAGCACGATTTCCGCAAAGTACGTGTCGCACCCGAGAGCCATTCCGCAAATAAACTCCGTCGCGCCCGCGTCGGCAAACCGCTCTACCGTCCACCGGAGTTCTTCTTTAAGCGCAACGCACCTTTTGTCGCTCTCTCTCGTTCCCCAAGGCAACCTCTTGGGACGTCCTCCCGTCATTCCTACTACCATTTTCCCCTAATCCTCCTGAAAAGTATAACCGCGCCTTTCTTTTTCGGCTCCAAAGCGTTATTTCACTTCAAAGTTTCCCTTTTTCAGCTTCAAAGCGCAATCTCGGATTCTTCTCCCCCTAAAAGCGCAACCCGAATAATATTAAACAATAGCGATTCGGGTACGCTTTCATGGTTCGCTCCCTAAAAAGCGTAACCTGAGCAATATCAAACAATATCTATCATACACCAATCTTTCTCTTTTGTCAACCTGCTTTTCTTTCCCCTTCTTTCTTCTGCGAAGAAAGAAGCAAAGACGCACCTGCTTTCTTTGGAAAAGAAAGTAGGCAAAGAAACTTTCACGGAGCTTCGCGTAACTGTTGGAATAACGGAGGCTGACAAAAAGAAACTACAAGAAATTATAAGATTTTTACGAAATTTATGTAGAAAGAACTTCGTAAACATTGAAGTTCTTTGTTGAGCTTTCTTAAAAAGCAGGAAAAACTTTTACTTCTTACAAAAAGAAGAACAGTAGTGGGGAGTGGACATAGCGTCGCGGGAATTTCTGTCGTGCGAAATCTCTACGGACGAGAGGGAACACTGATTACACTCACAGCAGTGGTGGACGCATTCGTTGACGTTGCATCTGATAGCGGGATTACTCATAATTAAACCTCCATAAATTCCGACTTCGGTCGGGTTAGTCGGGCGTTACCTTTCGTTATCCGAGTTTTAGTGGTAAGGAAAGCAGCTGTTACCTTTCTTCATAACGAGCTTAAAAGTTATAAGTTTTTCGGCGGTTATAAAGAAAGAGCAAGTTTGCGTTACCTTTAGTTCTCCAAGCTTCAGGGACAATGGAAAGTAGCGGTTGCCGTGACTTTCGTTATCCTTGCGTTCGGGTGCGGATAAGTGAAGAACGCCGTGGCGCGACTTTCGGTATCGCGGGGACAGGGAAAGTAGCGACAGAGTTATTATTCGCGGAGAAAAGGAAAAATATTCCGAAAAAAAGGTAAAAAAAGGTAAAAACGGGGGCAAAAACGGGAGTTTTTCTGTGGATAGAGTAAAAAAATTAAAAAAACTTAAAAAAACTCCTTAAAAAAGATACACATTTTTCAAAATCTATGGTACAATAATAGCGGATGATATTATTGCGATCCGCAAATTGCGTCCGAAAAAGGGGCGTTTGCGGGTTTTATCCCGCTATTAAAGTCGGAGGGTTATTATGATATTCGATATTCTGCTTTTGGTAATAGTCGTTTTCGCAGTTGCGATAGGCTTCCACAGGGGATTATTTGACCAGCTTCTTTCCTGGGTTCAGATATTCTTCCTTTTCGGCGTACCCGCTCTTCTCGGCGCGCCTCTTATGAAGACCGGTCTCGGTAAATCTTTTGCAAATATGTTCAAAGGTCTGAGACTTCCTCAGCCCGTTCTGAACTTTGTAACCGCTAAGTTCCTTCAGAACAATCCCGACGGTATTACCGCTCAGCAGTGGGTTGCTAACTTTGCGGGTCAGCTCGTGCTTCAGGTTATCATTTTTGCGATTATGCTCGTTCTTATGATCGTAGGCATTCACTTCGCAGGTCACTACATAAAGAAATTCCGTCAGAACAAGAAAACCTTCAGAAAGGTTGACATTATCGCAGGCGGTGCATTCGGTCTGGTTAACGCTTACGTCGTATTCAGCCTTATCCTCGGTTGCCTTAACGTTCTTCCGTCGGTTGCTCTCGATCCTATAAGATCCATGATCGACAAGAGCGCGGTTACGGTTTTCTTCTATAACAACAACTTTATCGGCAATATCATAGCTGCGCCTCCCGTTAAAGAAGCCGCAAGCTTTATTATGAAGTTCATTGCCTGAATTTTAGAATGATTCAAGGGAGACGCTTTGGCGTTTCCCTTTTTTTATTGGGCGCTACGTTCGTTATTGCTGACATTTTTACGGGAATAAATCGGTTTAGCCGTCGTTAAACTCCCTCTTCCGTACCTGCAGTACGCCCTCAGTCGTTTGCCTTGGCTAAACTAAACCCTTGTGGGCGTGTTTCTGGCGTAAAAACGCTACGCGCCGTAAAGGAAGCTTTTTTCGGAAAAAATGAAGGACTTTGCGTTTACGGTGTTCAGCGATAACGAACGTAGCGCCCGAGCGCTCCGTTCGCAACGCGCGTATTTTTAGCGGGAATAAATCGGTTTATTCTGCGTTAAACTTTATTTGGCAAAGCAAAGGGCTGCGTTTTTGCGGGCGACGGCGATTGTAACAAACAATTAAATTTCGGGCGATAAAATCGTATGAGAATTAAATCTGCGTAATACCTGTAAACGGAGAAAGAAAGTGAAGAAGAAAAAGAAAGGCGAAGAGAATTTGCGTAACGGCGCCGACGAAACCGTCGAAAACACCGAAAAAGTCGAAAATACCGAAACCAACGCAAACGCTCGTGAAAACGACGTTGATTCGGGTAAAGGCGTTTTCGGGAAGCACAAGAACAAAGACGAGAAGTGCGGAGAGTTTTTCGGCGACATAGGAAAGGATTCGGGCAAAGGCATAAAAGGCAAGATGAAGACCTTTTATTTCAAGATGTTTTTGTCCTTTTTTCTGGTAATCCTGCTTTCCACGGTGCTTATGGCTATGCTTGTTTACGTTTTCAGAACGGACGAGCTTTGGGGGTATCTCGACAAACGCACGATTATCGACGCGCAAAGGCTTCGCGACGTCGTGGTCTGGGAGGGCGAACGTTACGGAAGTTCGGTTATAACGGAAGATTACGTTTCCGAGCTTGCGGGCAAGATACTTACGAGCGACTACAAGTACGAGATTTATTCGGATTTCGACGAAATGGTTTCGACCGAAGGGCTTAGTCTTACCAATGCCGACAAAAACTCCATAGAACTCGGCAAAATCAAGTGTTCCAACCACAAAACCGTAGTCAAGCTCGGTAAGTTCTATATGGCTGTGCAGATAAAAAGTTCGTCGTCTACCGACCTTGCAAGGCTTTGGTACAGCATAATCTGGATGGCTGCCTGCGTAACGCTTATTCTGGCTCTTCTTTTCAACACTTTTGCGACCTCCTGGGTAGTCAAGCCCGTAAAGAAGCTTTCCAACGCAATGCTCGAAGTGTCCAAAGGCAATTTCGACATAAAGATAGACGTTGACGGTTCGGACGAAATGGCTTCCCTTCAAAAGACCTTCAACATGATGACGGAGGGACTTAAAAAGAACGAAGAGGCGAGCAAAGAGTTCGTTGCGACGCTTTCTCACGAATACAAGACGCCCATTTCCGCTATCTCCGGTTACGCCGACCTGCTTCAGCACCCCGGTATTACCGAAGAAGAACGGCGCGAATATCTTTCCATAATTTGCGAGCAGGCAAGGCGACTTTCCAATCTTTCCACCGAAATGCTTCAGCTTGCGCGTCTTGACACCAACGTGGTAGGACTTGATAAGGAAAAATTCAGTCTTGACGAACAGATACGAACCGCCCTTCTTGCGCTCGAACCTATGTGGACGGCAAAGAACACCGATCTCGACATCGACCTCGACGAAGTTACGATTTTCGCAAATAAGGCTATGCTTTCTCACGTTTGGGAAAACCTCATCAGCAACGCCGTTAAGTTCACCCCGGAAAACGGTAAAATCGCCATCTCCCTTAAACGCGCGGGCGATAAAGCCGTCTTCGTAATAAAAGACTCGGGTTGCGGTATATCCCCCGAAGCCCTGCCCAAAATCTTCGACCGATTCTATAAGTCCAAAGCCCCCGAAAACGCCGGCGGTAACGGACTCGGCCTCTCTATAACCAAACGAGTCGTCGATATATCGGGAGGTAATATCACCGTCAATTCCGAACTCGGCAAAGGCACCGAATTCACCGTAACCTTACCGATAGAGTAAGTAGTTTTTTGCCTGCTTTCTTCGTACGAAGAAAGCAGGCAAAGAAGCCTACTTGCCTTCCTTATTCTTCTTTCTTCTCACGAAGAAAGTAGGCAAAGAAGCCTTTGCTTGCTTCGCGTTCTTTCTTGAAAGAAAGAACCAAAGAACTTTCGGCTTTTTGGGGAAAAAGCTGCGCAAAAAACCTCAATGTTTGGCATAGTGAAAGTTTCTTTGCTTACTTTCTGCAAGTTTCGCATTGCTCTGAAAGATATGCG
>CAVJWC010000011.1:0-32643 GCA_963653425.1 Eubacterium sp. | reverse complement strand
GATATATTTTCTGTAATATTTACACAGTTTTTTCCAATCTTCTCATAATAACAGTTATCATCTCCTTTGTAGATGTAACTTTCAACGTATTTTTTACCTAATTGCGCTTTGCGTTCGGCGCGAATACGTTCCAATAAGACGCTTGCCGGCTCATCGTTTTCATCCTGCGGAACAAGTTTTCCTTGTATAGCAAGTTCAAGAATTTTGGATTTTAATAATGTTTTTATATTGTCCAAAGAATTAGAACTGTTTTCAATCGCGTCTATTGATAGAAAACAGTCATCAACCACGTTAACTATTTTGTTTTGCTGTTGAATCGGCGGAATGGGTAATAAATAATCCGCAATAAATTCTTTGCTTATTCTTTTTTGTCCAACAGCGCCAGAAAAATCGTTGACCCCATCAGCAATGAAAGCGTTTGTTTTTAGATTCCACAGCACATATTTTGCGTTGATAGCCTTTGAAAAAACTCTAATTATGTGTAATTCCGTAGTTCCCGCGCCAAAACCGTTTTGAAGCCCGTTAAAAATAACGGATTTTTTGTTTTCAAAACACGGCGTAATTTTAGCAACGCCAATATCGCCTTCTGCAAAATGAGTAAAACCAGTTTTTACATTTTTCCACTTTTTAATTTCAAAAGAGTGCTCATTTTTGTACCCCTCAGATATTAATGGCATTGGAATAAATGAAACTTCTAACTCATCACTCAAAGAATTGCGTGGGTTTATAATAGAAAAAGAAGAAATTCGACTCCAGCTCCAACCGGCGGGAAGGTCAAAAGGTATCTCGTCTTGTATGTTTTTTATGTTTCCGTCCGAATACTTCTCATAATAGCAATTATCATCACCCTTGAAGATAACGGTATCGTCTTTAACGTCTTTTGCTTTCAGTTTTCCTTCACGAACCATTTGCAATTTTTGCTCGTGGATACGCTCCAACAAAACGAAAGCCGGTTCGTCGTTCGGATCTTGCGGAACAAGTTTGCCCCTTATCGCAAGGTCAAGAACTTTTTCTCTCAATGCGGCAGTATCTATCACAGGTCAATTCCTCCGAGAATACTTTGAAGTTTGGCAACAGCATCCGCTATGGCTTCGGTTTTGCTTTGCATATCTGCAAGTAATTCCGTTACGGTACGTTCGTCCTTTTCGCCCAAATCTATCCATTTGAAATCAAGCTTCAACAAATCGCGCGCATAGACTTCTTCTTTGGAGAATTTTCTCCAACGTCCGTTCGGATTTTCGGCAGAGTAGGTTTCTTTACGATCCTGCATATGTCCGGTGCAATAACACTCGACAAATTCGTTAAGATTCTCTCGTGTCATAGGCTTGGTTGCCATCGTATGTTTTACACCGGTTCTGTAATCATAAACCCAAATATCTTCCGTTGGCTTTCCTTTTTCAAAGAAAAGCACATTCGTTTTTACGCCGCCGGCGTAGAATATGCCGGTAGGCAAACGCAAAATAGTATGTAAGTTGAAGTCCTTTAAGAGTTTTTCACGAACTTTAGCCGTTGCGCCGCCGTCGGTTAACACGTTATCGGGTAAAACTATAGCAACACGACCACCGGTTTTTACAATCGACATAATATGTTGCAAGAAATTTACTTGGTTATCTGACGTTTTGACAAATTCGGGACGATTTGCGGATACGTCAACGCTGCCTTGCGGTCTTGTACCGAAAGGCGGATTTGCCAAAACGACATCAAACATTCTATCGGACGTATCAAGAAGCGAATCCTGACATACGATGGGACTTTTCGCCGTGCCTATATCGTGTAAATACAGATTCATCGAAGCAAGGGTTACGACGAGAGCAGTATTATCCGCACCAAAGAAAGCATTATTTCTAAGAAAATTCTGCTTTGAAATCTCTTTGCTCTGGTCTTTCATATGATCGAAAGCGGCAAGCAAAAATCCGCCTGTTCCACAAGCCGGATCGGCAACGGTTTCGGTGATTTTCGGATCGGTTACGTCAACCATAGCCTTAATCAACGAACGCGGTGTGAAATATTGTCCGGCGCCGCTTTTTTTATCTTGTCCATTCTTTTCAAGAATAGATTCGTAAATTGCGCCTTTAAAGTCGCCTTCCATCATATACCAGTTTTCGCCGCCAACCATTTTGATTACTTTTGCAAGATGGACAGGACTGTCGATTTTATTTGATGCTTTCGTAAAAATAGTACCAATAAGCCCCGTATCTTTCGCTAATTCTTTTAGAATTTCTTCGTATTTATCAACAAGGTCTTGTCCGCTCAAACCAACAAGGTCTTCCCACTTATATCCTTCAGGAATAGCACTACCTAACCCTAATTCTCCCTTTTCATTATCCATTTTTAAGAAAAGAATGTACGTAAGTTGTGTAATATAGTCGGTGAATCCGACACCTGCCGCAGCAAGAACGTTCGCAATATCCCAAACTTTTTTTACGAGAGTTGCCTCGCTTTTTACCTGTAAATCTGCCATTTTATGCCACCTTTAATATGAATTTTGATAATTGTTGCAGTTCTGTTGAAAAAGTCTTTCCTTGAGACTTGAAAGAAAGCATAGCCTTTTTCCAAAGGTCTGGCTCAAACTGATTGAGTTCCATAGACGTAAATGCACCTTCTGTTACGATATACTCAGCGATCTGGCGCATAACATCTTGTTGTTCTTCCGTTAATTCACGTTGCCTTTGTCCACAGTACAAGTTAAATCTTTGCGTGTAACCGACAAAAAGACTTACCAATGTTGAACTTTTCTTATATGCATATCTAACGATTTGTATCAGATTTGTCAGAGCATTAACGTTTTTCTTTGTATCGAGAGGAGATACAGCCCCTTGAGAGTCAAGGATTTTATAGCTATTCCAAATTCGCGACGGAGTAAAAAGTCTGTTTTCAGAAAGCAATTTATCCCTTAAATCACATAGCATAGAATATGTAATTGCCGTGTTCTCAGAATTATAAACAATACGCAACGCTTCAACGCTGTCCCTATTGTCGTTGATATACTTTTCAAACGAGTCGATAAAACTACGAGCCGTTTCTCTTGAAAACTCAGCAGAAATCAACTTGTCATCGTGCTCGTGTGTATATGCTAAATAGCCTTTTTGCAATTCGAGCAATCTATTTCTTGCGTTGATATTGTTCATAAGAACCGAAATCAAAGCTTTTCGCTCGATATTGTAATCGGACGGGCTTTCAAACGGCGGCAATGAACCTTTCGATAGGGCTTCATTGATCGTGTTTGCCAATGAACGAGGGGCAAAACCGAAATCAGAAATAAACGAATCTAAATGCCTCCCGAAAAGTGCATTGTTTTCATAACGTTTTTGAATTGTCGAACAGAAGTCTCTTAATAGTTTTAGATTATCGTCGCTGACCTCGTTATGCGCCAAGTGTTCAAGAACTTGTGCCAATGTAGGACGTTTTTGCGACGGATCTGCCGGCTTCGGTATGGTTTTGTCACTTTCGGTAACACCGACGGCATCGACAATATAAAAACATTCTTTTGTCGTTGCATTAGGCGTAACTTCTTTCAATTTATCATCGGTTATTACTCTGCAACCGCGACCTTTCATTTGTGTATATAAAACATCGGATTTAACATCGCTCATGAAAAATACAACTTCCAAAGGCTTTACGTCAGTTCCTGTTGCAACAAGAGTAACCGTTACGGCAATACGGAAATCCTTTTCAACTCTGAAATCCCGAATAAGAGAGTCGGAATCTCCCGCAGAATATGTAATCTTCTGAACAAAGTTTTCCGGAACTTTGTTGTTGGCAAACTTTTCCTTAAAAACTTCCTTTACGGATTCGACAATTTCTGTAGCGTGTTTGTCGTCTACTGCAAAAATCAAGGTTTTAGGAATATAATACCAATTTTCTTCGCGATCAGGATATAGTTTTTCATATACAGAGTCGCGATATGCAGAAAGTACAGTTTCTATCTGATTTTTATTGACTACAGAACGATTTAATTGTTTTGTCGTATAATCAACGCGATCTGATACAGTAACAACGTTTGATTGATTGTTTATACGAGTTTTTTCCGTAATAGCCGCCCCTTCTTTAATTGTTCCGCCGTGGACAGAAACTTCCGTCGCAATTTTGAAAATACGGGAAGGAACGTTGACACCATCAACGACGGAATCGTCATAAGTGTACTTTTCGATGATGTTATTATCGAAGAATGCATATGCCTCCGGGGTAGGTGTTGCTGTAAGCCCAAGAATCTTAGCCTCACTAAAATAATCAAGGACAGATTTCCACTTGCCATAAATTGACCTATGGCATTCGTCAACGATAATAAATTGAAAATAATCGGGTGGCAATTTCAAATCATTACCGAGTTCGATAGCCGGAGCATTTTTATCATTATCTCGATTGAAATTAAGTTCATCTTCTTTATCTTCGTCCTCATCATCAGCAATCGTCTGACCTGTAAGGACAGCAAATAGTTTCTGAATGGTGGAAATAATTACATCACCATTGATATCATCCGCCTTTTTGAGACGACTGATTTCATACAATGAACTCATTTCCTTGCCGTTTTCGGTTCTATCAAATTGACTAAATTCACTTTTGGTCTGTTTTGCAAGATTATTCCTATCAACTAAAAACAAAATGCGTTTTACATTAGGAACATAATTTAAAAGACGATAAGACGCCAAACAAGCCAAATAAGTTTTTCCTGAACCGGTTGCCAATACGGCAAGAGCCTTTTTCTTACCTTCTTTGAAAGTGTTCTCGAGTGCTATTTCAGCGTCGTATTGGCAATCTCTTAATCCTATTGGATTCAAACGCGGCAAAGCACCGTATTCAGAGGTTTTACCAATTATTTTAAGCATCTGCTTAGGTGTGTGCATAGCAGGAATTTCTTCATAATTACTATCAGGATTAAGAAGATTCTTAAAATACAACTTTTTCCCATTTGCCAAATAGACCAATGGAATTTGTTTTGAAAACCACAGCCCATACCAGTTTTGCGGTGTCGTGGCATAATTTTCTGCTTGCAATGCTACTTCTTCGCCAAGCATATTGTCTTCTTTTTTCGCTTCCACTACAGCAATAGCCTTATCTTCCACAAAAAGCAAATAATCGCTTTCCTTACTTCCCTTCATCAAAGCTTCTTTTACGGCTGAAGCGGTGTTTGGAATATATTCCATACGTGAAACTATATCCCAACCGGCATCTTGTAATTGCTTGTCTATTTTAATACGGGCTAACTCCTCAGGTAACATCTGAATACCTCCCAAATCATTCATTTTGTTCCGATAATTCAAAATTATAGGAAGTTGACATACAAAAAAAATTATTCGCTTTCGGGGACAATTTCTAAAATATCATCTATACCGCACCCCAAGGTTTTGCAGATTTTCAGAATAATATCCAAGTGGACAGTTTCATTTCTGCCGAGTTTGGCTATTGTTGTGGTTGTTAGTCCCGCCGCCAATCTCAAATCTTCTTTTCGCATATCTCTGTCAATAAGAATTTTCCATAACTTTTTATAACTTACAGTCATTATTCGTACTCCTGAAACTGCAATTTAATTCGTTGTAATTATTATAGCATATAAAAAGCCTTCTGTCAAGATAATCTCTAATATGTAGAGACGATTTATTCCATTTTCCGATGGTATTTTGTGAAAAATCTACGCATTAAAAATAAAGAGCCCGTTTTCGGACTCTTTACGTTACGAACTCGCTGTTTGCTTTGATTTGATTTAATATTCTTGAAATTCCCCAAGAGTATCTAACATTTCGGGGCGGTTTTTAGCGGTTTTCGATATAGACTTTTTATTTTTTTTATTTATTTTTTAATTAAATGGGTTTTTGTATATCGTTTATGCAACGACTTCGGGGATTACTATCGGTTGCGTGGTATCGGTTCCATAGGGTACCAATACGTAGTAATTCTCGCCGTCATAGTAAAGCTGCATATCGTCGTTTATTCTTATGCTCATTCCGTCTTCGAGGGCTGTTGCCATGGACTGAACGGTTGCAGGCAGATTTTCAAACGGAACGGGTATTCCCGTCGTTCTTTCTCCGCACGATCCGCATACAAATCCGTTTATTCTCGGAAGCCATGAGTGGGCTTCGTAGAACGAATGCGAACACTTTTGACAAGTTAGTTCCTCCTAATTGGTTCACCAATCAATTCTTCAATTAACTCAAGAATCGACTCTCGTGTACCCTCAAAATCGGTTGACTCAAATAGT
Organism: Eubacterium sp.; assembly: GCA_963653425.1. Taxonomy (GTDB): domain Bacteria; phylum Bacillota; class Clostridia; order Christensenellales; family CAG-314; genus UMGS692. Next base: position 26,447 of record CAVJWC010000011.1, on the reverse strand, counting down.
TTGTCGTCAAACGATTTGAAAATTACGCCATCGCAAATCGTATAACTTGTGCTACGTCTTTCGCCTTCCACGTTACACCACGCTACAATTAAAGAAAATGTAAAATGTGCGGGTTCTTCATCTTCGGGAAACTCTTCGCCGGGCAATATAATTTTCACAGGGAACCTCGTGCCTAAATCTACCGATTCGATTTCCTTAAACGTATACCTGTTATCAACGGCGTCTATGAGTTTCTGAATGTTTTCTCGGTCATAAAATCTGAACCCCGGGAACTCTGCAACAAAAATATCTTCTACATAATTTGCATCGAGTTTATCTGCATATCGGGGGTCTTTTCCTGTGTCGGCTTCCGCATTATTTGCAACGACACAGCCCGCAAGCATGCTCAAAAGCATAATTGCCGAAAGAATCAATGCACAAATCTTCAAATTTTTTCCCATAAAAAGCCTCCTTGTTTGTCAGTCTGTATCGAAGCCCTGCGTTTGTGTAATTTTGGCTTGATATACATTATATATATTATTATATGTTGCGCAAAGCAACTTGTCAAGTAAAATATTAAAAAATTTTGTTTGTTTTGCTTTTGAATGTGAAAAGAAAAACCGCCCACTTTTCGGGGCGGTTTTTAGCGGTTTTCGATATAGACTTTTTATTTTTTATTTATTTTTTTAATTAAATGGGTTTTTGTATATCGTTTATGCAACGACTTCGGGGATTACTATCGGTTGCGTGGTATCGGTTCCATAGGGTACCAATACGTAGTAATTCTCGCCGTCATAGTAAAGCTGCATATCGTCGTTTATTCTTATGCTCATTCCGTCTTCGAGGGCTGTTGCCATGGACTGAACGGTTGCAGGCAGATTTTCAAACGGAACGGGTATTCCCGTCGTTCTTTCTCCGCACGATCCGCATACAAATCCGTTTATTCTCGGAAGCCATGAGTGGGCCGCTTCCTCGCTGTGTCCGCAATAACAATTCTCGAGATGGTAATCAAGGCTACCCGTAGCTGTATAAGAATCAGCTTCATGGAAATGGCGATAATATTTAACTTCAGCCATAGTAGCTCCCACATAGGGACACTGATCGCCTCTGTGTCTGTATAAGCCTAACGATCCCCATTTAGAAACGAGCGTCAGATATTGCAAGTTTGACAAAGAGCCATTCGGAACGTCGCCGTTTACACTGTAAACTACAGCCGAATGCTTATTTGCTCCCGTATTATCGAAATAACAGACAATATCACCGGGTTGAATGGTATACGAACCCGTTATATCGGTATAGCATTTATCCTCTCCTTCGTAATAGCCTCGAGGATCATTTATCCAGTACGGATTGTCGGTGCTTTGCATATACCAAGCATACGAATGACAATTATACACTTTTGTCGGGTATCCAAGTAAAGCTGCATTTGGATAAATGCCACTGCACCACATCACTAAACTAAGTTTCTCCTCTCTGGTCCAGTCGTTTTCGCTAAGCGTGCTTATTTGTATAGATACACCCTTCCATGTCTGTATCGTAGAGACAGTGCAACTGCCACAACTATCATAGCTACTTGCTGAGAAATACACAGACAAATCTTCTTTATCGGCAAATACGTTAACAACACCCGATAAAGGCATTATCAGCGAACATGCTATCACTAACGTTATAACTGTTAAAAACAATTTTTTAGTCATTCTTCAATCTCCTTATACCTATAATGGGCTCTCCGAATGCTTCTTCAAGAAAAGCGATCACATCGTCTTCCGTATAGTTAAACTCAACGGATTCGAACAACATCTTAGTACCTTCTTCGTAAGTAACGAACTTACCTGTTTCTTCATCAAAAACAAGTGGGTCCATGCTTTTAAAAAGTTTTCCGTCGAAGATATGAAACTGCATTTTATAATAAATACCATTTTCGTTTCCTCCCGTAAAAACGGTTAAATGAGGACAATCAAGAAAATTATACTTACTGCCTTCTAATGATTTTTTCCATTCTTCTTCTAAAGTAGTGCCTGTTTCTACAAACTCAACGTTAGTATCGAAAAAAGAAACTATCTTTTCTTTTGCCTGAAGCACTTCCTCGCTGCTTCCTTCAATATGATGAAGCATAGAAGAAGCGTAATTCGTTATAAAAAGAATCTGTCCCACTTTGCCAAGTTCGATTTTATAACCGGCATCCGTTTTAGGCATGGCATTCGTCTCTTCAAGCTTTACGCAACCCATAAGTCCTCCTAAAAGCATAATTGCCGAAAGAATCAATGCAAGTAATCTCAGTTTCTGTTTCAAGTCAAAATACCTCCTTTGCTTTGTCTATATCGCGTTTCCGCTTTTTAACACAATGTAATAATGTTGTGTTTTTAATGATGTGAGTTTTTATAATTTGTATTCATCAGTTTCCCATTCGCCGAATATTCCAAGAAGGAAAGCAACGGATTCTTCTGCAGTATATCTGAAGCCGACGGATTCAAAAAAGTTCGACGGAGCTTCTTCATCTATAACATAGCAATCGCTTTCTTCGTCATAAACCAAAGTATAACAACATTTGAAAATTTTTCCGTCGAAGAAATAGAACTCATAGCGTCTGTTTTCGCCCAAAATATCGACAAACAACTGCGGACAACTCAGCCAATCGTACCTTTCGTCGCGTTTTTCAATTTCTTTGGCAAGCGTGGTATCTTTTTTAAGAAAAAGAACCTCGGCGTCGATATACGAAAGCACCTCTTCTTTTGCCTCAAGAGCTTCCTCCGTGTCGTCTTCGATCAGATAAGACGTAAAACTTGCCACAACGCTACCTTCACTACTAAATCCGGGCGCTACTCCTTTATCGAGAAAACTCATCGACTTTACTTCATCTGCGGAAATTTTATACTTAATATCCGTCTCTTCAAGCTTTACGCAACCCATAAGTCCTCCTAAAAGCATAATTGCCGAAAGAATCAATGCACAAATCTTCAAATTTTTTCCCATAAAAAGCCTCCTTGTTTGTCAGTCTGTATCGAAGCCCTGCGTTTGTGTAATTTTGGCTTGATATACATTATATATATTATTATATGTTGCGCAAAGCAACTTGTCAAGTAAAATATTAAAAAATTCTGTTTATTTTGCTTTTGAATGCGAAAAGAAAAACCCCTTCAAACGAAGGGGCTGAAAATTATTCTTCTATAAAAGGCTGAGCGTGATAGGCGTCGTAAACCCTTTGTATAACCTCGAGAACGTCTTCTTTCCCGGCGCGCGTCTGACTGCTCACGGGAATAACGTTGCCTACGCCGAGTTTGAAAGTCGTAGCGATTTTCCTTCTGCTGTCCGCAACTCCCGCGCGTGAAAGCTTGTCGGATTTGGTGGCTATAACCGTGAAAGGAAGACCTTTTCTGAAAAGATAATCGTACATAACGAGGTCGTCGTTCGTCGGTTCGTGCCTTATATCAACGAGGAAAAACACGTGAGCAAGGGCTTCTTCGTTATCGAGATAGCCGTCTATGAGGTTAGCCCATTTAATCTTTTCCGCGTCGCCGACTTTCGCAAAACCGTACCCCGGGAGGTCGGTCAGAATGAAGTCTCCGCCGTTTATAAGGAAGTAATTTATAAGCCGTGTTCTGCCGGGTTCTTTGGAAACGCGGGCAAGCTTACCGTCGTTGGTCATCATATTTATGAAACTGCTTTTACCGACGTTGGACTTGCCGACAACGGCTATCTGCATCGTATCGCTTACGATTCTGTCCTTGGGCGAAGCCGCCGAAGTAATGAACGACGCATTTTTTATTATCATTTTATATTCTCCTTTTACAAGAGGCGGAAGCGGTTTTTTCAGGCTGAAAAACATTTTTTCGGTTAATCAAAATTACTCGCTTTTAACGAGGGCTTGTTCGAAAACCTGCTCTATGTCGCTGACGCAGACGAGTTCGAGCTGACTTCTTACCTCTTCGGGAATTTCCGTCGCGTCTTTGTAGTTATCCTTGGGAATAATTACCTTTCTTATGCCCGCTCTGAAAGCGGCAAGCGTTTTTTCTTTAAGTCCGCCTATGGGAAGAACCTTTCCTCTCAGGGTAACTTCGCCCGTCATGGCGACTTTTCTGCTTACGGGAAGCCCCGAGAATGCCGACATCACAGCCGTAGCCATGGTTATACCCGCGCTCGGACCGTCTTTGGGGATAGCTCCTTCGGGAATGTGAAGGTGTATATCCGTTTCGCCGAAAACGGCAGGATCCACTCCGTATTTGCCGGCAAGACTCTTTACGAGGCTTATTGCGGTACGCGCGGATTCTTTCATAACGTCGCCGAGCTTGCCCGTAAGAAGGATTTCTCCCTTACCCTTAAACAAAGCCACGTCGATGGTAAGAGTTACTCCGCCGACTGCCGTCCAGGCAAGTCCCGTAGCCGAACCTACTTCGTCTTTGAGTTCGGGCTGGTCGTTTTTGTATTTTTCAACGCCCAGATAGTCCGAAAGGTTCTCGGGAAGGATTTCTTCGCGCGGTTCGTCGTTAAGGACTTTCAGAGCGACTTTTCTGGCTATGGCGGCGATTTCTCTTTCGAGAGTACGAACGCCAGATTCTCTCGTATAGCACTCTATAACGGCTCGTACAGCTTCCTCCGAAAGACGGAAATCCTTTTCTTCGAGACCGTGATTCTTTCTCGTTTTAGGAATAAGGAACTTCTCGGCTATACTTATTTTTTCTTCTTCGGTGTATCCCGTAAGTTCGATAATTTCCATTCTGTCGAGAAGGGCGGGCGGAATGGAATCCACCGTGTTTGCCGTAGCCACGAACATAACCTTGGAAAGGTCGAAAGGAACCTCGAGGTAATGGTCCACGAAAGAACAGTTCTGTTCGGGATCGAGAACTTCAAGCATCGCGCTTGCCGGATCGCCTCTGTAATCGCTGCTCATTTTGTCGAGTTCGTCGAAAAGAATGACGGGATTGACGCACTGAGCCTGTTTAAGCATATAGATAATCTTACCGGGCATCGCTCCGATATAGGTCCTTCTGTGTCCTCTTATTTCGGCTTCGTCGCGGACTCCTCCGAGACTCATTCTCACGTACTTTCTTCCGAGAGCGCGCGCAATGGACTTGACTATACTGGTTTTACCTACTCCCGGAGGACCTACGAAACACAGAATAGGGCTTTTAAGACCGCCCGTAAGATGCATAACGGCAAGGTATTCGAGAATTCTTTCCTTGATTTTATCAAGTCCGAAATGGTCTTCGTCGAGAATTTCCTTGGCGCGTCTGAGATTCTGGTTGTCTTCGGTGGCGTAATTCCATTTAAGATCGGTAAGCCAGTCGATATAGGTTCTTATAACCGAAGCGTCGGGCGAAGAAGGCGCCATTTTTGCCATTCTCGCAAGCTCTTTAAGGGCTTTCTGCTCCACTTCTTCGGGCATATGAGCTTCTTTTATCTTCTTTTCGAGTTCGACGGCTTCGTTCTCGTCTCCGAGTTCGGCTCCGATGGCGCGCATCTGCTCTTTAAGATAATACTCTTTCTGTCCCTGATCTATCTGCGTTTTTACGCGGTTGGCGATACGCTTATCCATCTTGGCGATTTCGATTTCGGTACTCATAACCTTGTCGATTTCTTCGAGACGGACTTCGGTATCGGTTTCTTCTATAAACTGTTGTTTTCTGTCGTCCTGATATACGAGCGCGTTGGCTAAAAGGTCGACGAACACGTCGTACTTATAGGTATTACTGAGTTCGAGAAAGAGTTCCCTCGTGATTTTTTTGTTGCCAGAAAGTTCGGAAAGCTTTTCGCGACACTGTCTGAAAATAGCCTCCGCGCGTATGGTATCGGAATTAACCGTATTGAGAGGCTGAGCCTTGGCGGTAATGAACTTACCGTCAAAGTCGAGTTCCGTCGCTTCGGCTCTGTATGCGCCTGCGATAAGAACTCTCATATTGTTGTTGGGCAGTTTAAGCACCTGACGGACTTTTGCAACCGTTCCCACGTGGTAAACGTCGGCTTCCGACGGATCGGAAACGTTGATGTCGCGCTGGGTAAGGCAAAGAACTTCGCCGTTGCCCTTAAAAGCGGTATCTACCGCGCTGAGAGTCTTTTCCCTGCCGATGTCTATCGACGCGGTACAATCGGGGAAAACAACCACGCCTCTCAACGCTATTACCGGTAAAAGCTTTTCTTCCATCTGTTATTTCTCCTTGAAAGGACTGAAACCGTCCGTTCCTTCGCTCCGGCTCAGGCGACTTCTTTTCTGATAATCAGAGGCGCCTGCGTACCTTCGACGCATTCCTTGGTTATTACTACTTTTTCAATGGTCCTGTCGTCGGGACTGTCGTACATAAATCCCAGAAGCATATTTTCGAGAATGGCTCTCAGACCTCTCGCGCCCGTTTTGAGCTTGATGGCTTCGGCGGCGACGGCTCTTACCGCGTCGGGCTGGAACTCAACGTCGATGCCGTCCATTCCGAGAAGCTTTTCAAACTGTTTGGTAAGCGCGTTCTTAGGCTCGGTAAGTATTCTTACGAGAGCGTTTTCGTCAAGTTCGTTAAGAGCCACCGAAATGGGAAGTCTTCCCACGAATTCGGGAATAAGACCGTATTTTATGAAGTCCTGAGGCTGAACGAGGTCGAGAATGTTGTCGGCTTTTTTGCCTTCGTCCGACGTAACTCTGAAGCCCATGGAGGACTTGTTTACTCTGTGCTGAACGATTTTGTCGAGGCCTACGAAAGCTCCTCCGCATATGAAGAGAATGTTGCTGGTGTCTATCGTAAGACATTCCTGCTGAGGATGTTTTCTTCCTCCCTGAGGCGGAACGTTGGCTATCGTGCTTTCTATTATTTTCAGAAGAGCCTGCTGGACGCCTTCGCCCGAAACGTCTCTCGTGATGGAAACGTTTTCGCCTTTCTTGGCTATTTTATCGATTTCGTCGATATAGATAATGCCTCTCTGAGCCTTTTCTATGTCGTAATCCGCGTTTTGTATGAGTTTGAGAAGAATGTTTTCCACGTCTTCTCCGACGTAGCCCGCTTCGGTTATGGTCGTAGCGTCGGCTGCGGCGAAAGGAACGTTCAGAATTCTCGCAAGAGTTTTTGCAAGAAGAGTTTTACCCGAACCCGTAGGACCCAAGAGAAGAACGTTGCTTTTGTCAAGTTCTATTCCGTCGTCGTCCGCGGATTTCGCTTCGCCCTTTCCGTAAACTCTCTTATAGTGGTTGTAAACCGCAACGGAAAGAATCTTCTTCGCTCTGTCCTGACCTATAACGTAGTCGTCGAGCCGTTTCCTTATCTGACTGGGCGTAGGAAGAACGAAATCTTCCGCGACTTCGCTTTTAGCTTCCTCCGCGTTCATAAGAGAATAGCATATATCCACGCATTCGTTGCAGATGAAAACGTTATTCGGTCCTGCGACGAGAGATCTTATTTCAGGCTTTGCCTTTCCGCAAAAAGAACATTTTTGTTGTACCATATCTTTCCTCCTTATTTTTCTTCGGGGTAAAGAACTTTATCGATAAGACCGTATTCCTTCGCTTCTTCGGGCGTCATATAAAAGTCTCTGTCGGTATCGACCGAAACCTTTTCTATGGGCTGTCCGCATCTTTCCGAAAGAATACGATTGAGCTTTTCTTTGGTTTTAAGAATCTGTTGCGCGACTATGGCGACGTCGCTCGCCTGACCGCTTGCACCGCCCAAGGGCTGATGAATCATAATACTGCTGTTGGGCAGAGAATATCTCTTTCCCCTGGTTCCGCCGGCAAGCAGAAACGCGCCCATACTGCAAGCCATTCCGATACATATGGTAGAAACGTCGCATTTGACGTGGTTCATCGTATCGAAAATCGCAAGTCCGTCGGAAACCGTTCCGCCGGGACTGTTGATATACATAAAAATATCGCTGGTGCTGTCTTTATTGTTGAGATAAAGAAGCTTAGTAACTATATCGTTTGCCGTATACTCGTTTATCTCGCCGTTAAGAATAATAATTCTGTCGTCAAGCATCAGAGTCTTGATATCGGTTTGTTCGTATAACACTTAAACCCTCCCGAAAGTTTTTCGACTATATCGTCCGACGATATTATACGCGCCGAAAACGTATTTTTTATTAAATTTTAATTTTTGCCTTTCTCTTCCGCTTATAACGTCCGCGTTCTTATAAATTGAAAAACATTATATAAGGCAGAGACGCCAAGCGGTACGTTCTTTATCGATAATTACCGTAACGTTCCGCTTATATACGGCGTTATAAGCCTATTTATTAGTATAGGACGTCCGAGAACGCCCTATACCTTACAATTTGTCCTTGGAATTCGTTGTTTTTGCCGTAAATCTACCGCTTAAACCAACCAAACGCCCTGTAAAAAGTTCTGCCGATTATTCAGCCTTTGCTTCTTCGGCGTCTTCTTTCTTAGCTACGAAGCTGTTGTTCTTCTTAATGAAATCGAAGAAGTTCTTTACGGTTGCCTGACGAGCGATATATCCGTCCGCTTCCTTGGGAAGTTCGGCTTTATACGCTTCGAGGTCCTTACCCGCTTCTTTTGCGTAGGTTTCGTACATTGCCTGTTTCTGTTCTTCGGTAGCCGTAAGGTTTTCTTTCTCTATAACGGCGTCTATAACGAGCTGAGTCTTAACTTCGATAACGGCTCTGTCTCTGTTGGTTTCTCTGATCTGTTCTCTGGTCTGGTTAGTATATTTAGCATACTGTTCCATAGTTATACCCTGACCGGAAAGCATTCTTTCGAAATCGCCGAGGTAGTAATCCATTTCTCTTTCGATAAGGAATCTGGACTCGGGAACTTCCGCATTTGCGGTAATGGCTTCCACAAGCTTGTTTTCGTCGAGAGTTTCGGCTCTCTTTTCTTTCGTTTCGGTCATTCTCTTTCTGAGATCGGCTACGTAAGCGTCTTTGGAATCGAATTCGGAAATGTCCTTAGCGAAGTCGTCGGTGAGTTCGGGAACTTCTTTCTTTTCGATTTTGTGAAGCTTAATGTGGAAAACGCTGTCCTTTCCTTTGAGTTCTTCCGCGTGATATTCTTCGGGGAATTTAACGTTGATGTCTTTTTCTTCGCCGATATTCATACCGATAAGCTGTTCTTCGAATCCGGGAATAAAGGTACCCGAACCGATAACAAGTTTCTGATTTTCAGCCGTACCGCCTTCGAATACTACGCCGTCTACGCTTCCGCTGTAATCGATGGTAACGGTATCTCCGTTTTCAACGGCTCTGTCTTCTACGTTTACCATTCTCGAATACTTGTCGAGCGTTCTTTTAAGTTCAGCCTGAACTTCTTCTTCGGTAACGGTTGCGTCGGTCTTTTCTATTTCGAGTCCGGTGTATGCGCCCAGTTTAACCTGAGGTTTAACGGGAGCTTCAGCCTTAACCACTACGCTTCCGTCGTCCTGAACGTTGAATTCGTTAAGCGTGGGATAGGAAAGAACTTCGATGGTTTTATCGCTTTCGAGAGCTTCTCCGTAATAGTTGCCGAAACAAATGTCGAGAGCTTCGTCGTAAAGGAATTCCTTACCGTAGGTGTTCTCGAGAATCTTACGGGGAACGTGTCCCTTTCTGAAACCGGGAACGGAATATTTGCCTTTGTTCTTGGCAAAAGCTTCGTCGCAATGTTTAGCCCATTCTTCTGCGGTTATGTTCAGAGTAACCTCAACGGAAACCTCTTTCTTTTCGATTGTATAATTCATAAATATCCTCCTGATGTGGGAACGTTGTTCACAGCAGTTTATTATATCATAAATATCTCGTATTGGCAAACATTTTCTTGTCATAAATTGCAAAATAGTGTATAATGTTTGCGTATTCCGCCCGTCGTTTTTATAAAAGCCCGTGAAAGTTTCCCGCTAAACGGCTACGCGGACGAAATTTCTTAAAAGGAAAACGTACAAATGTCAATAGACGCTATCAGCTATAAAATTATAACAGAAGAACTCGATCGCCTCCTAAAAGGCGGAAGAATAAATAAAATCGTTCAACCCGAAAGGGACGAAATTCAGCTTACGGTATACGCGGACAGAAACAATTACAAGCTCACTCTGTGTTCCAACCCCAACGTCTGCCGTATGCATCTTACGTCGGTTTCCTATCAGTCGCCCTCTTCGGCTCCGTCCTTTTGCATGCTTTTAAGAAAACACCTTTCCAACGCCCTGATTACGGGCGTTTCGGGCATTCCTTTCGAGCGCGTAGCCGACTTTTCTCTGGAAGGCACGAACGAACTCGGATACCCTTATACCCGCCACCTCATAATAGAACTCACGGGAAAGAATTCGAATATCGTTCTGACCGACGAAAACTACGTTATTTTCGACACGATAAAGAAGGTTTCTCTCGATACCGAAAAAGAACGGCAGTTTTTCCCGGGGACGAAATACAGCTTTTTCGCGCCGAGAGATAAGGTTGCGCCCGACGACACGAAAGGCATAACCGCACTTGTTCTCAATTCGGAAAACCCCTTTTTCGCGCTGGAAAACGGCGTTCTCGGAATAAGCAAAGACACGCTTAACGAAATCCTGTTCGGAATGGACAGAACCCGTCCTTCCGACGTGAATCTCGCAAAAGAAACAGCGGAAAGATTTTCTTCGTTTATGGAGTCTCTTCGTTCGCCCGCGCCCAACGTCCTCGAAGTCGGAGGCGAAATTACCGACGTTTTCCCCGTTATTTACAGAAGTAAACGCGGACAGCCCAAGCTTTTCGATACGCTTAATCAGGCTTTCGACTATTATTTTACGGAAAAGAACGTAAGGCAGAGGTTTAAGGAAAAATCCCGCCACATATCGACGGTGGTCAAGAACGCGAAAGCCCGCACCGAAAAGAAAATCGCCGTTCAGACGGAAGCTTTGCTTTCTTCGGATGACAGCAAGAAACTTTCGGACCAAGGCAATCTCGTTCTCGCAAATATCTACCGCATAAAAAAGGGACAGAAGTTCGTTACCGTCGAAAACTTCTACGATGATAACAAGCCTGTAACCATTACTCTCGACGAAACGAAAACTCCTCAGGCAAACGCGGAAGCCTTCTTCAAAAAAGCTCTGAAACTTAAAAAGACAGCCGAGTACACGCGCGGACTTCTCGAAGAAAACAAAGAAACGCTTAAATATCTTATATCCGTGCAGGAATCGCTTAAATATTCCGCGACTTTTTCCGACCTCGAAGAAATCTATACCGAACTCACCGAAGCGGGACTTATACGCGGAAATCAGCGCGGAGACAATCTCAAAGGCACGGTCAAAAAACACAAAAACGCGACCCTGCCTGCGCCTTTACGTTACGAGATCGGCGGATTTACCGTTTACGCCGGCAAAAACAACGTTCAGAACGACTTCGTTACAAATAAGCTCGCAAAGCCCGACGATATATGGCTGCACACGAAAGACATTCATTCTTCGCACGCCGTTATAGTTACCGAAGGAAAGGACGTTCCCGACGAAGTTATAGAAAAAGCCGCCGAAATCGTCGCTTTTTACTCGGAAGCAAGGAATTCGGGAAAAACTCCCGTGGATTACACGAGAAAACGCTTCGTGAAAAAACCGCCCAAATCTCCCGTGGGCTTCGTAAATTACACCAATCAGACCACAGCCGTGGTTTTCCCCGAAGAACATAAAGAGCTTCTTTCGGATAAGCAGTAAAGCATTTTAAGCGCAAGACGAAAAAACTTGTAATTATGTGAATTTATAAAGAAAGACTTTCAGGGAGTTATTCTCCGAAAGTCTTTTTTAACGCTATTAAAACGGGAATGCTTTGCAATCAGGTCAAAAAGGGTTCGTTAAGGCGCAAAGTTTTGATTAAGTCAAAAGGGTTCGTTAAGGCGAAAGGAACGGTTAAACGAATAAGCACCACGACGAGAAACTTGCGTTCAGCCGAAATAGATAAGGCAGGCTATAAGCAGAATGGCAAGCACCGAGAAGTTATAGATAAGGCACTTAGCCATATACTTTCCGCCCTCGCCCGGGAATTCTTTTACGTAGGAACGAAGGGTTATAAGACTTGCAAGCGAAGAAACGGGCGAACCCACTCCGCCGATGTTTACGCCCACGAGAAGGCGTTTCCAGTCGGTAGTGAACTTGGAAAGGAAGATACCCGTAGGAACGTTACTCATAAACTGGCAACCCAGAGCAGCCGCAAGAAGAGTGTTCTTTTGGGTTATCTCGGAAACGAAACCGAAAACGGCGGGAATTCTCGCCATGTTGTTTGCAAAAATGAAGAAAGCCACGAAGGTAAGCAGAAGTCCGTAATCCGCGCCGAGAAAAGCCTTTCTGTCGGTTAAAAGCAAGCCCAAAATAACGACGGCAAGAACGATATACTTATCTACGACGTCAAACACGCTAAGAAGGGACAAAACGAAAAGCACGGAATAAACTATCGGCTTACAGGCTTCTATTTTTACCTTTTCTTCGAAAAGAACTTCGGCTTCTTCCTTTTTAACGAGGAAACAGCAGACGATTATAAGCACCAGAGACACTCCGAAAGGAAAAGCCATAACCGAAACGAATTCTCCTACGGTAAGCGAAAAACTACTGAAAATGTAGAGCGACTGAGGATTACCGAAAGGCATTATCATTCCGCCGAGATTTGCGCCTATCGTCTGTAAAACGGCGCACACCGCAATGTACTTTCTCTTTCCGCAGTTGGAAAACACGGCTATCGTAAGAGGCAGGAAAGTCAGAAGCGCGATGTCGTTTGCGATAACTATGGAAGCGAAATAGGTTATGAAAACCAGAGCGAAAGTCAAAGCGCGGGTGTTTTTGAGTTTCTTTATGAGTCTGACCGCAAGAACTTCGAAAACGTTGAGATTTTTGAAAGCCGAAACGCAGAGCATTATCGTAAAAAGACATACCAGCGTCTTCATATCGAAATATCCGAGATATTCCTTATCGGGCGGAACGAATATTATCGTGATTATCGCAAGAACCCAGGCGATAACAGCCATCATATTCTTTTTGAGAAAAGTTAAAAACGCATTGGGTTTTCCTTTATCGCAACCCTTTTCGCTCTTACCGTTAACAAACATACCTTATTCTTTTTCCTTTCTTCGTGTTTTTATAAGTCAAACGCTTGATTAAGCCGACGTTTTTATATTAAAACGCTCACGGACGAATTTTCTCCGAGATTAAAACAGACCGAGGTTTCTTCGCTTTTCCGTTTGAAGTCAAACGCTTCCGCAAGACACAGAAGTTTAACACTTTGCGCACTAATTGTCAAGTTATTGGCGTTCTTTCGGAACTTAAAGAAACTTTTATTTTTAGCCGTGGCGTTTTAGCTAAAAAACGAAAAAATTCCTTGATTTTTACCGCGGAGTTTGATATAATAAAGATTATGAAAACTGCTATAGATAAAGTCGTATTGCCGAGCGAAATATTTTATACGTTATACGCGCTTGCTTTCGGTAAGCCTCTTCTTGCGAAACTTAAACTGAAAATCAACAAGGAAGGCTTCAGAAAAGTCAAGTCGCCTTTTATGCTGCTCATAAATCACAGTTCCAAGGATAATATCAAACTGGCGACCGCGATTATGTATCCTCAGAAATTCAACTTTATAGTAAACCCCGAGGACGTTTCGGACATATCTCTTATAAATCGTTTTATGGGCGTTATTCCGCTTAAACGAAACGTTTTCGACGACGAAACTATAGGTAAGATTCAGGAAGTCGTTACCGCGAACGGTTCGGTTGCTCTTTTTGCCGAGCAGAAAGTATCGGTAGACGGTACGCCTTCGTATATAAATCCGTCGGTAGCAAAACTCATAAAGACTCTTCGTATACCCGTATGCGTGCTTACGATAAACGGTTCTTACCTCAATCGCCCCTCTTTTTCGGGAAAAACCCGAGGCTCCAAGGGCGCGGATGCCGTTCTTACTAACCTCTTCGATTCGGAAGAGATCAAGTACATGAGCGAAGAAGAAATCATTTCCGCCGTTACCGACGCAATGGTTTACGACGAGTACGAATACCAGCGCGAAAACAAACTCGTTATTCCTTCCAAAAACGTCGCGGAAGGTCTTCAGAACATTCTTTACTACTGCCCTAAGTGTCACAGCGAATTCAGGTTGTCGGCAAGTAAAGACACCGTTACCTGTTCGGAATGCGGTGCGAAATGGACTTTGGGAAGATACGGCGTGTTTATAAGCGACAGCGGTCCCAACGTAGTTACCAACGTTCCTTCGTGGAATTATTTTCAGCGACAGAAAGTGCGCGCCGAAATCAAGTCGGGCGAATATTCTCTTACCGCAGGATGTAAGCTCGTTATCGGCAACGACGAAGGTTACCACGAAGCGGGCAAGGGAAAGTTCAGACACACCGCGGATTCTTTCGTTTACGAAGGCTCTATGGACGGAAGAACGGTAAGACTTACCTTCAAAAACGCGGAACACTTTAACCTGCAGTTTATCCCGGGCGAATACGTCGAATTTATGTCGGATAACTACTGTTACAGGTTCGTAGCCGACGTTCCTCAGCTTCTCGCCAAAGTCAATCTCGCGGTAGAAGAATCGGTAGACCTTTCCTCCGAAGAAGAAAAAGAGTAAATCGTTCTTTTGAACGCGGATAGAGGGATTTTTAAGGAAGTTCGTTATCCGAACAAACTTATTCTTTGAAAAGTGCGATAATAAACTTAAATAAGCAAGTAATGAGTAAATAAATAAGGCAGAACTTAAAGTTCTGCCTTTTCTTTATGCCGTGAGTTCAAAAGAACCGTATAATACGCAATCGATTATGCGATAATTTGCTTAATGCGCAAACTATTAAGTTTTTACGGATTAAGTTCTTACGATATAGTCGGGTTTTCTGGGAGCGGGTTCGCGTTTTCCGCCCTCTGCGCCGTAACCGAGTATGCAGTTGCCTATGCCAACGTAATTATCGGGAACGCCCCACTTTCTTAAAAGAGCTTTGCCCTCTTCCGTTTCGAAAACTTCTTTTGCACGGAAAACGTAGCACGAATCCACGCCGACGGCGTGAGCCGCGTTGAGAAGGTTACCCATAACCAAAGCTCCGTCGTAAATATAGGTGCGCGCCGAAGGAGCGGCAAGCACGACGAGAACGGTAGGCGCGCCGTAAAACGGATCGTCGTCTTTACCCATAACCGCAGCGTTCATTTTAGAAACTTGCGCGATGAGTTCGGGTTTTTGAAGAACGACGATAACCGGAGACTGTTTACCCATTCCGGTTGGCGCGTAAGTTCCTGCTTCGAGAATGGCGTTAAGCTGTTCGTCGGTTATCTGCTTATCGAGATATTTTCTGCAACTTCTTCTTTCTTTCAGATCGATTAAAGTTTCTTTCATTGTTCTGTCTCCTTTATTTATCTTTTCGTTCCTTATAACGGCTTTTTATCCGTGACAAGGAACGCGGTTGGTTTGTTTATCGGGCGTCCAACGCGTTATCGCTGAGAGCGAATGGAATGCCCCAGAAAATCGGCGACGGCTTGGTTGAATTCGTCGGGATTTTTGCGCGCTACGAAATGATCTCCGTTTACAAAGACCGACTTTGCTCCGCGAATGCTTTCAGCGATAAGATTAGTGTGCTTTTTGTAAATCATATCGTTCGTTCCCGCTATAACGAGCGTAGGAATATCGAGATCTTTTAATTCTTCGGGTTTTACGTCGGGTTCGTTAACCATAAGCCCGAGAATTTCCGCTTTTTTTCGGTATTTTTCGTCGTCCGATTTGGCTTTGCAACGTTCGTAAGCCCTTTCTATGGGAATCTGCACCGAACGCTTTACTCCCGCGGGGAAAAGATTGGCGCCGTTCAGAATGAGTTTTTCCACTCTCTCGCCGTGATCGAGAGCAAACCTCAGAGCAATATTACCGCCGTCGGAAAAGCCCAAAAGCACGGCTTTTTCTATTCCGAGAAAATCGAAAAGCCCTGAAAGGTCTTCCGAAAAACGCCTTATGGAAAACTCTCCGCTTCCCCGAGGGGACTTTCCGTGTCCTCTCGTGTCGGGCGTAATCACCCTGTAACTTTGGGAAAAGTATTCCGTCTGACGTTCGAAATACCCGTGATCTTCACCGTTGCCGTGAAGCATAACAAACGGCTTTCCCCGTCCTTTTTCTTCGTAATAAAGTTCCATAGTTTCTTTTTTGCGTCGGATAAACCACTCTGCGCACTTGCGTTCGCCGTGAACCGCAACCCTGCCAAACAGCCTTCGCCTTAAAATGCTTTCGCATAATAAGCCGTCTTCGTCCGAATCGTAGTTATCGGTTTTCTCTGTCTTGGATTTCGCCTTCGCCTTAAACGGCTTTCGTCTTTTTTTCTATAATTATACCACGATTTTGCGTTTTTGTCAAGTCGGGAGTTTTTTGAAGATTTAGTTAAGTTGCGATTTCAGAAAATTTCGCCGAGTTGAGATTTCCGAAGATTCGGCTTTTCGGCTTTATATAAAAGAAAACGGCGCAAGCTACGTTGAGCCTGCGCCGATAATCGTTTATATTGGTCGTTTTAAGCCGTAATTCGGGCTTACGGGAAGTTTCTGTACCGTGCCGTAAACGGGCTTACGAGGCGACCGCTTCGGCTTTATAAAGAGGTTATTGTCTTATACCGAAGTAATCGCTCGTTACCCAATCGTCAATACCTATCCGAGAATCTTTTTAAGGTCTTCTTCGGGCGTTGAAATGGGCGCGATGTTGAACTTCTCAACAAGGAAGTTCAGAACGTTGGGCGAAATGAACGCGGGAAGGGACGGACCGAGAAGGATGTTCCTGATTCCGAGATGAAGAAGAGTAAGCAGAATACATACTGCTTTCTGTTCGTACCAGGAAAGAACCATGGAAAGCGGAAGATCGTTTACTCCGCAACCGAAAGCTTCCGCAAGAGCTACGGCAACCTGAATTGCGCTGTACGCGTCGTTGCACTGTCCCATATCCATGATACGGGGAAGTCCGCCTATCGTTCCGAGATCAAGGTCGTTGAAACGATATTTACCGCAGGCAAGCGTAAGAACTATCGTGTCGGAAGGAGTCTGTTTTACGAATTCCGTATAGTAGTTACGTCCCGGTTTAGCTCCGTCGCAACCGGCAACGAGGAAGAAGTGCTTTATTGCGCCCGATTTTACCGCGTTTATAACGGTGTCCGCAACCGAAAGAACCGTTCCGTGAGCAAAGCCCGTCATAACCTTTTCGCCGCCGTTAATGCCCGTAAAACGCTTGTCTTCCTTATATCCGCCCAGTTCGAGAGCCTTGTTTATAACGGGCGTGAAATCTCTGTCTTCGCCGATATGCGTGATTTCGGGATAAGAAACGACTTCCGTGGTGAAAACTCTGTCCCTGTAGCTTTCCTTGGGAGGCATAAGGCAGTTGGTCGTAAAGAGAACGGGCGCGGGAATACCGTCGAATTCTTTCTGCTGATTCTGCCAAGCCGTACCGAAGTTGCCTTTAAGGTGCGGGTACTTTTTGAGTTCGGGATAACCGTGTGCGGGAAGCATTTCGCCGTGAGTGTAAACGTTAACGCCTTTACCCTGAGTCTGTTCGAGAAGAGCTTTGAGGTCGTAAAGGTCGTGTCCCGAGATAACGATAAACGGACCTTTTTCAACGGTAAGAGTTACTTCCGCAGGAACGGGATTGCCGTAAGTTTCGGTGTTGGCTTTGTCGAGAAGAGCCATGCATTTAAGGTTGACTTCGCCTACTTCGAGAACGACGGGAAGAAGTTCGTCCATTCCCCAATGGTCCATACCTATAGCGCAAAGAGCCTTGTAGAAGAATTTGTTTACGCTTTCGTCGGTGTAACCGAGAACGAACGCGTGGTAAGCGTAAGCCGCAACGCCTCTTATGCCGAACAGAATCAGCGATTTAAGAGAACGAACGTCTTCGTCGGCTTCCCAGAGCTTACGCATATCGTAATTTTCGTTCTTTCCGCAAGCCGAAGCGCAACAGGAACAGTTGGGCGCGATACGGTTCTTTTCAGCCTCGATTTTAGCCGTAAGAGCGTTTATCGTATCGTTATTGAAGTTCACGTTGGTAATGGTGGTAAACAAGCCTTCCAGAACGAGTTTATCCGTGTCTGCGGTTATAAGGTCTTCGTTTCCCGTCGTTGCCCTCGCAAGGCCTATAAGCGCGCCCGTAAGTTTATCCTGAAGCACTGCCGTATCGGACTTCTTTCCGCATACGCCCGCAGCGCCCGTGCAAGCCTTACAGCCCGCAGTCTGTTCACATTGAAAACAAAACATCCGATTTTCCATTATCATATCCTCCGTCGATTTTAATTCTTTTTAATCCGATTTCCGAGCAAGCCGAAACGGTCTTCATAGCCGAAAACGTGCTGATTTTCGCAGTCAGACGTATAGCTTTTCAAAGTCAAAAACATTCGGCTGTCGCAATCAGAACGCACTGTTTTTCACAACGCTTTTGCCGTCAAACCCGCTCCGCTCGGTTTTACGGTTATATTGTAACACGACGGAACGAATAAGTCTGTTGTTTTTGCAACGAAAAATGAAGATTTGAAGATTTTTTGTATATGGAATATTCCTTACATTCTTTCATTTATTGACTGCGCTCAGGCTCAACCTTATTGCAGGCTCAACCTTATTGCAGGCTCAACCTTATTTCCTTTTCTTCATTGACTGCATACAGCGTTAGTCTTATCCCCGTTTCTTCATTGATTGCGCACAATGTTAGTCTTATTTATATTCTTTCATCGACTGCGCACGGTATCGGACTTGGTTAGCTTGTTTATTGGTTGCTTGCGGGGGCGGGGTTGTTTTTGGGGCGTTCGCTTATGAGGTAGAGCGTCAAGCCGATAAAGGCGACGAGGAATTCTGCCGTAGGGTAGGCGCACCACACGCCCGTCATTCTGAAAAGCGACGACAACAGGAAAGCCACTGGAATCAGCACGACGATTCCGCGGGAAAGCGAGATGATTTGCGCGTACAGAGGTTTTTCCGTGGAAATGAAATAGGTCGCCATAATGATATTGAAGCCTATAAACGGACAGGCGATAAAGTAGAGTTTCAAGCCCGTTTCGGCGAGAGCTTGCAGAGTTTGGTTTTTCTCGCTGTTGAATATCGAAGTCAAACCCGACGCTCCGAAAAATATCGCGGAATAAATCGCGCAGGACAACACGAGCGCGGTTATAAGGCTGTATTTCAGAACGGTTTTCACGTTCCCGGGTTTTCGTTCTCCGTGATTACTGCTCATAACGGGCTGTACGCCTTGGGACAATCCCGTATAAACCGCAATAACCACCAGCGAAATAACAGATATTACGCCGAACGCCGCAACGCCGATGTTCCCGGTTATTCGCAGAATGATAAAATTAAACAAAAACATAACTACGCCCGACGTGGCTTCGGTAAGAAAGGGTGAAAATCCGCTTGACAGAATTTCTTTCGCATATCTTCCGCCGAATGTGGATTTTACGAAACGGAAGTTGTTTTTGCGCCTTATAAGATAGGGCGACAAGACGCAGATACTGATGACGGGAGCAAGTCCCGTTGCGAGAATCGCGCCGAATATTCCCATATCCAAAGGGAAAATGAATATATAGTCGAGCAGGACGTTGGATAAACTGCCCGTAATCATTGCCGTCATGGAAAGCGAAGGTTTGCCGTCGGTCCTTATAAAGCACTGCAACAGATTGTTGAGCAGAAAGGCAGGCGTAAACAAAAGCATTACCTGCGCGTAGGTATTCGTGGTTTCGATTATGGTTTCGTCCGCGCCGAGAAACTTTACTATATACCTCGAACAGAATATGCCTGAAAGAACGAAAACGCAGGAAAACATACCCGCGATATACAGGGCATTGGTAAAAGTGCGGTTGGCGTCGTCAATTTGTTTTCGGCTTCGGTATATGGAATATCTCGTTCCTCCGCCTATTCCTATCATAAGCCCGATACCGTTGATTATACAGAATATCGGGAAAGCCAGATTGAGCGCGGTAAGTCCGTTCGCTCCCAACTTGGCGGATACGAAAAACGTATCGGCAAGCGTATAACAGGACAGCGCGATTTGTCCCAGAATACTGAATGACACGTATTTTGTGAAATCTTTGAAAACAGTTCGGTTTTTCATGGTTCGCTCCTTTTGGTTCGTATGGTTCGTTCATCTTTTGTATGGTTCGTTCCTTTTTTCGGTATAAAAAAAGCACCCGCACACAAATAGCCTTTGTGTACGGGTGCGTTTCAAACCGTTTTGCTTATAATAACATATCTTCGAAAGAAAGTCAACGAATAGTTCCGATAATTTTATTACTCAAATATCCGACGGAGCTTTCCCAGAGTTCTGCTTACGACTTTCTTTTTGCTTTTCGCAACTTCTTTTTTCTTTGGCTGTAACCGATTCGGTCTTGCGGTTTCTCACTCGAACTGGCTGTTATAAAGCGTAGCGTAGGCTCCGCCTTTTTTGAGAAGCTCTTCGTGATTGCCTTGTTCGATGATGTTGCCGTGAGCCATAAAGAGAATGTTATCCGCGTCGCGTATGGTCGAAAGTCTGTGGGCGATTACGAAAGACGTTCTGCCCTGCATAAGCGATTTCATGGCTTCGCCGATTTCCGCTTCGGTTCGGGTGTCCACGCTGGAAGTCGCTTCGTCGAGGATAAGCACGGGCGGATTGCAGAGGAAGACTCTGGCTATCGTAAGAAGCTGTCTTTGTCCGACGGAAATATTCGCCGCGTCGTTATCGAGGACGGTGTCGTAGCCTTGAGGCATGGTCTTTATAAAATAATCCACTCTCGCCATTTTTGCGGCGTTTTCGATTTCTTCACGGGTAGCGTCGTCTTTGCCGTAAGCTATATTCTCGGCTATCGTTCCGTGGAAAAGCCAGGTATCCTGCAAAACCATACCGAAATTCTGTCTGAGCGTTCTTCTCGTAAGGTCGGTGGAAGAAATTCCGTCCACGGTGATTTTACCGCCGTTAATTTCGTAAAAACGCATAAGCAGATTGATAAGCGTGGTTTTACCCGCGCCCGTCGCTCCCACGATTGCGATTTTCTGTCCTTTCCGAGCGGTAAAGCTTATGTTCTTCATAAGCAATTTATCGGGCGTGTAACCGAAACTTACATTTTCGAAGGAAATAACCCCCTCCGCTCTTTCCAAAGGAAGAGGATGGTCGGTGTCTTTTACTTCTTCTTCGTCGTCAAGGAATTCAAAGGTTCTTTCCGCCGAAGCAAAAGCCGATTGCAGAGAGTTTATCATAAAGGAAGCTTCCGTCAGAGGTTCGGAACAAAGCCCTATATACTGGAAGTACGCCTGCACCGCTCCGAAAGACATGGTTCCTTTAAGCATCCAATCGCAGGCAAGAAGCAATATCGCTACCTGCGCGAGTCTTGAAAGAAATCTTATTACGGGGTTTATGCAGTTGGTCATAAAGTCGGTCTTTTCGTTGGCTTTGGCTACGTTTTCTATCGACTCGTTAAGTATAGCCACGCTGTTTTCCTGATTGTTATAAGCCTTTATAACGTTTCTGCCCGTGTAGTGTTCTTCGGCAAGTCCCGTGAATACAGCCACTTTCTCCTGTCTGTCGGAAGAAAGAATAAGATTCTTATTTGCGACTATCTGCGTCAGGATAAAGCTTATTAAGGTAAATCCCAGGAAAATAGCCGTAAGTAACGGGCTGAAATAGAACATAAACGCAAACGAGCCTACAATCGTTCCTATAGAAGTGATAAATCTCAATAAACCCGTTTGCAGAGTGTCGGAAACCTTGTCGAGGTCGCTGGTTACTCTCGAAAGAATTTCGCCCGGTTTGTTGTTGTCGAAAAATTTCAGCGGTAATTTATGAAGCTTCGCGCTTATCTGACGGCGCAGAGTAAGCGTAAGAGTTTCCGCGACGCTTGCCATAAGCATGGACTGAACGTAATTGAATACGGCTACCAGAACGTACAGAACGGTAATTATCGTCATTTCTCTTCCCAGAGGATCCCAAGCCATAACGAAAGGCTTTCCCGTAGCAAGCGATTCTTTTATCGCAGAAAAAAGCAAGTCCATAACGCTTGCGCTGTAATAAGGCGTGTAAACGTTGAGAACGGTTGAAATTACTACCAAAGCTACCACTATAATCAGTCTGAACTTTTGGTTTTTAAGCTGTAAAAACAGTCTTTTCGCCGTTTTTATGACGTTTTTGGGCGCGTCACGCATAACCTCGGTTTTTTCTTCAGCCATTATTCGTTTACCTCCTTTGTCTGAGATTCGTATATTTCCCTGTAAACCTTACAGGTTTTAAGTAAGTCTTCGTGTTTTCCTAAGCCCACGGGCTGACCTTCGTTTATAACGATAATCTGATCGGCGTGTTTTATAGAGCTTACTCTCTGCGCGATGATTACCATTGCTTTGTCGCTCTTTTCTCTTGCGAGAGCCTTTCTTAAAGCCGCGTCGGTTCTGAAGTCAAGCGCGGAAAAGCTGTCGTCGAATATATACAGCTGAGGGTTTTTGACGATAGCTCTGGCTATGGACAATCTCTGCTTTTGGCCGCCCGAGAAGTTGGTTCCGCCCTGAGCGACGAAAGAATAGAGTTTATCGGGTAAAGCGCGCACGAAGTCGCCTGCCTGCGCTATATCGAGCGCCTGCCACAATTCTTCGTCTGAAGCGTTTTTGTTGCCGAACCTTAAATTGTCGGCAATTGTTCCCGAGAAAAGCCACGCTCTCTGCTGAACGTAAGAAACGTTGTCTCTGAGCTGTTCCTGAGGCATTTTGCGTATATCCCCGCCGTTAAGTCTTATCGTGCCGTCGGTAACTTCGTTGAACCGAAGCATAAGCGACGCAATCGTGGATTTACCGCTTCCCGTACCGCCGATAATCGCCGTGGTCGTGCCTTTTTTGCAGGAGAAATTGAGATTTTTGAGAGTATATTCGTCTGCGTCGGCGTAACGGAAAGATACGTTTTCGAAGGAAAGAACGTCCTTTCTTTCGTCAAGCGAAACGAACTTATCCGTCTCGTCGGTAATTTCGGGTGCGAAGTCAAGCACCGCGCTTACGCGGTTTGCGCATTCCAAAGCTCTCGGAAGAGTTAAAATTACCATCTGCGCCATCATTATAAAGAACAGCGCAAGCACGGCGTATTCTATAATGGACGTAATATCGCCCAGTTCGAAAGCCCCCGCGGTAATTCTCGCTCCGCTCAGCCAGTAAATTATAACGATGAAGAAGTTGATTGCGAAATAGGACAGACCGTCGAGAAAAGCGAACATCTCGTTGGCTTTTACAGACGTCTGTTTATACTGAACGAAAGTCTCGTTAAGTCTGTTCGTTTCGTGGTTTTCTTTATTGAAAGCCCGTATAACTCGTACGCCCGTGATGTTTTCGAGAAGCACGGTACTCATTCTGTCGAGAAGTTTCTGTAATTTCCTGAAAAGAGGCGAAGCTCCTTTCAGAACGAACAGAGCGACGATCATTATAACGATAAGTACGCCCAGTAAAATCAAGCCCATTATCTTATCGAGAGAAAAGGCAAGTATAACCGACGTCACGAAGATAACGGGTACGGGCAAAATCATCTGAAAGACGTTTACCACCGCTATCTGTATGTTGGATACGTCCGAAACGATACGCGTGGTCATAGACGCCGTTCCGAAAGTCTGGAAGTCGTAGACCGACAGGTCCAGAGTCTTTTTGTAAAGAGCTTTTCGTATATCCGCGCCCACTCTCGCGGCAAGCCTTGCGCAGGTATATCCGCCGGCAATCGCGCCTGCGGCTGCCATAATCGAAACGACAGCCATCTTCATTCCCGTAGACAAAATAGCGTCGAAACCTACGTCAGCCGACGAACCTTCGTTGAGCATTTGTCCCGCAAAAGTCGGAACGAGCAGTGCGCCGACCATTTCCGCAGTCATAAGCAGTACGGTAACGACGCATAATTTCCGGTGCGGTTTCAGAAACCGCAATATCAGATTCATAAATTTACCTCCGTTTGGTTGACAAAATCGAATACCTGAGCTATTGTATACTGTGTAGCAACTATACAGTCAAGGATTTTAAGGTGTATTTATGAATAAGTTTTTCACTATTTCAGAATTCGCGGAGATTTCGGGTTTAAGCCGTCAGACGCTCATTTATTACGACCGCATAGGTCTTTTCAGCCCCGCCGTCGTTGCGGAAAACAAGTACAGATTGTATTCCCATAACCAGATCGGAATTATCAGCATCATTTCCATTCTGTCCGATCTCGGCGTTCCGCTCAAAGATATTGCCGGTATCGTCAAAAACGTTTCGCCGAAAACCATAGAAACCATACTCGAAACGCAGTTAAGCATAATTAACGATAAGATAAACAAGCTCAACCTTTTAAGCGAATTGGTAGAACTGAGATTGGAATCGCTGACGACGGGCAACGACGCGATTAAAAACGGCGAAAATTTCTCGGTCGTAAATATCGGCGAGGATATTCCCGTTTTCGTCGGACCGAAAATAAATTGCGTCAAAGAAGCAATTACCGACGAGAATATGATTGACTTTTTTGAACGCTGTGAAAAAGAAAATATCCCGGCTGTGTTCACACTGGGTTATATCAAGGACAAAGAAAACGTCCTCTCGGGCAAAGAAGACGTGGTTTCGACGTTGTATTTCCGACTGAAAAGCCGAGCTTTCGCCAACGATTTTATGCCCGCGGGAAAGTATGCGGTAGGCTACGCGCGCGGAGATTACGACAAAACCGACTACATTTACGGGGAGCTGTTCGATTTTCTCAAAAATAATAATCTTAAACTCGTCGGCAACGTCTACGAAGAATACCTCCACGACGAACTCGTGCAGGAAAACCCCGAAGATTTCATTCTTCAAGTCTCCGCAATGATAGAATGAAAGAGCGGACGTCTGATTTATACGCCATGACGGGATTTTAATGACGGATTGAAGGAAAAAGAAGGCTGAAACCGAATTTAATATATAAAAAAACGAACCTCGAAGGGAATTCAAGGTTCGTATTTATGGGGGATGGCGGCACTCGGTAAACTTAAACAGAACACACGATTTTCTGAGATTTTAATATATACTTCGTATATATTAACGAGCTGATTTTTATCAAACTCAAAATCGAAAAATGCGCATTCGATGGGTAAAAAACAAGTCTGTTTTATACTAAAATTATTTTTTACGGTTATGCTTATAATGCAAGCAATTTGAGTAAATTTGCTTTTTTATTATATCATCTAAAAAGCTGTTTTCCAACTGTTTTTATATTAAATATTTCATTAAGAATGAAAATCTTAAAATGCACAGACTTAATCAAAGCCGTGGTGCATTTTTTCGTAAAAAAGACGCCGTTTTAATTTGGCGTCAGAGTTTATATCAAAAGAACTATTTCGTAATCGATTTCAATCGGCGGCTTACCGAGTTTGTGTTGATCGATTACAACTTTCTTTCTGAACGAGTAAAAAGAAAAGGCCCGATGCTTTTCGTCATCAGGTCTCTTGGCTTCCGTGTAATTGAAGTGGATTTCTATTTTGTCGTTGTAAAGAACGACGTTTTTTATTATCAATTGAATCATTTGTCGCGGCTCTTTCTTTATAGCCGTTTTAAGGTATTTGACTATATCGTCACGTTTTACAATCAACTGCGCCCTTATTTTTTCTAAGGCGATTTTGTTTTGCAACTCTGCTTTTTCTTGTTCAAGGCTGTTCAGTCTGTCTTTCGTCGTTTGACTTATAATGCCTTGCTCCATTGCTTTTATCAGGTTGTTGATGGAATTCTCTGTCGAATGTATTTGTTCTTCGAGGAGATTCATACAAGAAACGTCTTGCATTCGTTTTTTATGTGCGCCCATTATTCGGTCGGCTATATTTTCAATCAACTCCGGTGTTGCCAATGCTTCGTAAGTGGCGTCTATTACGAGTTGCTCAAGCAGTTCTTTTCGTATGGGGATGTGGGGACAAGATTTGTTTTTTCGTTTACCGGTGCATTTGTAATAACGCATAATTGCTCCGCTTTTAGATGTGCCGGAATCTGAATTGACCCTTTGTCCGCAATAACCGCAAGTGACTTTGAATTTTAACAGATATTCGACGTCTTTCTTATGTTTACCGTATTTATTGGCTTCAGCTTTAGCTCTTACGATGTTGAAAAGTGTTTCCGAGATAATAGCGGGATAGATATTGGTATACACTTCGTCATTGAATCTATATACGCCTATGTATTTTTCATTTTTAAGCATATTGTAGACAGTCGTTTTTGCTAACGGTCGCCCATTAAAAAGTATGCCTTCTTCGTGGAACTCTTCAATAATGTCGGACACAAGTTTGCCTGCGGCAAATTCTTCAAATAATCTTCTTACAACTGTGGCTTGATTTTCGTCAACGTGGACTTTAACTCCGGTTTTTCTGTCGCCCGTTTTGTAATAACCAAAGGGAAGATAACCGCCCGTAAAGTTACCCTTTATACGAGATTCGTTCATACCACGCTTTACCTTTTGGGATAATTCTGCCGAATAGTATTCAGCCATGCCGACGTACATATTTTCAAGAATAATACCGTCAAGGTTTTGTGAACCGTCGATATTTTTTGAAGTTTTTTGCGTTGCGGATATAACGATTTTACCCGTTTTCTGTAATTTATACTTGTTTATGGCTTGCTCGATGGAATTTCTTCCGAAACGGTCAAGCGCATATA
>CAVJWC010000010.1:0-34289 GCA_963653425.1 Eubacterium sp. | reverse complement strand
AATATGAAAAAAGACGGCAAATTATAAGCCGCCCTTCCTGCCGTTTTGCGTAAATAAATCATTGATAAGGAGATTATATTTACGGAAAACACGGCTAAAAGACAAGAAAACGATTACAATTACAGATTAGAGTATCACCCCATCGGAGATAAAACCTTCGTCGTGGTAGCGCGGGAACAACTCGGCGCAACAGATACTCCGCTCGATATTATGAAACGCCTGATAACCCGCCAAAGCGTGCGGATACAATCGGGCGAATCGGTACGAACTCGCTGTTTGCCGCATAACGGAGGTAAACAATTATGATAGGACAAACGGCGATTAAAAATAACAAAAAATACAATTACGGAGGTGATGTAACGGCATTATACGCAAGATTATCCAAAGACGACGACCTTGTCGGAGATAGCAACAGTATTGTTCACCAAAAGGAAATTCTCGCTAAATATGCGAAAGAACACGGCTTTACCAATATTGAATTCTACGTTGACGACGGCTTTTCGGGAACGAATTTCAATCGCCCGGACTTTCAGAGAATGATGGCTGACGCGGAAGAAGGCAAAATTTCTACCGTTATCGTAAAAGATATGTCGCGGTTCGGCAGAGATTACATAATGGTCGGGTATTACACCGAAATCTATTTCTCAAACCTTGACATACGCTTTATTGCGATCAACGATAATGTGGACAGCAATATTCAGACGGAAAACGACCTGACGCCGTTCAAAAACGTATTCAATGAGTGGTATGCGAAAGATACGTCGAAGAAAATTCGCGCAGTATTCAAGGCGAAAGGCAATTCCGGTAAACATCTTACGACTAATCCTCCGTTCGGATACATAAAAGATCCGAACGACAAAGATAAATGGATTATAGACGAAGAAGCCGCGGCTACGGTAAGACGGATATTTCAAATGTTTGTTGACGGCGTTCGGATGCCTGAAATAGCGAGAAAATTAACGGAAGAAAATGTTGAAACGCCGCAATTATACAATATTCATCGCGGTCGTTCCATACATAAACTGAGCGAATATCCGGAAATATGGAGCGTCGGCACAATAAAAAATATGCTTGACAGAGTTACCTATGCCGGACATACGGTAAATTTTCAAACAGCGAAAAAGTCGTATAAAAATAAAAAACAAATTCGTTTACCCAAGGAAAGTTGGATAATCTACCGCAATACGCAAGAACCGATTATAGACGAAAAAACTTTTGCCACGGCACAGCAAATGAGAAATGTCAAGCGTGCCTATACGAAATTTAACGAGCCGAATATGTTTTCGGGACTACTTTACTGCGCCGACTGTGGCAATCGACTTACCATTCAAAGAGTGGCGAAACACAGAAATATGGATAATTTTTCGTGTGCTACTTATCGCAAGAAAAAGAAAGGATTGTGCAGTAGCCACCGTATTTTGGTGTCCGACCTGGAAAAAATAGTTAAAGAAGATTTGCAAAAAGTATGCGAATACGTTTTTCTTCACGAAAAAGAACTTACAGACGAATATTTGTCCGGTTCTAAAAAAGAAACGGAAAAGTTTCAGTCTAAAACAAAAGCCGAATTAAAACGGCTTTCCGACAGGCAAGAAGAAATCGGCAGAATCATCCGTAAACTTTACGAAGATAACGTAAACGGCAGAATAACCGACGAACGCTTTGACTTCCTTGCAAAATCTTACGAGGACGAAGGTAACGATCTGAAAATGCAAATTCAAGAGTTACAAAACATTCTTGCTTCATCGCTTCAAGACGAAGAAAAACTCTCAAAGTTTCTGAAAGTTGTAAAGAGTTACACGGAAATCGAAGAGTTGACGCCCGAGATTCTCAACAGTTTCATCGAAAAGATTTATATCGGTGAAACCGAGAAATACGACGGTAGAAAAATGCAGGAAGTCGAAATTATCTACAAATTCGTAGGTGCAATCAATTTACCGCAGTATAATTCACATTAAAACACGCGGGAATGTAAAACGGGTAGGAAGTTAAAATCTACCTACCCGAAAATTCCCCACGAATAACTAACTAAAGTGGGCGGTTTTTCTTTTCACATTCAAAAGCAAAATAAACAGAATTTTTTAATATTTTACTTGACAAGTTGCTTTGCGCAACATATAATAATATATATAATGTATATCAAGCCAAAATTACACAAACGCAGGGCTTCGATACAGACTGACAAACAAGGAGGCTTTTTATGGGAAAAAATTTGAAGATTTGTGCATTGATTCTTTCGGCAATTATGCTTTTGAGCATGCTTGCGGGCTGTGTCGTTGCAAATAATGCGGAAGCCGAAGACATGAAGGTGGATTTGCAATCGTATAGTGGTATCCGCATTTATCAGGATGTTTTATCCAGCATTCAGTATGGGTTCTTGGATAGTATTGTGTTAGCTAAAACCGTTGATTATTTTGAGAAAGGAATTGAATATCAAGAAATTTCACTTGATGAAATGTTTGAGAAAATAGACGATAATGAGACGGAAGATTTGTTAAAAAACTTTACAGTGCTGTTTACTCCCCAAGATGACGCACCTGTTCTTGAATATTGTATTCGCAACGATTTGATTTTTAAGTCATATCAGGACCATTTATTTGTTGCCGTAAATAAAACAAGAAGCGCAAGAGAAGCTTTTGCTTTTTATGAAGAGCTTTTAGGAATAGAATTTCCTGAGTTACATGAAGAAAGAGGGGGTATTTTTTGTGAAGAAAATTAGTCTTACGATTTTTGCCGTATTGTTAGTTTGACGACAAACTATTTGAGTCAACCGATTTTGAGGGTACACGAGAGTCGATTCTTGAGTTAATTGAAGAATTGATTGGCGAACCAATTAGGAGGAACTAAGTATTGGTACCCTATGGAACCGATACCACGCAACCGATAGTAATCCCCGAAGTCGTTGCATAAACGATATACAAAAACCCATTTAATTAAAAAAATAAATAAAAAATAAAAAGTCTAATACCTGCAACCGCTAAAAACCGCCCCGAAAAGTGGGCGGTTTTTCTGTTACTTTTTATGTCTGAGGTCACCGCCTTTGAGTTCGACCGCGACGGTGTTGGCGACGTTTGTGAGGCGGGAAAAAGTTCGCGCCGTATACCTGTCTATAAGGTCCTTTGAGGTGAGATTCGTAGTAACGACGGTGTGTTTCATAAGGCAGGCGCGTTTGTCGAACAGGTTGAAAAACGATTCGACGGTAACGTTCTGTCGTATGGGTTCGGTTCCGAGGTCGTCGATAATAAGATAGTCCGCGTGAGTAAGTTCCCGCCAGATTTTTTCGCCCGCAAAGGGATCGGAAAGGTGGATTTTCAGAAATTCGCGTTCCGCGTCGAAAGCCGACGTCATTATGACGGAAGCTTCGCCTTTTGCGATAATCCCGTTTCTGATTGCGTTGAGAGCGTAGGTTTTTCCCGTTCCCGCAGCCCCGTAAACGAAAAGATTGGGCTTGCATTCTTGGGGCGAAAGCACGTATTTTTTGCAGTAAGCCATAAACTTTGCGTTAATCGACGGATCTGCGTTTTCAAAAGTCATATCGTCTCCGCTCGTGCGCTCGGAAACTTCGCCCGTGAGGTCTTTCAGGCATTTGCACGGCTGTCCGTCGATAAAGCCCGTATCACCGCATTTTTCACAGTAATAACGCGGTTTAAGGTCTTCCTTTGAAAACCCTTCCGACGACAGGAATTCGCCGAGCAGTCTTTCTTTTTCGCGTCGTTTTTGCAAAGCCGACCCGTCGCCCTGAATTTCCGCGACGAGAAGCCTGTGAATTTCGGCGTTAAGTCGGTTGAATTCGTCCGATTCCGAAAGATAGGCGTTTATTTCGTAAGCGCGCTGTTCCGCCGCGTATTTTCTTCCGCGGATAATCTTTAATGCAGAATTTTTGTCCATAGTCACCTGTTTTTGTCTTTTAGTCGAACACCGTAAATACCGAGTCGAGTTCTTCTTTCGAGTAAGTTCTCGTTTCTTCGGTGCGTTTTTTCGTCTGAGGAGTTGTTTTTTCGGGCTGACAGGATTTTGCCTGAGCGAGAGTGGTAATTCCCTTTGCGTGAAGAGCGAGAAGGGTTTTATTGAGGTAAGCCATAGGGTTATTCGCACTGCCCGAGAGTTCCGCTTCGTAAAGAATGAGATCTGCGGGAAGCCCGAGTTCCAGCCATTTTTCGTAACACTGACGGTCGAAACGGGTTATTCTGCGTACCAATCCCGACGCTTCCAGAACCGCGCGTATTTCTTCGTCGTGAGCGATTGTTTCTTCTATGTAGGCGTTTATTGCATCCGAAGAAGTCAGCCCGAGCTTATAAAAGCGTTTCACGGAATTATCCACGTCGTTAAGCGTTCTGAGTCCGCAGGTCGCGCAGTATTTCGAGATAAGCAGAAGCGTTTCGCCGTCGAATCCCATTTTGAACCAATTCAGAAGATAATCGTCCACGATGAACTGCTGATTGGGGTAATAAAGTCCCACGTTCGAAACGATTTTACGCGCAAGTTCGTAGTTTGCCGTCTTTTGTTCTTCGTAATCGGAAATCTCTTTTACCGAAAGAAGTCCCGACCTGAAATAATCCGAAAGCTTTTTGTCAAGGAAACCCATTCCGCCTTTTTTGGCGTTTTTTGCGGTGAATTCTATAACTTCGGGCGAAAATCCGAAATCCGAATGCCACTTTCCGTAAAGTTCGACGTCGGAAAAATCGGGAGCTCTTCTTATACCCAGAACGGCGAGCGTGCGTTTGAGGTCGTCCATATAAGGAAGAGGTTTGTTGAGGCGGTTATTGACTTCGTTTTCCGTCCGGACGCCCTGTTTTGAGAGGTTGCGCGCGACGGCGAGAACGTAAGAATAAGCCACGCCCGGACCTTTAAGAGATACGCAGTATTTCACGACGGCAACGAGAGCTTCGGGTTCGAAGAAGTTTTCTTCGAGAAAGAGGTAATACTCGTTGTACTCGGTCGGGGTAATCATTCTGTCGGTCAAAAGAGCCTGAACCTGTTTGTTGAAGGTTTTGTATTTCCCGGGTTTGATCTTTTTATACAGTTCGTTCGTTCTCACGGGGCAGTAGACCACGCCGAATTCGGGGTTTTCGTAAACCATGCAAAGTCCCATTTCTTCCCAATAGCAGTAAGCCGCTTTTATATCGGCTTCGGTGAGATTGAGCGCGGCTTTCATCGTGTCTATCGTGTTGAGGTTCTCGCCCGTGTTGGCGAGATACATACCGAAAACGTATACCGACACGAAGGAAGGTTCTGCGCCGGGGATAAAATTGGTTATAAATTTATTATCGATAAGCGTATACTGCGAATTGACGAGAGATGCGTCGTTTTTGATAAAAGGCATGGTTTTTCCGTCCCTTTGGCCGTTTTTTTGATAAAAAAACCCGATTTTTGTTTGTTTTTTGCACGATACGGGCATTTTGTTGACCGAAATTACTTGCATTTTTATACGGAATTTGTTATAATGAACCCGTATACAATGACAGCAACTATATAATAACACAAATCTGTTAAAAACCAAAGTGTTTTTAACACAAAAATACCGAGTGGGAGGTTTGAAATGAGAGTTCTGAAGGTAATTGCGGGAACGGCAGCCGGTTCTACCGTTTTTGAATTGGGAAGAAAGGCAAAGGATTACGACTGGACAAAAGCCGAACTTTTGACGGATTGTCTGTCGCAGGTTTTTTTAGGCACCGGTTCGTTCTGGTCGGGCAACATCGAAGTATACTTCGAGCTTAAAGGCAAACTTTTCTGCGCCGGTAAGCGTATGCAGGCAGGAAAAACGGAGAATTACCTTGCGGGAGAAGAAAACGGATCGCTTAACGTTTACGCCGAAAGTTTCGAAGGCGTTATAAACTATCTTAACGACTTCGTGGGCGGAGATTTCCTGAGGTATCTTCAGACGGTGTTCGTTACCGCGAAAGACATAGGAGATTTCGTTGCCGATAACGGTAAAGCCGTGCTCGGAGATCTTGCCGTAGCCGCAAAGGAAGCCGAAAACGAATTCGACGCCAAGAGACTCAAAGAACTCGAAGAAGAAAGAGCAAAACTCGAAGATATTGCCGACGCAAGCAGACTTATCGCTCAGAGCGCCGCGCTCGAAACCATTTTGCAGGAAAAACGTTCGAAAGCCAAAGAACTTTCCGCTACGCGCGACGAACTTTCCTCTAAAAAAGAGCTTATCGCCGAAAAAACCGCTTTCGATCAGGCTCGCGCCCGTCACGACGGCGAAAAAGACCGCGTTACCGAAAACAGAGATATTATAGAATTCAGAGCCGACGCTCTTAAACTCAAAGAAGATTCGGAAAAAGAAGAAAAACTCTCGAAAGAAGTTTCCGGCCTCGAAAAACGCATAGAGGAAGAAGAGAAACGCGCCGAAGCTCAGAAAGAATCGGCAGTTTACGCCGAACGGCTCGAAAAATACGACGCTTACGTAAAACAGGCGGAAGAACTCGATAAAAAGGTAAAAACCGCGGAAGAAAAAGCAAAGAAAGCTTCCGAAGAAAAAGAAACTCTCGCTAAGGAAAAGAAAGAAGCCGAAGAGAAATTCAATAAGGATTCGGAAAAGAGAAAACAGGAATTTACCGAGAAACAGAAGGAAGAAGAAAAGAAATATAACGACGTTATAGTTTCCGCAAAGAAAACCATCGCAAGCGAAAACGATTCCGCGAAGACGCAGAAAGACAAACTTGCCGAAATCGAAAAGCAGATTCCTCAGGCGGAAGAAAAACGCGACGAAGCCGAAAAATACCTTACGGAAATAGAAAAGGTCGGCTACACTCAGGAAAGCTACGACGCTTTCGTTGCGGGAGAAACTCAGAGAAGAGAAGAATACGACCGTCAGGCGGAAGCTATCCGTCAGGAAAACGAAAACGCGCGTCAGGCTTTCGAAGAAGAAAAAGCTCTTACCGCAAACAAGATAGAAGAAGTCAAAGAAACGAGAGTCGCTCTTAACGGAGAAAAGGAAGAACTTATAAGCCGTAAAACCGCTCTCGAAGCCGAAAGAGAAGAAGTTCTGTTCGACACCGATATTAAGAACCGTTATACGGTAACGCAGAAGTACTTCGGAATGGGCTATAATCCGCAGGAATTCCGTCTTCACCTCAAATCGCTCGAAGGCAGAGTTGCCGAAATCAACGGAGAAATCAAAGACATCGAAAACAGACTCGGTGAGATAGAAAACGAGCTTAACGGACTTAAAGAACCCGAAATGCCCGAAAATCCGCCCAAGGACAAAGAGATTCCCGAATATAAATCGCTTCTTCCGATAGACACGACGGGCTTTACCGTTCTTCAGAACGAGTATTACGACAAGCTCACTACGGGTAACGCCGAAGAAATGCTTAAAAAGGCTCAGAGCGATAAACAGCAAGCCGAAAACGATGTTCAGACTCTCATAAAGGACAAGGAAACTCTTACGGAAGAGCTTAAAAAGCACGAAGAAACCGTAAATAAGCAGAACGACGTTATAACCGACGCAAATAATAAGCTCGCGGAAAACGCAAAGAAGCAGTTTACGGAAGAAAAGTTCGCGTTCGAAGGCGAAAATAAGCTTAAAGAAGCGGAAAAAGCTCAGACCGTAGCAGAAAAAGAACTCGATGAAGCCAAGAAAGAAAGAGAAGCTCTCGTTCCTCAGGAAAAACCGCAGGAATGCGAAATTATTACGTGTGAAGCTTTAAGCGAAGGCGAAATCGAACTTATCCGCAAAGAGTGCGAAGAAAAGAAAGAAGAACTTAATAAACTTAACGAAGAAAACGAAATTACGCGCGGTAAACTTGACGGCAGAGACGTAGAAAAGTACGCCGTAAGCGACGACGAAGCCGAAAAACTTTCCGCCGAGATAAAAGCTTTCGACGAAGAAGAGGGCAGACTTAACGAAGAAGAAAAGAAATTCGAAGAGCTTCCCAAAGACATTACCAAGCAGATCGCTCGTAACGAAAAAGAAATAGCCGAAAACGACGCGGACATTTCCGACGCCGAAAAAGGACTTGCGGTTATCGTTGCTGGAATTGCGGCTTCCAAAGAAGCCAAGGCAAAACTTAAAGAAACCGACGGCGAATACAAACGTCTCAGACGTCTTGCAGGAGAGGAAAGAAAGTTCGCTTCTTCCGCCGAAGCCAAGAAAGTCGTCAAGAAGTTCAACGACGGCGTAGGTAAGCTTCTCAACAAGATGACCGACGGCAGACTTTCGGCTAAGCTCGAAGACTGTCTGAGAATTACCGAAAACGGCGAAGTTATCGCGCTTTCCTGGCTGGGAAGCACCGATAAAATGCTTATTTACGTTGCCTGCATAAAGAACGCTCCCGTGGGCGACGAAAAGATTTCCAACTCGCTCGTAGTGTGCGGAGACGTGGATATGGACAAAGAACTGTTCGTCAAGAGTCTCGAACCCACCACGATAACATTAAAAACTTCGGTAGAATACGTTCTTGCGGAAAAACCCGCTAAAAAGAGAAAGACCAAGACCGCGACTACCGAACAGCCGGAAGAACCCGTAAAATCGGAAGAAACAGCAAAAGCAGAGGACGCCGCAAAACCCGAAACCAAACCTGCCGAAGTAACGGAAGCAAAGCCTGAGGAAAAAGCGGAGGAACACTCCGAAGTCAAAGCGGAACAGGCGGAAGAAAAGCCTGAGGAAGCGAAGAAAGAAGAAGCTACCGCCGAAGCTTAAAAGAGGGAATTAAGCCTCAGAGCCTTAATAAGCGTATTTCCGATAAAAATCGGTTTTTTTGAAAAAAGCTATTGAAATTCTCTTTCGTTCGTGATATAATAATTACGAACCCAAAGGGAATAGAGCTTATTCCCCGAGCCTTCGGGCTTTTGGGACTTAAAACCGAACATCTCCGCGTTTTCGCGGGTAACAGGAGGTACGTTTATGAAAAACGAAATCATTTGCAAGGATTACCACATGAGAGGAAATCTTGAAGAAGTTATCGAGAAAAAGCTCGCTAAACTCGACAAGTATTTTCCTGACGGCGAAGCTTCCGCTAAAACCGTTCTCACAAAACAGGGCAGGAATTGCAAGATGGAGATCTCGCTCAATTACGGAAGTACCACGATAAGAGCCGAAGCTTCGGGCAAGACTATGTACTACAACATAGACAACGTTATGCCTAAGCTCGAAAAACAGATACTCAAGTATCGCGAAAAGATTTTCGACAAACGCAGACAGCCCGTCGATATAGCAAAGAATCTCGAATTCATCGCAGACGTTCCCGAAAAGGACGACGACATCTACGACGTTGCAAAGACCAAGAGATTCCGTCTCGACGCTATTCCTTTAAGAGAAGCTATCGACAATCTCGAACTTTCGGGGCACGATTTCTATATGTTCCTGAACGTTGAAACCAACCAGACGGAGGTAGTTTATCGCCGTCGCGACGGAAAGGTCGGACACCTTCAGCCTTATACGGAATAAAACCGAACCGCAGTATCGTTCGCGCGAATGTTCATTTTATTTATGTGAAGCGATAACTTGCGATTTGTAAAAAGCCTTAAATTAAACGATATCGATTATCGGGAAAAGCCGCGTTTCATACGTGGCTTTTTCATTAGTGAAAAAATATAAAGAAAAATACACTCAAAACGGTGTACAAAAATATCGGACTATGCTATACTGTCTCCCGTCGATTGAAGTCGGCATACACTCGGATCGGGCGAATAAAAGTAACCCGTTAACGGGGGGAATAGCGGTGCAAATCCGCTGCAACAGTCATTACCGTAATTTGAAAGCGACTCTTTCATTAAGTCGGATAACCCTGCCGGTGTATTAAGGTGCTATACGTTTCTTGACAGTGAGGAACAGGTCCGAATAAACATTTTGAAAGCAGCATTTACTTTTGTTTGTTTAGCCTTCCTGCGCTTCGGAAAGGCTTTTTTTATGCTTTTTCGGGCGGACGGGCTTCGGATGCTAAGAAATCGGGCACGAAAAAAAACATTTTTTTGGAGGCGTAAACATGAAAAAACAACTCGTTGTTCTTCTCGTACTCGTCGCTATGTTTGCTTGTCTTGCAGGTTGCGTAAACGTTACCCCCGCAATGGAAGCAAAAATCGCAGAACTCAAAACTTACGAGCAGACTAACTACTATGACGCAGAATGGAAACTTATTTCCGACGCTCGCGCAAAGGCAATCGAAGAGATTAAAGCTCTCAAGACCGTTGACGAAGTAAACGCGTACGACGTAAAATCCGTAAACGATTATATGGATTCCGTTCTTACCAAGACTCAGGTTGACGAAAAGAAAGCCGCAGAAGAACTTGCAAACGCTAAGAAAGCAGCTATCGAAAAGATAACCGCCGTAAAAGAAGAAGATTACTACGAAGCTGAATGGAAGACCGTCAGCGCTATCTACAACGAAGCTGTAGAAGCAATCAACGCTCTTAAGACCGTTGCTCAGGTTGAAGCTTTCGACACGACCGCCGTTAACGACAAAATCGCAGCCGTTCTCAACAAAGCTCAGATCGACGCTCTTAAACCCACCATTACCACCACTCTCGAAGACGGTAAGACCTACGGAACCAAGAAGATCACCTTCGACGTTTTCGCTAAAGACAACGACGGCAAGAAGATCGCTTGTACCGTTACCAACAACGGCGAAGCTGTCGGCGTTAACTGGGACGACTCTGAAAAGACCAGCTTCACCCTTGAATTCACCGAATACGAAAACAACATCGTTATCTCGGCTACCGACGGCGACTACACCACGGAACTCGTTCTTAAGATCTATTTCGTAAAAGCAGCTCCCACGTTCACCTTCTCTATGGACGCTTTCGGTATCGGTTGCGGATACGTAGTTGAACCAACTCTCGTTACTCTTGACGACGCGACCGTTGCAAGCATCGAAGAATATTTCGGCTATGAAGCAGGTCACCTCGAAGATAACCTCAGAGCTTCTCACGTTCTTATTTACGAACTCAGCCTTCTCAACATCAAGGTAAAGTACACCGGTCAGGTTGAATCCAGCTTCTATATGGCATCTATCGAAGGTTTCTATCACGAAAACAAGATCCCCGCTAACCTTCTCGAAGTTCTCGAATCCGACGGTTTCAGCGTAGACGATAACGAACCTTACGACAACAATTCTCTCGGCGAATTCGATTATACTTACGGTTCCGGTTGGATGTACGAAGTAAACGGCGTTTACCCCAACGTAGGTTTTGCGGATTATTACATTCAGGACGGCGACATCATGAGAGTATCCTTTACTCTTGCTTACGGCGCTGACCTTCAGCAGTCTTACTTTGGCCCCGGATATTTCACGGACGTAGCTAAAGAAAAAGACGCTCTCAGCAACGCTATCGCTATCGCTAATAAGCAGAATAAGACCGATTCCGAAGCATACGCAAAGGCTATGGAAGTAATCGCAACTTACGGTCTTGAAAAAGAAGACATCGTTGCAGCCGAAAAAGCTTTGAGAGAAGCTCTTAACGCATAACTTCAATAAATACGGTTTATAGCGCGGGAACGTTTAAGTTTCCGCGCAAATAAAATAGTCAGACATAAGATTCATTGTTACCGTAATTTTACGGAATGCCAATGAAAAAAACATATTGCAGGGAGGTCACCGATTATGAGAAAAACCGCGCTGATCCTTTCCGCGATATTACTCCTGTTCATTGTGGGGGCAGTCTTTTCGGCTGCTCCCTGCTTGCGTATAGAGGGACAGGGGAATTATTGCGGAGATTACGTTTTTGCGGATGAAAAAGCCGAAGTTACGACGGAGTATCTCGACGAACTTATATGCGGAATAATAGATTGGAAGAAGTCCGACGTTCACGCCGATAAGTACGACGGGAAGTTGCTTTCGCCCGAATTTCTTGCGCTTGCGGGAACTACTCCCGGCGACTGGTATCCTATAGGGATAGGAAGATACGGATACGAAGACGATTACGACGCTTACCTTGCGGTTATTTCCGACGTCGTTTCGGAAAGATACAAAACCACGCATAAGCTCAGTCAATACAAAGCGACCGAGTGGCACAGAATATCTCTTGCCGTTATCGCGATGGGAGGAGACCCCACGAATATAGGCGAATACGAAGGAAAGCCGATAAACCTCATAGAAGACGGAACTTATAATCGCGGAAAAACCGCGTCCTGCGGAAGACAGGGTATAAACGGCTGGATATGGGGACTCATAACGCTCGACAGTAAAGCTTACGCCGTTCCCGAAGACGCCGTTACCCAGAGAGGCGACTTTATAAAAGAGATACTCAGACTTCAGCTTGCCGACGGCGGTTTTGCAATGAGCGGAACGGTTTCCGATCCCGATATAACGGCTATGGCAATTCAGGCTCTTGCGCCCTACGTGAATTCCGAAACGGTCTATTCGTACACGTCCGCCAAAATGAAGGACGAAGACGGAAACTTCCTTTTAATGAACAAGAAGATTCGCGAAGTCGTCGAAGAAAGCCTTGCCTGGCTGTCCTCCGTACAGACGAACGACGGAGATTACGCAAGTTGGGGAACGGTCAACGTCGAAAGCACCTGTCAGGTAGCAGTGGCTCTTTGCGCGCTCAACATAAACCCCTTGACCGACAGCCGTTTCATAAAGAACGGAAAGACTCTTCTCGACGGAATACTGAAATACAGACTGGATAACGGCGGTTTCCTGCATTCGTTTACCTACGATCCCGATAATCCCACTTCCAAGCCCGACGAAGCAAACACTATGGCGAGCGAGCAGACTCTTTATACTCTCGTTGCTCTGAAACGGTATCTCACTGGACAGCGTTTTCTTTACGACATGAGAAGCGAGTTTTCCTCGGAAGAAAGAGAGTTTATTGACAGCGTCAGCAAAGAACTCGAAGCTTTGACCGACCAAAGCGACGAATCTGCCGTAAAAAACGCGCTTGATCTGTTTTTGTCCGTTCAGGCGTTTGACATGCGGTACGTTGAAAATTATAATAATCTCGTAAAGCAGTGCGAGCGCTTAGGTCTGGTTATTCCCGAGAACGAAGAACTCAAAAAAGGCAACGCTTCGGGCGGAGACGACGTTATTCTGTACTTTTCCGATTCGGACAAAAAATCCGCAGATGCGCTTCCTTCCGAAGACAAACTCACGACGGAATATTACGCTGAAGTCGTAAGGCTCAGATACAAGCTCGAAAAATCGGAAGATTTCGAAGGAAAGGACGTTTACGTTCTTAAAGTGGAAAAAGCTTACGGGAAAGTACGCGCGATTCAGAAGGAAATCGACGATATAAACGACGAAATAAGAGACAAGCTCAATCCTTTCGAGAATATCGGACTTAAAGACGCGGACACGGTAAACGACATTGCAAAGAGAGTAAAGGCTCTTTCCGAATACGACCGAAGCAAGATAACTCACGGCGAAGATTTACTTAAAGCTCAGACTCAGATAAACAACCTCAGAACGGCTCTTATAATTTCAGCCGTACTCGTCGTCGTCGTTGCTGTTCTTTCGGTAGTTCTGGTTAAACGAATCAAAGCAAGAAAAGCTAAAAAAGCGGCGTCGGCTATGGGCGAAAGCGACGAATAAAAATGAAGAAAGATATAGTTGTTATATGCGTGATAATATTCATATTGGCGGTGCTTTTCAGCGGAACTAAAATTCAGTCCGTTGAGGATTATTATCTTACGCATATCGACGATATTACCCCCGACAGTCAGACGGTTTTCCTGACTATAGAATGCAAGACCATACTTGACAATATGGATAAGCTCGATCCTGCGCTTAAAGACGAAAAATACGTCCCGAGCGACGGCGTTATCCTTCCGAGAACGGAGTACGTTCTCAGAAAAGGAGATACGGTTTTCAACATTCTCGACAGGGCGGTAAGACACAACAAAATCCATATGGAATGTATTTATACCGAGCAGTTCGGAAGCATTTACGTTCAGGGTATAAATCAGCTTTACGAATTCAGTTGCGGAGAACTTTCGGGCTGGATTTATAAAGTCAACGACGTTATTCCCAATTACGGATGCAGTAAATACGTTCTTAAAGACAAAGACGAAATAGTCTGGTGTTATACCTGCGACCTCGGAAGGGACGTAGGCTGGGACGAATTCGGACTTTTGACGGACTCTTTCGGCTTTTCCGCGCTCGGTAGCTTAAATCTGACTTTCCCTGAAAACAACGAAACCGAGATTTCGCGGAACGTGCAGACGGGCGAATTTGCGGTGGATTTCGATTTGCTTAAACGGAGGCGCGTATGAAAAGATTCGAAACCTGTCACCCCGTGTGCCTTCTGTTTTATTACGTTGCGGTACTCGTCATAACAATGTTTAACGCTCACCCCGCTGTAACTGCGATTTCATTGGTGTTTTCGGTGGTGTTTTACTTCTTTTTAACCGATACGAAGGAAGCCGTGAAAAGCCTTTTGTGGGCGCTTCCTCTGATGCTTGTTATGGCTCTTACCAATCCGCTTTTCGTCCATAAAGGAGAAACCATTCTTTTCTTTCTTAACGACAATCCCGTTACAAAAGAAGCAATTTGTTACGGAATAAACGCTTCTCTTACGATAACCGCGGTGTATTATTGGTTCCAGTCCTATCACGCCGTTATGACAAGCGAGAAATTCGTTTTTCTGTTCGGCAGAGTCGCGCCCAAACTTTCGCTTATGCTGTCGATGGTCCTTAACTTCGTTCCGCAGTTCAAGAAGAATTTCAGGGAAATAGACTCCGCCCAGAAGTCCATGGGAGTTTACTCGGGTAACGGCTACACCGAGCGTATAAGGCATAAATTCCGCGTCATTTCGGCTCTTATTTCGATGAGCCTCGAAAACGGAGTAACTACGGCGGACAGTATGAAAGCAAGAGGTTACGGACTTCCCGGAAGAACGGCGTTCGGTAATTTCAAATGGAGAAGCAGAGATACGCTCGTCAGCGTTTACTGCGCCGTATGCGTAGTTCTTATTATTCTGGGTTACGCTTTCGGCGGAGGAAGTTATAACTTTTATCCCGTTATGACGGGGTTGTTGTTTACGGCGGAAAACTTCGTCGTCTGGGGCGCGATGTTGTTTCTTGCGGTTCTTCCCGCGGCTATGGAAATCAAGGAGAATATTTTATGGCATTTCTTGAAATCAAAGATCTGAGTTTTACCTATCCAGAAGCGCAGAAAAAGGCTCTCGACGGCGTTTCTCTTTCCATAAAGGAAGGCGAATTCGTCTTGCTTTGCGGAGAATCGGGTTGCGGAAAAACCACGCTTTTAAGCCTTATAAAACGTCAGATGAAGCCGACGGGCAAGACGGAAGGTTCTATTCTCTACTGCGGAAAGGATATGGATTCGCTCGACGAAAGAACGTCCGTAACCGATTTCGGATACGTTATGCAAAGCCCCGAAAAACAGATAGTAACCGATAAGGTTCGCCACGAACTTGCGTTCGGACCTGAAAGTCTCGGAATGGATTCAGACTCGATAAGAAGAAGATCTGCCGAAATATCGGGCTTTTTCGGTATTTCCAAGTGGTACGGAAAAAGCACGCAGGAACTTTCGGGCGGACAGAAACAGCTTCTTAATCTTGCTTCCGTCATGATAATGAATCCCAAGGTTCTGCTTTTAGACGAACCGACCAGTCAGCTCGATCCCATTGCCGCGAGCGAGTTTATTTCCACACTTAAAAAGATAAACGAAGAAATCGGCGTTACGATTATTCTCGTGGAGCATAGATTGGAAGAGATTTTCGCTCTTGCGGACAGAGTGGTTATGCTGTCCGAAGGCAAAGTTCTCGTCGATTCCGCTCCACAAAGTCTTACCGATTATTACGACGTAATAGAAAAGCATCCTATGAGATACGGACTTCCCGCGGCAATGAAAATAGCGGGAGCTTTGGGCGAAAAGAACGAAACGCCTCTTTCGGTTAAGGACGGAAAGCGTTTTCTTGCGGAATATCTTTCGGGCGCGGATTTGTCGCTTGCAAGCGAAGTTAAAGCCGAAAAGGAACCCAAGTCTTATAATGAAAAAGCGGTGGAGATAACCGAAGGCTTTTTCCGTTACGAAAGAGAAACGCCCGACGTTCTTTGCGGAATGAATCTTACCGTCCGGGAAAACGAATTTCTGTGTATTCTGGGCGAAAACGGCGCAGGCAAAACCACCGCGCTTAAAATTATCGGCGGAAACAAAAGGCTTTATCGCGGGAAATATCGTCTTTGGGGCAAAAAGATTTCCGAATACAATACGGATAAGCTTTACAGGAAGAACGTAGCTTTCCTTCCTCAGAATCCGCAACTCCTTTTCGTGAAAAACACGCTTATGGACGACCTTAAAGAAGCTACCGACGCAATGGGACTTAAAGGCGACGAAGGAAAGGAGAAAATAGAAGCTCTTACCGAAAAACTGGGTATAAAAAAGCTTTTATCTTCCCATCCGTTCGACCTCAGCGGAGGAGAACTTCAGAAAGCCGCTTTTGCAAAAATTCTGCTTATGCAACCGAGAATAATTCTTCTCGACGAACCGACGAAGGGTATAGACGCTTATTCCAAGCGCATTCTTGGAGATATGCTCAAAGGTCTTCAGGCGGAAGGAATGACTATAGTCGTGGTTACGCACGACGTGGAATTCGCGGCGGAATACGCGGACAGATGCGCGATGTTTTTCGACGGACAGATAGTTTCCGAAGCGGAGCCGACGAAGTTCTTTTCGGAAAACACCTACTATACGACTTCGGCAAGCCGTATAAGCAGAAGCTTTTTCGGCGGAGCGGTAACGGCGGAGGACGTCGTAGAAAAAGCAAAGAGGATAAAACGTGGACGAGAATAAGAAAAAAGACCTCATCAACGGCGACAACGATAGCGGTAACGATAAAATCGGACGACAGGTTGAGATAGGCGACGACAAAAACGGAATTGCCGAAAACGACGTCACCGAAAACGGCTCAGCCGATAAAAATTCAACCGCAGACAGGCAGGTTAACGTTAACGAGCAAAACTCAAAGGCAGACAGACAGGTCGATTCGGACGAACGGGTTAACGCTGACAAGTCTCGTTCGGACGAGTCCGATTCAACTGCGGATAAAGTTTCCTATGGCGCCGCGGTCAGAACGGACGAGCGACCGATTAACGCAATCGAACCGAAATCCGATGCAGACAGGCAGGTTAACGTTAACGAGCAAAACTCAAAGGCAGACGAACGGGTTAACTTAGACGCGCCCAAAAAGAAGAACAAGAGTTTGCTTGCTTCGATTATAGTTTACTGCGCCGTAATACCTGCAGTTATCGCCTTGGGAATAGTGCTTTTCAAGGACAGAAAGTACAATATAATTTCCATTGCCATAGCCTTTTTAACCTGCGTGCCGTTCTTTTTCCGTTTCGAAAAGCAAAAAACGGGAGTTAGAGAAATGGTGGTTATCGCCG
Organism: Eubacterium sp.; assembly: GCA_963653425.1. Classification (GTDB taxonomy): domain Bacteria; phylum Bacillota; class Clostridia; order Christensenellales; family CAG-314; genus UMGS692. The sequence goes on along the minus strand of CAVJWC010000010.1, from coordinate 16,996 downwards.
TAATGACGGCAATTTCCGTAGTAGGCAGAATGGTTTTCGCGCCCATTCCCTTTTTCAAACCCGTTACGGCTATCGTTATAATAACGGCAATAGCTTTCGGCGGACAGGCGGGATTTATAGTAGGCAGTTTTACGGCTATCGTTTCCAACATATACTTCGGTCAAGGTCCCTGGACGCCCTTTCAGATGCTTTCCTGGGGACTTATAGGACTTGTCGTTGGCTTAGTTACGACGAGAAAAAAGAAAGTCGGTTTTATCTTTCTCGCCCTGGCGGGAATAATCGGCGGAGCGGCTTTTTCGCTTCTTATGGACGTCTGGACGACCGTTTCCGCCGGCGGAACTTTTACCTTCGACAGATACCTTATGTACGTCGTTTCCGCCCTTCCCGTAACGATAACCTATATGTATTCCAACGTGATTTTCCTTCTCGTTTTAACGCAACCCATCCTCAATAAACTCAACCGCGTTAAGACAAAATACGGCTTGTTTGCCGAAAGAAATCAGGTCGTGTGTACGCTTTCGGACAGCCTGAAGAGATTTATCTCTCTTTTCAAAAAGAAGCGCGATAAGTAAAATTTCAGCCTCACATCCAAACGAAACAACAACCGAATCGGAATCCGACAGAAAGAAATTTGAAAGCAAAAGAAGCTGGCTTTAACTGCAAAACTAAAACCGCTGAACGCAAGAGAAGCAGTTTTTGAGTGCAAAGAAAAACGTTGAAGGTAACAGAAAACAGGCTTTAGCTGCAAAGAAAAGCTTTGAAGAAAAAAGAAACAGGAATCTAAATGTAAAACTAAAAGCGCTGAACGCAAGAGGCAGAAGCTGAATGTAAAGTGCGTTCGATTATTTATAATAAAGATAAAGTGAAGCTCCACCCGTATGCAGAGTGGAGCTTTTTGTTTATTGGTTTTAACCAAAAAACTTGTTGTTGAATTAAACGTTCTATTATCCATAGTTATTTCCTCTTCCAATAGCAGTAGCTGTAAGTATCTCGTAAATACTCTGCGTTTTTGGCGGGATCGGTGAGATCCAATTTTGTACCGCTTGTAGAGTCAGAATATGTTGTTCGATACCAGCCATTCGTATTTTCAAAGGTTACGGTTGTTAAATTACTGCAATTTTCAAAGGCGTCCTTCCCTATAAAAATTACATTCGTGGGGATTGTTACGGTTGTTAAATTACCACAACACCCAAAAGCCTCGTTTCTTAATCGAAAATTTTGTTTTCTGAAACTAAAAAATAAAACTTAAAGGTTTGATTGAAATAACTTCAATAAAGTAAACTGCAAGGCTTGTTTGAGATAAACCCGATAAATTTTGTTCTTTTCAACAAAACCGTAAAAGAAAATTATTGCCACTTTGTAGGTCGCGGGGGGGGTATTTACCGAAACGACGGCAACTTATTAAATTTCTGTCTGTTACCCGTAATTACGCTTTGCTTTTACGTCTTTTTGTCAGAAAGGATCGGATTATATCATCGCGAACGAATTTTGCCAAGAGGAACTTTGTGTGGGGTAATCGTAAAAAATCGCGAATAATTATCTCTTTTTCGGGCGACCGTTGCAAAGCAGGTCAAAGTATGATACAATTAAGACGGAACGGGCGGTTTTTCCGCATTTTTTGCATGACGGTTCAAAGGAGAAAATAAAAATGCTTGTCTATGCCTTTACTTCGATTGCCGTGATAATATTGGCGATTACGATATTTCGGGCAATAAAAAAGCGTCATAATATGAGCAGTCTGGTTTCCTGTATTATGGTCGGAATATTTTTCGCGACGTTTTTTATGGTTCTGCCTACGGAATGGGTAAAGGACGGAACGGACGTCGAAAATCCCGTGCTGTATTCCGTTCTCTCGTCTTTGCTTTACAGTTTCAAAACCTTGGGAGGCAGACAGGAAATTAAACAAATCGAATCGATAGGGTTGAGCGGAACGCTGAAAACGATATACGTTTGTATAAATTACATTATGTTCGTTCTGGCTCCCGTCATAACCTCAACACTTATTCTGTCTTTCATAGGCGATACGGGTGAAAGAATTCGTTATTTCTTTCATTTTGCGCCTGAATGTTGCGTTTTCTCCGAGATAAACGTAAATTCGGTGGCTCTCGCAAAAGAACGAAAAAATCACGGCCTGAAAAAAGCTTTGGTTTTCTGTAACGCGAAAAACGCCGATAAAAACCTGCTTGCGGAAGTCAGAAAACTCGGCGGAATTTCGCTTTATCAGCCCTGTAACCGCATAAGACTTTATCGCAGATTCAAAGAATACGAATTTTTTATCGTTTCGGAGAATCAGGACGACAATATAGCCGTTACCGAAGAATTTATCGTAAAAAAAGATCAACTCGTCAAATTTAATATTACGCTTAATTCTTTCGTGGAAAGTCACGTACACATCGACGTTATGGAATCCATGACTGAAAATACGCAAAACGCGCCTTTAAAAATCCGTTTCATCGATAAAGTTTCGCGTTTTTGCAGTGCGCTTCTGTTCAAAAATCATCTGTACGACACTCCGGATAACTCAAACGATATTTCCGTACTTATAGTCGGAGGCGGACGTTTCGGAATGCAGATGCTGAAAACGGTCGTTTCTGACGGTCAGATAAACGGATATAGCTTAAAAATCACCGTTATCGACAAAAACGCCTCCGTTATAGAGAAAGAGCTTTATTCTCAGTGTCCCGAACTTGAATACTACGATATACGGTTTAAGGAAGCCGATATAAACGACAACAGATTTTCGGAAACGGTAAACGCCTGCGCCGACGCTACTTGCGTTTTCGTAACAACGGGTTCCGACGATCTGAATATTTCTACCGCCGAAAAGATTTACATAATTTTCCGTCGTCGTTACGCGAATTATATTCCGAAAATATTTTCCCGCGTGCGTCAGGAAAAAAACGCGATCAATCTCGAAAAAAAAGGAACTTATCTTTCCGAAAGAAATATACGACTGTTCGGAACGACGTCGTCGGTTTTCGTCGAAGACGCTCTGTTTAATTCCGAGCTTGAAAATCTTGCTTTCGCAGTGCATTTATATTATTGCAACGCGCTCGGCGAAGAAAAAAACTCTCCGAAATACAAAGAAGCTCTCTTTTCTTTCAGAGCGTCGGAATATTCCCGCAATTCTTCTGCCGCTACGGCTTTACATATTCCGTCAAAACTTAAAAGTTGCGGAATTACCGTTGAAAGCGGTTCTCTCATCGGACAAGCGGATGTTCTCGGAGCCGAGTTTGAAAAGAAAATAAAGGACGACAAAGTCTTAACCGCTCTTGCCGACAACGAACATGAACGCTGGAACGCTTATATGCGTAGCGCAGGTTACCAAAGGGCGAATTTCGATACGGTAATGAAATACGCCAAAATTACAAAATCTCATAAAGACGCGAAAGCCCGTCTGCACCCCTGTATAGTCAGCGGGGACGAACTGAGAGATTTGCAGAAAGAGTACGACGAACACTATAAAGAGCTCGGATTAAAGCCCGTGAATTTCGAACAAATCGATATAGAACTTATAAAAAACGTCTCGGCGATACTTAAAAAAGCCGCAGAATTATCGAAGGAGAAAATCGACTATGTATAAGCCAATGCCCGTAGACACGAAAAGCGTCGTCTTATCCGACGAATTGTCGGAACTCACTGAAACCGTCGCGCAGAACGTTCACGAAGTCTGGGCGGAAAACCGCATAAAAGAAGGCTGGACTTTCGGTCCGTATCGCGACGACGCAAACAAAAAAACGCCCTGTCTCGTTCCTTACGGAGAGCTTCCCGAATCGGAAAAAGAATACGACCGCAACACGGCAATGGAAACCATAAAGCTCATCGTTAAACTCGGCTATAAAATCACGAAAGAGTAAAAACGCTTGGAACGTGGCTGTTTACGGCGTTTAATAAGCAGAAGAAAACGCCTCTGATAAATAACGGTCTTTTATTCTCTCTCACACAATCTGCCGACTACGCAAATGACGCGCGGAGTGGGGCGGGGGAGTCAATACTGAAATAAATCAGACCGATTTCCTGTAAAAAATACTTGACTTATATACGGAAATGTTGTATCATAACGGGGCTGAGGGCGATTGAAGCTTTTTTGATTGCTTTTATGCAGATAATATGTGGTTGCTGATATGGCTCAGGAGGTAGAGCACGTCCTTGGTAAGGACGAGGTCACCGGTTCAAATCCGGTTATCAGCTCCAGATTACGGACGATCCGAATTCCTTTTGGAGTTCGGATTGTTTGTTTATACGGTTTTTTTACTCGGATTGTTTGTTTATACGGTTTTTTACGGGAAACTTTTTAATCCGACTTATATTTTCAAATCGTTTCGCCTTATATAACTTCGCTTCGTTAAGGTAATCCCGACCGCTCCGTTTTATATAACTTTATCGTGTAATCGCCCTCTCTGCGATTATATTCCCGTTCTCGTTTTTATTGAAACCTGCGCGTAACGCTACGTCTATATTTCCGTTCTTGGTTTTATTAAAATCTGCGCGTTATCTCGGGCATTCCGCTTGCAACGCTTACGTTTTATCGCAGTTGGGGGCAAGCGGTAAATTACACCTATAACACTGCCGATTGATTACATCTGTTTTTGCTCTTTGTGTTTGCGTTTTCTGTCGGCTTACCGTTGCGTTTACCGTTGCGGTTACGGTTATGTTTGCACTTATCGAACGTTCTGTGAAAACAGTTCGATAAAAAGAATACGTTTTTGAGTGAAAAACAGGCAGGTTTGTTACCCGATTGGGGGCGAAAAGGTAAAAATAAGTATAAAAAAGCCTTGAATTTCAGTTGACACGCCCATTTTTATGTGTTAAAATTGTGAATGTAATTATCAGACGATCCGACGAGCGCGGAGGCTTTCTTTTGTTTTCGCGCTGTTATGGAGGGAACGTGCAGTACTACCTGATTTTCGGTATTTCTCTTGCGGTTTTTACCGCTTTGCTTATTCTTGCCGCCGTCAAGTCGAAAAACAAAGGCGGAACGTGGGGCTTCAGGCCTGCGGCTTTACTTCTTGCCGCGGTCTTTCTCGCGCGCTATTATTCCTATAACGAAGCGTGCGTCGATTATATCGGACTGAACGGATCTCCGCTTTCTCCCTTTCTTACGGCTGTCGTAAACGCCGAGCTGTGGCTTTCTGCGGCGTCGGTTATTTTGCTTATACTCACGCCTTTTTTCGATATAAAAGCTCTCCGCGATATGATAAGGTTTATCGTAACGCCGATTTACGTTCTTCAGAGCGTGCTGATTAAAAGCAACGTAATTTTCCTTATGGGCGAAGGAGCCGTTGAAAATATAACCTTTTCCGCGGTTATGTACGCGATTGAAACGGCGTTGTGTTTGGCTGTATGCGTGAACTATTGGTTTTCCTTCCACTCGGAAAAACTCGGTAAAACCGACGGAAAACATCTTTTTGCATTCCTGCTTTTACTTCTCTTCTCTATGCCCGGATACGCTCTTCAGGTATTCTTCGGCAATGCGAGAATAAGCTTTCAGATTCTTGATCTTACCGCCGCACACAGAGTCTTTCTGTATATGTGCGTGGTTTTCCCCGTTACGACTTACGTCTTTTTAAGAGACAAAGAATACAAGGTCCGCGACTTCGCGCTTACCTTTATAAGCCTTGCCACGATGGTCACTTTCTGTATCAACTATAAGTACGATACCTTCCTCGATCCTACGGCGTGGCCCATTCACCTTTGCAACACCGCCATGTTCCTCGTTCCTATCTGTATGATATTCAAGTGGAAGAGGCTTTTTTATTTCACATACTTCATTAACGTTATGGGCGCGTTTCTTGCAATGCTTATGCCCAACTATTCCGACACCACAAACCTTTTCAGCGTAAGAATGGTTACCTTCTGGACCAACCACTACTGCGCTATGATTATGCCTATACTTATGGTCGCGCTGAAAATCTTCGAAAGACCGAAAATCAAACAGTTCTGGTATTCGATAGGCTGGTTCGCCGTGTATTTCGTTTTCGCGCTGATGATGAACGCCTGGTTCTCCAATTTCAGCGACACTACGGTGGACTTCTTCTTCCTTAACAGCGATTTTATTCCCAAAAAGTTAGGCGAATGGTGCGAGAGAATGTTCGACGTAACGACCAGCTTTACGATAGGCTCGAATACCTTCGTATTCCACCCATTTTATCAGGCGGTATTTTTCATCGTTTATATCGGCATAGCTTTCGGAATATGGTTCGTTTACGAACAGTTCTTCTCGATAGCCGACGCGCATTACGATATGCTTCAAAGAAAAAAGAAAATCAAACTTGCCGAATACGCTCTTTCGGCTAAGCTCAACGGGAGGTCAATAAGCGAGCCTATGTACGAAAATACGGGAATCTGTCTGGAACTTAAAAACTTTTCCAAAAAATACGGCACCAACAATAATTACGCCGTCCGCGACGCAAACCTTAAAGTTTACGGCGGAGAAATATTCGGATTCTTAGGTCCCAACGGAGCGGGAAAAAGCACGATTATAAAGTCCATCGTAGGCATTCAGCCCATTACCGACGGACAGATACTCGTTTGCGGATACGACGTGGAAAAACAGCCCGTTATGTCCAAACGTCAGGTAGGTTTCGTTCCCGACCATTACGCTCTTTACGAAAGGCTTACAGGCAGAGAGTACATAAATTACGTGGCGGATATTTACGACGTTTCCAAGGAAGACAGAGACAGACGTATTGCCGATATGGTCGGGCGTTTCGAACTCACCGAGTCTTTCGACAATCAGATGAGAACCTACAGCCACGGAATGAAGCAGAAAATCGCAATTATGGCGGCTCTTATATACGAACCCAAGATCTGGATTCTCGACGAACCTTTAACCGGTCTCGATCCAAACAGTATCTTTCAGGTTAAGGAATGTATGAGAGAACACGCGCAGAAGGGCAATATAGTCTTCTTCTCAAGTCATATAATCGACGTCGTGGAAAGAATATGCGACAGAATAACCATAATCGACCACGGCAGAATTCTCGTTACAGAAAAGGTGGAAGACATCGAAAAACAGTATTCTCTCGAATCGTTCTATATGAACACCGTGGAATGCATTCAGAAAGCCGACGAAGAAGCGGGCGAAAGAGTTTTCTCGGAAGAAGTCATTAAAAAAGCCGTGGAAAAAGCCAAACTTCAGGCTAAGTCGGCTAACGATAAAAATCAACCTGCAAATACGGAAAACGCGCAGACGAAAAGCGCAAAGACGGAGGCGTAAATGAAAGCCCTGCGTTCTCTCGTTATGATGCAACTTAAGGATAAACTCGATTTCTCCTTTCTTGCGTCAAAAAAAGCCACCATCAACAAAATCGTTTTCACGTTACTCAAATTCATCGCGATATGCGCGGTAATGACGGCTTTCTTCTACGTGAGCCGAATGCTGAAACTCTTTTCGATGATGGATCACGTTCCCGTTTCGGTAGTGATTATCTTCTTCGGAATGACTCTTCTTTTGTCCGCTATTTCCTGTACGGTAGGACTTATGAAGACGCTGTTTACTTCCGCAGACAATAAGATTCTCATTACCTTCCCCGTGGAAACAAATATGATTTATATGTCCAAGCTCATTATGTATTACATTTTCGAGCTTGTGAAGTTCGCTTCCATCGTCGTTCCGATGTTTATCGGCTACGGAATAGTCTCTTCCGTAAATCCCGTTTATTACGTCTGGGCAGTGCTTTCGGTATTCCCGCTGTCGGCTCTTCCCGTTCTTGCGGGCGCGCTGTTGTCCATTCCCGCGCTTTACGTTTACCGCTTTTTCAAGAGGAACTCTTCCGTCGCGACCTGTTCGTTCGTGGTTATAGTTGTTTTAGCGGTATGGGGCGTAACCAAACTCATTAACCTTATCCCCGAAAACATAAACCTAATAAACTCCTGGGGACAGGTTTACTTCTGGAAAGTTCAGGACGTTCTGAACGCAGCCAACTCGGGTATGAAAATCTCGGGTATACTCGTTCGTCTGGTAACGGGTAACGAATCGGGAGTAAGCTTCACTCTTTTCACTACGGATACGCTCGTAAGACTGGGTATTCTGTGGGGTTCGATAATAGTTCTTACCGCGCTCAATTTCCTTCTATCCCGTCCTCTTTTCTTCCGTATGATGTCCAAGTCCTTCGAGTTTGAAAAGAAACGCTCGCGTCGTGAACTTCCCAACGTAAAACGTTCGCCCATGTGGTCGAGAATCCGTAAGGAATTCGCCGTATGTCTTCGTTCGGACGACGTTATTTACAACTTCCTTGCCGTCTATATAGCCGTTCCTCTGCTTATTCTTCTGCTTAACAGAATATTCGCGGCTATGGATACGAGACTTAAAGGTCAGATGATGGTTTACGCCTTCAATATGCTCATCATTCTGCTTCCGCTTATGAGTTCAAACAGCATCGTCGCCACGCTTTTCAGCAAGGAAGGCTCGGCTGGATATATGAGAAAGACCGAACCTTCGGATTACGTTCTTCCGCTTACATCCAAGCTGGTTTTCAACCTCGTGGCTTCGGCGGTATCGATTTTCGCGTCGTGCATGATATTCAGCGTTTTCGCCAAAATCAACGTATGGCAAACGATTCTCGTGTTCCTGTCGCTTACGGGAATGCAGTACGGTTCGATTTTCTTTGCGTCGACGCTCGACCTTATGAATCCGCAGAACGCGCAGTATTCTCTCGTAGGAAACGACATAAACAACCCCAACGAAACGAAAACTACCGTTATGGCTTTCATTTCGGCAGGAATTTACGCGATATACTCCTATAAGCTTTTCTCCGAAGGAATAGGTTCCGCGTGCGTCAAGCTCTTCCTTATCGGGTTGGCTTTCTTCGGGGCGTGGCTCTTGCTTTACGTCCGTAAAATCCAAATCTATTACAGCGAGAAATAGTTATGAAAAAATCCGTAATACTTATCATCGTCGGAATATATCTTCTTTCAATTTTCGTGGTGGGATACTTCGGAATGAAAGTCGCGGTTTACGACGAAAAAATTTACGTTGAAGATATAGAGATTTACGACGTTCAGGTGGACGGCAAATCTGTGGAAATAAAAGAACACGACGGTAAAATGTACGCGACGGTGCCTTACACCGAAAACCTCGTGGTATGGATATTCGTGAGGACTTCGCCCGACAACGCCACCGACCGCTCGTATAAATTCTTCACGGAAGACAATTCTTCGGCTCATATAGACTCGGTAGGCAGACTGTATTTCACCCGTCCCACCGCCATAACGGTAACGGTCAAAGCCGGCGACAGAAACAAGATTTCCAAAAGCATAATAATCTTCGCAAAGGAAGATTAAGCGCAGACGGAAAAACAACGAATATAAACCGAAACCAAGTCATTACCCGCCGAAAAGCGGATAAAATAGAAGGAGGATCTCTCGACATGAAAAAAACACTGACGATAATCGGAGCATTTTTGCTTATCACGGCAATGTTTCTGACTCTCGCAGCTTGCGAACAGGCTCATATTACGGGTATCGAATACCTTTCCGGTATCAAATCGTATTACTACAAAAACGACGTAATCAACCCGACTAAAGTCAAAATCAAAGTTCTTTATTCCGATAACACACAGCAGGAAATTTTCCTTACCGCGGAAAACTTCAGCAGTCTCGACACGTCGGAATTCGGCGAACACACCGTGGTTATCACCTACAAAGAGTTCACCGCAAATGTTACTTACACCGTTCGTGAAATCGACTACAAAATCTACGCGATAGAAGAACCCGCTTTCGTTACCGCGTATAAGAACAACATCCGCGAGCAGGACAACAAACGTACCGAATTCACGGACAGAGAACGCGGATATAAAGTCGGATGCGAAAACGCTTTCGTATTTATGCCCAAGGCTCTCGCTCTCAATAAGAACGACGAATTCGTAAACATCGATTCTTTCCCCATCGCTTACACTCTGAGCGTTAAAAAGGGCAACGAATTCGTTGAACTTTCGGGCGAAGAACTCAAAAACACCGTTACGGTCAACACCGACAAGGGCGAATTCCTCTTCTCCGAAGACGCCGTAGGAAACGATTACCTCCTTTCCGTACGCCCCTATCTTATCGAAGACGACCAGAAAGAAGAAGACGTTACCAAGAGTTTCGAATTCACGGTAATCAAAGGCTATAACGTTTACGACGCAATGGACCTTGCCGTTATCGACAACTCGGGAAGAGAGGAATGGACGAAGTTCAGAGAAGAGAACAATCTTCCTCAGCAACCTGCCGTAAGCGCGGTTATTCTTCACGGCGACGTTGCCATTACCGAAAAGAACTTCCCTTCTCAGTACGTATTTGACGAAACCGAAGTCAAAGAAAGCGATTCCGACTATAAGCTTGCTCTCGGATCTCTTAAAGACTGGACGGATATTTATAAGAGATACCTTAACGAAGACGAAAAATTCAGCGTTATCGGCAATTACTTCTCTGTCGACGCGTCTGAAATTCCGCTCGTCGTAAGAACCGACCACAGAGTCGTTCCCGTAGGTCCCGACGGCGAAATAACCGAAGTTATCATATCTCACTCTCAGCTTTTCGTATTCGAAAACGCAGTGGGCGTTGAAGAAAAAGCAAGCGAAGAACCGCGCGTAACCATCGAAAACGCGTTCCTTATCGGTAACTCCAACAGAAGCGAAGACGCTATGCTTTCGGGCGGTCTTATCTTCTCCAAAATAAAGATAATGGAAGGAGCCTGCATAAACTGCATTTCGAACGGCTGGTACATTTCTTACTTCCCCGAAACGATGACTATAACAAAGTTCACGATTGAAGACTGCAAGGCTTACGACTCTTTCAACTGCATTCTTTACTCCTGGGGCGCAAGAGTTTCCATTAAAAACAGCGAACTCATCGGCGCAGGCGGTCCCGTAATTATCGCAGACCATCACGACGAAGATTCCGCTACGGGCGCAGGCGGATACATTTCCGGCATAGACGTAGACGGCAACAGCGTTCTCGAATCCTACGTAGCGGGTTCCGAAGGCTGGTTCCAGCAGTTCAACGCAACGAGCGCGGCTACCGCAATCAAACAGTTGAGTTCTCAGGTCTTCGCTCAGTACGGTTACACCTTCACTAAGGTAGAAAACACCATAGAGAAATTCAACCTTATCGCTATCTATAAGTCGGGTTCGGCGAATGGCGTTACCGCAACCCCCATTCGCGGATATTTCAACAGAGAAGCGTCGACCGATCACGTTGCTCACTTCATGAACTTCGAAGATCCGACGACGGCGGTTATCCTTAATAACCTTAAAGGAACGGGCGCGCCTCTTTTCCAGAGCAACGGAGCTTATTGCTTCTTTAACGGCTCGGCTCTTATCAATCCTCTCGATATGCAACCTGTAACTCCCGCCTTTCCGCTTTTCCGGGGCGACTACATTAACCTTTTCTATGCAAGCGCAGGCTCTTCGGGTTATATGGGCTTAGTCTTCGGCGGACTTCAGGCCGTAGCTGCTTAATATTCAGCGCAATTAAAAAGGCTTTCCGAAAGGGAAGCCTTTTTCTTTCTTATACGAACCCCACGCGATAGTTGCCGGGGTCTGGTAAAGGTTCAACCGTTGAGTACGACGTAAAAACTCAGTCCGTGTATAATTGTAAAGACCTCACGCCCGTTACAAAACGAACGGAGGACGTCGGATTAAAAACAAAAATGTCTTGATTTAATCTTTACGGTATGTTATACTGAATTATTATATATTGCACCAACGACAAACACGATGCTTAGGATGAGGTGGAAAATGGAGCACGTCGGACTTTTTGAAAAGAAATATAGTATAGATTTTTCTCAGACTCAGAAAAAATTGGAAAACGTTCTGAATACTGTAAAGGAAATAAGCTCTAAAGGTTTGGAATATTTCAAAACGTACGAGTTTATCTTATGTTGTACGGAATTTTACGAAAAATCCGACGATGAAGATTTCGCCGTGGTATTGATGCTGATGTCGCTGTATAAAACCAAAACGAGCGAACTCAGCAAACGAGAATTCTTTGTGATTTTTTATTTAGCTTGCCTTTTTTATTACCGCAAAAGGGACGTCAAACAGTTAAGAGATTTGATTAACCAATCTATGAATGACGAAGAAACCCGTTTTTCTTTGGACATATACCCCGTTTTATGGAATCTTGCGTGCAGATATTCCGTACTTATGAAAGACTATAAGCGTATTCTGAAGTTTTCGGAAATCGGCGCCAGAAAAACGAACGATAACCCGGCAATGCTTATTTCTTACGTTGAAGCGGTGTGTAACGAATTTCAGCGGAGATATTATAACAGCGCGGAAAACAGCGATAAAGAATGCCCGAAATGTTTTGCGGACAAAGTTGATGACGTTAAAAAAAGCGACGCGCCCGTTTTTGACGGTGGCGACGACTGCGAGTTATTGATAAAAGCTTTCGGCTACGCTTACATATGTATGAATACGAATTCCGACTACGCAAAATACTACGTTTTGGCTGCAAAACTTTTTTTCTTTACCTACGTTTATTGTTCGGATCCGAAGAATCGCGACGTTCTCTCAGAAGTTATAGCTTTCGACGTAACGACGGGAGAGAGGAATACTTATGAAAAAGAACTTAAAAAAGCCGTAAATAAGATTTGCCGTTGCGTTTATAAAAAAGACGAAGAATTCGATTTAAGCAAATTTATAAATGACGTTTCTTTCGCCGAAGAGAAGGTGAAAGATTGCGTCGGTTCAGCTCGGAACTATGCCAAAAGCGAAGCGGAAAGGTCGGGCTATAATCAGTTCTGGGAGGTAGCGGAGGCTTTTTTCAAAAAGCAACCCAAAGCCGTTTTCGGTAAAAAGAATAATATTATAAATTCCGCAAGCCGTTACGAATGTATAGTAAACGGGTTTATTAAAAGCAGTCGCGCGGATAATAACGATTACGTTATAGTAAGTTATTCGAGCATGGATTATAAACCCGTTTTTTGCGATATAGTAGAACTTCAGTCGCGCGGAGTTCAGGTTGTTTTTGACGAAACGCTTGACAAAACCGCAGATTGTGACGGGAAGGAATGGTACGCTAAGTTCAGAAATCTTCTTTATAAAAGCAAAGCCGTATTATGTTTTCTGAGCGAAAATTACGTCATGAGTTCTGCCGTTGAAAGAGAGCTGAAAATGATTGCCCAATGCAAAAATCCCGTTATCGTAGTGGATCTTACAGGCAAAAAACGAATTTCGGAGGTTATAGGTTCCGTTTACAGAAACGGCAACGAGCTGGACAGTACGCGGTTGAAACGATTAACTGCAGTTATGTCCGATGAGAAAACCGTTTTTCCGCGTGAAGGCAACGACGACGCGGTACTGCATTTAGACGGAGTCGTCGAGCGTCTGAGAAACCAATGCGGCGAAGTTTTCAGAATCGTAACCGCGGAAGACTTTTCGTGCCGTAATACCTGCGGACATCCGGCGGAAGATTTTTTTATAAACGACAAAAATTTTTTCGTCGTTGCGGACGGAATTACGCGTCAGGAGGGATACGTCGGCGAATACAGCGTTGCAGCTAAATTTACGGAAACTTTTCTTGACGTTTTCAGACAATCTTTCGGAGAACGTCTTAAAAGAGGGGGCGACGACGTCAAAGAAATTATGCGCGGAGAATTTGCGTCGGCTTCGGTACGAACCGAAAATATTCTCTGCGGAGACGCCGGGTATAAAAGCGAATACGAAAAAGCAGAAGAGCTTGCGAAAAGCAGGGGCGTGTATTTCGAAAAACCCGGTTGTACGTCGGCAGTCGTTTATATCGACAACGGCACGATGTATTACGGTCACGTCGGAGACAGCGGAATAATTCTCGTGCGTGACGGACAGGTCATTGCGCTTACGCGTTCTCAGACTTATTACGCTTTCAAAATAGACGGAAAGGAAAGAGAAAGAAAAACTCTTTACGGGGAGTACGTAAACAAGCCCGAAAATCCGCACGGATACGGAATAGTAAACGGCGACGGAAACGTAGAGAGCTTCTTTGACGTTGCGTCGATAAAGTTAAAGCTCGGAGACGTTATTTATATTATGACCGACGGAACCTACGACTTTTTCTGGAAACACTACGATAAGTCTTTTGACGAGAGCGGGCTTTATAATATTTTCAGGATGCAGGGTGAAAAAGAAAAAGACAAATTAGACGACAGAACCATGATTCGCGTCAGATGTTCACGGCTGTAAATAAAAAGCGTTTTATACTCTACTAAAAAAACCCGCCCGTTACAGGTAATTCCGTGACGGGCGGGGTAATTTTATAGGTTGATTTTTACTGAGACAGTCTTACAAATGCTTCTCCTGTAATGGTACCAGCGTTCCCTGATCTTCCGACCAGTGATAGTAACCTTTGTAGTGACGCTGATAGAATCCGTAGGGTTCTTTTTCTCCGTTGTATTGGATAATAAGTTTGTCGATCTTGCCGTACAACGTCTTTTGATCCGCGTTTACGAAGCAGAGGTAGAAGTTATCGAATTTATCCGTTCTTTCGTAGGTCCAGCTTCTCGACCACCAGCCGAGGTAGTAGTTTACCGAATCGTATTCCGCTACGTCGCCGTCCTGATCTGCCGTTCTGAAGGGGAAATAAGCAACGGCAAGTTTACTGAAAGTGTTGGAAACTCCGCCGGAAGCTTCGTAGATAACATGTCCTATCCAACCGTAGAAACCTACTGCCTTCTCGTACAATTCAATTTCGTTGCAGTTGAATCCGATGGAGGAAAGGTAATCTTTTACGGTGAAAGTGGTGTAATCGGTATAACCCATAGAAGCGTTATAGATCTTGTATTCCGATACGACGTTCTGATACAGATAACCTTTTTCCTGACCGTTCAGATGGTAAATAAAGTGATTGTATCCCGTGTAGTTTACCATCATAGGACTGTCGTCGGCTTCGAAAGAAACGTAGTTGTATTCGCTTTCGCCGGTGGTAACGGGCATAAGACGGCTGGAAATAGGATCGTCCTTAACTACGACGAGGTTACCGTATTCGTCGGCAACTCTGTTTCTGTGAACCATAATCTTGTCTTCGTCGTGCTGTCTCTGAATTTCGGCAAGGTTTTTAAGTTCTTCGCTGAATTTTTCGTTAAGATTGCCGACTGCTTCGATCATTCTGTTAACGCCCGATTCGATACCTTTAATGTTGGCGTCTCCTTCGGGATAAAGGCTGATCTTATAGTTTGCGCTGATCTGAGACAACTGACACATACTGTTTACGAGATAAGCCAGATAAGCGATGAATTCTCTTCTGGGTTTAACGGTCATGGTGTCCCACGTTTCGAGTGCGCCGTAAGTTTCTTCGTACAGGTCGAATAACTGTACCGAAACGTTTGCGTAGCTGGGGGTAAGGATAGCGTTGGCTAAGTTTTCCGTAGCGTACCATATGTCGTTTTCGCTGAGCGTGGAGAATCTGAGATCGGCAAGGTCTTTAGCCAGAGTTTCCTGTTCTCTCGTAAGAGTTTCCCAATCGTAAGTTTCATCGAGTTCTTTTGCGGAAATATCTGCAAGAATCAACATCTTATCGAGAATGGGAGATCTTACTTCGTTAACTTTCGCAAGAAGTTCGTTCATTACGTCTTCGTTGTGAATTCTTACCTGATTTCTGGTAACTCTTTCGAAACCTGCCTGTACGGTGGACTGCAGAACGTCAACCTTAGCGTTTACTTCGTCGATTTTCTTCTCTTCTACGGAACGCATATCGAAACCCATAGCTTTCAGAAGTAAATTAAAGCAAGCCGAACCGGCTTTTGCGGCAACTGTAGAGATAAGACTCTTACCGCCCGCAGTAATCGCGTCGATCAACGGATCGAGCGGACCGGCTTCGGTAAGGCAGGGATCGTTAAAAGAGCCGTGGTATTCGAGTTCGTCGTTTCCGTTGTTGGGTACGCAACCCGCAAGAACTACGACTACCAATAAAACGCAGCACAATAACTTAGAAAGTTTCATAATGTTTTACCTCCTTTTGTAGGTACATACGCGCCGTGCGTATATTTGTTAGACACTTTTCTGTATTTTGTACAAATTCCGACAAAAAATAAAATAATGTCTATTTCGGGAACACACTTTTTCCCGCGCGACAGAATAGCATAAGAGAGTTTGAATGTCAAATATATGAAAAGGATTTTTCAAAATAAAAATTGAAAAATGAAAAAGTTTTTCACCTTGGAAAAGCATCCCCGTTTTCTACGGAAAAACAGTGTTTTTTTGCCTTTTTTAACGGATATATTGCCTTTCTCTCCTTAACCGCACCCGCTAAACGTCCCCGCCCGCGAAAAAGTACGTCTTTACTTATTGCAATCAATTGACAAAAAGTTGCATATAGTTTATATTATGTATTATAATAGGTATTTTGTTGAGCTTTATATGTTTTTGCAATAAAATTGCAATTAAGCGTTGGTAGTAAAACGGAATGCAACTAAGTGTTTTTAATGACAGAGCCACAATTAAGCACTTGTAGTAACAGAATTATATCGTAACTGAACGTTTCGAATAACAGGATTGTAATTAAGCGTTGGTAGTATAGAATGCAGTTAAGCGTTTGTAATAACGGAGCTGTAATTGCCGGTTAGTAACAGAGTTATCGTTAAAGATAAAAAAGAGCCGTTAAAACGGTGTTCCCATTAGGGATTGTAAAAAAATAATTAATTTAATGGGGACACCTGCAAGTGACGAAAGACTCGAAGTTGTGAAACTTCGAGTCTTTCGTTATGTTAAATAACGTTGCAAAGGGAGAAATTTAATTAAATTTTAAAAGGTTAATTTAAACAAAGAATTGAATGTTAAAATGGTGAATAGTACATCAAATTGTATAAAAATACTGTGGCTTCAAATCCCGTTTGCTATGCAATTGTGATTTGGAATCCGTATTTTGAGCATAAAAATGAACCCGAAGGTTTGTGTTCCATAGGGAGAACATAAAAATTAAATCAAAAAGCGAACGCGTTGAAACGGACAAATAAACTATCCGTTTTTCTTTGTTAGAATTAAAATGGATTATTTCGGCATTAAAACCGTAAAAGCACTGCCTTGGCCTTTCGTTG
>CAVJWC010000009.1:0-40653 GCA_963653425.1 Eubacterium sp. | reverse complement strand
CTTGAAAGAAAGAACCAAAGACCGGCGTGACGCCGGACCCATTGTAGCTTCGCAAAACTATACAATTCGGTAGCCGAATATTTTTCTGTTCTTTCTTGAAAGAAAGAACCAAAGAACTTTCGGCTTTTTTGCAAAAAAGCCTACCAAAAAACCTCAATGTTTGACATAGTGAAAGTTCCTTTGCTTACTTTCTTTTCTTAAAGAAAGTAAGTTAAAGAGGAAAGCTCAACAAAGAACTTCATTATAGGGTAAGTCTGTATCTGAACGAAAACATCAATAAAACAACTTACGGAAAGTCTGTAACCACAAGTAATATATGATTACAGACTTTCTTTCGGTTAAGGACTTGTTTTGTCTTACACCCTACGGTGGAAGTTTTTGCCTGCTTTTCATAAAGTTCGCATTGCTCTGACGGTTACGCAAAGCTCGGTGAAAGTTTCTTTGCTTACTTTCTGCAAAGGTTTCATTGCCCTTTCAAAAGCGGATTGCGTTTAGCTTTTATTTATCCCACGGTGAAAGTTTCTTTGCTTACTTTCTGCAAAGGTTGCATTGCCCTTTCAAAAGCGGACTGCGTATTATCTTTAATTGCACCCACAATGAAAGTTTCTTTGCTTACTTTCTTTTCCAAAGAAAGTAAGTTAATAGGGAAGAAGGAATTAGTACAGTTATATCGATTAGACCATAACGTTATATACAAGATATATTTTACATTTCGTGATAAGTATGTTATAATAAAAATACCGAAAACCGTAAAAGCAAAAAAACGGCAAAAAGCAACCGAAAAACAGCAAAAAAAACGATAAAAACGAAAAGTCTCAAAGACAAAATAACGACAAAAAAACGATAAAAACGAAAAGTTGCGAAAACGGAAAAACAACTAAAAAACCAAAAACAGCGGAAAACGAAGAACCGTAAAAAACGACCGGAAACCAAAAACGACTATAAAAAGAAAAGACAATAAAAATAAAAATTTGGAAGGTGCGAAATGAATAAAATATCCATTATCGGAACCGGCAGCGTCGGATCCACAGTAGCTTACACACTCACCGTAATGGGACTTGCTTCGGAGATAGTTCTGATTGACGTAGATTCACAGAAGTCTTTGGGAGAAGCTCTCGACATCAGGCAGGGCGTGCCGTTCTGCGGAAGTCCGTCCACCGTTTATGCGGGCGACTATCGCGACGCGGTGGGATCGGACATCGTTATACTTGCTTCGGGCGTAGCGAGAAAGGCAGGTCAGTCGAGATTGGAGCTTGCGCAGACGAACGTAGACATAACCAAGACCATTATTCCCGTGATAACGAAATACGCTCCCGACGCCAAGTACATAATAGTCAGCAATCCCGTAGACATTCTGACTTACGAATTTTTCAGGCTTTCGGGACTGCCTTCCAATCATATAATCGGTTCGGGAACAATTCTCGACACGGCCCGGCTGAGAGCAAGACTTGCCGAGTACTATAATATCAGTCAGAGCAACGTTCACGCTTACGTATTCGGGGAACACGGAGATTCTTCGTTTATTCCGTGGTCGGTTGCCAACATTGCGGGCGTTCCCGTAGATCAGTGCAGGGGCATACTTTCGCATTCCAGGCTTACGCCCGAACTGGATACAGCTGAAGTCGAACAGTACGTAAAGAAGTCGGGAGGAAGGGTTATTTCGAGAAAGGGAGCTACTTTCTACGCGGTTTCCATTTCCGTTTGTCATATATGCAAATGTCTTTTAAGCGGAATCGACACCACGCTTACCGTTTCTTCGATGATGAACGGCGAATACGGAATAAGCGACGTATGTCTTTCCACGCTTAACGTCGTAGGACACGAAGGAATAAAGGGAAAAATCAACGTTCCTCTCACTATGGAAGAAAGAGCGAAACTTCAGCTCAGCGCGAATACGCTTAAAGAAGTTATAAAAGGGCTTAATATTTAGCTTGTCGGAGGCAAAAATGAAAGCAAGTTATTTCCCGGGCTGTACGCTTAAAAACAAAGCCAAGGACCTTGACGTTTACGCTCGGCTTTCGGCGGAAAAACTCGGAGTCGAGCTTATGGAAATCCCCGAATGGCAGTGTTGCGGAGGAACTTTTACCGCGAGAGACGAAATAGCTACGAAGCTTCCCGCTTTAAGGGCTTTGATTTCCGCGGAAAAAGCGGGAACGCCTCTTGTTACGGTGTGTTCCGCCTGTCATAACGTCATAAAGCAGACCAACAATCTCTTTCTGACGGACAAAGAGTTTGCGGACAGGGCAAACAGGTATCTTTCGGGGGATAAGATTCCTTCCCGTTACGAAGGTAAAGCCGTAGTCATGCATTATACGGAACTTCTTAAAGAGATAGGTTTCGATAAGATAAAACGGGCTGTCGTAAAGCCTCTTAACAGGAAAGTCGCGTGTTATTACGGCTGTATGCTTCTGCGCCCGAGTGCGGTTATGGCGTTTGACGACCCCGAAAACCCGAAGATAATGGAAAATCTCGTGGAAGCTCTCGGAGGAGAAAGCGTCGCTTTTTCTCAGAGGAACGAATGTTGCGGTTCTTATCTTATTTTAGAAGACAAAGAAGCCACCAAAAAAAGAAGCGGAAAGATTACGGAGAGCGCGAAAAACGCAGGAGCGGACGTTATCGTTACGGCTTGTCCGCTTTGCAGGTATAATCTTATAAAGAGCGGAGCGGATATTCCCGTGTCGTATTTTACCGAGCTTCTTGCGGAGGCTCTGGGCGTTACGGAGGAAAAACGATGAACGGCGGTATAAGAGAAGAAATAATCCGTATAAGCGGAGTCAATCCGAGAAAATGCATGCGGTGCGGAAAATGCACGGCGTCCTGCCCGAGTTACGACGGTATGGAATACAAACCGCACGAGTTCGTTCATATGGCAGAAACGGGAGAGGTCGAAGCGCTTCTTAATTCGGAATCCGTGTATAAATGTCTTTCCTGTATGGCTTGTCTCGAAAGATGTCCGAGGGGAGTAGAACCTTCCAAGATAGTCGAAGCGGTAAGAGTTATCGCCGAGAGAAAGAAGGGCGGAAACAGACTTAACCCGGACGGGCTTCCCGAGCTTATAGACGACGATATGCCACAGCAGGCGCTTATGTGCGCTATGAGAAAGTATTCCAAGTAAAGGAGATTGCAAATGCAAAGAATCGGAGTTTTTGTCTGTCATTGCGGAACCAACATTGCCGGTACGGTAGACGTAAAGGCGGTTGCGGACGCTTTGAAGAAGGAACGCGGGGTGGTCTTTTCCACCGATTATCAGTATATGTGTTCCGAAGCCGGTCAGAATCTTATAAAAAACGCCGTAAAGGAATACGGACTCACGGGCATAGTCGTATGTTCGTGTTCGCCGAGAATGCACGAAAACACCTTCCGTAAAGCCGTTCAGTCGGCGGGTATAAATCCCTATATGGTGGAAATCGCCAATATCCGCGAACAGTGTTCCTGGGTACATAAGGATATTGCGGTAGGAACGGAAAAGGCTATCGTTCTCGCGCGGACAGCCGTCGCAAAGGTAAACCTCAATACCCCTCTTACGGCGGGAGAAACGCCCGTTATCAAGCGCGCTCTGGTTATAGGCGGAGGCATAGCGGGTATTCAGACGGCTCTCGATATAGCCGAAGCGGGTTTCCCCGTGGATATAGTGGAATCCAAACCCACCATCGGCGGAAAAATGGCTCAGCTGGATAAAACCTTCCCCACGCTCGACTGCGCGGCATGTATTCTTACGCCCAAAATGGTGGACGCTGCTCAGAACGAAAAAATTAAGATTTATTCTTATTCGGAGATAGAATCGGTTTCGGGTTTCGTAGGGAACTTTACCGTTAAGATAAGAAGAAAAGCAAGATACGTCCGCGAAGATTTATGTACGGGTTGCGGATTGTGTACGGAAAAATGTCCGCAGAAAAACGTTCCCAACGAATTCAACCTCGGGATGGACTATAGAAGAGCAATTTATATACCATTTGCTCAGGCTGTTCCCAAAGTCGCGACCATAGATCCCGCGAAATGTACTATGCTAAAAACGGGCAAGTGCGGAGTATGCTCGAAAGTGTGCGCCGCAGGAGCCATAGACTATTCGGCAAAGGACGAAATCGTGGAAGAAAAATACGGCGCGATAGTTACCGCTACGGGCTTTAATCCCATTGCTTTGGATAAATTCGGCGAATACGCCTATTCCGAGTCAAAGGACGTTATTACTTCGCTCGAACTCGAACGTCTTATGAACGCGGCGGGACCTACGGGAGGCAAACTTCTTCGTCCGTCGGACGGCAAACATCCGCATAAGATAGTTTTCGTGCAGTGCGTGGGTTCGAGATGTTCGGCTCTGTCGGGTAAAGGCAAGGAATACTGCTCTAAAATATGCTGTATGTATACGGCTAAACACGCTATGCTTATAAGGGACAAATATCCCGACACGGAAGTTTACGTTTTTTATATCGACGTAAGAACGCCCGGAAAGAATTTCGACGAATTCTATCGCAGAGCGGTGGAAGAATACGGCGTGCATTATATAAAGGGCGCGGTCGGCAAGGTTTCGCCCGAGAAGGGTATTCTGCGCGTTACGGGTTCGGATCTGATTTTTGACAAACAGGTTACGATAGACGCGGATATGGTCGTGCTTGCGACGGCTATAGAACCCGACAAATCGGCGAGAAGGCTGGCTACCATGCTTACCGCGAGTATGGACACCAACGATTTCTTTACCGAAGCTCACCCCAAACTTCGTCCCGTGGAAAGCCCTACGGCGGGCGTGTTCCTTTCGGGAACGTGTCAGGGTCCCAAGGATATTCCCGAAACGGTCGCTCAGGCAAGCGCGTGCGCGGCTAAGGTTATAGGGCTTCTCGTGAAAGACAGGCTCAAAGGCAATCCCTGCGTGGCAAGTTCCGACGAAAGAGCCTGCAACGGTTGCGGAACGTGCGAAAACGTTTGTCCTTACGGCGCGATTACCTACGAAAGAAAAGAGTTCAGAATGCCCGACCGCACTACGAAGCTCAGACGGGTAGCCGTGGTTAATCCTGCAGTATGTCAGGGTTGCGGAGCGTGTACTGTTGCCTGTCCGTCGGGAGCGATGGATTTATCGGGCTTCAAAAATCAACAGATTCTCGCGGAGGTGGAAGCAATATGCAAGTAGAAGAATTCAGACCGCTTATCGTGGCTTTTTGTTGCAACTGGTGTTCCTACGCGGGCGCCGACCTTGCGGGAAACAACCGTCTTTCCTACCCTGCCGAAGTGAAGATAATACGAGTGCCCTGTTCGTGCAGAGTAAATCCGATATTTATTCTCAAAGCCTTCGAAAGAGGCGCGGACGGAGTTATAATATGCGGTTGTCACCCGGGAGACTGCCATTATACCACGGGCAACTATTACGCGAGAAGAAGAACGGCTCTTTTGTTTTCCATGCTTGACTATCTCGGAATCGAAAGAGAAAGAACGAGAGTGGAATGGGTTTCGGCTGCCGAAGGAGCCAAGTTTGCGGAAACCATGAATTCCTTCGTAAAAGACGTTACCGCTCTCGGCAAAAACAAACGACTGGAGGATTTGAGATGCGCAAAGCCGTAGAAACGATAAAACAAAAAGCCACGGCTTTTTTAAGAGAAAATCCGACGGGCAAAGTCGTGGGCTGGAAGAAAGGCGAATTCGATTACGACAGAACGCCTGCCGTTTTCCGCACGGAAAAAGAGCTTGAAGACATCGTTTACGACGGTTTTTCTTCGGCTAATCTCTCCAAGTTCCTTATAAAGGAAGCGGAGGAAGAAGGCAAAATTCTCGTTCTTATGAAACCCTGCGACGGATACAGCTTCAACAGGCTTCTTGCCGAGCATAAATTCGAAAGAGATAAGTTCGTCGTTTTAGGCGTTCCCTGCGAAGGCAAAACCGACGGCAATCTTATCCGCAGTAAATGCGAAGGCGTGGTTTCGGCAACGGAAGAGGGCGAAAACGTAATTCTCAAAACGCTTTACGACGGAACGGTTACTCTTCCTTTTAAGGAGCTTTTACCCGAAAGATGCAACAACTGTAAGTCCCGCCGTCACGTGGTTTACGACGAACTTATAGGCGAAGAGGGAGAAACCCTTAGTAGTCACAGATTCGACGAAGTAAGCAGAATCGAGCGGATGACGCCCGACGAAAGATACGCTTTCTGGCAAAAAGAGCTTTCAAGATGTATAAGATGTAACGCTTGCAGAGACGTCTGTCCCGCTTGCACGTGTGAAAAATGCGTTTTCGATAACCCCGATTCGGGCGTCGAAAACAAATCCGCGTCGAATTCGTTCGAAGAAAAACTCTTCCACATAATAAGAGCCTTTCACGTTGCGGGAAGATGTACCGACTGCGGAGAATGTTCGAGAGTTTGCCCTCAGCACATTCCTCTTCATTTGCTCAACAGAAAGTTCATTAAGGATATAAACGCCTTTTACGGCGAATATCAGGCGGGCGAAACCACCGAAAACCGCAATCCCTTGGTAAGTTATTCGCAGGGCGATACGGAACCCGCGGACGCCGTGGGTAAAGGAGGCGAAAATGCTTAGAATACCGATTGAAAAGACGGACGAGCTGTTTGACCTTATCGAAAAGAGTTACAGGCTTTATATTCCGGCGAAAGAGCCGAGCGGAGCGGTTTTCAGAGAAAGAAAGAGCGGAGACGTTTTTTCGGAATCCGTCGTAACGCTTAAAAGCCCCAAGGACTTATTCTTTCCTCAGACCGAAACGCTTATGGATTTCAAAGTCGAAGGGAAAACGATAGAAGTTATAGACGACAGGCGCGAAGAAGAAGATTTTGCGGTTTTCGGTATAAGAAGTTGCGACGCGAAGGCTTTGACCGTTCTCGATAACGTTTTTCTTTCCGAGCCTGAAGACACCTATTACGGGCAAAGAAGAAAACACGGCGTTTTAGTGACTTTTGCCTGCGAAAAACCCGTAGAAACCTGTTTTTGTACGGCGTTCGGAATAGACCCCGCAGAGCCTCGGGGCGACGTCGTAGTCTGGACGGACAAAGGAAACAGATACCTTTCCGCGCAGACGGAAAAGGGCGAAAAGCTTCTTTCTCTTATAAAGGGACTTTGCGAAGAAGTCAACGAAACGGAGACTGACGGCGTAAAAGCGCTTATACGCGAAAGAACGGAAAGGCTTCCTTTAAGAGGGCTTCCCGTGGAGAAGTTCGGCGCGGGTAAAACCGACGAATACTTCGAAAGAAAGGAATGGGAAGAACTTTCAAAGGCTTGTCTCGGTTGCGGAACGTGTACGTTCGTTTGCCCTACCTGTCAGTGCTACGATATACGCGACTATAAGACTTCTTCGGGCGTTCAGCGTTATCGCTGTTGGGATTCGTGTATGTATTCCGAATTCACCAAAATGTCCGCAGGTCAGCCGAGACTCACTCAGAAGGAACGTTTCCGTCAGAGATTTATGCACAAGCTGGTGTATTACCCCGAAAATAACGACGGACTGTTTTCCTGCGTGGGTTGCGGAAGGTGCGTAAGTAAATGCCCTTCGCGCCTTAATATAGTTACCGTTATGAAGAAACTTGGGGGAAGCGGAAATGAATAGACCGAACGAAACGCTTATTCCGACGGTAGGGATAATTACCGATATAAGAATCGATACGCCCGACGTAAAAACCTTCCGCGTAACCAAAGTCGGAGGCGGAAAACCATTTATTCATAAGCCCGGTCAGTGCGCGATGCTTTCCGTCCCGGGAGTGGGCGAAGCTATGTTTTCCATAACCAGTTCGCCTACGGTTGAGGACTATACGGAGTTTTCAATAAAACGTTGCGGATGCGTTACCGAGTGCCTGCATTCCATGGAAGTCGGTCAGATGATAACCGTGCGCGGTCCTTACGGAAGACCTTTCCCCGTGGACGACGAATTTAAGGGCAAAGACCTGCTGTTTATCGCGGGAGGCATAGGCATAGCGCCTTTGCGTTCGGTAATAAACTACTGTCGCCACTACCGCGACAGATACGGGAAAATCGACGTGGTTTACGGTTCGAGAAGCAAAAGCGATCTCGTGGATTACGCCGAAATTATAAACGAATGGCAGACGGGCGACGTTGACGTTCATCTTACTATAGACAAAGCCCAGCCCGAATGGGACGGTCACGTGGGATTCGTTCCCGACTACGTCAGAGAACTCGACTTTTCCGCGGATAAAACGGTTATCGTGTGCGGTCCGCCGATAATGATTAAGTTCACTCTTTTAAGCCTCGAAAAGTCGGGATTTCCCAAAGAGAACATTTATACCACGATGGAACTCAGAATGAAGTGCGGTGTAGGCAAATGCGGACGCTGTAATATCGGAAGCAAATACGTCTGTAAAGACGGTCCCGTTTTTCGTATGGACGAACTCGAAGTTCTTCCGGACGAATATTAAAAAAGGAGAAAAGTTATGCAAAATACGGTGAATATATACCTTTTCGGCAAGAAATATTCCGTTCCCGACGACCTTACCATAATGTGCGCAATGGAATACGCGGGCTATAAACTGGTAAGAGGTTGCGGTTGCAGAAACGGCTTTTGCGGAGCTTGCGCGACCATCTATCGTATAAAGGGCGACAGAACTTTAAGAACCTGTCTTGCCTGTCAGACTCTCGTTCAGGACGAAATGTACGTTGCGACTCTGCCTTTCTTTCCTCTCGTGAAGCAGGTTTACGACATAGAGAAGATAAAGCCGTCCGAGCAGATAATGATGCAACTTTATCCCGAAATCTATTCCTGCGTGGGTTGTAACGCCTGCACGAGAAACTGTCCTCAGTCGCTTAACGTTATGCAGTATATAGCTTACGCTCAGAGAGGAGATTTTGCAAAATGCGCGGAAGAGTCCTTCGACTGCGTTATGTGCGGACTGTGCAGTTCGCGTTGTCCCGCGGGAATATCCCATCCGCAGGTGGCTATGCTTGCGCGTCGTCTCAACGGAAAGTACCTTCAGCCCGAAAGCCGTCATCTTCTTGACAGAATAGACGAAATCAGGAACGGAGATTATAAAGCCGTTCTTGCGGAACTTATGGAAAAACCCGAAGACGAACTCAAAGAGCTTTACGCAAACCGCGATATAGAAAAATAGGAGGCAATGAAATGTATCCCAAAGAATTCAGACAGTCACTTGACATCGTAAACGGCGCAAGGGAAAGGAACGTTGCCTTCGAACCCAAAAGAATGACCGCGGAGGAAAAAGAAACTCTGCTTAAAAGCTTCCACCCCGATTACAAAAAAGAGTGTTTCGAAAGGCTTAAAATCGGCGCGAACAAAGGCGAATCCGTCCCCGTTGAACTTGCCGGAATCCTTCAGGCGAAAAGCAGAATAGATATAGACAAAATCAATCTCGGGAATATAGCCTACGATACGGACGTTCTGGTTATCGGCGGAGGCGGAGCGGGTTCTGCTGCCGCTATAGAAGCCAAAAAAGCGGGCGCGGACGTTATTATCGTGACCAAGCTCAGAATAGGCGACGCAAACACTATGATGGCGGAAGGCGGAATTCAGGCTGCTGACAAGCCTAACGATTCTCCTGCGATACACTTTATCGACGCTTTCGGCGGAGGACATTTCGCCGCAAAAAGAGAACTTCTCTATAAGCTCGTAAACGACGCTCCCGAAGCCATAAAATGGCTGGAAGACCTGGGTGTGGAATTCGACAAAGCTCCCGACGGAACTATGATTACCACTCACGGCGGAGGAACTTCGAGAAAGAGAATGCACGCGGCAAGAGACTATTCGGGCGCGGAAATAATGCGTACCCTTCGCGACGAAGTGTTTAATCTCGGTATTCCCGTAATAGACTTCACGTCGGCGGTGGAACTTATTCTCGACGATGAGGGAAGAGCTTCGGGCGCGGTGCTTATGAATATGGAAACGGAAGAAATTTTCGTTGCGCGCGCAAAGACGGTTATTCTTGCAACGGGCGGAGCGGGAAGAATGCACTATCAGGGCTTCCCGACGTCGAATCATTACGGAGCTACGGCAGACGGACTGGTGCTTGCCTATAGAGCGGGCGCAAAACTGCTTTATCCCGACACTCTTCAATACCACCCGACGGGCGTGGCTTACCCCCGTCAGTCTTTCGGGGCTTTGGTTACCGAAAAAGTGCGTTCTCTGGGCGCAAAACTCGTTAACGCAAAGGGCGAAGTCTTTATGCATCCTCTCGAAACGAGAGACGTTGCGGCGGCTTCCATTATCCGCGAATGTACGGAAAGAGGAAACGGCGTGGATACCGGTAACGGTAGCGCGGTATGGCTGGATACGCCAATGATAGAAATGATTCTCGGCAAAGGCGCGATAGAAAAACGCATTCCCGCCATGCTCAGACTGTTTGCAAACGGCGGAATAGATATAAGAACCGAACCTATTCTGGTTTATCCGACGCTTCATTATCAGAACGGCGGAATAGACATCAACGTTACGGGAAATTCGACCGAAGTCGAAAATCTCTACGCCGCGGGCGAAGTCGTGGGCGGTATTCACGGAAGAAACCGTCTTATGGGCAACTCTCTGCTCGACATAATCGTTTTCGGCAGAGCCGCAGGAAAAGACGCAGCCGAGAAATCGCGTTCGGTAACGCACGGAAGACTTTCTCTCAGGCACGTCGCTGAATTCGAAGAAGAACGCAAAAACGCGGGCATTACGAGCGAAATCGTTTCGCCTAAACTTCTTCCCGATTACACGAGAAAAATAAACAAGGAGTAATTTATAATGGTAGAACTTCTCGAAGCTTTGACTATATTCTGTTTCGGCCTTTCCTGGCCCCTTTCCATACGTAAATCCATAGTTTCCCGCACCGCAAAGGGTAAGAGCCTGTTTTTCGAAGTCTTCCTTTTCATAGGTTACGCCTTCGGAATCGCAAGAAAGATAATCCAGCTCACGCAGGGTAGCAGCGGATTCCTTTTCTTCCTCGGCTTCTTCTTCTACGTGCTTAACTTCACCGAAATCGGCATAGACATCTGCCTCTGGTTCAGAAACAGAAAACTCGATATGGAAGCCGACGCCAAAGCCAAAGCGGTAAACAAGACGGAATAAACGCTTAAAAAAGACGATAAAGTTTGGTTTCGCGAGGCAATCGTTATGGATTTTGACGTAAAAGAGATTAAAAACGATTCCGAAAAAGCGGATATTGCGAGATACGTGCTTGAATCGCTTACCGAGTGGTTTGAAATTCCCGAGGCCCGAGAGGAATATATACTCGGCAGTGCCGGAAAAGTCTTCTTTTGCGCCCGTAAAAACGGAAAACCGATCGGATTTTTATACCTTAAACGAACGGGAAAAGACACGGCGGAACTTGCCGTTATGGGCGTGTTGAAGGAATATCACCGCAAAGGAATCGGAAAAGCTCTGTTTGAAAGAGCAAAAAACGCCGTGCGCGAACAGGGTTTTTCCTTTATTCAGGTAAAAACCGTAAAAACGGGAACGTACGACGATTACGATAAAACCAACCTGTTTTATATTTCTCTCGGATTCAAAGAGTTTGAAGTCATTCCCGAGCTGTGGAATGAAAACAACCCCTGCCAGATATACGTAATGGCAGTATAAAGCGTTATATCGAATAAAAAGAGTTATCCGATGGGAAAGCAACCGTTAAATAACCGTTAAAGCAATGCTTCCAAAGTAACGACAACAAAAACGAAGTCGCTTAATTTAATAAAAACAACGACAAGAACGGAGCTGCTTAAAAAAACGACGATAAAAAACGGTCCGTAAGAAACTACAGACCGTTTTTTGGTGCCGATGATCGGACTCGAACCGATACGATATTGCTATCGAGGGATTTTAAGTCCCTTGCGTCTGCCTATTCCGCCACATCGGCATAAACTCCCGCGCAAAAACTCGCGCCCAAGGCAGATTTGCCCGTAAAGTATACCACCAACTCGCCCCTGTGTCAAGCGTTTAAGGGGGATTCCTTACGGCCGTTGCATTTTAATGAGTTCGTTTTATGCGCTTCGCTCAATTTATATTCAAACTTCAATTCCCCCCCATCTCCCTTTGCTTCGTTTTTGCTTAATTCCTCTTGACATTTTCCTGAAAATGCCGTATACTTAGGAAGTATTCGGTTCTGACCGTCGTTCAGCGAAAACGGTTTGCACTTGCAGTTTGCAACTTACACTTGCGGTTTACAGTTTGTAACTTGCAATTTACGACTTGTAATTTACAACTTGCGACTTACAGTTTGCAACGAGTGACTTGCGGAGTGCGGAGCGTTATGGCAAAGGCTTGCGGAACGATTTAAGCAAGGCTTGTGTGACGGTTTACCGCGGCTTGTACTTACGGCTTGCGGTACGACTTGTCAAGGCTTACGGGCAGGACGGATACGAGAGAAAATGAGTGGCAATATAAGGCGTAAATCCAATTTTCGTTTGGTTTACGTCTTTTTTTATTGCAAAAGAAGGTGCAGGATGGAACAGACGAAACAAAACAAGATGGCGGTGGATTCCGTTAACAGGCTTTTTTGGAAGATGGGTTTGCCGATGATAATTTCAATGGTTTTACAGGCTCTTTACAACGTCGTGGACAGCGTGTTCGTTGCCAATATGCAAGGCGCGGGCGCGATTGCAAACGAAGCCTTAACCATAGCTTTCCCCGTTCAGATTATGATTATTGCGATAAGCGTAGGCACGGGCGTGGGACTTAACGCGCTTTTATCCAAGAATCTCGGCGAGAACGATCGTGAAAGGGTAAACGCCGTTGCGGGAAACGGTATTTTTCTGTGCCTTATAATATACGCGGTCTTTCTCGTTTTCGGGTTGTTTTGCTCCGAATGGTTTATAAGGCTTTTTTCCGATAATCCCGACGTCGTTTCGATGGGAACCTCTTATATGAAAATCTGCGTTTGTTTTTCGTTGGGCTCCATCGGTTTTGCCGTATACGAACGGTTTTTGCAGGCGACGGGAAAAACGATGTATTCCACTATAGCTCAGATTGTCGGCGCGGTAAGCAATATCGTTCTGGATTACGTTTTCATCTTTCCGCTGGATATGGGCGTTGAAGGCGCGGCGTGGGCTACGATTATCGGGCAATTCCTTTCGCTGTTTATAGCCATGGCTTTGCATTACGGCAAGAACAAGGAAATCAGCGGTGACCTTAAATATATAAAGCCCAACCGAAACATCATTAAAGCAATCTACAAAATAGGCGTTTCCGCAGCGTTGATGCAGGCTTTGCTTTCGGTAATGATGGCGGGAATGAACGCTATCTTAGGTTCGGCAAACGCGGATTCCGTAATCCTCGTGGGTTCGTTCGGAATATATTACAAGATTCAGCAAATCGCGCTTTTTTCGGCGTTCGGTTTGTCCAACACGATTATTACCCTTCTTTCTTTCAATTACGGTATGCGCCGTAAAGAACGTTCGCTTGCCTGCGTCAAATGCGGAATTACGGACACGCTTATAGTTACCTTTATCATAACAGTGCTGTTCGAAATAATGGCCCAGCCTCTTTCAAAGCTTTTCGCTTTGTCGGGCGGAAGTTCGGAAGTCCTCGTTGACATTTGCGCAAAAGCTACGAGAATCGCGGGTCTGAGCTTCGTTTTTATGGGCTTCAACGTTGCCGTACAAGGCGTCCTTCAAGCCCTCGGATATGCGGTTAAGCCTCTTATCACGGCTTTTTTAAGACTTGTCGTCTTTACCTTCCCCGTAGCTTACGTCTTTACTCTGAGCAGTAACGTCGTTGATAACGTCTGGTGGACCTTCATTATTGCGGAAATCCTGACCTGCGCCGTTTCCGCCGTGTTTTTAAGGAGCGCCGTCAAAAGCAAGATAGAAACGCTGTAACTTCCGCGCTCGTTTTTTGCGGAATTCCGAGCCGTTCTCTTCGTAATGACAGGCTTTTCGTTCGTAGCGATAAGCTTTCCATTTGCAACGATAAACTTTCCCTTTGCGATACGCATATTTTGCGGAAACAAATCGGCTTAGCAAACGCTCCTCTCCATTTTACGTACCGCATTGGGTACGCCCTCGGTCGTTTGCTTTGTCTGAACCAAGCCAAGAGGCGTGTTTCTGCCGTAAAGACGCTACGCGCCCGCAAATACTTATTTTCAGTGAATTAAAAGCGGTCTGCGCTAATCGGCGATAACGACCGTAAAGCCTATCGTTGCCTGAAAAAATCGCCATGAAAAAAGGACGCTTCGAGTGAAACGTCCTTTTGTGTTCGTTAATTCGTTTTAAGCGCGGTTACTCCGAACCGCCTCGTTAACCGTTGGTTTCAGGTTAAATACCGTATCTCTTCTTGAACTTATCTACACGACCGCCTGCGTCAACGAGTTTCTGTTTACCCGTGAAGTAGGGGTGGCATTTGTTACAAATATCTACGCGGATCGTATCGCCTTTTTTAGTGCTTCCGGATTTGAAGGAAGCGCCGCATGCGCATACAACAGTCACTTCATGATATTGCGGATGTATGTTTTCTTTCATGGCTTGTACCTCTCTTTTTTATTCTGCCCTCGCAGTAACCTATTCATTATACCCGACTAAAAAACCTTTGTCAAGCATTTAAGCGTGTTTTTCCTACTTTCTTTGGAAAAGAAAGTAGGCAAAGAAACTTTCACCGAGCTTCGCAAAGCCTTTAATGTAGTGCAAACTCAAAGAAAGTGGGCAAAGAAACTTTCATTGAGCTTCGCATAACCGTTAGTGCAGTGCGAGTTTATCTTCTTTCTTCTGCGAAGAACCTTCTTTCTTTCGAAAAGAAAGTAGGCAAAGAAACTTTCACCGAGCTTCGCATATCTTATCAGAACAATGCGAATTTTACGGAAAGTAGGCAAAGAAACTTTCACTGAGCTTCGCATAGCTATTGGAATATTGCGAATTTTACGGAAAGTAAGCAAAAAACTTTCACCGTGGGAGCGTTGAAAGACAACGGATAGTCCGCTTTTGAAAGAGCAATGAGAGCTTGGAAGTAAAGAAAACTAACGGCAACTATCAATTACAGATAAAACTTATAAAGAAAGAATTTCACCCTCCCATAATGAAGTTCTTTGTGCAACTTTCTCGAAAGAAAGTTGCGAAGTTCTTTGGTTCTTTCTTTCAAGAAAGAACGGAAAATATTCGGCTACCGAATTGTATAGTTTTGCGAAGCTACAATGGGTCCGGCGTCACGCCGGTCTTTGCCTACTTTCTTTCAAGAAAGTAGGCGAAAACGCTTGTTTTTTAAGGTGAAGTATGATAGAATGTAATTGAATACTATAAGGGTAGGTATCTTTACCCGAAAGGAGTAGTTTATGAAGAACAAAATGCTGCTTATGGTGCTTCTTCTTGCGGTATGCACGGTTGTTATATGCGGTTGTGCGCAACAGGAGTGGGCTGCGGTTTATTATGACGTTGAGTTTCTGAAGCTTGACGGAAGCGTATACAAGACTTTCACGGTACAGCGTCACAGAGGCGTTAGTTGCGATATTCCGAGAGAGACTGAAATCGAAATTACCGAAGAGACGGGTAAAACCTGTATCGTTTATTATATTCAGCTTGGTTGGAACGGAAATACGAGCAACGTAGTTTCCGACATGAAGGTTGAACCCGTTATCGACAAGATGTCTATGAGAAAGGAATACACCAGTTTCCTCGTTATATTCGTTGACGTTACGACGGGCGAAGAAATCAGCCGTCAGATAGTCAAGAAAGGCGAGGCTGCCGTTCCTCCCGAAGATCTCGGCGAAGGTATGATAGCTATCTGGGATAAGGATTATTCCTGCATAACCGAAGACGTTACCGTAGTAGGCGCGATAGTTCCCGAATATTCCGACCACGTTCTTGACGCGGGCGAAGGCGTATTTGCGGACGGTTCGAGCGAAAAGACTTACGAAAACATCAGATACGACGAAATCGATACGAACGCTTTCGAAAAGCCCACGGCTGAACATAAGGTATTCAAAGGCTGGAAGATGGTCGGTACCGAAGAAGACGGCAAGATCGTTAAGTACGTAGCGGAATACGAATGGGAAAGATACACCGTTACATTCCTCGGAAGAAACGGCGAAGTTGTCGGCGTAGTTGAAAACGTAGAATACGGCAGCAGCGTTAACGCTCCCGAAGCTCCGCTCGTCGAAATGTACGAATTCGTAGCTTGGGAAGGCGGTGACCTCGGTAACATCACGGGCGACACCACGTTCCGCGCTAAATATCAGGGCATCGAGGTCGCTTACATCTATCACGATATAGACGGCAACGAGTTTATGAGAAAGGTTAACCGTTACGGCGAAGTTCCCGTTGAACCCGAAGCTCCCGCAGTGGAAGGCATGACCTTCATTCAGTGGCTCTACGATTCCGAAATCCGTTACGACGAAGAAAACAACGCTTACCTCAACGTTTACGCGGATTATAAAGACGGTATTTACTACAAAGTAGCTTTCACTATCGAAGGCGCGCTCGTTCAGGCACAGCTCGTAAAGGAAGGCGAAAAGCCCATCGATCCTACCGAACTCGTAGCTAAATACGTTCCCGAAGGATATAAGGTTGCATATTGGGAATATGCGGTTGAAACCGAAGAAGGAATAGAATACGTTAAATTCGATTTCGAAAACGATGTAATTATGAGAAACATGACTTTGAGAGCAGTTCTCGAGCCGGTTGATCCTCAGGAAAACTGATTAAGTAAAATTGAGGCGCCTGCGGAAATCCGCGGGCGCTTTTTTCGGCAATAAAACGGAAAAAACGACGGTTTTTGCCGAACGGAGAAATATATGTCTGTTGAAATACTTGCGCCTGCGGGCGATTTCGAAAAACTTAAAACAGCCGTCCATTTCGGAGCAAACGCGGTTTATCTTGCGGGTAAAAGCTTCGGATTGAGAGCCTTTGCGGGTAACTTTGACGGCGAAGAAATGAAAACAGCCGTGGAATTTTGCCACGAACGCGGAGTAAAGGTTTACGTTACGGTCAATATCTACGCCCGTGAAAGCGATATTCCTTTCCTTCCCGAATACCTTAAAGAACTCGAAAAGATAGGCGTGGACGCCGTTCTTATAAGCGACCCGGGAATATTGGAACTTGTCCGCGAACACGCGAAAAACCTGACCGTTCACCTTTCCACTCAGGCAAGCACCACCAACTCGATGGCGGTTAAGTTCTGGGCGAAACAGGGCGTAAAGAGAATAGTCCTCGCAAGAGAAGCCTCGCTTCAGGACCTCACGGAAATAACGAAAACCGCGCATTCTCTCGGAGTGGAAACGGAAGCTTTCGTTCACGGAGCGATGTGTATAAGCTATTCGGGAAGATGCCTTATGTCGGACTTTTTGACGCACAGAGGAGGAAACCGCGGTCAGTGCGTTCAGGCTTGCCGATGGAACTGGCAGATAACCGAAGCCGATAAGCCCGACCAACCTCTTATTTTGCAGGAAGACGGCAGAGGAACGTATATTATGAACAGCAAAGACCTCAATATGATAGAACATATTGCCGAGCTTTGCGAAAGCGGAGTGGACAGCCTTAAAATAGAAGGAAGAATGAAATCGCCCTTCTACGTGGGAACGGTAGTCAACGCTTACAGTCGCGCGGTCAAAGATTATTACGAGTGGAAGAAGAATAACCCTTCCGCGTCGCCTATGGATTTCAGGACGGACGAAAAACTCGTTCGCGAAATGTACAAAGCCGCCCACAGAAAGTATACGACGGGCTTTTATTTTGACGGAACGACCGAAAGACAGTATTACGAAAGCAGTCGCGCCGTTTCTGAATGCGAATTTATCGCTATGGTTCTTGCCTGCGAAAAAGGAAGAATCCTCGTGGAAATGCGCAACAGATTCAAAGTCGGCGACAGACTGGAAGTTCTTTCTTCGGGAGAATCGCTCGGGAAGAGCTTCGTAGTTTCGGAAATGGCCGACGAAAACGGCAACGAAATTACCGACGCCAAACTTGTACAGCAGAAACTGTGGCTGAGTTGCGATCTTCCCGTAAGCGCAGGCGACATTTTAAGAAGCCTTCCTTCGGATAAAGAAAACTAATGCCGGAAATAAAGAAAATCGGAGAAATTACCGAAAAACGACGATAAACCGAAAATTGCCGAAAAACGAGGCGGGTTTTAATCCGCCCGATATGCGTATGGACGAAAGAACGGAAGAGATACTGAATATTTTAAGAAAAGAGTTTCCCGAAGCCGGGAGCGAACTTTGTTTCGGGAGCGTTTACGAGCTTACCGTGGCGGTTATTTTATCGGCTCAGTGTACCGATAAGCGCGTGAATCAGGTTACGCCTTATCTGTTTAAAAAAGCCGATACGCCCGAGAAAATGGTTGCTTTGGGGACGGAAGAGATTGCAAAGATAATAAAACCTTGCGGATTTTACCTCTCGAAAGCCAATCACATCTACGAAATGAGTAAAATGCTTGTAGAAAAGTACGGCGGAGAAGTTCCCGAAGATTTCGACGACCTTCTGACTCTCCCCGGGGTAGGCAGAAAGACGGCGAACGTCATTACCGCGGTGGGCTTCGGAAAGCCTGCCATTGCCGTGGATACGCACGTTTTCAGAGTTGCGAACAGACTGGGACTTGCGCACGCTAAGGACGTTTCGGGGACGGAAATGCAACTTCGCGAAAAGATAGACGAGAATCTTTGGGGCGACGCACACCATCTTATTCTTCTGCACGGAAGATACGTCTGCAAGGCGATAAAGCCTCTTTGCGAAAGCTGTCCGCTCGGCAATATCTGTCCGTCGGCAGGAAAAACTCAGATTAAAAGGAAAAAGGACTGAATTTATGAAACTTAAAGTTTACTGCTCTGAAAGCAATAACGTTTATTATAATATAGCAACGGAAAAATACCTTTTCGATAACGCAAAGCCCGAAGAAATGACCGTTTTCTTATGGAGCAACGACAACACCGTGGTTATAGGAAAGAATCAGAACGCTTTTGCCGAAGTCAATCTTACCGCGCTTTACGGCGGAGGAGGCAGACTTTCGAGAAGATTTACGGGCGGTGGAGCGGTTTATCACGACGAAAACAACGTTAATTTCACCTTTATCGCAGAAAACGGAATTTACGACGAGTCGATACAGGCTCAGGTTATTCTTTCGGCGATAAATTCGTTCGGACTTCACGGAGAAAAGAACGGCAGAAACGACCTTACCGTAGACGGACGGAAGTTCTCGGGCAACGCTTACCTTCACGTGGAAAACAAGAGTATGCACCACGGAACGCTTCTTATTTCCACCGACACGGCGAGAATGACCGAATGCCTTACCGTAGACGCGGCTAAACTTGCGGGAAAGGGCGTAAAAAGCGTAAAAAGCAGAGTGGTCAATTTAAGAGAGCTTTGCCCCGATATAACGAAAGAAGCTCTTTCCGAAGCGGTAATTGCGTCGGCGGAAAAAGAGTACGGCGTAAAAAGAGAAGTATGTAAAAAAAGCCTTGACGAAAAGGAAATTCTCAGAACGGCGGAATTTCTTTCTTCGGACGAATGGCTTTACGGCAGGTCGGTAGAGGGCGCAAAGAGCGTTAAAAGCAGATTCTCCTGGGGAGGCGCGGAAGTGGTTTACACTACGCTTAACGGAAAAATCTCCGACGCCGTTATTTTCACCGACTGTCTTATTCCCGACGGACTTGTTCCTCTGGAAAACGAAATCAAAGGAAAATCGCCCGAAGAACTTAAAAATCTTTCCGCGGATTCCGAGATAGAAAAGGACGTAATCGGTCTTATAATAAGCTCTTTCCGGTAAAGAGCCGAGAGTTATGTTGACGTTAGAAGAAAAAATCAAAAATCTTCCCGAGAACCCGGGATGTTATATTATGTCGGACGAGGACGGAAACGTTATTTACGTTGGA
This sequence comes from Eubacterium sp., assembly GCA_963653425.1. GTDB lineage: Bacteria > Bacillota > Clostridia > Christensenellales > CAG-314 > UMGS692. The sequence continues at coordinate 20,939 of CAVJWC010000009.1, read as the reverse complement.
AAGGCAAAGAACCTCAAAAACCGCGTTCGTCAGTATTTCTTTTCGCTTTCCGACCGTCCCGTAAAGGTTTCGCGCATGGTGGAAAAAATCGCCGATTTCCGTTATATAGTCACGGAAAGCGAAACCGACGCTCTTTCTCTCGAAAACAACCTCATAAAGCAATACAAACCGCCCTATAATATTCTGCTTAAAGACGACAAGCAGTATCCTTACCTTAAAATAGACGTTAAAAACCCCTATCCAAAGATAACCATGACGCGTAAGCCCGTAAAAGACGGCTCCAGATACTTCGGACCGATAATGGGCGGAAGCGTAAAGGATATGTTCAGGATTCTCGAAGTCTTTAAGACGGCGACCTGTAAATTCGACCTGAGTAAAATTCCCGACGGATTCCGTCCTTGCCTTAACGCCGACGTAGGAGCGTGCAGTGCGCCTTGCGCGGGAAAAGTCACGAAAGAGGAGTACAGGGAACAGATAGAACGCGCGATAAGATTCCTTTCGGGGGATTTTTCCGAGATAAAGAAGCTTATAACCGATAAAATGATGAGAGAATCGGAAGCCATGCGTTACGAACAGGCTCTCGAATGCAAGAAACAGCTTGCCGTTATCGAAAAGATGAAAGAAACGCGCCTTGTGAATACGGGAGACGACTTCGACGGAGACTTCTTTGCCGTTATAAGCAACGGCGTTTGCGTTGCGGTTTCTCAGCTTATAGTCAGAAAGGGCAGACTTCTCGGCGGAGACAATTACGAACTCAGCGACGCGGGACTTACCAAAGAACAAAGCTTATCGGACTTTCTCAACGGTTTTTACGACGTCAGCAATCTCGACGTGCGCACGATTTATCTGAACGTTTCTCTGCCCGACGAAGAGGCGCTTTCCAAGGTTCTTTCCGAGAGAAAAGGAAGGAACATAAGGCTTATACGTCCGCAAAGAGGCGAAAAACACAGGCTTATTCTTATGGCGGAGGACAACGCGCGCGTTTATCTCGACAAAAACCAGACCAAGCTCGACCGCGATTTTAACGTTACCGTAGGGGCTATGGAACACCTGAAAGAAGCTCTGCGATTGCCTCGTCTTCCGAGAAGAGTGGAGTGTTACGACATCAGCAACGTAAGCGGAGTGGACAAAGTCGCTTCCATGACGGTCTTTAAGGACGGACTTCCCGACAGAAAGAGTTACAGACGGTTCCGCATAAAGACGGTTGAAGGCGCGGACGACTTCAGGAGCATGAGAGAAACGCTTTACAGGCGGTTTATGCGAATGAAAGAGGGCGACGCGAAATTCGGCGAAGATCCCGATTTAATCGTTATCGACGGCGGAAAAGGTCAGCTTGCCTTTGCGGTGGAAGCCATGGACGAGGCGGGCGTGAGCGTTCCCATAGTTTCGCTTGCAAAGAGAGAAGAATGGGTTTTTCTTCCCGATAATCCCGACCCCGTTATCCTTCCGAGAAACTCTTTCGGACTGAATCTTCTTATAAATATCCGCGACGAAGCCCACAGATTCGCGATAACTTACTTCCGAGGTCTTCACGGAAAGAATATGCTTGTCAGCGAACTCGATTCGGTTTACGGCGTGGGCAAAAAGCGTCAATCGGCTCTTATGAGAAAGTTCAGGTCGCTCGAAGCTCTCGAAAACGCTACCGTTGAGGAGCTTTTAAGCGTTCAGGGTATGAACGAAAAGTCCGCCGTTGCAGTTTACGAGCATTTTCACGGGAAGGAAAGCTTGCCTCAAACGAAAGAAGCTCTACGGGAAACGCAAAATCTTTCGAAAACGAAAGCCGCTTCGTTCGAAGAACAAAAACGCTTACTCGAAGCTCAGGAAACCAAATCCGAAAGACAGGAACAACCCGAAAAAGCGACCGAAAGTCAGCCGATAGCAACGACCGAAAGCCGACAGAGTGAAAACGACTGAAATTCAGCCGACTAAAAACGACCGAAAAACGGCAAGTCAAAGCGACCGAAAAACGCGAAAAGGCGAGTTCGTGCAATAAAACTCAATATTCATAAAACAAACCCCGAAGTTCGTTGAATGAACTCGGGGTTTTCGTTAATTATGAAGTTGAACGTAGTTATTCAGGTAAAAATGAGCGTTGCGAACGGAACGTCAATCCGCAACTTCAAAGCAAGTCGCCTTTAAGCTACGTTAATTGCGGTTGCGTTCGTGCGCTTTTGCGTTCGGTTCGTCGTTTCTTGTTTTCTCTCGTTTCTATTCGTCTTCTTCTTCGGCTTCCACGAGCGCAAGGAGTTCGGGACACATATCGAGAAGACGGCAGACTTTTATGGCTTCGCGCGAAACGGGCTGATCGAGCGGAACTTTTTCCAGCGAATAGTCCATAAGAGAAGCTATGTTCTCGCCCGAAAAACCGCTCGGACGTATTCCCGTAAGTCCGCGTACCTGATAGTGAGCGCATGCGACGTCGGATACTCCGTCGAAATGCGTTGTCATAACGCAAACGCAGTCGCGGTTGTTGAAAAACTCCGAAGCCGCACGGGCGATTTTCGCTCCTTCCACGGGATTCGTACCGCGCGCGAATTCGTCCATAAACAAAAGCACGAAGCGTTCGTCCGTTTCGGCTATGCATTCGTTAAGACGAACTATTTCTCCGCCGAAAGAGGACAGTCCGCGGTTTCCGTCTTCGAGGTCTTCGGATATGGTTAAAATATCGTCGAAAAGGAAGACTTCGCAGTATTCCGCAAAGGGGAAAAATCCCACCGAAACGAGGTAAAGATTGAGAATAAGCGTTTTTAACGCAACGCTCTTTCCGCTCATATTCGCGCCCGAAATAACCGTCGTTCCCTGTTCGAGAATAATGTCCACTGGCGTAAAGGTTTTTCCGTCCCTTTTAAGAGCGTCTTCTATCTTTGGGTTGACCGCGCCGATAAAGTTGATTCTGTCCGAAAGCACGGGACGGGAAAGGTTCCTGTCGCTTGAAAGAAAGGCTTTTTCGAGAAGAAGGTCAAAGTACCCCAGCATAAGCGAATCGGCAATCATATCGTTTGCAAACTGCATAACTTTACCCGAAAGGTCGCCGAGAACACGGCTTTCCTCTTCTCTTTCTATGGTAACCACGCGCATTCTCATTTCCTTATACTGAGAATTGTCGGGATCACTGCGCAGTTTCATATCCCATACGCGCTTTTCTTCGCGAGCCGACCGCAATACGTCCGAATACACACTGCTTATCTCAAACGCCGCGCTACCCGTTCCCAAAGGGTCAAGAAGCTTTACCACGTCGTCCAAAGCCGTGAATTTCACGCCCGTAAGTCCGATGTCCTCCGAAGCCGCCGTTATAAGAGGCATAAGCACGTTGGCTTCCATCGCGAAACATTTGATTTCGTAAAACTCCGTTTCGCTCATAATTATACTGCGCGAAAGCTTGTTAAGCGTGGGAACGATGTCTTTCACTCCGTTTAACCGCACGCGAATCTTGTTCCAGATAGCCCTCGACTTGGTAACCGACGTCGTAAGTCGGGAAAGATTGTCCATTTCCGCGCGGAACTTGTCTTCTTCCCCCGCCATAAACGGCGTAAGCATCCTGTGACGCCTCCTGCCAAGCGGAGAAAGATGTAACATGTCCATTACAAAGTTTATTCCTATGTTGTTTTTCTTGTCAAAATTAAGCACAATCTTATCCTCAGGTAAAGCTTCTTTGCTCCTTTCCTGCTTCGCAACTTTCTTTCGAGAAAGTTGCACAAAGAACTTCATTGTGGGGGAAGGTATCGTTCTGAATACAGTTTGTTAAGAATCGATACTTTCACGTAGTTAAGGTTCTCACGGCTCTTTCAAAAGCAGAAAGCGTGTAACTTTTCTTTGTCCCCACGGTGAAAGTTTCTTTGCCTACTTTCTTTTCCAAAGAAAGTAGGAGGCGAACTATTTATTGTTTTTACGGTCGAAGAAGGCGACGATCGGGCAGGTTAATATGATAACCCAGCCGAAGGACCACCAATTTTCGATAAAGCCTGCGCAACCGATAGCGACGTACACGGCGATGCAGATGAGGGGCCATACCACGGTACTGAATATTCTTTTATTTCTTGCGGTGAGGATATAGTAGAGGGGGATGGTAGCAAAGATAAACAGCGACCAGGTCCAGGTTACGCCGAGGAAGCCGAGAAGCAGGTAAACCGTTACGGCAAGAACGGGATAGGGGAAATGGTTAGCTTTTTTGTTGACGATAGCGTTTACAAGACCGTAGTACATAGGAATGGTCATAAATACCAGCCAACCCGGGTGCCAGAGGTCGCCCAAAAAGCCCATAAGCAGATAAGCGATAAGACATACCGCCCAGTACGGGAAGTCCATAAAAGCTTCGCCTTTTTTTCTTCTTCTTTCTTCTTCCATATTCTTCTCCTTTTTCCCGAAATCGAATTTTATTCCGTCGTCCGTTTTTTTAACGGAAAATTTTTTGTCCTTTTCGGGATTGTTTTTGTTGTTGAAGTTAAAGTTGATTCCGTTTTTGTCAAAGTTTACCGAACAGCTCTTACGCTCGCCGTTCTGACCGAAATCAACGTTAAATACCTTTCTGTCGAAATAATCCGCGTCAACGCCGAAAAGTTCGCATAAACGACTCATTTCACTTTCGCTCGGCTGAGAATTGCCATCTTCCCAGTCAAGTACTTCGTCAGGCGTCGCACCGCAAAAATTCGCTACCTGCGCTACGCTGAAATTCCGCTCGCGACGCAGTCGCCTTAAATTGTCCGAAAATCTACTCATAAAACCTCCTTGTGTGTGTTTTCCGTTCTTTCTTGAAAGAAAGAACCAAAGAACTTGCAACTTTCTTTCGAGAAAGTTGCACAAAGAACTTCATTGCGGGGGAAGGTGTCGTTCTGAATAAACTTTATTAAGAATTGATACTTTCCCCTTAGTTACAGACTTTTTTTGTTAACGGACTGCCTGTTGTCTTTCAATGCCCCCACGGTGGAAGTTTCTTTGCCTGTTTTCCATAAGGTTCGCATTGCTCTTTCAAAGGCGGACTGCGTTTAGCTTTATATACACCTACGGTGAAAGTTTCTTTGCCTACTTTCTTTTCTAAAGAAAGTAGGTAAAACAGCCTTCGCCGTTATTTGCGGAGGCGGTCATTATACTGCCGTTGACGATGGGGAGGACGGGCGGTTTATGTCCGAAGTCGGCGTCGAAGATCATAGGCACGTCGTTTCCGAGGAAGTCTTTTACGGCTGAAATGAAATCCGAGCCGAAGAAAGGTTCGTCCTGATGGGGTCTGCCGAACACGAATCCCGAAGCGAATCTCAGCCAGCCTGCTTCTTTCATTTGCCAGAGCGAACGTACAACGCCCGCGGGATTGAGGTCGCACGATTCGAGGAACCAGAGAATTCCGTCGCTACGGTATTTTTCGATGAATTCGTTCGTTTTGTCGAAAGGCGTGCCGATTATGCAGGGGAAGAGGTCCATACAACCGCCGATAGCGCGTCCTTTGAGGGTGAGAGGAGAGCCTGTGGAAGTTTTCCAGACGGAAGGCGTATCGGTAACGATAGTTCTTCTTATAGAGGATTCGGGAAGCTGATCCATTCTGAGACTGCGGTAAGCTTTCACGGAAGGGAAGGAAAGACGTTTGCCTTCGAGAAGTTCGAGGTGGTAAAGGATAGTTTCGTCCATAGGTTCATTGCCGAACGCGCCGATATTGTAGCCGTAAACGCTTGCCGTATCGAGATGGGTTAAAAGGTAGTAACCGAGAACGGTGTTGTCCGAGTAACCCATAAACCACTTGGGCGTGGCTCCGAGAAAATCTTCGTCGTGAAGGTGAGAGAGAATAAGAAGTTCGGTTTCTCCGCCCGAAGCCGCAATAACCGCCGAGGAAGAAGAAAGGTAAGCGTCGGTGAACTCTTTGGCGCGAACGTCGGGAGAGGCGCTTGCCCATAAACTGCCAAGCGAAAAGAGGCTGGGGGAAGTTTTTACGTCGTAACCTTGTTTTTTGAGGAAAGAACGGGCGTAATCGAAGTTGGTTTGGTCTTCTTCTTCAAAAAAGCCAAGGGAGGGAGCGACTGCGTCTATTACGTCGCCTCGTCTTAAAAAACGCGGAAATTTCATTTTATTCTCCTTGTAATTCTTACGTTAAACTTTACGGCTGTGTTTCTATCGTAAAACCAAGTCGTAAAGGGTATGCGCGTTACATAAAACCGCAAAATTCGTTTTACGGTTATCAGCGATAAAGAACGGAACGCTTGCATTTATTACGGATTTATGATACAATAAAAAAATGATTTTGTCAAACGGACAAACACAAAACAAAGTAAATACAGGAGCATAAAGTGAAAGATTTAACGCTTAACGCAAAACGGGACGGAGGCAAGCCGTTCCTTATAATATTTATTTGTGCAATAACGGTTCTTATCGTTTTGCTGGCAGTTTGGTCGTGCGTGTATACCGTTCGTTCTCTCGTGGATTTATCGGGACTTTCGGGCGAAAACACCGTCGTATGTTACGTTGACGCAAAGACGGCGGCAGGGCTTTCGGAAGGAATGACGGTCACTATTTCGGGCGCGGGCGGAGGAACGGTTTCTTTTATAGCATCCACGCCTCTGTCGAAGGGCGAAGTTATAGCCGAACTTCCCGAAAGTTACGTGGATTATACGGCGGCTACGCTTAATATAAGCGAGTGGAATTACAAGGTTATTATTTCGTCGGATAAACCCCTTACCGCAGGCAAACTCGTTTCGCTTTCCATACTTAAAAGCGCGAAACGTCCGATAGATTATCTTTTTAAGTAAGAGCGATTATATGAAGAAGAATTTTTACGATTGCCCTTTCCCGACGTCGGACGAATGGGGAAGCGCGGCTACGACCGTCGTCAGAGCCGTAAGCTTTTTCGGAAAGAAAATTTCGCCCGAAACGGTAAGGCTTGAATTAAACAGACGGGGCGAATCCGCTGACGGAATAATCTGCGTTCTGAATCGATACGATATTTCCGCGGAATCGGTTTCTTTGACGTCCGACGGACTTAAAACGGCAACGCCCTGCATAATAGAAACGAAAGAAGGCTTTTTATTCCTTGCGGAAAGCAAAAACGAGCGTTTCGTTATTATAGACGGGGAGGGCAAAAAAACTCTTCCGAGAGAGAAACTCGATTCGGTTTATCTCGGAAAGGCAATAAAACTCAAACCTGCGGAAGGCTTTAATCTTGCGGAGGAACAGCCTTTCGATACGATCCGTACCTTTTCTGAGACGGCAAAAAACGACAAACTTCGTCTGTTTACGCTTAGTTTCGCCTATATGTCGGCTTTGATTTTTACGGTGATTATAGCAGGCGTTATAAAGGCGTACCTCACCGAAAGAGTATTCGGCATAGAGGGCGTTCGCTTGGGTGCGACGTGGCTGTTCGTTTTGTCTTTCGCTATGCTCGTTTTGTCCTTTGCGGTCGCGTTTTTCCTCCGCAAAGCCGTTTCGCGTTCTTTGTCGTCGGTTATATGCGACGTAGCCGAATATCACGCGGACAGAACCGATCCCGTTCTCTATTCGTCTGAAAGCAAAGAAAAACATCTTGCTCGTTTCGGCAGGTCGGCGGAAGATTGCGCTTACCTTTATACGGGCAGAATTTATACGATCTGGTGCGTTTTGGCTTCGGCTGTGTTTTGCGCTCTCGGATTTATGATTGACGCTTTGTGCGCAATTCCCGTGGCGGTGGCTTTTCTGGCTTTCGCCGTGTCCTTTGTTATCGGCGCGTTTTTCGGAAGAACGAAACTCGCTCTCCTTATTACCTCTTTGTCATCTTACGTTGCGGTATGCGCGGTTATATGCGTATCGGCTTTCGCCATGCAGTCGGGACTTACTCCCGCAAACGCGGTCGTTCTCGTTATCTACGCTCTGCTACACGCGTTTACGTCTGTTTCCGCCGTCAAAGGACTTTTTGCGTCGGAAAAAATGCGTGTGCTTGCCTTTGAAACGGACGCTTTCCTTAATACCGACGTTTATTCGGGCGACAACGCCGTGAACGACGATTACACGATAAAATTCGAAAAAGCGACTGTGCTTGCGGGCGGAAGAACGCTCGAAGGCAACCTCGATTTCACCATTCCTCAGGGTAAAGTTACCTCCGTTACGGGCGGAAACACTCAAGCCGTTCTCAAAGCGTGCGCAGGCGTTTGTTTCGACGTGACGGGCAAACGGACGATAGGCGGAGCGCCCTATTCGGAAGCGGGCAGAAAAATCGTTTCCGATACCGTCTTTACAGAGAATTGCGGAATCAGACGCGGTTCGGTTTTTGAAAACATAAGAGATTTTAACGCAAACGTACCTTCTTCGGAAGTTTACGGAGCCGCCCGCAAACTCGGACTTACCGATACGGTTATGAAAAGCCTCGGCTCTTTCGAATTCCTTATGGCGGAAGGCGGAAAGAACGTTTCGGGTACCATATGCGCGGGCGTAATGCTTGCACGGCTGTTTATAAAGAAGCCCAAGCTCGCCTTTATTTCCAAAGAAGCTCTTCCTTCGGGAAAAGAGGAGGTCGGAAAGATGCTTAAAGTCCTCGCGGAAAACGGAATTACCGTGGTTACAGATAAAGCTCTGGACGCAGACAATAATATAGACCTCGGAGCCATGAAAAAAGGAGGAAAACGAAATGGCTGAAAAACGCAGATTATCCCGTGAATTTTTCCTCGATTTCATAGGAACCGTAAACGAAAAAGCCAAAGCCGAACTCATAACGGCGGTGTTTTCCTTTGCTTTTGCGTCAATATGCGCAGCGGTGCTTCCGTTTTCGATTCCCGCTGTAATTCAGGCTTCGCTTTCGGGAAGCAGTGCCGTTCTGTCGGCGTTGCTTCTGACGCTGGCGTTTATGATTCCTCTTCCGCTCTTTACGATTGCTTTTGTTTCTTCGGTAAAAAGCGCAGTCGGTAAGTGTTTTCCTTTAGTTTCCGAAAAGCTTTCGGCTGACTTATACCACACCGAACGCAACTGCGACGTGATTACCGCGGAAGGCGAAATTCCTTTCCTTGAAAGAAGGACAGAACTTCTCGCGCTGATTGCGCTTCCGCTGTTTTTATGTATAGTTTTCGCGGTCGAATCGGCTTGTATTCCCGAAATCGCTTCGGGCGCGCTTATTATCGTGCTTTTAACCTTCGTATTCGCGCTTCTTTACGCAAGCGGAAAAGGCGGAAAGGTTTCGCTCGTTCCGGCGTGCGTAGCGACTTGTATTCTCGCGGGGGGAATAACCGTTCTGACTTCAGAGTGTAGCGGAGAAAGACTGTTTCTTGCTTTGGTGCTTCTTCCCGAACTCACTCTTTCGTCGGCTGTATTTCTCGTGCTTTTATCGAGACTTTCCGCGTCGGCTGAACTTACCGAAAACCTCAGACGGGCTATGACGCTTCGTCTGAAAAGCGAAGAGGAACTTCCCGTACTGGGCGACGTTCGGCTTTACGACCTGTCGGTAGGCGTTTCGGACATTATAAGCGGACTTAACGCCCGTTTCCCGCAGGGCAAAGTTACCGCGGTTTACGGCGAAGCGGGAAAGGGTAAATCTCACCTTTACAGGCTTCTTAAAGGAGAAGAACTCTGCACCAAAGGCTACGTTATGTACGGGGACAGCGATATTGCCGTCACCAATCCCGCGCTTACCGCAAGACTTACCGCGTCGGCGGAACTGAGCCTCAGCGACGGTTCTCTTTTGGTCAGAATGGGCTATAACAAGCTCGGCGAGACCAAGGAAAACTTCCTTAAAAGGCTTGGCGAAAACGATTTGACGAACCTTTACGAAAGGTACGGCGAAGACAATATACCCGTGAGCGAACTTTCTTACGAAGACAGAGTTCGGCTTGCCGTGGCGGAAGCAAGACTGAGAGACCCCGAAATTCTGCTTATAAACGGGCTTTTGGACGACCTTGAACGGGACGCGCTTTCTTCTGTTTACGATTGCCTGAAAAAATCGGGGCTTACCGTTATCGTGTTCACCTCGTCCGAAGAAATCGCTTCGCTTTGCTCGGGACGGGTAAACTTATAGAAAATCGCCCTTTAAGGCGGACTTAAAAAACAATTAACTTTTTTGCGTTATACGTAAAGAACGGAGGATATATGGATTTCAAAAACAAAATTGCAGAGCTTATAAACGTAGACGGCGTATCCAAAGAGGAAATCGCGGGTATGATTCAACCCGTCGCGCCCGAACTCCCGGGAGACTTTTCTCTTCCCTGTTTCAGATTCGCAAAACAGATGCGCAAAGCTCCTGCCGTTATAGCAAACGAACTTGCTTCTTCGGTTAAACCCGACGCTTTGATCGAAAAGGCGGAAGCCGTAAACGGATACCTTAACTTTTTCCTTAACAGAAAGACTTCCGCGGAAGAAATTCTCGACGAATGGAGCAAAGCGGGCGATTCTTTCGGAGATTCCGACGAAGGAAAGGGAAAGACCATTTGTATAGATTACAGCAGTATAAATATAGCCAAGCCTTTCCATATAGGTCACCTCGGAACGACGGCTATAGGAAGCGCGCTTTATAAGATTTATAAGCGTCTGGGCTATAACGTCGTAGGCATAAACCACCTCGGCGACTACGGAACGCAGTTCGGTAAGCTTATCGTCGCGTATAAAAAGTGGGGCAACAAAGAAGCCATAGACAAGGGCGGAGTAAAAGCTCTTCAGGAGATATACGTTCGTTTCCACAGGGAAGAAGAAAACGATCCGTCTTTAACCGATCAGGCGCGCGACTGGTTCGTTAAGGTGGAAAACAAAGATCCCGAAGCAATGGAGCTTTTCGAATACTTCAAAGCCATTACGCTTAAAGACGTTAAAAAGGTTTACGAAAGACTTAACGTGCATTTCGACAGCTGGGCGGGCGAAAGCTTTTACAGCGACAAAATGCAACCCGTTCTCGACGACCTCAGAGCAAAACATCTTACCACCATATCCGACGGCGCGGAAATCGTAGACCTTTCCGCTTACGGAATGCCTCCCTGTCTTCTCGTAAAGAGCAACGGCGGAACGCTTTACGCTACCCGCGATATGGCTACCGCTCATTACAGAAAAAAGACCTACGACTTTTACAAGTGCCTTTACGTCGTGGCTTATCAGCAGAATCTCCATTTCCGTCAGTTCTTTAAGGTTCTCGAACTCGAAGGTTGCGAATGGGCGAAAGACCTCGTTCACGTCGCATACGGAATGGTTTCTCTCGAAGAAGGAAGCATGTCCACCAGAAAGGGCAATGCGGTATGGCTTTCCGACGTTCTCGACAGCGCTGTCGCAAAGGCGGAAAAGATTATTACCGAAAAGAACCCCGACCTTGAAAACAAAGAAGAGATTGCCGAAGCTGTGGGCGTAGGAGCGGTTATTTTCAGCGCTCTTGCAAATTCGAGAATAAAGGATATAACCTTCTCGCTGGACAGAGTTTTAAGTTTCGAAGGCGAAACCGCGCCTTATATGCAGTATACTCACGCAAGATGCGTAAGTCTTATCGAAAAGAACGGAAAATACGAAGACATACCCTGCAATGCAGACTTTTCCGCGCTTACGGGCGAAGCCGCAAACGACCTTATCAAGCTTATCAATAACTACGGTAAGATTCTTCACGACGCGGGAGAGAAGTACGAACCTTCTGTTCTTTCCAACTATTTAATCGACCTCGCGAAAGCTTTCAACCGTTTCTACCTCGAAAACAGAATTGCGGGCGAAGAACCTGCCGTTAAAAAAGCCCGTCTTATGGCGGTAGAAGCCGTGAAGAGTATCCTTCACAGCGGACTTACCACCCTCGGTATAAAACCCGTGGACAAAATGTAAGCGTTCCTATAGGCTATAAGGAACGTAATGCCAGGCGTCCCTATCGGCTGAAAAGAACGCAACGCTTTCCGTTTCTTACAGAACGTAAAGCCAATCGGATATAATTATGGATAAAAAACTGAAAACCATTGAAATTGCCATTATTTTACTCAGTGTGCTTGCGGTTGCCGTCGGAACGCTTGTCGTTATAGCGACGACCAATAAGACCGACGTTTCCGCAGAACCCACGGGTAGCTTTTATAAGCTGTTTTTCTTCGTTCCGCTTCCTCTTGCGGGCATAATTTTCGCGATTTACGCCACTTCTTCCAAGAATAAGAAAGCCGTGGCTTCCGTGACCGCGGAAGAGCTTCAGGAGATGCAGAAGGAAGAAGAAAATCCTGCGGAAGAAGAAAACAAGCGTAAATTCAAGCCCACGCTCTTTTCGGCAAGCGTTATCGCGTCAAGTGCGGCTCTCTTCGTTCTTCTGGTGTTCGGCTGTCTTACCTTCGTGTGCGCGCCGAGATATTCGCACGACACTGAATACGCAAAAACCGTAGCGGAGAAAGCCGGCGTAACTCTTCCGGGCGGTTTTACCGTTTCGACTACGGTAGGCTCGCAGTATTTCGAGTTTTCCGTTTCCAGACAAAGCGGAATAAAGTTCGCTTCTTCCGAGGAAAGTAAGGCTTTCTTCAAGACCGTAACCGATTCCGCGCAGGGAGGAAATTCAGACGGCTCGGAAATCAAATGGCATTCGGTTAAAGAAACGACGGAAATCAATTCCGCCAAAGTAGTTCTTGCAACCCTTCTTCACGGTAACGACGAAACCACATACTACTGCGTGTGGAACGCCACCAAAGAGAAATTCGACCTCTGGCACGACTACACCGAAGAAGAACAGCTGATTTTTATGCGAGTGGACGTGCAGAGCGGAGATATGATGATGTGGGAGATAAGCACCTATAAGTTCGCTGCCGAAGAAGAAAAGAAAGACGACGAAACCGCCGAGGACGAAAAGAAGACCGAGGACGAAACTACAGGCGACGAAACTACAGGCGACAAGAAAACCGAAACGCAGACCGAAGACGGAGAATAAACCGACGGACAGAATTTGAAATCGGTAATAAGCAAAAACCAAAACCACGTAAAACCAAAATTCCGATAAAAATAAAACTAAAACCCGAAGCGTTCTTCACTTCGGGTTTTATCATAAATTCGTTTGTCTGGTTGCTGTTTAATAAAACAGTCGTTTATTTCTTAAATTCAAAGTTTCGTTCGACAAACTTAGCTTTATTTAACGAACTTAGCTTTCGTTCAACGAACCAAGCTTTCGTTAAGCGAATTCAACTGCTCGTTCAACGAACTTGGTTTTTCGTTCAACCAACTTCGTTTTAAGCGTTGTTTTGGGTTGCGTCGGTCTTGCCGTTGAGTCGGCGGTCGCGGGCGTCAACAATGATTTTATACGCCTGAGTTACGTCCTTAATATCCTGTAAAATCAGATAGTCGCTCGTGGAGGTGTTGACGCGGACGGAAGTGCGCGCGCTTGACGAAAAGGCGGGGACTTCGAACGTCGACGTCGTTTTTTTGAGAATAAGCCAACCGCGGTCGCTATCGTTCTTGCCGTAAATCAATTCGGGCTGTTCCATGTTTTCGTATTCCATCGAGCGCACGTTTTTCTTGGTAAAGGCAACGACACGTCTGTCGGTTGCGACGTACACGCAGTCTTTATAAAGCATTTTCTGTGTTGCGATTCCGCCGAAAGCGACGAACAGTCCAGCTATCATAAAAGGCACGCCTAAAACGGGCATAACGACGGAAAACGAACCCGTGGTTGCCATAGCCAAAGAAACTATAATCGTCCAGGCAAGCGCGAATCCGAAAAACATCCAACCGAATATTATCTGAAAAAGCTGACCGCCTCTGCGTGCCGAAAGACTTACTTTATTGCCTGCGTCGCCTTCCCAAAGGACGTTTTCCCCTTCCATTAAATACGACTTGATTCTGTAATTATCCATTTTATCCTCGTATTAAAAATAACCTTCTTTCTTAAAAGAAAGAAAGAAGGTTTTCGGTTTGTTTAACCGCAGAGAAAGACACTGCAGACTTCCTTTGCGGAATATGAGTTTATTCGTTACGCTTTCAAAGCTTCTTCTACGGAAACCGCGAGAGCTACGGTTGCGCCGACCATGGGGTTGTTGCCCATACCGATAAGTCCCATCATTTCTACGTGTGCGGGAACGGAAGAGCTTCCTGCGAACTGTGCGTCGCCGTGCATACGTCCCATAGTGTCCGTCATGCCGTAAGAAGCGGGACCTGCCGCAACGTTATCGGGGTGAAGCGTTCTGCCCGTGCCGCCGCCCGAAGCAACCGAGAAGTATTTCTTGCCGTTTTCGTTAGCCCATTTCTTGTAAGTGCCTGCAACGGGGTGCTGGAATCTCGTGGGGTTGGTGCTGTTGCCCGTAATGGAAACGTCAACGCCTTCCTTGATCATAATAGCGACGCCTTCGTTTACGTCGTCTGCGCCGTAGCAACGGACTTTAGCCTTTTCGCCCGTGGAGAAAGCCTTTTCGGGACCGACTTTGAGTTCTCCCGTATAGTAATCGTACTTCGTGGGAACGTAAGTGAAGCCGTTTATTCTGCTGATGATATAAGCAGCGTCCTTTCCGAGACCGTTAAGGATAACTTTAAGGGGAACCTTTCTTACTTTGTTTGCGGTCTTGGCAATACCGATTGCGCCTTCTGCGGCAGCAAAGCTTTCGTGACCTGCAAGGAAAGCGAAACACTTGGTTTCGTCGCTCAAAAGCATTCCGCCGAGGTTACCGTGACCGAGACCTACTTTTCTCTGGTCGGCAACGCTTCCCGGGATACAGAAAGTCTGTAAGCCTTCGCCGATAGCAACGGCAGCGTCTGCGGCTTTGTTTGCGTTCTTCTTTATAGCGATTGCGCAACCCAAAGTGTAAGCCCAGACTGCGTTGTCGAAAGCTATGGGCTGAATGGATTTAACGATTTTTTCTACGTCGATACCTTTAGCGAGGCAAAGGTCTCTTGCTTCTTCGAGGGAATTCATATTCAATTCCGCAAGTTTAGTGTTGATTTTTTCTATACGTCTGTCGTAACCTTCAAATTTAACCATTGCCTGCCTCCTTATTCCTGACGCGGATCAATATATTTTGCCGCTTCGTCGTATCTTCCGTATCTGGTGGTAGCTTTCTTCAAAGCTTCTTCGGGAGTGCTTCCCTTCTTGATGAAGTCCATCATCTTTCCGAGATGAACGTTTTCGTAACCGATAACTTCGCCGTTTTCGTCAAGAGCAAGTTTGGTGGTGTAACCTTCGGTAGTTTCGAGGTATCTTACGCCCTTGAGGTTGGTGGAATAAATCGTACCTATCTGACTGCGGAGACCTTTTCCGAGATCTTCGAGACCTGCGCCGATGGGAAGACCGTCGTCCGAGAAAGCCGACTGAGTTCTTCCGTAAACTATCTGAAGGAAGAGTTCTCTCATAGCAACGTTTATTGCGTCGCATACGAGGTCGGTGTTGAGAGCTTCGAGAATGGTCTTTCCTACGAGAATTTCGCCCGCCATAGCCGCGGAATGCGTCATACCCGAACAACCTATGGTTTCTACGAGAGCTTCTTCGATTATGCCGTTTTTAACGTTAAGAGTGAGCTTGCAGGCTCCCTGCTGAGGCGCGCACCAGCCGATGCCGTGAGTAAGGCCCGATATATCTTTGATTTCTTTTGAAGCAACCCATTTGCCTTCTTCCGGAATAGGAGCCGGTCCGTGGTTGCAGCCTTTTTTAACGCAAGCCATTTCCTGAATTTCATGTGAATATTGCATTTATCTATCCTCCGTACTAAATATATCTTGTGGAACCGCTTTTGCGGTGGTTGTCGGTTCGAACAGGACTTGCGCCCGTACTTTAACGCAGTCTTTTGTCGAAGCCGTATTCTGTCTATAATAATGCAAACCGCTAAGTTTGCTTTACTGCGTTATTATATCATTTTTTTCTGCGTTTTACAAATATTTATAAGCCGTTTTTCAATTTTTTTGTTTTTCCGGCAGGTTTTTTGTTTTCGCTTATTAAAGGTTTACCGAAATTAAAAAGCCTTACCGCTTCGGCAAGGCTTTGCGATAGGATATATTCGATTTTGCGTTTTTATATAACGCTTTTTACAGTATATATTATACCACAAAAATCGACAAAAAACAAGACTTGTTTTGTAATTTTTTTTGATATATAATACAGATAGCTTCATCACAAATATAAAAAGGAGAGACCTGTATGAAACTTTATCACGGAAGCAGCACGACGGGGATAACCGAGCTTATTCCCCAAACGAGCAATCACGAAAAACCTTTGGTTTATCTCACGGACAGCAGACCTCTTGCGGTTATATACGCAAGCAACTACCTGACGCGTCCTCTCGGCTTTTTCACCTACGTTTTCGGAAGCGACGGAAAACTGCACTACGAAGAGTATTTCGGCGGACAAACCGAGCTTTTCTATAAAGGCAAGAAAGGCTTCGTCTATACCGTTCAGAGCGAAAATCTGCCGAGACTTCCGAAAATGCCGTGGGTTTACACTTCCGAACAGCCCGTAAAGCCCGATTCTTTCGAGGAAATCCCCGATATTTACGAAGAACTTAAAAGGCTTGACCGCGAAGGCGAACTTATACTTCATTATTACGAAGATTTACCGCAAAAAGCCAAAGAGCAGTCGGAAAGAATAATAGTCCGCGAAATCGAAAATCTTAAAACCGATCCGAGTCCCGAATACGAAGCCTTTTTAAGAGAGCATTTTCCGCATCTTTTCAAATAGCCGCACCTACTCGGATAGCCTTAATTTTACAAAAAACCCGAAGCGCATAACTTCGGGTTTTCGTTTGTTTTCGGTTAGTCGTTCAGCCGATAGATTCCGTGATTTATTCCGCGAACTTCGCTTTTCGTTTAACTAACTTTCAGATTCGTTCAACGAACTTCAAGTTTCGTTTAACCGACTTCGCTTTTCGTTCCGTCAACTTTAACGTTCGTTGGGCGAACTTCACGTTTCGTTCGGGAAGCTTTGAAATCCGCGGAAGGCGAGTTACCGTTTAAGTCTTGCCAAGGCGTACTGACTGTTATAAAGCTCGTAGTAGAAGCCTTGTTTAGCAAGAAGCTCTTTATGCGTGCCTTGCTCGACGATGTTGCCGTTATTGACGACGAGGATAAGGTCGGCGTCCACTATCGTGGAGAGTCTGTGCGCGATAACGAAACTCGTCCTGCCGTCCATAAGCTGGTCCATAGCCTTCTGAATGAGAATTTCCGTTCGCGTATCGACGTTCGAGGTGGCTTCGTCGAGGATAAGCATAGGTCTGTTTGCGAGGAAGGCTCTCGCGATGGTAAGAAGCTGTTTCTGTCCCGCGCTTATCGTGGAAATATCGTTGTTTACGACGGTGTCGTAACCTTTTGGAAGGGTTTTTATGAAGTGGTCGCAGTAGGCGGCTTCGCAGGCTTTTATGATCTCCTCGTCGGTGGCGTTTTCGCTTCCGAAAGCGACGTTGTCTTTTATCGTTCCGTCAAACAGCCACGTGTCCTGTAAAACCATACTGAACCGCGAACGGAGTTCGTCGCGCGATACGGTCATAATATCCGTTCCGTCGATTAAAATCTGTCCCGAACTGATGTCGTAGAAGCGCATAAGCAGGTTTATAAGCGTGGTTTTTCCGCCTCCCGTAGGACCTACTATCGCGACTTTCTGTCCGCTTCGGGCCTTAAATGAAAGGTCGGTAATAAGCGGTTTGTCGGTATAACCGAAGGCAATATGTCTGAACTCCACGTTTCCTTCCTGTTTGGGAAGGTGCGCGGGGTTTTCGAGTACGGGCATTTCTTCTTTGTCCAGAACGTTGTAAACTCTTCTCGACGAAGCAAGTACGCTCTGGAACATACTCATAGACGAAGCTATGTTTTCGATAGGACCTGCGAGCTGTTTCGCAAGAAGAATAACGGTTACCACTTCGCCGACGTTAAGCGTTTTTTCTACCGCGAATATACCGCCTATTATACATATCGCGACGAAGCAGAGGTTGTTGGAAAGGCTTATAAGGGGCGAAACCATTTCCGAGAAGAAAAAGCTTTTTTCACCGCTTTTTTTGTAAGCCTTGGTAATTTCGTTAAGTTTGTTTTCCTGAGATTTTTCGAGGTTATAGGCTTTGACCGTTCTGTATCCGCCGTAATGTTCCTCTATATGAGAGTACATTTTACCCGAAAGTTTTCTCTGTTCTGCGTAATACTTCTCTCCGAGGAAGGATATTTTAGTCGAGATAAAGAAGCTTACGGGAAGCATAACCACGACGATAGCCGCAAGCAGAGGGTTCTTCACGAACATCAGCACGGTTATGGCTATAATCTGCAAAACGCCCGTTATCGTCATTTCCATAACGGAATGAACGCTCGTTCCCATATTACTGACGTCGTGGCTCATTCTCGCTATGACTTCGCCGAAAGGCGTCGTGTCCACGAAACTTACGGGAAGTTTACGTATCTTGTCCGAAAGGCTTATTCTGAGCGACGCCGTGAAAATCCTCGAAACGTAGTTGTTCATAATAATCATCTTGCCCGTATCCGCAACGAATTTCGCGATATACATTCCGAGAAGAATCATACATATGCGGGTAAGCCGTTCAACGTCAAAAACTTCCGTAACGCCGTTGTAGTAGTCGTTAAGGCTGTTGGTGAGCCGTCCGATAAGTTCCGAACCGGTAAGCGCGACCGCAACCGAAATAAGCGAGAAAATCGTCGCTATGATAAGTCCCGTACGGATGGGTTTGGTGTCTTTAATAAGTCTTAAAACGATTTTGCCTGCTGGATATTTAGCCTGAAGCTCTTTCTTTTCAAGCTCTCGTCTTTCGTCTCTATTCATCGAGATCACCTCCCACCTGAGAACGATAAATCTCTCTGTAAATAGTGCAGTCTCTGATTAAATCTTCGTGTTTGCCCGCTCCTACGATTTCGCCCTTATCGAGAACGAATATTCTGTCGGCGTTCATTGCGGTGGAAATACGCTGAGTTATGACGATCTGCGTTTTTCCGCGGATAAACTCGTTAAGTTTCTTTCTGAGCTTGCTTTCGGTAAGAAAGTCCAGCGCGGAGAATGTGTCGTCGAATATATATATCTCCGACGGCTTTACGATAGCGCGGGCTATGGCTATTCTCTGTTTCTGTCCGCCCGAAAGGTTACTTCCGCCCTGTTCGAGTTCGTAACCGTAACCGCCTTCGAGCGTCTTTATGTATTCTCTTATTTCGGCGATGTCGGTAACGTTTTCCACTTCTTCGTCGGTTGCCGAATCTTTACCCATAAGCACGTTTTCCTTTACCGTTGCGGAAAAGATAGTGCTTTTCTGAAGGGCGCAACTTACGTTGTCGCGAATGTCCTTACGGCTCAGAGAGGAAGCGTCCTTTCCGTCGAAAAGAATAGTGCCTTCGGTGGGTTTATAAAAGCCCATAAGAAGCTGAACGACGGTGGATTTTCCGCAACCCGTACCGCCTATTATGGCTACGGTCTGACCGCTTTTTATCTTCATATCGAGATTCTTGACGGCGTATTCGCTTGCTCCTTCGTATCTGAAAGAAACGCCTTTGAATTCCACGTCGCCTTTGAGTTTAAGACTGCCCGTGGAATCGTCCTTTTCCGTTTTGACGTTCAGAACTTCGGAAATTCTGTTCATTTTAACCTTTACTCTCGGGAAGAACAAAACCATCCAGCTGAACATCATAAGGCTGTTCATAATTATCGTTATGTACTGAATTATGGCGATTACGTCGATAGCCGAGAAGGTTCCGCCGGGCTGTACGGATTTTCCGCCGATAAGCAGAATGAGAACGGTGGCTACGTTGAAAAGCAGGAGGGCGACGGGACCGATAAAACCGCCCGTTACGTTGGCTTTTATAACGTTGTCCGCCATAACGTTGGTTGCGTCCACGATTCTTTCGTGTTCGTGGTCTTCTTTGTTGAAAGCTCTTATAACTCTTATGCCCGAAAGGCGTTCTCTGAGTATCTCGGTCTGTTTGTCGAAATACTTGTCGGAAACCTCCCAGCACTTCATCATTTTACGTCCTATAAGCACTACCATCGTTACGAAAATCGGCAGGAACAGGAACATTATAAGCGACAGCGTGGCGTTCTTCGTGAAAGCTAAAACCACACCGCCGACAAGCGTTACTGGAAGAGCGATAACCATTCTTATTACGAAATAAACGGCTTCGCTGAGAAGCTGAGCGTCTTCTACCGTTCGTGTTAACAGAGCGGACGGACCGAGTTCGGAAAACTGATCGAAGTCCATTTCGTCAACCTTACGGAAGGTTTTGTTTACCAGATCGCCGAAAAAACCGCAACAGACGATCGAACCGTTTTTAGCCGCGATAAGATAACTCGAAACGCTTATAACGGTTATGCCGAGCATTAAAAGCCCGCGCGTGTAAATGTAATTCATATCCGACTTGTTTATGCCTTCGTCAATCATATTGCTCATAATCGTCGGAAGCATAAGGTCGAGAAAAGACGCCAAACCTATAAACAGACAGGCAAAAATCATCTGTTTTTTATATTTGGAAAGTTCTTTTAATATTTGCATGTTTTTTGATTTTCTCCTTATAAACCTTATGAATCGGTGCTGAATCCTGATTTTCTTTATTTTTTAATGTGTTTATCCGAAAATTCTCGTTTTATAAAATCGTGTTAATGGTCATCGATCCGTTCTCCCGTGCGTGTATTTGCAACTTGCAACCCGTAATGCAACTTTTGCAACCCTTTTCCGTGGCTTCGATTGCCCGTTTTTGCGGTTTCTTTGCCCGCTATAAATTAAGACGAACGGAAAGGCTTTTCCGTCCGTAAAAAATGAAAACAAATAAAACTTTTCGGTTTTTCGCTTATAAAAATTTTTCGCGCAATTCGGTTTTTCTTTTTTCGGGAAATTTTCGGCTCTTATACTGCCGTTTAACTTTCCTGTAAGTTGGGTTTTCGTCCGTCTTTTTTACCCGTAAATCTCTATTTTTTGTGTATATTTTAAGTGCTTATTGTGAAAGTTTAATTTCCGTCCGTAAAGCCAAATCGGTCGGTTTAAGTGAATTTTCTTGATAATAAAAAAGAATTACGACAAAATCCGTAATTCTGTCGGCTTGTGCGCCGATAATAAAATATGTCCCAAAGGGTTCACCTTGCGGACATACGAGCCGAAAAGATTCTGCGTATCGGGCGGGTTGCTTCC
>CAVJWC010000008.1:0-53005 GCA_963653425.1 Eubacterium sp. | reverse complement strand
CGCATTGCTCTGAAAGATATGCGAAGCTCAATGAAAGTTTCTTTGCTTACTTTCTTTTCTTAAAGAAAGTAAGTTAAAGGGAAAGCTCAACAAAGAACTTCCTTATTATCCGGAAGTTCTTTCTTTATAAGTTTTTATTAAGAACTTGCAGTTTCTTCGCTTTTTCTGTTAATTATAGGTTTTCTTTCAAAAGCGGATTTCGTTTAGTTTTGCGAAGCTCAATGAAAGTTTCTTTGCCTGCGCTTCACGTAAAGTTTCGCATTGCCATTTCAAAAGCGGATTGCGTTTAGCCTTTCAACGCACCCACGGTGAAAGTTTCTTTGCCTTCTTTCTTTTCCAAAGAAAGAAGGTTTCTTTTTTAAAGAAGGCAGGGAAAATGAGTGCGGAATGCGCTTAATGAAAAAATATTTTTCAAATTCGCGTTTCGTGAAGCGAGGGCATAAAGAAGCGGTTATTTTTTCCAAAAAATCGTCGAATATTGTTTTTTTATTAAAAAAAGCTTGAAAGCGCAACATTTTAAGGCTAAATGCGTTGACAATTCGTTACAAAAAGTTTATAATTTATGTAAGTCTATAATAGTCGGGAGGTGTCGGCACTGGTTGTCGGACGCTCCCTTTGCGTACCGCTTAATGAAAAGGGGCGGTTATGCGAAAGCGTTATAGAGGGAAAATAAACACATGAGGTGTGGTTATGCGATTTATCAACAGGTTATGTATCTTTATGCTCGGTTTTATCATGGGCATAGTCGGATGCGTAGGCGGATTGGCCGGGGGCGTATATTACGCGTACACCGGACTCAGCGTTGAAGATTTCACGGGTACCCTTTCCAAGGAAGACGTTCCCGTTCTCGACACTGACGCCGACAGAAATATCACCCAGATGACGATGGAAGAGATAGTTACTCGTTTCGTCGGACTCATGAACGGTGAAAAAGATCTGACGATAGCTAATCTCGAAGAGATTTACGGATTGGATCTTTCTGCATTGCAGATTCCCGAAAACGTAAGGAATATGCCTTTGGATAAGCTTTTCAAGGACGGCGCGTCCCGTGACGAAGCTTTATCTTACATAACGTTCGGAACGGTAGCCGAACTTCTCGATATGTTCAAGATTAACTTCCTGACAGAGAAGTACGCTCATCTTTTCGGCAAAGACGGCAAACTCTATAACGTTCAGATTATGAAAGTTATTAAGGACGACGGTTATATCGAAGCCCTTAAGGACGTTTACTTTACCGACCTTCTTCCCGCGGGTATGCTCGAAGAAATGGAAGACGGTCCCGTCAAGACTCTTATCGAAGCCCTTAGCGATCTTTCTCTCGGGGAACTTCTTGCTGCTCTCATAAAGAAGCAGGGTTCGGTAGTTGAAGTTATCTTCGGCGCCGATTCGATTAAGAATCTTGCTCTTTCCGAGCTTATTCCCGAATCGCTTTCTTCTCTGAAGACATTGCTTGCGGGTATAACTTTGGGCGACGTGATTTACGTTGACGAAAACGGAGCTATTCAGTTCTCCACCGATAAGATTCTCGAAGAAATCACTTTGAGAGATATTCTCGGTCTTGCTGAATTCTTCGGAAAGACGGTTGAAGAAATCGTTGAACTTATTCCCGAAGGAAACGTAAGAGATCACGTTAACTCGCTTCTCGACTGGTCGATCAAGGACATTATCGAAACGGAAGACTTTACCGAATTCTTCGGTAACCTTACGATAGGCGACCTTGCCGATCTCGTTCTGAAGATCATCGGCGACGAAGACGCTATAAAGAATCTTCCCGAACCTATTCCCACCGTTTGGAATTCCGTCGCTTGCATAGGTCTCGGACAGCTTGTTAACGCAATCAAGGACGGCACGCTCGAAGAGCTTATGAACGAAACCGTTCTTACGCTTACTCTCGAAGACATGTTCGGTTCTTACGTAACGCCCAACGCGGGTAAGATTCCGCAACCTGCTCTTGCCGTATGGACGAAAGTTCGTTACTTCAGCATTTACGACTATATACATAATATAGAAGACGTTAAAGCACAGCTTATGAGTCTTTCTCTCAGAGAGCTTTGCGGAAGCTACGTTTTCGAATCGGTATTCATCACGATGGAAGACGGCTGGAAGTACGAATACGCTTACAGCATATACGAACCCGACTTCGGCGGAAGAAAGGCTCTTCTTCCCGATTACATCTGTATAGTATTCGATAAAATCGAAGACTACACGATCGAAGATTACTATAACGCTTACCTCTGCGAAACCGGAGCTTGCGGACACGAAGACAAGAAAGATTGCTTCACATTAACGGATATGCTTGGCGAATCGGTTTACACGATTACGTTGGGCGAACTTCTCGACTGCTTCTTTGAAAACAGAGAGGGCGAGTCGATTATCCCCGAAGCTCTTCGTCCCGTTTACGAAGCGGTTATGAAGATAACCGTGGGCGACATCGTTCGTACCATTCTCGGACAGGAAACCGTGGAAGAACTTCTCGGCACAATCTACGACCTTAAGATAGAAGATCTTATCGGCGGTTGGTTCGATTTCGAAAAGCTTCCCGCAGTCGCTCGTAATCTTTATAATAAACTCGCTCCTATCACCATCGGCGAAATCGTAAAAGATTGGCGTTGCATTCTTAACGCTCTCTACTCTCTTACCATCGACGATATAGTAGGCGAATATATCCCCGAGGACAACGCATTCGTAAATCTTATTTACGGCGTGGTTCAGAACCTTACCCTCGGCGACATTAAGGAAGCCATCGAAAAGAACGATTACCTCATTCTTTTGAGAGGCCTTGCAAATACTTCCATAAAAGAAGCTCTCGAAGTTATTATCGAAGCTCTCGAAATTAAACACACTTATATATTGGATAACGTAGTCAACAGCTTTGACGGCGCAACCATCGGCGACATTATCCTTATTATATATTGTCAGACGGGTAACTGCGACAAAGCAGGCTGGCTGGGTCACGGCGAAGAATGCGCAACCTTCCTTGCGTTTGCCGAAAAGACGTTTATGAAACTCACCGTTGCGGATTTCTGGAACAGTGAAAACGTAGACGAAGCTTACGAAACTCTTTATAACGTAGTCGCTACCGTAAGCATACAGAATCTTTTCAACACCGTAATGCAGTACGTCGATCCCGACAACTACGCAGAAGCGGAAACCGTATGGGACGTTCTTCTCAATAACGCGTCCGACCTTACCGTAGGCGACATATTCGGAAAGATCATCGACATCGAAGGCAAGAAAGTCTGCCACCCGATTCCCTTCCTCGTACTTGCTCTTAATTACGTTAAGATCAGCAGTCTTATAGACGTAGTGAAGAACGGTTCGGATTGGCTGTTCGTAGTGGAAGCTCTCGAAGCTCAGTTTGCGCTCGTTCTCGAAAGCGACGTTAACCTCGGAATCAAGGACGAAGAATACCGCGCTGAAATCGTTAAGTATATCAACGCGGAACATCCCGTTTCCGTTCAGTTCCTCTTCGGATACGCTCTCGATAAACTTCTCGGTAATTTCGAAGAAGACAGCAAACTCGGACTTATCGTTAAAAACCTCATCGCACCTGTTCGCGACCTCACGTTAAGAGACGTTTACGTCGATTACAGACATATACTCGATTGTTACAATAAAGTTACCTTCGCCGACGTATTTGCGGAAGCTCTCGGCTATACGTACGACGGAGAAAAATGGGTAAGCGAAGACGCTTCCGAATCCGCAGCCGAACTCTTTAACCTTCTTGCGGATTACACCATTTACGACCTCGTTTACGAAGGCGGTTCCTATAAGGCTCTCAGAGGAATCAAAGTCGGTTCCATCTTCTTCCTTATAGTTGACAGCATCGACGAAGACGGTAGCTGGTACGCAGGCGTTTCCGACGGAATGAAAGGCTTCATCGAAAGATTCGGCGAATTCACTCTCGGTAAATTCTTCACCGGTACCCTTTCCAAGGAAGAACTCAAAGAAGCTCTCGGCGACCTTACCTTCTACGATATTACGACCTTAAGCAGTAAGCTCAGAGATTACGACCTCAACGCTTTCGGCAGAATGGTTCTGGGTATCCGCGTTATCGACGCTATCGAAGGCAACTACAAAGCTATCCTTACTGGCATTAAGCTTATCGACCTCATCGACGCCGTTTGCGAAATCGCCAAGATCGATTATTCCGAAGCCTGCTCGATTATCAAACAGATGATAAACAACGTCGGTTCTCTCACCATCGCCGACGTATTCGGACTTAACGGCGAATTAACCGTTAAAGACCTCTTCGCTCTTCTCGTAAAAGACATCACCGTAGGTATGTTCCTCGAACTTATCCCCTTCGGCGATTCGAGAGTCGCAAACGTAATACTTGATTCCGAAATTTACAACAAACTTGCGTCCTTCCGTATCGAAGCCTTCTTCGGCGGAAAAGAAGCAATTCAGAAAGAACTCGAAGAAACCGTTATTCTTATAACCTTCGGCGATATTCACCGCCTCGTTCGCGATATTATCTTTGAAAGTTACGAAGAAAACGAATACATGGCGGAAGTTCTCAGAAAACAGGATCTCGTTTCCGTTTACGGATTCGTTAAAGCAATAGTTGCCGGTGAAGAAACCGAAGTAAGAACGCAGATATTGACCATGATCGGCGGAGAAACCTTACTGACCACTCTTTACGCTTACGTTGCTCCTTATAACGCAAACGTAGACGCATTCCTTGAGAATCTCGTAAATACGGTTACGTCCTCCGACGACTACGCCGTTCTCGATCCGAATCTTGAAAGACGTCTTCCCTATTACACCATCGCGTACGCATTGGAGTTGCCTCTCGAAGCTATCGTGATAGAACCCATGCTTGCCGTAGAATACTTTGTGTTCTATAAGATCGGATACCTCGTTCTCGACGTATTCTGCGTAGCGGGTTACACCGTTGGCGAAGGCGAACACCTCGTTTCCTCGGTAGTGGAAAAACTCTTCAATAATACCAAAGAAGCAAGTATCGGCGTGTTCTTTGCAGAAGCCGGAGGCGCGTCCAAGGCAGAAATTCTTGCCCGCATAATTCTCAAGAATATTACGATTTACGACTTCATCTTCGATATCGTAATGCTTCCGCATCTCGACAGACAGTGGAACGCCGAATCGGAAGAACTTGCAAAATATAAGAACTTCATCGAAAACACCAAGATCATTAACTACGTTACCGGTATCGAAATCTTAGGACTTGTAGTCGGCGACGTAAAACTCGAAGACCTCTACAAAGGCATTTACATTTACTGGCTCACGACCGACCTTGCTTCCAACATCCTTACGCTTTGCGGAAAGGACAGAGCGGCCGAAATCGTAGGCGCGTTCAAACCGCTCATAGACACCGGTAAACTTTATAACCTTATTAACGCAGTCAACTACGAAGAAGCCGTTCTCGTAATCTTTGCGGACGCAACGATCGGCGAACTTTACGAAATCGTTAAAGGTCTTAACTTCAAAGACTTCGACCTTACCGAATACGAAAAACAGATAGCTCTCTTCGAAAACCGCTTCATCGCGCGTCTTATCCTTAACTTCACGCCCGACGAACTCTTCGGCAACATCGTTGTCGGCGACCTCGTAGGAGAACAGCTCGGCTGGCTCAAGTCGGACGGTAAGTGGGTTATGACCAGCGACGACGAAATGGCTAACACCAAGGTTGCGGATCTCGTTAACAAGTGGTTCGGCTTCCTTCCCGAAAAACTCAGAAACTTCGCGGTAATTCTTTGCGGAGGCATAACCGTAGTTCTTCTCGGTTATATTCAGGATAAGACTCTTGACGCTCTTATCGGCGACAAACTCGCAGACAGCGTAAAAGAAACCGAATTCTATCAGGTAGTCGCATTCCTTTCCATAAAGAAACTTCTCGAAGACTCCGACAAGACCATCAGCAGCGTAAAGAATCTTACTTTCGGCGATATGTACAGATTCGTAGCTGCCGTTATCAACGAATATCTCGTCGATATCGATTGCGTTCTGGATACGCAGATTTTCGAAAAATTAGAAATCAACCTCGATAAGATCTCTCTCGAATACGTTATCGACGGTAACGAACTTACCTTAGAAATGTTCTTCGGCGGACTTACCGTCGGCGACTTCGTAAGAAGCGTACTCGTATTACTCGGCGCTAAATTCGATTACGACATGTTCCCCGAAACCGGAAACGTTTACGACAAACTGCTCGAAAGCCTTGACGAAATCGAATTCCTTAAGATTACCGAGTACACCGTTGACGATTATCTCGGCGACATAACCTACGGCGACCTTCTCAGAATGCTCGTCGAAAACGTAAGACTGTTGCTTACTGCTCCCGCAAAAGAAGAAAACGAAACCGACGGACTTATTGCTCTTCCCGAAAGCGTAAAGACTCTCCTTGACGTTATCGCGGGCAACCTCGATAAGATCCCCGTAACTCAGCCCAAGGCTCTCTCGGTTGAAACCGTTCTTTACGGAGTAAGCTGGGGTATGCTCGTGGACGTAGTTCTCGAACTCACCGAATCTTCGGTAGAAGACCTTCCCGAACACACCAAGAAGATAGTCGAAGCTATCCTTAATAACATCGACGAACTTTATATCACCGAAACCGACGAAGAAACTCTTAATAAGACCTTCGAAGGTATCACTTACGGCGACGTTGCACGTGCCGTTCTCGAAATCACCAAGGGCGACGAATTCATAGCGGAATGCGACGAAGAGATAAGAGACCTCGTAGAGCAGTTCCTTACCAACCTCGACGGTATTGCCGTAACGGACGTTAAGTCCATCGTTAACCCCTATAAGCTTCTCGACGAAATCACCTACGGTATGGTTGCCGCTGCAATCATAGCTCTCCTCGATCTCGACAGAGACGCTATTCCTCTGAATACAGGAAACCTTATAGATAAGATTCTTAACAACATCGATTCCATAGAAATTATGGAATACGAAGCGCTTACTTTCGAAGTCGTTCTTTACGGCATAGCGGTAGGCGAAGTTCTCAACGCGTTTTATGACCTTACCGGATCTCCCGATTCGATGGTTCTCAATAACTCGTTGTATATAAGAGTCGAAAACATCAACCTTTACAGCCTTATCGTAAACACCAAGACGGAACTCAGAAAGTTCGCAGACGTTACCGTTGAAGAAGTCGTAGAACTTATCGCGGCATTCTTCGAATGTATCATCGACCCCGACGTCAAAGAGCTTCAGCTTTACGGAAAGGTTATGACCATTAAGGTTTACGACATAGTCAAGAACAACGAAGAACTTTACAAAGCTCTCGACGTTATTGACGTAAACGACGTAGCGGAAGTTATCCTGTTCGTTGCAAACTACGAACTCAGAACCGAAGCCGCAAAGATCATTTACGAAAACCTTGACAGTCTCACCGTAGCATACTTCAGAAGCGAAGAATGCAACGTCAACATAACTCTTATTAAGATATTCGATAACGTAACTTACGGTCACGTTTACGACGCAATCGTAAAACTTTCCGGCTGGAAGGGCGAGATCAGACGCGCAATCGAAGAACTCGATATTTACACCTATGCAAGAGACTTCATTATCATAAGAAGTTACTACGACGGAATCGAAAGCGATTTCGTTAAGGGCATTTACCTTAACTGGATCACCGCCGACGTTGCGTCTATGATACTTACTCTCTGCGGTAACGAAAAGGCTGCCGATATGGTAGAAATCTTTGACGACCTCACCGCAGACGCTAAGATTTATAACCTTCTTAAATCCAAGGACGTAACCTCCGCTATTAAGGAACTCTTCGGAACTTCCACTTTGGGAACGGTTGCGGATTGCCTCAGCTCGGCTGAAATTTATAAGGTAGAAGAACAGTCCTTCGCGGATAAATTCGACCTTGTAAGAAACGTAAATCTCGGTGAACTTATCACCGATTTCATTCCCGAAGTTCTCTTCGGCGACACCATAGTAGGCGACTTTGTCGGCGAAGAACTCGGCTGGATCAAAGACATCGAAGACGGCAAGTGGAAAGGCACTACCGACGACGAATTTGCAAACGCAAAAGTTGCCGATATCGTTAACAAGTGGTTCGAATTCCTTCCCAAGAAGATCAGGAACTTCGCTGTTCTCGCTCTCGGCGGAGCAAGCGTAATCCTTTACTCTTACGTTCAGGATAAGACCGTTGACGAACTCGTCGGCGATAAGATTCCCGAAAGAATCAAAGAAAACGCTATTTATAAAGCTCTTGCGTTCGTTTCGATGAAGAAACTCGTCGAAGACGCTTCCTCCGTAAGAGCCGACCTTTACGCTATCACTTACGGCGACGTTTACGACCTCGTAGTTTCGCTCGTAAGCCTTGTGTGGAGCGACGTCGACAAGTACGTAGACGTTGAAGTACTTAACACGATAAGCGACAACCTCCACGAAATCAAACTTCTTAGGGAAGGTTCGATAGGCGTTGTCGAAACGTCTGCAACTACAAGTTCTGTCTTCAACGTTCCCACGGCAGAAGAAGTCCTCAAAGGCGCAACTTACGCAGACGTTGTGGACGCACTCTTCTTCTGGATTGGTATTAACGCGGAAGAATTCGCTGCTCCTGTCGAAGCGGTTTACGATAAGCTCATGGCTAACCTCTGCGTTATAGAGCTTACCAACGTTGACGCAATCACGTCCTTCCAGATCGTGGCTGCAGACATCAACGCCCGCGAAACTCTCGAACTTGCGGCTTACGTCGTAGGTAAGATGATGGGCAGAACAGTCATTGACCTTACCATCTACTTCGTAGACGACGTTCAGGAAGTAGTAAATAAGGTTCTTAACAACCTCGAATCCGTTCTTATCGCTCAGATTGATAAACTTACAGTTTGGACGGTTATCGACGGTATCACCGTAAGCGACGTTGCAACCTGCGTTTCTCATACGACCGAGATCGTTGCAAAGGTTTGCTACGTAATTAAGAAACTCGTAGGAGACGCGGTTATTGCCGACCTTATCCTTACGACGAGCTACACCGACTTCATTCAGACTCTCTTCGGAGATACGACCGTCGGAGACGTTTACGACGTACTTGCAAGCGGCGGATACAACGTTAAGGCAGACGCAACGATAGGTTACTACGCAGGTCTGTTTGACGAAGTTCTCGTAGCAAGCGTTCTTTCCAATCCCGCTCCCGAAAAGATCTTCCTTGACATAACCTGGAAGGACGTTTTAGGACCCGTTTGCGGATGGACTACGGACGAAAACGGCGAATATCTCTACCCGATAGGACTGAGAAGCGAAATTCAGACCATCCTTGACACCAAGGTATCCGATACGCTTTACAGTATCTTCGTAGGCGTTCACCCCTACCTTATTACGGCTATAGTCGCAGACGTTGTGGTTCACATCGTTCTTATAACTTATGCGGTTTACTCCAACGGCGGAGAAATCAGGAACTTCCTTGACAGATCGATAACCGACATTCTCGAATCCACGGGACTCGATCAGTATCTCGGTAATCTTGCTCCCGTCGTAAAAGACGTTATCGGCGACGCTAACGTTCTGACGCTTATCCTCTCCGACAGCTATCAGTCTTTCGTAGAAGAACTCTTCGGCGACAGCACGGTAGGCGACGTACTCGATCACTTCGTATTCGGCAACACCAACGTCGAATATACGGCAAGCCTGTTTGCAAACCGTAAATTCGCGGAAATCTTCACCAACCCGACTCCTTCCGTTATCTTCAGTAACGTAACTATCGGTCAGCTCGTCGGCCCTTACCTCGGTTGGACGGCGACCAACAGCGACAAGACCGTTTGGGAAGGCACCGGAATTCTCAGCGAATATGCAAATTGGACGGCGGTAGCTCTTATCTCCTCCATAGAAGGCTTCAACACCCTTACTCCTTATATGCAGACTCTCTGCATAGCAACCGTTGCGGGCATCGGCGTAGGCGTTTACGCTCTCGTTGTTCATTACGCTCCGCAGATCAATGAAATAATCTATCAGAACACCGTTGCCGAAAATCTTGCGAAACTCGGCTTTGACGAACTCGCAATAGAAGCAAATCGCGGTACGCTCGCAGGCGAACTTCTCTACTTCATCAATAAACACTTCGGTTCCATGACCATCGGTGAAATAGTGGGATACGCTCAGAACAACGCCATCGCATTGCTTATAGGCAACACCACCGTAGGCGAACTTCTCGACATCGTGGACGTAACCGGAATCATCACTTCTCTCAGAAGCGACAGAGTGGTTAACATTATTATAACCAACGTTTACGAGGTTTACGTTGTCGATCTGATTACCGTAACTTCGGTTAACGACATCTTAAAGCTCGTTCTCGGCGATATGACTCTCGTTGACCTTCTCGGCGCAGAAGAAACCGAAGACGGTTACACCTTCGATACGACCACACTTCCCAAGTCGCTGTTCAAATACACCGACGCGGAAGGCGCAGAACACCTTTACACCGTAGCGGAACTTATCGGATACGTTATAGATAATACGCTCGAACAGAACTATCTCGACAGAATCGTTATTAACGACATCTGGGGCATAATAGATTCCGAAGGCGATATGCTTGACGGACTTCTCGGTACCATCGTAAACAACTTCCTTGACGCTCACGGAAACAAGACTCTCAGCGAAATCAAAGCTCTCTTCGAAAGCGGCGACGTAACCGACATTCTTCTCGGCGACCTCAAGATAGGCGACATTCTCGACACGATGGACGAAGAAACGCTCAATAAATTCGGCTTCATCGGCGATATGCTTGAAAACAACAGAGACAGAACCATTTCCGGACTTCTTAAAGAAGAAGACATTATGGCGACGCTCGTAGGCGATATGCAACTCGGCGACATCATGGGTTACGACGTTGACGAAGACGGTAACTGGATCAGCGGAGGTAAGGAACTCGACGCACTCAACAGCGCGATCGCAGACATTAAACTTATCGACGTTCTCAGTAACAACTTCGACGCTAAGAAAGCTATCGGTCACCTTATGCTCGGCGAAGTTATGGGTTACTACTATGACGCAACCGACAAGAAGTGGTATACGGACGAAGCTCATAATAACGAAGTAGACAAACTTATCGGCGCTATCGCAAGCATTACGCTCGACACTCTTATGGGCGAAGGCGACGCAGCCGAAGCTATCAAGGACGCTCTCGGTGGTCTTTACCTCGGCGAAATCATGGGTTACGAACGTGACGAAAACGGTAACTGGCTCAGCGGAGGCGAGGAACTCGACGCACTCAACAGCGCGATTGCTAACATTCAGCTCAGCGTCGTATTCAAAGGCTTCGACGCTAAGGACGCTCTCGGCGGACTTATGCTCGGCGAAGTTATGAGCTACTACTACACGAAAGACGAAACCACCGGTAAGTATACCTGGTACAAAGACAAAGATTGCACACCCGGTAACGAAGTAGACAAACTCGTCGGCTCCGTTTGCGACATTCTTCTCGAAGACCTTATGAGCGGTAAAGCAGACGAAAAGATTAAAGAAGCTCTCGGAAAGCTTTACCTCGGCGAAGTTATGGGTTACTACTATAGCGAAGCCAAGGGTAAGTGGTATACGGACGAAGCTTGCTCGGACGGAAAGGAAGTAGACGTACTTATCGGCACAATAGCAAACCTGACGCTCGATACTCTTATGGGCAACGATCCTGCTAAGGCTATTACCGACGCTCTCGGAACGCTTTACCTCGGCGAAGTTATGGGTTACACCCTGACAGACGGCAAGTGGCTCGACAAGAACAAAAAAGAAGTAGACGTACTTATCAGCAGAATAGCAAACCTTAAGCTCGAAGCTCTTATGGGCGACGATCCTGCTACGGCTATCAAGAACGCTCTCGGAACGCTTTACCTCGGCGAAATCATGGGTTACGAACGTGACGAAGACGGTAACTGGCTCAGCGAAGGTGAGAAACTCAGCGCACTCAACGGCGCGATTGCTAACATTCAGCTTAAAGCCGTATTCGAAGGCTTCGACGCTAAGGACGTTCTCGGCGACCTTTACCTCGGCGAAATCATGAATTATCATGAAGACGGCGGTAAGTGGAAAGACGAGAATAACAAAGAAGTAGACAAACTCGTAGGCGCGGTTTGCGGAATTCAGCTTAAGGCTCTTATGGGTAGCGACGCTGCAAGCGAAATCAAGAACGCTCTCGGAAAGCTTTACCTCGGCGAAGTTATGGGCTACTACTATAAAGAAACCGAAACCGACACGGACGGCAAACCCACTCAGTGGTATACGGACGAAGCTTGCTCGGTCGGAAAAGAAGTAGACGTACTTATCGGTAAGATCGCAAGTCTTAAACTTGCCGATATTATGGGCAACGATCCCGCTAAGGCTATCAAGGACGCTCTCGGCGACCTCTACCTCGGCGAAATCATGGGTTACACCAAGGAGACCGACGGTTGGTATAAAGCCGACGGCACCAAACTTGACGCAATCAACAACGCTATAGCTAATATCAGCCTCGGCGCAATACTGAATAACACCTTCAATGCAAAAGACGCTCTCGGTGACCTCTACCTCGGCGAAATTATGAATTACTACTATAGCGAAACCAAGGGTAAGTGGTATACGGACGAAGCTTGCTCGGACGATAACGAAGTAGATAAGATCGTCGGTTCCATTTGCGGAATTAAGCTTGAAACGCTTATGGACGGTTCTAAAGCTACGACGGAAATCAAGAACGCTATCGGTACGCTTTACCTCGGCGATATGGTTGACTCTGCTATAAGAAACACCAACGGCGTATGGTATCAGAACGAAGAACAGGAAGACGGAAGCACCGAACTCGTACAGGTCGGCGTAATGTATCAGAAACTTTACAGCCTCAAATTAAGTACGGTAATGACAGACGGTCTTGACCTTGCTACGGTATTCGAAGGCGTTATGCTCGGTGAAATCATGGGTAAAGAAAAGATCCTCGACGCAGATAACCAGTGGAAAGAAGGCGCTTGGAAGGATTCCAGCGGAAACCTCTCCTACCTGGAGAACTCGATTATGTGCCTTGAATTCAGCGACCTTATTACCGGTAAAGCAAGCTTCTCGAAGATATTTGACACCGAACTCGGTTACGTTATGGGCTATACCTGCACCACGGTAAAAGAGGAAGGCAAAGAGGATTATAACGAGTGGAGAGACGCGGAAGGCGTTTTGGCAACCGGCGTTAAGGCAGCGTTCATGGACGTTAACCTCAACGACCTTATCAACAACCAAGTTGACTTTATGGAGATAATCAACGGTCTTAAGATCGAAGACATCTTCGGAACCAAAGAAAACAGAAAGAGTATCCTTAAACTCATTGACGACGGCACCACGATTGCAAACATCGGTGACGCTTGTAAAGAAGCTATGGAAAAAGCAAGCGTAGCTCAGCTGCAGGATGCAGGAATTTTGACTCTTACCGACGAACAGTTGACGATTCTTGCAACGAAACTTGCAAGCGGAGATCTCAACACGATTAAGGGTTACACGCTTACCGAGTTGATGGCAGCAATGATAGTTTATATCGGTCTTCACTAAACCTAACCTCATATAAAGGACTTTAATTCCTTTATTAAATAAACGCATAAAGCATTCCGACCAAATTTATCGGAATGCTTTTCGTTTTTTGGCGCGAAAATATTTGCTAAAAAACGCACATTATAGTAAAATGTAAACGTAAACACGGAAGTGTAATTTCCATACGAATCTTATATAAGGAAGGTTAATATATGAAAATTTATATTGCAGGCGCAAAAAGAAGCGCGGTAGGAAGCTTTATGGGCAGCTTTACGAACGTTCATCCGGCAGACCTCGGCGCGGAAGTCGTTAGAAATCTTCTCGAAACTACAGGCGCACCCGCAGACAAGCTCGACGAAGTTATCGTAGGAAACGTTCTTTCCGCAGGTAACGGACAGGGTATCGGCAGACAGGTTGCCATAAAAGCAGGCGTTCCCAACGAAGTTCCCGCTTACGCTATCAATATGGTTTGCGGTAGCGCAATGAAAGCCGTTATGAACGCAGTAAGCGCAATCAAAGCCGGCGAAGCTCAGATGATAGTTGCAGGCGGTGTTGAATGTATGTCCAACGCTCCTTACGTTACTCCCAAAAACACCAGAGGCGGACTCAGAATGGGCGACTTCAAGATGGTTGACCATATGGTATTCGACGCTCTTACCGACGCATACAGCGGAGTTCATATGGGTATAACCGCTGAAAACATCGCCGCTAAATACGGTATCACCCGCGAAATGCAGGATCAGCTTTCTCTCGACTCTCAGAGAAAGGCAATCGCTGCCGTTGACGGCGGACTCTTTAAGAACGAAATCGTTCCCGTTAAAGCCAAGATCGGTAAAGAAGAAAAGATTATCGACACCGACGAACATCCCAACAGAACCACCAATCCCGAAAAGATGGCTAAACTTAAACCCGCTTTCAAAAAGGACGGCGGAACGGTTACCGCGGGTAACGCTTCGGGTATCAACGACGGCGCAGCTTTCGTTCTCGTAGCAAGCGAAGAAGCCGTAAAGAAATACAACCTTAAACCTCTCTTCGAAATCGTTTCCGTAGGACAGGGCGGTGTTGATCCGCAGTACATGGGCTTAGGTCCCGTTCCCGCAGTTGAAAACGCACTCGGAAAGACTCCCTATAAGCTTCAGGATATGGAAGTTATCGAACTCAACGAAGCTTTCGCGGCTCAGGCTTGGGGCGTAGTTACCGAACTCTCTCAGTATTACGGAATGACCAGAGAAGAAATCCTTGCTAAGACCAACCCCAGAGGCGGTGCAATCGCTCTCGGACACCCCGTAGGAGCTTCGGGTTGCAGAATTCTCGTAACGCTCGTACACGAAATGCTTGACGGCGGAAACAACCTCGGTCTTGCTTCTCTTTGTATCGGTGGCGGTATGGGTACTGCTATCGTTCTTAAAAAGGCGTAAACAAACCTTAAAATAAACTTGCGGGTTAACGTTGATTTAATCCGCACAAATTAAAATCAACGCGTTCAATGAACGCAAACGGAGGATATTATGAACAGACTTAACGGAAAAGTCGCTGTCGTTACCGGCGGCGCAAAAGGACTCGGCGGAGCAATGGCTCAGCTTTTCGCAAACGAAGGCGCAAAGGTTATCGCAGTGGATATGATTCCCCTTACCTATGAAAACGCAAACGTTGAATATTATTCCCTTAACATTACCGATCCCGCTAAGTGTCAGGAATTTTTCGATTATGTTACCGGTAAATACGGCAAAATCGACGTTCTCGTAAACAACGCAGGTATCACCAGAGACGCTATGACCAAGAAGATGACCGACGATCAGTGGAACGCGGTTATTTCGGTTAACCTCACCGGCGTATTCAACCTCGTTCGTCTTATCGGACCCGCTATGGAAGCAAACGGCGGCGGTTCCATCATCAACATCAGCTCTGTCGTTGGCGAATTCGGCAACATCGGTCAGGCTAACTACGCTGCTACCAAAGCCGGCGTTATGGGACTTACCAAGACCTGGGCAAAAGAATTTGCAAGAAAGGGCGTTCCCGTAAGAGTAAACGCAATCGCTCCCGGTTACATTATGACCGATATGATGAAGACCGTTCCCGAAGATCTTCTTAAGAAGTTCGCAAGCCAGACCATGCTCGGCAGACTCGGACAGCCCGAAGAAATCGCAAATGCGGCTCTCTTCCTTGCAAGCGACGAAGCTTCTTACGTTACCGGACACATCCTTTCCGTTAACGGCGGTATGAGACTGTAAAATACGGTTAAATCGTTATTTGCACGGAACGTAAGTTCACGGCAATGACGAAAAAGAAACGATAAAAAGAAAACGAAAAAGCCCGGACTTAACTAAGTTCGGGCTTTTTTTTCGTTAACCGCATTCGGTTTTGCCTATCGGTCTGAATCCCTTTAACCGCGCCTGCGTTTCGGCAATATGCGATATTTTTGCGTGAACAACCGTTTGTCAGGCTGTCGTTCGTTTAATTCGCGCCGAGGATATTAGCGGTTATCTCTGTATTCGCGTCCGCGACGTAGTTAACGGCGTCCGCGCCCACGAGCTTGATTTCGCTTATAATAACGGGCTTGTTTTCCCCTGCCGAAGCGTCCTTAAAATGCGCGACGATTTCGCCGATAGTCACCTTATCGCCCGAAATTATCCCCGACAGACTGCCCACGGAATTAAACGTAACGTTAGTCGTTCCGTCGAAAACCTTGTCCGCGGCTTTAAGTTCGGAAAGAACGAGCGTTTTTGGCGTTATCGAACCGAAAGTCCGACTTGTGTCCAAAAGGTAGTTCCCCGCGTCTTTTCCCGTAAGTTTCACGTCTTTGAAACTCAGAGTTTTGTTCGTTCCCGCGTTTTTGTCGAGAAAACTAAGGCTTCCTTCGAGTTTTACTTCGTCGCCTTCAGAAAGATTACCGAGAACCGCGTCCGACAGACAATTATCGCAGGTCGTTTTTCCGTCGTAAACCTTACTTATCTCCGATTTAATCGTGATTTTTCGCGGAATAACGGTAAGCGTTCCCGATTTCAGCACGACGTCGTAATTCTCGGGCTTTTTGGTCGTCGCAACGATTTCGTACTTACCGACGACAGGTTTTCGTTCCATAAAAGCGCTTGTGACGGAAAGGTTCACGCTTTCTTCCGTATCCGAGCCGAGAAAACCCGTCGCTTTATAGGTAAACTCGGGAATTTTGTCTCCGTAAGTCACGCTTACGTCGTCCATTTTTACGGTTATAAGGGGATTTTTGACTGCCACCGTACGCGTTTTCGAAAGATTCCCGTACTCGCCTATCTTCACCGCGATTTTACTTTCACCGCGTTTTTCGGGCTTGTATTCGAAACTGAGCGCGTCTTTGTCGCCGATTTTGCTTTTCTTGACCTGCTTCCCGTCTATCGTCCATATAACTTCGGTGTCCGCAGGGAACTTATCGGCGTTTTCGCTGATTTCGAGACTGAAATTCACGCTCTGCCCTATTCGGATTTCGTCCGCGCCTTTAAGGCTTGCCGTGGCGTTGGCGAGAGAATTTCCGCCTCCCAAAGCAAGAGCTATAAGAAGAGTCGCAATCCCCACGAGAACGACTGCCATAAAAACTCCGCTTCCGTCGGATTTCTTTGCTTTTCTGGTTTTTTCAGTCCCGTTTTTGCCGTAACTTCCGCTTCCGTGCGAATCGTTCTTGCAATCGCGGCTACTACCCGAACCGCTCGAACTTGAACTGTCGTGCAAACCGCTACCCGAACCGCTCGCGTAACTTCCGCTTTTTTCGCTATTCGTTCCGCTTTTGCAGTCGCAACCGCCCGAACTACCGCCACTCGAAGCGTTGTAACTCGAACCCTTTTCGCAATCACAACCGCTCGAACTACTTAAACCGTTTTTGCAGTCGCAATTCTTCGCGTCGTCTTTATCTTTCGCGTTTTCCCCACTGTTGCCAGCGGAAGTAGTCTGAGCCGTTGCATTTTCCCCACTGATGCCTGCGGAAGTAGTCTGAGCCGTCGGAACTTTCTTTGCGGTCGCGTTTTCGCTTTCGTTGAACTTTTGGGCGTTCGTGTTTTCCTCGACCTTTTCTTCGTTCTGGCTTTCTGCGTTTGCGCGTTCGTCGTTCCGTTTTTCAGAGAGGGAGTTTTCTGCGTTCTGACGTTTTTCGCTTTGTTTTTCGGCGTGAGAGTCGGCGTTGACGTCGGGCGTTAACGAGCTTTCTGCCATAAAAATACGGTTGCTGTCGTCGTTTTTGGGCGGATTTTCGCCGTAAGCCTCGTCCGCTATCTCTCTTGCGAGCTTTTCGCCTTTGGTTTCGGGTTTGTCTGCCGACTTTTGGGGCTTGACTGCCGACCTTTCCGAGCTTGGAGCTTTTTCGGACGTGCTTTCGGTTTCGTCGGGTTTAGACGGCGAGTTTTCCCGGCTTAACGATAAGCTTTCTTGGCTTGCCGTATTTTCGGGCTTATCCGCTTCGTCCTTCTTTCTTTTTTCTGTGTTTTCGGACATAGTGACCTCCTCGATGGGTTTTATGCTTATTATTGATTGGAAAGGCGGTTTTTATTCGGGTTTTTGGGGTTCGGGGACGGAAGGACGTTTTACCGTAAGGACAAAGCTTTGACGGTTACGGCTGAAAGGACGGTAAAGAACGCAAAGGCAAGCCTCAATAGTGAAAAAAAAGATTATTAAAAATTTTTAGAAAAACCATGGTTTTTTACGCTTGACTATTGATTTCATTTCGTGTAAAATCGTTTAATGAGTAGAATCGCCATTTAGCAGAAGGCAAAATACCGATTTTCACTCCCCGTCTTCTTCTCGGAAGAAAGGGCGGAGAGTGCGATTCTTTTTTTGCGTTTTCGCGCTTTAAGACGAAGAAAAACCGTTTATCACAACCACTGAATAGGAGTTTCAATATGAGTCGAAACATTCGAGTTATCAAGTACGGAAGAACCGAAAGAAAAACCTTCTCTCAGATAAGAGACGAAGAAGTTCTGCCGATACCGAATCTTATCGAAGTACAGAAAAAGTCTTACGATACGTTTATTAACGAAGGAATCAGAGAAGTTTTTGACGACTTTTCGCCTATTACCGACTTTTCCAACCACTTCGAACTCAGGTTTCTCGAGCATACGCTTGAAATGAAACCTAAATACGACGAGAACGAATGCCGTCTCCGCGACGCGACCTACGCCGCGCCTTTTAAGGTCAACGTTCAGCTCGTCAGAAAAGACACGGGCGTAATCACCGAACAGGAAGTCTTTATGGGCGAATTCCCCCTTATGACCGACACGGGCAGTTTCATTATCAACGGCGCGGAAAGAGTAGTCGTTTCTCAGCTCGTTCGTTCTCCCGGCGTTTACGTTGCAAAGAATACCGACAAAAACGGTTCTCCTATTTACGATACGACCGTTATTCCCAACAGAGGCGCGTGGCTTGAGTTCGTTCAGGACAGCAACAACATTCTTCACGTTCACGTAGACAGAAACAGAAAGCTTCCTTCGTCCGTTCTTCTCCGCGCGATAGGTATAGGTACCGACCGCGAAATCAGAGGACTCTTCCTTGACGATCCGACTATCAGAAAGACTTGCGAAAAGGATTCCAGCAAGAACGAAAGAGAAGGTCTTATCGAGCTTTATAAGCGTCTTCGTCCGGGCGAAGTTCCTACCGACGAAAGCATAAGAAAACAGCTCAACGACCTGCTTTTCGACGCAAAGAGATACGACCTTGCGAGAGTGGGCAGATATAAGTTCAATAAGAAGCTCTCTCTGGCTAAGAGAATCGAAGGCAAGACTCTTGCGTGCGACGTTGTAAAGAACGGAAAACTCATCGCCGAAGCGGGGGAAACCCTCACCGAAGAAAAGGCTTACGCAATTCAGCACAGCGGTGTGAACGTAGCTTTCGTTCTCAGCGGAAACATAAAGAAGACCTTTGCGGAGAGAATTATGGAAAAGACTCTCTACGAAGACGTTAAAGCGGGCAAGACGGGCAAGAAGATCATCGCGAGAGCAGGTTCGGTTATAACCGATACTTCCGCCTTCGAAATCGAAAATTCGGGCGTTGAAAAGGTTCTTATCGTTTTCCGCGCTTCGGGAAGCGGTGAACGCGCCCTCGAAAGACTCGCAAGCGAAGGTCTTATCGTTTCGGCAGGTTCCAAGCAGTTCGTTGCCGTTAAAGACCTCGAACTCAACGGCGAAGTTTATATCCGTCAGAACGAACCCGTTACGGCTGAAAAGGCAAGCTACTACGTAGACAACGCAAACAAGAGCTTCCTTATGTTCGCCGACGCAATCACGGGCAAAGTCCTCGCTTTCGACGCGGTTAACGCGGAAACGGGCGAAGTCGTCGCAAAGGCGGGAAGCCGTCTTACCGACGAAGCCGCGAAAGCCATCGAAAAAGCAGGTATCAAAGAAGTCGTATGCGTAGAACTCAACCGCGAAGAACCCGAAGTAGTCAAAGTTATCGGTAACGGCGTGGTCGACCTTAAATACTACCTTATGACTCTCGACAGAGCGCGTTTCGAAAACCTCAATCCCAAGGAAGACCTCAGAGTTCTCGAATACGCAAACCTTAAAGTTCTCGACGGTATCTTAGCCGAATATCTCGGTTCGGGCGACGAAGAACTTTACAGAGAACTCAGAGAGTGCAAAGACTTACTCGTTCCCAAGCACATCACCAAGGAAGACATTATCGCTACCGTCAGCCTTAACCTCAATATGAAACACGGTTTAAGCTCGGACGACAACATCGACCACCTCGGCAACCGTCGTGTAAGAAGCGTAGGCGAACTTTTGCAGAATCAGTTCAGAGTAGGTATCGCAAGACTTGAAAGAGTTATCCGCGAAAGAATGGCTATTCAGGAAATAGACAAAGCTACCCCGCAGACTCTTATCAACGTGAGACCCGTTTCTTCGGCAATCAAAGAGTTCTTCGGTTCTTCTCAGTTGTCTCAGTTCATGGACCAGACCAACCCCATCGCGGAACTTACGCACAAACGTAAACTTTCCGCACTCGGCCCCGGCGGACTTAACAGAGAAAGAGCAACCTTCGACGTACGAGACGTTCACCACTCTCACTACGGCAGAATGTGCCCCATAGAAACGCCCGAAGGACAGAACATCGGTCTTATCTCCTCGCTTGCAACCTACGCGAGAATAAACGAATACGGCTTCATCGAAAGCCCCTACAGAAAGGTTGATAAAGTAAACAAAATCGTTACCACGCAGGTAGATTATCTTGCGGCGGACGAAGAAGATAAATATATCGTAGCTCAGGCAAACGAACCCCTCGACGAACGCGGATACTTTGCTAACGAACGCGTTCAGTGCCGTCAGAGAGAGAACATAGCCGTCTTTATGAGAGACGAAGTGGACTACATGGACGTAAGCCCCAAACAGCTCGTTTCGGTGGCAACCAGCCTTATCCCCTTCCTTGAAAACGACGATACCAACCGTGCTCTTATGGGTTCCAACATGCAGAGACAGGCAGTTCCGCTTCTCGTTCCCGAAGCTCCCATAGTCGCGACGGGTATCGAACACAGAATAGCTTACGACAGCGGAGTTATGATTATCGCAAAGAGCGACGGCGTCGTAAGAAGCGTGGACGCGGAAAGAATCGTTCTCGATACCGATCACGGACCGGAAGTTTACAGACTCAAGAAGTTCGTAAGAAGCAATCAGGGTACCTGCATCAATCAGAGACCTATAGCCAAGACGGGCGACGTGGTTAAGAAGGGCGATATTCTTGCCGACGGTCACAGCACCGACAACGGCGAACTCGCACTCGGCAGAAACATTCTTATAGGTTTCGTAAGCTGGGAAGGCTACAACTACGAAGACGCAGTGCTTATCAGCGAAAAACTCGTAAGAGACGACGTTCTGACTTCCATTCACATAGAAGAACACGAAACCGAAACCAGAGATACGAAACTCGGACCGGAAGAGTTTACGAGAGACATTCCCAACACGGGCGAAGACGCTCTTAAAGACCTCGGCGAAGACGGTATCATAAGAATCGGCGCGGAAGTAAGACCGGGCGATATTCTCGTAGGTAAGGTTACTCCCAAGGGCGAAACCGAACTTAGTCCCGAAGAAAGACTTCTCCGCGCTATATTCAGCGAAAAGGCAAGAGAAGTAAGAGATACCTCCCTCAGAGTTCCCAACGGCGA
The DNA here is from genome assembly GCA_963653425.1 of Eubacterium sp. GTDB lineage: Bacteria > Bacillota > Clostridia > Christensenellales > CAG-314 > UMGS692. Next base: position 31,446 of record CAVJWC010000008.1, on the reverse strand, counting down.
AGGCGGTATAGTCGTGGACGTAAAGGTGTTCACGAGAGAAAACAAAGACGAACTCGATCCGGGCGTAAACAAACTGGTAAGAGTTTATATAGCTCAGAAACGTAAGATAGGTATCGGCGATAAGATGTCGGGTCGTCACGGTAACAAAGGCGTTATCAGCCGTGTTCTTCCCGTAGAGGATATGCCGTTTATGGAAGACGGTACGCCTCTTCAGATAGTTCTTAACCCGTTGGGCGTGCCCAGCCGTATGAACATCGGACAGGTCCTCGAAGTTCACTTCGGTCTCGTCGCCAAAATGCTCGGCTGGAAGGTAAGCACCCCCGTATTCGACGGCGCAACCGAAGCCGATATAAGAGGATTGTTCGAACAGAACTGTATGTACAATCCCGAAACCAAGAAAGTCGACGGAAAGGTCGTACTTTACGACGGAAGAACGGGTATGCCGTTTGAAAACAGAGTTACCGTCGGTTATATGTATATGCTTAAACTCAACCACTTGGTTGACGATAAGATTCACGCAAGAAGCACGGGCCCGTACAGCCTCGTTACGCAACAGCCTCTCGGCGGTAAAGCTCAGTTCGGCGGACAGCGTTTCGGCGAAATGGAAGTGTGGGCTTTGGAAGCTTACGGCGCGGCTAACCTGTTGCAGGAAATTCTGACCGTTAAGTCGGACGACGTAGTGGGCAGAGTAAAGACCTTTGAAAGCATAGTAAAAGGCAATAACGTATTCAACCCGGGAATTCCCGAAAGCTTTAAGGTTCTTATCAAGGAACTTCAGTCTCTTGCTCTCGATATAAGAGTTCTGGGTGAAGATCAGGAAGAAATCGAAGTGCGCGACACCAGCGACGACGAACAGGATATGCTGGAACTCACCATGCGCGAACAGAACGAAAGAAAAGACGTCGGTCTGAAGTTCGACGACGACAGCCTGACTCTCGAAGACGATTCCATTCTGGATATATTCGGATTCGACGACGAAGACGACGGCGACGGCGACGAATTCAACTATTCTCAGCTTTTCGATGACGACGGCGCAAAGGGAAAGGATAAAGACGACGACGATTTTGATTTCGATTTCGGCGACGCTTTCGGCGGCGATGACAACGACAAAACGCTGTAAGGAGGGCGCAAATGTTTGAACTCAACAATTTTGACTCTATAAAAATAGGTATTGCTTCTCCGGAAAAGATCAGAGAATGGTCTCACGGCGAAGTTACCAAACCCGAAACCATAAACTACCGCACGCAGAAACCCGAAAAAGACGGTCTTTTCTGCGAAAGGATTTTCGGACCCACAAAGGACTGGGAATGCCACTGCGGTAAGTATAAAAGAATAAGATACAAAGGCGTAATCTGCGACAAGTGCGGCGTTGAAGTCACCAAGTCCAAAGTAAGACGCGAAAGAATGGGACATATCGAACTTGCGGCTCCCGTAAGTCATATATGGTATTTCAGAGGCGTTCCCAGCAGAATGGGTTTGCTTCTCGATATGCCTCCGAGAAACCTCGAACACGTCCTCAGTTTCAGCAGTTTCGTAGTGCTTGATCCGGGTAACTGCGAAGGTCTTTACAAGAAACAGGTTCTCAATCCCACCGAGCATCGCGAAGCCGTAGAAAAATTCGGCGAAAACGCGTTCAGAGTAGGTATGGGTGCCGAAGCCATCAAGGAACTTCTTATGGAAGTCGACCTTGAAAAGGAATCCAAGGAACTGCGCGAAATCATCGCGAATTCCAAAGGACAGAACAGCCAGAAGCGCGTAAGAGCCATTAAGAGAATAGAAATCGTCGAAGCTTTCAGAAAGAGCGGAAACAAGCCCGAATGGATGATTCTCGACGTTCTTCCCGTAAGCCCGCCCGAACTTCGTCCTATGGTTCAGCTGGACGGCGGAAGATTCGCAACCAGCGACCTTAACGACCTTTACCGCAGAGTTATCAACAGAAACAACAGACTTAAACGTCTTATAGAAATCAACGCTCCCGAAATTCTTATAAGAAACGAAAAGAGAATGCTTCAGGAAGCGGTTGACAGCCTTATAGACAACAGCAGAAGCAAGCGTCCTCACAGCGGAGCGGGCAACAGAGAACTCAAGAGTCTTTCGGGTATGCTTCGCGGTAAGCAGGGACGTTTCAGACAGAACCTTCTCGGTAAGCGAGTCGACTATTCCGGCCGTTCGGTTATCGTCGTCGGTCCCGAACTCAAACTTCACCAGTGCGGTCTTCCCAAAGAAATGGCTCTCGAACTCTTCAAGCCTTTCGTTATGAGAAAACTGGTGGAAGAAAACATCTGCCACAACATCAAGAGCGCAAAGAAAAGAATAGAAAAAGCCGACGCGAGAGTATGGGATATTCTTGCCGACGTAATCAAAGACCATCCCGTTCTTCTTAACCGTGCGCCTACCCTTCACAGACTGTCCATTCAGGCATTCGAACCAGTTCTTATCGAAGGCAGAGCGTTGAAGCTTCATCCGCTGGCTTGTACGGCGTTCAACGCGGACTTCGACGGCGACCAGATGGCAGTTCACGTTCCTCTTAGCGTAGAAGCTCAGACCGAAGCGAGATACCTTATGCTCGCAAGTAACAACATTCTGAAGCTTTCCGACGGTAAGCCCGTAGTTTCGCCCACGCAGGATATGGTCATGGGTTGCTACTACCTCACCATCGACAGAACGCCCGACGAAGACGAAAAACGTTGGATTCGCGACGATAACGGCAGACCTATCGTCGACGCACTCGGTCACCATATGGTTACCGAATACGTCTTTGCCGACGAAGACGAAGCCGAAATGGCTTATAACAACGGATTCATTTCCCTGCAGTCGTCAATCAGAGTAAGAGTTTCCCGTCAGATAAGAGGCGGAGAACGCGACGGCGAAGTGGTTACGGGTATCATTCCCACCACGGTCGGCAGACTTATCTTTAACAGAGCCATTCCTCAGGACCTCGGTTTCGTTTCCGACGAAGAAAGAGCAACTCCCGAAGGCGCGCTCAAAAACGAAGTAGAATTCCTCGTAGGCAAGAAACAGCTCAGCAAGATAGTCGATATGTGCTTCAAGAAGAAGGGCGCAAGCGGAACGGCTCCCGTTCTCGACGACATCAAAGCTTTGGGTTATAAATACAGCACCATCGGCGCGATTACGGCAAGTATCTTCGATATGCATATTCCCGCCGAAAAGAAGACCATTCTCGACAGAGCCGACAAAGAAGTCAGACATATCGAGGATATGTACGATCAGGGCTTCATGACCGACGACGAAAGATACAGACTGGTAGTCGAACAGTGGAAGAACGCAACCGACGAAGTTACCGATAAGCTCACGGGCATATTGAGTAAGTTCAACCCCATCTGGATGATGGCTAACTCGGGCGCTCGAGGCAGTATGAACCAGATTCGTCAGCTTTCGGGTATGAGAGGTCTTATGACCGACCCCAGCGGTAAAACGATAGAACTGCCCGTTAAGGCTTGTTTCAGAGAAGGTCTTACCGTTCTCGAATACTTCATCAGCTCGCACGGCGGACGAAAAGGTCTTGCCGATACCGCTCTTAAAACGGCGGACGCAGGTTATATGACCAGAAGACTGGTCGACGTATCGCATAACGTTATCGTCAACGAAGAAGACTGCTTCGCGGGAAGCAGACCTCAGGGCGTTATAGTCAAGGCAATAACCGGCGACAACGAAAACGAAGTTATAGAAAAACTCGAAGACAGAATCGAAGGTAAATTCACCATCGACGATATAGTAAATCCCGAAACGGGCGAAGTTATCGTTCCTGCGGACACTATGATAAGCGGAGATCAGGCTCAGGCTATCGTAAAAGCGGGTATCAAAGAAGTCCTCGTTCGTTCCGTTCTTACCTGTAAAAGCAAACACGGCGTATGCGCTAAGTGTTACGGCAAGAACATGAGTAACGGCAAACCCGTTCAGCTGGGCGAAGCAGTCGGCGTTATAGCGGCTCAGTCCATAGGCGAACCCGGTACACAGCTTACCATGAGAACCTTCCACACGGGCGGCGTTGCGTCGGCAGACGATATTACGCAGGGTCTTCCGAGAGTCGAAGAACTTTTCGAAAGCAGAAAGCCCAAGGGCGTTGCGCTTATCAGCGAAATCGCAGGTACGGTAAGCGTCGTTCAGACCAAGGAAAAGAGAGAAGTTACCGTTACTTCCCCGACGGGAGAAGCCAAAATATTCCCCATTCCATATAGCTCCAAGCTTAAAGTCAAAGACGGCGACAAGATCTCCGCAGGCGATCCGCTTACCGCAGGTCCCATATACCCCAACGACTTGCTCAGAACCAAAGGCGTCAAAGCCGTTCAGGAATACCTCGTTAAGGAAGTTCAGAGCGTTTACCGTATGCAGGGCGTTGAAATCAACGACAAACACGTTGAAGTTATCGTCCGTCAGATGCTCAGAAAGGTTAAAATCGAAGATTCGGGCGATACCGATCTTCTCCCGGGCGAACTCGTGGACGTATACAGATTCGAAGAAGAGAACCAGAAGGTTATCGACAACGACGGCAAACCGGCTTCCGCAAAGAGAATCCTTCTCGGTATAACCAAGACGGCTCTTGCAACCGAAAGCTTCCTGTCCGCGGCTTCCTTCCAGGAAACCAGCAGAGTTCTTACCGAAGCGGCTATAAAGAACAAAGTAGACCCGCTCTACGGTCTTAAAGAGAACGTTATCATCGGTAAGATGATTAACGCAGGTACGGGACTTAAACAGTACAGAAACTACACCGTAAAGGAAGTCGTTTCTCCCATCCGCGAAGCTCACGACGAAGAACATACGGAAGACACACAGGACGAAGAAGCTCACGGACTGTTCTCCGAAGCCGATATGTCGGGCGATACCGACGAGATTTTCGTTCCCGACGATCAGGACGAAACCTCTTACGAAGAGTAATTTCGTCTGCATGAAAGACGAAGCTCAATAAAAACAAAAACACACGGCGTCTCTCACTGGGGCGCCGTTTGTGACGGAAAAACTTTCCGCTGAATAACGCTATTCGGCTTAACGCAAACCGCATAAATTTTACGCGAAAAGTTGCGTTGAGGGCGTAAAACGTTTGACGGAAAAAGAATAATTTGATATAATAAATCATTGTCGGGAACGCTAAGCGCGTTTATCGATATATTAAACTATTAAAAGGAGGAAAGAAATGCCTACTATCAATCAATTGATTAGACAGGGAAGGGAAAAGATCGTTTTCAAGAGCGCGACTCCGTTACTGGAAGCTTGTCCTCAGAAACGTGGCGTATGCCTTAACGTAACGACCACTTCACCCAAAAAGCCTAATTCTGCGTTAAGAAAGATTGCAAGAGTACGTCGTACCAACGGTATGGAAGGTACTTGCTACATCCCCGGAGAGAGCCACAACCTGCAGGAGCACAGCGTAGTTCTTATTCGTGGCGGCAGAGTAAAGGATTTGCCCGGCGTTCGTTATCACATCGTTCGCGGTACCCTTGACGCTGCAGGCGTAGCAAAGCGTCGTCAGGCCAGAAGCAAATACGGCACCAAGCGCCCCAAGAAGTAAGGCGCGTCCTATCTGATTACAGCAACGGATTGGTACGGTAATGGTAGCAATCGGTAAGCAGTATTCCGTAAAGGAAGAAGGTTCTCCGCCGAAAGGCGTTGAGTTAGCTGTATCGGAACAACGAAAAACCATTATTTAAGGAGGTATTTCATGCCCAGAAGAAGCGGAGTCCCCAAAAGGGACGTATTACCGGATCCGGTATATAACAACAAGGTAGTGACCAAGGTCATCAACCAGGTAATGCAGGACGGCAAGAAGGGCGTTGCTCAGGAAATAGTCTATAAGGCTCTTGAGATTTCATCCGAAAAACTCGGAGTTGCGCCCATGGACGTTTTCAATCAGGCCATCAACAACGTTATGCCTATGCTCGAAGTAAAGGCAAGACGTGTCGGCGGTTCCAACTATCAGGTTCCTATGGAAATCAGACCCGAAAGACGTCAGACTCTTGCCATCAGATGGCTGGTAGACGCAGCAAGAAAGCGTTCCGAAAGAGAAATGAACCTTAGACTTGCAGGCGAATTTATGGACGCTTACAATCAGGCGGGCGGAGCTTTCAAGAAGAAAGAAGACGTTCACCGTATGGCAGAAGCAAACAGAGCGTTCGCACACTATCGTTGGTAGTATAAATACGCGATTAAGTCGCAAAACCGCAGCTTGGGCTGCGGATATAACCTAAAAAGACAAAGGGGTAAGTAATATGCCGAGAAAGTATCCTCTTGAGCGGGTACGCAACATAGGTATCATGGCGCATATAGACGCCGGCAAAACGACTACGAGCGAAAGAATTCTTTACTATACGGGAAAGACCCGTAAGCTCGGAGAAGTTCACGACGGTAACGCTGTTATGGACAGTATGGTTCAGGAACAGGAACGCGGTATAACCATAGCCAGCGCGGCGACGACGGTACACTGGATGTGTAAAGGTACGGATTACCGAATCAACCTTATCGACACTCCCGGTCACGTAGACTTTATGGTCGAAGTGGAGAGATGTCTGAGAGTTCTTGACGGAGCCGTAGCCGTATTCTGCGCAAAGGGCGGAGTTGAACCGCAAAGCGAAACCGTCTGGCACCAAGCCAGCAAATATAACGTTCCGAGAATAGCGTTCGTTAATAAAATGGACATTAACGGGGCTAATTTCGCAAACGTAATCGACATGATGAGAACGAGACTGAGAAGCAACGCTCTTCCCGTTCAGCTTCCTATCGGCGCGTCCGAAACGTTCGTAGGTCACGTTGACGTTATCGAGCGTAAGGCGTTTTATTACGACGATCCCGATATATTGAAATTCAGAGAAGCTCCCGTTCCCGAAGATATGGTTGACGCCGTCGAAGAAGCAAGAAACGCGCTCGTAGAGTTCGTTGCGGGCGAAGACGACGAGCTTATGGAAAAGTATCTTAACGGGGAAGACCTTACCGCAGACGAAATCAGAGCAGGACTCAGAAAAGGCACTATAGCCCTTAAATGCAATCCCGTTCTTTGCGGTACGGCTTATAAAAACAAAGGCATACAGAAGCTTCTGGACGCTATAACCTATTATCTTCCTTCGCCTACCGACGTAGACCACGTAGTAGGTTTCGACGTGAAGGACAAGGAAAAAAGCGTCGTCCGTAAAACCTGCGACAACGAGCCTTTCTGCGGTCTTGCCTTCAAGATCGTAGCCGACCAGTACGTCGGAAAACTGGCTTATTGCAGAGTTTACAGCGGAACGCTTCAAAGCGGAAGTTACGTTCTGAATTCTTCCAAGAACAAGAAAGAAAGAGTTGCAAGAATTCTTCAGATGCACGCAGATCAGCGTGAAGAAATAGAAGAAACCTATTCGGGCGAAATAGTGGCTCTCGTCGGTTTGAGATTTACTCAGACGGGCGATACTCTCTGTGACGAAAAGGCGCCGGTGCTTCTTTCCAGCATCGATTTCCCCGAACCCGTTATAAAGGTTGCTATCGAACCCAAGACCAAGCAGGGACAGGAAAAGATGATGGCGGCTCTCGTTAAGCTTGCCGAAGAAGATCCTACCTTCAAGACTTACACCGACGAAGAAACGGGACAGACCATTATCGCCGGTATGGGCGAGTTGCACCTCGATATTATCGTAGACAGACTGCTCAGAGAATTCAGAGTCGAAGCCAACGTCGGTAAGCCCCAGGTTTCTTACAGAGAAACTATCAGAAAGGCGGGCGAAGGCGAAGCCAAATACGTCAAGCAGTCGGGCGGTAAAGGTCAGTACGGTCACGTTAAGATCCGTCTCGAACCTCTCGAACCCGGGAAAGGCTACGAATTCGTCAGCGAAATCGTCGGCGGAGCTATTCCCAAGGAATATATCGAACCCGTTAATCAGGGTATTCAGGAAGCCGCTCACAACGGCGCGCTTGCCGGCTTCGAAACGGTTGACTTCAGAGCCGTACTTTACGACGGAAGTTTCCACGAAGTAGACAGTAACGAAATGGCTTTCAAGATTGCCGGTTCCATGGCTTTCAAGGAAGTTATGAAAAAGTGCGATCCCTATATTCTCGAACCTCTTATGAAGGTAGAGATAACCGTTCCCGAGGACTATCTCGGCGAAGTTATGGGAAGCATAACCTCCAGAAGAGGCAACATTACCGGAACGGAACTCCGCAACGGAGTTATGATAGTTTCGGCGACAGCGCCCCTCAGCGAACTCTTCGGATACGCTACCGCGCTCAGAGGTTCCACTCAGGGCAGAGGTACCTTCTCGATGGAATTCGAAAGCTACTGCGAGGTTCCCAAGTCCGTAAAAGAAAAACTGCTCGGAATAAAATAGCAGACTGACCGCCCTTTAAGATAAAAAAGGGCGGAAAAATTCAATAACCTCGAAAAATTGTATTCAAAAGGTAGTCAAAAACCGAAAAGTATGGTAGAATACAGTAGGCAGGTTGCGCTGCCGGGGTTAAAATGATTATTTAAACCAAATTAAATAAAAACCACTATCTTTAGGAGGATAATTACAAACATGGCAAAAGCGAAATTTGACAGAAGTAAGCCCCACGTCAACATAGGCACAATCGGTCACGTAGACCACGGCAAAACCACTTTGACCGCTGCCATCACCATGGTTATGGCTATGCAGGGTAAAGCAGAAGTTATGCGTTACGACGAAATCGATAAGGCACCGGAAGAAAGAGCAAGAGGTATCACAATCAATACCGCTCACGTTGAATATCAGACCGACGCCCGTCACTACGCTCACGTTGACTGCCCCGGCCACGCCGACTACGTTAAGAACATGATCACCGGCGCAGCTCAGATGGACGGCGCTATCCTCGTCGTTTCCGCAGCTGACGGTCCCATGCCTCAGACTCGTGAACACATCCTTCTTGCTCGTCAGGTAGGCGTTCCTTATATCGTAGTATTCATGAACAAGACCGACCTTGTTGATGATCCCGAACTCCTTGATCTCGTAGAAATGGAAATCAGAGAGCTTCTTTCCAAGTATGACTTCCCGGGCGATGAAATCCCCATCGTTAAGGGTTCCGCAAAGGTTGCTATGGACGCTGCTATCGCAGGTAAGCCCATCGACAGCCCCGAATATGACTGCATCAAAGAACTCATGAAGGTTGTTGACACTTACATTCCTTCTCCGCAGCGTGACACCGAAAAACCCTTCCTTATGCCTATCGAAGACGTATTCACGATCACCGGTCGTGGTACCGTTGCTACCGGCAGAGTTGAAAGAGGTATCGTTAAACCCCTTGACCCCGTTGAAATCGTTGGTCTCGAAGACGAAATCAAGAAGACCGTCGTTACCGGCGTTGAAATGTTCAGAAAACTCCTTGACTTCGCAGAAGCAGGCGACAACATCGGCGCACTTTTGAGAGGTATTCAGAGAAACGAAGTTGAACGTGGACAGGTTCTTGCTAAGCCCGGTTCCATTCACCCCCACAAAGAGTTCGAAGCTCAGGTTTACGTTCTGACCAAAGAAGAAGGCGGACGTCACAGCCCGTTCTTCAACGGCTATCGTCCTCAGTTCTATTTCAGAACCACCGACGTTACCGGTTCCATCGAACTTGAAAAAGGCACCGAAATGGTTATGCCCGGCGACAACACCAAGATCGTTGTAAGACTTATCACCCCCATAGCTATCGAAGAAGGTCTTCGTTTCGCTATCCGTGAAGGCGGCAGAACGGTTGGTTCCGGCGTTGTTTCCAAGATTCTTGCGTAATTAACGTTAATAAACAAAATTTAAGGACGACTCATCGAGCCGTCCTTTTTTTGTTTCGCGTTCTTTCTTGAAAGAAATAACCAAAGAACTTTCGGCTTTTTTGCAAAAAAGCCTACCAAAAAACCTCAATGTGTGGACAAGTCGGTAGCAAAAAGAACTTCATATAAAAGAAAAAGTCTGTAACCATAGGTGTTTCTATGATTACAGGCTTCTTTTTATCAGCGGAATTGGTTTTGTCTTTGGTTACACTAAACGGTGAAAGTTTCTTTGCCTACTTTCTTTTCCAAAGAAAGTAGGGTTCTTTCAAGAAAGAACATGCTTGCTGTTATACGTTTGCATGACTTTTTCGATGGGGGTACCGTTTACGAAGTCTATGGTTGCGTCGGCGGCTTTTTCGAGGGCGGGGGCGAGTTCTTTCATCACGCTGTCGGAGATTTTCGAAAGCACGAAGTCTTTGAGGTCGATATTGTCGTTTTTGGGGTTGCCTACGCCTATTCTTATGCGGAAAACGTCCGTCGTTCCGACGTTCTGCACGATGTTTTTCATACCGTTGTGGGTGCCTGCGCTACCCGTATAGCGGATTCTTATATTGCCCAAGGGGAGGTCCACGTCGTCGTAGATAACGATAAAGCGTTCGCGTTCGATTTTGTACTTATTGATAAGTTCGCGTGCGCTTTCGCCCGAGAGGTTCATATAAGTTATGGGTTTTGCGATAATAATCTTATTCTGTCCGTTTCCGACGTGAGCCGTAACGGCACGGCATTCGCCTTTTGAAAACTCTGCGCCGAGCTTTTTTGCAATCACGTCCGCGCACATAAATCCTACGTTGTGATAGGTATTGATATATTGTTTGTCGGGGTTTCCGAGTCCCATTATAAGATACATTCAGTCACCTTTTTAGGCGTAAAAGCCTGATTTATTCGTTGCCGTGTCCGTCGTTGTCTGCGGAAGTTCCGTTATCGTCCGAAGGTTTTTCGGAACGCGGTTTTTTGTTGTCCTCGTGGCTTTCGAAGAGCGCGCCTTCGCCGTCTTTAAGGAAGAAGTCTCCGTAAGTCTTGGGCGGATCTTCCTGTGCGTGCGACTGAGTCGCGGAAATTTCCTGCTTGCGTTTTTCGACGGCGGAAATGTATTCCGAGAGCCGGGAGATTTCTCTGTATTTGGTTAAATAGTCCAGAAGAAGCGTTATAAGACCGATAAATATAATCAGGTAATAAACGCTTATGCGCCATAAAATCATTCCCCAGAAGAGGAAACTGCCTTCGAGAACGTTGAAAACGATGTAGAACGCGCTTTCTGCCGCTCCGCTCGTACCCGGCGTGGGAATGAACGTTACGGCTGCCGTTATGTAGATGGTCATAGCCGTTACGTTGAAGTAATCGGTATCGAATCCGCATATTCTTACCACGAAATAAGGAACCGAGCATATCGCGATATAATGCACCGCGCTTAAAGCCGAAACCGACAGAACCGTCCAGAGGCTTTTGCCGACGCTCTTGAAAGCTACGCGGTATTCGCTTATGGAATGTATGGTCTTTTCGTAGGTTTTGTCGAAGTTCTTTACGAGGTGGAGCTTTTCGCCTATTTTAAGAACGAATTTTATTATGCCCGACATAAGTTTGGGCATAAATGAGAAAAGTCCGACCGTTGCGGGTATAAGAAGATAAAAAGCCGCTCCGAAGTAAGCCGTAATGCGGAAAGCGTCGTTTACGGCGTTGGGACGGATAATGAACGTAACTATGCAGATAACGAAAAATACCAACTGCGAAAGGAACAAAACTATGATAGGCAGGCTGGTAGCGGGGCCCGTGGGAATGTGTTTGGAGAGATAGTACATCTGGAATGGCTGTCCGCCCGAACCCAAAGGCGTTATGTTGTCGTAATATTTGCAAAGAAGACAGGATTTGAAAGCTACGCGGAAACGGTATCGTCCCGTCGTGTGTTTTATGATAATTGCCGTGCGGAGGGTATCGGTAAGGTAGTAAAGAGCGATAAGTCCCAATATACAGAAAACGAACCTGTAATTTTTAACCCAGGTAGCCCAGACTTCGCTGAAAGGCTGAACTTCCTTTTCTCCGCCGAATTCTATAAGCGCGATTACCAGAACGACGATAATATTAAGCGCAAGGAAAGCCAGAGACACCCAATTTTTGTTCACCTTTTTCTGAGTAAGGCTGTCGTATCTCTGCTTGGCTTCAATGAGCTTCTCATTTGCCATGGCTTCGGTGGAAATATTATCGAGATTGACGAAACTGTTCTTTTTCATGCCGCCTCCGTGACAATGTAGCGTTGCGCATCACACTCATTGATTGTACCATATTTACGGCAGAAAGTCCACTATTTTTATAGGCGCTCCGTTCTTTATAAATAATTATTTTTACGGGAATAAATCGGTTTAGCCGTCGCTGTTTTTCTCGTCCCCCTCAACCCCCTCACGCTAAGGGTTACGGCGAGTTTTTCAGGAGCGTTCGGGCGTAAGGATTAAAGCCTGCGGGAAAAACGCAAGCCGTGGCTATTAAGGTTGACAAAAAGGCAAAAATGATTTATAATAATCTTATCTACTCATTCAGGGGGATAGTAACCGATGAACAAGCGTGTCCTTGCGCCCGTAATTATAGCGTTGGCGCTGGTTATATTGATAGTTTCCGTCGTTATGGTTTATTACGCGGGAACGGGCAAAACCTGTCGTGTGAAGTTTCTCGACGCGGACGGAAAGTTTATAAAAGAAGTAACCGTAGCTTACGGCAAAGACGCTGCCGATCCGACTTTTACGGCAAAACAGGGCGAAGTCTTTTTCGGCTGGGATTCTTCGGTCAGGAAAGTAACGACGAATAAGACGGTAAAAGCCGTTACCTATAAAGTTACCGCCGCCGACTGGAACTTCGTAAGCACTTCGGCTTATGACAAGGACGACAAGAGCAATACGGGCAAAACGGTGAGAATGAAAGACTATCTCGGCGAAGAAACCGCAGAAACCGTAGTTTTTCCGTCAACGGACGGCGACGGCAACGCGGTTAAAGCCATAGCTCAGACCAGCCTTAACGCAGACAGCGTATTTCTTTCGGTCAAAACGGTAGTTATACCTTACGGCGTCGTAAAAATCGAGTTGGGCGCATTCAGCGGTTGCACGGAGCTTGAAACGGTGCTTATTCCCGAAACGGTCAAGGAAATCGACAGAGATGCGTTTAAGGGCTGTATTTCGCTTAAAACGATAAGTCTGCCTTCTTCGCTCAAATACCTTTACGGCAACAGTTTCGAAGAGTCAGCCAAGACTACGCTCACGATAAGCGAAGATAACGAAAACCTGCGTATCTTTGAAGGCAACGTAGTTTCTTACGACGGAGGAACGCTCGTTGCGTATACAAATTACGGCAAAAGCAAGACGGTTATCGGCGGAGTTATTCATACGATAGGCGAAAGAGCCTTTTATAGCACGGACGTCAGAGAAGTGGTTCTTCCCGAAACGGTAAGAACGATAGAAAAAGAAGCTTTTTACGGTTGCAGTGAACTTACTTCGCTCAGCGGTTTCAGCAGTCTCGAAACTATAGGCGACAGCGCGTTCGGCGGATGCGGTAAACTTTCGGAGTTCGCTTTCCCGAGTTCTGTCGTTAAGGTCGGCACGGGCGCTTTCAGCGGAACCAATCTCACCCGCGTGGTTTTACCCGCTAAGCTCACCAACGTCGGTCAGTACGCTTTCGGCAGAGCAAACGGCAGTAAGAGAGTTACCGTTTATACGCCCCTTTACGAAGAAGATTTCCGTCTTGCCGAGGACGAATGGGCGTCGGGCAATCCCGTTTATTACGGTTACGACGGCTCGGAAGTTCCGATAACTTTCGCCGTTTCTTTCGTGTATATCGACGAAAACGGCAAGGAATGCTTCATAAAGACCGAATACGTTGAGTTCGGTAAGTCCTGCGCGCTTCCAAAACTTCCCACGATTGACGGAAAATCCGCCCTGCGTTGGAACGCTACGAGCGAAGCGGGCAAATACGTTAACCCCGAAAGAGTGCTTGAAAGAGTAGAAAAATCCATAAAAATTTACGCGGAGTTTTAATAACGCGTTCCGTTCGTTATCCTTGATTGTCGGTAACGCCCGTAACGTCCGATTTGCCCGTATAAGTTTCGGGCTTATTCGCGTAAAGCCGTGGCTAAGCCACGACTCTTATTTTTGACCAATCTCAAAAGGAGGAAAACATAATGAACAACTATCTTATCATTGCAATTATCAAGAAAGGTTTTTCCGATATTGCTATGGCTTACGCAAAGAAAGCCGGCGCTAACGGAGGTACCTGCGTTTCTGCAAGAGGCCTCGGAAAGGACGAAGCCATTAAGTTCCTCGGTATCACCGTCGATCCCGAAAAAGATATGCTTATGATTGCCTCGGACGACAAGCACAAAGACGCCATCGTCGACGCTCTCTACAAAAACTGCGGTATGGAAACCAAAGGAAGCGGTATCGTAATCGTTCTTCCCATCGCCGAAATCAAAGGCGGTAACTTCTGAGAAGCACGTTGAATTCCGCCGTTGCCTGCCCGTTACCGACGGGAAGCAATCTCGACCGATTGCGTTAATTTTCGCTTACTAAAGTAACTGCGGACGGCTATAGAACCTGCGGATTTATAAAAACGCGCAGTTCGTTCAACAAAACTCAATATTCGTAAAACGAAACCCGAAGTTCATAACGCGAACCTCGGGTTTTATTTGTTTTTAGTGTTTTTTAAGTCGTCCGAGCGACTGCGCTTTACTCTTAGAGCGGTTGCGCCTTGTGCTTAAAGCGACTGCGTTGAGCGGTTGCGTCTTATACTTAAAGCGACTGCGTTTAGAGCCGAGTTTGGGGAGAAAAGCCTTAAAAGAAAGGCTTACTTTCGTTCGGTTTCGCGGTTTTTAAGGGCGTTCATAAGGCGGAGGGAGTTCAGAACGACGCATACGCTTGAAAAGCTCATTGCCGCCGAAGCTATCATGGGGTTGAGCTGTACGCCCAGCGGAATGAATACGCCCATAGCGAGGGGAATGGAAATCGCGTTGTAGAAGAATGCCCAGAAGAGGTTCATTTTGATGTTGGAAATGGTCTTTCTGCTGAGAATAACCGCGTTTACCGCGTCTCTGAGGTCGTTTCGCGTCAGGACGACGCCCGCCGATTCTATCGCGATGTCACAGCCCGCGCCGATGGCAATGCCCACGTCCGCCGTTTCGAGAGCAACCGCGTCGTTGATTCCGTCGCCGATCATCATAACCTTGCCTTTTTCGCGGAGAGCTTTGACGTAATCGGCTTTTTCCATAGGCAGAACGTCGGAAATAACTTCGTCCGCGCCCACTTCCTTGCAGACTTTACGCGCGCTTTGTCGGTTGTCGCCCGTTAAAATGACGGTGGAAATTCCGAGCGAACGGAATTCCGCGACGGCTTCTGCCGAAGTTTCTTTTACCGTATCGGAAATAATGACGTAGCCGAGAAGTTTCTCTTTATCCGAGGCAAAGATAACGCTTCCGCCCTGCGTGTCGACATTTTCGACATTCACGCCCCATTCGCCGATGAATTTGCCGTTTCCGCAACGATAAAGTTTTTCGTTTACGGTGGCTTCGATTCCTTTACCGGGGACGGTCAGGCTGTTTTCTGCGGTTTCCGGAGAAAGGGAGTTTTCTTCGAAGTAAGAAAGGACTGCAAGAGCCAGAGGGTGAGAGGAAGTACGTTCGAGCGCGCCTAAAACGGGAATGAAGTCGTCGTCGAGCGATTTAAGGCTTTCCACGTGAAGTTTACCCGTGGTGATGGTTCCCGTTTTGTCCATAGCCGCAACCTTTACCGAGTGAAGCGTTTCGAGAGCGGTTGCGTTTTTAAGCAGAATTTTGTTCTTTGCGGCGACGCCCGTGGCAACCATAATAGAAATGGGTGTAGCCAGACCGAGCGCGCACGGACAGCTTATAACCAGTACGGAAATTCCGCGTTCGAGAGCGAAATTCCACGGCTTTCCTACGATAAGGAACCATACGAGGAAGGTCAGTAGGGACAGAATCATAACGGTAGGAACGAAAACTCCGCTTACCTTGTCGGCAAGACGGGCTATGGGAGCTTTTGAGTTTGCCGCTTCGTCAACCATTTCCGCGATTTTGGAGATTGTGGATTCTTTTAAGGAGCATTTAGCTTTGTAGAAGAACACGCCGTCGCGGTTAATGGTTCCGCCGATAACCTCTTCGCCCGCGCTTTTGTAAACGGGAAGAGATTCGCCCGTTATTGCCGATTGGTCGATGTTTGCGCCCCCTTCCACGATAACGCCGTCTACGGGAAGGCTCATTCCGCTTTTAACGAGAATAACGTCTCCGCTCTTTAAGTCTTCTACGGAAACGGTAGTTTCGGCGTACCGTCCGTTTGCAAGGTCTTCTTCGGTAAGAGAATCGCCGTTAACGGGAGAAACGCGCAGAGCGTTCTTTCCCGAAAGGTCGAGAATCATACGGAGAGACTCGCCCGTTTTGGCTTTGGAACGGCTTTCGATGAACTTACCTACGGTTACGAGCGTTAAAATGGTGCCTGCCGACTCGAAATAAAGCTCCATATGAAGAGCGTGCAAGGTTTCCGTGTCGCCGTTATTTATGCTTATCTGCATCATTATAATGGCGTATATTCCGTAAAGAACGGAAGCCGTACTTCCGAGAGCCACGAGAGTGTCCATATTGGGGTGACCGCGGAAAAGCTTGTCGTAACCGCTCGTAAAGTAGCTGAAATTAAGAACGATAATGGGAATAAGCAGGATAAGCTGAGTTAAAGCGAAAGGAATGGCGTTGTCCATACCGCTTATAAAGGAAGGAATGGGCAGACCTATCATAGAACCCATAGAAACGTACATTAAAAGGCACAGAAAGACAATCGACAATATAAGACGGACTTTCTTTTTTGAGGAATCTTTGGTGTAGGACGTTTCTTCGTAAGGTTTGGCCTTAAAACCGATGGCGTTCACCGCGTTGCATATATCGTCGTCGCTCAGTCCTTCGGATTCGACTTCCATGGTGTTGGAAACAAGATTGACCGAGCAATTCGTAACGCCGTCAAGTTTGGAAACGGCTTTGTTTACGCTGTTTGCACAGGCAGCGCAGGACATTCCGAAAACGGAATACTTTTTTTTCATAATCTTCTCCTTATTGGTATTACGTGGTACTTTAATAATCTCATAAGGTCGAAAGGCGCGCGCCGCACTTCCCGCTTCGCCCTCCGCGCGGCTCACAGCCTTTAAGCTTTCGGGTAATAACGCAACGTTTTCGTTTTACCCGTTGCCCCTGACCTTTATCGATCCTTCAAAGCGACTATATTATAGCAAATCGCGTCCGCAAAAGCAAGTATAATCGTTAAATGAACGACGGCTGAAGGTTTTTAGCGGGCGTTCTTTTCGTGGGATTTACTCTTTTCGTGGCAAAAATCGCGACAAGTGACAAAGAATTGATTGTCTTTATGGTTAAAGTCTTGACGAAAGGCGAATAAAGTGTTAAAATTAAGATGGTATTTTTTCAAAAAGCCGAAAAGCAAAGCGAGGACGAAAAGCGACATGGAACTGACAGATAAGAAAACAGGATTACTGCTCGAAGGCAGGGATAAGCTTTTATGGAAAAGCGACAATCCCGAACATCTTATAATCGAATACAAAACGCTTACTCAGACCGACGACGGCGAAAGGTCGGGGATTATTCCCAACAAAGACGTGTATATAAACCAGATTAACGGCAATTTATTTACGCATCTCGAAGAGAATTCGATTTTAACTCACTATCTCGGAATGCTGAACGAAAGGGAAACCGTCGTTCGCAAGCTGGATATAATTCCGATAGAAATTTACGTCAGAAACGTAGCCGCAGGAACTTTGGTGGAAAGACTGGGCGTTCCCGAAGGAACGGAGTTTCATTCGCCCGTTATAGAGTATTACTATAAAAGGCGCGACCTTATGAGCAATCCGATGATTAACTCGACGCACGCTCTTGCAATGAAGCTTTGTTCGCCCAAAGATCTGGACGTTATAAATTACAACGCCTACAGAATCAACAGAACGCTTCAACACTATCTCGGAAAGCAGAATATTCTTCTCGTGGACTTCAAGATAGAGTTCGGAAAGTTCCATAACAGAATAATGCTTGCCGACGAAATCTCGCCCGATACCTGTCGTTTCTGGGACAGCATAACGGGAGAAAAACTCGATAAAGACAGATTCCGTTGTAATCTCGGAGACGTCGAAGAAGCTTACGAAGAAATCTGCAGAAGACTTATGCGGGCGTAGTTATGGAAAACAAAGGTAAATTCCCCGTCAACCCGGAAGGAATGTTCGGCGCGGAAGGCTTTTTGCCGATAACGCCCGAAGAGCTTAACGGCGAACCGCCCGATTTCGTTATGGTGACGCCCGAAGCTTACGTAGACCACCCGTCTTTCGGACACGCGCTTATAGCAAGACTTTTCGAGAGTTACGGATTTACCGTCGCCGTTTTGTATAACCCGAAAACCGAAAGGGAGTACAGAAGATTCGGTTGCCCGAATTACGGCTTTCTTATCACGGGCGGAGCCGTGGACAGCATGGTGAATAACTACACCGTAGCCAAGAGAAGACGCGAAAAGGATGTGTATTCCCCGGGAGGAAAGCCCGAAAGACCCGACAGAGCGGTAGAGTTCTATTCGAAGAATATCCGCGCGTTCTATCCCGACACGGTAATCATAATAGGCGGTATAGAAGCAAGTTTAAGAAGACTTTGCCACTACGACTATTGGGCGGATAAAGTCCTTCCGAGCATTCTCGACACCTGCGAAGCCGATTTGCTTATATACGGAATGGGCGAAAAACCCGTTGCCGACATTGTGGAGAGAATACGCAAAGGCATTCCCCTCAAACGCATAAAAGACGTTCGCGGAACGGCTTATCTTTCGGATTACGACAACCTTCCCGCGGTTATAAGGCGCAGAGTGGAAGAGAAAGACTTTTCCGATACGGAAATTCTGCCCTCGTACGGCGAAGTTTATTCGGACAAAAAGTCTTACGCTTCTTCATACAGAAGAGCCGAACGCAATACCGACTTTTATTCGGGAAAACTGCTTCTTCAAAAACAGAAAAGCGGAAAGTACGTCGTGGTCAATAAACCTCAGTTTCCGCTTACCGAAAAGGAAATGGACGCGGTTTACGCCCTTCCTTATAAAAGAGAAGTCCACCCCTATTTTGCTTCTCTCGGGAAAGTCGCGTCGGTGGACGAAGTTAAATTCAGTATTTCCACGCACAGAGGTTGTTACGGCGGTTGCAGTTTTTGCGCGCTTACTTTCCATCAGGGAAGAATAATTCAGACGAGAAGTTGCGATTCTATAGTCAGGGAAGCCGTAGAGCTTACGAAAATGCCCGATTTTAAGGGATATATTCACGACGTAGGCGGACCTACCGCCAACTTCCACAGACCTGCGTGCGATAAGCAATTAACCAAAGGCGTTTGCCCCGACAGAAACTGTATAGGCTATAAACCTTGTCCCAATCTTAAAGTCGACCATAGCGAATATCTCGACGTTCTTAGAAAACTTCGCGCAATAAAGGGCGTAAAGAAGGTCTTTATAAGAAGCGGAGTGAGATTCGATTATCTTATGTACGACGAGGACAAGACCTTTTTCCGCGAGCTTATAACCTATCACGTCAGCGGACAACTTAAAGTCGCGCCCGAACACATAGACGACAGAGTTCTTTATTATATGAACAAACCGCCTCACTCGGTTTACGAGGCTTTCGTCAGCGAGTACCGCAAACTCAACGCCGACGAAGGGAAGGACCAATATCTCGTTCCTTATCTTATCTCGTCCCACCCCGGTTGCAGTCTCGATTCGGCGGTAAATCTCGCAGTCTACCTGAAATCGCTTAACTATATGCCCGAACAGGTTCAGGACTTCTATCCCACGCCCTCTACGAGAGCCACGACCATGTATTGGAGCGGATACGACCCCGAGGATATGAAACCCGTCTATACGGCTAAAACCGAAAGCGAAAAGGCTATGCAACGCGCGCTTTTGCAATACAGACTTCCGCAAAGCCGTCAGCGCGTTATCGAAGCTCTGACCTTGACTCACAGGGAAGAACTTATTCCTCGGCTTGTCGGCGTGAACGTTGCAACCAACGCAAACAAACAAGGCTCAAATAAGCAACAAAGCGCAAGCACGCAAAGACAAACAAGCGCAAACAGACAGACGAGCGGGAACAGACAACAGGGCGCAAGCTCACAAAGATATTCGGACGGAAAAACACAACGGCAACCAAGCGCAAACGCACGGGGAAAGAGCGAAAAAGGCAGTTCGTTTAATAAGTGCGCAGGTTCGTTTAACCAAAACGCAGGTTCGTTTAATCAAAACGGAAGTTCGCAGGGAAAAGGCGGAAATTCTTTCGGTAAAAACGCGAACCCGAAGAATACGGCGCACAGCCCCGAAAAAACCAAAACGGTAAAGACCTCTCAAAAAGTCGAGGGCAACGCGAAGGAATTACGTAAAAACAATAAGGGTAAGCATTAAGGCGCGGAGAAAAAACGCGCGAAGAAAGCGGTCGGAAAAACCGACGAGGAAAAGGAGGACATATGACTAAGATATTGATTGTAGACGACGAAGCCAATATCCGCGAAGTGCTTAAAGAGTATATAGCGTTTGCGGGATTCGAATCGGACGAAGCCGAAGACGGAATGAAAGCTCTTGAAAAATGCCGTCTTTATACTTACGATCTGATAATAATGGACATTATGATGCCCAGACTTGACGGTATATCCGCCGTTAAGGAGATTAAGAAGCTTTACAACGTACCCGTTCTTTTCCTGTCGGCAAGAAACGAAGAATACGACAAGCTTTTCGGTTTCGAAGTGGGCGCGGACGATTACGTAACCAAACCTTTCTCGCCCAGCGAAGTTATCGCGAGAATCAAAGCCATTCTTTCGAGAACGCATATCCGGAACAAAAAGGACAAGGAAGTTTTCGGCGGACTTATCATAGATTTCGACGGAAGAGCCGTTCAGGTGGACGGAAAGAACGTCAATATGACGCCGAGAGAGTACGAGCTTATATTCTATCTGGTTAAAAAGCGCGGAATAGCCGTTTCGAGAGAAGAGCTTTTAAGAGAAATCTGGGGTTCGCAGTTCGACGGCGACGACAGAACGGTAGACACGCATATCAAGATGCTGAGAAGCAATCTCGGACCTTATCGCGACTGCATAGTCACCATTCGCGGAATGGGTTATAAATTCGACGCCTGAGCTTTTCGTCCGCGGTACAGGTATTTTACGATAAAGACGCATAAAACGCGTATATCTACGGAGCATTATCTATGAACGTATACAGTCTTAAATTCAATATATGGTTTTATATGGTAATGTGTATTCTCATTGCGCTGACGCTCGTTTTATGCGTGGAAATCTTCTTCATACGCAACGACAATTCGCTTATAAGCCGTCAGCAACTGCGGGCGCAGGCAGAGAAGTTCGTTGCGATATGCGAAAAAGAAGACTACGAAAATCTGCTTGCAAGGGAAACTTTCCCGGGAGACGTCAAACTTGCGCTTTTCGAAACCAAAGGCGGAGTTTTGTGGTCGACCGACGAGTTTTATAAAAGCGACGTGTTTCTTGCCCATCAGGCGGACATAATCAAAAGCACCGAGCCTCTTTCGGGCGTGGATATAAGCGAAGGCAAGCGTGTGGCTTGGTACGGGGTATGTTTTACGCAAGGTTCGGGAGCTACGGGCAAGCAGGTATACGTTTACGCGGCTCTGGACGTAGGACTTAAAAACACTACCGTACGTTCGCTCATCATTCAGAGAGTAATAATATCCGCGGTGGTATTCGTCGTTGCCGCGGTTGCCTGCTGGTTTATATCGAAACAGCTCGTCCGTCCCGTAAGCAAAGTTTCGGGAAGCGCAAGACAGGTTGCCGACGGAGCAAAGGACGTAAGCTTCGAGAAAACGGGTTATACGGAGATAGACAGGCTTTCGGATAACCTTTCGCTTACGGCGGCTCAGCTTGCCGAAACGGACGAACTCAAAAACGAGCTTATGGCTAACGTTTCGCACGACCTGAAAACGCCCTTGACGCTTATAAGAAGTTACGCCGAAATGATAAGAGACCTTTCGGGCGACAACAAAGAAAAGCGTACCGAGCATTGCAACGTCATTATAACCGAAGCCGACAGACTTACCGCGCTCGTATGCGACCTCGTGGACCTCAGCAAACTCAACGCCGACGCCAAGGAACTCAGACTTTCCGACTTCGATATAGGCGAATGCGTGGAAGAAGCCATGAAGAGTTTCGGAAGTCTTACCGATTTCGTCTTCGACACCGATATAGAAAAGGGAATTATCGTCTTTGCCGACAGAAACCAGATTCGTCAGGTAGTCTATAACCTCGTGGGCAACGCCGTAAACTATTCGGACGACGATAAGTACGTTAAAGTTTCGGTAAAGAGAATAGCGGACAGTGTAAGAGTTGACGTTATCGACAGAGGATGCGGAATAGCGAAAGAGGACGTCGATAAGGTATGGGACAGATATTACAGAACCAACCGCGGACACAAGCGCGAGATAACAGGTTCGGGACTGGGACTCAGCATAGTCAAAGGCATTCTTTCCGCCCATAACGCCCGTTTCGGCGTGGAAAGCACCTACGGCGAAGGAAGCGACTTTTATTTCATTCTCACAACGTCGGAAAAGACCGACGGGAAACCCGATAAGAAAACCGACTAAAACTTTCATTTCAGGCGGAGGAAATTATGACCAAATACGTTATTGCGGCGGACATACACGGTTCGAGACACTACTGCGAAAAGCTTATGGACGTTTTTAAGAGAGAAAGAGCCGATAAACTCATTCTCTTGGGCGACCTTTACTATCACGGAGTCAGAAACAATCTTCCCAACGGTTACGAACCCAAAGCCGTAGTGGTTATGCTTAATTCTCTTTCGGACAAAATCATTGCCGTCAAAGGAAATTGCGAAAGCAGAGTGGACCTTTCCGTTTCGGAATTCCACTTTTTCGACTCGGTTTTTCTGAACTTTGGCGGAAAGACGATTTTTTTAAGTCACGGCGACCTTTTCAATAAAGACAACCCCCCCAAAGGCAAATTCGATATGCTTTTCTGCGGACATACGCATATAGGCGAACTTTACCGCGAAAACGGCGTGATTTACGCCAATCCCGGTTCTATCTCCATGCCGAAGGGAAATTCCGTCAACTCCTATATAGTCATGGACGAGAAAGCCGTCCTTCTTAAATCCATAGACGGAGAAATCCTTTCGGAAACGGCTCTTTGATTCCGAATTATTCGTTTAATCCCGAATTCTTCGTTAATTCCGAAATCTTCGGCTTTTAATTCGTAGCAAAGAAGCTTTGAATTCCCTCTTTGATTTTTGCAAAACGCAATCCGGATTCTCCTTTTAATTTTTATAAACTACATTAAAAAACGCCGTTTTAATTAAAAAACGGCGTTTTTTATGTTTGTCCGATTGATTATTTAACCAGCTGCATACCTACGCGGAGAGCTTTTTTGTTAAGTTCCACGAACTGCGGTTTAACGTTCTTTTCGATGATGGAATCCCAGTGAATGTCCTGAAGGTTCATGCTCTTTATGAGCGCGCCGAGAAGAATGATGTTTACTACTCTCGAGCTTCCGAGCTTATTCGCTTCGTCGGCGGCGTCGATAACGAGAGTGTCGGCTTTGCTTTTAAGTTCTTCGAGAATTCCCTTGGGATATTCGCAAAGGCCGTTGGTAATGGGCGTGCCGGGGATTTCGAGATCGTTTACCACGACTTTACCGCCCTTTTTGAGATAATCGAAATAACGCAGAGCTTCCATTTTTTCGAATGCTACGAGAATGTCTGCCGTGCCTTTTTCGATAACGGGAGAGAAGACTTTGTCTTTGCTGTAACGAATCTGAGTGGTAACCGAGCCGCCTCTTTGAGACATACCGTGGATTTCGCTCATTTTAACGTCGTAACCTGCTTCCATAAGTCCGAGAGTGAGGATTTTACCGGCGAGAATGGTACCCTGACCGCCTACGCCAACCAACAACATACTGTTTGTCATATTACGAGCCTCCTTAGTCAATTGCGTGGACTTTGCAGATCTGTTTGCAGACCGTGCAACCTACGCACATACTTTCGTCGATGTGAGCCTTCTTATCCGTTACGGAAAGAGCGGGACAACCGCATTTAAGACACATTTTGCAACCTACGCATTTTTCGGTGTTGACGGTGCATTTGCTCTTGAAAGCGGTGGGGAATTCGGTTTTGTCGTCGTCCGAGAACTTCTTGAGAACGCAGGGGTAACGCGTGATGATTACGCTAGGTTCGGGACGAGCAACGGCTTCGTCTACGGCTTTGTTTACGGCGTCGAGATCGTTGGGGTTAACTACGGTTACGTTCTTCATACCCAAAGCTCTTACTACCGCTTCTATATCGGTGATGTGAGCGGGTTCGCCGTTTGCAAGTCTTCCGCTGCCGGGGTTTTCCTGATGTCCGGTCATACCGGTAATTCTGTTGTCGAGGATAACGGTAATCGCGTTGCTGTTATTGTATATAACGTTGAGAAGAGAAGTCATTCCGCTGTGGAAGAAAGTGGAATCGCCAAGAACGCCGATAACTCTCTTGCTCGTGTCGTGTTCTCTGTCAAGAACTTTCTGGAAGCCGTGAGCCATGGAAATGGAAGCGCCCATGCAGTTGTTGAAGTCCATAGCGTTATAGGGAGAAGCGAAAGCCAGCGTGTAGCATCCGATGTCGCCCGAAACGACTACGTCTTTACGGTTGCCGAGGGTGTAGAAAAGACCTCTGTGGGGGCAACCTGCGCAAAGTGCCGGAGGACGGGCAACGATCTTTTCGGGATCGGCTTCGAGGTGTTCGTGAGTCTGACCGGTAACGGCTTTTCTCAACACGTCCGCGGTAAGTTCGCCGTAGGGCGGGAAGAAACCGTTGCCTTTGCAGTCGTAACCCAGAACTCTTACCGCGTTTTCGATGAAGCTGTCGTTTTCTTCGATAACGTAAATGGTTTCGAGACCTTTACAGAAATCGTCGATCTTCTTCATGGGTTGCGGATAGGTAAAGCCGAGTTTGAGATAGTTTACGGTGTCGCCGAAAACTTCTTTCGCGTAATAGTAGCACATACCCGAAGCGATAACGCCTGCTTTACTGCCGTTATCCACGACGAAGTTGAAGGGCGTGGTTTCGGCGTATTCTTCTTCTGCTTTAAGGTGCTTTTCTACTTCGTGTCTTCTTACGATTGCGTTGGCGGGAACGTCTACGTACTTTTTGGAATTTTTAACGTAAGGTTTAACGGGAACTTCCTGTCTTTCGCCGATTTCAACGATACTCTTGCTGTGGCAGACTCTCGTGGTCATTCTGACGAGAACGGGTTCGTCGAACTGTTCGCTGATAACGAAAGCCGCTTTGACCATAGCCAGAGCTTCTGCGGAATCCGCGGGTTCGAGCATAGGAATCTTAGCCGATCTTGCGTAATTTCTGTTGTCCTGTTCGTTCTGAGAAGAGAACTGTCCGGGTTCGTCCGCGGTAACTACTACGAGACCTGCGTTGATACCGGAATAAGCGATGGTGAAGAGAGGATCGGCAGCTACGTTAAGACCGACGTGTTTCATAGAAGCAAAGCTTCTTGCGCCTGCCATAGACGCGCCGAAAGCCGATTCGAGAGCAACCTTTTCGTTGGGAGCCCATTCGGAGATCACTTCTTTGTAGTTGGAAGCGATATTCTCCATAATTTCGGTGGAAGGTGTTCCGGGGTATGCGGAAGCAAATACGCAACCGGCTTCGTATACGCCGCGCGCGATAGCTTCGTTACCCGTTAAAAGCATTTTCATAAAAAAGCCTCCAGATTAAATAAAAGTAATTCTGTATTTCTGAAATACCTTTGCGCGGAAACTTTTTTACGGTTTAATGTCCATTGCGGTTTCCGCCAGAAATATACACCTTTTAATTATACAGGACAATCCGTTTTTTGTCACTCTAAAAAGATAAAAAAAACCGAGATGTTGCACCTTTTAACTATTGCCTTAACTTAATGAATGTGCTTTTTGAAAGAGAAGAAGAGTTTTTTTCGTTTTCGGAAGGCTTAAGGGGCGCAAAAACCGCCTTAATTCGCCTTAAAGAAGAGAAAAGAACCGTTTCGGGGCGGAAGTTTCTCTTTTTAACGGGTGAAAAACGCCAAGACTCGAATCGATACGGAACTCGGAACGAAAACCCGCTTCCGGAGTTTTTTTGAGGCTTGGCTTTTTTTGTTTGCGAAAAAACCGTTTGTGTGGTAAAATATAAAGGTTGACGCCTATGCGTCTTCATTCACACGAAAAGAGGTGTAAATATGTACGATACGTACGAAAACCCGCTTTGCACGAGATACGCGGGAAAGGAAATGCAACAGATTTTCGGGGACAGACACAGAATCGGTCTCTGGAGAAAACTCTGGCTTGCGCTTGCCGAATCGGAAAAGGAACTTGGCGTTCCCATTACCGACGGACAGATAAAGGAAATGAGAGAACATCTCGAAGTCGGCGACCACGCTTTCGAAGTCGCAAAGGAAAGAGAGAAACTCGTCAATCACGACGTTATGTCGCATATTTACGCTTTCGGCGAGGAATGTCCCGAAGCGCGTCCCATTATTCATCTCGGAGCGACCAGTTGTTTCGTTACGGACAATTCCGAGCTTATACAGATGTACGAAGGCTTGGTTCTCATAAGAAAACAGCTTAAAGAGGTTATCGGAGCTTTCTGCGATTTTGCGGAGAAGTACAAAGGACTCGCGACGGTAGGTTTTACGCATTTTCAGCCCGCTCAGTTCACGACGGTAGGCAAGAGATTCACCCTTTACCTTCAGGACCTTACGGCGGATATAAACGAAGTCGACAGACTTATAGCCGACTTCCGTTTAAGAGGAGCCAAAGGCACGACGGGTACGCAGGCAGGTTTCCTCGAACTTATGGGAGGGGACGAAGAAAAGGTTAAAGACCTCGACCGCAGAGTAGTCGCGAAAATGGGTTTCTCGTCGGCTTTCGACGTAACCGGACAGACTTACCCCAGAAAATTCGATTTCCGTATTCAGTCGGTACTTTCGGGAATCGCGCTTTCCTGTCATAAATTCGCCGTGGATATGAGACTTTTGCAGAGCATGAAGGAAATAGAAGAGCCTTTCGGAAAGAGTCAGGTAGGAAGTTCGGCTATGGCGTATAAACGCAACCCCATGAACTGCGAAAGAATATGCGCGCTTTCCCGTTTCGTTATGAGTTTAAGTTCCAACGCAGCCGTAACGGGTTCCACTCAGTGGCTGGAAAGAACGCTTGACGACTCGGCTAACAGAAGACTAAGTAACGCTCAGGCGTTTCTCGGAACGGACGCGATTTTGCGCGTTGTCAATAAGGTTATAAACGGAATTACCGTTTACGATAAAGTTATAAAAAAGCACACTATGGACGAACTGCCATTTATCGCCACGGAGAACATTCTTATGAGGTGCGTGGAACTCGGAGGCGACAGACAGGAACTTCACGAAAGAATCAGAACGCATTCCATGGACGCGGCTATGAGCGTTAAAAACGGCGGTGAAAACGACCTTATGGCAAGAATCAAAGCCGACGAAGCTTTCAGTCGTTTTGCGGGCGCGATAGACGATATAGCGGACCCAAATCGTTACACGGGAAGAGCCGAAGGTCAGACGCAGGAATTCGTTACGAAAGTCAGAAGAGAAGTTCTCGGAAAGTAATCGATTTGCACTCGGTAAGCGCAATCGGATTGTTTCGGAAAAGAGGAATAATCTCGTTGCGCTGTGAAATAAGCTAAAAAGGCGACGGATAAACGGGCCTTAGGCATAAGGAGGATATGAATTATGAATACAGCGATAGTAGGAGTAAACTGGGGCGACGAAGGCAAAGGCAGAATGGTTGACCTTATGTCGGAAAAGTACGACGTAGTCGTCAGATATCAGGGCGGAAACAACGCAGGACATACGGTAGTCAATCCCCGCGGAAAATTTATCCTTAATCTTCTTCCGTCGGGTATTCTCCGCGACGGCGTGGTGTGCGTTATGGGAAGCGGAATGGTTGTCGACCTTAAACACTTCCACGACGAAGTGGAAAGACTTAAAGCGCAGGGACTCAAGATTACTCCCGAAAACCTTAAAGTCAGCGACAGAGCTACGATTTGTATGCCCTACCACGTTATGCAGGACTGCATAGAAGAAGACAGACTCAAAGACAAGAAATTCGGTTCCACGAGAAGAGGCATAGCTCCCGTGTATTCCGATAAATATATGAAGAAGACTTTAAGAGCGGGCGACCTCGTTTATAAGAACGACATAAACCAGCGACTTAAAGACCTCGTGGAATGGAAAAACATCACGTTCAGCGGATACGGAGAAAAAATCTCTCTTTCCGAAACGGAAGAGTGGCTTAAAACTTACGGCGACTACATAAGACCTTTCGTCTGCGACACGAGCGAATATCTTATAAACGCCGAAAAAGAAGGCAAGAACATTATGTTCGAAGCTCAGCTGGGAGCTTTACGCGACATAGACTTCGGTATCTACCCCATGACCAGTTCGTCCAACACGATTTCGGCTTACGCTCCCATAGGAAGCGGAGTTCCGTCAATGAAAATCGATACCGTCGTAGGTATAGTAAAGGCGTATTCTTCCTGCGTGGGCGAAGGTTGGTTCGTATCGGAAATGTTCGGCGACGAAGCCAAGAAACTTCGCGACGCGGGCGGAGAATACGGAGCGGCAACGGGCAGACCCCGCAGAGTGGGAGCTTTCGACCTTCCCGCAACCAATTACGGTATAGAAGTTCAGGCGGCTACCGAGCTTGCCATAACAAAAATCGACGTCCTCGGTTGTATGGATAAAATTCCCGTATGCGTTGCTTACGAATGCGACGGAAAGAGAATCACCCGCTTCCCCTATCCCGATATGCTTTCTTACTGCAAACCCGTCATAGAATATCTCGACGGCTGGAACTGCGATATAAGCAAGTGCAGAAGTTACGAAGAACTTCCCGAAAACGCCAAAAAGTACGTGGACTTTTTAAGTAAGAACCTTTCCGCGCCTATTAAATACGTTTCCGTAGGCCCCGAAAGAGAAAGCTACATCGAACTGTAAGTCTTTACCGCAAAAACGAAATTCAACCTGCTTCTTACAGGAGCAGGTTTTTATTTTGAATAATAAAGTCAGAAAACGCTTGACAAAAGGAAAGAAAGGTGTTAACATAACGAATGCCATAGAGAGTGTCGGAGGGACGGACCCGATGAAGACACAGCAACCGGCCTTAGGCAGAGGTGCTAAATTCCGCAAAGCAAAGACTTTGAGAGATGGCGCAAAATTTGGTAGTCTTTGCGTTGCAAAGGCTTTTTTTATGCGGTTTTTTCGTAAAAGAGCTTTTGCGAAGAATCGGAGGATATATGAAAGAAGAAAAGAAATGTGCGGTTTGTACGAAAGCAAACGAGAGAAAACTCTTTACGTCCGAAAGCGTAACCGAAGGACATCCCGACAAAATGTGCGATCAGATAAGCGACGCCATTTTAGACGCGATACTTGAAAAAGACGCAAACGCAAGAGTGGGTTGCGAAACCTGCGCGTCCACGGGACTCGTTCTGGTAATGGGCGAAATCACCACGCATTGCTACGTAGACATTCAGAGTATAGTAAGAAAAACCATAGACGAAATCGGTTATAACAGAGCGAAGTTCGGTTTCGACGCGTCCACCTGCGGAGTGCTTACGGCAATTCACGACCAGAGCGCGGATATAGCTTTGGGCGTAGACGCTTCCGTGGAAAGAAAACACGGCGGAGACCGTTACGACCAGTTCGGCGCGGGCGATCAGGGTATGATGTTCGGTTTTGCCTGCGACGAAACGCCCGAACTTATGCCTCTTCCCATAACGCTTGCCCATAAGCTCACAAAGAGGCTTACGGAAGTCAGAAAGGACGGTATACTCGATTATCTGAGACCCGACGGAAAGAGTCAGGTTACGGTAGAGTACGACGGAGACAAGCCCGTAAGGGTAGACACGATAGTCGTTTCGGCTCAGCATTCGCCCGAAGTTACTCAGGAACAGATAAGAGAAGACATTATAAGAGAGGTAATAAGACCGGTTATTCCCGCAAAATATCTTGACGAAAAGACCATTTACTACGTAAATCCCACGGGCAAATTCGTTCTCGGCGGACCTATGGCGGACAGCGGACTTACGGGAAGAAAGCTTATCGTCGACACCTACGGCGGATATTGCGCGCACGGCGGAGGCGCTTTCTCGGGTAAAGACCCCACCAAGGTAGACAGATCGGCTTCTTATATGGCAAGATACATCTGCAAGAACCTCGTTGCCGCGGGAGTTTGCCGTAAAGTCGAACTTCAGGTTTCTTACGCGATAGGCGTGGCTCATCCCGTCAGCCTTTTCGTCAACACTTACGGAACGGGCGTTATAAGCGACGACGAAGTGACTAAGCTTATACGCGACACTTTCGATATGAGACCTGCCGCAATTATAGAAAAGCTCGACCTCAGAAGACCTATCTACAAACAGACCGCCAAAAACGGACATTTCGGCAATCCCGCTTATTCGTGGGAAAAAACCGACAGCGCCGATATACTCAGAGAAAAACTTGCTTTGATTAAGGCAAGATAAACGAGATAAAGGAGACGACACTATGATAAACTTATCCGGATACGAAGATTATTGCCGCAGTACGCTTATGCGTATAATGCAGGCGTACAGCCCCAGCGGATACTATAAGAGAGTTATGCCTCTTATAAAGGAACTCGCGGAAGAGCAGGGAGCGAAATTCTCGCTCACGAACAAAGGTTGCGCGATTTTGTTTTACGAAGGAAAATCTCACGATAAGACCGTCGCGCTTGCCGCTCACTGCGACACTCTGGGCGTTATGGTAAGGTCGCTCGGCGATAACGGCTGTGTGAACTTTACGAAAATCGGCGGTCCCAATCTTTGTACGCTCGACGGAGAATACTGCACCCTTATAACCCGCGACGAACGCGAATATACGGGTACTATCCTTTCGAAAAGTCCTTCCGTTCACGTTTACGACGACAGTTCCACCCGTAAGCGCGACGAAGACAATATGTATATAAGACTTGACGTAAACGCAAAAACCGTCGGCGACCTCAAAGAACTCGGAATTTCCGTCGGCGATTACGTTTGTTTCGATCCCAAAACCACATTTACCGAAAGCGGACACATCAAGTCCCGTTTCCTTGACGACAAGGCAAGCGTAGCGGCTATCCTTACGGCAATGAAATACCTTCACGACAACGGCGAAAAACCCGATTACGATACCTACGTTATCTTTACCGTTTACGAAGAAGTAGGACACGGCGCAAGCTGGCTCCCGAAAGGTATTTCCGAACTCCTCGCCGTGGATATGGGTTGCATAGGTCTTGACCTTACCTGTACCGAACACGACGTTTCTGTCTGCGTTAAAGACAGCGCCGGCCCCTACGACTACGAAATGACGAGGCGTCTTATATTCCTCGCCGAAAAGAACGGCATAAGCTACGCGGCTGACGTTTATCCCCACTACGGTTCGGACGTCGGAGCGGCGTTAAGAGCAGGCTACGACATCAAAGGCGCGCTCATAGGTACGGGAGTCCACGCCTCCCACGGTATGGAACGTACCCATATCGACGGCATGAACAACACCATAGCCCTTATTATTGCGTACCTACTTTCTTGAAAGAAAGAACCAAAGACCGGCGTGACGCCGGACCCATTGTAGCTTCGCAA
>CAVJWC010000007.1:0-69464 GCA_963653425.1 Eubacterium sp. | reverse complement strand
AATGAAAGTTTCTTTGCTTACTTTCTTTTCTTAAAGAAAGTAAGTTAAAGGGGAAGCTCAACAAAGAACTTCAATGTGAGTGCAGCAAAAATTTCTTTACCTTCTTTTTTTCGAAAGAAAGAAGGTTAAATAGGAAAGCTCAACAAAGAACTTCAATATAAAAGAAAAAAATCCCTTCTCGGTTGAGTCGGGATTTTTCTGTTTTTATAGCTTTACGGAATCGGTTTTGTCCCGCGAAGCCACAGTGGGTCCAGCGTCACGCTGGTCTTTGCTTACTTTCTTTTCTTAAAGAAAGTAAGCCTGCTTTCTTCGTCAAGAAAGCAGGCTCTTTTGTTTGGGAATAATTCGTTTGGTAAGCGTTAATTCCGTTATTTATACAGAAAGGTTATTTCTGTTCTTCGGAAAGTTCCTTATATTTTTCGAATCTTTCCTTAGCTTCTTCTTCGGAGCGTTCGAAGAGTTTTTCAGCGACGTCGGGTTTAGTCTTAAGAAGCGAAGCGTATCTCGTTTCGTGTCTGATGAAGTCCTGATAATCGCCGGTAGGCTCTTTGCTGTCGAGGATGAAGGGGTTCTTGCCCTGTTTGATGAGGTCGGGGTTATAGTGGTAAAGCTGCCAGTATCCGCATTCAACCGCTTTCTTGATTTCGTTCTGAGGATTGCTCATATTGATACCGTGGTTGATACACGGAGCGTAAGCGATGATAAGGGAAGGTCCTTTATAAGCTTCTGCTTCAGCCATAACTTTAACGAGCTGGTTCATATTAGCGCCCATACCGACCTGAGCGACGTAAACGTAACCGTAACTCATAGCCATCATGCCGAGGTCTTTCTTCTTGATGCGTTTTCCGCTTGCTGCGAATTTGGCAACGGCGCCTGTCGGGCTGGATTTGCTTGCCTGTCCGCCGGTGTTGGAGTAAACTTCCGTATCGAGAACGAGAACGTTGACGTCTGCTCCGCTTGCGAGAACGTGATCGAGTCCGCCGTAACCGATGTCGTAAGCCCAACCGTCACCGCCGAAGATCCATACGGACTTCTTAACGAGACAGTCTTTCATTCCGTAAATCTGTTTGATGAGACAACCGAGTTTGGTGTCGCACTTCATGCATTTTTCGAGAACGGAAACGAGTTCGGCTGCAGATTTCTTGCTGCCTTCCGCATCGTCAAAGTTATTCAGCCAGTTTTCACAGGCTTTCTTACCTTCTTCGCAACATTCGGGAGCGTTCATGAGTTCGGTAACGAGGTCTTTTGCTTTTTCTCTTCTCTGAGTATAAGCAAGGTTCATACCGAAGCCGAATTCGGCGTTGTCTTCGAAGAGGCTGTTAGCCCAGGCGGGACCGTGACCGTCTTTGTTTACGGTATACGGGCAGGTGGGAGCGCTACCGCCGTAGATACTGGAGCAACCCGTTGCGTTGGCGATAATCATTCTGTCGCCGAAGAGCTGAGTTGCGAGTTTGATATAAGGAGTTTCTCCGCAACCTGCGCATGCTCCCGAGAATTCGAAGAGCGGCTGTCTGAACTGGCTGGTCTTGACGTTGAGCGCGCCGGGAACTTCAACGACGGGCTGAGCGTCTGCGAAACGGTAGTTTTCTTCTTCGTGAACGTGTTCTGCGTTGGTCATAACGAGAGCCTTGGTCTTGGACGGGCAAACGTTAGCGCAACTTCCGCAACCCGAACAGTCGAGCGGGCTGACCTGCATTCTGAATTCGTAACCGGGAACGCCGATAGCGGGTTTGGTTTCGAAGGAAGCGGGTTTTTCCGTTCCTACGGGAACGAGTACGGGACGGATAGCGGCGTGCGGACAAACGAGAGCGCACTGGTTACACTGGATACAGTTGTCTTTGTTCCATACGGGGATGTCCACTGCGATACCGCGTTTTTCGAACTTGGTGGTGCCGGTGGGAACTACGCCTGCCGGATCGAAAGCCGATACGGGAAGTTTGTTACCCTGCTGAGCGATGATGGGTTTAATGAACTCTTCGTAATATTCGTTGTCGATCTTTTCGGGAAGAGCAGCGCCCGTCGTAACGGTTGCCCAGGATTCGGGATAGTGAACTTCGACCAGTCCGGTAACCGCGTTTTCGACTGCTGCGTTGTTGCTGTCGATAACGGCTTGTCCTTTCTTGCCGTAGGTCTTAAGAATAGCGGCTTTCATATAACCTTCCGCTTCTTCGTAAGGAATGATGTTTGCGAGTTTGAAGAAAGCGGACTGCATAACCATATTGGTGGATTTTGCACTGCCGGCTTTCTTGGCGATTTCGAGACCGTTGATGATATAGAACTTAAGGTGCTTGCGAGCGATCTGATTCTTCATGAAAGCGGGAAGCTTTTCGTCGAGTTCGTCTACCGTCCAAGCGCAGTTAAGCAGGAAAGTACCGCCTTCTTTTGCGCTTCCGAGAATGTCGTAACGGGTAACGTAGCTGGGATTATGGCAGGCGATGAATTCAGCCTGTTCGATGAGGTAGCTGGACTTGATGGGAGTCTTGCCGAAACGAAGGTGGCTTATCGTAAGACCGCCCGATTTCTTGGAGTCGTACTCGAAGTAACCCTGAGCGTAAAGATCGGTGTGGTCGCCGATGATCTTGATGCTGTTCTTGTTTGCGCCGACGGTACCGTCGCTGCCCAAGCCGTAGAACTTACATCTCGTCGTTCCTTCGCTTGCAACGTCGATGATTTCGTCAACGGGAAGAGAAGTATCGGTAACGTCGTCGGTAATACCTACGGTGAAGTGATTCTTGGGCTGAGCAAGCTTCATGTTCTTGAAGACGGAAAGGATCATGGAAGGAGTGAATTCCTTACTGCCGAGACCGTAACGACCGCCTACGACGTTGATACCCTTTCTTCCTGCTTCTTCGAGAGCTGCTATAACGTCGAGGTAAAGAGGTTCGCCGAGAGAACCAGCTTCTTTGGTTCTGTCGAGAACGCTGATGTTCTTAACCGTTGCGGGAATAGCGTCTACGAAATGTTTAACCGAGAAGGGACGGTAAAGGTGAACTTTAACCATACCGACTTTTTCGCCCTTTGCGGTAAGGTAATCGATGGTTTCTTCGGACGCGTCCGCACCGCTACCCATGATAACGATAATGTTTTCGGCGTCGGGAGAACCTACGTAATCGAACAGATTATACTTTCTGCCGGTAAGTTCGCCGACCTGCTTCATGTACTTCTCTACGATAGAGGGAACCGCTTCGTAATACTTATTGGCAGCTTCTCTGTTCTGGAAGTAAATGTCGGGGTTCTGAGCCGTACCTCTGAGGTCGGGGTGTTCGGGATTTATAGCTCTTGCTCTGAATTCGTCGACGTACTTCATATCGAGGAGCTTAGCCATGTCTTCGTAAGCGATTTCTTCGATTTTGCTTACTTCGTGACTGGTTCTGAAACCGTCGAAGAAATGTACGAACGGAACTTTGGCTTCCAGAGTGGAAAGATGAGCTACGAGAGCCAAATCCATAGCTTCCTGAACGGAGTTGCTTGCAAGCATAGCAAAGCCCGTCTGACGGCAAGCCATAACGTCCGCGTGGTCGCCGAAAATGTTAAGGGCGTGAGCAGCGAGCGCTCTTGCGGAAACGTGGAATACGCAGGGAAGAAGTTCGCCCGCGATCTTGTACATGTTGGGGATCATAAGAAGCAGACCCTGACTTGCCGTAAAGGTAGAAGTCAGCGCGCCTGCGGTCAGACTGCCGTGAACGGCGCCTGCAGCTCCGGCTTCGGACTGCATTTCGGCGATTCTGACCTTCTGTCCGAACAGATTGGTTCTGCCGCCGGCAGCCCATTCGTCGGCAACTTCCGCCATCGGAGAGGACGGAGTGATCGGGTAAATAGCCGCTACGTCACTGAACGCGTACGCTACGTGCGAAGCGGCGGTATTACCGTCGATAGTGATTTTTCTAGCCATTTTTTTCCTCCTGATTTGAGTTGATCGTCCGTTCCGGTCCAACGGACGAACAAGGAATAAAGATTTGCGTTACGCGACGGAAAAGTCGCTTACGAATCTGACGTTCGCAATTATAAATTATACAGGAAACCCGAAAATAAGTCAACTGTTTGCCGCTATTAAAGAACCGTACGGAGCTTAGTTTTTCACTCGGATTTACCCGAAAATCATATCTTGACGGGATAGTTTTTTATAATCCGTCCCGATAACGCTTCGTAAAAGGCGTCGGCTCGTTTTTCGAGAAGACAAACGCTTTCCGCAGGCTTTCCCGTAAACAAAGGATTGAGCCTTTTAAGAGCGATTTCGGCTTCTTTACGCATTCCGAGAAGTCTCGAATAAGGCTCCGAGGCTTTGTATTCGTCCATAATATCCGACGTAAAGCCCAGAACGCAGTTAAGTAAAACCCGTCTTATGCGGGATTCGGTGTATCTTTTGGTTTTCAGCATAGAGAACATATCTTCGTACGAAACCGCTCTTACGGAAGTTATACGGTTTTCGAGTCCCTCGGAAACGCCGTAAATATCCTTTAATTCGCCTGCGCTTTTAAGCCTCAAAAAGCGGTAAACGAAGTCTTCGTAATCTTTGAGGTTTATCCACTTGTCGTCGTCCCGATAAACGTAATCAGGGACGGCGGACGAATAGTCCTCTCCTTCCCTTTTCGCGTAACGAAGGGCGGACGAGGAAGCTCTTTCCGAAAAAGCGAGGTCGTTATAGCCTTCTTCCCGTTTAAGCGGATAAAACTCGGGAGAATATCCGAGCTTTCCGCATTGCCACATATAACCTACTGCGAGAATATCGTTGGGTTTTTCGGGCGAAACGCAATTCAGATCGCCGAAAGCCTTTCCGCACGCCGAAGGATAACTTATTCCCCGTTCGAGATAAAGCCCCGCTCTTTTATCGAATTCGGGCGAAAGACGGACTTCCGCGCATTTTTTAAGATAATCCGCGTCTCCGCTCTCACAGCCGAAAGACAGACTCTCGACGCCGATTTTCTGCAGAATTCTCGTGGCTCCCGAAGCGAAATCGTCGGCTGCCGAAAGAGCCGAAGCCAAAGGAAGCTCGATAACTATATCCGCTCCCGCGTAAAGAGCGTGTTTTGCCCGGGTGAACCTGTCTAAAACGGCAGGTTGCCCGCGCTGAACGAAGTTACCCGACATCAGACATATAAGAAAATCACAACCCGAAACTTCACGGGCAAAGGCAATATGCCTTTCGTGCATCTTATGAAGAGGGTTATATTCGCAAATAATTGCACAGAATTTCATACTCAAAACCTTTACAAGCAGATTTTTTTGTTATATAATATACTTTGTGATTATATGTTTACCTACTCTTACGGTAGATATTATACTAAAAAAGCAACAATAAATCAATTGTATGGAGGCTCAAAATGTCAGGTCTTATCGAAGTATTCAAGAAAAAAGCCAAGGCTCTCAACAAAACCATCGTCCTTCCCGAAGGCGAAGAACCGCGTATCATCAAAGCGGCTGAAATGATTACCGCAGAAGGTTTCGCGAAAATCGTTATGCTGGGCGACGAAGCTAAAATCAAAGCTATCGCTCCCGAAGCGAAACTCGACGGCGTTAAAATCATCAACCCCGAAACCGATCCTCTTCGCAAGCAGTTCGCTTCCGAACTTTACGAACTCCGTAAAGCAAAGGGAATGACCGAAGAACAGGCTTATAACCTTTGCGGAGACGTTATGTATTTCGGCGTTATGCTGGTTAAATCGGGCGCCGTAGACGGTATGGTAGGCGGTGCGGTTCACTCCACCGGCGATATGCTTCGTCCCGCTCTTCAGATTCTCAAAACCAAACCCGGTATCTCCACCGTTTCCGGTTATTTCGTAATGGAACTCAAAGACAAGAGCTACGGCGACAACGGTCTTATGCTCTTCGCAGACTGCGCGGTTAACCCCAACCCCACGGCAGAACAGCTTGCCGATATAGCAATCGCTTCGGTAGACTCGGCAAAAGCTTACTTCGACGACGAACCCAAGGTAGCTATGCTCTCCTTCTCCACCAAGGGAAGCGCAAAGCACGAACTCGTAGACAAAATGCAGCTTGCAACCAAACTTGCCAAAGAAAAGGCTCCCGACCTTGCCATCGACGGCGAACTTCAGGTTGACGCGGCTCTCGTAGAAAAAGTCGCTTCTCTCAAAGCTCCCGGAAGCAAAGTTGCCGGAAAAGCAAACGTATTCGTATTCCCCGACCTTAACGCAGGCAATATCGGTTACAAACTCGTTCAGCGTCTTGCGGGCGCAAACGCTTACGGACCTATCTGTCAGGGTATGGCTAAACCTTGTAACGACCTTTCCAGAGGTTGCTCGAGCGAAGACGTATGCGCAGTCGTTGCTATGACCTGCATGCAGTGCAAATAATAAAGAGGTGCAGATATGAAAATTCTCGTTATAAACGCAGGCAGTTCCAGCCTTAAATATCAGCTTATCGATATGGAAAACGAATCCGTCATCGCTAAAGGTCTTTGCGAAAGAATAGGTATCGACGGAAGCAAACTTACCCACAAAGCGCACGGAAAAGAATTCGTTTTCGCTAATCCCATGCCCGATCACACCGTAGCCATCAAAATGGTTCTCGACGCTCTCGTAGATAAAGAATGCGGTGTAATCAAATCAATGGACGAAATTTCGGCTGTCGGCCACAGAATGGTTCACGGCGCGGAAGACTACAACACCTCCGTTCTCGTAACCGACGACGTTCTCCGCGTATGTCGCGAAAACATCGAACTCGCGCCTCTTCATAACCCCGCAAACATTATGGGTATCGAAGCTTGTAAGGCAGTTCTTCCTTCCGTTCCCATGGTAGTCGTTTTCGATACGGCTTTCCACGCAACAATGCCCGAAAAAGCTTACCTTTACGGCATTCCTTACGACGACTACAAAGATTTCCGCGTAAGAAAGTACGGTTTCCACGGCACCAGCCATATGTTCGTTGCAGGCGAAGCTGCTAAATATCTCGGAAAAGACATCAAAAACCTTAAGATCATCACCTGCCACCTCGGCAACGGTTCCAGCATCACAGCGGTTGACGGCGGAAAGAGCGTGGAAACCTCCATGGGCTTCACTCCTCTCGACGGTCTTCCTATGGGAACGAGAAGCGGTTCTCTCGATCCGGCAGTAGTCGAATTCGTTATGAACAAGAGACATATGACCGTTTCCGAAATGCTTAACTACCTCAACAAGAAGAGCGGTATGCTCGGTCTTTCGGGCGTTTCCAGCGACTTCAGAGATCTTACCGAAGGCAACGCTTTCGATAATCCGAGAAACAAACTCGCAGTCGACGTCTTTGCTTACGACGTAAAGAAATACATCGGTCAGTACGCTGCCGTTATGAACGGCGTCGACGTTATCGTATTCACGGCAGGCGTAGGCGAAAATACTCCTTACGTAAGAAACGGCGCATGCGCAAACCTCGAATTCATGGGCGTTAAAATCGACGACGAAAAGAACAGAAATTGTCCGAGAGGCAAGATTGCCGAAATCAGCGCAGATGACAGCAAGGTCAAGATTCTCGTTATTCCGACCAACGAAGAACTGGTTATCGCAAGAGAAACCAAGAGAGTCGCAGGTCTGTAAAACATAAAGCGCGCCTTTGAGGATACCCGAAGAACGCGCCCGCCGAAAAGCCTCTCAATTTTCAAATTGTTTCGCTTATCGGTAAAAAACAGTTGACAATACCGCACGGAAATGTTATACTAAGCGTTGGTATCACTTGATTATTACGACGGAGGTAACGATAAATGGCTGTACCGAAAAGGAAAATTTCCAAACAAAGAAAGCACACCAGAGCCGCTAACTGGAAACTCGTAGCGCCCTCTATGGTTGAATGCCCCAATTGTCACGAGTATAAGCTTGCTCACCGCGTATGTCCCAAATGCGGAATGTACAACGGTAAGCAGATAGTCGATATGGGCGAAGAAAACAAATAATCGCCTGAGACTGCTTCAAAAAAGTTTCAATAACCCGAAGGGAACGCCGTTTTTGCGTTCCCTTTTTGTTTAAGTAAAAATCGTATCAAAATCATAGCTTTGTCTTCCTCGTTTTTATTCGGCTTTAACTGCGACGAGCGGTTACCTGAATTCACGGCTAAAAGCTACTCCCGCGTTATTTCCGCTACGAGAAGGTTGAGTTTTTCCGCCTGCTCGGGCGAAACGAAACGATTTATAATTACAGCCATGTTTTTTATCGTATCGTTATTGAGTCTGCCCGCGGATTTTTCTTCCTTTACGCTTTTAATAATATCTCCCGTCAAGGCTTCTTCGCCCTTTTCGTTATAGTAGACGGCAAGTTTTTTAAGGTATTCGATTTGTTCGGCGGTGTTCATAGGTTTACTCATATTTCCCTCCGGAAAAGAAAATTATCAATTTATTATATGCCGGCATATAATAAAGTGACATAAACGCTCGTAGCCGATTTTTACGAACGCTTTATCCGCACCGACTTTTTACGATTAAACGCCCGATCGGGCAATAAAAGAACCCGACGCACGCAGAAAAGGAGAGAAATTCAATGAATTATCTGCCGATAGTTATCGCCGTAGCTTTTTTCCTCCTGAATAAACCTTCGGGCTGTGAAAAAGATAAATCTTCCGCCGAGATAAACAAAATCGCTCCGCTTCTGGCTAATCCCGACGCGCTCGAAGCTTTGAAGTGCGTAAACAGACTTTTTGACGCCAAAACGCCCCAAAACGAGAAAATGCCCGCGATTTTCGAGCTTCTCGCCAACCCTTTCGTCACCAGACTTCTGGAAATTCTCGGCTCGGGTTTAGGCGAAGGACTCCAAAGTTTCGGCTCGGGAATTTTCGGCTCAGACGCCCCCGCTTCTTCGGGAAATTCGGCTTCTTCGAACGGTTCTTTTTCCGAGAATTCAGATTATTTGGGTAAGTCGGGCTTTTCGGGAAGCTCAAACTCTGCGGAAAAATCGGCTTCTTCGGGAAGTTCAAACGCTTCGCACAACTCAGATAGCCGTAACTTCTCCGTAAGTTCAAACTCTGCTGGAAAATCGGGTTGTTCGGAAAATTCAAACGCTTCGGACAGTCCGGCTTCTTCGGACGGTCCGAACGTTAACGAGGAAAGCTCGGATAGAGAAAACGATAAAGAAAACGAAGACGCCGAGCGGGTTTACCGAGAGATACGAAACGATATTCTCAGTGCCCTTTCCGAGTGATTAAGGGTTGCCGTTCGTGCGTAAAGGGGGTTTTTATAATTATAGAGTGTTTTTGTAGTTACGGCTTATTGCTTATGATTTCTGCCCATGGGTACATACGAAAGAGTAAAGCGACGGATAAACCGATTCGTTCCCGTAAAAATAATAGTGAAAGCAAACGGAACGCTTATGCTCGAAACGCTTCACTAACGCAGAAAAATATGTTATAATATGTGGTAGTTCATTATAAAGCGGTTAATTATAAAAACGAAAAATACTATATAGCGAAAAAGTGCAGACTCGGCAATAACCAAGAGAATACGAAAGAACGCAAATTCGACAATACCGAGAAATCGGAAAATCGACAGAAGAAATTATCGCGGAGCGGATTATGGCAGAAGAAAAAAGAAGAAACAGGACTTTCAGAAACAGGAAAACGGGCGTTATCATACTAAGCTCCGTCCTCCGTCCTTTTATGCGCATAAAACTCAGAAACGTTCCTTCCGTAAGCCGTGAAAAACCAGCCGTTTTCATCTGCAATCACGGCGAACTTTACGGTCCGCTTTCGGCAGCGGTGGGACTTCCTTTCGACTTTCGTCCCTGGGTGAACCGACCCGTTCTCGATAAGAAGCAAGCCTACGATTTCGTGTTTGAAAATTCGATGAAAAACAATTCCCTTCCCGACTTCGTAAAGGTAGGCGTTTCGGAAATCTGTAAGGTTTTGGGAACGTGGGCGCTCAACTCGTTCAATCCCGTTCCCGTCGACAAATCGTCCATAAGCGGACTGAGAGAAACTCTCGACGAAAGCATAGAAGCTTTGACTAACGGCGACAACCTTCTGATATTCCCAGAAAATCCCGATTCCGAAGAAAACGGAAGATACAATAAAGACGGACTTTCCGCGCTTTCGGGCGGATTTACCCATCTCGGAAAGGTGTATTACAAGAAAACGGGCAAAATTCTCACCTTTTACCCCATGTTTACGGACAAGCGTTCGCGCACCATTACTTTCGGCGAAGGCGTGGATTTCAACCCCGAAAACCCATCTTCGCTCGAAAAAGACCGTCTGATTTCGCTTATATCCGATTCGCTCGAACGGCTCA
Organism: Eubacterium sp.; assembly: GCA_963653425.1. Taxonomy (GTDB): domain Bacteria; phylum Bacillota; class Clostridia; order Christensenellales; family CAG-314; genus UMGS692. The sequence goes on along the minus strand of CAVJWC010000007.1, from coordinate 59,266 downwards.
GAACACAAAGCCTTCTTAATTCCTGATTTTTTTAGTTTGGCATTACATTCGTTCTCACTAATATTTTTACGGGAATAAATCGATTTAGCCGTCGCTGCTTCCTTCGCACGTAATGCAGTACGCTCTCTGTCGTTTGCCTCGGCTAAACTAAACCCTTGAGGGCGATTTCTTTTCCGTAAAAACGCTACGCGCCACAGTTTTCTTATTTTAATGAATTAAAAGCGGTTACTGCGGTTATTAGTGATAACGAATGTAATACTTACGTTTTTTCATTGTGAGGCGTTTTTACGGAATAAACGCGTTCGCCGAAAAACAACGCCCGAAAAACCGAGAGGTAAACGATTTGACTTTAAGAGAAGAGAAACATTTTTGTTTCGTGTGCCATAAACTCGATAAATACGAAGTAGTCGCCGATTGTTCTGCGTCGGACGAACACGACCTTGACGGCAGACCTTACGGAGAAGAACGTTACGCGCTGACTAAATCCGTACAGACCTGTCCTTATTGCGGATATTCCAATTTTTCCGTAGATTCGGAAATCGAAAACCTTGACGCAAATTCCGTCGTGGCTTCGGAAGAATACTCGGCTCTTCTGCATGCTGACGTAAATCCCGACGTTAAAAAGTTCGTGCTGTCGGCGTATCTGTACGAAAAAGCCTCGGATTTCCGCACGGCAGGGTATCTTTACCTTAACGCAGGGTGGATAGCAAGTGACAAAAAAGAGAACGAACGCGCTTCCCGTCTTATGGAAAAAGCCGCTTTATGCTTCGAAAAGGACGGAATTTATAACGATACCGCAGTTACCGCGTGCGACTGTCTGAGAAGAAGCGGAAACTTCAAAAAAGCCGTGAACTTCGCCAAAAAAGCCATAAAAACACTTCCTGAAGACGACAAAACCGTCTGTTCGCTCAAAACGGAAATCTCCCTTTCAAAAAAGAAAAACACCGACGCGGTGAAGTTCTCTCTGAAAAAGAAAAAGAAGTTCCTCGGGCTGTTCGGATAAAACGAAGATTTTACTAAAAACAACGCAAATCCGTTTTCGACAAGGCAGAAATTTAATGAAAATTCCACCGACCTGAAAACAGCCGAAAATACCAAAAAAACGCGTAAATCCGCTCAAAAGTAAATTCTCAAAAAATAAAAGGCTCTCCGCAGGGAGAACCTTTTTTTTCGTTTAAGTTAATTAAAGTTGCTCTTCCGAAGCAAGTCTGTCGGCTTCTGCCTGACGTTTTCTGTTTTCGGCTTTGACTCTCATTGTTGCGTCGAGAATAGTCTTTCTGATTCGGATATTCTTGGGCGTAACTTCGAGAAGTTCGTCTTCGTTAAGGAATTCTATCGCTTCTTCGAGGCTCATTTTTCTTACGGGAATAAGTCTTAAAGCTTCGTCGCTACCCGACGCGCGCATATTGGTGATATGCTTGGTCTTGCAGACGTTTACTCTTATATCTTCGGCTTTGGGGGAAACTCCTACCACCATGCCTTCGTAAACGTTGGTACCCGGTTCGATAAAGAGCTGTCCTCTTTCCTGCGCGTTGAACAGACCGTAAGTTACGGCAACGCCCGTTTCGTAAGCCACGAGACTGCCTCTGTTACGCTTTACGACGTTGTTTTTGACCTTCATAAAGCCTGCGAACAGGGTGTTCATAATACCTTCGCCCTTGGTGTCGGTCAAAAATTCGTTCTTATAACCGAAAAGACATCTTGCGGGAATAAGGAATTCGAGTCTCATTCTCGAACCCATCTGCGTCATCTTCTGAAGTTCGCCGTATCTTGCGCCCACTTTTTCCATAACCGAACCCATTGCGTTTTCGGGAACGTCTACTATAAGGTTTTCGTAAGGTTCGAGAAGCACGCCGTTTTCTTCGTGATAAAGAACCTTGGGCATACCTACCATAAACTCGTAACCTTCTCTTCTCATCGTTTCGATAAGAATACTGAAGTGCATTTCGCCTCTTCCCGCAACGATAAAGGTATCGGGGCTGTCGGTGTCTCTTACTTTAAGCGAAACGTCTTTCAGAAGCTCCTTATAAAGTCTTGCTCTCAGGTGACGGGAAGTAACGTATCTGCCTTCTCTTCCCGCAAACGGACCGTTGTTTACCGAGAAGCTCATTTCAATCGTAGGTTCGCCTATTTTAACGAATTCCACGGGTTCGATGCAATCGGGCGCGCATATAGTGTCGCCTATGGTTACGTCGGGAACGCCCGCAAAGCAAACTATATCGCCTACGGAAGCCTTGTCTACGTTGTAACGGGTAAGACCTTCTATCTGGAAAAGGTTGGAAATCTTACTCTTATAGGGTTCCTGACGGTTGTAGTAATCGCATACGGCTACTTCCGTGTTGGCAATAACGGTACCGCGTTCGATTCTGCCGATACCTATTCTTCCTACGTAATCGTTATAGTCTATCGCCGAAACGAGAAGCTGAAGCTTACCCTGTTCGTCGCCCTCCGGCGGATCGATGTAATTAAGAATAGTGTCGAAAAGAGGAACGAGGTTTGTTCCCGGAACGTCGGGATCGAAAGAAGCCGTTCCCGCTCTTCCCGAGCAGTAAAGAATAGGGCTGTTAAGGTCCTGATCGCTTGCGTTAAGGTCAAAGAGAAGGTCGTAAAACTCTTCCTTTATTTCCTTGGTTCTTGCGTCTTTCTTATCGATTTTGTTGACTACGACTATCATTTTGTGGCCGTATTCCATTGCTTTCTGCATAACGAATCTCGTCTGAGGCATAGGTCCTTCGGTTGCGTCGATAAGAATAAGAACGCCGTTCACCATTTTGAGAACTCTCTCGACTTCGCCCGAAAAATCCGCGTGTCCCGGGGTGTCGATAACGTTGATTTTGGTGCCTTTGTAAACTATAGCCGTGTTCTTCGCGAGAATGGTTATCCCTCTTTCTCTTTCGAGAGCGTTGCTGTCCATAACGCAGGTTTCGACCTGCTGATTTTCACGGAATTCGCCCGCCTGTTTAAGCATTGCGTCCACAAGGGTGGTTTTACCGTGGTCTACGTGTGCGATTATCGCAATATTTCTTATATCGTTTCTTACCATAAAGCGTCTCCCATAACTAACTGACAAATTGTTATTATATCACAGCTTCTTTCAATTGTCAAAAAATTTGCGGAAATTTTGCAAAAAAATGCGCCGTTTTTGTAAAAAAATCCGACTTTTTTACGGGATTTTCCGCATTGGGTTTCATATCTGACCGACGTAAAAACAGTCAAAAAACAAGAGCGGAAGATTTCTTCCGCTCTCTGGGTTTCATTGTGCGTTCGTATAAACGGGATTACTGGGCAAAGAGAATCTTCTCCCGTTTGAAAAGCCGTCCGAGAATCAGACATACCGCCACGAAGAAGACTACCGACGAAGCTATTGAAATCACGACGTTCAAAGCGTTCACGTCGAACATCATTACGCTCTTTATGACGGCTGCGCAGTTGTACACGGGAATAAGGTAGTAAAACCATTCGGAAGGAAGCGAAGCGTATCCCGAGACGGTCGCGGCAACCATTCCTATTATGTACATAGGCATTGAAACGGACGTGGCTTCCTTGACGTTTTTGGCGAGAGTGCTGGCAACCGAGAACAAAGCCACCGCCGTCAACGCTATCATAACTATCATAAGGAAGAGTATTGCGTAATCTCCGAAGGCGTAATTTACCTTTCCGCTGATACCCATTCCTTCTGCGAAACTGTCAAGACTGAAAGCCATTCCTATGAAGGTACTTACCGCGACGAGAAGGGTTATTATGCTGTTGGCAAAGACTTTGGCGAAGATAATGTCCGTTCTCTTCACGGGCGTCATCATAATGGTAGCGAGCGTTCCTCTTTCCTTTTCTCCGGCAATTCCTTCCGCGCTGACGCCCATTGCGTTGGCGAAAAGCATAATTACCAGCATCATCGGGACTATCATCGATATAATGGATATGGAAACGCTGTTACCTTCGGCAAGTTCTGTGTAATTGTTTATATATCTCACCGTATCCGTGCCTTCCTGTTGAAGAACGACGGCTCTGTACACTTCGAGAGCGGATATAAGTCTTTGCTTTCCCATAAGAGACTTCTGATTGACGGTATTTGCGTAACTGTTGACGTTGAGTTTTTTGTCCGATATACCCGTAATTTCCACGTAAATATCGATTTCTCCGTCTTTTATCCTGCTTTTTATCTCTTCTTCGGAAAGCTTTTCGCTTTCTACGATTTTCACGTGACCTACAGCCGTAAGACAGGGCTTAAAAACTTCGAGCAAAGCCTTGTCGGCGTTAATCGCCATAATCGTGTCCTGATTCTGCATATCCGTCTGGGTGGCTTTGGTAATCATTCCCATACAGGTGTAAAGCACGAACACTATGAGAGCAGGCAATATAAAGGTAGTGAAAACAAGTCTTTTATCGAGAAAGATTTTATCCAGTTCTTTCTTCATTATCTTGAAAATATTGCTCATTTTAAGCCTCCGCTCCGCCGTTTTCCGAAATAAGGTCGAAGAAAATGTCTTCGAGGTCCCGTTTGCCCGACTTTTTAAGAAGATTTTCCGTAGTATCGCACACAAGCATCTTTCCGCCGTAAATAATACCTATACGGTCGCATATCTTCTGCGGAAGGCTCATTATATGCGTGCTTAAAATAACGGTTTTGCCTTGATTTCTGAGTTCTACGAGGTAATCGGTAACTACTCTTGCCGTAACTACGTCAAGTCCGTTGGTGGGTTCGTCGAAAACGATTATATCGGGATCGTGAACGAGAGACACCGCGATAGAAACCTTCTGTTTCATTCCCTGAGAAAGCTCGCCTATCTTGACTTCGGCGAATTTATCTATGCCGAACCTTTCAAAAAGGTCTTTTTTACGGATAGCAGACGACTTTTTGTCTATTCCGTAAAGCCCCGAAAAGAAGTCGTATATATAATTGGGAGTAAAACCCGCTTCGAGTTTGAGTTCGCCCGAAAGAAAAGCCATCTGTCTTTTTATGGAAATATCGTCCGAAGCGTCCTTTCCGTTTACGGTAATGGTTCCGCTGTCGGGTTTAATGAGCGTGGCTATACAACGCATAACGGTAGTTTTGCCCGCGCCGTTAGGTCCCAAAAGCCCGAAAATCTCTCCTCTTTTGGTTTCGAAACTTACGCCGTCCACTGCTACTTTCACGTCGGACGTCGCGTGATCTATTTTCATCTGTTTTTTGGAAAGCTTAAATGTCTTTCTTATATCGCAAACTCTGACCGTTACCGCATTTTCTTCCGCGGAAGCAACCTCATTCATAAATTAAAGCCTCCTTTTTTCGCCGATTATACTATATAGTTTATTTTTAGTCAAACGAAAAAGCAGGCAAAAGCCTGCTTTCCGGATATTTTACGTAAACGTTACGTTCGATTTGAACGCTTATTTTATTTTCATACAGCGCATTGCGTTGAGTATGGCAAGGAAAGCCACGCCTACGTCGGCGAAAACCGCCCACCACATATTGGTAAGTCCCAGCGCGCTCAGCACTAAAACGAGAATCTTTACGCCCAAGGCAAAGATTATGTTCTCTTTGACTATGCGCATGGTCTTAACGGAAATCTTCCTTGCGTCGATAAGCGCGGTGAGGTTGTCGTACATCAGAACCACGTCGGAAGCTTCTATCGCGCTGTCGCTTCCCACTCCGCCCATAGAAACGCCTACGTCGGCTCTCATAAGCACGGGCGCGTCGTTTATTCCGTCGCCCACGAACGCGATAACGTCGCCTTCTTTCTTGTTTTCTATGAGTTTTTCAAGCAGACTTACTTTATCCGTAGGAAGAAGTTTTGCGTGGAATTCGTCTATACCAACTTCTTTTGCAACCTTAGCCGCCGATTCTTCGTTATCGCCCGTAAGCATAACCGTTCTTGCGCCCTGACGTTTGAGTTCGGCTATAACGCTTCTCGCTTCGGGTTTGATTTCGTCGGCAACTACTATATAGCCTAAGAATTTTCCGTTTTCGGCAACGTACACGACGCTTCCGTTTTCTCTGACTTCGGGAGCTAAAATGCTTTCGTCGTCCAGAAGGTTCTTGTTTCCGCAAAGAATGCGCAGCCCGTCCTTTTCCGCAAGAATGCCTTTACCTGCGATTTCTTTTATCGAATAGTCTTCGCTACCCGAAAACTCGTACTCGCGTTTTGCAGTATCCGAGATACATTTTGCGATAGGATGGTTGGAACCGCTTTCCGCAGTCGCCGCTTTAAGAAGGATTTCCTTGCGCTTATCGGAAGGATAAACCTCCGTAACGCCGAACTTGCCTTTCGTGAGCGTTCCCGTCTTATCGAAAACGAAGGTGTTTACTTTTTTAAGCTGTTCGAGATAGCTTCCGCCTTTAACGAGAATACCTTTCGCCGAAGCTCCGCCTATTCCGCCGAAGAAACTCAAAGGAACGCTTATCACGAGCGCGCAGGGACAACTTACTACGAGGAAGGTCAACGCTCTCATAACCCATTCGTGCCAGTTACCCGTAATAATCGAAGGAACGATAGCAAGAATTACCGCGGAAATTACAACTACGGGCGTATAGTAACGGGCAAATTTCGTAATGAACTTTTCCTGTTTGGCTTTTTTGCCCGACGCGCTTTCGACCATATCGAGAATCTTTCCTACGGTAGAGTCGTAGTACTCTTTCTCGGCTCTCATATGAATAACGTTGCCTGCGTTTATCGCACCGCTAAGGCAAGCGTCGCCTTTTTTAAGGTTTACGGGTAAAGATTCGCCCGTAAGAGCAGCCGTATCCAGAACGGCGTTATCGCTCAGAAGAACGCCGTCAAGCGGAATCTTTTCGCCGTTCTTTATGACAAGTTCCGCACCTATTTCGACGTCTTCGGGCTGATATTCCTTTATCTCTCCGTCTTCGAGAACGAAAGCCTTATCGGGACGTATATCCATAAGTCCGGAAATCTGCTTTCTCGACTTGTCCACGGCGTAATCCTGAAAATACTCGCCTACCTGATAAAAGAGCATAACCGCTGCGGATTCAGCATACTCGCCCGCAACGAAAGCTCCAACGGAAGCTATGGTCATAAGAAAGTTCTCGTCAAAAACCTGTCCGCGACAAATATTTCTCACGGCGCGCCATAAAACGTCGTAACCTATAAACAAATAGGTCGCTCCGAAAAGAATCATCGTTCCCCAATCGGGAATACTTGTTAATTTGGTAATCGCAAACGATACGGCAAACGCTACAGCGGCGATAACCAATCTGAGTTTCCTGTTCATAACAGTCTCTTCCTTGTAAAAATCCTATTATATGTTAAGAACGCATTCGGGTTCGATTATACCCGTTACTTCCTTGACGTCTTTAAGCACCTTTTCCATCTTGCCTTCGTCGGCGTTGACGGTAATTCTCTTAGCCATGAAATTAACCGAAACGTCGTCGATACCGTTTATCATGGCAAGTTTTCTTTCCAGACGAGCGGCGCAGTTAGCGCAATCGAGACCTTCTATTTTAACTACTTTTCTCATATTATTCTCCTTTCCAGCGGGTAACCCGCTTTTCCTTTTATTTCGTAATAACGCTTATATCCGATAGTTTCGTCGGATTATTCTTCTATATGCTCTTTCGCCATACTGAGAATTCTGGTGACGTGATCGTCCGAAAGCGAGTAATAAACTTCCTTTCCGCTTCTTCTCGGCGTAACGAGTTTAGCCTGTCGAAGCACTCTCAGCTGATGGGAAACGGCGGATTTGGTCATTCCGAGAAGTTCGGAAATATCGCACACGCACAGTTCCTGAGAAATAAGACACCAGAGAATTCTGTTTCTCGTCGAGTCGCCAAGAACCTTAAAAAGCTCGGAAATATCGAATATTTCGTCGGTGTCGGGCATATCTGCGACGGCTTTTTTCATAAGTTCGGGATGAGTAACGGCGCATTCGCAAGACATACTACATTCTTCACAGCTTTCGTCCGCGTGAACCTTTTCGCACCCTTTACGCAAACGCTCCGCGCCTTTCTTTTCTTCCGATTCTTTCATAATCTTTCCTCCGCTTTACCGAATCGGGTTTCGGTTTTACCTGTCTGAGCTTACGGTTGCTCAGTTGAACAGTTATTCATTTGTTTGTTTTTATTATATGCGGAAGAATATTCTTTGTCAAGCGTTTTTTATAAAAAAATCAACGATTTCTATGTGCAATTAACGCTTTTTCGTCCGATTTTTATAAAAACGAAGTCTTCTATAAAGAAAAACCGAAAAAAAACGTAAAAAAAGACGCAAACGAAACTCAAAGAACACAAACGAAAACCGAAGAAAAAGAAACGGAAACGCACCGAAAAACGAAAGCCGAGAAGAGACAAACGCTTAAAAAAGCATAAAAAAACACCGACTGAAATCAATCGGTGTTCAGAATCGGTTAATTGAGTTTTCTTAGTCGTCTTCGTCGTCCGAGTTATCCGATTCGTTTCTTCTTCTCGAAGATACGGCGTTTTCGGGGATAACGTCGCCCGCTCTTATAAGCGCGTTCTTAGTAAGGGTAGGACCTATAAGTTCGAGGATAAGAACGGAGAAGAGAATTATGTTTCTGACGAGCGCGCCGTCTACGTCGCCCAGCTGTTTAGCCGTTATCGACATTCCCAGAGCAACGCCTGCCTGCGGAAGAAGAGTTATTCCGAGGTTTTTGGTGACCTTGGGTTCGCACTTCATAAGACTTGCGCTTCCGTACGCGCCGAAGTACTTACCTACAGCGCGGGCAAGGATATAAACCACGCCTATAATGACTATATCGAGGTCGGCAAAGACTTTAAGGTCGAGTTCGGCTCCGCAAATAACGAAGAATATAACGAAAAGGGGCGCCGTCCAGCCGTCCGTTCTTTGCATAAGTTCTTCCGAGAAGTCGCACATATTGCAGAACATCGTTCCGAGCATCATGCAGGCAAGAAGAGACGAGAAGCCTATGGTAACCGAACCTATCCTGAATTTAAGAAGGGATATTCCCGCGGTTATGATAACGAAAGCTATACAGAGAGTAAGTCTTTTGCTTCCCGAATGGAATATTCTTTCTATATAGGTAAGAATTATACCCATAAGTGCGCCCAGTCCCAAGGAGGCTACGATTTCTATGAGCGGTTCGATAACTATCGATATAACGTCTACCACTCCGCTTTGCATAGCGCGCGCGATTCCGAAAGAAACGGCGAAAACCACGAGTCCCACCGCGTCGTCGAGAGCGACTATGGGAAGAAGAAGGCTCGTGAGTTTACCTTTGGCTTTATACTGACGAACAACCATCAACGTTGCCGCGGGAGCGGTAGCGGCAGCCACTGCGCCCAAAGTTATAGCGGCGGGCAAAGAGATTTTTTCGGGCATGATAAAGTGCAGTCCGATAAGCGCGAGGTCTACGACGAGAGTTGCCGCAAGAGCCTGAAGAATACCTATAACGGTAGCCTGTTTGCCCGTTTCTTTAAGACTTTTAAGACGGAATTCGTTGCCTATGGAAAAAGCAATGAATCCGAGAGCCGCATTTGAAATGATTTCAAGTCCGGCAAGCTGGCTTGCGCTGTTAAAACCGATACCGTCGATTTTAAGTGCGCCGAGTACGTACGGACCTATAAGAACGCCCGCAACGAGATAGGCTGTCACGGCAGGAAGTTTGAACTTTCTTGCAATACGCGAAACCAGAAGTCCCGCAATCATAGCGACGCCTACGCTGAGTAATGTAGTCATAATTTTTACGCCTTCCGTGAAAAAGCGGCACTTTCCGTACCGCTCTTTAATAAATCTATAAGGGCGAAGACAAACGCTCCGCCCGTTATCGCCTGGTTTAAGATTATCTTCCGTCAAAAACGCAAGATAAACGCGTTACCGTTCTTTACCTCAGATTACCGCAAAGATAACCGCGGAAAAAACGGAACGGTCTTAAATTTACTGCTTGATTCTTTCCATGTATTCGCCCGTTCTGGTGTCGATACGAATCTTGTCGCCTTCGTTAACGAACATGGGAACCTGAAGTTCGTAACCCGTTTCGACGGTAGCCGGTTTGGTTACGTTGGTGGCGGTGTTGCCTACCGCGCCCGGTTCGCATACGGTAACGAGAAGCTCAACGAAGTTAGGCGGTTCAACCGAGAAAGCTTCGCCTTTGTAGAACTGAATGGTAGCTTCCATATTTTCCGTCATGTACTGAAGAGCGTCTTCGACCTGACTCTTGTTGAGGGGAACCTGTTCGAAAGTTTCGGGGTCCATAAAGTAATAGATGCCTTCGTCCGCATAAAGGTACTGCATCTTCTTATTTTCGATCATTGCCTTTTCGAACTTATCCGTGGGGTTGAAGGTACGTTCCAAAACCGCTCCCGTCATAACGTTACGGATCTTGGTACGAACGAATGCTGCGCCTTTGCCGGGTTTAACGTGCTGGAAATCAACTATAACGTAAACCGCAGAGCCGTCAACAAAGGTTATGCCTTTTCTGAAATCGCCTGCTAATATCATTTTTTCCTCCTGAATGGCTGACTCTTAGTTTAAGAGACTAATCGCGCCTTTAACTATAATATTATAATATCTTTAGGCGAAGTTGTCAAATCTTTGATTCCATCTTGTGTAAAAATAACGAGATCTTCTATTCTTACTCCGCCGATTCCCGCAATATAGACGCCCGGTTCGACCGTTCCGAGCATATTGGGTTCGAAAACGACGTCGCAAAGCGGACTTAAATTGGGGCTTTCGTGAATATCCAGACCTACGCTGTGTCCCGTGCTGTGCTGGAAGTATTCGCCGTAACCTCTGCTCTTGATGTAATTTCTTGCGATAGCGTCCATTTCGCAACCTTTCATTCCCGATTTTATCGTCTGAAGGGTAAGCACCTGAGCGTTCAGAACGGTGTCGTAAATGTCTTTCATCTTATCGGAAGGCTGTCCGACGAAAACCGTTCTCGTCATATCCGAGCAGTAGCCCGCGTATCTTGCGCCGAAGTCCATGGTAACCGCGTCGCCCTTTTCGATCTTCTTTTCGGTGGGGTGAGCGTGAGGTTTGGAGCTGTTTTCGCCCGAAGCTATAATCGTGTCGAAGGCAAGTCCGTCTCCGCCGAGTCTTCTTATGGTGCATTCGAGTTCTATCGCGAGTTCGATTTCGCTTACGCCCGGCTTGATAACGTCAAGCATATGCGTGAAAACCTTATCGGTAATGGTCTGAGCTTTCGCGATGTTATCGAGTTCGTCCTGAGTTTTATAGCGACGAATGAATTCTATATCCTTTCCGACGGGAACGAATTCCACCGAAGGAATGGCTTTTTTATATCCGCCGAATTCCGCGCAGGTCATTTCGGTGTCTTCGAAACCGAGCTTTTTAACGCCTTCCTGTTCAAGCTTATTTCTGATATAATTCATAGTTTCCGCGCCGGCGCAGACGACTACGTTGATTCCGTCTTTTTTAAGAGGCTCAGCCATTTCTCCGTATCTGAAATCGGTAATGAATTCCGTCGCGTTCTTCATAATAAGAAGATAGCCTGCCGTGCTGGAAAAACCTGTAAAATAATATCTGTTTTTCTGCGAAGTAACGAGAATCGCGTCGATCTCTTTATTGAGTTCGAATAATTTCTTTGTGTCTTTCATACTAACCTCCGTTAAAATTTATAATAATTGCGCTCGGCTCTGCGTTTATTGCAATCGCTTTAATACAAACGATAAAAACGTAACGCCTCGCACCGTAATTCACCTGTTTTATGTCGTTTTGCTTTCCGAAACGCTTTTTGCGCTTATCCGCACTTGCTTTTTTCTGCGTTTCTAAGCTTGCTTTTTAGCGTTCGTTTCCAAGGTTTCCCTGTAAATTCTCTGCATCGTAAGAGCGTCTTCTGTCTGCGTTCCGTCCGATTCGCAGATAACCCGCGCGTCGGGCGAATATTCCGCAAGAACGGGCGCAAGCGGTTCGAATTCGGGTCCGTAAATCCTGTCTTCAAAGGTAAGATGTCTGATTTCTCCGCCCTTTGCGTATTCTATTTTGGAAAAATGCACGTGCATCTTTCCCGTTTTCTCTTTTCCTATAACTTCGGTAAGAAGTTTAAGCGCGTTAAGGTAATCTTCTCCGCTGTTCATTCCGCCCATCGTTCTTGCGTTGAGATGTCCGAAATCCACCGTCGGAATAAAACAATCGCTTAAAGTGCAGAACTCCGCGACTTCGTCAAGACTTCCTATCTGATTTATCTTACCCATGGTTTCTATACAGAAAAGAACGTCCGTATAGCCTTGTTCTTCTATCCTTTTTGCAAGAAGGGCAAGTCTTTCTTTCGTAAGACGAACGGCTTCTTCTCGTGTAAGATTTCCCTTTGCCGCCGGATGAAAGACTACCCTGTTGCCCTTCATAAGTCTGACTTTCTCCGCGCTTTTAAGGATATACCCGAAAGACTTTTCTATCATTTCGTCGCTTGTGTTCGCAAGATTGACGTAATAGGGCGCGTGAACGGAAACTTCTATTCCGTACTTCTCGGCGTTTTCGCCTATAAGACTGCATTTTGCGTCGGAAACGTTCGTTCCTCTGCTGAAACTGTACTCGTAAAGCGACAGCCCTTTTTTATGAAGCCATTCGGGCGCCTGTTCCGAATGCTTGTTTCCTTCCCCGTAGAAAGAGAGCGAATTCCCGCTCGGTCCGAATTTAATCATCGTTGCCTCTTTCCTCCGCATATTTCTGCGCTTTTTTAACGTCGCGCGCTATCTGAAGTTTCAGTCGGTCCACCGAATCGAATTTCTTTACGTCCCTTATCTTCCTGTCAAGTTCGAGGTAAAGTTTCCGTCCGTACAAATCCCCGTCAAAGCCCGATAAAAAGGCTTCTATGCGCCTTTCGCCCCTGCTTATCGTAGGTCTTTCGCCTATATGAAGGGCGGCTACGTAATTCTTTCCGTCGACGTCGGTCTTTGCCGCGTAAACTCCGCTCGCGGGCAGTAGTTTTTCTTCGGGAACGAGAAGGTTGGCTGTCGGGAAACCGAAAGTTCTGCCCAAGCCGTCGCCTTTAATGACGCTCGAACCTATTACGTAAGGCTTTCCGAGAAGGGCGTTCGCGCGCGGTAAATCTCCTTCGATAAGAGCCTTTCTTACGGCGGTACTGCTGACCTTTTCTCCGCCTACGAAAACGTCGCCTTTGACGGTAAGGTCTACTCCGTCTTTTTCAGCCATGGTCTTTAATTCGTCCGTACCCGTCGAACCTTTAACTCCGCAGGTGTAATCTCTTCCGCAGACTATTCCGACCGCGCCCGTTTTTATAAGCCCCGCGAAAAAGGTTTCGCCCGAAGTGTTCATAAGTTCTTCGTTAAACTCCGCGACGACTACGTTTTTAACGCCCGTTCTGCCAAGTTCGTTAAGTCTTTCTTCAAAGGTTAAAACGGGCTTTTTGCCGTTACCGAGAAGAACGAAAGGATCGTTGCTGAAAGTAAACAGCGCAGGTTCTGCGTGAAGCCCCGTTGCTTTGATTTTCGCCTCTTCTATAAGAGCCTGATGCCCTACGTGAATGCAGTCGAAAAAGCCCAGAGCCACGACAAGTCTCTTTCCGCTCGGCTCGCCGAATTTTATTATGTCGATACCGTATAAATTCATTTAAGCTCCGTTATTATCCGTCAAGTCTTGCCGTGAAAACGAGTTTTCCGTTCTTTCTCTCGGCAAGTCCTTTAAGTTCTCCGTCCGAATACACGCAGAAAGGATTCCCTTCGTATTCTTCGCTCACGGGAATTTCTATTCCGTTAAGGGCGTGTTTTTTCCTGTTTTCGGGAATTTCGTATCGTTTCAGTCCGCCAAGTACGAATTCCACGGGCAGAACCGAACCCGAGAAGTCTTCCTGAATATCTTCAATGGAAAGCGCTTCGTCCAAGGTAAAAACGCCCGAATAAAGCCTCAGCAGCGTACTCATATAGCCTACCGTTCCGAGCGAAAAAGCAAGGTCGCGAACGAGACTTCTTATATAAGTTCCTCCTCCGCAGGTTATGTCGAACTCGAAGGAAGCTTCGTCCGTCTGCCTTAAAAGCCCGAAGGAAAAGACTTCCACTTCGCGCGGTCTGATTTCTACCTGAGCGTCGTTTCTCGCAAGCTTATAGGCTCTGACTCCGCCGACGTTTATTGCCGAATAGAGGGGCGGAACCTGACTTATTCTGCCCGTAAAATCGCTTAGTTTACTTTCTATCACGGATTTATCGGGGACAGTGCCTCTTCCCGTGACTTTACCGTAACTGTCGAGAGTGTCTGTAGTTACGCCGAAAGTGAAAACGGCGCGGTATTTCTTCTTTTTACGGGTAAGAAAGTCGAAAAGTCTGTTGGCTTTCCCGAGAGCCACGGGCAGAACCCCCGCCGCGCCCGGATCGAGCGTTCCCATATGTCCGACCTTCTCTCCTCCGCTTATTCTTTTTATCCTCGAAACCACGTCGCTCGAAGTCAGTCCCGAAGGTTTGTTGCAATTTATAAAACCTATCATCAGTTATCTTTCGTATCCGAGTTCCAGTTCGAAAGCCCTTAAAATGCGCTCTAAAACGTCCTCGTAAAAACCGCATATCGTACAGCCCGCGGCAACTTTATGTCCGCCTCCGCCGAAAGATTTGCACACGGCGCAAACGTCCGTGCCGTCTTTACCGCGCATTCCTATCTTAAAGGTGTTTGGGGACTTTTCGGAAATACACACGGCGGCTTTTATGCCTTCTATATCGAGAATCTTGTCGGTAAATCCGTCCGTATCGGAAAATTCCGCGCCCTCTTCGAGCAAATCCTTCTCTCTTATGGACATAACGGCAACCTTTCCTCCGCAATAAAGCTTTGTTCCGTGTAAAGCCCTGCCCATAAGTTTGATTCTGACGAAAGAAGAATTCCTTCTAAGTCTGAAATCGAGGAAGTTTATATCCACTTTGTCGATAAGTTCGGCTGCCGTATTCAGAACGGCTTTATCGGTGTTGGTGTTGGTAAAAGCGTTGGTGTCGGTAACTATACCCGACATTATAGCCTTGGCGATGTTTTCGGTAACGGTAACGCCAAGAGCCTTGATTATATCGTAAACCATCTGCGCCGCGCTTGCTCGGTTTTCCACCCAGTTAACGACTGCAAAACGGTCGTTGGTGAGATAGTGATGGTCGACGTTAACGTTGTTACGGCAACGGAAGAAGGTGTTTTCCAGAGTTCCCAGTCTGTATCTGTCTCCGCAGTCGATAGCTATATGAAGGTCGTACCTGCCCTGAAACTCGGTGGAAATGGTTTCGTAACCCGAAACGAATTTAAGTCTTCCCGCTAAAACCGTATCGCAGAAAATACTCGCTTTTTTGTTAAGAGACATAAGAGCTTCTCTCAGCGCAAGAGCCGAACCCAAAGTATCGGGGTCGGGCAACGTATGACAAAAAATAGCTACGTTTTCGGCTTTTTTCAGTAATTCCGTTACTTGTTCGAAACAGCTCATAATTATTCCTTCTCCGAATCGCCGTCTGCGTTTTCATTTTTCCCGTCGGCGTTTTCTTTCTTTATAAGACTGTCTATGAGTTTATCTATCTTCTCGCTGTATTCCATAGTGTCGTCGTAGATAAACTTTATGGGCGGAACGGTTCTTATGCGCATTCCTTTTGAAAGTTCACGGCGCACGAAGCCCGCGCTGTTTTCTATAGCCTCGTAAGTTTCGCTTGCTTTCTTTTTATCCGAAGAAAACACGCTTATATAGACCTTTGCAAGGCTGAGTTCTTTATCTACGTCCACTTTGGTTACCGAAAACATTTCGGTAAGACGAGGATCTTTTACTCTGTTTTTCAATATTTCGTATATACTGCGCTGGAATTCAGCGTTGAGTTTTTCCGTTCTCGGCGTACTCATTTTTACCTCCGACAAACCGCGTTTGCGGCATAATAGCCGTCTGCCCCGCCTCCAAAAAGAAAGCAGGGCAGCGACAAAAAAGCCTTTATTGCTTAATTTCTTCCATTATATAGTTTTCAAAGACGTCGCCGACTTTAATGTCGTTGTAGTTAACGAGCGATATACCGCATTCGTAACCCTGTGCGACTTCCTTAACGTCGTCCTTGAAACGTTTGAGGGCGGACATTTCGCAGTCCACTATCATAACGTCGTTTCTGTAAACTCTGATCTTACTGCCTCTCGAAATCTTTCCGCTCGTCACGTAGCAACCTGCGACCGCGCCTACTCCCGAAATCCTGAAGACTTCGCGGACTTCCGCGGAACCTAAGATGGTTTCCTTGTACTTGGGCGCAAGCATACCCTTTATAGCCGCCGTTACGTCGTTTACCGCGTCGTAAATGACTCTGTAAATTCTTATGTCGACTTCTTCTCTTTCGGCAGCGGCTTTCGCGTTGGCGTCGGCTCTTACGTTAAAGCCGATAATAATCGCGTTGCTGGCTTTTGCAAGCATAACGTCCGATTCGGTAATTGCGCCTACGCCTCCGTGAATGGGCGAAACCTTGACTTCTTCGTTGGAAATCTTTACAAGCGACGACTTCAAAGCTTCGAGACTGCCCTGAACGTCCGTCTTTATGATAAGGTTGAGGTTCTTCATATTCTCTTCGTTGATCTTTGAATAGAGATCGTCGAGAGAAACGGTAGTGGAAACGTTGGTTCTGGCAAGTTTTTCCTTGTCTTTTCTTTCGCTGGCAACCTGTTTGCCGAGTTTTTCGTCTACCGAGAACATAACGTCGCCTGCGTTGGGTACAGCCGAGAAACCGAGAACTTCCACGGGCGTAGAAGGACCTGCTTCCTTAACGCTCTTGCCGTTTTCATCGAACATAGCCTTGACTTTACCGTCCGCCGTACCTGCGATTATATAATCTCCTACGCGCAGAGTACCGTTCTGAACGAGAGCCGTTGCGACGGGGCCTCTGTTCTTGTCGAGTTTCGCTTCGATAATCGTACCGCTTGCGCGCTTTTTTGGATTTGCTTTGAGTTCTTTTACTTCCGCAACGATAAGTATCGCTTCGAGAAGTTCTTTTATACCCATTCCCGACTTAGCCGAAACGGGTACCATGATGTTGTCTCCGCCCCATTCTTCGGGAACGATGCCGTATTCGGTGAGCTGAGTCTTAACTACTTCCGGGTTAGCCGTGGGTTTATCCATCTTGTTTATGGCTACGACTATGGGAACGCCCGCCGCTTTGGCGTGGTTTATGGCTTCGATCGTCTGAGGCATAACGCCGTCGTCGGCAGCTACCACTATAATGGCTATATCCGTAACCTGCGCGCCCCTTGCTCTCATAGCGGTAAACGCTTCGTGTCCGGGCGTGTCGATAAAGGTAATGGGTTCGCCGTTTATAACTACCTGATATGCGCCTATCGCCTGAGTGATACCGCCCGCTTCGCCTTTGGTTACGCTGGTGTGTCTTATAGCGTCAAGAAGCGAAGTCTTACCGTGGTCAACGTGTCCCATAACGGTAACGATGGGCGCGCGTTTTTCGGTATCGGGAAGATTGTCGTCGTCCGACTTGACGCCCGCGTTCAGAGTGTCTTCCGCCGACTGTTCGAGTTTAAGCGTAAGGGTTACTCCGAAAATGTTGGAAACGTATTCCGCCGTCGAGAAGTCTATCTTGTCGTTAATGGTCTTGATAATACCGCCTTCCACGAAAAGCTTCTTTATGATTTCCGCAACGGAAACGCCTATCTTTTCGCTGAGGTCTTTTATGACGATTTCTTCCGTATTAACAACGGCGTGGTCTATCTTCTTTATAACGGGTTCGAACTTAGTCTCGGCTTTCTTGGGGCGCGGACGACGTACTACGTCTCTTTCGTCGTCGTCGTAAGACTTGACGATCATATTGTGCTTACCGGACTTATTCTTACTCTTTTCTTCCGTTCTTTCCTGATTCTTCGAGAAGTTTCTCTGCTTCTGCTGAGGAGCAGGCACGAAGTCCATTCTCGGCGCACCGCTTCCGCTTCTCTGCGTCGTAGACTTCTGAGGACGAGTCGCGTCGTCTTTATCTTTATTAAAGGCAGGCTTACCCTGATCGAAGGTCTTCTGCTGTCCGAATTTACTCTGTCTGTCGCCCGTCTGAACGCCGTCGCGTTTTCCGCCGACGGGTTTTCCTTTGCCCTGAGACTTATTCACGTCTCTTGGAGCCTTGGGAATCTCGTTAAGGAATCTTCTTACCTTAACTACGCCCTTTTCGTCGGTATAAATCCTCGTCGTTTCGTTGGGATTGGTCTGTACGGTAGAAACCTTTTCAACGGACGGAGATTTTTCGGCAGGCTTTTCGGGAACGACTTTCTTTTCCTCTTCCTTATTGGCTTTGGGAGCTTCCGTTTCCGTTGCCTTTACGGGTTTGGATTTAGCCTTGTCGTCCGCAGGTTTTTCCGCCTTCTTCTTAGTCTCGGACTCGCTTTCTTTTGCGGGTTTTTCCTCTTCTTTAACGGGCTGAACGGACTGCTCCGAAGCTGCTTTTTCCGCGTCTTTCTTAGCAGCTTTCTTCTCGGCGACCTGAGTCTCGGTTTCTTTAACTTCGACTTTGCTCTGAGCTTCCTCACGGGCAGTCGCTTCCGCCAAAGCTTCGGCTGCTTCTTTCGCAGCAATCGCCTGAGCCTCCATCTCTTCGTGTTTTACACCGATTGCTTCGTGAATGTCCTTCACGCGCTTTTTCGCATCCTGAATCTTCGCACGAATAGCCGTTGCCGTCTTATAGGTGTTAGAACGCATGGTTCTCAGATTTTCCATCTGACCCTGAGCAGAACCGCTCTCCTTATTCTTTACTGTCAATCGGTTGTACCTCCGTATAAAGTTTGAAATCCCCGTCGGGATCTTTTTCTATTTCCCTGATAACCGAACCGCCCAGACCTTTATCCGTTACGGTCAGAACCTTGACGTCTGCCTTGAAAGTGCATTGTTTAAGCACCTCTTTATCCGTTACGAAAAGCGGATAATTCTTTTCCGCGCAATATCTCGCTATTCGCCTTTTGGCGCTGTCGCCAAGGTCGCTTGCGATAATCACAACCTTTGGGTGAACTCTGCCGCCCGCAAGAAGCTGTTCTCCTCCGAAAAGCACACTGCCTTTCCTTATCGCAAATCCTATATATGATGCTATTTTACCGTTCATTTACCTCTGACGCGGATTACTGCCCGCTTCCCTTTAACTTAAAAAGGAGTTTTTCGATAAATTCATCCGAACACTCGCATTTAAGCATTTTACCTAAAAGCTTTTTGTTGGCGCACTTTTTAACGCATTCCGCGCTGTGACAAACGTACGCGCCTCTTCCGCCACGCTTTCCGCTTTCGTCGATCTCTGCGCCGTTATCGCCCGCAAACACGCGCACGAGCTGAGTTTTAGGCTGCATTTTTCTGCAAAGAACGCACATGCGTTCCGGAATCTTTCCCTTAGTCATTTTCAGACGGCGTCGCCTTCATCTTTCACGGCGTCGGGTTCTCTTTCTTCTTCGGACTCTAAAAGTCCTTCGCTTATAGCCTTGCTCATGGACTTAACGTCTATCTTCCAGCCCGTAAGACGAGCCGCAAGTCTTGCGTTCTGTCCGTCTTTACCTATGGCGAGACTGAGTTTGTCGTCGGCGACTATTACCTTGGATTCTTTGGTTTCTTCGTTAGCCTGAACCATAAGAACCTTTGCGGGCGAAAGCGCTCTTGCGATATAATCGAGAATATCGTCGCTGTAAGCTATAACGTCCACTTTTTCTCCGCCCATTTCGTTTACTATGGCGTTGACACGCGAACCTCTGTTACCTACGCACGCGCCTACCGCGTCAACGTCCGGATCGTTGGACCAGACCGCAATTTTCGTTCTGTAACCGGGTTCTCTCACTATGTTCTTTATCTCTACGATTCCTCCGCGGATTTCGGGAACTTCCTGTTCGAAAAGCTTTTTCACGAATCCTACGTTGGTTCTCGAAAGAAGTATCATAACTCCTCTCGAACCTTCTCTTACGCGCTTTATGAGAACTCTGATTCTGTCGCCGATTTTGTAATGTTCGAGAGGATTCTGATCTGCCGGCAAAAGTCTGCCTTCCTGATCTCTTCCTATCTCTACGAAAATAGTTCCGTCTTCGGCGTCGATACGGCTGACCGTTCCGAGAATAAGTTCGTTTTCGCGGTCGCTGTACTTGGAGTAAGTTATATTTCTTTCGGCTTCGCGTATAGCCTGAGTTACTATCTGTTTTGCAGCCTGAGCCGCGATTCTTCCGAAGTCTTTGGGAACGATTTCGATTATATAACGGTCGCCCACGCAATAAGATTTCTTTTCCTGACGCGCGTCTTCGAGAGAAATTTCCTTTTCGGGATCTTCAACGTTCTCGACAACTGTCTTATACGCGTAAATAGTAAGTTTGCTTTTATCGGGTTCGGCTTTAACCACGACGTCCGTAGCTTCGCCGAAGTTCTTTTTATACGCCGAAGTAAGCGCGGTTTCGAGAGCGGAAAGAACCAGTTCTTTGTCTATTCCTTTTTCTCTTTCGAGGTCGTCAAGCGCTGCGAAAAAATCCTTGTTTGTCATTTACATCTGCCTCCGAAAGTTGCTAAAATCTTATAAGCGGCTCCACGTGCGCAACTTTTGCACGTTCAAAGCTGATTTCTTTTTTCCCTGTGTTTATGGTGAAAGTGTTTTCGTCGAAACTTTCAAGCACGCCTTCGTACTTCTTCTTGCCGTCGGCGTCCTTTGAAAACAACTTAACGACGATTTCGTTACCGAGATTTTTTCTGTAATCCCTGTCGGTTTTAAGCGGCCAATCTATGCCTATGGAAGAAACGTTAAGCGTATACGAAGCGTCGTCCGTAGGATTAAGAACGTCAAGAGGCTCGTCTATTGCGCGGTGCAGTCTTTCGCAGTCGTCAATGGACACTCCGCCCTCTTTGTCTATAAAAACGGTAAGATTCATACCGTCGAACTTCTTAGCGTATTCGACTTCGATAAGTTCGAGACCGAATTGGTCCGCGAAAGGTTTTACAAGGTCAAATACTTCCGTTTCCACTCTGTTAGCCACTGTTTTTCGCTCCTTGAAAAATAAAAAGCTCTATACGCAAATTTAGAGCGGGATAGAAACCCCACTCTAAAATAAACGTATATCTTAGCTTACCGATTATAACACATTTTTCTTTATTTAACAAGCGTTTTCACGTCTTTTTGCGCGTTTTTTATCGCTTTTTATTAAAAAACAAATTTTTCTTCCGCACTCACAGGACGTTATCCCGTACTCACAGGGCATTATCCCAAATGCAATTTTCTGCCGAGCTTTTTAATTGAACGTCTGATTTCTTTGACGGCACGGCTTGCTTCGTACTTGCCTTCGTCCATAACCTTCTGAGCCTTGGGGCAATTATCCATAAGAACCATTCCCGCGAGCGCGCCCACGGCAAGTCCTATAATAAACCGAACTTTCATATTTTTCCTCCTTTGCGGTCTTCCGCAATCTTAGTCTGCGCATATTGCAAACAAAAATTCCGTCCGTTTTTTCGCGTCCGATTCGACTATGATGTATATTTTCCGTAGCTACCGTTCATACTCGAATTAAAACGAGAAAATCGCGGAGGAAACGTTATGAAAAACGATTTTAACGGCAGAGAATACTACGCTTCGGCGGAAACCTGTCGCAACAGATGGTTCGAATACGTCGAAACGGAAGAAGATCTCCCCGAAAACCACCGCTTCCGTAAGCCGAATCCGATAGTTACGTCACAAAACAACCGCAAACCCAGACGGTAACTTCAAATAAGCCGAAATCAAACGACGGTAACCGCGATTCCGCCATCAAAGCCGAAACGGAACGAGGCAAAGCAAGAACGACGAAGCAAACGTTCCCAAATCAAAAACGATAAAACGGGATTATAAATCAAAACGCAAATTAAGAGGTGAAAAATGAATACGACCGACCGCAACGAGAAAAACGAACGCAATTATAAAGGTACTCAAAGCAAGTGCGATTGCAACGAAAACGCGCAGAATGAGTATGATTGCAATAATGACGAGTGCGATTATAGCGACGGGAAAAACGCGTGCGATTGCAATAATGGCGAAGGCGATTATAGCGGCGAAAAGAACGGGCGCAACTACAACAAATACGAGAAAATCAGCCGAAAAGAGGCTCGCGCTAACGAAAGCTGGCACGAAGCTTTGAAACGTTCGCCCGACAGCGAAAACACGGTCGCGGTTTTGAATTGCCTTATAAAGAACGTCGGAATGGCGCACGACTGCATAAACGCGGTGCTTCCTTTCGTGAAAAACGAGCGTTTCGAAGGTCTGCTTTCGTCGCAATCGGAAAAATACCGCGAATTTCTCCTGCGCGCGCGAACCGTTGCCGAGGATATGAACGCCGAAATCGAACCGGGCGGAAAGCTCTCGCAAAGCTGGGCGACGCTTATGATAAAAATGAAACTTATGATGAATAATTCTACTTCAAAAATCACTGAAATGATGATTCAAGGCACGACTATGGGCGTTATCGATATGGGACGGCTTTTAAGGCACACGCCCGACGTTCTTCCGAAAACGCTCGACCTTGCGCGTGAAATTATGGAATTCGAAGAGGACAAAATCGAAATTCTTAAATATTTTCTGTAAAAACGGGGCTGTTTTGCGTTGTTTTCGCTCGTATGCGCACTTGCACACCCGTGCAAATCTATCCGTCCCCGTTGCAACTACACTTTTCCGCCCCGCAAGCCATAAATTTCGGGCAAAAAGCGAAGTTTTCTTTCCCCGTAAGAAGCCTTACGAACGAAAAGTATCGCTTTTTATATAATAAGTTTCAAGTAAAGCGCGTTCGTTTTTATTGCGGTAAAGGTTGCGGAGGAGATTTGCGTTCACTCTCAAAAAATGCGACGGAAGAAGGGTCGTTTTAACATAATTCCGCCGTCAAAGCATATCGTAGAGTATGGATATGACTTTTGCGGAACTTAAAACGAAAAACGTCGTCAACACGCACGACGGGAAATGTCTCGGCAAGCCCTGCGACATCGTGATTACCACCAGAAACGCCTGCGTTATCGGCATAGTCGTCCCGGGCGAACGAAAATTTTTTAAGGCAACCGAAGACGTTTTCATTCCTTGGGAGAAAATCGTAAAAATCGGCGAAGACGTCATTCTCGTCGATATGCCGGGCCTTTTGTGCGGGTAAGACGTGTTCTTCCATAAAAACGGCAATAAACGAATGAACGCACGAAGAAAAAGGCGAAAACTAAACCGATTTGTTCCCGTAAAAATATCGTTAAAAAGAATGAAAAGGCAGTGAATTCTTTTCAACCGCTCAGCGTAAAAACGAGTTTTTCCCCTGTTGAGGACAAAAAAACACCCCGATAAATCGGGGTGTTTTGATTTTGTTCAGTTACGAGCGAGCGTCCGTTAATTCGGATAACTCCGCCCTTTCCAAATCGGTCTTATTATTCAGCCGGCTTGGTGGGAACCTTTGCCATAGCTTCTTTAGCCTGAGCAAGAATGGTTTCGGGAGTGGGTTCGCCGTCTACGTATGCGCGGAGAGCTGCAAGAGCTTCGATACAGATATTGGTAAGAGTCTTGTAGTCTTCTTCGGCGTAGTTGTTAGCGTCGTAAGAATTGTAAGCAGCGAAGAGTTCCTTAATGAGTTCCTTGTGAGCAAGTTCGGAAACGTTCTTCATGCCGTTTACAGCGTTGTCGTAAGCTGCGTTAACAGCCTTGGTGCCTTCGGCAACTCTGATACCGTCAAGACCTGCTGCGTAAATCTTATTGATGGTTTCCCAATTTTCTACGCTGTAGTATACTTCAACGAGAGATTCATAGAATGCCTTGAGGTCAGCAAGTTTTTCAGCCTTCATAGCTTCGCCTGCTTCAATGTCGTCAGCCTTGGTGTTAACCGCTGCCATAGCTTCTTTAGCTTCTTCAACGATGGTTGCGGGAGTGGGTTCTCCGCTTTCGTAAGAACGAAGAGCGTCGTAAGCGTCACTGTAAATCTTAACGATTGCAGCGTAATCTTCGGTGAAGTAATCTTCTGCATTGTAAGCTTCGAATGCGGTC
The DNA here is from genome assembly GCA_963653425.1 of Eubacterium sp. GTDB lineage: Bacteria > Bacillota > Clostridia > Christensenellales > CAG-314 > UMGS692. The sequence continues at coordinate 35,424 of CAVJWC010000007.1, read as the reverse complement.
TTAAGTTCAGCGATAGCGTTAACTACTTCTTCGGTAAGTTTGGGAACGCTTGCGAGCTGATCCAAAGCGTCAGCCTTAGCCTGAGCAACAGCTCTGGTACCTTTTGCTTTGTTGATCTTCTTTACGCCGTTAGCATAAATGAAGTTGATACCGTTCCAGTTGCCGATGGAGTAATCGAGTTCGTTAAGAGAATTGTAGAAGAGTTCGAGTTCTCTGAGAGCTGCTTCTTTCTGAGAGTTACCTACTTCGATATCTTCAGCCTTGGTCATAACCTTATCCATAGCGGCGATAGCCTGATCTGCGATGGTTTCGGGGTTAGGAGCTCCGCCTACGTATTCGAAGAGAGCGGTTGCGGCTTCTTCATAGATTTCAACGATGGTTGCGTAATCTTCTGCGAAGTAATCGGTTTCAACGTAAGCATTGAAAGCTTCTTCGAGTCTTACGATGTCAGCCTTATATGCGGATTCGGATACAGCCTTCATATCGGTGATAGCGTTGCCGTAAGCGTCAGCAACTGCTCTGGTACCTTCTGCAAGTCTGATACCTTCGATACCGGTAGTGTAAATGTGGGTTACGGTAGCCCAATTTTCCTGACCGTAGTAGAGTTTGTTAAGACCGTTGTAGAACATGTTGAGTTCTCTGATCTTGCCTTCTTTCATGGTGTTACCCATTTCGATGTCTTCGGCTTTGGTGAGAACTTTCTGCATTGCAACGATAGCCTGTTCAGCGATGGTGTCGGGGTTGGGAGCTCCGCCTACGTATTCACGGATAGCGTCTACTGCTTCGCCGTAAATGTATTCGACTTCTGCCCAATCTTCGTCCCAGTATTCTTCCTTAGCAAGCTCTTTGTAAGCAGCGATAAGGGTGTCCATAATTTCGGTGTAAGCGATGGTGTCGATCTTGCTGATGTTAACCATAGCGTCAGCCTTAGCTTTAGCAACGGCTCTGGTACCCTGAGCAAGTCTGATACCTTCGATACCGGTGGTGTAAATGTTGGTGATGGTCTTCCAGTTTTCTACGGTGTAGTGTTCTTCGGTGAGTCTTCCGTAGTAAGCTTTGAGTTCTCTTAAAGCAACTTCCTTAGCAGCTTCGCCCATTTCGATATCTTCAGCCTTGGTCATAACTTTATCCATAGCTTCGATAGCCTGTTTAGCGATGGTTTCGGGGTTAGGAGCGCCTTTTTCGTATTCGCGGAGAGCTTCCATAGCTTCGTCGTAGATAGCTTTGAGTTCTGCTGCGTCTTCGTCCCAGTATTCGTTCTGGAGAAGAGTGTTGTAAGCAACGTAAACTTCTACGAGCTGATCTGCAGCGATGTATTCTTTAATAGCTTCGAATTTCTCGGTGAGTTTGTCGAGATATTCTTCGAGAGCTTCCATGGACTTGATGCCTTCGAGATCTTTCTTGGTCTGGTTAACGAGATCGTTAAGAGCTTTCCAGTTCTTTTCGTCGTAACGGACTTCGTTTTCTTCGGAGATCATTGCGTCAAGGTTTTCGATAAGGCTCTCTTTGAGAGCTTCAACGATTTTTTCTTCGTCAGCCTTGGTGGGATATTCGGCAAGGTCTTCCAACGCTTCGGCATAGATTTCTTCGGGAAGCTGTTCGCCGTCCTTATAAGCCTTCATGTTCGCGATAGCGCCTGCAACGAGTTCTTTCATCGACTCGTATGTAGCTTCGAAATAGTTTGCCTTATCGTATTTAGCGAATGCGGCTTCGAGAAGATCCATATAGGTATTGTAAGCCGCAAGGTCAGCTTCGTAACCGTCGTAAGCTTCCTGAGCGTCTTCTCTCGTCTTAGCTGCTTTGACAGCCGCTACTGCCTTGGTGTAAAGAGCTGCAACAGCGTCTCTGTCTTCTTTTTCGTAGAAGTTAACGTCAGCCTGTTCTTTTTCAAGATCGGCAAGGAGCTTTTCTACGAAAGCTTCGAATTTAAGCTGATATTTAGCAACGATTTCGATGTTGCCGGTAACTACGAATTTATCGAAGTCAACCTTTTCGTCTTTATAGAACCAGCCTAAGAATTCGCAGTTAGCGTCAAGCTTGGGATCTGCGGGCTTTTCGATCTTGTTTCCGTAAGGAACGTTAACGTAAGCCATGAGAAGTTTACCGTCAAGAGTGAAGTTAACTCTGTAGGTAGCGGTATCCCAGTGAGCGTAAACGGTGAGGTCTTCATAAAGAACGGTGGAGAAATCGTATTCTTTTCCGCCTTCTTTTTCAGTGAACCAGCCGAGGAATACGTGTCCTTCGTAATAAGGATCTTTCTCGGGCTCAGCTGCGGGTTCTCCGTACTTGGTAACGGATGCGGGAATGAAGGAACCGCCGTTGGAATCGAATACCAACGCGGGGTTAAGCGAAGGAACTACCTTGTAGGGAAGAGTCGCTTCGTGTCCTGCAAAGTTAACGGTCAGTTCGAATTCGCCTACGGTTGCGGTAGAGAAGCCCGTAACCATATCGTTGGTAACGCCTACGGTTGCGGATTCGCCGTTTTCAAATTTAATGTTGAGCTTAAGCTGTGTAACGTCAGCATACCCGTATCTGGCAAAAACTTCGGGGAATTCGCCTCTGACAACGTCCATGGATTCAATCTTCTTCTGACAAGCAGCAAGACCGAGAACCATGGTCAAAGCCAACACGAGCAGTAAGCTGAGTTTCAATAACCCTGTCTTTTTCATTGTTTCCTCCTGAATTTTTTAATGGGCCCTAACCATTATTTGATAAAATTGGAAAAGCGTTACAGTAATTCGCCCGAAAACGCGGCGCTTCGTTTCCTGCCATAAAAAGAGTTCTGCGCGTCCGCGCCGCCGTAGCTTCGGCTTGCTCCGAAACACGGCAAAGCCGCGCCGCTCGGATACTCCGCGGAAAAGACTTCCTGACACAAAAACCTTCTTTCGGACATAACGACCGTCGGACCGGCGGATCTCCGTTCCTTAGGGCAACGAACGAAGCTCCGTTTGCAGTTCAGGGCGTGACAACCACTGTCGACACTTACACCTTTACACTATTATAACCCATAAACTTTGTTGTGTCAAAGAAATAAACGCAAAAAACATTGAATTATGTCAAAATATTTTTCGTACAAAGCAACTTTCCATCAAAAAACTGAAAAAATTACCTTATTTTTCCTCTAAAATAGGGAAATTCCGCCTATATTCGGCTCTGAAATCAGATAAAACCTTATCGCTGTATAAAACTATAAGAATAAAATAAGCCTGAAAAAACCGCGCGGATTTTGCTCCGCGCGGATATGAGTCGGTCTTAAAAGAGATCTCTCTGCCCGGAAACCGGACAGCCTTACGCTGAAACCAAGCTTACGGGTTTAACCGAACCGCCCTGCGTTGAAGTCAGGTTTCTCTCTTTGAAATAGGACTCTCGCTTAATTTCAGACTTTCCCTGCTTTGAGATTGAACTTTCCTGCGTCTGATTAAAAGTCAAGTTTTTCGGAAAGCCAGGATTTAAGAGAATCGACGGGAATTCTTTCCTGTTGCATGGTATCTCTGTCGCGGACGGTAACGCAACCGTCGTTTTCCGTGTCGAAGTCTACCGTTATGCAGTAGGGCGTACCGATTTCGTCGAATCTGCGGTAACGCTTGCCTATACTGCCGGCGTCGTCGAATTCGGTCACGAAATACTTGGAGAGCATAGCGTGGATTTCTTCGGCTTTGGCGTTGAGCTTTTTGCTTAAAGGAAGAACGGCTGCCTTTACGGGAGCAAGCGCGGGATGAAGTTTCAGTACGACTCTCGTGTCGTTATCGCCTACTTCTTCTTCGGTATAAGCGTTGCAAAGGAAGGCAAGAGCCACTCTGCCCACGCCGAGCGACGGTTCTATACAATAAGGAATGTACTTTTCGTTGGTGACGGGATCGGTGTAATCCATAGGCTGACCGGAAACCGTCTGATGGCATTTAAGGTCGTAGTCGGTTCTGTCGGCAATACCCCAGAGTTCGCCCCAACCGAAGGGGAAGTTGAATTCGAAGTCGGTGGTAGCTTTGGAATAGTGGCAGAGTTCTTTTGCGTCGTGGTCGCGCAATCTGAGATTTTCGTCCTTTATGCCAAGCGTTTCGAGCCAGTTCTTACAGAAGTTCTTCCAGTAATCGAACCATTCGAGGTCGGTGCCGGGTTTGCAGAAGAATTCAAGTTCCATCTGTTCGAACTCTCTCGTTCTGAAAATAAAGTTACCGGGGGTGATTTCGTTTCTGAAAGACTTACCTATCTGAGCTATACCGAAAGGAACTTTCTTTCTCGACGTTCTCTGAACGTTCTTGAAATTAACGAAAATACCCTGAGCCGTTTCGGGGCGAAGATAAATGGTCGCCGTCGAATCTTCGGTAACGCCCTGGAAAGTCTTGAACATTATATTGAACTGTCTGATACCCGTCCAGTCGCACTTTCCGCATTCGGGACAGGGAATTTTATGTTCGGCGATAAAGGCTTCGAGTTCCTTGTCGGTTTTTCCCGACGGAGTGAAATCTATACCTTTTTCGGCGCAGTATTTTTCTATGAGAGTATCGGCTCTCTGACGGGTTTTACAGCCTCTGCAATCCATCAGAGGATCGGTTGCCTTTTTGATGTGTCCCGAAGCTTCCCAAGTCTTGGGATTCATAAGAATGGCGCAGTCCACGCCTACGTTATAGGGCGATTCCTGAACGAACTTTTTCCACCATACGCGCTTTACGTTGTTGAGAAGCTCTACGCCGAGAGGACCGTAGTCCCACGTATTTGCAAGACCGCCGTAAATTTCGCTTCCTGCGTATATAAAACCTCTGCCTTTAGAGAGATTGACTATTTTATCCATAGTAACTGTCATTTATCGCTTACCTCCTTAGGTTTACCGCTTGATTTTACCGCAACCGCGTTCTTTTGTCAAGCAATTACGCCTTTCCGATTCGGACAGCCTCTTTATTCCGCAAAAAACTCTCAAAAACGCCCGACTGTTTCTCTTCCGGGAGAAAGAATTTCAAAAAAGCAATCCTCGTACGAAACCTCTGAAAAAACGGACTTCCCGAAAGAAGCCTATTAAAAAGGCGAACCTCAAACGAAGTCCGCCAAAAATCAATTACAAACTGCTCGCACGGTTAAGTTACCCGCGCGAAAAACTACGCGACGTAAAGTTACTTAAAGTAAAATCACTTGGCGTAAAGTTACTCGACGTAAAATCGTCCTGCGCAAAGTTACTCGACGTCCGCAAGGCTTTGAAGACCTATAACGCTTTCCACGGGGAGAGCGAAAACTATTCCGTGCGCTTCGCTGTTCACGCCCGCTTTTTCCATAATGGCTTTCATTATGCCGTCGCGGTCGGCGTGCGACGTAACTATATACACGAGTTCTTTTTCGTCGGGAATAGATACGCCGAAGAATTTAGCTATTTCGGCGCCCGTTCCCATAGCTTTGACTATGGTTCCGCCTCTTGCGCCCTTTTCGCGCGCGGCGTTCATAACGAGATCGGAGCCTCCTCTGTTTACTATGGTTATTATAAGAGCGTATTTACAATCGTTTCCCTGCGCAGTCATACTGCCAACCTCCTTATTGACGGACTTATTTCCCGTAAAATGATTAAGTGCTACCGTTCCGCCCAGTCCGCTCAAAGGGACTACCACGGTTATACCGTTACCCGAAGCGGCGATGTTCATTTCGTGGAGTTGTCCGCGGATTATATCCTGAACAGCCGAATCGTTGACGACGTACTTGAACATAATTTTCTCGGTTCTTTCAAGGCCCAGGTAGCCCAGCATTTTGTCGGTTGCCGTACCGTTGCAGTAAACGCTGAGAACGGTATTGACGTTGTGTCTGTGGAAAAAGTCGATGTACTGTTCGGTGTTTTCCCTCAGCGTTATAGTTATGAGATATTTCAGACCTAACATATATTTAACCTCTATATATCTGCCTCAGCTTAAGATGTCGTCGGAATCCGATACCGCGTCTTCGCCTTTACGCTTGAACAGTCTGCCTCGTTTGATCTTGGAATACAGACCGAGAAGCTGAATGGTGATAAGCGGAGTCATTGCTACCATTGCCACCATTCCGAAACCTTCCGTGGTTACGTCGCCGCCCACCGCCGTACAAAGACCTATTCCCATAGGGAGCAGGAAGCTTGCCGTCATTGCGCCCGAAGCGACTCCGCCCGCGTCGAAGGCTATTGCCGTGAATATATCGGGAACGAAGAAGGAGAGCGTTAAAGCTATCGCGTATCCGGGAATCAGGAAATACAGAATGGGAATTCTGAAAAGAATTCTGAGAAGCGCAAGTCCCACCGATATAGCCATACCTATCATAAGGCTGACTCTCAAAGCTTTCTGAGGAACCGCACCGCCCGTTACTTCGTGTACCTGTTTGGTAAGAATGGGAACGGCAGGTTCGGCGGCTATTATGAAGAAACCTATGAGCATTCCTATCGGAACGATAACCCAGCTTGCTTCCATGGAACCGAAAGTCTTTCCTATAAGAGTACCTATCGGAAGGAAACCTACGTTTATGCCCACGAGGAACAAAACCAGACCTACGTAGGTGTAAACTATACCGATAAGAATCTTGACGAATTCTTCTTTGGTTTGTTTTGCGCCGAAGAACTTACAGATATTGAAGAAAACGATTATCGGCAGAAGCGCGATACCGACTTCCTTCATATATTCGGGAATGGCTTTGAGATATATTCTTATAAGTTCTTTCGAATCTGCGGCTATTACCGTTTCGGGAGCGATATATTCGCCTCCGCTGGGTTTGAATACCAGACCGAGAAGCAGAACCGCGGCTATGGGACCTATCGAACACAAAGCCGTAAGACCGAAGCTGTCGCTGTCCGCGTTTTTATCGTTTCTCATGGAAGCGATACCGGTACCGATGGCGATTATAAACGGAACGCTTATAGGTCCCGTGGTAACTCCGCCCGCGTCGAAAGCTATTGCGACGAAATCTCTCGGAATGAAGAATATCGCTATGAATATCGCCGCGTAAAAGCCCAGAAGCAGATAGGAGAACTTTATCGAAAAGACTATTCTGAGGCAGGCTATCGCAAGAAAGATTCCTACGCCCAGAGCAACTCCGCCGATAAGCCAGACTTTAGGGATTTCGCTGACCTGCGTCGCAAGAACGTGAAGGTCGGGTTCGGAAATGGTAATAAGAACGCCCACTACGAAACAAAGCAGAACCAAAAGCCAGATCTTTCGTTTCCTTATAGCGGTCGAGCCTATGTACTGACCTATAGGCGTCATAGCCGTATCCGCGCCCATAGAGAACAGTCCCATTCCTACGATAAGAAGGACGGCTCCTACGATAAACGCGAGAAACGCGCCCGATTCCACGGGAACGACCGTAAAACAAAGCAAAAGAATTATTGCGGTTACGGGCATAATCGACGTAAAAGACTCTTTCATCTTTTCCGATACGATCGATCTGTTGACGTGGATAAATGTTTTTTTGTTTCGTTTAAGCACTCCGCACCTCCGACACAGACTTTCGGTTTTCCTTAGGATACGGTAACACAAAGCAAAAAAACGTCGCCTCTTTTACAGAGTCTCTCTTTTTATTCTGTCCGAACTCCTGAACAAATCCTCATTTTATATTATACTATAAAACGATATGAAAATCAAGTCTTTTTAAGTCGCAACGGCTTCTTAAAAAAGGAACGCCGTCTGCGCTCCTTTTAATTTATAAAAAAACGATTAACTCATTTTTAACCGAACTTTCCCATAAATCGCCGATTACGTCAAAAACGTCGCAATACCGACGAAACCCCGTTAATTGGTCATTCTATTTTTCTACGGGTTTGACTCTCGTCTTTTCGTCGTAGTCGGGCGGCATAACGGGAAGAGTATAAACGGGTTCGTCGGGCTTCACTACGAAGCGACGTCCGCATTTGCGAGGCGTTTTGGTTTCGCCTTCTTTTTTCTCTTCGGGCTGTCGTCTGATTTCCGTGAATTTAACTTCCGTCGTTTTAACGGTCTTCTTTTCGTTATCCATCATTCTGCCTCCTTTTAGTGGACTTTATTTTTCCGAACCCGGTGAGTTTCGGATTCTTTTTCCGGACTCGGTTGACTTTAATTCCTTTCCGAATTAAATTAACCCGGGGTTCTTTTCCGATTATAACCTCAAAACGATAAAAAACAAAGCTTTTTATAAAGATTTCCGCGATTTTTATATAAGAAATCGCTTTATTTTATGAAAATCAACTGCGGAACTTAGTCGCGATTTCGTCGGCTTCCTTGGCAACGGCGGTTTTCAGCGTCAACGGCTGAATTATCTCCGCGTCCTTTCCGAGATAGAGAAAAAGCCTTATAAGCGCCTTGTCGATAAGCTCGGACGAATGCGCGAGATACCTTTTTCCGCAGGGCGTTATCTTGTCTTCGCCTATTTTAGAAGCCACGTCGTCGTATACGCCTTCTTCGATAAAGAAGGTAATATCCGAAACCTTTTCGCTTCCCGACGGACGCAAACTTATATCCGTTTCGAGAAGAAAGTCTTTCTTTTCGAAAAACTCTCCGAGCAGAAGGGCTTCGCAGATTCTTCCTATCTTAAAGGTTCTGAACTCCTCTCTTTCACGGCAAAAAGCGTAAACGTATCTTATTCCGTCCCGATAAAAAAGACAATGCGGTTCTACGGTTCTCCGCGAACTTTTACCCTCTCGTCCAACGTAAGTTATTTCTGTCAGTCGGTTTTCCTTAACCGCTCTGCCTATAACTTCGACGATTTCCTCCGAGTCCTTTTCATCGCCGAAAAACATCTCGTCCGAGCGGGTTTCACGGCTTTCTTCGGAAATGGAAGCTATCTTGTTTATAAGCTTTTTCTTGTCCGCTTCGGGAATTCTGCCCGCTGAAATACATTCCGAAAGCTTACCGTATTCCCAAGCGTCGAAAAAAGCTCCTCTTACGGGAAAGTCGGAAGGCAGACTGTATCCGCCGTTTATTCCGAGCGTTTTAACCACGGGAAATCCCGCGTCTTCGAGCGATTCCACGTACCTCTGAACGGATCTCCGCGATACGTCCAATTCGCGCGCAAGTTCCGCGGAAGTGAGTTTCTTTCCTCCCAGCATAAGCAAAAGACATCTGAACATTCTCTCGGTTTTCATAATTTCACCTCGGCATTCCGTTCGTTACCCCGAATTTACGGGCGTAAATCGGTCGGCTGTAAACGCAGATTCCTGCAACTAAACGGGTAAAAACGATTTCGGCAATCCGAAATCCGATTCCTGCGAAACTAAAAAAACCGAGCTTTGCGCCCGGTTTTTCGTTGTTTAAGCTTCGCTTTGCATTCCGATAAAGAACGCAACGTCTTATTTCTGTTTGGTGTAAGTAACGCCGCCGATAGTAACGGTTCCCGCACTCTTATCCTGCGAGAAGGAGAAGGTTCCGTTATACTTGGAAGCGTCATCTTCGCCGAACGTAAAGGTAATCTTTTCCTCTTCGCCTTCTTTGCTTACGGTATAAGTACCGTTGAAAGTAACGTTTACCGTGCTACCGCCAACCTTAAGGGTTACTTTATTACCCGAGAACTCGTAGGTCAAAAGTCCGTTAACGTATTTTCCGTTGGGAACGGCTGCGCAACCTGCAAGAACCAGACAAAGAACAGCTGCGAGAGCAACGACGCCGACAACCGCCATAGTCTTCTTCATAAGAAATAGCCTCCTTTTTAAGATTTCCACGATTATAACATATCTTACACTTTTTTGCAACTAAAACGAACGGATTTTTAAGTTTTTTTGAAATTTGCACAAAAGTTTAACTTATGTTTATGAAAAACATTTCTTAATTGAAAAGTCGGACGGATTTTTCATAAATGTTTTTTGCGGAACTTCTTTGGCTTTCTGTCATAAACCGAACTATAAGGCTTTCGGGCGCAAACCGTAATTACTCGAAAGCTCTTACTCTCAAAGGGATACCCAGCTTATCGCAGACTTTACGGCAGGCTTCTATTTCTTCTTCTCCTATAACGTCGACTACGCTGAAATTGACTTTAATGCCGTTTTCCTTAGCCGATACCGCAAAGGCAAGCATATCGTCAAAAGCCTGATCGCCGAACTGACTGTGACAGATAGCCTGATATTTTTCCTTATCCGAAGCGTTGAGACTTACGTTTATATAGTCGATAAGTCCTTTCATAAGAGGAGCCGTGGGCTTTCCGTTGATTCTGTCGCTCTGACCGTTGGTGTTAAGTCTCGTGATAACTCCTTTACTCTTCAGGAACTTGGCTACTTCGAGCATAACGTCGAGTCTTTCGGTGGGTTCGCCGAATCCGCAGAAAACGACCGACTTAAAGGGACTGAAATCCTGCGGTAAAGCCTTTATAACGTCTTCCGCAGTGGGTTCTTTGTCCAGCCAGAGAGGCTGATCTTCTATTCCGTCGTGTCCGTTTCTTATACAGAAATCGCAACTGTTGGAGCATTTGTTGGTTAAGTTGATATAAAGGTTTCCGTAAGCCTTATATACGTACGTGTTCATATATGCACTTCCTCGCGGCTCAGCCGCAACAAATATAATTCAAATCGTTTTTGCGCCCTTTCGCGCAATTGAGTTACCCGTTTATTCCGAAAAGTCTTTTTGCGTTTACGGACGTAATCGTTTCCGTCTCTTCGAAGGTCTTTCCGAGAATTTCCGCCATCTTCTCCAAAGCAAACCTTACGTACCTCGGATAATTGGTCTTTCCTCTCATAGGTACGGGAGCAAGGTAGGGGCAGTCGGTTTCGCTGAGAAGTCTGTTTTCGGGAACGGCTTTTATAACTTCGTCCTTATTTGCGTTCTTGTAAGTAATCGAACCGCCGAAAGCAAAATAAAGGTCGAATTCCGAAAAACGCTTTACCATTTCCGCAGAACCGCTGTAACAATGAAGTTCTCCGCCGTGACGGAGCTTGTTTGCGTTGGCTTTGAGAATTTCGTAGGCGTCGCCGTAAGCGTCCCTCACGTGAAGGACTACGGGAAGTTTAAGTTCGTCGGCAAGAGCAAGCTGACGGACGAAGACTTTCTTCTGCGTGTCTCTGTCGGGCGTGTCGTAATGGTAGTCCAAACCGATTTCGCCTATCGCGACTATCTTTTCGTTCTCGGAAAGTCGCGCTACGGTCTTCTCGAATTCCTCGTCGTACCAGCAGGCTTCGTTGGGGTGACAGCCCAACGCTCCGTAAATAATCGGGTATTTGGTCGCAAGTTCGAAAGTGGACTTCACCGTCGAAAAGTTACTCGAATTGTTTATAACGAGTTCCAAGCCGTCGCTTTTAAGAGAAGCTATAAGTTCTTCTCTTTCTCCGTCGTACCTTTCGTCGTCAAGATGACAGTGCGCGTCTATCATCTTACCGTCCTTCCGCTTTCGACGGACTTTTCGGGCGTAACGAATACTACCTTGCCGTCCGCGTCGGCGCAGAGAATCATACCCTGACTCATAACTCCGCCGAGTTTTGCGGGTTTGAGGTTTTTCACGAGAACGACGGTTTTACCTACGAGTTCTTCGGGCTTATAATGCTGAGCTATGCCCGAAACGACCGTTCTTTCTTCTCCGCCCACGTCCAAAGTGATTTTAAGAAGTTTGTCTTTCTTTTCCACCTTTTCGGCAGTTTTAACGAGAGCCGTCACGAGATCGATTTTCATAAAGTCGTCTATCGTAATCTCGCCCTTTTCTTCTTTCTTTTCTTCCTGCTTTTCTTCTTTCCTGCAGGGTTCGCAACCTTCCGTCTTCTTGGCGTTTTTAGCGCCTTCTTTTGCGGCGTACTCTTCTATGGCGGCAACTTCTTTCTTTACGTCGCAACGAACGAAGAGAGGCGGACATTTTTCTATGTGAGCGCCGGGTTGCATTACGCCGAAACGAGCGGTTTCGAAGTTATCGGGTACTTTTTCAATACCAAGAGCATTAAAGATCTTATTTCCCGTTTCGGGCAGGAAGGGCGCAATAAGCAGACCTGCTATTCTTATGCATTCGGTGAGGTTATAAAGAACGGAAGCCAGTCTTTCCTTTCCGCCTTCGGTCTTTGCAAGCACCCAAGGCATGGTTTCGTCTATATACTTGTTTGAACGCTGAACGACTTTGAATATTTCTTCCAGCGCGTCCGAAACGGACAGTCTGTCCATTGCGTCCCTGACTTTTGCGAAAGCTCCGTTTGCAACGGAAATAAGTTCTTCGTCGAGTTCGGTCTTTGCGTCAGGCGCGGGCAAAGTTCCTCCGAAATACTGAACTATCATAGCGGTAGTTCTGCTGACGAGGTTGCCGAGGTCGTTGCAAAGGTCGCTGTTGTAGCGCGTAACGAAACTTTCGGGCGTGAATACTCCGTCCTTTCCGAAGGGTACTTCTCTTAAAATGAAGTATCTGAGAGGATCTACTCCGTATCTTTCCGAAAGCATATAAGGATCGGCAAGAAGAGTGTTGCCTTTGCTCTTACTGAGCTTGTCGCCGTTTATAAGAAGCCAGCCGTGACCGTAAATTTCCTTGGGAAGAGGCAAATCCAGAGCCATCAGTAAAGCCGGCCAGATTATCGCGTGGAAACGAACGATTTCCTTGCCTACCATATGAATGTCCGCGGGCCAGAACTTTCTGTAAAGTTCGTCGTGATCCGTTCCGTAACCCAAAGCCGACAGATAGTTCGCAAGCGCGTCTACCCACACGTAGATGGTATGCTCGTTGTCGAAAGGAACGGGAATCCCCCATTTTACGTTCTTTCTCGTAACGGCAAGGTCGGTAAGTCCCGGACGAATGAAGTTATTGAGCATTTCGTTTACTCTTGCCGTAGGCTGAAGAAACTCGGGGTGGGTTTCGTAAAGCTCTTCGAGACGTTTCTGATATTTACTGAGGCGGAAGAAGTAACACGATTCTTTCTCTTTCTTTACTTCTCTTCCGCAGTCGGGACATTTTCCGTCCGCAAGCTGACTGTCCGTCCAGAAACTTTCGCAGGGCGTGCAGTACCAGCCTTCGTACTCGGACTTATAAATATCTCCCTGTTCGTAAAGCTTCGTAAATATCTTCTGCACGGTTTCTTCGTGGCGCTTGTCGGTGGTTCTTATAAAATCGTCGTATCTTATTCCGAGAATTTTCCAGAGTTCCTGAAGTTCCGCAACGCGCTTGTCTGCGATTTCCTTGGGTGCAACTCCTGCTTCGCGGGCAATATTCTCCATCTTCTGTCCGTGTTCGTCCGTTCCCGTAAGGAAGAAAACGTCTCTTCCTTCCATTCTCTTGAACTGAGCGAGAGCGTCGCATATAACGGTGGTATAGCACGTTCCTATGTGCCATTTTCCGCTCGGATAATAGATAGGCGTGGTTATATAATATTTGGATTTTTCCATCAAAAACAATCCTCCTTAGCTGTAAATCAGTTATAAATCAAGTTATAATCGCTGATTATTGAGAATAACATAAGAATGAAAAAAAGTCAAGCGCAAAATCGTTCTTCCCTTAAAAAAGGAGAAAAAATGAATATAATATGGTGCGTAATAACCGTTCTTTCCATTATTCTTATGATAACAAAAGGTCAGGGCGGTCAGGTAATTACCGTTCTTTTAGGGAGCGGACGGGAAGCTCTGGATTTCTGTCTGCGCCTTACCGCTCTTAACTGCGTGTGGTGCGGAATTATAAAAACGGCGGAAGACGCCGGCGTTATAAAAGCGCTGTCGGGAATTCTTAAAAAGCCCGTAAAAAAGCTCTTCGGCGAAGTTTCCGACAAAGCAGCCGACCTCGTTACCCTGTCAATAGCGGCAAACCTTTCGGGACTTTCGGGCGGAGCCACTCCGGCAGCCGTCGGAGCCATAAAAGAAATGGATTTATCCAATAACTCCGACTGCGCGACCTATCCTATGATTATGCTGTTCGTGATAAACGCCTGCGGACTTTCGCTCGTACCTGCGACGGTCATAGGAATGCGGGCTTCCGCAGGAGCCGTAGTCCCCGCCGATATAGTTCTTCCCAACTTCATAGTGTCGCTGTCGGTTACGATTATAGGAATATCCGCGGTAAAGCTTCTTCTCGGAAAAAAAGCTTTCCGCCCTCTTTCTCAGCCCAAGCGTCAACCGAATACCACAGCCTAAAACGCACGAAAAACTTAACGCACAAAACCGCCGAAAACGCGCTTTGAGTTTGAAAAAAACAAAACGCACAGAGAGTTTGAAAAAAGTCATAAAAAGCAAGGAGTTTAACCGATAAACGAAAAGACGCTGAGCGTCCGATTAACCCAATTTAAGGCACAATCGAGCGTTAAAAAACAAAAGGCAACACAAAACGAGCCAACTTAAAAACGCTCACACCGTAAACTCAACCAAAAGAAAAAGCCCGGGAATGTGTTTTCCGAGCTTTTATACCGTGTTTGTTTTTAATTAACCGACTTAGTGCATATTGCCTATGGGAGATTTTCTGCGCTTCTTTTCGCTGGAATAAGCGAAGTTCATGGAAGACTTGGTAGTCTGGGACTGAACCTGAGGTTCTTCTTTAACTTCCTGCGTTTCCTGCGGTTTTACTTCCTTATTCTGCCTGGGCGCGCGTTCGGTACGGGGCTTTCTGTCCTTGCCGTTTGCGTTACCGCCGTTAAATCCCGTTCTGGAAGACTTACCCTGTCCCGAAGGTTTCTTGTTTTCGCGTCTTACGCCCGGCTTGGGAACTATCGTAACGTATCTCTGCGGGCTTACGCCTTCGCTTACGGTGGTTACGAATTCGCTGTCCTGAAGAGCCGAATGAATGATTCTTCTTTCATAGGGATTCATGGGTTCGAGCTTAACAGTTCTGCCCGTTCTCTTTACTTTGCTTTCAAGGTTTTTCGCCAGCTGAACGAGAGTTTCCGCACGTTTCTGACGGTATCCTTCGGTATCTATCGTGAGTCTCTTGTAGGTTTCTTTATCGCGGTTAACGACGAGCGACGCAAGATACTGAACGGCGTCGAGAACTTCGCCTCTGTAACCTATAACCGACGCGCTGTCCGTTCCTATAAGATTGAGTTTTACGGCTTCGTCGGTTTCTTCCGTTTCGACCACGAAATTGAAGCCCATCTTTTCGAGCAGTTTTTCCACGAATTCCGTAGCTTTTTCGCCTTCGGACTGTTTTTGCGATACGATGATTTTATACTTGTTGAAAAGGAAACCGTTGTCTTTAAGAATCTGAACGTCTACCTGTTCTTTGGATTCGAGACCGAGTTCTTTAAGTCCCTTTTCTATAGCGGCGTCAAGTGACTTTCCGCTGACTTCGACACTTTTTACCATTTATTACTCCTCGTCACAACGGCGCGAACGCCGTCCGATTAAGTTATTTTCTCATGTAAGAAGGCTTATTCGAATCGAACTGCGCGGCTACCGCAGCTTCTGCCTTCTTGTCCGTTATAGGATTGATTATAAAGCCCGTCAGTATCGAGAACAAAGCCGAACATACCATATAAACCGAGAACGCGGAGGTGTACTGGAATACGAAGAACGCGTAGATAAGAGGCATCATAAACATCATAATCTTATTGCTCTTTTCCATCTGCGGATCTTCTACCGCGCCTTTGACTTTGTTGGCTTTCTGTCCTATGAAAGTGGACAGGAAAGAAAGACCTATGGAAAGTACGGGAAGAATGAAAAGACCGTTCCAGTGATTGTTGGTGTAACCTTTACCCGCTTCGCTGGTCATAACCGCGTTATAAATAAGGTCGTAGTCTTCTTTGGAAACTTTGTTCTTGTCTATACCCTGACTGCCCGCGCCTTTACCTGCGGCTTCCTCGTATTTCGCGAAAACCTGCGCGCTCGTGTCGGGACGGTAAATATTCTTTATCCAGAGGAAACCTTCTCTTTCTTTATCGAAAGTATCCGCCGCGGCTTTTGCTCCCGCGTCTCCCGCCGTTTTTTCTTTAATGCCGACTTCGGCAAGCGTGTTTTCGTACTGAGTTTTAAGCTCGGTAAGTCTTGCCTGCTCTTCTTCCGTCAAAGCTCCGTTCTGCTCTATCGTTTCAAGCTGACCGATCTGCTCTTTGATACCCTTTAATATCTCTTCGTCAGAAACTCTCTGTTCGTAGGCGTAGCTTTCGTTATAAGCCTTGTTGTAACTTGCGGCAAGCTTATTATACAGCATATTTCCGCTGTAAGACGAATACGCGCTCAGTCCCTGAAACATAAAGATGAATATAACCATCGTAACGATGAGCGGAAGACATCCGCCGGCGACTTTGATGTTATACTTCTTGAAGAGAGCCTGTTTTTCCATATTGGCTTTCTGCGGATTGTCGGGATACTTCTTATCTATATCTTCGATATAAGGTTTGAGCCTCTTCTGCGCAGCCGACGTTTTCTTCATGCTGAGTCTTGACCAGAAATCCAACGGCAACGTTAAAAGTTTCAGAAAAAGCGTAAACAAAATTACGGTCAAGCCGTAATCGTTGACCAGACCGTGAATCCAGCCTACGAACTGACCGATGAAATGAATATCGGATAAACTCTGCGAAATGGAACCTATAATATCCATTTAATATCTCCTCTGAAATTATGAGGAACGGGATCGAGTCCGCCTTTTCCCCAAGGGACACATCTCAAAAGTCTCTTCGCCGTTAAAAAAACTCCTTTAACGAACCCGAAACTGCTTACTGCTTCCATGGCATACACCGAACAGCTCGGTCTGAATATACACGTATGCCTGCCTTTGAGCGGTGAGACGTACTTCTTATACCATCTCAAAAGCCGTAATGCAAAGTTTTTCATAGGTTTATACACCCGTAGAATAACGTTCTTTGCGATTTCTGTTTTCCTTCTCCGCCCTATAAAGAAGTTGTTCGAGCGAGCGCGAAAGTTCTTCGTAACTGCACTCCGCAGCCTTTACCTTGGGCGTAAGGACGTAATTGTACTGTCCGTCGGTTACGGACAGCAAAGTCGCAAAGGCAAACCTCATTCTTCTCTTGAATAAATTACGCGCGGTAGCTTTTCCGTACTTTTTGGACACCGAAAGCCCTACTTTGGGTTTGCCGGTATTGTTTTTTGCGTAATGCAGAACGAGAAGATCGTCGCTGACGGTTCTGCCTTTGCGGTAAACGTAATTGAACTGATAGCTCTTTTTAAGCCTGTATGCTCCGCTGAGAGACATAATTATGCAGAAAGCTTATGTCTGCCCTTGTTTCTGCGACGTTTGATAACGTTTCTGCCGCCGGTGGTCTTCATACGCTGACGGAATCCGTGAACTTTACTGCGCTGTCTTTTTTTGGGTTGATAGGTACGTTTCATTTTTACACTCCTTTGCTTTTCCGTTCTTCTTTTCCGAACGTGTTTTTATGGGCAAAAAACGACCTTGGTCGTTTTCGCGACTACATCGATTCATTATACATTAAAAAAAGATTGCTGTCAACTTTTTTTATCCTCTTTACGGGACGCCTCGGTTAAAATTCGCCCGTCTTCTTTTCCTTCCGCGTTTTCTTCGCTGGTACCGTGAGTTTTACTCTGCTCGCCAGCCTTTCCGTTTCTCAGAGCCAGCCAGATTATAAGCGTATTGACGTCGGCGGGACTTACGCCCGAAATTCTCGACGCCTGTCCTACGCTGAGAGGACGTATTTTATTGAGTTTCTGCCGAGCTTCCAGTCTCAGTCCGCTTATGGACGAGTAATCCGTATCACTGGGAAGCATTTTGTTTTCGAGAGCGAGGTTGCGCTCTATTTCTTTGAGACTGTCGCCTATATAGCCTTCGTAACGCACGTCCGTTTCGGTTTCTATAAGCGCGCTCTTGTCAATATCTCCGAAAACTCCGAAATATTCCGCAATATCGAAAATGCTTATATTCCTGCGCTTAAGCATATTCGCGTAACTTATGCCGTTTACGGGGCAACTTTCGCCGAACTTTTCCATAAAAGGCCGGGCTTCGGCAGGCGGAACGGTATGAGAAAGAAGCTTTCCGAGCTTCTTTTTGTCCTCCTGTTTGCGAAGGAACTTTTCGTACCTTTCGTCCGTTACCAGACCGACGCTTCTGCCCAGTTCGGTAAGACGGGTGTCCGCGTTGTCCTGACGAAGAATAAGTCTGTATTCGGCTCTTCCCGTCATCATTCTGTAAGGTTCGTCCGTGCCTTTGGTCGTTATGTCGTCGATAAGCACGCCTATATAGCTCTGATCTCTTCTGAGAACCACGGGCGGTTCCCCGTCGAGATAAAGAGAAGCGTTTATTCCCGCTATAAGTCCCTGTCCGGCAGCTTCTTCGTAACCGCTCGTTCCGTTGATTTGTCCCGCAAAAAACAAGCCTCGGTGGTCCTTGCTCATAAGCGCGGGGGTAAGCGTAAGCGGATCTATGCAATCGTATTCTATGGCGTAAGCGTCGCGCATTATACGGACGTTTTCAAGCCCCGTTATGCTTTTGTAAATCTCGTACTGAATTTCCGCCGGCATGGACGAACTTACGCCCTGAACGTACCATTCGTCCCCGTCCGAATCTTCGGGTTCGAGGAAAATCTGATGTCTTTCCTTGTCGGAAAACCTCACTACCTTGTCTTCTATCGACGGGCAGTACCTCGGACCTACGCCGTTTATCGCTCCGCTGTATATGGGCGCGCGGTCTTTGTTTTCGAGAATGATTTTCTTGGTTTCTTCCGTACTGTAAGTCAGATAGCACTTTGCTCCGTCGGCGTCCACGCTACCGCTCATCGCCGAAAACGGAAGCATATCGGGTTCTCCGAACTGAACTTCCATCTTGGAAAAGTCAAGACTCCTGCCCGAAACTCTCGCGGGCGTTCCCGTTTTGAAACGTCTGAGTCCGAATCCGAGTTTTTCGAGAGAAGCACTGAGCCGATTTGCGGACATAAAGCCGTTGGGGCCGACGTTTCTCTCGTATTCGCCTATAATTATCCTGCTTTTAAGATAGACGCCCGACGCAACAACCACGGCTTTTGCCGTATAATTAAGTCCTACCGCAGTTGCGACTTCGTATCCGCCTTCTATAGGCGTTATATCGGTGGCTTCTCCCTGACGAAGAAAGAGATTTTCCGTATTTTCCAGCGTTTTCTTCATTTCGGCGTGGTATTTTTGCTTGTCAACCTGCGCTCTCGGACTATAAACCGCGGCTCCCTTTCCTCTGTTAAGCATTCTGAGCTGGAAAAGACACTTATCCGCGTTTATTCCCATTTCTCCGCCCAAAGCGTCTATATCCTTGACTATCTGACCTTTTGCCGTTCCGCCGATACTCGGATTGCAGGCGCAAAAAGCGACGGTGTCCAGCCCCGTCGCCAGCATAAGCGTTTTTTTGCCTGTTCTTGCGGTGGCAAGTCCTGCTTCACAGCCTGCGTGACCTGCCCCGATAACGATTATATCGTAATCCATTGTCATTGCCAAAAAGTGTTTTATACCGAGTCTTTCCGAAATCGTTTTTATAACGGGCTTTCTGTCTCGGTAAGCGTTAAAGAACCGGAATCCCGTATTTTACTTCCTGTATATGTTCTTATAGAGCGGACGAAGTTTCTTATAAAGGTCTTTATAAACGCCGTTATATATATCCGAGTAAATCTTGTGATTCTTCTGGTCGGGCATAAAGGGCGTTTCGTAACGGACCATACTTGCCGCGGCTTCTTCGTAACTGTTAAATTCGCCTGCCGCGACGTAGGACGCCAGCGCGCAACCCAAACCGCAAGCTTCGTAGGTCTGTATGCGTCTTACGGGCATTCCGAAAATATCCGCCATAATCTGACATATCTCGTCCGAACGGCTTCCTCCTCCGCTTATCGTGAGCGACTTGATTTTGTTGCCCGTGCGTTTTTCCATGGAGACCATTCCGTCGTAAAGCGCGTAACCTATGCCTTCGATTATAGCGCGGTAGATATGCGCTTTGGTGTGGTAATCTCTGAACCCTATAAGGCTTCCTCTCGCTTCGGGGAATTGCAGTAAAGGCGACCAATAGGGCTGTAAAAGCAGTCCGTCGCAACCTGCCTTGGTTTCTTTAAGGCAACGGTTAAGCACGACTTCAACGGGAACGCCTTCTTTTTCCGCCTCTTTAAGCTCTTCTTTTCCGAACTGAGAAGCAAACCACCTGAGCATCCAGAAACCTCTGTACACCTGAACTTCGGGGTTGTAAAATCCCTTTGCGGGCGAAGGATAGGAAGGCAGAAATCTTACGGGTTCGGCGTATCTTCCTTTAAGGGCAAACTGAATGCTTGCAGCCGTTCCCAAAGAAATACCCGCAACGTCTTCGGATAGCACTCCGCAACCAAGAGACTCGCAACCTTTGTCGCTTCCCGTCGCGATAATTATAAGCCCTTCGGGAATTCCCGATTCTTCCGACGCCTTTTTCGTTACCGAACCCAAAACGTCGCCCGGTTCGACGAGATCGACCAGTTTTTCCACTGGAACGTTATAGACGGGCATCTGAATGTCGTTCTGTTTCTTCCACTTTCTGTTCTTGTAATCGAGCGGAAGATGACCTATCTGCGAAGCCACCGAGTCCACGAACTTACCCGTGAGTTTATGCATTATATAAGTGGATATGAAGGCGAACTTATAGGTCTTTTTCCATATATCGGGTTCGTTTTCTATAAGCCAGTTGCTTTTGGTTATGGAACGCTGAGCGTAAAGAGTAGGTTCGAAGCCTATAAGCTTAAAGGCAAGCGACGAAATAAAAGGAACTTTTACGTCTTTGCATTCGGCTGTTCTCTGATCAAGCCAGAGAATGGCTTTACGAAGGGGTTCTCCCTGTTCGTCGAGACAAACCACGCTGTCGCGGAAAGCCGTCACCGACATTGCCGTCACCTTTTTCATAAGTTCGGGGTTTTCCTCGGAAATCTTCTTCGTAGCCTTGCAAAGAGCGTCGTAGTAGACTTTGGGATCTTCCTCCGCCAGTCCGTCGCCTTTAAGATAATGCGCCACGCTGAACGGAACCTTTTCTATAACCTCCGCTTCACCCTTTTTATTTATAATCATCGCCCGAAGACTTTGCGTTCCGAGATCTACAACCAACATCATAAGCGTTTTCTCCTTAGTAAAGTATTATCCGTCAGTCGACGAATACCGCCGAAAACCAATAATACGTGACCTTTCCGTCCTTTTCGTCCTTCATGGTAAGTCCTTTGTCCTTAATAGTCGAAGAAACGTCTATTCCCACGGTGTGAAAGGCGGGACGGGCGTCGGCTTTATGCGGACAGGGACGGTCCTTTTCGCAGGCGCACTCTTTGCAGAGGTCGCAACTGCTTAAAGAAATCGCAAAGTAGTTTCCGTCGCGCATGGCTTCTCTTTCCACGGCAAGACTAATCTTCTGAGCGGAAGCTTTATCCTCCGTTCTTATGATAATTCCGCCTTTATAGCGACTGAATATTCTTATGGACTGCTCAACGTCCTGCATTCTCGGATCGGACGGACAGAAATAATGCTTTCCGTAATTGTCGCAACCGAATCTGCATTTAAGCACGGTTCTCGGATCGAAACGGATTTCGCCGATAGTAAAAGGCACAGCCGATTCCGCGCCCGCGTCAAGAGCCGATTTAACGTATTTTTCGTAAGATTCCATAATTTCACCTTTAATCCTTTTACCCGAACAGTCTTGCGTCGACTGAACGCGTCTTGCGTTACCACCACGGATAACTTCCCTTTAATTAAACAACTCTTTTGTTTATCCGGGCGTTACGTTTCGGCTTTCCGTTCGTTATCGCCGATTACTACAGGAATAGCGAACGGAGGACTTAACATTGCATTCGTTATCGCTAATCACCACAAATAATGAAGGGAACGCTTGGCACTACGTTCGTTACCGTTGATTACCGCAGGAATAACGAATGAACTGCTTAAAATCAAAAGCCTCTCAGCATAAAGACGGTGTAACCCTGTTGCATTGCGACGATTCTGTTCTTGCTTATGGTTTTGCCCGAAACTCTTATTACGTTGTCGCCGGTGGCTTCTTCGCTCACGTCCATATAGAAGTAGTTATAAGTTCCTCTCAGAGTGCTTCCCGAAGAAACTTTAGCCACGAAGAGTTTGTTCTTTTCTTCTTCGCCCATCTTTTCAAGAAGAAGATTTTCTATCGTCTTGGGTCTTCTCGTGTCGCCCGAAGCCGAAGTTATGACGGAAACGGTTCTCTTTACGCCGGCAACTATATCCGAAGCTATAATACTCGTGGAGGTCGCCTGTTTAAGAGAGGACAAATCCATACTTCTTACGACGTACATAAGCGTGGTGTTATCCGCGAACTCCGTAGAACCGAGATTGATTACGTTGTTTACGATATTCTCGTGCGCGCCGTTATTGAAAGTTACGCTGTAAGTCGCGTTCTTGTTTTCAAACTTCTCGCACACTGCGGTATAATCGTTGAATTCGACTTTGTTACCCGATTTATACACGATAACCACAGCGCCTTTGCCGTTTACGGTGACTTTCGTGCAACTGTAAAGCGGAAATACCGATTCGTAAACGAGCGTCGTTCTGAGCATAACGTTGCCTTCTTCGTCGCTCTTTACGTAGTCTTTGTCAAGCGTGCTTACGTCAAAACCGCCGAGAGCTTCTTTAGCGTAGGTATTCCATATATCGGTTTCTATACGAACTTCCGAAACCGACGAACCGTCGTCGTTCTTATAAGTCTTCTGAACGGTCATGGTCATGGTTCCCGTGATGGAAACGGGAATTTTAAGCGCGCCGTCTACTTCTTCGTAGGTAAAGCTTCCCTGATTGTCTTTGCTTACGTCGTAAACGAGGGTTTCGCCCTCTTCCCAGCGTACCGTTCTGAAAACTTCCGTCGTACGGGTGGTGCAGGCGCACAAAAGCAACATTGCCACGAGTAAAACCGCCGTAATAATAGTTTTTTTCATAAAAAATCTCCTGTCTTTTCAAGCCGTAGCTATCGGCTCAGCGATTAACCGCAACGTCCGCGTTCTGAAGCATAACGCGCTCGGACGCGTACCGTCGGATTTTAGAGGCTATACGTTTGCATTATACCACGAATTTGTTTTCTTGGCAACGAAAAAGGCGGGGAAACAAAAGTTCCTCCGCCTTAAAGGTCAATTAAAAACGAAAACACGACGTTTGCGTTCCGTCTGTCCGTGTTTTTTATCGCAAACGTTAAGATTTACTCCTTTCCGTCCGCCTTATCCGTAGCGCTTAACGTCGGGTTATCGCCCTTTCGCTCGTTGCTTACCGTTCGTGTTGGATTGCGTTCGGGTTGCTTTTCGCTATGTTCGGATTATCTTCCGACGCTCGTTAAGCGGCGCGTTTGTTCAGGAAAGCCTGCGTTCTTACTTTAACGTTTTCCTGAAGGTTTCTGTAAAAGAACTGATAATCGTAAATATGGTAAATTCCGTCGGGGAAAAGCGAGCCGGGGTACTTTGACGAATCTACGCCCACGACTTTAAGCGTTCCTCTCACGGGATCGATATAAGCTCCGCAGAACTCTTTGATTTCGCTGACTATGCCCGAATAATCCACGAAGCATGCGCCTTTATTGAGCGATTTGTCGGCTTGGGTAGAGTCGGTTTTCCAGTTAAGCGGATTTATCGCGTAAGTTTTTACGTTCGCGGGAACTATAAGAGATTCCGTAATATCGGGATCTTCGCTGTTAAAGGCGATTATAACGCCCGTGTCGCTTTCTCCTTCAGCCATTTTTATATGCGAATAGGTTTCGAGGTCTTCGTCCGTAACTCTCCATCCGATAAGATAAGCCGCGATGAGATTACGGCTGTAAAAAGACTTGTCCGCGTATTCTTCGAGAAGACGAAGAGCCATCTGCGAACCTTGAGAAAAGCCCGCCAGAATAAAAGGTCTGCCGTCGTTTACGTTGAGCATATAATACTCGAAAGCCGACGCAACGTCGTTATAAGCTATATCGAAATAGGTTTGGGATTCTTCCTCGGACATATAATAGACGGGAAAGGTCGCCTGACGGTAAAAAGGTGCGTAAATACTGCAGACTTCGTCGTAAATGCCCTTTTCCATATTGAGCGCGCCGATGAAACTTGCTCTTCTTTTGGCGTTAGTCATATCCATATTGTAGTTTCCGCCTTTGCCCATATCGACCGTCGGACAGATTATAAACAAATCCGCCTCTTTGTTTTCGCCGTCGCCAAAAAACGCCCAATTTTCCCGTAAACTCCAATCGACGTCCGTTTCGTGCAGTTTTCCGATATACAGACAGCCCGATAAAACCACTGCCGTCACCAGCAAAATCAACGCTAAAAGAACGCGCCTGTTCGTACTCGTTTTCATATCTCATCCTCCTTTTGGATTTCGTTATCGTGACAAACGCAGATATACCCTGCTTATATAAGCACAAAACGCAACCTTACAACCGTAAGGTACGTTTCAACGCTTTACGGCTCGGCGTAAAGCTCAAACTTGACAGCTGACGGTTAAGTTTCAACCGCTTCACAGCCTGCGCTAAACCGCGCCTGCCGATATATTGCGCAAAATCACGTTGCTATTTTACCACAAAAGAAAAAATTCCGCAAGAAAATACACGTAAAACCGAGAAAAACGTAAAATCCGACGGAAGTAAACCGAAATTACGAAAAAAGAAATCGGAAGGCTAAGCATTACGTTCTTTATAAATAATTACCGCAGTAACCGTTTTTATTCACTAAAAACAAGTAGCTGCGGCGCGTAGCGTTTTTACGCGGAAGAAATCGCCCGTAAGGGTTTAGTTTAGACAAGGCAAACGACCGAGAGCGTACTGCAGGTACGTGCGAGGGAGTTTAACGAAGGATAAACCGATTTATTCCCGTAAAAATAATTATTTATAAAGAACGGAATGCAAAGAAAAAACCGACAGACTCGAAAGAATCTATCGGTTTTGGTGGGAAGAGGTGGATTCGAACCACCGAAGTCGGTGACGGCAGATTTACAGTCTGCTCCCTTTGGCCGCTCGGGAATCTTCCCATTACATAATGGAGCTAGTGGCCGGAATCGAACCGGCAACCTGCTGATTACAAATCAGCTGCTCTGCCTAGTTGAGCTACACTAGCAGCTTTGTCTTCAGCAGCTTTCGCTGGTGCTTCGGGGCGGACTTGAACCACCGACACGGGGATTTTCAATCCCCTGCTCTACCGACTGAGCTACCGAAGCAAAAAAATGGCGACCTGGAAGGGGCTCGAACCCTCGACCTCTAGCGTGACAGGCTAGCGTTCTAACCATCTGAACTACCAGGCCACTATTTAAGCGGTTTATGAATTTTTGGTGGGCCTTCAGGGACTTGAACCCCGGACCAATCGGTTATGAGCCGACCGCTCTAACCAACTGAGCTAAAGGCCCTTTCCTGTTTTGGTCGGGGTGACAAGACTCGAACTTGCGGCCTCATGGTCCCAAACCACGCGCGCTACCAACTGCGCCACACCCCGTATCCGCTCTTGTCTTCCAACCTCTTGAAAGCCTGTTAATAATACAACATTTAAGCCGTTCTGTCAACTGTTTTTTTTGATTTTTAAGGCGAAATTCAGAACTTTAATTTAGCTTTTGACGGACGCTCCTTTACGTAAAAACGCTTCGCGCTCGTAGCCGACACGTTTTTATCGAATTGAAAATCGTATAGCTGCGCTGATAGCGATAAAGAACGCAACGCTTCCTTAAACTTCCTTTAAGCCCATCGGGCGTTCCGTTCGTAACGCGCCTCTGTTGCGGTAAGCGCGTCCGAACGGAATACCCGGTTTTTAGTCAATAAAAGGTAAAACCCGACTTTGCCTATGTTAACGTTTGCTTATGTTATCGAAAGTAACGTTTGGTTTCGCTTGCGTTAAAAAGCAAGGCTCGGCTTCTTTCGTCAACGAAAATAACGCTTTATTTACTTACATTAAAGAGCAAGGTTCGATTGCTTGCGTTAACGAAAGGTAAG
Source organism: Eubacterium sp. (assembly GCA_963653425.1). Lineage (GTDB taxonomy): Bacteria > Bacillota > Clostridia > Christensenellales > CAG-314 > UMGS692. The sequence goes on along the minus strand of CAVJWC010000007.1, from coordinate 9,753 downwards.
ACCCGTTTTACTTGCAGGCTCAATTTGCTTATCGGAGTTGTTTTATCTGTGGCAGTCCACGAACTGTCTGATAAGTTCGAGACCTTGTTTGAGGTTGTCTATGGAATACGCGTAACTTATACGGACGTTGTTTTTGCCGAATTCGCCGAACGCGCTTCCGGGAACCATCGCGACTTTCTTTTCTTCGAGAATTTTAAGCGCGAATTCCATGCCGTCAAGTCCCGTTACCGAAACGTTGGGGAAGATATAGAACGCGCCCTGAGGTTCGAAGGCTTTAAGACCTATGGAATTAAGCTCGGTATACATCAATTTACGGCGTTCGTCGTATTTTTCGCGCATATACTCGACGTCGGCGAAATCGTTCTTAAAACCGCCTTCGAGAGCCTCTATGCAGGCGTACTGAGCCATGGTTGCGGGACAAACCGTCGTGAACTGACGAATCTTTATCATCTGTCTTAAAAGCGCGTTGTCACCGCAGGCAAAACCCACTCTCCAACCCGTCATTGCGAAAGACTTGGAAAAGCCCGAGATAAGCACGGTTCTTTCTTTCATTCCGGGAAGAGCGGCTATCGAGAAGTGTCTTCTTCCGTAGGTAAGTTCGCCGTAGATTTCGTCGCTTATACAAACGAGATCGTGCTTTATTATAACGTCGGCTATGGGTCTGAGTTCGTCTTCGGTCATAATCGCGCCCGTGGGATTGGACGGATAGGGCAGAATGACTACTTTGGTTTTATCGGTAATTTCTTTTTCGAGATTTTCCGCGGTAAGCTTGAATCCGTCGCTTTCAAAGGTCTTTACGACTTTTGGAACGCCGTAATTGAGAAGCGTGCATGGCGAATAAGCAACGTAAGCGGGATCGGGAATAAGAACTTCGTCCCCGGGTTCTATAAGAGAACGCAAAGCAAGGTCGATGGCTTCGCTTGCGCCAATCGTCATCATAATTTCGTTATCGTAGTTATACGCAACGCAGAAACGTTCTTCGAGATAACGGGAAACGTTCTTTCTCAGCTCTAAAAGTCCCCAGTTGGACGTGTACTTGGTCTTTCCTTCGCGAATGGCTTCCACGGCGGCGTCTCTTATGTGGTCGGGCGTTTTGAAATCGGGTTCGCCGACTACGAGAGCAAGACAATCGTTATTGCCCTGAATAAGGTCAAAAAAGCGTCTTATTCCGCTCTGCGGTATTGCTTCAACGTTTTTGGACAAAAATTTTTCCATTATTAAAATGCCTCCTCGGCTAATATTTTATTCCGATTATTCGTGCGTTTCGGTTACGGCTATTAAAACTCTCTGCCGTAACGAAAAGACTTTTGCGGTTACAAAAAACGTATTCTTTGCAAAAGGCTGCTAACTCATTGTAACATATTTCATAAAAGAAAGCAACGAAATTTCACGACAGAAAGCAACGGAATTTCACGCAATAAAGCAGACGATTAAGGGACAAAACCGTCCTTCCCGAAAAGAATAAGAAAAAGACCCGAAACGGGGAAAACTTAACGACGGTTAAACCCATTCGTTACCGAATATCAGCCATAACGAACGGAACGATATCTATGTACGATGAAGTAAAGCGCAGGCTAAACCCATTTATTTCCGTAAAAATAATCGGTTATAAAGAACGGAACGACACACAAAAAAAGAACCTCTTTCACATAGAAAAAGGTTCTTTTGCACTAAGTAAATTGCTCCTCTTACAGAAGCTGTATAACAGCCATTTCGGCAGCGTCGCCCTTACGGGGACCGAGCTTATAAATAGCGGTATAACCGCCGTTTGCGCCGTCTGCTGCTTTCTGAGCGTATTTGGGAGCGTATTCGTTGAAGATCTTTTCGATAAGCGGGTGATTTACGTCAGCCGTTCTGCGTTCGAAATCTCTCTTCTTTTCTTTGAATTCGGGAACTTCCTGAAGGTCGTTGAGTTCAGCCATAAGAATTCTTCTTACGGCGAGCTTATCCTTACCGTCGTTCACTACTTCTACTTTAACGGGTTTACCGTCTACGATTCTTTCTTTTTCTACCTTGACTACGTCGGTATAAGTCTTAGCAGCCATGGTTATATATTTCTCGGCGAGTTTCTGAATTTCTTTAGCGCGGGCAAAAGTCGTGTCGAGCTTGCCGTACCACAAGAAAGCGGAAACCTGATTTTTAAGCAACGCCATTCTCTGATCGGTTGCTTTTCCTAATTTACGTTGCATGATCTATATCCTCCTGCGATTACTCGTCATTTTTGCTGAGTGATAAGCCGTATTCACGCAGTTTTTCGATAACTTCGTCTAACGATTTTCTACCCAGATTACGAACCTTGAGCATATCTTCCTCGGTCTTTCTCGTCAAATCCTGAATGGTAACGATTCCCGCACGTTTCAGGCAGTTGAAGGAACGAACGGAAAGATCCATATCCTCTATGGGCTTTTCGAGAACTCTCGTCTGCGAATCTTCTTCCCTTCCGGTAAGAATCTGCAGACCGCCCATATCGGAAAGTTCCACGAACATATTGATATGCTCGTTGAGAATCTTTGCCGCAAGACTGAGAATATCCCTTCCCGTAAAAGCGCCGTTGGTTTTAACCGTAAGAGTAAGTTTGTCGTAATCTATGCTCTGACCTACTCGCGCGCTTTCGATGAGATAATTCGCATTTTCCACCGGAGTGTAAATGGAATCGATGGGGATAAAGCCGATCGGGTAGTTCAGCTTCAATTCTTTGTTGATTTCTTTATTTTTCTCGGCAGAAACGTAACCTCTGCCACAACCTATTGTCAGTTCCATTCTGAGATGGCCGCCGTTATCTATTTCGCAGATATACGACTCCGGTTTCAGAATTTCGATATCGGCGTCGGTGATGATGTCTTTCGCTCTTACGACGCACGGTCCTTCTTTATCGATAGTAACCGTTCTGCGGAAGGACGAATCTCTGTCCGTTACCGACGTTTTGAGCGCAAGCCTCTTGATATTAAGGATTATCTCCGTAACGTCCTCTCTTACGCCTTCTATCGTTGAAAATTCGTTTTTGACTCCTTCGATGTTAATGCCTACGCATGCGACTCCCGGAAGCGAAGAAAGAAGAACTCTTCTGAGTGCGTTTCCGAGCGTGACGCCGAATCCGCGTTCCAACGGTTCGACTATTACCTTACATTCGCTGTAATTGTTGTCGCCCTGTTCCTCTACGGTCATTCTCGGCTTTTCGATTTCCATCATTGGACTTTGTTCCTCCTTTTTTATAATTGAACTTGCGCTTTAAGCAGTTTTGAAGTTCCGTTATTACTTGGAGTACAATTCAACGATCATACGCTCCTCGATATTAAGATCTATGTCTGCACGTTCGGGTTTAGCGAGAACTTTGCCCGAAAGCGTTTCAGGATTGAAATCAAGCCATTTGGGAAGATTTCCCGACTTCTTCATTTCCTTAACTTCGGAGAAGAACTTATTATCTCTCTTGTTTTCTTTAACGGCGATTTCGTCTCCTGCCTTTACTATATAGGAAGGAATATCAACTCTCTTGCCGTTTACGGTGATGTGACCGTGGCAAACGAGCTGACGGGACTGACTGCGGCTTGCGCCGATACCCATACGGTATACTACGTTATCGAGTCTCATTTCGAGAAGGATAAGCATATTCGCACCGGTAACGCCCTTCATTCTGTCGGCTTCGAGATAGTATCCGTGGAACTGTTTTTCGCACAGACCGTAGATTCTCTTGGTCTTCTGTTTTTCACGAAGCTGAGAATAATATTCGCTGGTCTTCTTTCTTGCCGCACCGTGCTGACCGGGAGCGGCGGGTCTTCTCGTGAAAGCGCATTTGCCGGAGAAGCATCTGTCGCCTTTCAAAAATAATTTACAGCCTTCGCGTCTGCACAGACGGCAATCGGCTTCTGTATATCTTGCCATATTACACTATCCTCCTAAATTCTTCTGCGTTTGGGCGGACGGCAACCGTTGTGAGGTATGGGCGAAACGTCCTTGATCATCGTAACTTCGATTTCAGCCGTCTGTAATGCTCTGATTGCCGATTCACGTCCCTGACCGGGGCCTTTTACGAAAACTTCAACCGAACGAAGTCCGTATTCTTTCGCGCCCTTTGCGGCGATTTCGGCAGCCTGCTGTGCAGCGAACGCAGTGCTCTTTCTGGAACCTCTGAAACCGAGACTTCCTGCGGAAGACCAGCTCAAAGCGTTTCCGTTAGCGTCCGTGATGGTGACGATAGTATTATTGAAAGATGCGTGAATGTGCGCCTGACCTTTGTCTACGCGACGCATCTCTTTCTTTTTTCTTATAACTTTTTTCTGAGCCACGTTATTGTCCTCCTAATTACTTACCGGCCTTCTTGCCTTTGGATACGGTACGCTTCGGACCTTTTCTCGTACGAGCGTTGGTCTTGGAAGACTGTCCTCTTACCGGCAGTCCCTTTCTGTGTCTGACTCCGCGGTAGGAACCGATTTCTATCATGCTCTTGATGTTCATGCTTACTTCTCTTCTGAGATCGCCTTCAACGGTAAGGTTGTGGTCGATGTACTCACGAAGTTTGCTTATATCCGATTCGGTCAGGTCTTTGACTCTGACGTCGGGGTTAACGCCGGTTGCTGCCAATATATTCTGAGAAGTCTTGAGACCGATTCCGAATATATATGTCAGACCTATTTCAATTCGTTTTTCTCTGGGTAAATCTACACCTGAAATACGTGCCATAGTTTCCTCCGAAAATTATGTGGTTGGCGTTTTACACGCCGAAAGTCAGCGGAAAGCTTCTCTCCGCCAACAAAAAAATATATAAATTTACGACTGCGGCTTATAGGGCTTGCCTTTCGGCAGTGGAATAGGCCCGTTCACCGAAGCGTTAGTGTCTGTTTTCGTAATCTTACGAAACGTGGAATATCAGCCTTTCGGGCGTTTCGTTCATAATGAACCAACCGCTAAAACGCACAGACAAAGAGATATATTCCGATTTGCTTTCTCCCTCGGGGGCTTTTTAGCCCTGTCTCTGTTTGTGGGAGGGTGTCTTGGAGCAGATAACCATAACTCTGCCGTTTCTCTTTATAACCTTGCACTTGTCGCACATGGGTTTAACAGACGGACGTACCTTCATTTCTCTTTCTCCTGAATCAAAATATTTTCTTTTAAGTAAATGAGAAACACTTTATATGATAGCTTAAATCAAGCCTTATTGTCAAGCGTTTGAATGAAAAAATAAAGTTTTTTTATTTTTTCAGACGGATTTCTCTTACTTAAACCAAAAGCCGTAACTTTGAAAAGTTAGATGCTTTCCTTAATTTTCGCAGCCTTACCGGTGCGCTCTCTGAGATAATACAGTTTAGCGCGCGAAACCTTACCGCTACGGATAACCTCGACCTTTTCGATCTTGGGGCTGTGTACGGGGAAGGCTCTTTCAACGCCGATACCCTGACAGATTCTTCTTACCGTGAAGGTTTCTCTGAGTCCACCGTGTTTACGGGCGATAACTATGCCCTCGTAAGCCTGAATTCTTTCTTTGTTACCTTCGATAACTTTGAAGTAAACTCTTACGGTGTCGCCGACTTTGAACTGCGGAACGTCTTGTCTGAGGCTTTCCTGTTCGATAGCTTTAATGATATCCATAATTGACTTTCCTCCTGAATTAACGCGGCGTTCGTTCGCATTCTGTGTTTTACGCTTCTCGGGTCGCGGTAATCTCTTTTTCACGGAAAAAAACGGTGATTCGGTCCTTTCCCTTAGAAAAGAACGAAGAAAAACCGCTTTTGCGCCGAAAAAAATCGACAAAACAAACCGCCGACCGCTCTCTTTTAGCGCATATGCCAGAGGAACGCCCGAAGTCACCTGGTTATTTTATCATAACGGATAAAAAAAATCAAGCGTTTTTTCACTGTTTCCTGCATAAAATTCAAAAAAAATAAGGAATTTACGGAAAAACGGAATTTATATACGGGATTTATAAAAAACGGACCTCCGCAACAGGCGAAAGTCCGTATTAATTTTATTTGGTTTTTCCGTTCCGCATCGATTACGCAATCATTCTGCGTTCTTATTTAGTCCGCGGGAATAATTATGCGTTCCGTTCGTCGGGTATAATACGCGTTCCGTTGGTCGTCGCCGTTTTTACGGGAACGAATCGGAAGCCAAAAGGCTTACTCTGCCGACTTACTTTATGACGGAAAGTCTGAACAAAGCCGTTTCGCCGTTGATGTTCCATTCTTTTGCGTTGTCCGCGGTAAGCTCTTCGTTAAAGCTCATTACGTCGGCAAGCGTGTCGGCTTTTATGGAATTTGCGTAGCCGTCCAGAACTTCGAGAAGCTTGCCTTGGGCTTTGTATTCCACGGCAATATGGTCGGTAACGTTGAATCCGCTTTCTTTTCTGCCCGTCTGAATCTTGGAAACGATTTCTCTCATAAAGCCTTCGCGGACGAGTTCTTCGGTAAGATTTACGTCGAGAACGACCGTTATGCCTTTATCGGAAGCCGTTACGAAACCTTCCTTGTCTTTTACCGAGATAAGGAGATCGGACTCGGAAAGTTCGACTTCTTTTCCGTCGAGTTCGAAAACGTAGTTCCTGCCCGATTTTACCGTTTCGACGACCTTAGCCGAATCGCATTCCGCAAGGAAAGTCTTGATTTTTCCGAGAAGGGGACCGTACTTGGGACCTATCGTTCTCATCTGCGGTTTAAGTTCGTAAGAAAGGAAAGCCGAGCCGTCTTTTACGAAGCGACAGCTCTTTACGTTGAGTTCTTCTTCTATAACTCCTACGTAGCTTTCGGGAAGTCCGTCGAACTTATCGGTTAAAACGTACATAGTCGAAAGAGGCTGTCTGTTCTTCATATTGCCGGCGTTTCTTGCCGATCTGCCGAGAACCACGACGTCAACGACGTTATCCATATCGGCTTCGAGTTTCTTGTCTATACGGCTTTCGTCGCATTCGGGGAACTTGCAGAGATGGATGGATACGGGCGCGTCTTCATGGAAAGTACGAACGAGGTTACCGTAGATTTCTTCGGTTATGAAGGGAACGTAAGGAGCCGCAACGAGACAGAGTTTTGTTAAAACTTCGTAAAGCGTGCAGTAAGCGGCAACTTTATCTTCGGTCATATCGCTACCCCAGTATCTTTCGCGACAACGACGGACGTACCAGTTGGAAAGCTCGTCGGTAAAGGTTTCTATCGCTCTGCTGGTGTTGGTTATATCGTATTTGTCGAGTCCTTCGTCCACCGTTCTGATAAGCGAATTGAGTTTGGAGAGAATCCACTTGTCCATAACGGTAAGTTCGGCGTCCTTAAGCGAATACTTTGTCGGATCGAATTTGTCTATGTCTGCGTAAAGCACGAAGAAAGCGTAGGTGTTCCACAGAGTGCTGAGGAACTTCTGAGCTTCGGAAACGGCGTCCGCGTGGAATCTCGTGGGAATCCACGGCGCGCCCGCGGTATAGAAGTACCAACGAACGGCGTCTGCGCCCTGAACGTCGAGAACGCTCCAGGGATCTACGACGTTGCCTTTGTGTTTACTCATCTTAATACCGTTCTTGTCGTTGACGTGACCTAAAACGATACAGTTCTTGAAGGGAGCTTTGTCGAAAAGCAGGGTAGAGATTACCAGAAGAACGTAGAACCATCCTCTCGTCTGGTCAACGGCTTCGCTGATAAAGTCTGCGGGGAAATTTGCTTTGAAAACGTCCTGATTTTCAAAGGGATAATGATGCTGAGCAAAGGGCATCGAACCGCTGTCGTACCAACAGTCCATAACTTCGGGCGTTCTTCTCATAGTTCCGCCGCATTCGCACTTAAAGGTAACGTCGTCTATATAAGGACGGTGAAGTTCTATATGTTCGTCGCAACCCGAAAGGTCGTGAAGTTCTTTTCTGCTTCCTACGACGTGAGTCTTTCCGCACTTGTCGCACACCCAGATAGGAACGGGCGTACCCCAATAACGTTCTCTCGAAAATCCCCAGTCTATGAGGTTGTCGATAAAGTTGCCCATTCTGCCCGTCTTTATCGTTTCGGGCATCCAGTTGACCGAAGCGTTGTTTCTCGCAACTCTGTCTTTTGCCTCGGTAACCTTAATGAACCAGGATTTACGCGCGTAATAAAGCAAAGGCGTATCGCATCTCCAACAGAACGGATAACTATGCTCGTACATCTGTTCCCTGAAAAGCAATCCTCTTTCTTTAAGGTCGCGAAGAATGATCTTGTCTCCGTCCTTACAGAACTTTCCTTCGAGTTCTCCCGTGCCTTCCACGAAACAACCCTTTTCGTTTACCATCTGCAAAAACGGCAACTTATACTCTCTTCCTACGTTGGCGTCGTCCGCGCCGAAAGCCGGAGCTATATGAACGATACCCGTACCGTCTGTCAACGTTACGTAATCGGCGCAGGTTACGAAATAAGCCTTTTCCTTGCCCTTATGATAGGGATAAAGCGGTTCGTATTCCGTATATTCGTATTCCTTACCCTTTCTGGTCGAAACCTTAGTGTAGCTTCCTTCTTCGAAAAGAGAACCTATAAGCGCGTCGGCAAGAATATACTTTTCTTCTCCGCACTCTATAAGCGTATAATCTTCGTTTGCGTTCATTGCAAGCGCGACGTTGGAGGGAAGAGTCCACGGCGTCGTCGTCCAAGCTATAAAGTAGGTATTTTCCCTGGACGGAATACGGAACTTTACGAAAGCCGATTTTTCCTTTACGTCCTTATAACCCTGCGCTACTTCGTGGCTGGAAAGCGCGGTACCGCATCTCGGGCAATACGGAACTATCTTATGTCCCTGATATATAAGTCCCTGCTTGTCTATCTCTTTAAGGCTCCACCATACCGACTCGATATAGTCGTTGTCGTAAGTAATGTAAGGATGTTCCATATCCACCCAGTAACCTACGCGGTCGGACATCTTTTCCCATTCGCCTTTATACTTCCAGACCGATTCTTTACATTTATTTATAAACGGCTCTATACCGTATTTCTCTATCTGATCCTTTCCGTTAATTCCAAGAAGCTTCTCGACTTCCAGTTCTACCGGCAAACCGTGCGTATCCCAGCCCGCCTTTCTTAAAACGGAATATCCTTTCATTATCTTGTAACGCGGAATTATGTCCTTCATAACACGCGTCAGTATGTGACCTATGTGCGGTTTTCCGTTTGCCGTGGGCGGTCCGTCGTAAAACGTGAACACGGGCTTCCCCGCCGTGTCTTCGTTGGTCTTTTCAAATACCTTTTCTTTCTGCCAATACTCGAGAACTTCCTTCTCCCTGTCTACGAAGTTAAGCCCCGTATCAACTTTCTTATACATATGTTACTCCTTATTACTTGCTTCGCGCCTTCTTTCTTCGCAGAAGAAAGAAGCAAAGACCGGCGTGACGCCGGACCCATTGTGGCTTCGCAGGACTATACAATCCTGAAGCCAAACGATTTTCGTTCTTTCTTGAAAGAAAGAACCAAAGAACTTTCGGCTTTTTTGGGAAAAAGCCTACCAAAAAACCTCAATATTTATATTTTTAGATTTTCCGCTACCGAAAGTGTATTTAATTCAAAACACTTTTACACTACGCAAAACCCTTAAATCCGACTTGACGGTTACCGACTTGTAAAACTTCCGCGGTGAAAGTTTCTTTGCCTGCTTTCCATAAGGTTCGCATTGTTCTTTCAAAAGCGGATTTCGTTTAGCCTTTCAATGCACCCACGGTGAAAGTTTCTTTGCCTACTTTTCCTTGCTTTCATAAGTTTCGCATTGCTCTGACGGCTACGCGAAGCTCAGTGAAAGTTTCTTTGCCTACTTTCTTTTCCAAAGAAA
>CAVJWC010000006.1:0-74049 GCA_963653425.1 Eubacterium sp. | reverse complement strand
AAAAATCTACGTTTATTGCCTTTTTGATTAAAATGCAGTCCGTTTTCGTTCGGGTTTGGAGGGGTGAAACGATAAAAATAAACGATAAAAACGGCGGAAAACAGCCGTTTCCGATAAAAAGCTTTTAACGACGACTGAAACGATTCGTTATTGCAAAAATAATCGGAGAGAGAACAAAATATAAAAAATTCTGAAAAACGCCCCGTTCCCCGTTAAAAGCGTTTTTCAGAATTCAGTCAAATTTTTAATTGGTTAAATCGCGTATTACTCCCACTCGATGGTTGCGGGGGGTTTGCCGGTGATGTCGTAGACGATACGGTTGATCATCTCGGTTTCGTTGACTATACGGTTGCTGGCGCGTTCGAGAAGGTCGTAGGGAAGTCTTGCCCAATCGGCTGTCATTCCGTCCACGCCCGTTACGGCACGAAGCGCGAGGGTGTATTCGTAAGTTCTGCCGTCGCCCATTACGCCGACGGTTTTGTTGTTTGTGAGAACGGTGAAATACTGCCAGATGTCCTTTCCCAGTCCCGCTTTGTCCACTTCTTCGCGGAAAATCGCGTCTGCGTCGCGGAGAACTTTAAGTTTCTCGGGAGTGATTTCGCCCATTATTCTTATCGCAAGTCCCGGTCCGGGGAAGGGCTGGCGCATAACGATGTAATCGGGAAGTCCCAGCTCTCTGCCTATGGCTCTTACTTCGTCCTTAAACAGATCGCGGAGAGGTTCTACGATTCCTTTGAATTCCATAACGTCGGGAAGTCCGCCTACGTTGTGGTGCGTCTTGATTTTCGCGCTGGTTTTGCTTCCGCTTTCGATAACGTCGGGATAGATGGTTCCCTGCGCAAGGAAGTCCACCGCGCCTATTATTTTGCTCTGTTCTTCGAATACTCTTACGAACTCCGTTCCTATTATCTTACGCTTTTCTTCGGGATCGGTAACGCCTTTAAGTCTGCCGAGGAATCTCTCGCTTGCGTCCACCATAATAAGGTTCATATTGAGTCCGTCGATAAAGACTTCTTTGATTTGTTTGCTTTCGTCCTTTCTCATAAGACCGTGGTCTACGTAGATACAGGTAAGGTTCTTACCGATAGCCTTATGAATAATGGTTGCCGCTACCGCGCTGTCAACTCCGCCCGACATAGCGCAGACGACTTTCTTGTCGCCTACCTGACGTTTAACGTCTTCTATGAGCATTTTGGCTATATCCGCGGTTGCCCAGTCGCCCTTTGCATGACAAACGTCAAATAAAAAGGCTCTTAAAATTTCCGTTCCGTTTTCGGAGTGGTGAACTTCGGGATGGAACTGAACGCCGTATATACGCTTTTCGTCGTTTGCAAAAGCCGCAACGGGACAGGTTTCGGTGGTGGCGGCAATCCTGAATCCTTCGGGAACGCGGGATATATAATCCACGTGGCTCATCCATACGATACCGTTCTTTTTCATATTCCTGAAAAGAACGCAGTCCGTGTCGTAATTAACTTCCTGTTTTCCGTATTCCTTAACGTCGGCTTTTCTGACTTCTCCGCCGAGAGTGGAAGCGATATACTGTATGCCGTAGCATATTCCCATTACGGGAACGCCGAGATCGAAGACTCTCTCGTCTACCTTGGGCGAACCTTCTTCGTAAATGCTGTGCGGACCGCCCGTGAATATAATTCCTATGGGATCAAAAGATTTGATTCTTTCTATATCCGCGCTGTAAGGCAACATAACGCTGTGAACGTTAAGTTCTCTGATTCTACGGCAGATAAGCTGATTGTATTGACCGCCGAAATCTATAACGACAACCGTTTGTGACATATTTTTCTCCTTTTATTGCGTTCAGCCCCGAAAAAAACGGGGCTGTGAGTGTTCTTCGTTGATTTAATCGCATTTCGGACGTTTCTTCTTCCGCTTTCAGAAAATTTCCGTTTATAAGCGTGAATTAACGCCGTTATAAGCCTTCTTATTACAGACTGCCTTTAACCGAATAGTTGGGAGCTTCTTTGGTTATGGAAATATCGTGAGGATGGCTTTCGATAAGACCCGCGTTGGTGATTCTGACGAACTGAGCGTTCTTTCTCATAGAGTCTATATCGGGGCTTCCCGTGTAACCCATACCGCTTCTCAGACCGCCGACGAGCTGGAACACCATATCTCCCAGCGTTCCTCTGTAAGGAACTCTGCCTTCGACTCCTTCGGGAACGAGTTTCTGCGAATTTTCCTGGAAATAACGGTCCTTGCTTCCCTTAGCCATAGCCGCAAGAGAACCCATTCCTCTGTAAACTTTGAAACGTCTGCCCTGATAAATTTCCGTTTCTCCGGGAGATTCTTCCGTTCCGGCAAGAAGACTTCCGATCATAACGGCGGAAGCGCCTGCAACGATGGCTTTTACTATATCGCCCGAATACTTGATACCGCCGTCGCCTATTATACGCTTACCCATCTTGTCGGCTTCTTCCGCGCAATCCATAATAGCCGTAATCTGCGGAACGCCTATACCCGCGACTACTCGCGTGGTGCAGATGGAACCGGGACCGATACCTACTTTGACTACGTCCGCGCCTGCGGAGATAAGGTCGTGAGTTGCGGCAGCCGTAGCTACGTTGCCCGCGATAATCGCAAGAGACGGATACCTGGTCTTGATCTTTTCGACTTCCCTGGCGATCATAATATTGTGACCGTGAGCCGTGTCTACCGCAAGAACGTCTACGCCCGCTTTATAAAGAGCGTCTACTCTTTCCATGGTGTCCTTTGCCGTTCCTACGGCAGCGCCCGCAAGAAGTCTGCCCTTCTTGTCTTTCGCGCTTCTCGGATACTGAATGGTCTTTTCTATGTCTTTAATGGTGATAAGTCCTTTAAGAACGTTGTTTTCGTCGACTATGGGAAGCTTTTCTATTCTGTGCTTACCGAGAATCTTCTGAGCTTCCGAAAGAGTCGTGCCTACGGGAGCGGTAACAAGATGATCTTTGGTCATTACGTTATAGATGGGCTGTTCGAAGTCCGTTTCGAAACGAAGATCGCGGTTGGTGAGAATACCTACGAGATGTCCTTCGTCGTCGGTGATGGGAACGCCAGAAATCTTATATCTTGCCATAAGTTTCAGAGCGTCGGTAACGGGGTTATCGGGATGAAGGAAAAACGGATCGGTAATTACGCCGTGTTCGCTTCTCTTTACTCTGTCAACCATAAGAGCCTGTTCCTCTATGGTCATGTTTTTGTGAATAATACCTACACCGCCTTCGCGAGCCATAGCTATCGCAAGCTTGTACTCGGTAACGGTATCCATAGCCGCGCTGACGAGCGGAATGTTAAGTTTTATATCGGGAGTGAGCTGTACGCTGAGATCTACTTCGCCCGGTAATACGTTGCTTTTTGCGGGAACGACCAACACGTCGTCAAAAGTAAGAGCTTCTTTTATTATTTTTTCCATTTTTCCTCCGTAGCGGTTTGTTTCAGCCGTTTTTCGCGCGGTAAACCGCCCTTTTTCAGCCTTAAGTGTGTAATTGATTCATTTTAACATATTCTGAACTTTCCGTCAACCGTTTACAAGCCTTTTTAAGCCGAAAAAGCCTTAAAAACGACGTTTTTTCCTTATCCGTTGCAAAAGCCGTAAAATAAACTTTCACCGCCGGAATTATAAATTAAATTAAACCGGGCAAATCCGTTGACAACATTCATTCCGTCTGTTAAAATTACTCCGAACGTTTTCGTTTCGGCTTTCCGCATAAGTAACGGCGCAAATTTATCGCATTCATGGCGAAGGAACGAAAATAACGTTCGAAACATTTCAACACATATTTATGTTAAAGGAGGTATAAGTCAATATGGAACATCATTTACGGACTGAAGACCCGGACGGGCGAAGTTTATCGGCATATACCTTCAAAAGGGTACGCCTTTAAGGGTATACCTCACTTCGTTTTGTCTTTAGTTCATTTTGTTTTCATTGACGAAAAACGATCGTGAACAATCAGATTTCAATACTCGTTGCCGCTAAGGAATATCAACAGGCGGCGACTCTCGTTTCCGAGCTTGACGCTCGCGAAGCGGCTTTGCTGTTGTCGGAATTTTCCGCCGATGACCTTATCCGCATTTGTCATTACGTGGATTCGGATACGCTTGCGGAAATTCTTCCCCATCTCGACGTTAAGCTTCAGAAGCTTGTTCTTAACGGACTCAAGGAAGAGAAACTCGACGACGTAATGGACGACGTTTCGGTGGAAGATACCGTGGATATGATGGAAAATCTTCCCGCGCCCGTAGCCGGCAGAATTGCCGACGCCGAAACGATAAAAGAGTTCCTTGCGGAAAAGAAGTTCCCCAAACTTAAATCCATTCTGTCGGAAATGAACGAAGTGGATATTGCGGAAATCCTCGACGAACTCGGTATCGAAGACTGTATAGTGCTTTTCAGGCTTCTTCCCAAAGATTTAGCCGCCGAAACTTTCGTCGAACTCTCTCCCGACATTCAGTCGAAACTTATAGAGAAATTCAGCGATACCGAAATAAAAAGCGTTACCGACGAACTCTTTATAGACGATATGGCGGACCTTATCGAAGAAATGCCCGCAAACGTCGTTAAAAGACTGCTTGCTCAGAGCGATAAGGAAACGCGGGGCTTCCTCAACGAAATTCTGCGCTACCCCAAAGACAGCACGGGCAGTATAATGACGGTGGAATTCGTTACGCTGTCACCCGAAATGACCGTATCGGAAGCCTTCGATAAGATAAGAAAAACCGCTATCGACAAAGAAACCATTTATACCTGCTACGTGACGGATAAAACGAGGCACCTTCTGGGTGCGGTTACGGCGAAAGATCTGCTTCTTGCCGATCCCCAAGCCAAAATCTCCGACATTATGGAAGAGAACCTGATCTACGCGCACACTCTGGACGATCAGGAACTTTCCGCGAGAAAGCTCTCCAATTACGGCTTACTTGCGATTCCCGTCGTGGACGACGAAAAACGCCTCGTAGGTATCGTTACCGTCGACGACGCAATAGACGTTCTGCAGGAAGAAAACACCGAAGATATTGCGAAAATGGCGGCTACCAGTCCGCTCGAAAAGCCCTACCTCAAAACCGGCGTATGGGACGTTTTCAAAAACAGAATTCCGTGGCTTCTGATTCTTATGGTAAGCGCGACCTTCACGGGGCTTATACTCAACACCTACGAAGCCAAAATCAACGCGATAAGCACGGTTCTGTTCGCCTGCGTGCCTATGCTTATGGATACGGGCGGAAACGCGGGTTCTCAGTCGGCTGTTACCATAATCCGCGCGCTGGCTCTCAACGAAGTGAGAACCAAAGACATTCTCAAAGTCGTGTGGAAAGAATTCCGCGTATCGCTTATAGCCGCGGTTACTCTCTGCGTGGCTTGTATGGCAAAGCTTCTTATTATCGATAACCTTATTTTCGGTTATTCGGGTTACACCTTCGCAAGATGCGCCGTAGTGTCCGTTTCTATGGCAATTACGGTTATCCTTGCAAAACTCGTGGGCTGTACGCTTCCTCTTCTGGCTAAAGCCTGCCACCTCGACCCCGCTGTAGTGGCTTCTCCGCTTATAACTACCATAGTGGACGCGGTTTCGCTTATGGTATACTGCACGCTGGCTATAAACCTGCTGTAAAAGACTTTCGGCTTTCAGCCTTGACTTTACGCCGAGGCTGAACGATAAAGACGAATAAACATAAGAACGAATAAACCCAAATAAAAGCAAAAACAAATAAACGCAAACGCACGCGAATAAAAACGAAGTCGAACGCAAACGAAAAGACACAAAAAAATCCACTTCCGAAAGGGAGTGGATTTTCTTTACCGTTGTGGTCAAAGGGTGATTCGGTCGGGTAACTACCGTTTTTCGTTGACACACGTTTTTTGGTCTTTAATTTTTGATTTTGTCTTTTTGGTCCGATTTTCCAACGACTTCAGACATTTGCCGAAGGGTTAGACACCAGTGGTTTTTGTTCCGAGAACCAACGTCATCGTGCCTGCTTTGGAGTCGATGTTGTATTTGTGCCACTGGGCAGCTGGCTCAGTATCAGTTGTAGCAGCTTTAACGTAATAATAACCTACAACAGTAGTAGTTCTTGCGTCGATAATGAAAACATTCTCTACATTAAGATTGTTTAAGGTTACAACGCTATTAGCACTACCGGAACCATTGGTGAACGCTACTGTATAAGTAACAGCCGTTGTATTAGCTGTTTCGCTAGCAGCCGTAGCTTCTGTTCCTTTAAGCTCTAAGTTATCAGCACTTACCGTATCACTCGTCTGAAGAGAACCACTCTTGATATGAACTATATATTTTCCGTCTGTATAATAAATATCTTCGGGAACGGTTTCATTACAAGCATCGAAGAAAGCCGACGTAAGTGTGGAAACCGTGTTCTTGGCAGCTTGTTCTGCTGCGGAAACGTTGGCTTTTTCCACGTTGCTTGCTACGCTGGGAACGATAACTGCAGCAAGAATACCGATAATAACGATAACTACCAGTAATTCAACCAGCGTGAAGCCTTTTTTGTTGAGTTTTTTCATGTTTTTCCCCTTTCCTTTTCGTTTTTTCGCAAATACCCTATAAAAGCGTGACCCCCAAGTTCCACTACAAATACAGATATATCCGCAAACCTATTATACGGAAAAAACAGGCTTTTCGTCAAGCATTTATACGTTTGTGACAGAAAAAAGTAGTTTAACAAACAAAAGCAACACGGTTAGCTCACATAAATTTGTATGTTAGCAATTAGGAGGGGGGCTGTACGGTGAAATGTAAGTGAAGTATTTTTCACAAAAGTAATTTACGAACGCCAAACGGCTCGGTTTCATTATAAACGCAGAAAAGGTGAATTTATAAAAGCTCGGGCTTTACGTCCGTTGTCGCCTGCGAGCGGTAATCGTTTTTAATTCGCCGAAACAAGACAAAAGAAAGAGAGAAGCCGAAGCTTCTCCCCCTCTTATGAAGAAATCTGAAAATACCGCTGCTTACCGCGCCGATTTATTTGCAACAGCAACAGCAGGTTTTGCCCATGATATGTTTAGCGAGGTCGATGATCTTATTGCTGTAACCTACTTCGTTGTCGTACCAGCTTACGAGTTTAACGAAAGTGGGCGAAAGCATAATGCCTGCGTCGGCGTCGAAGATGGACGTTCTGGTGTCGCCCAAAAAGTCGCTGGAAACGACCGCGTCTTCGGTGTAACCCAAAATACCTTTGAGTTCGTTTTCGCTTGCGCGTTTGACTTCGGCTTTGATTTCCTCGTAAGTAGCGGGCTTAGCGAGGTTAACGGTAAGGTCTACTACGGAAACGTCGAGGGTGGGAACTCTGAAAGACATACCGGTGAGCTTTCCGTTAAGGGACGGAATAACTTTGCCTACTGCCTTAGCAGCGCCCGTCGAAGAAGGAATGATGTTGCCCGAAGCCGCTCTTCCGCCTCTCCAGTCTTTCTTGGAAGGACCGTCAACGGTTTTCTGCGTAGCCGTCGTGGAGTGAACGGTAGTCATAAGACCTTCTACGATACCGAATTTGTCGTGGATAACTTTAGCGAGAGGAGCAAGGCAGTTGGTGGTGCAACTTGCGTTGGAAACGATCTTCTCGTCCTTATAGTCTTTTTCGTTAACGCCCATAACGAACATGGGAGCGTCTTTGCTGGGTGCGGATATAACGACTTTCTTGGCTCCGCCCTGAAGATGTTTTTCGGCGCCTTCTATGGTGGTGAATACGCCGGTGGATTCTATTACCACGTCAACTTCGTTTTCTTTCCAAGGAATAGTAGCCGGGTCCATGAGGTTATAAACGTTGATTTTCCTGCCGTTTACGAGAATACCGCCTTCGGTAGGTTCTGCCGTGCCTTCGAAACGTCCGTGCATAGTATCGTATTTAAGGATATAGCACATATAGCTCATATCGGGGAAACCGGGGTCGTTGATAGCGACGACGTCGACGTCACCGCGTTTAACTGCAGCGCGAAGAACGATACGACCGATTCTTCCGAAGCCGTTGATACCTATTCTGAGTTTAGCCATAATTTATTCCTCCATAAATTTTAATTACAATTATGTTCAAATTGTTTTACTTTAATTCTACGGTATGGTAAAATTTAACCGTACAGGTGAATTATACACCATAGACCGTTTTTGCGCAACCGAATTCGGACTATTACCCAAAGGTAAATTTTTTCAACGGAGGAAAACAATTATGCCACTCGTCACAAGTACGGAAATGTTCAAAAAGGCTTACCACGGCGGATACGCTATAGGAGCGTTCAACGTCAACAATATGGAAACCATTCAGGGCATCGTGGAAGCGGGTAAAGAAACCCGTTCTCCCCTTATTCTTCAGATTTCTATGGGCGCAAGAAAGTACGCCAATATGATTTATCTCAAGAAACTCATCGAAGCCGCGGTTATAGACGCACCCGAGCTTCCCATATGTATGCACCTCGACCACGGCGACACCTTCGAAATCTGCAAACAGTGCGTGGACGACGGATTTACTTCGGTTATGATAGACGGAAGCAGTCTGCCTTTCGAAGAAAACATCGAAAGAACGCGTAAAGTCGTAGAATACGCTCACGACCACGGCGTAGTCGTCGAAGGCGAACTTGGAAGACTTGCCGGCATAGAAGAAAACGTCGTCAGCGACAGTCACCTCTTCACCGATCCCGATCAGGTGGAAGAATTCGTAACGAAAACGGGCGTGGATTCTCTCGCCATAGCTATCGGCACCAGCCACGGCGCGTTCAAGTTCAAAGGCAAAGCTCAGCTCAGATTCGACATTCTCGAAGAAGTTTCCAGACGTCTTCCCGAATTCCCCATAGTTCTTCACGGTTCGTCGAGCGTTCCTCAGGAATTCGTCGAACTTATCCAGAAGTACGGCGGAAATATGCAGGGCGCACAGGGTATTCCCGAAGATATGCTCCGTAAAGCGGCTTCCATGGCTGTCTGCAAGATCAACATCGACAGCGATATAAGACTTGCCTGCACGGCAACCATAAGAGAACACCTCGCAAACAACCCCACGCACTTCGATCCCCGTCAGTATCTCGCTCCCGCAAGAACGGCTATCAAAGACATGGTAAAGAGAAAGATCATAAACGTTCTCGGCAGCAGCGACAAAATCTGAAAAACAAAAAAACAAAGGGCGGGCAGATTTTTATCTGCCCGTCACTATAAACGGATAAATCGGCGAAAACCTACTTAGCCCCGATTAAAAACGAATAAAATCCGAGCTTAGACAGTTTCGGATAAATCCGATAAAAACGAATATTTCAGCCTGATTTAACGAATAAATCAATACGAATAAATCCGCAAACGAATCCGATTAAACACGCGGACAAACTCATACAGGAAATAAAAATGGACAGACTTTTGCTTATCGACGGAAACAGCATACTCAACAGGGCGTATTACGCAATTCCGCCCCTCAACGCCGGAAACGGGAAAAACGTCAACGCGGTCTACGGCTTCACGAACATACTTTTAAGAGCCGTTTCCGACACTCAGGCTACGCACGCCGTGGTAGCTTTCGACATGAGAGGCGAGAACTTCCGCAAAAAGCTTTATCCCGAATATAAAGCCAACCGCAAAGGGATGCCCGACGATCTTGCCGAACAGATGCCGATTCTTCACGGACTTCTTTCGGCGATGGATATTACCGTTTGCGAAAAAGCGGGAGTGGAAGCCGACGACATTATAGGAACGCTTGCGGGTCGCTCGCCCATGCAGTCGGTAGTGCTTTCGGGCGACAGGGATTTATTACAGCTTGTCGGAGAGAACACTACCGTTCTTCTCACAAAAAAGGGAATATCCGACGTGGAAGTCAACGACGTGGCGACTTTACCCGAAAACCACGGAGTTACTCCGAGACAGGTCATCGAATACAAAGCCCTTTGCGGTGACAGTTCGGACAACATCCCCGGCGTTCCCGGCATAGGCGACAAAGGCGCGAAAAATCTGCTTGCCGAATACGGCGACGTGGACGGAATTTACGAAAATATCGATTCCGTAAAGGGCGCGGTTAAAAAGAAGCTTATCGAAGGCAAAGAGCTTTGTTATCTTTCGAGAAAACTCGCAGAAATCGTAACCGACGCCGACGTTTCCGTAGATTACGGAAAATGCAGGCTGAGAAAGGTCTTTTCGTTAAGAGCGAAAGAATATCTCTCTTCTCTCGAATTCAATGCGATTATAAAAAGACTTTCTTTCGAAGATAAAGACGAAATCGCAGTCGAAACCGTAGAAAAGGAAATCAAAACGGCGGAAGAAATCCTGAAAACGCTCGGAAACGCCCGTGAAATCGCCTTTGACGCAGAAGAAAGACAGGACGGATTTACTATCCGATACGCGACGGACGAAAGAACGGAATACTTTTTAAGTGCCGGAAAAGAAGAACTTAAAAGCCTTTTAGCTCCGTTTGAAGGAAAGAAGCTTATAGTTTACGACGGAAAACATTATATGAGGCTGTTTAAGGAAAACGGAGCGGTGTTTACCGAAACCGACGACCTGTCGCTTATGGACTACATCGCCGATTACCGTCCTTCTCAGACGAAGAAAGATTTTTTCGAAAAGTACGGCGTTTCTCACCCCGCGTCGGATCTTTTTGCCGTCAGGAAAAAGCTTGACGGGAAACTCGTTGCGGACGGAACGGAAAGGCTGTATAGGGAGATAGAACTTCCGCTTTCAAAAGTGCTTTTCGAAATGGAAGAAACGGGCGTAAAAGCCGACGAAAGCGTAATAAAGGAACTCGGCGAAAAATACCGCAAAGAGACGGAAGTTTTAACCCGTCAGGCTTGGGAATACGCGGGAGAAGAATTCAACGTTCTTTCGCCCAAACAGTTAGCCGTGGTGCTTTTCGACAGGCTTCGTCTGCCCGTAAAGGGACTGAAGAAAACCAAAACGGGTTACAGCACGGACGCGGAAAATCTCGAAAGACTTATAGGCGTCCACCCGATAATAGAAACCATTATGCGTATAAGACAGCTCAGTAAGCTCACGGGAACTTATATCGACGGACTTCTTCCCTACGTCAGAGACGGCTTCGTGCATACCACCTTCAATCAGACGCAGACGGTTACGGGAAGGCTAAGTAGCAGCGAACCCAACCTTCAGAATATCCCCGTCAGAACGGACGAAGGCAGGGAAATAAGACGGATATTCGTTTCGGACTGCGGATACCTTATAAGCGCGGACTACTCGCAGATAGAACTTCGCCTTCTCGCAAGTTTCTCGGGCGACCCGGTGCTTACGGAAGCCTATAAAGAAGGCAAAGACATTCACGCTCTCGTGGCGTCGCAGATTTTCGGCGTTCCTATGGAACTTGTGACTTCTTCCATGAGAAGAACGGCAAAAGCCGTGAACTTCGGCATAATCTACGGAATAAGCGAATACGGACTCGCGCAAAACGCTCATCTTACCCCCGGGAACGCGAAAAAGTATATCGAAAACTACTTCTTAAGTTACCCGACGATTAAGACCTATCTGGACGGTTGCGTGGAAAAAGCCCGTAACGACGGCTTCGTTACTACCGTTACGGGAAGAAAGAGAATGCTTCCCGAAATCAATTCCAAGAACTTCCGGTTAAGAAGCTTTGCCGAACGCGCGGCTATGAACATGCCCCTTCAGGGAAGCGCGGCGGATATTATCAAAATAGCCATGATAAACGTAGACAGGGCTATGAAACGCGAAAAGCTGAAAAGCAGACTGATACTTCAGATTCACGACGAACTCATAGTGGACGCATACGAAGAAGAAATACCCGCGGTGGAAAACCTTCTTATACGAGAAATGGAAAACGCGGTAAAACTCAACGTTCCTTTAACGGTAAACGTTTCGCGCGGAAAGGATATGAACGAAGCCAAATAAAAGCGAAACGATAAACGGACTTCCCCAAACGGACAGAACGCGGACAGACAACGGAAATTCAGGTTAAAAAATAACCGAAAGAAATTCCGTCTTAAAAGACAAACGAAAGAAAATCGGGCTTAAAGGAGAAAAACGAATGACGCAAAAGGGCAGACTCATCGCGATAACGGGAGGCATAGGAAGCGGAAAAAGCAGTGTGTGCGGATATTTAAGAGAAAAAGGCTATACCGTTCTGGACGCGGACGAAATTTCACGGCAGTTAAGCAGTCGGGAAGATTTCCTTAAAAAAATAGCGTCGGCTTTCGGCGACGAATTCGTCGTTGACGGAAAACTTATGCGCAGAGAACTCGCTCGGTTTTGTTTTTCGGACAAAGAACGCACGCAGAAACTCAATTCTCTTTTCCACGGCGAAATATTCGGACGCGTTTTTGCTCTTGCGGAAAAAGCCTTTTTAAGCGGAGAAAAAGTCTGTTTCGTAGAAGTTCCTCTGCTTTTCGAAACGGGCAGACAGGGCGATTTCGACGAAGTGTGGATAGTTACCGCGCCCGAAGACCTTCGCATAGAACGCGTTAAACAGCGAAGCGGACTTACCGAAGAAGAAGTCAGGTTGCGTATGTCGGCTCAGTACGATTACGGAAAGGCACAGGGCGTGTTTATCCGTAACGCAGGCTCAAAAGAAGAACTTACCGCCGAGATAGACGAACTTCTCGGAAAACTTGCGTAGCGGAAAGCTTTACGGCTAAAAAGCCGATTAAAAAACGACGCTTTCACGGGCGCAAATCGTTTTGAGCGGTTTTTGAGTAAAACCCGCTATTTTTGTTGCAATTACGAGCGTTTTGTGTTATCATTAAAAGAAATGGTCGGACGGGACGAAAGATGGTTTTTTTTCAAAAAATAATTGATTTGTTTCTGGGATACGGAACTACTCGGCTGGTAGGCGCGATTATAGGAATATTGGGGCTTACCGTAGCTTTGTGGTTCGTTCTCGCCTACTCTGCAACTCATCACGCAAGTTGGTTTTCGGGAGTGGTTTGCGTCGCGGTTATCGTTACCGTGGCTCTCGTTGCTCTCGGCGTACTCACCGACGTGAATATCGTATATCTGGAAGTCGCCCTTATTTTCATAGTGACGGCGACTCTGTTTCCGAAAGACATCAGACGGGATTTATTCAAGCTTTCCGTGGGCGAAAAGAATCTTTTGCAGTCGGGTCCCGATCTTACGCCCGAAGAACTCCGCCCCGTAATAGAAAAAATCGTAAAAAGCTGTCAGACGCTTTCCAAAAACGACACGGGCGCGCTTATTATAATAACGCCTCAGCCCGTAGCCGATTATATCGAAGAAAGCGGAACAATTCTCGACGCGGAAATCTCGGGAGAACTTATCGAAACGGTCTTTTACGAAGGTTGTCCTCTCCACGACGGAGCTATGCTCATCAGGGGCAACAGAATAGTCTCGGCGGGCTGTTATCTGCCTCTTACCCAGAAGCAGAGTCTCCCAAGAGAACTCGGAACCCGTCACAGAGCGGCTCTCGGTATCACCGAAAACGATCCTACGGTTACCGCAGTCGTAGTGAGCGAAGAAACGGGTATTATTTCCGTTATGCACGACGGACAGATGAAACGTTATATGGATCAGCAAACACTCACCAAGGCGTTGGAAATCGCCTTCGGTATTTCAGGTTCCGAAAAGGAGTTTTGGGCTAAAGATGACGGCGAAATCGAATAAAAAACAAAAACAGAGGTCGGGTTTCTCGGCTTTTATAAGAGAAATTTTTCTCAAAAAATGGTACCTCGGCTTGGTTGCTCTGGTGCTTGCGGCTCTTTTATGGGCGACTGCCGGCGTAATGTAAACGTCGGCATTCCGCTTGCCCTAACCGATTCCCGGTAAATTAAAACGGTTACCGCAAAGCGGTATAAACGAAACGAATTAAACGCGATTACTTAATTTTTAAGGAGTATATACCTATATGAATAAAACGACGATGGTTCCCGAGGTGCTTCTGCCCAAAAAGGGAACGGACATGCAGAAATGGGCGGTAGTTGCCTGCGACCAGTTTACCAGCGAACCCGAATATTGGGAAAAGCTCAAAGCTTTCGTAGGAGACGCTCCGTCGGCTCTTAACGTTATCTTCCCCGAAGTTTATCTCGGACAGGACAACAAGCCCATTATCGACAAAATCAACGCGACTATGGACAAATATCTTAAAGACGGAACGCTCGAAAGCATAGGCAAAGGCTTCATTCTCGTCGAAAGAAAAACCAAGTTCGTCGAAAAACGTCTCGGTCTTATGGTTATGGTAGACCTTGAGGACTACTCTTTCGTAAGAGAAGACAAAGCCCTTATAAGAGCAACCGAAGGTACGGTTATTTCGAGAATTCCTCCGCGCGTTAAGATTCGTGAAAACGCACCCGTAGAACTTCCGCACATTATGCTTCTTATCGACGACAGAAAGAAGGAAATAATCGAAGGTCTTTACGAGAACAGAGATAAATACGAAAAGGTTTACGACTTCGAACTCAATATGGAAGGCGGTCACCTTCGCGGATGGCACGTAACCGACGCAGACGCCGTTATAGAAAAGCTCAATAAACTTATCTCCAAAGAAGAACTTATGAGTAAGTACGGAACGGCTGACGAAGCTATGCTTTACGCAGTAGGCGACGGCAACCATTCTCTCGCAACGGCTAAGGCTTGCTGGAACAATATAAAGGGTTCTCTTTCCGAAGAAGAAAGAAAGAATCATCCCGCTCGTTACGCTCTCGTAGAAGTCGAAAACATTCACGACGACGGTCTTGCTTTCGAACCCATTCACAGAGTGGTTTTCGGCGCAGGTTACGATTTCCTTCCCGGTCTTTATAACGTTCTCGGCGGAGATTACTTCTGCAAGCTTATGACTCCCGGCGGAAAGGAAGAAACCATTATGCTTCCCTCCAACGCAGCGGAAGCCGTTAAAACCGTTCAGGACTATATCGACGCTTACATCAAGTCGCACGAAGGAACGGAAGTCGACTACGTTCACGGCGCGGACAGCCTCCGCTCGGTCGTAGAAGCTCACCCCGGCAGTGTTGGAATCACCCTTCCTCCTCTCGGCAAAAACGACCTCTTCGATTACGTTCTCAAAAAAGGCGCTCTTCCCAGAAAGACCTTCTCCATGGGCGAAGCCGTAGAAAAGAGATATTACGTCGAAGCAAGAAAAATTAAGTAAGTTAAGTTAAACTTAATAAGCTTAAACGCGCGACCGTTACGGTTAAGCAAACGCAATTTAAGCTTAAACGCGCGACCGTCATAGTTAATCTGTCGCAACGGGCTTAAACGCAAAAACATATACGCAAAATCAATCCGCAACTTATAGTTGCGGATTTTTTGTACGGCGCAAGTTTCGTTAAAGAAGAACTATCGCACAAAGCCAAACGTTTCTGTCCTTAAAAACAAAACGCTTCTGTCCGCACAAAGCCAAATGCTTCTGTTTTCAAAAACAAAGCGCTTCTATCCGCAAAAAAAGCGCGTAAAATTTTTGTTTCGGAATTTTCGACGAAAACGTTTGTCAAAGCGCGTGAATTATGCTATAATGGCGGGGTTACGAGGTGTAGCGCAGTTTGGTAGCGCGCATGGTTCGGGACCATGAGGCCGCAAGTTCAAGTCTTGTCACCTCGACCATATAAGCAAGCTTATAAGCTTGCTCTTTTTTTTACGAAAATACGAAAATAAGGAAAACGCCCTGCAAATGCAGAGCGTTTCTTTTTTTAGTTTCAGAATTATCCGAGCGTTTGCCCGAATTTATAGACTTAATTCCGAAACAGAATTCAGCCGTATAATCTGATTCCGAAACAGAATTCGGTTTCATAGTCTTATTTCCGAAATGGAATTTAACCGTGTAGTCTTCTCCGAAATCAAATCGGCTTTATGGTTTTTTCGGAATCAAGTCTGTTATATAGTCTTAGTTCTGACCGTTTTCGTAAACGTTACCTACGGTTTCTCCGCCGTTATTTGCGTCTGCGGGCTTACCTGCTTCGACTACGGAGCGATAGAATTCAGCCATAGCCATGGAATAATAGGGACCTACGTAGAAGAGCATAAGGATTCCGGCGGTAAGAGCGGAAAGAAGATACCAGCCGATAAAGCTGAGTATAAGGCGGAACAGACGGGCTTTATGTCCTTTCATAAGTTCCTGACTGCGTTTAATGGCTTCCATCGCGCCCATTCCGGGGTTATCTGCGATAAGGTATTCCGCAAGCGAATAAGCAAGGGCTTTGATTATACCGGGAACGACAAGAAGAATCGACCAAAGAAGGATAAACAAGCCTTTAAGGAAGTTGGTGAGAACGGCTGTGCCGAAGCATTTACCGAAACCTACGGAGAAGATGTTTCCGACCTGAGTGTCTTTACGTCTCGAAATGTCAAGACAGAAAGAAGCGAAACCTACGAACATAGGTCCGCCGATAATGATGGACAAGATGGAGATACCCGTCGAATACATATAATATCTTCCGTCTTTGCCGATGTAGGAAAGAGCGCTGTCGCTACCGTAGAACACTCCCATGATAAGGAAGGTTACGACGTAGCCGGCAAGCAACAGTCCGTAGTTTGTCGTGAGTGATTTACGCGCGTTATTGCGTATTTCTTTTGCAGTAAACATTGTTACTACCTCCTGAAAAAGTTTTATTAAAAGAGACTCGGATTACGTTATTCCCAAGAAACGCTTACCCTTACCTCGTTTAATCCAAATAATCTTCTCTCGATTTCAGTCGGTGAGAATCCGTCCGAAGATGATTCTGCCGGCGCCCGTCTGAAGGGAAGTCGTAATGGTTACGACGGCGGTTTTTCCTACGTAATCTCCGCCGTTTTCGATGACGACCATAGTGCCGTCTT
This sequence comes from Eubacterium sp., assembly GCA_963653425.1. GTDB lineage: Bacteria > Bacillota > Clostridia > Christensenellales > CAG-314 > UMGS692. Next base: position 57,346 of record CAVJWC010000006.1, on the reverse strand, counting down.
CGAGATAACTCACGCCCTGTCCCGCTTCCTTACCCTCTTTCAGAATGGTAAGCGTAACCTTTTCGCCCGGAATCGCAACGGGTTTTATGGCGTTGGACAGTTCGTTGAGATTGAGAACCTTTATCTTTTTAACCGAAGCGACTTTGTTGAGGTTAAAGTCTACGGTTATGATAACGCATTTGAGTTTCAAAGCGAGTTTGAGAATCTTGCCGTCGATGTCGGGCGTGTCGGCAAAGTCGCTGTCGTCGATAACCACGCTCATTCCGAAACACTTCTGAAGTTCGTTTATGACGTCGAGTCCTCTTCTGCCACGGCTTCTTTTAAGCAAATCTTCGCTGTCTGCGATGCCCTGAAGCTGAGCTACGACGAAAGCCGGGATAATGAACGGACCTTCCACGAATCCCGTTTTGGCTACTCCCAAAATTCTTCCGTCGATAAGAACGCTTGCGTCGAGAAGCTTGGAAACGTTGTTATCGCTTACGTCGGTAGTTATGATAATGGCTTTCAGGTAGTTTATTCCGAGAATCAGACCTACGAACGCAAAGAAAATGTAGCTCATTGTGGAAAGCGCGATGGACATCCACTTGACGGAAATCATTTCAAACAGCTTGTTTATAAGGCTGGCTAAAAACATTCCGCAGATAAGTCCCAGACCGCCCGCGATTATTTCCCGTCCCGAATACTGCTTCAGAGTGTGCGTAAGTTTGGACACCGACGTGTAAATGACTCTGCAGATAAGTTCGCCCGCAAAGAAAAACACCGTTCCTAAAATCAGTCCTCCGATTATAAGGACGGCAGCCGAACCTATAAGCGAATCTATTTTAAGGTATTCCACCACGTGTTCTGCGCAAAGCACGCCCACGGCTATTCCGAAGGGCGTAAACAGCAGTCTGCTGAGCAGAGTGACGGGTTTAGGCAGTCTTTTCATCAGAAGCTCTCCTTAAGGTCGTCGTGTCCGTCTTTTTCCTTGTTTTTGGAACGCGATTTAACGCTCTTTTTTACGGGTTTCGAAGCCGTTTTCTCCTGTTTGCCCGAAGAGGGTTTACCCGACGCGGATTTCACGGGTTTTGCGGATTTTCTGTAATAAAGAATTATCGACACGAGATAGTAAATTATAAACAGAATGCCCGGGATACACATACAAAGGATATATCCTTTCTTCGTGGTAACGGCGTTGAATACGCCGGCGCCCGATTTACCCGAAATCGTTCCCACGATGTTCCTGACCTTAACGGAAGTCCCGTCCTTCATTTTTACCTTGGGAAGTTCGTAATCTTTAACCTCTTCTATTTCTTCGATAAGTCCCGCTTTTACCGTCATACCGTCTTTTTCGTCCATATACGCCACGGTTTTGCCTACGCTGTTCTCGGTAAGTTCGTAGCCTTCGTTACCCGAAAGCGCAACGGTATAAAGGTAGGTGTCGTCGGAAAAATACCCGACCGAAAGTACGGTCATCATTCCGTGATTGTTTCTTACCGATACGAAAGCCGTCGTAATTACGATAAGGAAAATTACGAAAGCTATGGCAAGCACGTTTATTACCGTCGATAAAGTTTTCAAAGATTTTTCCTTTTCCAAAGCTTACCTCCTAAATAAGAAGCATTATAAGTTTGAACGCGTAGTTTGTGAAGATACCCGCGCAGATACCGCCTATGGTGTGAGAAAGAATGGCTTTACCCGTAAGTTCTCTGCAATGAAGGCTGTCCATCATTGCGACGTGAGTGCTGAGGTAGCCCGACCAGCACATACATATAGAGGTAAACACGGCTACGTCGTGTATGTTTGCAAGGTTGTCTTTTAAAAGTGTGTCAACGATTCTTACCGCGGCGCCCGCAGAACCCAAAGCCGTCAGAGGAACGGCTATACCGTTGGGGGACTGGAACCCGAAAAGCGGATCGAAAATCGCGCTTACCACTCCGCCTATACGGGAAATAAGGTCTATGCCTTCGTTGGCTCCGCCCGTATAACCGCCCGCAGGCTGACTTCCTATAAGCACGAGAACGAAGTTACAGATAATGAGAACGCCCGGGATAACCGAAACGCCTACCTTTACTCCGCTTGCTCCGCCTTCCAGAAGAGCGTCGAAAAGTCTGCTCATAAATCCGCCCTGACGGACTTCTCTGTATTTAAGAATATCGAAATCTTTGTCCAGACCGTCTATGGCGTTGGCTTCCGTTCCGTAAATCTTCTTGGTGAAAATCATCATTATACGGCAGGAAACTATACTTCCCACGACAGCGCCGATATTGCCCATAAGAACGGCAAGTCCCGCGTGAGGAAGATTATAAACGCCCGATACTTTAAGCATATAGACGGTAACTATAAGTCCCATACCGAAAGCCGTACCCATATTGCAGAGCGCGGGGAACTGATACTTCTTGTAGTAGCATCTGAACTTCTTGTCTTCGGCAAGAGAAAGAATAGCCGGGTTATCCGACATGTAGCAGGCGAATATTCCGATTATGCTCGCGCCGGGCATTCCGTAAAGCGGTTTCATAAGAGGCGCAAGGAACTTGTTTGCCATGGCGATAACGCCGAATTCCGTGAAAACGTAGGAAACCGCGCCCGCGACTACGGCAAGAGCCATAATATTGAGAACCGTGTTTATGAGAAGGTCGTAGGAATTGGCAAAAAGCGTGTTGATAAGGTTGCCCATACCCATAACGCTTCCGAGAAGTCCGAAAAGCACGATGAAAACTATCACGCAGACTACGCCTTCTCTGCCCACCGCGCGTTTCACGGCAACCGGTCCGCTCGCTCCGTCCACGATTTTGGCTTTGTCTTTTATAAAGCCTTTGAAGCCTTTGTCGTCCTTGTTTTCGGCTTTTGCGATTTTCTCTGAGTTTTCTCCGATTTCCTGAGTTTCCTCGGTAAGTTCGGTCTTTTCCTCGGTGAATTTCTCTTTTTTCATGTCGTTCCTCTATTGCTGAAAGTTAATTGTTGCCGTCTTCCCGAGAAGGCTGTTTGTCTTCGGGCAGACGTTCGATTTCGGTAAAGTGAACAATCTTTCTTTTGGAAAGAAGTCTTGCAAGGAAGTAAGCCGCAAGACAGTCGAGCGTGCTGTGAACTACCGTTCCGCCGAAAGTCGCGCCCCATATGTAGGCTGCCGCTTCGCTTTTGACGGGAACGTTGAGATATAACGCAAGGTACACGCAACCCGTTTCGGCTAAGGCGTGCAGAAGAGCCGTGGAAAGAACAAAGATTATCATACCCGCAGGCTTGTTTATATCTGTCTTTTTAAGCAGAATCATGCCTAAAATCACGAACAGTATCTGGCTTCCGGCGCGCATGCAGATAATCGTGTCGGCGCCTTTTATAAAGAAACCGAAAAAGGTTCCTATCGCGACGAAAATACCCGTTATCGGGTTATAGTACATTCCGAGAAAAATAAAGATATGCGAAAAGGGCGTAAACGACCACGTTCCGAGAGGAACGGTATACATAAACGTCGTCCATATAAGCGACAAAGCCGTTAAAATACCCGTAGTTGCGATAATCTGAGTTATCGTCGGTTTAGCTGTCTTCATTTTTACTCTTCTCCTCTTTTGCGCTGCTCCGGCGCATCCTTCTCCGCAAACGTAGTTTCCTCTTACGTTTGTTCATACTTATTACAGTTTATCATATTTAGTGAATATTGGCAATTATTTTTTATATAACAGTTGCTTTAACCCCATATTTTTATATTTTTCGGGATTAAAACGGCTTCGTTTGCAAAAGCAAACCGCTCATTAAAAACGCGCCCCGAGTTTTACACCCGAGGCGCGATTTTTGATTTTGTTATGCGTTAATAAAGTTTATACCGCTTAAACGAGTTTCTTTACGGCGTCGCAAACTTCGATGAAGGGTTTTTCTTCGAAAGGCGTTTTGAGGTCGGCGAATTCGAGAAGTTCGGTAAAGGACTTGGAGCCTGCCTGACGAAGGAATTTCATATATTTTGCGTAAGCTTCGTCCCAGTTTTCGAGAGAAAGCGAGAGAATCTGGAACGCCGTGAACTGAGCGAGACAGTAGTCGATATAGTAGAAGGGAGATTCGTAGATATGCATCTGTCTCTGCCATCTTCTGCCTTCCTTATAGAAGGGAATATCGTCGAATTCGACGTGCGGAAGGAATTCGTGTTCTATCTTAGCCCAGAAAGCGTTTCTTTCTGCGGGAGTCATATCGGGATTGTCGTAAACCGTCTGCTGGAAGTAGTCTACTATCGTTCCGTAAGGAATAAAGGAGAAGGCGCCCATAATGTGGGTGAACTTATAATCGGCAAGTCTTTCGCCGAAGAAGCTCTTCATCCAGGGATAGGTAAGGAATTCCATGCTCATGGAATGAACTTCGCACGTTTCCATAGTCGCTTCCTGCTGACCGTAACCGAGTCTGAAACCGAATTCCGCTGCGAGAGCGTGACCGAATTCGTGAGTTAAAACTTCCACGTCGTGAGAACTGCCGTTGAAGTTTGCAAGAATAAAGGGAGTTTTGTATTCGGGAATGCTGGTGCAGTATCCGCCTCCCCATTTTCCCTTTTTGGGCATAACGTCGAAAGCTTCGTCGTCGCGCATTCTGTCGAAGAGGTATCCCGTTGCGGGAGAAAGTTCGTGATACATCTTGCTTCCGTTTTCGAAGATTTCTTCGGGCGTTCCTTCGGGCTTGGGTTCTTTTTCGGTATAAACGCCGTTATCGTAGGCATGAACTTTATCCCAGCCGAACTTCCTGCGGATTTCTTCTTTCTTCTCGGCAACTGCGGGAACGATGTATTTTTTGACGTTCTCTCTGAACTTGGCTATGTCTTCTTTTCCGTAGCAGGTTCTGCCCATTCTCATATAACCCAGTTCGCTGAAGTTTTCGAATCCCAGCTCTCTGCCCATACGGGTTCTTACCTTAACGAGTTTGTCGTAAAGGTCGTCAAGCTCGGGCGCAATTTCCATCATAGCGTCGGAAAAAGCCATGGTCGCGCTTCTTCTTACTTCTCTGTCGCTGTTGGTGAAGAACTTGTTGATAGTGGAAGTATTGTACTTTTCGCCGTTATATTCGATAACTACGTTGTTTATAAGCTTGCTGTATTCGGTAACCAGTTTGCTTTCTTCTACCATAAGAGGAAGAATCTTTTCGTTGACCGACTTGACCTGAAGTTCGAGCGAATCGAAAACAACCTTGGGAAGCATGGTTTTAAGACCTTCGATATGTTTGGATTCGAGAATGGATTTAGCGAGTTTCTGATAGAACAGGCTGAGTTTGGGGGATTCTTCGTCGACAAAATCCTTTTCCTTAGCGTAAAATTCGTCGTTGCTGTCGAGAGTGAATCTTATCTGAGCCAGACCTGCCATGGTAATGGGGTGTTCGCCCAATCTTTCTATTTCTTCGAGACACTGCATCTGAATTTCAGCCGATTTTGCCTGATTGAAACGTTCGAGAACCTCTTCCGAACGAGCTATGAGCTTATCGAAATCGGGGCGTTCGTATTGCATCTGAGATACTTTCATTTTTTGTCCTCCTTGAATTTACTTATAAAGCGGTTTCTTCACCGCATATGTTTACGGTATAATTGTAATCTATTCCGGGCGTTAAGTCAAGCCCGCGCGGGTAAATATTCAAAAAGTTTATATTACCGCACCGCCCGAAACGTTGAGCGTAACTCCCGTCATGTACGGATGTTCCGCCGTAAACAAAATCGCGTCGGCTATTTCTTCGGGAGAAGCCATTCTCATAAGCGGAATATCCTCTTTTATAAGTTGCATGTCCTCGTCCGAAAACTCTTTCATCATTGCCGTGTCGGTAGACCCGGGCGCGACGCAGTTTACTCTTATATTCATAGGCGCGTATTCCTTGGCTACGGCTTTGGTAAGCCCGATAACGCCCGCTTTTGCCGAAGAATAGACGGCTTCCATACTTGCGCCGGCCATTCCCCACATGGACGAAACGTTAACCACGCTTCCTCCCGTATGAAGCATTTCCTTTACCGCGGTTTTTGTGAGAAAAACAGCCGAAAGCAGATTTGCGTTCATAACCGAAACTATCTCTTCTTCCGTCTGGTCGATAAGCAGTTTTCTCGCGCTTACTCCGCAACAGTTCACGAGAACTTCAACCCGTCCGTAACGCTTTTTAGCCCCTGCAAACAAAGCTTCCGCACCGCTTAAACCCGTTAAATCGGCGCGCACCGCTATAGCCGAACCCCCGTCGGAATTTATCTTTTCCGCAAGAGCTTCGGCACTGCCGAGAGAATTATTGCATCCTATGACGACGTTGTAGTCTTTTTTATGGAAAGCTCGGGCGCAAGCCTGACCTATTCCGCCCGAACCGCCCGCTATTATTACGGTTTTTCGCATAATCTCACCGTTTTCCCCGTTTTATATATTAAAAACCAAATCTTTTTTATACGTTTTTGCTCGTTTTATCCGTCTTTGAAAGACTTTTGCGTTTTTGAAAGCGTTGCGTTTTTAACGCAAGTCCGTTTTTAATTTTTCCGAAACCAAAAACTAAAAGGAAACGAGGTTCAGTCCGCAATTTCCGTCCATTCGGAAAGCGCAGAGTCAAGTTCCGTTTCTATTTGGCAAAGCCTTTCGGAAATCTCCATAACCCGTTTGTAGTCGGGGCTTCCCGAAAGCTCTTCGTTAAGAGAAGCTTGTTCCTCCTCGAGTTGCTTCATCTGTTTTTCGAGGAAAGCTATACGCTGTTTACGGCTGACTTCTTTGGCGCGGTCTTCTTTCGAGCGGAAACCTTTATTCTCGCTTTTGGGTTTAGCCGTGCGGACTTCCTCTGCTTTAACGGCTTCTTCGGCGCGTTGTTTTTCTTCTGCTTTCTGTTTTTCAGCCGTATATTCGTCGTAACTGCCCTTAAAAGAGGTAATCTTACCGTCTTCGATTTCAAGGAAGTTACCCGCAAGACTGCTTATAAAGTATCTGTCGTGCGAAACGAAAAGAAGCGTGCCTTCGAACTCTTTGAGAGCGTCTTCGAGAGCTTCTCTCGCGACGAGGTCGAGGTGGTTGGTGGGTTCGTCGAGAATAAGGAAGTTTCCTTTTTCCAGCATCAAAAGCGCGAAAGCAAGTTTAGCGCGTTCTCCTCCGCTTAAAACGCCCACTTTCTTTTCTATGTCTTCGGCGGAAAGAAGCATTCTCGCGAGTGCGGAACGTATTTCCGTCTGAGAGAGTCTGTGATTTTTGAACCAGATTTCGTCGATAACCGTTTTATCGTAATCGAGATTGATGTTTTCCTGATCGTAATAGGCGGGTTTTACGTTCTTTCCGAAAGCCACCTTTCCGACCTGTTCGCCCTTTCCGCTCATAATGTAACGTATAAGCGTGGTTTTACCCGTTCCGTTCGCGCCTAAAAGAGCGGTTTTCGTTCCTCTTATAAGGGTGAAGTTCGCGTCTTCGAAAAGCACTCTCCCCGGGAACTCCAAGGTGAGATTACGGACGGTCAGAACGTCCTTTACGGGTTCTTTTTCAAAGGCGAAGGAAAACTTGGGCGTTCTTCTGTCCACGAAAGGCTTATCGGCTATTTCCATATTTGCCAGCCTGTGAAGCCTGCTTTTCGCGCTGTTGGAAGTCGAAGCCCGAGCAATGTTCTTCTGCGCGTAATCGAGCATGGAAGCCACTTGCTTCTGTTGTTTTTCGTACTCTTTTTCGAGAGTTATAAGTCTGTCGCGTTTAAGAACCTTGTATTTCGTGTAGTTTCCCGTGTAAGTCGTAACCGTGCGGTTTTCGAGGTCCCAGATTTTGGAAACGGTTTTATCTAAAAAGTAACGGTCGTGCGAAACGGTAAGTATCGCGCCTTTATAGCCCGAAAGATATTTTTCCAGCCAGAAAAGCGTCTTTATGTCAAGGTGGTTGGTGGGTTCGTCGAGAATGAGAAGTTCGGGCGCGGCAAGAAGAAGTCTGCAAAGCATAAGCCTCGTCTTTTCTCCTCCGCTCATGGTCTTTATGTGTTCGTTCTCTCTTCCGAGAAAACCCATACCCGAAAGGACGGTTCTGATTTTCACGTCGATATTATAGCCTTCGCCCGCGGTGAAAACGGAATTATACCTTTCGTATTCGTCCGACTTTCTTCTGAATTCAAGCGAGTCGTGATCGGTTACCGCCATTTCGGCTTCGAGGAGTCGCATTTTCTCTTCGGCTTCAAGCACTTCTCTGAAAACCGTTCTCATTTCTTCGTAAACGGTAAGAGAACTGTCCAGCCCTTGATTTTGCTTCATATAACCCACTCTTAATCCCGATTTACGCGAAATCTCTCCGCTTACGGGTTCGAGACTCCCCATAATAAGATTAAGTAAAGTGGTTTTTCCTTCGCCGTTGGCTCCCACGAGACCTATTCTGTCGCCTTCGTTGACCGAAAGCTCCAGATCGGTTAAAATTATCTTGTCGTCGTAACCGAAGACGACGTTATTTACCCAAACAAGCATTACCTTCTACCGTGATTTATCCGCATTATTTTGCGGAAAGCTTCATTTCTTTTATTTCTCCCGATTCGGAAAGCACGAGAGCCGTTCCGAAACCTTCTCTTAAAAGCTCGTCAAGCTGAAGCTTAAAGTTCTTCATCTTCTTTATAACCGAACATCTTACGCCCTCTTTGCGCTTGTCTCCCGCAAGTTTCATCGCGTTTTCTATAAGCTTTTCGTCCGCGCCTTTGGGAATAACGATCGCAACGGATTCTTCCGTCCGGGGATATTCGCCTTTTTCGGCAAGCACGGATACGATTCTTTCGAAACCTATCGAGAAACCGCACGCCGGCATATCTTTACCCGTGAATTTTCCGAGAAGCTTATCGTATCTTCCTCCGCCTGCGACGGAATATCCCAGTCCGTCCATTGCGATTTCGAAAATGGTACCCGTATAGTAGTTCATTCCTCTTACGAGCGTAACGTCGAAATCCACGTTGCAACCCTTCGTAAGAGCTTTCGTTGCGGTAAAAATCTCTTTAAGACCGTCAAACACGCCCTCTTCTATAACGGAAGACAAAACTTCTTCCGCCTTTTCAAGCGGATTTTCCGCCTCGCGGATACCGTTGACGCAGGATATGAGCCTGTCTACGTTCTCTTCTCTCATCCCTTCCTCAATAAGCTCGGTTTTAACTCCGTCCATACCGATTTTATCCAGCTTATCGAGAGAGATGTAGACTTTATCGAAATCTTCTTCGTCGAATCCGCTGAATACCGCAATTGCCCGTAAAATGCGACGGTCGTTGACTCTTACGGTAAAGCCCGAAAAGCCCAACTTATAAAGGGCTTCGGTCGTAGCCGAGATAAGTTCGATTTCGGCAAGACAGGTTTCTTCGCCGATAATGTCTATGTCGCACTGAACGAACTGACGGAATCTTCCTTTCTGAGGATTGTCCGCGCGCCAGACGTTGCCTATCTGCATAGCCTTGAATACCGAAGGCAGAGAAGCGACGTTGTTGGAATAGAATCGCGTTAACGGCACGGTAAGGTCGAAACGCAGTCCGCAGTCGCAAAGCTGACCGTCGTTTTCGTTGAGTTTTTCTCCGCGTTTCAGAATTTTGAAGATAAGCTTTTCGTTGTCTCCGCCGTTTTTACCCGTCAGAAGACCTATGTCTTCCACGCAGGGCGTTTCTATGCGACTGAAACCGTAAAGTCTGTATGTGTCCTCTATGGTTTTCATAACCTTCTCTCTGAGAAGAAGGTCCTTGGGCAATATATCTCTCATTCCCTTTTCGGGCTTTTTTACGTACATAATTAACTCCTGTATTTTAATTCCGTTCTTTATCCTCGTTAAACGCCTGTAATAAAGAACGGAAAGCTTTTATTCCGTTTATCCTACGATAAATTCTTCTTTGGGTGCGGGAACGCTTTCGAGTTCTTTGCGTTTTTCGTCGTAACCGCTTCTTCCGAACATAGCGTAGGTTGCGTTTTTGCCTTCTTCCACGCCCGGCTGATTATACGCGTCGACGTTGAGAAGTTCTCCCGTGTAAGCCGTCTGCATTTCGTAAAGGAAGAGAAGTTCTCCCATAGTGAATTCGTCCAGCTTATCCACGGTGACGGTCATATTCATTTTCTGCGCCTTTTTAAGAGCGTAAGCCGTGGCTTTCTGCTCGGTGTTTATAAGTCTGCTCATCTTGTTGCCCGAAAGGAAATGCACGTCGGGGAACTCTCTGCAACCGTCGGGAATGGTTATATCGTTTCTGAACTCTTCCACGGCAATGAAGGTTACAACCTTGTCGAAAGGTCCTTCGGTGTAAAGCTGAAGCTGACTGTGCTGGTCGGTTGCGCCAAGAGACTTGACGGGCGTCTGTCCCGCGTAAACGTATTCGCCCTGCCTGTCCTTGCTCTTTCCGAGACTTTCGCCCCAAAGCTGACAATACCAATCGGCAAAGCTCTTAAGAGCGTCCGAATAGGGCATCATTACCGAAACGTTCTTTCCGCTGTTCATGGCAAGATAGGAAAGAACCGCCGTAATGAGAGCGGGATTAGCGTATATGTCCTTGTTCTTGCAGGCTTCGTCCATAGCCGCCGCGCCCTCTAAAAGCTTTTTAATATCTATTCCGAGAACAGCCGCGGGAAGAAGACCTACGGGGCAAAGTTCCGAAAAACGACCGCCCACGCCGTCGGGGATAACGAAAGTCGGGAAACCTTCTTTCTCCGCGAGTTTAATGAGGTTGCCTTTCTTGGCGTCGGTGGTGGCGACGATATGACTGCCCCAATCCTTACCGAGTTTCTTTTCCAGAATATCCGAAACGATAAGGTACTGGCTCATGGTTTCGCTTGTCGCGCCCGATTTGGTTATAACGTTGAACATGGTCTTTTCTACGTCTATAATATCGAAAAGAGCGTTCATTCTCTCGGGATCTACGTTGTCGAGAACGTAAAAACGCGGACCGTTTCTCTTCTCGGCGGAAAGTTCGTTATAGTAAAGGTGTTTGAGCGACTGGAAAACCGTAATCGGACCGAGAGCCGAACCGCCTATTCCGAGAACTACGAAATTCTCGTAGTTTTTACGGATCTTCGTCGCAAGCTCTTCTATTTTGCAGACGATTTCGCCCTGATTATAGGGAAGTTCCGTCCAGCCGAGCCAGCCCGTTCCTCTCAGACTCTGAACCGCACTTAAAGCCTTTTCCGCGCGTTCTCTCACGCTTTCGATATCCGAAACGGAAATTCCTCTTTCTCCGATGGAACTCTCCATCATATTGTTGTAATCGATTCTGATTCTCATAATTCCTCCTTTTTACGGTTTCGTATTCCGAATTTAAGCCGTAGCGCCCGATTTTGCGCCTTTTTTCGTATTCGTTCGTAAGTTTCCGTTTTTTTGTTTAATTTACGCGAAGTAACCTCAGTTTCGTTTAGCCAAAAACGCCGAACCTATATATATCGCGCCCGCAGAAGCGTCGGGTAACCATAAGTTATTCGGTTTAAGTCTGACTCCGCCGTTGAACTCCGCCCGAACGTCTTTCATAAGTTCGGGTTCTTCTCTTTGCAGTTCTTCTAAGGAAGACCTGAGTTCTTCGTCCGTAACCGCTCTGAACTTTCCGTTCTCTTTAACAAGAAGAAGCAGTTTCGTTCCTTCCGCGTCGGACGCGAAAAACACCTCTCCGCTTTTTCCTTCGCCCGAAAAGAGAACCGCTCTTAAAAAGCCTTCTCCGTTAAGCCCGACGCGCACTTTATCCGACGGGTAAGCGTCTTCCGTCACGGGAATAACGTCCTTAAAACCCATAAGAGTGAGTACGTGAGGAAGGCTTCTGAAAGCCCTGCCGTTCATTGGCGAATAAAGCGCGGTCTTGCCCGAAAGCCTCCGGAAAAGCCATCCGTATTCGCCCTCCGCAAGTCTCATACCCTTTCGGCTTACCGCGGAAGCTTTTTCAGTCGGAAGAAACTTCGCCGTCAGAGCCTTTATATAATCGTCGTAACCGCCTTCCGCCGTGGAAATCATTCCGCATGCCAAGCCTTCTTCGTAAAAATCAAGGCTCGTCCCGGGCGTTTCTCCTTTTTTAACGGGAATAATTCCCTTTTCGTCCGCAAGGATAAGTCCGCCGTTACCCGTAAACGGCAACACCGCGATTGCCACTCCGCTTTCGCCTTTTGCAAAAAAGGGCGCGCACGCGGGCGGAACGGGTTCGGGCGTCACCAAAACGCGCGTTCCCGACTTATATAAGCCTCCCGCCAAAAGTCTTGCAGTCGTTTTTCCGTCGTTTCCGTAGCCTCGGGATATTACGACGACGCGGTATTTTCCGCATAAAGTTTTAAGCGCATTGCCGGCTGTAATTTCCGCCGAGCCGAAAGTTCCCTGCATGGTCAGCTCCTTTCCGATTTTTCCGTATAAGATTTCAACGTGCGTTTTTTGTATAAAACCTTACCGCGTTTTCGTAGTTAAAATCCCTTCGTTTTGGTAACGGGGACAAACGGCGTCGGGTTCTGCCAACGGTTACCTTCCGAAACGCAAAGTCAGACTAAATAATTCCCTCCACGAAGCTTTCGGGATCGAAGGGCATAAGGTCGTCTATTCCTTCGCCCACGCCCACGAAGTAGACGGGAACGTCCATTTCGGCTTTTATCGCAAAGACTACTCCGCCCTTTGCCGTTCCGTCGAGCTTGGTTAAAATGATACCGTCTATATCTATGGCTTCGTTAAAGACTTCCACCTGATTTATAGCGTTCTGTCCCGTGGTTGCGTCGAGAACGATAAGATTGCACCTGTAAGCTTCGGGGAATTCTCTGTCGATAATTCTCTCTATCTTTTTAAGCTCTTCCATAAGGTTCTTCTTGTTATGAAGTCTGCCTGCCGTGTCCACGATAAGAACGTCGGTCTTTCTGGACTTAGCCGAAGCTATGGCGTCGAAAACCACCGAAGCGGGATCGCTTCCTTCTTCGTGCTTGATTATTCTTACGTCCGCTCTTTCCGCCCATATTTCCAGCTGTTCGCTTGCAGCCGCTCTGAAAGTGTCCGCCGCGGCAACCGTAACGCTCTTGCCTTTGTTCCTGTAAAGGTTTGCAAGCTTACCTATCGTAGTGGTCTTACCTACCCCGTTTACGCCCGAAACGAGAATAACCATAGGTTTAAGGTCGAAGTCGAAAGCTTCTCCGCTTATCTGTTCCTTCATTATCTCTTTAAGAAGTTCCTGCGCTCTTTCGGGATCGCTTACGGTGTTTTTGTTAAGGCTGACTCTGAGTTTGTCTATAATCTCTTCCGTGGCAGTCGCTCCTACGTCTGCGGTAAGAAGAATGCTTTCAAGGTCGTCGAAGAAATTATCGTCGTACACGCCCTTTTTGAAGAGCTGGTTGAGCTTATGCCCGATAACTGCTTTCGTCTTTTTGAGACCGTTGATTATCTTGGAAAAAAATCCCATATTTATACCTCTTTATATCTTTATTGAACGTGGCGGACGGCTTCGGTTAAAAGCACGCTGACTATTTTGCTTACGCCCTTTTCCTGCATGGTTACGCCGAACAGTCTGTCCGCGTTTTCCATGGTGGGCTTTTTGTGCGTGATTACCACGAACTGCGTTTCGCCCGAATATTTCCTTAAATATCTCGCCACTCTCTCCGCGTTTGCGTCGTCCAGAGGCGCTTCGATTTCGTCGAGAACGCAGAAGGGCATCGGACTGAGTTTCAGTATCGCAAACAGAATGGCTATACAGGTCAAAGCTCTTTCTCCGCCCGATAAAAGCGAAATGTTCTGTAATTTCTTTCCCGGGGGCTGAGCTTCTATTTCTATGCCGAAATCCAACGGATCGGCTCCTTCTTCGCGTTCTATCCGCATGGAAGCCTTGCCTCCGCTGAAAAGTTCGGCGAAAATCTTCGAAAAATTGGAACTTATCTTCTCGAATCCCGCGTCGAAACGGCTGACCATCTCTCCCGTAAGATCGGAAATTATCTTGTTGAGGTCGCCTATGGCTTTTTCGAGGTCCGCCATCTGCGAGCAATCGGCGTCGTATTCGGCTTTTACCGATTTGTATTCTTCTATAGCCGAAACGTTGACGTCGCCGAGCTTGTTTATAGCCGTTCTCAGCGAATTTATCTGCTTTCTGGACTCCGTGGCGTCGTAGTTTTCCTCTCTGAAAGCAAGTGCGGATTCGTAGGTAAGACCGTAGTCTTCCATAATCTTTTCCTGCATTGCGTTGAGTTCGGTTTCGACCTTTTCGGCAAGCATATTCTCTTTGTCTATTTTTCGGCGAAGTTCCATAGCTTCGTCGCTTCTTTGTGTTTTAAGGTCGTCCGTTTGGGAAAGTTTACCCGAAAGTTCGGCTTTTTCCTTTTGTCTGACGGCTTTTTCAAGCTCTATCTTTTTGATTTCTTCGGCTTCGGGGGTGTCAGCCGAACGTCTCTTGACTTCCTCTTCGTAACCCGAAATTTCGCTTCGTTTTTGTTCGAGTTCTTCCTGCTTCCGTTTAAGAAGGGCTTTGCTCTGCTCTATTCTCTGCAAATTCGACGCAATGTCCGCTTCCGCGCTTTCGAGAGAAGACACGGCTTTTGCGTATCTTTCCTTGGCTTCCGAGCAGGCTTCGGTAAGTCTGTCCTTTTCGGCGTTGAGTTCGGCAAGAATCCTTTCTTCTTCGCCCGAACTTGCCGTCTGCGCCTCTTTTGCGCTGGTACGGCGGTTTTCTTCTTCGGTGTACTCGGCTATGAGTTTATCGAGTTCGATTAGTCTTTCTTGCTTCTGTTTCTTCTCCGCGGCAAGTCTTACCGAGATGTCCTTTTCGTTCCCTTCGAGAGCTTCGCTTCCGCCAAGCTTCTGTTCGAGAGCAGCCGTTTTAACGGTAAGGTCGGCGCATTCCATAGCGGTTTTTTCTTTCTCGCGGGAAAGTCTGCCGTGGTTCTCCTGCGCTTTTTCGTATTCCGAACGCAGTTTCGCAAGTTCGGCAGAGACGTTCCTCAGTCTGTTTTGCGTGTCGCTTATAAGTCTGTCCGTCGCAAGAATGTTATACTCTTTGCTTCTGTGGCTTCCGCCCGTAAGCGAACCCTGAGGCGAAAGGATTTCTCCGTCGAGAGTGACTATTCTGAAACCGTAACCGTATTTTCTCGCGATTTTAACGGCGTTGTCCATATTGTCGGCAATCATGGTCGAACCTAAAAGATTGAGTACCACGGGGCTGAAACGGCTGTCGAAACCTATAAGTTCGGACGCGACGCCCAAAGCTCCCTTTTCCGAAAGGGCGCGCCTCTCGGAGAAATTATGCGGTTTTACGCTTCCAAGAGGCAGGAAGGTCAGTCTGCCGTACTTCTTTGCTTTCAGGTATTCGATAACGTAAGCCGCGTCGGTATCGGTTTCGGTAACGATATTCTGCAAAGCTCCGCCGAGAGCCGTTTCCATAGCCAGTTCGTAACGCTCGGGAACTCTTATTATATTGGCAACCACGCCCAATATGCAATCGGAAAGCTTTTCGTTCTCCTGAGCGTCCTTCATAAGAAGCCTTACCGTCTGGTTATAGCCTTCGTAACGCTCGGAAATGCCTTTGAGCATATCGAAATTGGTTTTGAGTTTAAGTCTTTCTTCGTTAAGTTCGTTGAGTCTCGGCGTAAGACGGGCAAGCACGGCTCGAGCTTCGTCCGCGCCCGCAGTTGCCTTTTTAAGGGCTTCCGAGACTTCTTTAAGTCGTGCCTTGGCTTCTCCGAATTCGCTGAGCATGCCTTTCTGCGCAGTCGAAAGTCCGGAAAGTCTTTCCGAGTTTACCGATTCTTCGAGAGCGATTTCCGAAAGTCTTTCGCTGAGAGTGGTTTTTTCCGAAATAGCCGACGCGCGTTTGCTTCTTATTTCCGTAACGCCGTCGAGGATTTCCAGAACGCCTTCGCTCTTTTCCTTTATCTTTTCACGGCTGGCGTCGATCTTCTTTCCCGTTTCGGAAAGACACAGAACGAGTTCGTCGCGTTCTTCGCGGGCTTCCTTTGCCTGAGCCTGACTTATGCCCTTTCTTCTCTGAGCCGACGCGAAAAGCCCTTCCGCCTGAGAAATTTCTTCTTCCGCGCGCTTTGCGTCCGCCGACAAAGACTCAGCCGATTCTCTCGCGCTCCTCAGTTTTTCCGCGAAAAGATTGTTTTCGCCCGCTTTTCTTTCGAGAATGACTCTGAGTCTGGTTTCTTCCGACGACAGTCTCTGAATTTCTTCGTCTCTTTCGCCCATTCCCGCAAAAAGCCCGTCGTAAAGCTCTTTAAGTTCCTGAATTTCTCTTTCTTTCGCTTCGAGCAAAGTTCCGATTTCTTCGGCTTTTTTAAGGTGAGAAGCTTTTTCTTCCCTCGAACTTTCCGCCGAATAAACGTATCTGTTGATTTCGTGCCGTCTGAGGTCGTTTTTGAGTTCAAGGAACTTTTCCGCGTCCTCCGACTGTTTTTCGAGTACGGGAAGTCTCTTTTCCAGAACGCTCATAATATCTTTGACTCGCGACATATTGTCGGCGGTTCTTTCGAGTTTGCGTTCGGTGTCGTTTTTATGTATACGGAATTTGCTTATTCCGAGAGCTTCTTCGAATATGGCTCGTCTGTCCTCGGGGCGCGCGTTCAGAATGGCGTCCATTCTGCCCTGTCCTACGACGGAATATCCGTCTCTTCCCAGTCCTACGTCGCGCATAAGGTCGAGAATCTCCCTGAGCTTTGCCGTTCTTCTGTTTATATAGTATTCGCTTTCGCCCGAACGATAAAGCTTTCTCGTTATCACCACTTCGTCGAAATCCAACGGGAAAAGCCTGTTCGAGTTGTCGAAATACAGCGAAGCCTCGCAATAGCTCATAGATTTGCGCTGTTCCGTTCCGCCGAAAATAAGGTCGGTCATGCTCTTTCCGCGAAGCTGACGAGCCGACTGTTCCCCTAAAATCCATCTGATTACGTCGGAAACGTTACTCTTTCCGCAACCGTTGGGACCTACTATCGCGGTTATTCCGTCGCCGAAAGCTATTTCCGTCCTGTCGGCAAAAGATTTGAACCCGTAGGTTTCAAGTTTCAATAAGTTCATCTATTACTCCGACGCCACGGGCGTTTATAAACCTTGCCTCAGGCAAAGTCTACATATAGCCGTATGCGTTTATCTTCTTATAGTTTTCGTTATACGCGTTTGCCGTCCGCGTATCTTTTTCGTATATATCCGTTTTTATGCGCGGTTTATGCAACGAAGTCAAACTTCCCCGAAAACAAAAAAGGAAAGCTTATCCGTGATGAGCAAGCTTTTCCCACGCTTCTTTTGCGGCGGCGGACTGAGCTTCGCTCTTGGATTTACCCGTTCCGACGCCCGCGACGCAATCTCCGACGCGAACCGAATATACGAAAATCGGGTTGTGATCGGGACCGCTACGACCGATTTCCCGGTATTCCATAGGGCGTTTAAGCTTCTGACAAAGCTCGGACAGCGCCGATTTATAATCCGAAACGGACTTTCTTTGCACGCACACCTTTATGGACGGCGCAAGCAAAGAAAGAACCAGTCTTCTCGCTCCTTCCATTCCGAAAGAAAGGTAGACCGCCGCGGTAAAGGCTTCGAAAAGATTGGCTTCGAGACGTTCGGGATTGTTTCTTCTCGGGGCTTCGCTCACGAGAAGCAGGTAATCTATAAGGTCCAGTCTTCTCGCGCAGTCCGCCAGCGATTCCGTGGAAACGGCTTTTGCTTTAAGTTTCGAACAGTCGCCTTCGTCCAGATCGCGGTAAACGTCGTAAAGGTGTTCGGTAACTATAAAACCTACTATGCTGTCGCCAAGCAGTTCCAGCCTTTCGTTGCACTCTCCGCCGTATTCGTGAGCGTAAGAACTATGCGTAAATACGGCGGTAAAAAGTTCTCTGTCCACGTCTTCCAAAGAGTTTACCAATCCGTACCTACTGAGCGTATTAAAGCAGAATTTCCACGTGTCGCGATCAATCATTACCGAGAGCCTCCGAAAGCTTACCCACGAAATCGGCTTCGCACATATCGAGAACCTGATAAATCGAACCGCATATCGAATTTGCTTTGGAAGCCCCGTGCGCTTTTACCACGGGCTTTTTCACGCCGAGGAAGGGCGCTCCGCCCTTTTCGTTAAAGTCCATAATCGATTTGATTTCGTACATTTTCTTTCTTATGAGCGCTCCGCCCAACTTGGAAGAAAAGCTCGAATTTATCTTTTCTTTAATGAGTTTCATAAGCATAAGAGCCGTGCCTTCGGCGGATTTAAGAGCTACGTTGCCGTAGAAACCGTCGGCTACGACCACGTCGTAATTTCCCGAAAGAATTTCTCTCGCTTCCATATTGCCGAGGAAATTAAAGCTCGGATCTTCTTTGAGAAGAGTAAAAGTTTCGTGCGTGAGTTCGTTGCCCTTCTTGTCCTCCGTGCCGTTGGAAAGCAAACCTATGCGCGGATTCTCGACGCTTAAAAGAGCTTCCGAATAAGCCTTACCCATACGGGCGAATCCCACGAGCATATTGGGCTTGCAATCGACGTTGGCTCCGCAGTCCACGAGAATGACGTTTCCTCCGCCCAGCGTGGGAAGAAGGGGCGCGAGTGCGGGACGAACGACGCCCTTAACTCTGCCTATAAGCAAAGTAGCCGCCGTTAAAACGGCTCCCGTACTTCCTGCCGAAACAAGTCCCGCGCATTCGGGATCTTCCTTTACTCTTACCGACGCTTTCACGAGAGAACTGTCTTTCTTGGTTTTTACCGCGGTGGTGGGAACGTCGTCGTTGGTTATGACTTCTTCCGTATGTACTATCTCTATTCTGTCTGCTTTAACGGAATATTCCGTAAGTTTCTTTTCTATGCGGGCTTTATCCCCGAACATAACCACGTCGAAGCCCTGTCTTTCGTTCAAAGCTTTCACGCAACCGTGAATTATCTCGTCGGGAGCGTAATCTCCGCCCATTATATCTACGACAACTTTCATTGTTTTACTCCTTAATCTCCCTATCCTTTCTCTTCTCTGTCTTAATTACCCGCAAAGTAGTAATTCATCATTTCTTCTATTCCCGGGACTTTCTTGTCCGCGAGGGTTTTTTCCATAGCCTTTCTGTCGTAAGGCACGTGGACTTTTTCCACGAAATACATTTCCGGCGAAACGTTAAGAATTACGCCTCTCGCGTAGTCGTATCTGTGGCAACCCACCGAACCCACGTCTATATACAGCTTTTTCTTTCCTTTCATCGATATCGGCGAATGATTGTGTCCGAAAAAAATTACGTCGGCGTCGATGTCCTTAAACATTTCGTCGAACCTTTCGGGCGTGGGATTCTTTTCTATAACGTAAAACACTTCCCGTCCGAGGTCTTCCGCGTAATGTCTTGCGTAATGCGTATAAGCGACTTTAAGCCCGAAATAGTTTTCCTCTATTATATAAGGCAGTTTTTCTATGACTTTGCGGTATTCGTCGCCCGCTTCTTTATACATAAACTCTTTGTGTTCCACGGAAACGTGAGAAAAGCCTCTTTTTGCCGTGAAGTTTATGAGATAATCGTTGTCGTGGTTGCCTCTTACGCAACGTATATCCTTCGAGCCGAAAATAATATCCATACACTCTTTGGGATTGGGACCCATACAGATGACGTCGCCGAGGTGGTAAATCTCGTCAAGTTCTCTCTTTCTGAATTCCCCCAGAATAGCTTCCAGAGCCTGAAGGTTTCCGTGCGTGTCGCTGAAAATTCCTATTCTTTTGTTCATAAACGATAAAGCTTACGCTTTCTCCTTTTCGTTAAGGTCTACTTTAACCTGCGATTCTTTATACGCGCTTCCGTCGGTCACGAAGTTGGTTTCCTTCTTTTCGCCCGTAACTTCTATCTGCGTAATCGCCTGTCCGAGACTTCCTCCGTTGAGTTTGACGGAAACCGTACCCGTCGTACAGACTTTAACGTAGAACGAAGCCGATCCGTCTTCGAAAGCGACGATGTTTTCGCCTATAAGCTTACCGCCCGTAACTTCGCACGAAACCGCGCCCGAATATCCCGAAACCGGACCGTTGTCGGAAATGACCTGAGCGTCCACTCTTACGATTTCGTAAGATTTGGTTATATCCACCTTTTTAGCCATGGGAACAGCCTTCAGTCTGAGTTCGCCCTTTACGCCCATCTTCTTTCTTATGACTTCTTTTCCTTTGATAACGCCCGCTACTTCGTAATCGTCGTTCTCGCCCTGACGGTGAATGATTCTTCTGACCTCTCTCGTCCATTCGGGAACGGTTTTGTTGTACTTTCTGCAAATACCTACGATTTCGAACTTCTCCATAGAGGTAAGCGTTCCTCTCATAAAGGAAAGCATTACTCTGCTTAACTTATAAGCGTCGCTTTCAGATAAGCCGAGGTCTTTCTGCACGTCGCATCTTATCAGATTGTCTATAATAAACGGCGGATGTTTAAGACCTTTGTATTCCTTGGTTGCAGGCTTAAAAGAAGCTATAAGTTCGCCCTGATTATAGAAACGCACTTCTTCGCAGTTACTGAAAACCACTATGGGATTGGGCATACCGCCGTCGTTGTCGCCGTAGAAGAGCGTTCCGCCTATTTCGAGTACGGGAACGTCGTCCTGCTGGCTCATATAAGCGTAAGCCGCCGTCTTGGGATGACGGTTGATGTCGGTTATTCCGTAATAAGAAATTCCGTTTTCGCTTCCGAAGCCTTTGTCGGAATTGTAGTCGGAAAGGCACGAACCTATCGCTCCGCAAACAAGCTTGTCTTCGTTGGCGGCAGAAACTACCGTAAGGTGACGAAGAGCCTGTTCGAGTTTGCGTTCTCTGCTGTCACTCGGACGGACGGGATAGTTGATTCCGTTGTGTTCGGTAACGAGATAGGGAACCTGTCTTTTGGCGTCGGTAACGTTCTTGGGCTTTTCTATGCCTTCGCCCGTTCCGAGATAAGAGTAATCGTTATAGCCGTAAACGTCTTCTATGAGGTTACTGCTCTTAATGCTTCTCACGCCTATGGTCTGACGCGTTCTGTCGAGGTCTTTGGCGCGCGCGTTCATCTTCTCGTACAAATCGTGGTTGTCGTCGCTCGAACAAACTCTTACGCTCCACAAAACTACGGACGGGTGATTGTACTGCTCGGTAATCATTTCGGTGAGCGTAGTCAAAAGAACGTCCTGCCATACGCCCGTACCTATGTAGGTCCAGCCGGGGATTTCGCTCATTACCATAAGTCCCAGTCTGTCGCATTCGTCGAGGAAATACCTGCTCTGCGGATAGTTAGCCGTTCTTACGAAATTAAAACCGAGTTTCTTTATAAGTCTCGCGTCTTCGCGTTGAAGCAGTTCGGGCGCGGCGCAACCTACGTAAGGATAGGACTGCTGACGATTTATGCCCATAATATCCATGGGTTTTCCGTTAAGAAGGAATCCCGTGGGCGTGAATTCGGCTTTTCTGAAACCGAACACTATCTCGCTTTCGTCGCTGAAACCTTCGCCGTTGACTTCGACTTCCGCGCGGTAAAGCTTGGGCTGAGAGGTTGTCCAGAGTTCGGCGTTCTTTATAAAACGCGTGGCCTCAAACTCTCCGAAGCCCGAAAAATCGAAGTAATCAAGTTCTTCTCCCGTTTCGTCGTCTTTGATACGGCAGGAAGCCTGAACGGTAACGGCTTTGTTCATACGGACTCTGAGTCTGAGTTCTCTCTTTACGAGACTCTGACTTCCGTCGGCGAACACGCCTTCTATATAAATTCTGTCGGTTATAATGAGGCTTGCTTCTCTGTAAATGCCCGCTCCCGCAACGAAAGGAAGCTCCCCTCCGAAGGGCGGAATATCGTCGCAGTCGGATTTAACGCGCACCAGAAGAAGGTTGTTTCCCTGTCTTACGGCGGACGAAAGCGACACGTCGAAAGCCGTATAACCTCCTTTATGTTCGCCCACGAGAATGCCGTTAAGATATATCTCCGCAGCGTGAGCCACGCCATAAAAGCGCACTCTTACTTCTTTTCCTTCCGTATCTTCGAGATTTATATTTCTGTAATAAGTAAATTCACCGCGTCGGGATTCTTCTCTGTAAAACTCCGGACGGGAAAGCTTCGGGCAATGCGGAAGACTGACTTCTTCCCCGCCCGAAGGCGAAACGAGCATTTCCTTATCGAACCCGTCAAGGAATTTCCAGCCTTCATTAAGATTAAACGTTTTTCTCATATTCTCTCCAATGTAGGCTCAGCGTACCGAGCTTGGAACCGCCTTGGTTTTCGGTTGCCCCGAAACGGTCCCCGATACCGTGTTTTCTGCAAATAGGTATACTTCCACGATATCGTTTTTAATATTATATCACAAATTCCGCAAATTTCCTATTGCATTTAAGCTCTTTTTATGATAAAATCATAATAATATACGGTTTAAGGTCGATTTTTTGCTTTACCAAAGCGAACGCGGGAACGAAAAGTTCTTTTTTGAAGGCAAATTTCTCCTTTTTCGGGAGTTTTTCCCTTCTTTTTGCGCGTAAATCGACGGAATTTACGAAAAATTCGGCTGTTTCGAACGTTAGACAACAGGTTAGAGACGGTTCGGGCGTTCCTGAATTCGGAGCGGACGGTTACCGCACGCACGTAAAAAGGGCGCGAAAACCCGATACAAAGCGGTTCAACACACTCTGCATACGAGGCAGGAAAGGACGACGGAAAGGTAGGTTACCGCAAGCCCCATAGTTATCGGGAAAGTCAGCCGTCTGACCTTCGAACCCGCGAAATATATTGCCGAGAGGTAGAGGACGGTTTCGCTCGAAGAACTTATAACCGAAGCGCATCTTCCTATATAGGAGTCTGCGCCGAAGGTAGTCAGAACCGTTTCCAATGCGGCAAGCGACCCTCCGCCCGAAAAGGGCTTTACGACTATGAGCGGAAGAAGCTCTTCGGGAACTCCGAGAGGCACGAGAATGGGCGCAAGCGCTGTCGAAACGAGAGTTATAAGTCCCGATTCGCGCATAAGGTCTATAAGAATGAAAACCGAAGCTATATACGGGAAAAGGTTTACCGCAAGAGGCACGCTTTCTTTCGCGCCGGCAAGGAAACTTCCGTAAACGCTTATTTTCTTTGCGGAAGACAGGGTTATTATAAGAATAAGAGCTATCGGTATTATCAGGTCGGCTATACTTAGTTTCATAATCAATGTATACGCCGAATAAAGCCCGATAATTCCATCAAAACAATAAAGAGGTATATTATGAAATTTACGGAATTCACTCAGCAGTCTTACACGGCTTATCACTCTGCAGCCAACGTCGTTGAAATGCTCCGCGAAAACGGTTTTACGGAACTTAAACAGTCGGAAAAATGGACAATCGAAAAGGGACGCGGATACTTCACGGTAGCCGACGGTTCGGCGGTCATAGCTTTTAAGGCGGGAAGCGAAAACTTCAATATCGTTGCGGCTCACACCGATTCGCCCTGTTTCAAGCTTAAAGGCAGTCCCGAAATGAAGGACGGCTATTACGTTCGTCTTAACACCGAAGCTTACGGCGGAGGCCTTTATTACACCTTCCTCGACAGACCTTTGAAAATCGCAGGCAGAATAGTTACTCTTGACGGTCATGGCGTTATCCGCACGAAAAACGTCGTTTCCGACTTCAACGTAACCATTCCTTCGCTTGCCGTTCATATGAACAGAGAAGCCAACAAGTCGCTTGCTCTCAATCCGCAGGTCGATACCCTTCCGCTTATCTCGGAAGGCAAGGAAGCCGACGTCGTAAAGGCTCTTTCGGAAAAGGTTATCTCAAACGGCGAACGGGTTATAGACAGCGACCTTTTCGTTGTAAGCGACACCGCTCCCTACACCTACGGAATGAACGGAGAATTTCTGGCTTCCCCTCGTCTTGACGACCTTTGCGGAATCTACGGCGAAATTCAGGCTCTCATAAACTCCAAAGGAACGTCCACCTGCGTGGCGGCGTGCCTCGATAACGAAGAAGTCGGTAGCTCCACCAAACAGGGCGCGGGCGGAACCTTCCTTAAACACACACTTAAAAGAGTTGCCGAGGCTTTGGGCTACGACGATTTCAAGTGCAGTCTTGCTTCTTCCTTTATGGTAAGCATGGACAACGCTCATTCCTTCCATCCCTCTCACCCCGAAAAGAACGATCCCACCACGAAACCCGTTATGAACGGCGGAATAGTCATCAAACACCACGGCAACCAGAATTACACCACCGACGCGGTAAGTTCTTCCGTCGTGAAAACCGTCTTTAACAGAAACGACGTTAAATATCAGGACTTCTATATGCGTTCCGACCTTCCCTGCGGAGGAACTTTGGGCGCAATATCTTCCCGTCAGCTTTCCATAAGAAGCGTGGATATAGGTCTTGCCCAGCTGGCTATGCACAGCGCCTGCGAAACCATAGGTTCCTCCGATATGGACAGCCTTATCAAAGGTCTTACGGCTTTCTATAACGCTAAAATAACCGCCGTTAACTACGACGAAATCAAAATCGACTGATTATACAAAAACCCAAAGGGGCGGAACTTTCCGCCTCTTTTCAGTTGCGTCGCTTCGTTATCCCCTATTATCGGCTAACCGCTTCCGATTAGTTAAACAAGCGATAACGAACGGAACGCTTACGGAGAAAAATATGACAGACAAAGAGAATTTAACCGCAAAAAGCCCCCCAAAAAACCAAAAAAAGCGTAGTGAGCGTTACCCCGAAGGAACGCCCGAATACTACATGTCGCTGGCTATAAAAGAAGCCAAAAAAGCCGAAAAGAAAGACGAAGTCCCCATAGGCGCGGTTATCGTATTCGAAAACGAAATCGTTTCCCGCGCCCACAACTCGCGCGAAGAAAAAGGGCTTGCCACAGGTCACGCGGAACTCCTCGCCATCGAAAAAGCCTGCCGTGTTTTTCAGGACTGGCGACTCGAACGTTGCGTTCTTTACGTTACCCTCGAACCCTGCCCCATGTGCCTCGGCGCCGCCATGAACGCCCGTATCCCCAAAGTCGTTTTCGGCGCCTACGATAAAGCAAGCGGTGCCTGCGGTTCACGCATAAATATGCACGAGTATAACCTCTGTAACCATAACCTCTCCGTCATAGGAGGAGTCCTCGAAAACGATTGCGCCGACCTCCTGAAATCTTACTTCCGCTCCATGCGCGCTAAAAGAAAGTAAAAGCTTTTTTCCTGCTTTCTTTAGAAAAGAAAGCAGCAAAGAAACTTTGCTGTTTCCTTATCCGCTTCGCGCCTACTTTCTTGTAAGAAAGCAGGCAAAGACCGGCGTGACGCCGGACCCATTGTAGCTTCGCAAGACTATACAATTCGGTAGCCGAATCTTTTCCGTTCTTTCTTGAAAGAAAGAACCAAAGAACTTCATTATGGGGAAAGTTATCTTTTCCCCATAAGTTTTATTAAGAATTTATGGTTTCTTTTGGTTATAAACTTTCTTGCGGGTATGAAAAGTTTTTAGCTTTTCAACGCCCCCACGGTGAAAGTTTCTTTGCCCACTTTTCTGTAAGTTTCGACTATATTAACGGCTATGCGAAGCTCGGTGAAAGTTTCTTTGCTTACTTTCTTTTCCAAAGAAAGTAAGGCTTTTGAGAAGCTCAACAAAGAACTTCAATGTTGGGGAACGTGTCGTTCTGAATGGACTTTATCAAGAATTGATACTTTCAAGTGGCTACGAAATCAAGTTTATAAAAAATCCCCTCTCGGTTGAGTCGGGATTTTTCTGTTTTTATGATATTGCGTAATTCGTTTGTCTTGCAATGTCCCCACGGTGAAAGTTTCTTTGTCCACTTTTTATAAAGTTCGCGTTGCCCTTTCAAAAACGGATGGCGTTTAGTTTTTCTTTACCCCCACGGTGAAAGTTTTTTGCCCACTTTTCTGTAAGTTTCGACTATATTAACGGCTATGCGAAGCTCGGTGAAAGTTTCTTTGCTTACTTTCTTTTCCAAAGAAAGTAAGGCTTTTGAGAAGCTCAACAAAGAACTTCAATGTTGGGGAACGTGTCGTTCTGAATGGACTTTATCAAGAATTGATACTTTCAAGTGGCTACGAAATCAAGTTTATAAAAAATCCCCTCTCGGTTGAGTCGGGATTTTTCTGTTTTTATGATATTGCGTAATTCGTTTGTCTTGCAATGTCCCCACGGTGAAAGTTTCTTTGTCCACTTTTTATAAAGTTCGCGTTGCCCTTTCAAAAACGGATGGCGTTTAGTTTTTCTTTACCCCCACGGTGAAAGTTTTTTGCCCACTTTTCTGTAAGTTTCGACTATATTAACGGCTATGCGAAGCTCGGTGAAAGTTTCTTTGCTTACTTTCTTTTCCAAAGAAAGTAAGTGCGTCTTTGCTTCTTTCTTCGCAGAAGAAAGAAGGAAAACGTAGGCAAAGGCTTCTTTGCCTACTTTCTTCGCACGAAGAAAGTAGGAGAAAGCAGGCTTTCTTTCCAGAAAAGAGCGAGGAGGGAGGCGTAGAGGATACCTGCGGAGGCTATGGCGAAGAGTGTATTTTTGCCGTTATAGAGTTCGGGAAAGAAGGCTTTTGTGACGGCGATAAAGAGCGTCATGGCGGTAGCGGAAGCGATGGGTTTCAGGCAAGCGTCCCGAATGTTTATGACAAGCCCGAGTTTTTTGCGTATATAGACGAGGTTGACGAGACAGGCGACGAGATTGCAGGCGACGTGGGAAATCCCTTCTTCGTAAATGTTGACGGAAGGGTTTTTGTAAAGGAAGAAATCCATAAGACACTTTACGGCGGACCCCAAAGTAAGCGCGATAACGGGAACGTACATCTTTCCGTTGGCTTGAAGAACGGAGTTTGTGGTCATTAAAACGGACATAAAAACGATACTTCCCGAACCGAGAGTCAGTAGTCGCGCGAAAACGTCCACGTCGGATCCGCTGAAACGGGGATACAGAAGGGAACAGATTTCACGGGGAAGAAAGGCTAAGCCGAAAGAAATGGGCAGAGATATTCCGAGGGACAAAGCCATGGAAAGATTGAGTTTTTCCGAGATTGCGCGTTTGTCGCCGACGGCGCACGAACCTGCCATTCCCGGGACGACGGAAGCGGCTATTCCCATAATGAAAACCGACGGCATGGTTATAAGGGAATGCACGGGACCCGACCAAAGTCCGTAAAGCTCGGTGCGGTTGTCGAGGTTTATGAGATTCTGTACCATAAGGCTGTCTATAAGGTGAGCCACGGGCAGAACTATGGCTGCAAGAGTCAAAGGAAGGGCGCAGGAAATCAGTTCTTTTACGCTTTCTTTCGCGGTGGAATCCGCATTGGTGAAAGGTTTTTTCGCTTTCACAGCAGTTGCGTTTGTCGTCGCATTCGGCGAGGTTTTACCGATTGGGTTTGCGTAAGTTGCGGTTTCGCGCGTTCGGTTTGAGCCTGCCGAAGTTGAGCTTGCGTGCGTTGAAGTTGCTCTTACCGAAGTCCTACCCGAATGGGAATTTTTACCGCCCAACCGAGATGAACGTTTGCCTTTTCCGCCCAAAAGATATATGCCCGAGGTAACGATAAGTCCTGCGGTTTCGGAAGCGGTAACGGCTCCTACGGCTGCGTAAACGGCTGAAAGAACGTCGGGAAGGCAGAGATTCACGGCGATAAGTCCGACAGCCATTTTCACGACCTGCTCGACAATCTGAGAAACGGCTGACGGTTTCATGTTCATTTTGCCGTAAAACCACCCTTTGAACGCCGCCGTTATGCACTCGGCAGGGATTGCGCCGGCAATAACCCTGTAAGCCGAAGCAAGTTCGGGCGTTTTCTGAAGAGAAGCCAGCCTTCCGCCCAAGACAAAAAGCAGTCCGCCGAACAGGAAACCCGCTCCCGTAAGAATGAAAAGCGCGCTCATAAAACACCGTTTTGCGCCTTGTTCGTCCCCCTTTTCGGTTTTTTCGGCAACGATTTTGCTGACAGCCGTGGGAATTCCCGCCGCGGAAAGCGTCACTAAAAGAGCGTAAAGCGGAAAAGTCAGCTGGTAAAGCCCGATTCCGTAGGCGCCAAGCATATTTGTCAGCGGTATGCGATAAACCGCCCCGATAATCTTCGCCAGAACTCCGCAAACCGTCAGAAGCGCCGCGCTCCTTAAAAAGCCCGTCGAAGAACGCCCGTCCGAAGAACCTTCGTTAAAGGATTTTTCACCGAAAGAACCTTCTTTAACGGAATTTCCGCCGACAGAACGTTCTTTAACGGAACCTTCGCTATAAGAACCTTCCGCCGGCAAAGGCTCTCCAAAAGCCGTTTCGGACCGAATAAGCCTTTGCTTCCGAGGAATCGCACCTTCCGCCTGCTTAACGAAAGGCTTTTTATCGGACACAACGCCCGCAAACTTAGCCGTAAAACGTTTTTTATCGGGAATCGCGCCGTCCGCATTCTTACAAACCGCCATTTCGTCCAACGAACTCGCAAGTTCATTAAACGAACGGCTTTCTTCGCGCAACGAACCCGCACTTTGTGCTATCAAACGCCCATTGAAAGCCGAATTTACGTCTTTGCTCCTTGGAGAATGGTTTGAGAATGCCGAAGAAGATTGCGTTGACGGCAGGAAGCCATTGGAAAACGAGCTTACATCTTGATTTGACGGCAAACGCTTTGAATAAGCCGAAGAAGCTTGAACTTCCGCACGTTCGTTAAAAGTCGAAGATGTTTGTGGGGGTTGTTTGTTGACGGCGGAAATTCCGCACGTATATTCCGAATCCGATCTTTTCATAAGCCTATTATATGTAACCGACGGCGCTGCAATTCTCTTTTGCCTCGGCTTTTTCGCGAAATCGGACGGGAATGAATACGTTTAGACAAGGTTGAGCCTCGGAATTCAAGGGTAAGACGGAAGAAGAAGGATTGATTGAGGGACTTGGCGGAATAGGAAAATTGAAAGTTAAGTTTGCAGAACTTTGAGGATAAAACGAGCTAATAAAGGTTACTTATAGAATTCAATAAATTTGAAACACGAGAAAGGTTGTTTGATAAATTCGGTGAAGTAGGAAGAATTAAAGGTGAGCTTCGGAATTTAAGGGTAAGATAGAAGAATATAGGTTGATTGCGAAATTCGGTGAAATAGGAAGATGGGGAAGTTGAGTTTGCGGGACTTTGAGGAGCGAAAACGAAAGAGGGGGCGTTACTTAGAGACGGAAGTTAATCGCAATAAAAAAACTAAAAATTTTTACCGAAAACGCTTGCTTTTTCCGCGTTCTTTTGGTACAATATTACGGCTGACAGCAGCATATGGCACCATAGCCAAGAGGTAAGGCAGAGGTCTGCAAAATCTTTACCCCCAGTTCGATTCTGGGTGGTGCCTCCAATCCCCCGCACGATAAGTACGGGGGTGTTTTTTTATTGTTTTGAGAGAAATTCAAAAGGCTTGATGGCGAGAAGATAGCTATGTAAGCATTAGCGTTCTTTATTCGAGCGGGATAAAAGGAAAGACCCTTGACAAACCAACACGATTTATTCCCGTAAAAACAAGTAATAACGAATGGAACGCCGAGTAAAATTTCTTGTATATTCTGCCGATACAGCCTTTACTTTCGCAAGATTTTTTGATTTAATAAATGAAAAGCATTGCTTAAAACTCGGCTTAATTAACCAAAACAACGGTATAAGCGCATAATTTTTACGTTAATCGACATTTTTAAGTAACGGTGAAAAGGCTCGTTTCGAAGGAGGTTTATATGGGATGAACCAAGTATTTCGAAGATATTATCGACGCTAAAACAGATTCGGAATATTTTAACAGAGAACGAAAAACTGCTCCGATGTAATATATTGAAAAGAAAGAACTTCGCGCAAAAGACCGCCTATATCGAATGCTTTGAAAGAAAACGTTCAATCGCAGGTCGGAATTATGCTTAAACGTGAAGGTCTTAACCACGAAGAACTCGCCGTCAGAATAAATATAAGCGCAATCAGGCTTTCATAGATACTCCATATCAAAACTCTCAAGTCGTACAAAACTCACTTTCTACAGGCGGCAAAAAACAAAAAAAGGGCTTTCCGAACACTTTTTAAGATTTATCCCCAAAAAGTATTGATATTTCCAAAATTGTATTCTGCAATGAACTCACAAACAAAAGAAGCAGGCGAAAGCAGGGTTTTTATTACTGCATTTCAAACACCTTCCGACGATTTGGCAACTACGCACACTTTGTGGATTTCACAAAAAACGGGCATGTTTAAGCATAAAGAAATCGGGTGCATTGTTCTTGAACACAAGATAATTTTGAACGAGGAATAAAGAGGTGATCATATGAAACAGAGAAACAAAGCGTGCATTATGTCGCAAAGTTCATAAGAAGGTACAGAGATGGACGATAAAAACAAAATTGATGTTTCGCAAGAGGCGTGCGACAAGAGAGCAACAGAGCGCAGAATGAAAGAAGCAAAATTCTTTGAGAAAATGGCGCGTGCTTTTTGTAGAATTGCCGGGTTTTGTTTAATTTTGTTTATTGCATTGATATTCGTTACAATCATAGAATCTCTTAGTATCATATATATTATCGTCACACTCGTAATTGCTTTTTTCTCGCTTTATCTTGGTGGATGCGCACTTGAAAAAAAGAAAGAAATTGAAGCAATGAGCAATGAAGAATATATTGAAGAGCAGACAAAAGCCCTTAAAAGGTCGAATGCAGACCAAACTGTTTGCCCGTGTTGGGGTTTAACGCATGTAACCTTCCACGAGAAAGGTTTTAACGAAGGCAAGGCGATGCTTGGCATTGCTCTTATCGGATTTTGGGGCGCATTTTGGGGCGTTCCGGGCAAAAATAAAATTAAAGGGACTTGCCTTGAAGTGCGGACATTCTTGGACTGTCAAGCGTAAGTAACCGTTCTGAAACAATCAAATAAACCGAAATCAGTGCGTAGACACATTCCGTTTATCGGGGTAGGTCTATGCGCTTTTTTATTGGAGTGAAAAATGATAAATTGCAAAGAAATCACAGCAGAAGAAAATATCAGACTGAACGCATACATAAATGCCCTCGAAGGCTCGCCGAAACTTCCCGCTTCTCTTAAAAAAACGTCCGACTTAAAAAATTAAGCCGGCGGGATTCCCGAAGACACGTCGGTGGGAACGGCAATAAATTCGGGGTGTTTTACTGTTTATTCTTTACATTCGGCTTCCCCGCCCTTATCATCAGAAATCCCCTAACAAAGCCGTAAAAAAACACCGAACCCGTTTATCTTTCAAATCGGATTCGGTGAATGAACTGGTGGACGATACAGGACTCGAACCGAGGATTAGTCTTTTAAATAGGGCTTTTCCGTGTTTTTCGAGTACTAAAATTTTCATTTTTTCTTTGGCTTTCTTTTTTGCAGCCGGTTATTCCCGCAAACGGGAATAACCGTTTCTTTTATCGGGAATGTTTCGGAAGAACGTTAAAATCTTTTATTTGTCTTTATACGTATATTTAACCTTCTGTCCTTCCTCGTATAAAAAATCGTCTTCGAAATGCGTATACACCCGTCCCGTTATAGACGAAACCGCGTGTCCTGCCCATAACGATACTATCTGTTGCTGAACGCCGCATGTCTGGCATCTCGTTATAAACGTATGTCTGAGGTCTTTGGGCGTATATTGTCCTTTCGTCAGAATTTTGAATTCTTTTTCGAGATTGCAAATTCTGACTTTTTTATTTATTTCTTTAATTCCCGCCACGTACGGACGAATCATCGGCGTTACGGGAATTTTCTTAAATTCTCTTTTATCCGTTTTACGTTTGAGATTTTCTGCCGTTATGAATTTATCTTCTATAACAACCGTAGGAACTTCGCATATCCGAACTCCCGTATAAAGTAAAAGAATAAAAATCAGTCCGAATTTCGAGCTGTGGCAAGCTTTTACCAATTCGTATTCGTCTTTTATCGTTAAAGCCTGTCCCGTCGTTCTTATATGCTTTTTCCGTTTCACGGCATTCATCGGATTGTTTTTTATCAGTTCGTTTGCTATTGCGTATTCGAATATCTGCTTTAACAGAAAATATACGTCTTCCGCCGTTCTGCCGTGTCCTTTTTCTTTCAGTTCGTTCATAAGCTTCTGAACGTGTTGCGGTCTCACTTCCTTAATCTGCATTGCTCCCAGTTCGTTCGACAGGTATTTCCTGAGAATTCTTCCATAGTTGCCTGCCGTAGTGTTTTTGACGTAAGGTTTTTTAACCGTTTCAAACCATAACGTCGCGTAGTCTTTTAACAGCGGTTTTTTGTCTTTTGTTTTCGTCGGTTCGTCCGAGACCGTTTTTATTGTCTTCAGTCCGTCAAGGAACGCCTTTGCTTTCTTTCTCGCTTCCTGTATGTTCGGAGAGGAAAAATACTTATCGTAGCCGTCGCGCCTGAAACGTATAACGTATATTCCGTTTTCTTTCTGCCTTATCGTGCAGTCCTTCAGATTCATTTCGTTCCCCTCTTCTTGTTCTTCGTAAGCGGCTACCGCTCCCCTGATATAATATAATTTTAGTCTGAGTCTGTCAATGTCTTCAATCATTTCGTCTACAAATTTTTTAATCATAAAAAAACTCCGGAACACCCTCTCTTAGGGTAACGGAGTTAAAGTGAATTGTCAATGTATATGCGTTCATTTGTGTAAATGAAACTAAACGAATAAACTTTTATTTATGCCGTGTCGCTTAAACGAAAAAGCTTTTAATTGCGGTAAAAAAATGAAACCGAAAACTGAACGCTCGTCATATGCGCCGACGTCGGCGCGTTAAGCGATTGTTCGTTTTTCGGAGTTCACTTTTAAGCTTACCGCTTGGGTTTGTCCAAGCTTCTCGTATCTGTATTGTACCTTATTTCTCTCCTGAATGCAAGCTTTTTAACTTTTTTATCCGAATAAATCGCTGTGACTTCCCGTTCTTGTCAGGACAAGTACCATAACATTTTTGTCCTCTAAGAATATGAGCAGCCAGTCAGGCTCTATGTGGCATTCCTTAAAGCCTTTATAATCGCCCGACAGGTTGTGAAGTCTGTACTTTGTCGGAAGCTCTTTCCCCTGCGCCAATATATCCACGGTCTCCCATAGCTTGTCCGGCTTTTTCCCCTGTCGGCTCAGTGCTTTTATATCTCTTCTGAACGCCGTAGTTACTTTTATCTCGTACATTCTAAACCCCGAGCTCTTTCCGTAACTCTTCCGTATTCCTGAAGCTTCTTACCTTTTCGTCCGCGGCTATCGCTTTTGCCTCCCTCATTGCTTCTATCGTTTCGGCATTGCTTTTTGCCGTAACTCTGAAAGGCAGCCCCTGTTCCCTGACTATCTGCTTTGCGCAAAGATTGAGAACCGCGCTTACCGTAAGCCCCATTCCTTCGCAGACCGTTTCGAAATCCGCTTTAAGCTGATCGTTCATCTTGAAATTTACATTAGCCATAATATTCACCTCCGCATCTATTATATACCTTTTATATATAAAACGTCAATAATATTACAACATTATCCAAGGCTTTTTCTGTTTTTCTCTTGTATCCGGATAAGCGCCTGAATAAACCCGAGTACTTGCAGTTGGTTTTCCAATACGAGTTTTTGAAAATTTTCATTGACGTATTCTATCCTTTTTCTCGTGTCCGGATCTGTCGTTTTCTCTTTTTTCTCCGGCTGTCTGACTTCCACTATTCCCGTTGCGTAATCCTCGCGACCGAGCAGGTAATCCGTCGTTACCTGAAAATAGTCGGCGATTTTTACTATCATTTCTGCCGTTGGAGACACTTTATTCCTTTCGTATTGCGCAATTATCGTTTGAGATATTCCTGTTTCTTTGGACAGTCCCATTTGGGATAGGTTTTTATTCTTTCTTAATTCCAACAGTCTTTCGGCAAAAGCTTCCATTTTTTATTTCCTCTTTTTTGAGAAATTTTTTGAAATTATACCATTTTTAATTGATAAATTGCTTGACAATTGATATATTGCTTGCTAAAATAGTTGTAACGATTGATATATTGCTTAACGGAGGTTCTTATGTCCGCTCTTACCGACTCTCTTCAATCTCTACCTCGCGAACGAATTCTCGTTTGCCGTCCGTATACGTGCGTTAATTTCTCTCGTTGTCAAAGTCGCTCTTTACCCTCATTCGAAGACGTGCTTCCCGTTGAAACCGACTTCGACGTCATCGTTGATCTTTTCCCCTTTTCGGACGTGGAATACGTCGAGTGCAGAGAATACTCGTCTTTCCCGAAACCAAAGTAATTCATTTTTACTCATTCGGCTTTGCGGTATCCGATTATAAATTACCGTTCCTCCTTAATTTCTTAAAAACGGCTCCAAGCCTTTCGGATTGGCGGTATCCCGGACTTAATTACCGCTCCATTGCAGGTCTTTACGACCTGACATCAGTATTTCCGGGAGGAATAGAAAATGTATCAGAAAAAAGCAGACAGTCCGATATTCAGCGGCAGATTCGTAGGCAGTTATATCCGTCAGGGCGGAAATCGTAACGGCAGTTACATCCCCGACAAGGAAATCATGCAGATCGAAGTATCTTCCAGAAAGAGGAAGTATCTTCTCGAAGCCGATCCCGTTACGATAGGCAGTTTCAGGTATTCTTTGGGCGACGTAGTGGACTTCAACGTCCGTATTTCGAGTTACGGTTCTCCAAAGCTCGTTCCCCTTAACGTACGTAAATCCAACCTTGCGGAACCCTGCGAAATAAACGACATTGATATATGCGACGTCTATGCCGGTTGCGTGAGTTCCGAAGAAGGAAAAAGCAGCGTTCATCAGGTTTATTTCACTCAGTCTAACGGAGCTAAGATTCTCGTAAGAACTACCGTTCCCGCAGATTACCGTCTTGCGCTTGCGCCTTACGACAAATGCCTTTACGAGTTTTCTCTTACTTCCGCTCAAGGTCAGACCGTCGTATACGCGCGTAGTCTTCGTCCCGTGAACGTCGCGAAGTTCGATATAACATTCGAAGACGTCGTAAACGATTCTGACGATTCGGATTTCTCGGGGTCCGAGTCCGAGTTCAAAGAATAAAGATTGGCAGCCTTAAGCTGCCGCCATTGTCGGAGGACGCTCCGACCGAAAAGCAGCTGCAACGACTATGCAAGGGAGGCAAATAAAATGCCCTGGAAAAATTATTATCGTAAAGGTCAAAACGGATCCTACACCAATACGCAGAAAGCGTATATGGGTCTGAAAAAGCGGTCTTATCGTCTTTACCGTAACATCCGAAACAATTCGGCTCTGCTCGATTCGGGAAAGACTCGCTCGGGAAACGTCATAAGCGATTCCAATCGAGAAAAGCTTATACGCTCTACCTGTGCAATGGCTGCCAGCAAAAAACGCGTTGACAGAAGCATAAGCGCTTTGTCCAAAGTCATCTATCACGATCAGGCTTTCAACGCGAAACGAAACCGTTTGTCGGGAAAACCCGATAGCAAGGCGGTCATAAGAAACCGTAACATGAGAAGCTATAATTCCTACCTTAATAGCTTCAAGAAATAATCCTCGGAGGAAATCATGGATAAGAAAACTTTAACAATCGTTTTTGCCATTTGTTTGGCAGTCTTTATCACTCTGACCTGCGTCTGGTCGTCCAAAACCAAAGAAACCACTACCACTGACACTACCGCTCCGTCGACGGGTAGTTCGTTCCTTAATATCGAAACCGTTGCCGATACTTCAACCGAACAGTCTCTTAAAGACAAGAACGCCGAGAACGTTACTAAATTTGCGGATAAGATTCAGAAAGAACCTCTCCTCTTCACGCTTATGTGTATCTTCGGCATAGTTGCCGTCGTATCCGGCGCTATGCTCGTAGCTCCCAAGTTCGTAAAAAAGTCCTGGTAATCACGAGTTTCAACACAAAAATCCCCTGCTTCAGGGGATTTTTTCAATAAATTCCGGAGGTTTATATGCGTAAATCCATCTTCTTAGTAACCTTTTTGCTTTTTTTCGCAGTGGCTTTAACCTGCGGAACTCCTTTTTCCGCTCAAATAGCTCAAACCGAAAACGCTTATGCGGACACGAGTTTTCCCGATTGGTTTGTTAAAACTTCTTTCTATGTCGTTTGCGATTCTTCTGAAATTTCTTCTCTTTCTTCATATAATCCCACTTTGCTGGGCAAAATATATTTTTCAGAGTCTTCGAATTTTTACTTGTATAAGCTTTCTTCCATTGACAAGTATACCACTGTTTATACCTATTACAGAGCGGATTACTCTGCTCCTTATTATTTTAACTTGTTAAACAGTTTTTTACATACCAATGGTGTCTGTGGATTATATCGTGTAGTTACATCTTCTCGTAGTAGAGACACTTCCGTTTCTGAGCCTTGGCAGATTACTTTTACTGTTCCTTCTAATTCTTTTTTCATTGCCGATCATCAAGGTTCGGGTATTGCCCCTGACGCTTATACTGTTTTTGATTATAAATTCGGCGATGGTACTGTTTATCTGTATAACGAAACTTTTATCCTTCCGCCGATTTTTGCCTTGAAAAATTATTATTATTTAATTGACGGTCAAAAATACATCGGTTTTATTCCTACCTCTTCTTCCGCGTCGTCGGGTTATTGTTCTTATACTCCCGTTGCCGGAGATCCTAATTCCAAAGACGTTTCTTTCACCACCCCGTATAACGGAATTCCTATCTTTGCTTCGGATATTGCCGACGAAGGAATTTCCATTCACGATTATTACACCGTGACGTCTGTCACTGCCGAAATGGAAACCGAAATTAAGGCTGCGCTTATCCCAGAATACCTGCCGTATTATAAAGGGCTTGCCCGTTACGGCTCTACGGAAGTTCTTGCCTTGCCGCATACCGTTACCGAAGACGATTACGATTCCGTCCGAGGGTACGACTTTACCGTTCTTTTCGATTTCCCCGATTGTCTTCTGTGCGATTCGGGTTGCGATTCCTGCAATAACCTCGGAGTTTTGCTTCCCGCTTTGTCTTACGACGTAACGTTTACTTTCCCGGATAAAACCTCTACGGTTAAACATATTTCGTCGTTAACGACAGACTTATGTCTCGAAGTCTGGAACACGAACGCTACCGTTAAAGCCAATTACGATTTCGGTCACGGTACTATATATAAAAACGACCGGTCTCTCGGTTATCTTACGGAGTCGGGTTATACTATAGATTCTGCAGACTACAAAGTTTTTCTTATGCCTCAGAGCTATGCTCTGACGTGGAATCTTAATCTTCCTTCCGGCGCCACGGGGTATTGTCTCGGTAAAGTCGCTGAGAACGGCGAATATAATTCGGATTCTACTTACTTGCTTTCTTCTGTTTGTTGTGTAGATTCTTTGAGTTATTCGTCCTCTGACGTCCCTCCGACGCTTCCGACTGCCGTTCTTTCCGTAAGTATATATAACTTCTCTGCCAACGGTTACGTTGCTGATTTTTGTTCTTTCAAAGGCTGGGCAAGAGATCCCGAAGGTTCGGATATCGTTTTCGACGTAAGTAAAATGACTGTCGAATCGGGCGAAGACGGAAATTCTTCTTCATACGTTCCTACTTCTGCTCTGGGCATTATATACCTTCATTCGGATACCGTGTTGTATGCCGTATGGGAATTAACTTCGTTTAACGTCGTTTACCATCCCGAAGATATAACTCTCGGACCGAATTCTCCTACCGAATGGGTTTATCCGAACTCTTTTTCTGTTCCCGCTCCATCCAAGTCCGGCAACGTCTTCCTCGGTTGGTATCTCGATTCGGATTTTTCCGCTCCGCTTCCTTCGGATTCGCTTCCTGCTTCGACGTATTATTCATCGGGGACTTTGAATCTTTACGCTGAATTCTACGTTCCCGAGTTAAAGTTCAGAAGTTGCGACTCGGACGGAAATCTTTCCGTTCTCGCTTCGTCTGTAAACGATATTCCCGTAGCTTATTCGGGAGCCACAATGTCCGTGACGGGCTTCCCGCTGTTTACAATTACCGACCTTAACGTCGTGGTTGACCGTTACGTCCTGACTTACAGGAATTCGGCGATAGCCTTTTACCTCAACCGAGTAGTCGTTACTTATCCGGATAGTCCCAATATGGAAACGCAGTATTTCAATTATCCTTATACGCTTACTATAGATTCTTATTCGGAAGTCTTTTACGCCGACGCGGTACTATACGACGTAACTCAAGGGGAATCCGATAAAAACAAAGTGTATTTCAATATCTGGGAATGGAGCTTCAAAAAAGTTGACGGCGAATACGTCGGCATTAAAACCTATCTCGGTCATACTTCGCGACTCGATTCACCGCTTCGCAATATTCTTAGTCTGTCGTCCAAAACTCCGTCGGACTACGCTAATTACATAAAGGTCGCATATCTTCTTCAGAATATAGGGCTATCCGAAACCCGTAAGTTTTATAGGTTCGACGGAGACTTTTCTCTTCAGAACGCTTTCGGCGAAGTCTATCTTAAACAAAAAGGCGACGTTCCCTACGGCTCGGTTAACGTTTCCGACGTTCATATTTACGCCGACGACGAGAACACCAAAGCTTATCTCGAAGCAAGCAGTATATCCGCACCGGATATAGTTCCTGCACCCGACGGCGATTCTTCGGGCGGAAGTTCATCGGGCGAAAGCTCTTTTTTCAGTTCTTTTTTTAACTCCGATTTCTTAAAGTCCCTGCTTATAGTCGCCGTTATCGTTCTCGGCGCGTGGCTTTTTATAAATCTCTTCGGAAGTAGCCGAAAAAGGAGGTAACTTATGAAATCTACCTTGAATTTTATCCTGTCGCTTATCTTTAAATTAATTGTTTTTGCCCTTGTTATGTATCTCGTAATGTCCGCTTTGGGCGTTAAGCTTGACGACGTTAAGAAACTGTTTCCGACGACTACTTCGTCTGCCGTATATGCCGACGAAATTTCCGACGAAACCGTATGCGTCTTTTACGACGGTGACGAAATCGTTGCGGTCAAAGCCATTCCCGAAGGAATGGCTTTCGCC
Source organism: Eubacterium sp. (assembly GCA_963653425.1). GTDB lineage: Bacteria > Bacillota > Clostridia > Christensenellales > CAG-314 > UMGS692. The sequence goes on along the minus strand of CAVJWC010000006.1, from coordinate 18,692 downwards.
CCTCCGATTCCGAGTAAATCCGGATATATCTTCTTAGGCTGGGAACTCGGAGAAACTCTCTGTTCCGATGAAATAATTCCGAACGGAAAATCCATGTTCTTTCAGGCGGCGTATAAACCTATAGAATACACCGTTTATTACTATAATCTTGACGGCAGTCTCGTAGGTTGCTATACCGTTACCGTCGAATCCGACCTTTCTTCCATTCATCCCGCAGAACTCGACGGCAAAGATTTCGATTGCTGGATAAACATTTTCGATTTTTCCGAAGAAATAACGTCGGATTACGTTATCTCCAAAGACCTTATGCTTTTGCCGAAGTATAAAGATTCTGTTCGTCCTTTCTTTCTTACAGTCTGGATCGCTGCTCTCTGGAATTGGGAAGTTCCCGTTATATTCAAAATTCTCGTTCTCGTAGCCGTGGGCTTACTCGTCTTTTTTGCGGTTAGGTATATCGTTATCGGCATAGACAAACTCGTAAAGTTTTTGTATAAGCGTTATCTTGGATATTGCTTTATCCGTTGCAATAAAATTTCCGCCGCAGGTAAGCAACCGTCGGAATTTCTGCGTCATAAGGCTTCCCTTTATTATTCTGCGTTTTCGGAGGATTGCGATGCTGACGATTCTGACGATTAAACTTCTCTTACGTTTCAAGTCGGCCTTCTGGCTTCACTTCTGGTACTATTTCGTTCCTTTTATCCTGTCTTTGCTGTTTGCCGTTTTCAGCCTGAATTTCGGTTCTAAGACGTTGTTTCTTAAATCTCTTCAGAGTGTTCAGGGCATTGCCGCAATCGTTGTGTTTGTCGTAACCGTGACGGGATTCCTTCGCTTCTGGTATTACCACTGCCTGAATAAGCTTTACGATTCGTCCGTACTTAACGATTCTTACGGAACGTCAACCAATGTCGGTCAACCCGGCGACGGTAAGTCTTCCGTATCCGCATACGACGCTTATCTTAACGCTTGTTACGCTTGGTCAGAGCTTCGGAATGAGTATTATCTTTGCGTTCTTCAGCTCCCCGAATGGCAAGCCTCCGAAAACAAAAAGAAACTTGCCCATTTTAACGAAGTTGCCGATTCTTACGAATTTTACTCGTCTCATATAGACGAACGAATCCCGTGCCTTCACAGCAATATAACTTTTTGCGACAGACAGGGTCGAAAAGCTTATGCTCTTCCTATTGAGGTCTACGAACAGGACCTGCGTCTTCCGTATTCAGCAGTATGCTTTATAGACGAGATCGGACAGGAAAGTAATCTCAACGTAGATATTATAAAACAATCCCGCAATCTGAAAGTTTCTCATTTCTTCAGGTTCGTGCGTCAGTTTGCAGGCGGTAAGCTTTTTGCTACCGAACAGGATCCGAAGAATATCTATATCGACGTCAGACGTAACGCCAAAAATCGTTATATGCTCGGTCAGCGTCCCGCATTGAAGCCCGGCTATCTCGGCCTCATATATAGATTTCTTCTTTGGCTCGGAATGCGCCGAGGGATAGATAACCCTTTGTTCGTTCGCCTGCTTCTGGATCTCAACCGTCTGAATAAAATAATGGGTTACCGGGTATTCGATTACGTATACGTAGGTAATACGGAACTCGGCTCTTACGGTGAAAAACCTATCTTAACGAGGGCTATTCCTTATTATACGGACTTCTCGTACGACGACCGTTATTTTCTGATTAAATACGGTGCGAAAGATTTTTCCGCTCTTTGTTATAACTCTTATCTGGAGGACTGACTTCATGGAAAACAATGAATTACTTACTCTTTCCGAAGTGGAAAGCAAAATAAAAGAACTGCTTAAAAACGAACTTGAAAATTCTTTCCGTTTAGGCAAATATTTAAGCCTTATCTGTTCGAACAGGCTTTACAGGACGGATTACTCTACTTTTGACGATTACGTTTCGGACAGGTTGGATATGAAAGCCCGAACGGCGTATAAATATATTTCCGTATACGACAGATTCGGCGGTCGTCCCGAATTTGCCGATTACACCTTTTCCCGTCTCGTCGAAATGGCTGCCTTTTCCGACGAACAAATTGCCTCTGCCGGGATAACTCCGGATATGTCCGTCAGAGAAATCCGCAAACGACTTAAACCCGTTGCGGAAGAACCCGTTAAGCTCGGAAAAGAAGACAAACTCGAAACGCTCAGAACGCTTCTTCTGGAGCGTTGCCGTGAAGCCGTCCTCACTCTGGATTCCTCCGTAATGAAAACCGATCCCGACGGCTCGAAAAGCGCGTTGTTCGATCGTCTTGCTTCGGTCATTCGATCTACCGTCGAGGAGGTTAAAAACTGATGAAACTTTCTGATTACCGAAAATATTACGCCTATAACGCAAAATGCGTCGTTCCGTCCCTTATGCGCGCAGGACTTACCGAGGAAGCGCGTAAAGTAGAATCGTGCGGAGAATTCATAAAAACGTATAAATGCAACAATTGTCATTCTTTGCATTTTCAGGGCTTTCATCGTTGTAAAAGCAAGTATTGCGCTCTTTGTAATTTTACAAGATATCTTATCTGGTTCCGCAGACTCTATGAGTTCTTCGAAACCTGGCTTGGTTCCGGCGGATACTGCTGTCTTATGACTTTGACTCTCCGTGACGGTCACGACCTCGGCGAACGTCTTTCCGTTCTCAATAATTCCTGGCGCGCCTTAACTACGGGAATATATAAAGAAAGATTCCGTTCCCGTTTTGCAGGCGGATTCAAAAGTCTCGAAGTTAAACTCGGAAAGAACTCAGGCGAATGGCACCCCCACTTTCACGTTCTCGTTCTTAAGCGTACCGCCGAAACGGATTATCCATGGTTGCAACACGCCTGGAAGATGTCTCTTCTTGCAGGCGGAGATTCTTTTTATACTCCGCAGGTAGATATTCGTTCCGTACGCTACCGTCAGGGGTATTCCGCGCATGACGATAAAACCGACGCGTTGCGTCACGCTTGCCTCGAGGTTCTTAAGTACGCCGTGAAAATGGGAGATTTCGCTCAGTGCAACGATAGACTTTCCGAACTCGTTCAGGCTCTCAAAGGCAAGCGTCAGATCGATTGTTTCGGTCTGATGCGCAACCTGAAGAAGGAAATTGATTCCGAAGAGAAAAACTTCTCGGGGGAAAATCTCGATCTCGAGGTCGAAAAGACCTGCAAGGTCTGCGGCTGTTCCAAGCTCGAACTCGAACAGTATTACCATGATATTCTTTCAAGCGTTGAGCTTCTTGACAGCCCGACCCGAAAGGTCGATTCTTTTTCTGAATGGGCAGTCGTCGACGCGGCTCGCAGAGCCTTCAGGTCCTCTCGCGTAATGACGGGCATTCAGACCGAATTCGACGACTTTCTTTCGGGAGATAAGGAATAAACCCTTACCTTCCGAAAAACCCGAGTTCATCTCTTTAGATTGCGAGGCGAAAAGAAACTTAAATTCCCGATAACGTAAATTCCCGCTGCCCCCGTGGTAAGCTCTCGGCACGAAGCAACGGACCCCTTTGGGGTCCATCTCCTTGAGTTGCTTCGGCATGCCGAAGAACTCACGGGGGCTTCATCTTTGTCAAGGGCGGCATACTTGCCGGTGGAGATTTTTCGCTTGCGAAAAATACAACCGCTTGCCCCTTGACAAAGTGAGCGGGAATGACTCAGACGAGTCAGCGGGATTTACCTGTGTTCTTAAAGCGACCGCGTAGCGGTCCCCTTGTTTAAGAACTTCACCGCGCGAACGGAAGTTTTCTCCGCGCGCGCGTATGCGCGCGCGACTATATCTTATTTAATACTATAAGAAACATTTGTTGAGTGTCGGCACAAAATTATGAAGTAATTTTGTGCCCCTCATCCCTGAAACTTCCCGATTCTCTTAAAAAAATGTCCGACTTAAAAATTAAGCCGGCGGGATTCCCGAAGACACGTCGGTGGGAACGGCAATAAATTCGGGGTGTTTTACTGTTTATTCTTTACATTCGGCTTCCCCGCCCTTATCATCAGAAATCCCCTAACAAAGCCGTAAAAAAACACCGAACCCGTCTGTCTTTCAAATCGGATTCGGTGAATGAACTGGTGGACGATACAGGACTCGAACCTGTGACTTTCTCCACGTCAAGAAGACACTCTCCCAGCTGAGTTAATCGTCCGTATATTTCGCATAGGCAAAGGCTTTCGCCTCGCACCCGAGGTAAAGCTTTATAATTAGGAGAAAGAAAATGAAACAACTAAAAGAACTCTTTCACCACGCGCCCGAGGCAAAGCCCTACTCTGTCAGCCTGCTTATTATAACATATTCCCGCCCGTTTTACAAGCGTTTTTCGGCTGTTTGCGCGAATAATTTTCCCGGGGCAACGGCAACCTTAAACCGCAAACGACGCGCTTTCCTTAAAACGGCAATTACGTTCCGCTTCTATTTGCCTTAGGCGCAATTTAATTTTAATCGGCGGACGCTTCACTCTCGCGTTCCGTTCGTTACCGCTTATTTTTTACTGGAACGAATCGGTTTATCCGTCGTTAAACGCCTTCTTCCGCACCTGCAGTATGACCTCTCGTTTTTCTCGGCTAACCGGGCCAACGGCGATTTCTTCCGCGTAAAAAACGCTTCGCGCCCCAAACCAAACACGCGCATTTTAGTAAACGTGAGCTTTACGAGTAGCTGAGCCAATCGGCGATAAAGACCGTAACGCTTTATATAAGCCTCACTCCCTGCAATTTTCCTTTCCGGATTCCGAAACTTCCCATAAACAAAAAAAACGCCGAGACGTTAAAGCCCCGACGCTTTTTCATGATAAAATTTGTGTACGAAATTAAATACTGAAGATTTTTTCGTTGCGAAACTAAATATTGAGGATTCTGAGGATTCTTCCGCGCGTTGCGATAAGAATAATATCCGCGATCCAGATAACGTTCCAGCCGAGTACGAGTCTTAAAATGCCGGCAACGATCTTTCCTTCCATAATTCTCGTAACCGCGCCCAAAATACAGGACGTTACGGGTATAATTGCAAGTATAAGACTTACCAGCCAACCAAGGCCGAAATAATCTTTATTGGTGCTTCCCATGACGATTTCCCTCCTGTGTGTTTTTTGTGCCGGGGAACGCAACTGCGCTCCCCGACCGTTTGGTGGAGACAAGGAGACTCGAACTCCCGACCTATGCGTTGCGAACGCATCGCTCTACCAACTGAGCCATATCCCCGATAATTCCCGTTTTCCGCCTTAGCCTGCGAACGTCGGGTTTCCCGTCGGTCTTGATTCCCGTTCGGTAACGTCCGCTTCCGTCCCTTTCCGATAAAGCCCTTTAGTTAACGCTTATCTTCTTCCGTCTGCCCTGCTCTTTTGGGTAACGCCGACTTCTTTCCGTTAACGCCTGCTTTCTTCCGAAGAACCCGACTTTTTCGCGTTTTCTTCTCTCCGGAACTCCGATTTCTTTCGGTAACGCCTGCTTATTTGCGTTAAAGTCCGCTTCCGTTTTCACGGTAAGCTTTTCGGGCGGAATTCTGGTGGGCAATAAGGGACTCGAACCCCCGACTTCCTCCATGTGACGGAGGCACTCTACCGGCTGAGTTAATTGCCCTTCACGGCTCTAAGTTTACCACTTCCGCGCGATAATTGCAAGCGTTTTTATCTCTTTTCCCATGTAAAAAGGCGATTTTTTAATAACTTCCGCTTAACTTCCGCTTTTTCCGCCCCTCTCTCCTTATTTTCGTTATACCTTCGCGCCTTCTTATCCCTCAATCTTCCGCTTTTTTCGTTGTAACTCCACACTGTTCTATTCCGCAATCTCTCGCTCGTTTTCTCGTAGCTTCGCGCCGTTTAAGTCTTACTTGCGTTTCGTTCTTTGTAGTTCCGCATTTGCTTTAAGCCTTTTTCTTCGCATTTTATCTCTCTTTTTAGTCTATTCGCTCTTTCCGCCCGAAACTTCCCTTCTCGTTACCGCGCATTTCACTCTTCGTAGCTTTCTCTTGCCTTATCTCTCAATCTTCCGTATCTTCGTTGTACCTTCGCTTTCATTATAATTCCGCATTTATTTTATCTCTCAATCTTCCTTGCTCGTTGTCTCGTGGCTTCGCTTTCGTTCCATTCCGCGTTATTCCGCATTTGTCACGGCTTAGTTTGCTCTTGCCAATGTCGGTTTATCCTTTCCGCGGCTTCTCTTCCATATATCCCGTCCCGCATTTGCCGTAGATTAACTTATCCTTACCGCAACTTACAACCTTTTTTTATCTTTTTATAGTCTATGCTTATTCGATTGTTTCTTTGAAAGCCCGTATCATTATGTTCGTATCATTAAGCTAAATAACTGCTTATATCAAAGTGCTTACGTAGCTGAAGAGACGAGCGGACGGAGGCTGTTTTTAATTGCTAAAAAATAAAAAATATGCTATAATTGTCCTGTTTTTCGCGCCTTAGCCGAAAAGCGAATTTTTTACAAAAAAGCGCGTGGCGTTTTGCGCTTAAAAAGGAGGATTCTGATGAAAATCGCTAAAAGTAAACTTTCCACCATTCTGTGCTTTACCGTATCCATAGTCTGGGGTATGGGCTTCGTTTTCCTGAAATGGGCTAACGACAGCGGACTCGGGTCTTCCCCGTCGATTATAAACCTTTTCCGTTTCGGAATAGCCGCCCTTGCTTACGGAATAGTCTATTTCAAAAAGATAAAGATAACCAAAGAAACTCTGAAATACTGCATTCCCGCGGGCTGTTTGCTTTTCACGGCATTTATGACGCTGACTATCGCTCAGAGAACGGCTGACGCTTCCATATGCGCCTTCCTGAATTCTCTTTCCACCGTCATAATTCCCTTCCTTTCCTGGGCGTTTTTCAAAAGAAAGCCCTCTAAGTTCATTATCGTTTCGGTAGTTCTTTACGCGGTGGGAGCGTTGATTCTTTCGGGCGCGCTCAATCATTTCGACAGTTTTCAGCCTGCCGCTTTGTGGGCTGTCGCAACGGCTGCCGCTTTCGCTTTCCACTATATGGTCGTAAGCAAAGCCCTTCAGAAGATAGACACCCACAGCATAAACTTCACGCAGTTCACGACGGTTGCGCTTTTAAGCCTTATCTGCTTCCTTGCCTTCGACCATAACGTAAACCTCGGCGCGGTAGATTGGGGCAAAGCCGCGATTTCCCTCGTATGTATGGGCATTCTCAACACCATCTACGCTTACGCCGTTCAGACCTACTCTCAGCAGTACCTTTACGACTACCAGATAAGCCTTATTCTCGCGCTCGAAAACGTGTGGGCTGTCTTTTTCAGCGTAATTCTCGGCGAAGAATCGTTCAAATGGGACACCGTTATCGGCGGTATCGTCATAATGGGCGCAATTCTCTTTGCCGACGTTATCCCTTCCTGGTGGGAAAAGAAGTTCTCGCCCAAAGCCAAAGCCGACGGCGCAATTTCGGATAACTCCGCAAACCCCGACGGCTCGGATAACTCTTCCGACGGCTCGGATAAGACCAAGTAAGCGTCTTTCCTGCAAAGTCGGATAAAACAGAATAAGTGTCTTTCCTTTGGCTAAAATAAGACTTAGTGCCTGTCGCTTAGTCGGATAATTAAAATCAGACGATAATCGTTTTCAGAAAGCTTCCCCGAAAAACCGAGGAAGCTTTTTTCCGTCCATCCGTCCGTAACGCCAGAATTTTCGGATAATCTCTCGTTACGAACGGACATCAAAAAGGAGGAAAAAGAAAAACGCGGAAAGGCAAACGATTGACGTCAACGCGTTTCAGGAGGAAAAACACGGAAAGTCGGTTTGCCTTTAGACTAATTTGTAAGAAAGGTACGGCTTTGTTTGTCTTTTGAAAAACTCGTTTTTATCGTTTTTGGTACTCGTTTTCGGTCGCTTTGATAAATCTTCGTTTTATGTCGGTCGGTAGTCGTTTTTCATCTTTTGGGAACTTGTTTTTCGTTGGTCGGTAGTCGTTTTTATCGTTTTTGGAAACGCGTTTTCAGCCGTTTTTGAAATCCGTTCTTACTCGTCTTTGTCGGAAAGCAGTTCCATTAGGCGTTTTACGAGAGTTTTCAGCCCGACTTTCTCGTAGGCGGAATAGATTATCTCCGCAACGGACAGCGAAGCCAGCGTGAATCCGAGCGCTTCGCTCAGCTTAAAGGGCGTCCCCGTGAGCAGAATCATCCCGCCGTAAAAGAGCGCGCACAAAGCAAGGTTAAGGTAAAAACACGCGTCGGACAGTTTGTCCGCGTATTCTTTAGCGTCCGTAATGTTCTGAAGTTTTTTCCTGATAAAAGGCTTGACCGCGCTCGTTATAACTACGGCTGTTATCGCCGAATAAATCACCGACAACGGATAACCCGCAATCCCGCCGAATAAATCGTTCATAATTTTCTCCTTGTTGGTTTTTGTATTTGCCGATATGGCTTTGTCTTGTTTCGTTAATTTTAAGGCTTTTCTGTTTCGGACTTCCCGTCCGTTTTCGTTAATCTAAGCTTATTTTTCGTTTTAAGCTTTTCGTACGTTTTCGTTACTCTAAGCTTACTTTTTTAAGGCTTTCTGCCCGATTTCGCTAATCTAAACTTACTTTTGTTTAATGCTTTTTCGTCCGTTTTTTCGTTGAATTTAAGACTTTTCGCCTCGTTCGTTTTAAGCCTTTCGTACGTAACGCTTCGTTTTAATGTAATTCCGTCGAACGAACGTTTGACCACGATTCGATTATACTATACCTTTCGTTAAAAATAACGGCATTGAAATTCCGCACGGAAAATTATTGCGTTTTTACTTGGTTTACGCTATATTTTCGTGCGTTTACGTTCGTTTTCCGTATTTTTCTTGTGCAAACGCATAAAAATTCACTCGTAATCCGATTGCTCTAAAAACCAAAAAAGCGCGCTTTTCGTCACGCGAAAGCATTTAACTTCGAAGAAAGCTCTTTTTACTTGAAAAACCGTGCGTTATATGGTAAAATATTATAATAAACCGATTTTCGCAAAACAAGAGGTACTATGAATCAAAACGAACTGCAAAATGCGGGCGGAAGCGAGAATTCCGAAAAGAAACCTGAATTCGCGCACCTGCACGTTCACACGGAATACAGCCTTCTCGACGGCTGTCTCAGAATCGAAAACATGCTCGATCGCTGTAAAGAACTGGGCATGCGTTCGGTTGCCGTGACCGACCACGGAAATATGTTCTGCGCCTATCACTTCTATCTCGAAGCCAAAGCCCGCGGAATCAATCCCGTTATCGGTTGCGAATTTTATATGTGCGACGATCTTACCAAAAAACAGGGAAAAAGCGACCTTTTCCATCTCATTCTTCTGGCAAAGAACGACGACGGCTACCACAGCCTTTGCAAACTCAATTCCGTGGCTTACGTAGACGGTTTTTATTATAAACCGAGAATAGATATGCCTCTTCTTAAAAAGTACAGCAAAGGTCTTATCTGTCTGTCGGCTTGTCTTGCGGGCGAACTTCAACAGCTTCTTCTTCAGAATCGCCTCGAAGACGCGGAAAAACTGGCTCTCGAATTCAAAGAGCTTTTCGGCGACGATTATTACATCGAACTTCAGGACCACTTCCTTCCCGAGCAGAAATTCGTAAATCCGCTTCTTGTGTCCATTGCGAGAAAGCATAACATAAAACTTGTTGCCACGAACGACGTTCATTACCTCGAAAAAAGCCACGCCGAAGCGCAGGACGTTCTTATGTGCGTGCAGATGGGTAAGTTTATGGACGATACCAACCGTCTTAAATTTCCCAACGACGAATTCTACTTCAAGACGCAGGAAGAGATGGCGGAAATTTTCAAAGATTACCCCGACGCCATCGCAAACACCGTGGAAATCGCCGACCGTTGCCACGTGGAAATGGTCAAGAAGAAACTTCTGCCCAATTACGTTCCGCCCGACGGACTTACGCCTTACGAATACCTCCGCAAGCTTATGAACGAAGGACTCGAAAAGAAGTACAAGGTCATAACGCCCGAAATACGCGAAAGAGCCGAATACGAACTCGATATAGTCAACCGTATGGGTTTCGTGGAATACTACCTCATAGTCTGGGATTTCATACATTACGCCGAAAGTCAGGGTATTCCCGTTGGTCCCGGAAGAGGAAGCGGAGCGGGAAGCATTATAGCTTACGCGATAGGCATAACCAAAATCGAACCTTTAAGGTTTAACCTCTTCTTCGAAAGATTCCTTAACCCCGAAAGAGTAAGCATGCCCGACTTCGATATAGACTTTTGCGTGGACAGAAGAGGCGAAGTCATAGATTACGTCATCAAAAAATACGGCGCGCCCAAAGTGGCTCAGATAGTGACTTTCGGAACTATGGCGACCAAAGCCGCTTTCAAGGACGTTGCGCGCGTTATGCGTCTTCCTTACAGCGAAGTGGACAAGATAACCAAGCTTATTCCGCAGAAAGCTTCTCTTAAACGGCTTTTCGGCGTCGAACCTCTTATAGAGGACGAAAAACACGCCCACGAAAACGTTCCCGAGCTTCGCGAAGCCTACGCGAACAACCCTCAGATAAAGCGGATCGTAGACCTTGCGATAATACTCGAAGGCACGCCGAGAAACACTTCCATGCACGCGGCGGGCGTGGTTATCTGCCGTGACGACATAAGCGACCACGTTCCTCTTCAACGCAACGGCGACGACGTTACCACGCAGTTCAATATGAAGGAAGTGGAAAAGCTCGGACTTCTCAAAATGGACTTTTTGGGACTCAGAACGCTTACCGATATAAACAAAGCCATAAAGCTGGTTAAAAAGACCACGGGTAAAGACATCGATCTATACGACACCGACTACAACGACCAGAACGTTTACAAGCTTATGAGTTCGGGCGACACCGACGCCGTGTTCCAGCTTGAAAGCGCGGGAATGAAAAATCTTATGAAACGCCTTCAGCCTACCTCTCTCGAAGACGTAACGGCAGGCATTTCTCTTTTCCGTCCCGGTCCTATGGACAGCATAGACGATTACATCGCCGCAAAACGCGACAAAAACAACGTTAAATACAAGCACGAACTTGTTAAACCCATTCTTGAAAACACCTACGGCTGTCTCGTTTATCAGGAACAGGTTATGAAGATCTGTCAGGCTCTCGCGGGCTATACTTTGGGTCAGGCGGATATGATAAGGCGCGCGATGGGTAAAAAAGACGCCAAAGAAATGGCTAAAAACCGCGAATATTTCATCTTCGGCAAGAAAGGTCCGAACGGCGAAGTGGAAATCGAAGGCGCTGTAAACAGGGGCGTTCCTCAGGAAACGGCAGAGTCGATATTCAACGAAATGGAAATCTTCGCGCAGTACGCCTTCAACAAAGCCCACGCCGCGGCTTACGCGGTAGTCTCCTATCAGACGGCTTTTCTTAAATGCTACTACCCCGTGGAATTCCTCGCCGCCGTTCTCAACAACCGTATAACCAACTCCGACGAAATCAAGAAGTATATAGGTTATTGTCAGGAGAAAGGAATAGAAGTTCTTCAGCCCGACATAAACCGCTCTCTCGACGGATTCGACGTTCAGGACGGAAAAATCCGATTCGGACTCCAGGCCGTAAGAGGCGTAGGTTTCAACGCGATAGCCTCCGTTATCGAAGAACGCAACAAAAACGGTCCCTATAAAGACCTGTACGATTTCGTTAACCGCGTAGACAGCTCTCAGCTTAACAAAAGAATGGTGGAAGGCTTCATCAAAGCCGGCGCTTTCGACAGCACGGGCGCAAAACGTTCTCAGCTTATGGCGACCTACGAACGCATAATGGACGTGGCTTCCGCAGACAAGAAACAACGCGAAAGCGGACAGTTCAGTATGTTCGACCTGCTGGGAAACGCAGGCGTTGCAACGCAGTCCGTCCCCCTTCCCAATATAGAAGAATACCCTCCGGAAACTAAATTTGCCCTTGAAAAGGAGGTTCTCGGAATGTACGTTTCGGGAAGTCCTCTCGGCGAATACCGCGCGTTCTTCAAAGATTTATGGAACACGGGCGAACTTGCCGTCGGAAGCGAACTCGAAGACGCCGAAAAAGACGCGTTTTACGAAGGATTCGACCGCAAAAACGTCGTTATGGGAGGAATACTCACGGGCGTGGAAGTTTCTTCCGACAAAAACGGCAGACGTATGGCTCGCGGAAAAGTCGAAGACCTGTACGGCGTTATCGACGTGAATTTCTGGGCGCGCGACTACGACAGGCTCAAAGACCTCGTGAAAGAAGACACCATCGGAACTTTCTCGGGTACGCTGAACGTTCGCTCGGGCTTCCGTCCTACACTTGCCGTCAGCAAAATAGTGCCTTGGGACAAAGGCAAAAAAACCGAAGAAATCCAAGCCGTCGAAAAAACCGTGCTTTACCTGAAACTCGACGAAAACAAGTACGACGAAGTCGCCGAAATCCTCTCGGCTTACCCCGGGGATATTATGGTCGTACTCGTTATAAACGGCAAAAAACTTAAAGCCAAAAACGAAGTCAGAGAGTGTCTCGCCCTGACAAGCGAACTCACCGACCTCCTCGGCAACCAAAACGTCAGATTTATAACCAAAACAGAGATAAAACAGTAAATTTTCCGTTCTTTCTCGAAAGACTTACTTTCTTTGGAAAAGAAAGTAAGCAAAGACCAGCGTGACGCCGGACCCATTGTAGCTTCGCAAGACTATACAAGTCGGTAGCCGAATATTTTCCCTTCTTCATTGAAAGAAAGTAGGCAAAAAAATTTTCACTGTTTCCGTATATTGAGGTTTTTTGCGCCGCTTTTTTGCAAAAAAGCGGTAAGTTCTTTGGTACTTTCTTACAAGAAAGTACAATATAAACTATGGAAAAATATATAATAGACAGTGCCGAGGGGATGGTAGCTCTTGGCGAAAAAATATCGAAAGCGCTCGGAGGCGGGGAAGTTTTGCTTCTTTCGGGCGACCTCGGGGCGGGCAAGACGGTTTTTGCCAAAGGCGTGGCGTTGGGGCTGGGTATAACGGACGAAGTTACCAGTCCGACGTTTGCCATACACAACGAATACTCGGGCAGACTTAAACTCAACCACTTCGATTTTTACAGACTGGAGAGTACGGAAGAAGCTCTGATGCTCGGTCTGGACGAAATTTTAGGCAACTCGGACTCGGTTGCGGTGTGCGAATGGTGGGAAAACGTCCCCGAAATCTTCGGCGGACTCAATCTTATTAAAGTTACCGTCAAAGGCAGCGGACTTTCGCCCCGTGAAGTCACGATAGAGAAGGTTTAAGTTGCGGATAACCTTGCGGACTTTCGGTAAAATTACGGAAATTGGGTAAACATGTCGGTTTTTGTCGTTTTTGCGCGAAAAAGGCGAAGTTTAAGGGCAAGTTAACTAAAACTTAAAGACGAATCGGTATAACAGACGTTACGCGGAGGGTTACTGAGGTTAATATGAAAAAGTTTTTCTCTTCCATAAAAAACGCCTTTCGTAAGGCAGGTTCAGCCGTTTGGACTTTTTTAAGGGGACTTCCCGAAAAGAACAAAGGGCTTTTGGTTGCGCTGATTTCCGTCGGGGTTTTTATCCTTCTTATGATTCTGAAAGCAATTCCCGCCGTCTGCGAATGGTGGACGCGTACGATTGCACGGGCGTTAAACGTCTGCCTTATCGCGATAAACTCGGTTATTCCATTTTCTGTTTACGAATGGCTGGTCGCTCTGACTATAATTTTCGCGATAACGGTAATCGTTGTCTTTATCGTAAAAGCCGTGAAAAAACGGCTGAAAACCTTCGTTCCCTTCCTTTCCTGGACGCTTGCCGTTCTCCTTATATTCCTGAACTTCTACACGGTAACCACTTCTTTCGCCTATAACCGCAACGAACTTCCGATTATGAGTTACTCGGTAAGTAAGGACGGCGCGCTTACTCTCGAAGAATACACGGAAATGTGCCAAATTTTAACCGACGAAATAAACGAACTCGCTCCCAAAATGCAACGCGAAAACGGTTCGCTCGTTCTTCCTGTGAGCCGAAACGAACTTATCGACATCATCCGCAACGATATGGAAGTTCTGAACGACTTCGACGGATACTATCTTTCTTCCGCGGGACAGGTCAAAAACCCCGTGTTCTCCCGAGTTTTTGCCGAAATGGGTATACTCGGCGTGTATTTCGCCCCCGTAGGCGAAGCCAACGTGAGTTCTCTCACCGCTCCCCTCGACCTGCCCAAAACCATTGCCCACGAACTCTCGCACAGTAAAGGCGTTATGCGCGAAAACGAAGCCAACCTTTCCGCATATTACGTGATTCTCCGCAGTGAAAACGATTTCGTTCGCTATTCGGGACTCAGCCTGATTTACTTCAACGTTCTCGGCGGACTCGTAAGTTACTACGACGGCGGAACCGAACTCTATAAAGATTTCGTAAACAATAAAGTCAGCAAAGACTTCATTAACGACTATAACGAACGGTTCGAGTATTACGCGCAATTCAAACTCCTCCGCAACGTAAGTAACTTCCTCAACGACATCTACCTGAAACTCCAAGGTCAATCCCAAGGCAACCAAAGCTATAACGATAAAAAAGGTCAGACTACCACTAAGCCCGACCCCTCCGACCCCACGGGTCAAACCCAAATCCGCGTCATCACAAGATACTCGGACGTGCAGACTATATACATCGACTTGCTTTCTTCTTCGAAGAAAGCAAGCCGATGAGATGTGTTTTTACTTTCTTTCTTCTGCGAAGAAAGAAGATAAACAAGGTTATGAAAGAAAAAGAGATTGAGGTTAAATTTTTGCTGACGGAGAGTCAGTACGACGGTTTTTTAAGCGGAGCGGGCGACCCCGTGAAACTTACGAACCATTATTTTCTGCCTGAAACGGGGACATCCTCGGGGTTCACGTTACGGATAAGGGAAGAAAAGGGGAGCTTTACGCTCACGCGCAAGACTGCCACGGGCAAACGGGGCGAAGCGACCGTAAGCACGGAAGAGAATTTCGGGATTACGGAAAAGCAGGCGCGCGACTTTCTGGACAAAGGCATAAGTAAGGAAGAGATGGCGGAGTTTTTCGGCGGAAAGGCAGAGGACTACACGGCGTTCAAAAACGCGGGATTTCTGGTTACTGAAAGAAGGAAAGTTACCGTCTGCGGGGCGGAATGCGACCTCGATAAATGCGAATATTCAGGAAAAACCGACTACGAACTTGAATGCGAGGACAGCGAAAAGCACGAAGAACTCGTGGATTTCTTAAAAACGCGGGGAATTACCGAGCAGGCTCCCGGCAAACGCAAACGTTTCGAACGCAGGCTGAATTATCTGAAAACGAAAGAGGATACGAAAATGCAAAGTACGCTTTACAAAATGATGAGAATGTCCGAAGCTTCGGAAGAAGACGGACTTTCTGAAGAAGAAGCCGAGGATATTTACAGAGAGAACCACCCCAAAAAGGATTTTAAGGAAGAATATAAGGAATTCTACACGGACATTAAGATTTCCATAAAAGAAGACTGGTAAGGAGTGAATTTTTCGGGCGAAAACGCAGGTTCGTTGAACGAAAACCGACGTTCGTTGAACGAAAACAAAAACTCGTTAAACGAAACGGCGAGTTCGCGGAACGAACGGAAAGTTTGCATAACGAAAGGTGAGTTCGCCTAATAAAAGCGAATTTACGGAACGAAAGGGTGAGTTCCTCGGACAAATAAAAGGTTATCGAAAAACGAAAAAGGAGGCGACGGGAAGTGAAAGAAACCACCATTATGAAAGAAGCTATGTTTTTAAGCGAATACGCCTGCAAATCGGCGGACACGAAGGGCAGGAAAGTTCCCGAAGAACCCTGCATAATGCGCACGGATTTCCAGCGCGACCGCGACAGAATCATTCACAGCAAGGCTTTCAGACGGCTTAAAAACAAGACTCAGGTTTTCGTTGCGCCTCAGGGCGACCATTTCCGGACGAGGCTTACTCACACGCTTGACGTAGCGCAGATTGCCCGAAGCATAGCCCGCGCGCTTAACCTTAACGAAGACCTTGCGGAAGCCATTGCGCTTGGTCACGACCTCGGACACACGCCTTTCGGGCATATGGGCGAAAACGCGCTTTCCGAGCTTACGGGAGGAAAGTTCAGGCATAACGAACAGTCGGTCCGCGTTCTCGAATACATCGAAAAAGACGGCGCGGGACTTAACCTTACCTACGAAGTGCTGGACGGCGTGCTTAATCATCGTTCGGACGGAGAACCGCACACGCTCGAAGGAAAAGCGGTGATGTTTGCCGATAAAATCGCCTATATTAACCACGACATCGACGACGCTATACGCGCGGGAATTATTACCGAGTACGACCTTCCTTTCGCCGAAAGCGAAATTTTGGGCTATACGGCGACGACTCGCATAAACACTATGATTACCGCCCTCGTCACGCAAAGTCTGGATAAGCCTTTCCTCGAAATGCAACCCGAAGTTTACAAGGCTATGAAGAATATGCGCAGTTATCTGTTCGAGAACGTTTACGGTCCCAACGGCGGAAACCGCGATCAGGTGAAGGTGAAACGTTTGCTTGCGTACCTCTTTGAATATTACTCGGAGAACGTCAACGAAATGCCCGAAGAATACCGCCGTCTTGCGGATAATTGGGGAACGACCACCGCCGTCTGCGATTACGTTTCGGGAATGACCGACACCTACGCCATCTCCGCCTTCCAAAGCCTCACCCTGCCGAGAAGTCAGACGCTGTAAATAAACTTGCAATAAAAAGGCGCAGCCGAGCGGATGAATAATCAACCCGAGAAATTTAAGATTTATATAAAACCCCCGAAGCCAAAAGCCTCGGGGGTAATTATATTGTGTGCGATTACCTATTTTAATACAATTTGCGTACACCCTTAAAAAGTGCGTACAGCTGAATAAAAGAAAGACCTCCCAACAAGCAGGAGGTCTGTAACTGTTTCCGTTACCGAATGTGCGCCAGACTTTTAACGTGGTCCTATGCGCTATGCTGTACACGATCCAATCTCACGAATGGATAATAGTCTATGACCATAAGCATTCTAGACTGCTTGAATAAATTATACCATTATTATACTTTAAAATCCATTATTTATGGCTATCAAGCAGAGTCACTACACTACCTTTATATCTATCCCAATTATTTGCTCCATGCCAAATATTTTTAAAAGCATCAGTTCTCGAAGTCCAGTAGAGGGGAGTTATTTCTCCTAATAGGGTTGTTTGGTCAACGTTTATAAAACATAGATACCAATTATCAAGGTCATCCATAATCTTCCCGCTTACTTTGGCTTGAGAAACAGTTTTAGAAACATTTGTATGTTTATAGAAGTCTACATAATTACAATCAAAACTAGTTATCTCATTATTACCACTACCACCGGTTCTTGTTTCTACCATGCTTGAATAAAATCCTTTAGCTTTGATAAAGTTTTCTTTTTCATTTTTTCTACACATAAAACCAACTGTAGCAAGGTAATCTTTAATGGTAAAATCACTATAATTACCATCTTTATAACCAAGAGATAAACAATATTTTTCATATTCAACAATTATCGTTGAATAAAGATTGGTTTGATTAGTACAACTTAAATTATAATTATAATTAAAAACAAAAACCATACCACTTGGATAAACGTCATTTTCTTCATAACAAACATAATTATATGAACTATTTCCCGTAGTTACCGGAAGTAATCTGGTTGAAAGGGAAATTCCATCCTTAACTATTAAATTACCTTCAGCATCACTAGTTCTATCTCTATGAGTTATAATGTTTTTTTCATCATGTTTTTCCTTAATTCCATCTAATATTAATAATTCAGATTGAAATTTTTCGTTTAAATTGTTAACAGCATTAACCATTTGTTCGATTCCATCTTTAATTGTTTCAATATTAGCATCATTTTCAGGTAATTGTTCAATTTTATATTCTGCAGCGATCTTAGATAATTCAGCCAAACTATTAACAATAAAAGCAAGATAGCCCATAAAGTTAGTTCTAGGTTCAATCATCATATAATCCCATGTTTCTAAAGCTCCATATGTTTCTTCATATAATGTCCATAGGTTAACCGTTACATTGGCTTGACTAGGTTTAATAATGTTTTCAGCAAGCATTTTGCATGAATACCACACCGCATTAGGGGTAAGACTAGAAAACTTAAGTTCAGAACAATCCTGAGCTAATCTTTCTTTTTCGGCTTTTAGTTCAGTTTCTGAATATTCATTACTTAATTCCTTTTGAGAAATAATATTTAGAGTCTTAACTAATGATAAAACAGGACCACTAACTTCTTGTACTTCACCTAAAAGTTTATCCATAATGGTTTCGTTACGAATTTGAACTTGTTTGCGCATTACATTTTCAAACCCTTGTTGAATGTCTTCTTGTAATTTAGTCATTTGTGAAGATATTTGATCTAACTTTTTTTCTTCAATACTTCTCGTGTCATAGCCAAGTTCAACTAAGGCTGTATTTAGTTCTGACATCACCAACTTACTTAAAACTGAACTAATTGTCGTTTTACCGCTTATTTTAATCACATCAAGTAAATAATTAAATATATCTGCACCACTTTTGAGAGGCTCTTCGTTGTAAAACTTTCCATTAAATGATAATTTATCATCATCATATATTGTATTATCTTCACTTTTTATACAACTAGTGCATAGTGTTAAAGATAAAAATGCAACTAAAAATAATGATAAAATGCGATAGGTAATTCGTTTTATTTTCATTGTTATAACCCTTCCTTTCTGCGAAAGGCACAAAACGCAAAGAAACGCGAATTATACCATTCACAG
>CAVJWC010000005.1:0-74123 GCA_963653425.1 Eubacterium sp. | reverse complement strand
TTCGGTAGGCGGAAACACAAGCACGAATGCCGTAATATCCGTTGTGGAAGAGAGGCCAAGGCGATCTTTCATTTTATCCCGAGTTTATGCCGTGCGAGTTTGCGGAACAGTCTGGCAAATTGTACGACAATATTTTTCCGAGAATTATATCGGACGAACTTTTGGACAACACGGCTTTGAAACTGATTGAAAAGAAACGCACCGAGGCGGTAAAAGCACAAAATAGGTTCGATTATAGATTTCACCATCGGAGCAATGCGGTATAATTTATGGAGCGGGAGTTAATAAAAATCAACGGAGTTGACTATGAAATTATATAAATACAAAAAAATCGACGACAACTTTTTTAATATGCTGAACGAACAATACCTGTATTGTTCTGAAACAAAATATTTTGACGATGTTTTTGATGGAAAAATGCCTTTTGAATTTGATATTAATGAAGAAGACATCACTCCTGAATTCACAAAAAACTTGCTTGAACGGGAATACAATTATTTTGTTTCAAACAGACGATTTAATGAAAAACAGTTACTTAAGAAAATTCAACAACTTGTAGCAAAAATTAACTTATCCGAAATAACAAGTGAATCTGTCTTCCCAATTGAAGAGTCCGAAGAGATTTCTCAGTTAAATAACATATACACAAAACTACATAGTGTTTTCTCTTGCCCTCAAATTATATCTTTGTTTCAATCGTATTTGAAAACGTTACTCTCAATTCAAAAACAACTAAGAATTTGCAGTCTATCTTCAATTAAAGACAATCAAGTCTTATGGTCGATGTATGCAGATAATTTTAAAGGAGCCTGCATTGAATATGAAATCGATAAGAAGCTACCTAAAAGAGTAATCTACCAACACAGAGATGATTATGATCCGTTATTCAGAATGATGGAAATGATATACAACCAAAAATCAATCCATAAAAATACTACGGACTGTATTGAAAACACGATAAAAAATTTATTGCTATCCAAAGATCCATCGTGGAAATTTCAAAAAGAATACCGCGTAATGATTTTTAACGATACTCCGGAAATAGAAGAAAAAAATAAAGTCTCCTGCAAAATTAAAGCAATATATCTCGGTTATAAAATCTCAGAAGACAACCGCAACAAAATATTATCTGCCTGTCGGAATAAATTTGCCCTTAAAGAAATGAAGATAAATCATTATATGCAAACGTTTGATTTTAGCACCATTAAAACGCACTGATTAATAATTCTTTTATGAAAATCAAATTAAACGTTCCGACTTTTCGTGTCGCTTCTTTACTGCAAGATTCGAGCTATCCGGTAAATAGAACAATCCCGACTTTTTCTATCCGATACAAAAACCGCCACCCGTTTTATCGGATAGCGGTCTTTTGATTTTTCTGTCTTTTTTATCACAAATCTTTTGTTATCGCTTACTTTTCTTCTTTTTCAGAAACTTTTTATTATTGCTTACTCGCTTTTCTTCTTTTTCAGAAGCTTTTTGTTATTGCTTACTTGCTTTTCTTCTTTTTCAGAAGTTTTTTGTTATTACTTGCTTTTCTTCTTTTTCGGAAAGAATTTTTGTTATCGCTTACTCCGCCGTTCCTTTCTTTCCCTCATTACGCCTTTTAGTTACAAGTTCGTAGACGAGGGAGATTACGAAAATGAGGACGGAGGCGACGGACCAGACGAACCAGACGTTGAGGGGCGTGCCTTTAAGAAGGGGCTCGGTGAGGTTCATTGCGTCTTTGATGCCCATAACGTGCCATTCGAACGCGCCCACGACTATATACGAACAGAACATCATGGGGAAGTAGTAGCACTTTTTAAGGTTCGGTCGGAACCAGCCGAACTGCAACATGGTAAGACTTAGCAGCAAGACGAAAGCGTGATGGAAGTAGCTCGTGCAGATATTCAGCTGGAAGAAATTGTTCGTCTGAGTGAAAAAGTCGGGATATATAAGCGTTGCGAGACCTCCGCCGAACGCCATATACCAGAAGCACTGATAAGACTTCATATTCGGCTTTCCGAAGATTACCAGAAGAGAAAAAACGAAGCTGGTCATTGCGCAAAGCGACGTGGGAATAATATACTTGATTTCGTTTATCAGGGTTATTCCTATTCTGCACAGGATAACGTTTATAAGAGCCAGAGCGGCTATGATTTTAATATAAACAGAACGCTGTTTGTCCGTTTTAAGAAACTTTTTCGACAAAATCAAAGAAGCAACGGCTACGATTATGAAAACAATCGTAACTATCACATATTCTTTACCGTAAACTTTCATAAATTCTCTCCCGAGCGATATATTTGTTTAATTACCGATATTATTTCCGAAAAAAAATAAAAATTCCCTTAAAAGAAATAAGACTTTCACATCTGAAAGTCTTCTTCCCGGGGATTTGAGATAAATCGCCGATGTGGTGCGCCTTCAGGGACTCGAACCCTGGACCTATTGATTAAGAGTCAACCGCTCTACCAACTGAGCTAAAGGCGCAAAAACGGTGATGTAAGCATGTCGGCAACTGCCCTCTGCCTGTCGCTTTCGCGATGGTGACCCATCCGCGACTCGAACGCGGGACACCGTGATTAAAAGTCACGTGCTCTACCTACTGAGCTAATGGGTCATATAAATGGCAGGGGTGGCAGGATTTGGACCTACGAATACCAGAGTCAAAGTCTGGTGCCTTAACCGCTTGGCGACACCCCTTTTATCTACCTGGGGTGGATAATGGGGCTCGAACCCACGACATTCGGATCCACAATCCGACGCTCTGCCAACTGAGCTATATCCACCATCAATGGCGTGCCTGAAGGGATTCGAACCCCCGACCCACGGCTTAGAAGGCCGTTGCTCTATCCTGCTGAGCCACAGGCACATGAGCTAAAAGTGGATGCCGACACATCGTCAATGCTTAATCTTTTATCGTGGAGCGGGTGATGGGAATCGGACCCACGCGGCCAGCTTGGAAGGCTGGAATTCTACCATTGAACTACACCCGCATATTCATTTCCTATCGAGTATCCCCGACGCGCTCAAGTATAATACCACAATCCAATGGTTTTGTCAATGATTTTATCTCTTTTTATCACTGAACATTTCGATAAGATTTTCAGTTGCGACGGCCCTGTGACTTACCGAATCCTTTTCCGCGTCGGTAGCTTCCCCGAAGGTCTTTCCGAGCTTATCGCTTAAAAACAAGCTGTCGTAACCGAAGCCGTTTTCGCCCTTTTCTTCGGCGAGAATCGTTCCTTCCGTATGTCCTTCCGCAAAGAAAGCCCGCTCTTCCGTAAGAAGCACCAAAGCCGACGTGAATCTTGCTTTTCTGTTCTCTTTGCCCTGCATTTTCATAAGAAGCTTTTTTCTGTTGTCGGCGTCGCTTGCGTCTTTGCCGTTAACCGACGCGTATCTCGCGCTTTTTACGCCCGGTTCTCCTCCGAGCGCGTCAACGGAAAGTCCGCTGTCGTCGGCAAGAACGGCGTATTCCGCCATAGCGTTTCTTCCGAGCTTTCTTTCGACTTCGCAAAATACGGCTTTGGCTTTTATATAGGCGTTTTCTCTGAAAGTTTCGCCCGTTTCTTCGGCGTCGCAGACTATTCCGACGTCGCTCAAAGAATATATTCCGTCAAAATATCCGCCGAGAATTCTTCTGAATTCCGCGAGCTTGTGTTTGTTGTTGGTAGCGACTAAAAGCTTCATATATCCTCCAAAAAGGCAACGCGCAAAAAACGTCGGTTTCCGCCTTTTTCACGGGCAAAAACCTTCTTTGCGTTTAATTTCTTTTTAACAGACGCGTGATAATTTAGTTCAGGAAACCTTTTCCGGTTTCTTTTGTGCGGTAATCACGCCTTCTTCGGGTAATTATATCATAAAGTTTGACTTTCTGCAAGCAATATGTTACAATCACTCCCGGCGCACACTGCGCCTTAAATTCTTCCGTAACCGCAGACGATATACCTGCGTTAAAACGGAAAACCGAACGTTACGTTCTTTATCGCCGATTACCCCAAATGCCGGCGTTACGAACGCAACTCCAAGGAGAACGCAATGCCTCTTTTTACCATAAACAGTTATTATTCCGAAGCGCTTAAACGCAACCTTACAGCCAACGTTTTTCTTCCCCTCGAAACCGTGACCACCGCGGGAATGCACGTGGTTACTCTTCTTCACGGACTGAGCGGAAACCAGAACGACTGGGTTTATAACGCAAACGCTCTTACTGCTGCCGAAAACGCCAACCTTGCTCTCATTATGCCTCAGTCGGACAACGGCTTTTTCATCAACTCCTATCTCGGCAACTATTCAGACGCCACAATCGAGCTTCTGGACAACTGCGTGAATTGGTTCGGTTTCTCGCCCGACGCAAAATACAACTCCATTGCAGGGCTTTCTATGGGCGGATACGGCGCGCTTCTGACGGGATTCAAATATTACAACCGCTTCTCGTCGATAGGAAGTTTCAGCGCAATCGTGGATATCGTAAAGTATATGAACGACTATCCGCCGACGGAAAAAAGCAAATGGCTTTACGACGATATGAAGTCGCTTTTCGCAGAAAAATCTTACTACGGATCGGATAGCGACGTGGAATACCTTCTCGGAAAAGTTCCCGACTTCAAAAAGCAGAACGTTTATATTTATTGCGGAAACGCCGACAGAATGTACGGCGACAACCTCGCTCTTTATAAAAAAGTCAAGGAAAAATTCCCCACGTCTCTCTTCGAAGAAAGCAACCAGAAACACAACTGGACGGCGTGGAATTACGCCTTCGAGAGATTTACGCTCTACCTTAAATCTCTTGAGCAAGCCGAAGAACAGGCTTAAAGCGAAAAAGACGAAAACGACGCTTACTACGGACGATAAGAACTTAATAACGACATTTGACAGCCCTGAATTACTCGGGGCTGTTTTTATAGGCTTTACGAAACCGAACGGGCGTCGAATTACCCAAGGCATTCCGCCACGAATTAAGCAAGCCTTCAGCGTCGGGCTTTTGTAAACTATGTTGCGTTTTATTTGCGTTTGAGAAAGCGGACCGTGCTATAATATAAACGACGAATATTATATGGGCAAGGCAAAGCCTTCCGCGCTTTATCGCAGTTTTCCGCAAAGGAAGTTTTCTCGGGGAAAAGGCAGTTTTCACGACGTAAAGCGTTTCACGTTGAACTATGCGCATTTTAGCGGAGTTGTGCGTTTTTTCGCGTTTCGGACGGTTTTCGCGCGTTTGCTTTTGCCCGAAGGAGTATAAACAGAATGAACGTATCGGTAATTATAGCGGCAGTGGCTCTGCCCTTTTCCGTTCTTTCCGCGCTGTCGGGCTATTTAGGGTTCAGGACGGCGGAAAAACAACGTTCCGTAAAGGAAAGCCGTGACCTCGGAGAACTCAAATCGGAAATAAGACATATTCTCGGCGCAATCGACGATATTTCGCGTTCTCAGAAAGAGATAAGACTTTCGATTACGAAGCTTTCGGAACGCATTGCACGCCTCGAAGAAGGTCAGAAATACCTCGGCGAGAAGTTTGCCCGCCAAAACGAATAAACGCGCTGAAAAGATTCCCGATAAAACGCCGGAGAATAAACGCAAACGACTTTTCAATCGGAAACGCCGGAGAATAAACGAATCTTTCTTAATTGCAAACCGCGAATATCGCGTAATTAAAAACGACTGCCTCGGATTTAACTCCTTTCGGGCAGTCGTTTTTGCGTTTTTGTGTTCAGTTCCGGACAAAGCTTACGCATTTTGCGCTGAACCGCGGATTTTAACCGTTTTCAGGTTAAGCCTTTTACTTCCGGACTTTTCGGTTTTTAAGCTTTTCCGTTTTCAAATTTAAGCCTATTGCTTTTCAGGCTTTCTGTTCTTCGGCCTGAAGGCTAAGATACTCTTTCAGAGCCTGAGCGAGCTGGTCTGGACAGGACGTTCCTTTTCCTCCGCAATCTATTCCGTCGAGTCTTTTTATGACTTCTTCCACGGGCATTCCCGTAACGAGTTTGCATATGCCCTGAGTATTGCCGTTGCAACCGCCGAGAAAGGATATTTTCGTGATTATTCCGTTTTCCACTTCGAAATCTATCTCACGCGAGCAGGTTCCTTTGTTCTTGTGAATCATTTGTTTCCTCCTTAGTGTGCCTTGTTTGTATCAGAACGTGTAAAAACAACACATTCCCATAATCGCACCGAGAATTGCGGATATAACGCATAAAACTACTCTATGCGACTGTTGTTCGTAAGTGTTTACGATAACCAGATTTGCAATTATTACGAAAGGAAGGAACGCCAAAGGCAAAAACGCCATAAAAAGCGGGAAAATCACGAGAATTATATCGGACAGCGTAAGCTTTCTTACCGTCCGGACCTCTCTGCCGTCGATAAGTACGGCAATCGCCGAGTTTCCTCTTCTCGGAGAAACCACGATAATATGTCCTCTGCCGAGATGGTCAAAAAACAGACAGCCTCCGTATAAATCGCCTTTAAGCGGAGTTCCGTTCACGGACATAACTGCGTTGCGGTCTAAAATACAGCCGTTGAAACTGTAATTTTCGCCGTCTATTTCATAATCAAAATCAACTTTTACCGGCCGCATTTCTTCTCCTTCTTCTTTCGTTTATTTATTCGTTGCGGAATAATCGCGCCTCCCGGGATTATCGTTTATTCCGCGTGAATTCTGAGTTTATACGAGTTTCCGTATGCTTAATTGCACAATTGCCTTAGTTTGCAGTCGGTCGCTTTCGCACTGCCGACTTTGTTTGCAATTACAAGCAAAAGACTCGGTATTACTTTCGTTATCGCTTCGCGCCGAAGTATAATTGTTTTCGGCGAATTAAAAGCAGTTACCGCATTAATCGCGATAAAGAACGCCAGGACTTATTTAACGAACTTCTTATATAAGAGACATCTGAATCCGCCCCAGCCGAATACGCCCAGCGCAACGATAACGGGAGCGATCAGACTTCCCGCAAGGTCGGCGGGATCGTTGAAATCGACGGGATCTATGAGCGTGTCGAAAATGAGTATCATAAGTCCCAGAAGAACGGCTATTACGAGGCATATCCACATAGACGTTACGGGTTTATCCGAAACGCTTACCTTTTTATTGGGCCTTATCACCGTAATGACGGTAAATACCAGTAAAAGCGCGCATTCCGCAAGTCCGCAGTAAAGGAGCTTGGTGGGGTCGTAGTTCTTTATGGACAGGCTTGCGCAGACAAAGGTAACGATAAGTCCGAGCATTACCGCGGCAGCCGAAAACAGAGCCGAAAGCAGGTTGAGTTTGTTGCCGTAAAGCACCTTTGTGGGAACGTAGGAATTAGCCGCGTCGGAACGCTTTCTGATTTCCACTCCGCCCTCTTCGTACTTGCTTTTAAGTTCGTCCACGTCCATACCGACAAGCTCCGAGTAATCTCTTTTAAGCGTGCTTTCGTTATGGTCTTCGAGTTCGCGAAAGGCTTCCTGATCTTCTATAGCGCCTTTTTCGTCTCCGAGTATGTTGCGGAGCTTCTGTTTATAAGGCTCGGACGGACCTTCTTTTACGGGTTTCCCGGCTTTTGAAGATTTCTTGCCCGTAAGTCTCTCCCACGCGTCTTCTGTATCCGCCATCGGCTTTTTGGGAGCTTCGGGTTCACTGCCTTTACGTAAATCCGTTCTTCCGTTTATAAGGGCTTCGAGTCTGCTGTGAGGCGTGTCGCCGGGAAGTACGGTTCCCTTCGAAGAGGGAGTTCTGCCCGTTTTGTCGCCGTTTTGTCCGCTTTTTCCGAAAATACGTTCTCTTGCGTCTGCGACGGGTTGTTCTTCGGAACTTCTTTTACGTCTGAAAACATCGCCCTTAGGAGCGGGAAGACTGCATATTACGGTACCCGTGTCGCTGTTGCGGACGTCGTTGCTATTGCGGACGTCGTTGCCGTTTCCGTCCTTAAACAGCGTGTTAATGGCGGTTTCTCTGTCGATCCGAGGTTTTTCTTTATGTTTTTCCTCGGGGAAAAGTCCTTTGACTTCCTTGGGCTTTTTCTCCTCTGCGGGAGGCTCTTTTGCGTAAAGCAAATTCATCGCGTCTTCCTGAGAAATCTCGGATTTAACGCGTTGTCTGTCTTTTTCGGGGTACAACGGAGCAACGGGTTCGCGCGTTCCGTACCTGCGTTTGTCTTTTTTGCTTTCTTCTTTTTTACGCGGTTCGCCCTTTCCGAACTTCATATCGATAAGCTTGTTTTCGTGTTCGGTAAATTCGGGCATTCCGAGGTCGCCTTTTATCGTTCTTTCTTCGCTCACAGCCGATTTGACTTCTTCTGCGGGCTGAACTTTACGCTCTCCCGCGAAAGAACCGCTCGGATTATCGCCCATATCGAAAGAATCGCGTGAAAATCCGCGCCGAGATGTTTCGGAATAAGCGTCGTTCGGTTTGCTTTGAACGTAAGAACCGCCCTGCTGACTTTGCGTATAAGAACCGCTCGGTTTTCCTTGGAAAGAAGAAACGTTCTGTCTTTCGTTCGTGCGCGAAAAACCGCCGGAAGTTTGTTTGGTCTGAGCCGTGCTTTTGAAACCGAAAACGCCTTCGGTTATCTGTCCCGAACGGTTTTCCATTTCGGCGGCAACCTTAGAACCGTACCTTCCTTCCACCATAGAGCCGTAGTTATCGCCGTTTCCCTTTCTTTCGGACTGTAAATCGCCGTACGAGCTTTCGTTTACGCCCGTTAAAGGCTTCTCGGCATGAGTTTCCATAGGCTTTTCGGCATGAATTTCGGGCTGTTCTTCCTTAGCGCTTACGTTTCTGTCAAACACTCTGGTTTCGACGCGGGATTCCTCTCCCTTTCTCGGCGAATAGCCGTATCTGCTCCGCTGTGTGTAAGCGTCGTTTTCGCGCGCCGTGAAATTTACCTTTTCGTCGCCGTAAGCGTCTCCGCTGACGTTACCCGCTTTCGTATGCGGATCGAAACGATGGGAAGCGGTCTTGTCTTCGCCTTGGGAAGGGTTCGTAACAGGAGAACCTGCGGCTTCCATAGCCCTGCGTTTTCTTTCCATAAGGTCGTCAACGGGCGACCTGGGTACTCCCGAAACGGGCGGACGTTGTCCGAGATCCTGTTTGTTTTCTTCGGAAAGCCCGATAATGTTATCGTCGGCGTCCGTTCTGAGTTGCGAAGGCGCAGAATTCATAGCCGCTCTTTTACGCGCCATAAGAGCAGCCACAGCGTCGTTTGCCGTAGAATCGGGCTTTTTGGCAGAAGAACTTTCCTGCCTGCCTTGCGACACGACGCCCCATATATCCGTTCCGCCTTCCTTGGAATTGACGGAATCGTTTTCGTTCGGATCAGAGAGATTTTTATTATTCTCTTCCTGCCAATAGGGCATAATAACTCTCCTTCGGCTTTTTTATCCTGTCTTTTCGGTAAAACAAAGCCTTTCGTTCCTTTTGCGTTCCGTTCGTTTCAAGTTAAAAGCTTCCGCCTTTCACCTTTGAAAAGAACGTTACGCTCGTCGTTTTTATTTTCGTTTTCGGGCGGTCTCCCTCCCTTTCGGATTATTATATAACATAAATCCCGTTCTGTCAAGACGGCGGATTGCCTTTCTGCGTTTTCTTATTTTTATGTAAAGCGAGTTTACCGAACCGTTGCCAAGATTTTTACTGCCTTAA
This sequence comes from Eubacterium sp., assembly GCA_963653425.1. Classification (GTDB taxonomy): domain Bacteria; phylum Bacillota; class Clostridia; order Christensenellales; family CAG-314; genus UMGS692. Next base: position 64,522 of record CAVJWC010000005.1, on the reverse strand, counting down.
TTATGACAGTGTGTTGTCGCTTTTTCTGTGTTATAATTGAGTTATAAAACATTTGTTTGATTAAAAAAGGAGCGATTATGATAATCGACACCGGTCATTATAGAATAAACGTAAATTCACTCGTTGCGTCGATTATAGAGGACGCGCACAGGGAAATGTATATGAAACTCACGGACGCAAGCGAATGCAACGAAGCTCTCTGGGCTTTGAGTTTTGCGGTGAACGGCAATTCCGTCCGCAGAAAATTGGACCTCGGAATAAGATCGCTTGCCGAAAGTTCGCACGGATTTTACGGCAACCATACCTCCACGGACGACGCGATAAAAGAGATTGTCAAGGCTTCGGAAATCAAAAAACGTCTGGAAGAAGTGAGTTCGGCGGTAAAATGCGCCCTTCGTTCCCTTCCCGGAACGCAAAGAAAGATGATTTATTATTTCTGTTCGGGTAAAAGCCTCAAACGGATCTCTTCTCTTTTCGGCAAAAACCGCAAGTCCGCAATCGGCGTCCTTCAAAAAGCTCTCGTCGACTTTCAGAAATATCTTTACGCCATAGGCATAGACGCAAAATACCTCAAAAACTCCCTCCGTCTCGTCCGTGGCAAATCTTCCTGAAAAACCGTTTACCGCAGTTCTGCCCGAAAAGCAACTAAAATAACTCTATCCGAAAAAACGCTTACGGTAAATTCCCCGAAAAGCAAAACTCGGTAAGTCTTTCCGAAAAACGACTACGCAGGTCTTAGCGAATAAACGCCGAGTCTATGTACCCGAAAAGGTCGCCCTTTCTGACGAGGCACATTTCGCTTAGCACTCCGTAGAATTCGAGAATATCTCCGCGGTAAACGACGGCGACTGCTTCCGAAAAGTCTTCGGGAGTCTTCCAAAGGCAGGCTCTCTGAGGCGAAACGGTCACGTATTCGGTGGGATAAAAGGGTTTTGCGCCCTCTTCGGGCAGAAAAACGTCGCATTTAAGGACGTACCCGTACACAAGGAAGTCTTGCCCGACGGAAACTCTTAAATACCTTCCGCAATCTTCCACCGCCGAAATAACGCTCCCTTTGGGGATAACGATCATTCTGAAAGCCTTTCCGAAATTGGTTCTCGAAAGAAGGAACACACCGTCGGTCTTTATCCATACGAACGGCGCGCCCTCTATATAGCAAGCTTCTTCAAAAGTTTCGGGCTTATCCTGAGTTTCAGTGTTGCGGGACTTAACGCCTGTAACCAAAAGCGCGACAGCCAGACAGACGATTACTCCCGAAATCACAATCGGCACATATTTCTTATCCATAACGCAAAAGCTCTCCTTTTTGCATTTTCCCCTCCTTTTCGGTTCCTTCCTGCCGATCGCCCAAACCGCGTACGGCAGGAAAGGACAACCGAACCCTTCCGCTATTAACCGCCTTGCGGGAAAGCTTTATTACGGCGATTCAAAAGCCATGTTTATTCGGAAGCTCGGCTGACTCAACGGCTCGGCTGATTCAAAAGCCAAGATAATTCAAAAGCCACGATGATTAAAACGGAATGCCTATGATTATTGTAAAGGAAAGGTAAAGCCGATAAATGGGGCGATTTGTTTTCTTTTAACGATAACCGTCGAAAAGACCTGTTTTTTTAACGAAAAAGCCTGCTTGTCGAACGAAAAGCTTTGCTTATTAAACGAAATACCGTTCCCGTTGAACGAAAGGCTCGGTTGATTGAACGAAAATCTCTTTTCGTTGAACGAAAGGCTTAGTTCGCCGAATAAAACGCTTTTTACCGTCTTTTCTATAAAGGACGAATATTTAGTTATGACCATCACTCAAAACGACGACAGAATCAAAGCGCAAGCCGTTCTTTCCGAAATGGACAGACGGCTTAAACTTCCTTTATTCAACTATAACAGAACGAAAAAACACTACAAACAGATAGAGTTCCATAAAAGCCAAAAGCGCAACAGGTGGGTTTTCGGCGGAAACAGAAGCGGAAAATCCGAATGCGGTGCCGTGGAATGCGTATGGCTCCTTCAGGGCAATCACCCCTACCGCCCGAATAAACCCGATCTTTCGGGCTGGTCGGTTTCGCTTTCTCTTGCCGTTCAGAGAGACGTGGCGCAAAAGAAGATTCTGCGTTATCTCGACAAGAGCCGTATCGAAAAGGTCGTTATGCTGGAAGGCAACGCTTCTTCTCCCGAATACGGAATAATAGATTACCTCCTTATCCGCAACGATTTCGGCGGACTTTCCAGACTGGGGTTCAAGTCGTGCGAATCGTCGCGAGAGAAGTTTCAGGGCGCGGATCTCGATTTCGTGTGGTTCGACGAAGAGCCTCCTCTCGACATTTACGAAGAATGCCGAATGCGCCTGTTGGACCGAAACGGCATTATCTTCGGAACGATGACTCCGTTAAAAGGACTTACGTGGGTTTACGACAGAATTTACGTGAATTCGAGGCGCGATCCCGAAGTCTTTTCGATTTTTATGGAATGGGCGGACAATCCCTTTCTTTCAAAAGAGGCAGTCAGGGCAATGACGGCTTCCATGAGCAAAGAAGAACTCGAATCGAGGCGTTACGGAAGGTTTGCCGGTAAGGAAGGTCTCGTTTACCCCGAATTTCAGCCCGAAGTTCATATAATCAAGCCTTTTACGCCCCCACCTTCCATGCAGGACATACTTTCCATAGATCCGGGGCTTAAAAATCCGCTTTCCTGCCACTGGTACGCCCGCGACGCCGACGACAACGTTTACGTGGTTGCCGAACATTACGAAGCCGAAAAGAGCGTAGAGTATCACGCCCGAAAAATCAGGGAAATAAGCGACGGACTACGTTGGAAGAGAACGGCGGACGGTAAAATTCAGGCTCTTATAGACTCGGCAGCCAATCAGAAAACGCTTTCTTCGGCAAAGTCGGTTACCGAGCTTTTCACGGAAAACGGAATTCGGGTCATTCCCAAAGTCAACAAAGACACCTTTGCGGGAATAAACAAAGTCAAATCAATGCTGAGAAGCGCCGACGGAACGCCGAGACTGTTTATTGCGGAAAACTGCGTGAACCTTATTCGCGAGATAAAGAATTACCGCTACGGTTCGGGGGATTCGCCCGTAAAACGCGACGATCACGCTATGGACGAGATGAGATATTACCTTATGAGCGGAACGCGCTCTCTCGCGGAGCCTACCGATATGGAACGCGATAAAAGCAGGCTTTACGGCAAAATCAAGCAAAGCAGACGGACAACTTTTCCATAATGAAAGACGACAAACTCATACAGACAATCTACAAAAAAGCCGTAGGCTTCAAGATAAAGGAGATAAGTTCGGAATATACGGCGGACGAAAACGGAGAGCTTAAACTCGTGAAAAAGAAAACCGTATCCAAAGACGTCGCTCCCGACCTCGGAGCGTTGCGTTTCCTTCTCGAAAGCGACCTCAATAAAACCGACTACTCTTTACTGTCCGACAACCAGCTCAAAAAAGAAGCGCGCATTCTTCTTTCCCGTCTCGAAAGCACGGAAGACGAGGAAGACTAAACGACGACTTAAAACAACTTAAGATTTGCAAATCCGTTAAGATAAACATTACTACCCGTCCGTATAAAAACGCGTATTATACGGACAAAGCAAAAATGAGGTAACCAATGAAATATTACGAACAGACAGTAGCCGAAATCAGGGAAGACTTCGAACGGCGAAAAAGAATCCGACGCGAAAAAGAACTCGGCTGGCAACTCAACATGAACTTTCTAAACGGTAATCAGTACTGCTCGGTTACTCCCGAAAACGTTCTTACGAGCTTTGACAAAACCTTTTTCTGGCAACACCGCGAAGTCTTCAATCACATTGCGCCCGTTATGGAAACGAGAAGCTCCAAGCTTTTAAGAACCCGTCCGAGCGTAAAAATACTACCTATTTCGCAAAAATCGGGAAGTTCCGCCCTGAAAGCCGAAAAACTGGTGAACGCGGTCTTTGAAAAGAACGATATGAGACGGATTATTTCGGAAGCCACGGCTTGGAGCGAAGTCACGGGAACGGCGTTCTATAAAGTCGTATGGAACGCAGAGGATTCGGGTTCGGGAAACGCTGAAATTTCCGTATGTCCGCCCTTCGAGATATATCCCGACTCCCTTCAAAGAAACGACGTGGAAGAATGCCGTTCGATAATCCACGCGAGAGTCCTGCCCGTAGCCGAAATCAAACGCATATGGAACGAAGAGGTGAAACCCGAAAAACTGCAAGCCTTTTCGCTTTCTTCGGCAGTTAAAAAAAGCGAAGAGAATCTCGAAGACTCGGCTACGGTGATAGAAAAGTACGAAAAGCCTACGGGCGAATACCCCTTGGGAAGACTTATCATCGTAGCGGGAGACAAGCTTCTCTATCTCGGACCTCTGCCCTACAAAAAAGGAAAGAAGTTCTTTTTCCCCTTCGTAAGGCAGGTTTCTCTGCCTATGGCAGGCAGTTTCTTCGGAACGAGCGTGATAGAAAGACTTATTCCCCTTCAAAGAGCCTACAACGACGTTAAAAACAAGAAACACGAACTGCTTTCGAGACTTGCGGGCGGTATTCTCGCGGTGGAAGACGGTTCGGTCAACGTTGACGAACTCGAAGAAGAAGGGCTTTACCCCGGGAAAATCCTCGTATACAGGCAAGGTTCGACGGTTCCGTCCTTTATGACGACGGATAAACTTCCTTCCGACTTTATATCCGAAGAAGAACGCATTCTCAAAGAGTTTTCGGTTATAAGCGGAGTAAGCGACTTTATGCGCAATTCTTCGCCCGTAAGAGTAACCAGCGGAACGGCTCTTAACCTGCTTCTCGAACAGGACGATTCGAGAATTTCCGTTTCGTCCGACTCCATAAACGGCGCAACCCGCGAAATCGCAGGCAAAATCATATCTCTTTACGCTCAGTTCGCGCCAAAGGACAAGGAAAACGCCCCGAACGCAAACAAAAACGACGCACACGCAGATTATAACGAAGCTTCCGCGCACGGAAACGAAGACTGCGAAGAGGATTTCAGCATAATCACCGAAAGCGAAGGAAATTCCGCGCCCGTAAGAATGATAAGCATAGCCCTCGAAATCTTTAATTCGGGACTTCTTAACGGCGAAGACGGAAAGGTTTCTCTCGCTACCAAAAACAAACTTCTCGAAACTATGGGACTGGGTTCCCTTATACAAAACACGGAGGTATAAATGACTAAGGACAAAAACGACTTTATAGCGGGCAAAAACGCCGAGAACTTAACGGCTTTTTCCGCGGAAACCGATATTGCGGAAACTTCCTTTGAAAAGGATAACGCAACGGCGAAAAACGAAACCTTTGAAAGGGCGGATTCCGAAAACGCAGTCTTAGCGCAAGAGGAAAAGGCATTCCGGAACGGAAACGAAGGAGTTTCCCGAAACGAAAACGCACGACGGAACGAAAACGACGAAGCGCAGGAAACCCAAAACGACAAAAGCGACGGCGGAAGAGAGTTCTCCGCCTCGGAAAGAGAACGCCTCGGAAAGCTCATAACCGACATTATCGACAGATACGTCGAAAAAGCCAATAACCTTCCGCCCAAAGTTCTTTCGGGAGCAAGCGGAGCTTTCGTTCCCGCACCGCCCAAAAAGCCCAAAACCATAGACGAAGCGACGGAAATCGCACGCGGTTTTCTTTTTCATTCGGAAAGATAGAGCTTTTCTTTCCGAATAGCAAAACATTGCGCTACGAAAGACGGACGGTTCGTTACGAAAAACAAAACCTTGTGTTGCGAAAGACAAAACCTTGCGTTACGAAGGACGGACTTTCTTTCGTTCCGCTAAACAAAAAACCGAATTTACTGCAAACTTAACAGACGGTTCGTTCGGAAAGACGGACGGTTCGTTCGTTATCGCTTTAAGCAAACAACAAATTCACTCAAAACACGCCAAATTAAACTACTTTATTTATAAGGAGATATTATGATCAGTCTTACCACTGCAGACAAAGCCCTTAAAAACATTTATCTTACCGCTGTTACCAACCAGCTCAACACTTCCGTAAATCCTCTGCTCGCAAAAATCAGACAGTCCACCAACAACGTTTACGGCAACACCATCAAAAAGCTCGTGCCTTACGGAGTCAACGGAGGCGTAGGCGCGGGTTCCGAAACGGGCAATCTGCCTTCCGCCGTGGGAAACAAATACGCCTGTTTCGAAGCTACCCTTAAAAACCTTTACGGAACGATAGAAATCACCGACAAAGCCATAAGAGCTTCCGAAAACTCCGAAGGCGCGTTCGTTAACCTTCTTTCTTCCGAAATGGAAAGCCTTATATCCGCAAGCTCCATGAACTTCGCGAGAATGCTTTACGGCGACGGCACGGGCGCGCTTGCAACCGTCATTACCAACACCAAAAACGCCGTATCCGTAAATTCCGGAATGTACTTCTTCGAAGGAATGCTCGTGGATATTTACGACGGAAACTCCGCCGTGGCTACCGGGCGCTCTATCGAAAGCATCGGCAAAGATTCTTCCGGAAACGTGGTTATCAACCTCTCGGGCGCAGAACTCGGAACGCTCAAAAACACCGACAAAGTCTACGTTCAGAACAGCAAAGATATGGAAATTACGGGTCTTAAAGCCATTTTCGGGAACTCAGCTTCCCTTTACGGCATAACCAGAGCTTCCAACAGCTGGGTTAAACCTTACACCGAAAACGTCAACGGCACCATCTCCCTCTCCTCTATGAGAAAGGCTATCGATACCGTGGAACGCGACTCGGGCAGTAAGTCCAACTTCATCGTTTGCTCCCTCGGCGTAAAACGAAGCCTCGAAAACTACCTCACCGACAACGCCATTCCCTACGAAATCAAAACCGTGGACGGATTCAGAGCAATTATGTTCGACGGAATACCCGTCGTAGCCGACAGATTCTGCCCCGCAGGCACTATGTTTATCCTCAATACCGACGACTTTACCCTCCACCAGCTCTGCGATTGGAGATGGCTCGAAGGCGAAGACGGCAAAATCCTTAAACAAAAAGCAGGTCAGCCCGTCTATACCGCTACCCTCGTAAAATATTGCGAACTCATATGTAACCGTCCCAGAGGTCAGGCTATGCTCACGGGTATTACCGAAGATTAAACTTCTTTTCGTTCTTTCTTGAAAGAAAGAACCAAAGAACTCGTAGCTTTCCGAGGAAAGCTACATAAAGAACTTCAATATAGGGGAAAGTTATCTTTCCCCAAAAGTTTTATTAAGAATCGGTACTTTTGCCGATTACAGACTTTCTTACGGATACGAAAAGCGCTCAGCTCTATATTGCACCCGCAATGAAAGTTTCTTTGCCTTCTTTCTTTTCGAAAGAAAGAAGGTGCGTCTTTGCTTCTTTCTTCGCAGAAGAAAGAAGGACAAGGAAACAAGGAGATAATATGAAATTAAAAGATATAGTCAGGCAGGCTATGAAGCTGCTTAATTTACCTGTAGACGAGGACAGGTTTTCCGCGGAGACCGTAACGGACGATTTGCTTTTGTCGCTTACGGACTGCGCGAACTCGGCTATAACCGACGCTTCCACGAGGCGGATAAGGCTTTACAAAACGCAGACGATGGAAACGAAGGACGGCGATATTGCGTACAAAACGCTTGACGAAGCCATTTTTGAACCCGTTTCGGTCTATTCGGTAAGGGGACGCGAAATTTTCGACGTTTACCCCGACAAAATCAGGACTTCTCCCGGGGAAGTGGTTTTCACTTACTCTTATATACCGAAGTCGGTGGCTTTTGACGGGGAGGTAGTTCTTCCGCCGAGCGTAACGGTTAACGCTCTCGCTATGAAAACGGCTTCGGAATACTCGGTAAGAGCGGGTCTTTCGGACAAGGCGCAGTTCTTTGACAAGAAATATCTCGAAGCCTTAGGCGCGTCTTTTTCGGGAAGAAGACTGAGACCTATGCCGATAAGTTACGGAGGACGGAAATGAACGGCGGACTAAAAGTTATCACGGATTTTTCGGCGGGACTTGGTTCCAAACCCGAAAAAGGCACGGAAGTTACCGTCTGCAGGGGAATGCGCAGGCGCGGAAAAGTCCGTCCGTCGGCAAAGGTCACGGCTCTGAAGTTTCAGGGCTCGACTTCGGATTATACGGACTCGCTGAACCTTAAAAAGCTTTTTGCTTTCGGCAAATACCTTTTGGGGATAACGCAGAGTTTTTCTCTTACTTACAGCTCGGTGAGTTCTATGGGATTCATAGGAACGGGCGTAAGTTTTTCGGAAGTCCCGAAGGCGCGCGAGATAAGCTATAACGGAAAACCCGCGGTTTTGCTGTTTACGGAAAAAACGGGGGACTCTTCGGTTATCTGGTTTTCGCCGAGCGAGCCGTATATAGCTCTTCCGTCGGTCTGCCTTACGGACGTTATTCAGGCTAAAAACAAGACTTTCGGACTTAAACCCGAGAGTTCGGGCGTTCTTACGACGGAAACCACGGACGTTTGCGAATGGAACACGACGGAAAAAACGCTTACGGAAACGGGCGAAACGGGCGTTCTCGCTAAACTCGAAACCGCAGGATACGGGCTTTACGCTTTCGGTAGTTCGGCGGTTTTCAAAGTCGGAGAAACGCTTACTCCGCTCTGCCGACTGAGAGGAATATCGGTTTCGTCGATTTGCAGGGTAAAGGAAAGCCTTTATTTTACGGCGGAAAACGGACTGTATAAAGTAAGCGGAGACTCCCTGACCAAAGTCTTTTCCTTCGAATTTTCCGAAAACGCAAAGACGGCTTCCCGCGGTGAAGATATAGTTATCTGCGACGGAAAGGTTTATCTTTACTCAACCGAAAACGACTATCTGTCCGAACTTGGCTCTCTTTCCGTAAAAGACCTGATTTATAGCGACAGCGCCGACAGAATAATCGTTCTCACGCAGGACGGGCAGTACGGGCAGGTAGAACTTAACGCCGCGGGAAGCGAATACGAAGCGGAATACGCCGTCGTTACCGACTTCAACGCGCCTCACACCCGAAAAAGACTCAACTATCTGAGTTTGGTTGTAAAGGGCGAATTTACGGTTACGCTTTCGGGAAGCGAAGGGGGCGGATTTACGCAGACCGTCAACTCCGACGGAAAAAGACCCGTCGTTCTCCCCGCAAACGTCGCGGGCAGTAGTTTTACCCTTTCGGTAAAAGCAAAATACAATCCGACTTCCTCTCTTACAAGCATCGCGGGCAACGTTACGCCTCTTACGGAGGACGCATTATGAAAACGCTTCTTTCGGAACTCTCGGCTCGTTTAAGCGCTATCGAAAACGGTATAACGGGCGAAACGAAACTTCTTAAACGCAACAAACTGCTTTTTATAAGAAAAAACCTTAAAAAAGGCGAAACGGCAGACTTCAACTTCGTTTCTTACGGCACTACCGACCTGACGTTAAACCTTTCGCTTCTCTCTTCTTCGGAAACGACGGCTTTTTTAACCGTATATTCGGGAAACGTGGTGCTCCTTTCCGAAAAGCTGACTCTCAGCCAAAACCAAACGACAGAATTGCAACGAAAGTTCACTGTAAAGGGAGGCGGTAAAGTTTCCGTAAAGATTTCTTCTCCGCTTTCTGTGAGCTTTCTTTCTCCCGTTATGACGCTCGAAGTTTCGGGTTACGGCGCGGTCAAAAACTCCGACTCTCACTACATAGGGCTTACTTCAGCCGAAGAATGCGACTACTTTCTCGTTCACTCGGACGGATTGTTATCCTTCCTAAACGAAGAAGAAACCGTCCTTAAAACCTACAAAAACGCCGTGAATCCGCGACTTTTCAAGATTTACGACCAAGAAAAAGCCAAGTTCCTGCCCGTTACGGGCTTTTCGAAAAACGGGCTTCTCTCACTCGACATTCCGCCCACAGAAACCGCCACGACTTCCCAAACGGTGACTTTTACGTCGGACTTTTCCGCTTCGAGCCACGCTGTAGTTACCTTCGAAACGCAGAAAACCTCCTTCGTTCTCTACGTTGCCGGCGGCAAGCTCTATGCCCGCGCGCTCTCCCTTAGCGGCGGAACATTCTCCCTCGGCGAACGGTCTGAGGTCGTTCTTCCTCCGGGAAGCTCGGCTGATATCGTTCACGCTCACACCTTCGGAAATCAAGCACTTTGCCTTACGGAAGCTCTCGGCGGAACTTACGCTTTTACCCTCTCTTTAACCTCTTCAAACGGCAGTTACGCCCTTCAAATCGGCTCGCTTGCTTCCCTCCCCGTCAAAAAACCTCTGAGTTTTTACGATAACGGAAAATTCTACCTCTACCACAAAGGGTCAAGCGGTATGATTATGCGCTCGGAACTCGCCCTGTCCCCCGCGCCCAAAATCGTCGGCACCGTAAAATCTATGGACGCCGACTGCGTCCTCAGATTCTCCGACGGTAACTGCGCCGTAATCTCGGGCGGTGAATTCTTCTTAACAGGCATCGCTATCGCATAGCGATGCCTTTCCTTCTTTCTTGCGAGAAAGAAGCAAGCCTTCTTTTTTTCCTTCTTTCTTCTCACGAAGAAAGAACCAAAGACCGGCGTGACGCCGGACCCATTGTAGCTTCGCAAGATTATACAATTCGGTAGCCGAATATTTTACGTTCTTTCTTGAAAGAAAGAACCAAAGAACTTGCAGCTTTTTTGGGAAAAAGCTGCGCAAAAAACCTCAATATTGGGAGCAAGTCAGTAACTAAAAGAACCTCGATATAAAAGAAAAAGTCTGTAACCATAGGTAATTCTATGATTACAGACTTTCTTTTTATATACGGACTGCGTTTAGCTTTTCTTTACACCCACGGTGAAAGTTTCTTTGCCTACTTTCTTTTCCAAAGAAAGTAGGTTCTTCGCAGAAGAAAGAAGATAAACTCGCACTACACTAACGGCTATGCAAAGCTCGATGAAAGTTTCTTTGCCTACTTTCTTTTCCAAAGAAAGAAGGTAAGGAAACAGCAAAGTTTCTTTGCTGCTTTCTTTGTAAAAGAAAGCAGGAAAAAGAAAACTTAGATTTTCGTAAGTTCGAAGCCGTCGGGTTTATCTTTGACGGCGTAGCCCATTTCTTTAAGGACTTCGCGGAGGCGGTCGCTTTCCGCCCAGTTTTTGGCTTTTCTTGCGGAGAGTCTTTCGGTGGCTACGGCAACGGCTTCGTCGGAAGGTTTGTCGTCGGTTGCGGGTTTGATTTCTGGAAGGGAATCGAGGCTTAAACCGAAGACTTTGTCCATTTCGAGAGCGAGTTCGTAAACGTCGTGGGACTTGGGTTCTTTAACGAGTTTCCAAAGCACGCCGAGAGCCATGGGAACGTTAAGGTCGTCGCTTATGGCTTCGATAAATTCGCGCTTATAGGTTTCGAGTTTGTCTTTGTCCGTAGAGGCGGAAGAATCGCGGTGTTTAGCGAGGGTTTCCTGAAGTCTTTCGAACGATTTTTTAGCGGAATCCATGCCTGCGAAGGTGAAGTTGAGTTTCTGACGGTACTGAGCGTTGAGGCAGAAGTAACGGAAGACCATGGGGCTGTAACCTTTTTCCTGAAGTTCGGAAACGGTGTAGCAGTTACCCAGACTTTTACTCATTTTACCGCCGTCGAAGAGCATAAATTCGCTGTGCATCCAGTAATTAGTGTTCTTGTGACCGGTGTAAGCTTCGCCCTGAGCGATTTCGTTCTCGTGGTGAATGGGAATATGGTCGACTCCGCCCGTGTGAATATCGAAGGGCGTGCCGAGGTATTTGAGGGACATGGCGGTACATTCGATGTGCCAGCCGGGGTAACCCATACCCCACGGGCTTTCCCACTGCATGATGTGGTTGGGTTCGGCTTTCTTCCAGAGAGCGAAGTCGGCGGGATTGCGCTTCTGGCTGTTGACTTCGACGCGTGCGCCTGCTTTCTGGTCTTCGAGACTTATGCCCGAGAGCTGTCCGTAGTTCTTGAACTTGCTTACGTCGTAGTAGATACCGTCGTCTATTTCGTAACCGTATCCCTTTTCGAGAAGAACTTTTACTATCTCTATCATCTCGGGGATATTGTCGGTGGCTTTGGGGGTAACGGTAGGTCTTACTATGTTAAGCTTTTTGAGGTCGTCAAAAAATACTGCGGTTATTTCGTCGGCAATTTCGCGCGGAGTCTTTTTCTGTTCGCGCGCCGAACGTTCCATCTTGTCTTCGCCTTCGTCGCCGTCGCTTAAAAGATGTCCGACGTCTGTTATGTTCATAACGCTTTTTACTTTATATCCGCCGTATCTTAAAATACGGACGAGTAAATCCATAAAAACGTAAGTCCTGAGGTTGCCGATATGAGCGTATTTATAAACCGTAGGTCCGCAGGAATAGATACCCGCCTGACCTTCTTTGACCGGACGGAAAACTTCCTTGGTTCTGGTCAGAGTATTGTATATTTTAAGTTCCATTTTTCTCCTTGGGTTTACTTTCCGATAACCGTAACTCCGCCCATGAAGGGTACGAGAACGTCGGGTACTTTAACCGAACCGTCCGCCTGCTGATACTGTTCGACGATGGCGGGAATTATACGGCTGGTCGCAAGTCCGCTACCGTTGAGGGTGTGAACGAATCTGGTCTTGCCCGTAGCGGAATCGCGGTATTTGGTGTTGTTTCTTCTTGCCTGATAGTCTCTTGCGTTGGAAACCGAGGAAACTTCCTTATAAATTCCCATAGAGTTGATCCAGACTTCGATGTCGTAGGTTCTTGCCATGGAAGCCGAGCAGTCGCCCGCGGCAAGTTTGCTTATTCTGAAATGCAGACCGAGTTTTTCCACGAGACGAGCGGCTTTCGTTACCAGTTCTTCAAAAGCCGAGTCGGACTGTTCGGGCGTGGTGTACTGAACCATTTCTACCTTATTGAACTGATGTCCTCTTATCATACCTCTTTCTTCGGCTCTGTAACTTCCCGCTTCCTTTCTGTAACAGGGAGTATAAGCGAATAACTTCTTGGGAAGATCGCTTTCTTTCATAATTTCTCCGCCGTAGATGTTTACGAGAGCTGTTTCAGCCGTGGGAAGCATAAATTTGTTCTTTTTCTTGTCCTCGTCGCCTTCGAGCCAGTAAACTTCGTCCAGAAACTTGGGGAACTGTCCCGAACCGAAACCGCAACCGTAATTGAGCTGGTGAGGAGGAAGAATGAATTCGTAACCGTCGGCAAGATGTTCGGACACGAAGAAGTTAAGGAGCGCCCATTCGAGTCTTGCGCCGTAGTTCCTGTAAAGCCAATATCCTCCGCCTGCGAGTTTTACGCCTCTTTCGTAGTCGATAAGACCTAAATCCGTACAGATGTCAACGTGATTCCTTGGCTGAAAGTCGAATTCGGGTTTGTTGCCGAACACCTTTATTACCTGATTGTTTTCTTTGCCTCCGCCGACAAGGTCGTCGTCGGGAAGGTTGGGGAGCGGATAAAGCACTGCTTCGAGAGCTTCGTTTATTTCGCCGAGCTTTTTGTCGCCTTCGGCTATTTTATCTCCCAGTTCTCTCATTTCGGCAAAGATAGGCTGAACGTCCTTTCCTTCCTTTTTGAGTTTGGGAATTTCCGCGCTGACTTTGTTTCTCTGCGCTTTAAGGTTATCGAGAGCGGCAGAAAGTTCTTTCCTTTCCTTATCGAGAGCAAAAAACTGCGTGAAATCCGCCTTATAGCCTTTTTTCTCCAAAGCTCCGATAACGTAATCGGGATTGTTTCTGAGTAAAGTAATGTCTATCATATGGTTTCTCCAAAAAACGGACTTTTCGTCCGGGATTTATTAGTTTCGTCTGCTTTCAGCCCCGTTGCGTTTAAGCCGAAATCAGTTTTTGGCGGGAGCTATCTCTTTTATGAGAGAAACTCTGCGCTTATGCTGTTCGCGGTCGAATCCCGCGAAAAGCGTCTGTATTTTAGCGTTATCCACGAGTTCGCAGTTGGTTTCGACCGAATCTATACCAAGTCTTATAAGCGACTCGTTGACCGATTTGAGAATCATTGCGATAGCGCCCGATTTTCTGTAATTTTCCCTGACGCCGATAATTCCCAGTTCTATACCCGTAGGATGTTTGACTTCCCGAAGAAGTTTTATAAGCGTGGACGGATAAAGATGTCCTCCGCTCTTCTTTATGCACTTTCCGACCGTCGGGAAACACAGACCGAAAGCTACGACTTCGTCCTGTTCGTTTATAATTACGGGGAAGAAATCGAGGTTCATTATGATAAGGAACTGATCTGCTATCTGCTGACGAAGTTTATCCGAAAGCGGTACCGTCCCTGGAAGAACGGAATAGGTTTCGTCGTAACAGTCGAGAATCTTCTTCATCCAGTTCTTTCTGAGGTCTTTTTTGCTCTTCATTGTAAGGAAGCGAAGCTTGTTGTGCTTTTCGGCAATCTGAGCCACTCTTTCTACCTTGTCGGGAACTTTATCGGGAACCTGAATTCTGAATTCGAGCCATTCGCATTTTACTTTATAGCCCAATTTTTCCAGCGTGGGAACGTAGTAGTCGTAGTTATAGAGGGTCGCCATGGTTACGTCTCTGTCAAAGCCGTAGCTGAGCATACCTTCCTTGTCCATATCGTTGAAACCGAAAGGACCGTGGACTTCCGTCATACCTTTGCTTCTGCCGAAGTCTTCCACCGCTTCGAGAAGCTTGCGCGCGACTTCTTCGTCGTCGATAAAATCGAATCTCGTGAATCTTACCTGTTTTTCGTTGTGGACTTTGTTACTCATTTTCTGAATAAGTCCGGCTACTCTGCCCACGATTTCGCCGTCCTTATACGCAAGAAAGTATTTGGCTTCGCACTCGTCGAAACTTGCGTTTTTCTTGGGATCAAGGAGATCCAGTTCGTCGCCGTACAGATACGGAACGTAGTGACTGCATCCCTTATAAAGTTTGTTGGGGAACTCTATAAACTGCTTGAACAGCTTTTTGTCCCTCGGATCAATCTCTTTAACCTGAATCATTTTACGTTACTCCTTCGGCAAGACCGTTATAAAAAAGAAAAAATAAAAAACCGATAACAGCCCGCCTATCTTTGTATTTTATCACAAATTCCGCTCTTTGGCAATTATTTTAAGTAATACGCTCGGCTTTGCGCCCAAAAAACCGATTTAAGAAGAGAAACGGGATAACCCGACGAAAACGCAGAACGAAGAAATCAATGTAAGTTCCCGTTCGTTACCACCGATTACCGCGGCAATCGTTTTTTATTCGCTGAAAACAAGTATTTGCGGGCGCGTAGATAAAAAGCCGTATTGACTCAGGTAAAAAACCGTATTAAATACGGGCAATTACTTATAATAAAGGAGTAACGAACGCAAAAAGGATTAACGAAAATGGCAAACAACAGGGAACTTATAACGGAAGAACTCTCGGGCGACGCGGACGTAAAAATCCGACCCGTAAAATCGGGCGGAACGGAATTCACGGCGCTGTATATAGACGGAATAACCGACCAAGGAAAGCTTTCGGACTTTATAGTCAGAGCTTTGCAGAGCGAAAAACCCGTCAGGAACTTAGACGAAGCTCTCGGTTCGGGCGTAGCAATAGTCAACGCAAGGAAAGTTACGGGTAAAAGCGAAATGATAAAGCTTCTTTTAAGCGGAAACGCTTTGCTTTTCGACGAAAAGGGCTTGGACGCGCTTGCGCTCGACGTGGTTTCCGCGGAAGGAAGGGGAATAACCGAACCGCCCACTTCCATGGTAACCAACGGACCGCGCGAAGGTTTCGTGGAAAGCCTTAAAAAGAACGTGACTCTCATAAGAAAACGGCTCAGAACGGACAAGTTCAGACAGATTACGCTGAATATAGGGAAATACACGGACACTTTGGTTTCGATTTGCTATATAGAAGGGATAGCCGACGAGAAACTTGCCTTAAAGATAAAGGAACGGCTGGAAAAGACTCAGGTGGACGGAGTTATAGACAGCAGTTATCTTACGCGATACGTGGACGGAAACGGTTCTACGCTTTTCAAGATGTGCGGAAAAACGGAAAAGCCCGACATTGCCGTGGCGAAAATGCTGGAAGGCAGAATAGCCGTGATTGCCGACGGTTCGCCCATCGTTTTAACCCTTCCGTATATGTTCATCGAGGACATTCAGACGTCGGAGGATTACTTCATTTCTCCCGGGACGGCAACATTTTCGAGATATACGCGACTTATGGCGATTCTCGCGTCGATATTTATCCCCGGGCTTTACGTTTCTCTTCAAACCTACAACTACCAGATAATACCGTTAAAGTTCCTTCTTACCATAATGAACGCCACGCAGTCCATTCCTTTCGACCCGCTCACCGAAATGATTTTCGTTATGTTACTGTTCGACATCATACGGGAAGCCAACTTCCGTATGCCAAAGTACGCGGGACTTGCTTTAAGCATAGTGGGAGCCGTCGTTCTCGGCGACGCAGCCGTAAAAGCGGGTCTCCTCGGCGCACCCGCGGTCGTCATAGGCGCGCTTTCTGGAATAGGGCTTTACGCAATGCCCGACAACACCATTCTCTTTACCGTTCTTCGTCTGTGTCTTACTTTGATAGGCGGAATCACGGGTATTTTCGGTATAATCATAGCTTCGCTCATAGTTCTTACCTATCTCACGGGAATAGATTGCTTCGGAACGCCCTATATGGCTCCTTTCGCGCCCTATATAGCTTCGGACAAGCGCGACGCCGTTATGAAGGCAACCGACGAAAAACTCACGAAACGCCCGAAGTCCATAGGCAGTAAAAACAAAACGCGGTACAGGTTTTTTAAGTAAAAAGAACAAGGAACAACAGGTTTCGACAGAACGCGACGGGTTTCGACAGGAATATACGAAGAACGACGGGTTTCGACAAACTTTGCGTAAAGACGACAGGTTTCGGGCAAAAAAGACAAACTTCGACGGACTTCGGGGAAAGACGACCGAATTCGACGGAAAACGACAAAATGCGACGAAAAGCGACAAATTTCGACAAAAATAAACAAAAACAGGCAGAAAAGGACGATGAACGACATTCAAAACAAAAACGGCGTGAAGATTTCTCAGATCGCGCTTATGCTTTTACTCATTTCCGAAGGCAGTAAAGTCATAAATCTGCCTTCTTACGTTGCGCGCGAAACGGGCAGAGACGGATGGCTGGCTTACCTTATTCTCTTCGCTTTGGACGCTATCGTTCTTATAGCTCTTCTCTTTTCGGTAAAAAACAATTCCCATAAGCTCCCCGCGGAAGCCCTTCTCCGCCATTCTCTCGGCTTAGTCCCGACGAAAATCCTTATGGCGCTTTATTTCGTCTTTTTCACCGTGAGAATTCTCGACCTTTCGGTAACGGCGTCCGATTTGTTCTCGTCCACCCTTACCCTTCAGACCAACTGGCTCGGATTTATTATCCCCATTTTATGCTACGTTTGTTTTTCCGCGCGAAAAGGCGTAAAGGTCATAGCCCGCGTTTCGGATATTCTCGGGCTTTACGTTATCTTAGCCGGCGTCGCAATGACCGCCCTTTCTCTCACCCAGGTGGATTTTTCCGAACTTGCGCCCGTTCTCAACGACGGTTTTTCTCCCGTTATAAAAAGCCTTCCGAGACTGTCTTTCTGGTTCGCGGACAGCCTTTTCATTCTCTTCCTTATTAAAGACGTTAAACCCGAAAAACACCTTTTCCGCGCACCCCTCCTCGCCTTCTCAATCGGAAGCGTTATGGTTATCCTGCTCTATATCGTTTTCTACTGCATTTTCGGGGAACTCGCTCAAAACCACAACGGCGCAATCGCAAAAATCGCTCAGTTTAACTCCGCGCTCATTTTCAAAGGCAGGCTGGACTGGCTGACGCTCATTTTCTGGATGCTCTCCGTCTTTATAAAACTCGCCCTTATGACCTACTGCTGTCTTTCTTCCTTCGACGCCCTCTTTAACATAAAAACACACTCTTCCCCCTCAGTCCTCTCAACCGTCGTCTTCTCCGCTCTTATGCTCGCTCTCCCCCTCTTAACACCCGTTTCTTCACTCATCAAAAACCTCGTAAGCTCGCCTTTCGTCATAGTCCCCGCAATAACTATCGAGTACCTCACCCCCGCCCTTATGCCCTGGATGACGAAAAGAGCAAGTTTTTCCTGCTTTCTTTGAAAAGAAAGCAGCAAAGAAACTTTGCCGGCTTCCTTGTTCTTTCTTGAAAGAAAGAACCAAAGAACTTGCAGCTTTTTTGGGAAAAAGCTGCGCAAAAAACCTCAATGTAAGAAACAAAGAAAGTTTCTTTGCTTACTTTCTTTTCTTAAAAAAAGTAAGTTAAAGGGGAAAGCTCAACAAAGAACTTCAATATTGATGAATGTGCCGTTCTGAATGAGGTTTATTAAGAATTGATACTGTCACGCAGTTAAGGTTCGCACGGTTCTACCAAAAGCGGACTGCATATTGTTTCACTTTACACCCACGGTGAAAGTTTCTTTGCCCACTTTCTTTTCCAAAGAAAGTGGGTGCGTCTTTGCTTCTTTCTTCGCAGAAGAAAGAAGGATAAGGAAGGCAAAGAACGGTAGTTCTTTGGTTCTTTCTTTCAAGAAAGAACTGCGAAAGCAAGCAAAGAAGGCTATGCGTTTCTTTTAAGGGAACGGCGGAGTTTGCCGAGGAGACCTTTATACTTAGAGGCGCAGTCGAACATTTTTGCAGAGCCGTTATGGAGATTATTTGCGATCATATCTATAGAAGAGGCGGCGTTACCTTTAAGGTCTTTGAGTTCTTTGAAGGTAACTGAGTCGTCTTCGGGGATAACGCCGAGGGGTTTCGTTGCGAAGCGGTTAAAGATTTCGCGTGTATCAGCCATATCGCCGTCGAGAATGAGGTCTCCTCGGACTTTGTTGATGACGGAATATATTTCGCTGAGGCGGTAGCTTCCGAGGATTCCTACGACTTTTTCGCTGTCGCGGATACTGGAAACGTGGGGCGTAGTTACGACGACGGCTTCGTCGGCGCAGACAACGGCGCGGTGAAATCCTATGTCGATACCTGCGGGACAGTCGATTAAGATGTAATCGAAAAGCTCGTTCATTCTGTTGACGACGACTTTGATATTCTGGGCGGTAACCGAACGTTTTTCGCTGTGGCAACCGGGCATAACGTAAAGGAAAGGAACGTCGGCGTCCTGAACGAGAGCCTGTTTCACCCGACAACGCCCTTCGATAACGTCGATTAAATCGAATACCACCCGATTTTCGACGTCGAGAATAACGTCGAGATTGTTGAGTCCGAGGTCGAGGTCAATAAGAGCGACTCTCAGCCCCATTTTTGCAAGTCTTATGCCGAGACAGGCGGTAAACGTGGTTTTGCCCACTCCGCCTTTACCGCTCGTTATTACGATTTTTCGTGCCATTTTAATTCCCTCCCTTTCGTTCGTTTCGGTTCGTGAAAACGCTTTGCGTTCGTTTTAATTACGGAACGGTTTTTGTTTTTTCCGATTATGCGCTTTGCGGAACAGTTTATGCTTTGCGTTCTTTTTCCGCGCTTTTGAATAACCTGCGAGCGTTTGCGTTATCTTAGCTTTTTTGCCACAAAGAACGGAAGCTCGTTTGATTTTTCCGCCCGTGCGCTCTGCGGAAGAAGGTAAGCATTCCGCGTTATTTCCGCTTTTTCGACTTTGTTTGTCGGAAAAGACGACGGGAAAGCTTACTCTCCGCGATTAACGCAAAAAACGCAGACCTTCGGTATCTGAAAGTATACACTCGCGCGCAAAGGTTTTTCTGAAGGTTTTTAAGACAAAAGAAGGGTTTTTGGCGAAAACGAAAAAACGCTACGCGCCACGGCTCTCTTATTTCAGCGGATAAAAACGATTGACGGGGCAACCGGCGATAACGAACGGAACGCCCGTGAAAAAAGCCCGTAATTTCGGGCGGTGAACGTCTCTTAATTCCAGGCAACGTACCGTAATTTCGGGCGGTGAGGGTCACGAATCCGCATTTGAACGTAAGCGGTAAAAACAGATAAACGGTCTTTGAGTCAGGGCAGAAAATCATTGATTATAAGGCAAAGAATCGTTGATTATAAGGCAGAAAATCGCCTGTTATAAAAAAACGATTATAAAAAAACGCATTGAAAAGAATTCGAAACCGATTATAAAAAAACCGCTCTGAAAAGAATTCAAAGCGGTTTTATTTCGTTGGTTTTAATGTCGGATTTAACTTTGCTTCCAAGGGTTACCCGCAGGATAAAGTCAAATCTTATTTTTTATCGGATTAGTCTTCTTTCGTGTATTCGAGAGTGGTTTCTTCGACTTCGTCTTTGTCGTTAATAATGGCTCTCGTCATCTTCTTGTTGGAAGATTCGATGAAGAATACCGCGCCGTCCATAATGTCGAAAGAAAGGTTGCTGTCGGTCATAGAGGAAGAAGTAAGAACTTTACCTTCCACTATTTCGCCTTCCTTGATAACGGCTTTATAGAGCTTGTTGCTGTTGGTGTAGTAAACGGTGTCACCGTCGATTTTAACGGGAGTGAAAGCCGACGTGTAGATAAGCTTGGTGCTGCTTACCGCGCCCGTGGTTTCGTCGTAAACTATATAGCAAACGAAGCTGTTGCTCAGCATTAAGATACCGTCCTTATAAGGAAGGAAGGAAGACTGAGTGTTTGCGGAGAGACGTTTTTCCGCTCCGTCGTAAACGAAAGTTCCCGAGAAAGCAACGTAAGTGTTGGTTGCGGTGTAATAGAGCTTACCGCCGTAAACGCTTATAAGGGCATAGGTGATTTCTATGCCGTGAGCGTTGTCTTCTTTAGCGCCTTTAAGAATGGTAGAAACTTCGGTTGCGCCGAGCGTGTATTTAAGAACGTTATTGTACTTTCTGGTCTGTTCTTCGTCCTGAGAATCCTTATAGGTTATGCTCTGCAAAGCGTAAACCGCCTGAGAATCTCCCTTGACTGCCGTTACGTTATCGGCAAGTTCTACGGGCTTACCCGAAGAAAGATTGAGAGAATAAAGCTTGGAATCTACGAGATAAACAGCCGTAACCGCGTTTTCGCCCGCGAAGAAATATACGGGAGCGGAGTTAGAGCTTATGGTAACGTGAATCTTAACGTCTTCGCCCGTAACCTTAGCGGAAATAATGGAAAGTTCGCCTTCTTTGAGTTCGCCGTTGTTGTTCTTTTCAACGCCCGGGGTGGTGAAGTAAATTCTGTCGCCGAAAGCAAACAGACCCGTGGATTCCGCATTGCCTTTATAGAAAATCTTGGGAACGACTACTTCGATAACTGCGTCGTCCTTGCCTATATCTTCGGTTTTAACGCGACATACAGCGCCCGTAACTACCTGATTGTAGGTGTTGTCCGCGGTAGCGTCACTGCTGCCGTTTACGAAATAAGTATATTCGCCGTATCCGACGGCAACGCCGCCGTTGTCAACTATAGTGCTGCCGGCAGGCTTTTCAACGGGCGTAAAATTCTTGGTGTTTTCTGCGGGGCAACCTGCCAGAACAGCCGTGATAAGAACCAACGCCATAATAACGAGTATGGTTTTCTTTGTCATTTTGTATCTCCTGTTTTATTTTTCCCGTTGCCGCAAACAAAATGCCCGAAAGTCCGGACACACAAAAAAACGACAACCGACTCTATACCCCGTTATTATACAGTAACGGAAACAAAAAATCAAGTATTTTTTGAGTCTTTTCCCTGCCTTTTCGTTAAAATGGAAACTTTTATACCGTTGACTTTCCCTCTTTAAGACTTACCCTCCCCTTTTGCGTTTTCTCTTTTCAGACTATGCGCGTTTTTCTTCCCTGTAAAAGCGCTTTGCTCCGTAGTTTGCTTGTTTTAAGCAACTAAAAACGATTGCTCTGCCGGCGGCTATAGGAAACGAAACCCCGGGCGTTGCTCCGCGTCGTCGTTGCTCTTCGCGTCGCAGGCAACGCGTTCTTTACGGGTAACTACGGTAACTTGAGTTTTCCCGCAAAAGCGCGATTACCGAAAAAAAGCGAGAGGTTTCCGTTACACGAAACGGGAGGTTTACCTGCGGGAAACGGAAGGTTTTCGTTTAAGATAGCGCCGGCCGCGTTTATTACCCGAAAAGGCGAACGGTTTTTGCCCGCCGTATCATTATATATAATATAAAACCGCGCGAGGTAAAAAATGGAAAATCTCCTTGAAATAAAAAACGTAACTTTAACCTACTGCTCGGAAAAGGCGCAGACGGACGCGCTTAAAGGGCTTTCTTTTTCCGTAAAAAGGGGGGAATTCATAGCCGTTGTCGGTCCTTCGGGTTGCGGAAAAACCACGCTTTTGTCTATTCTCTCGGGAACGCTTGCGCCCACGTCGGGCAAGGTCGTCTTTAAGAATAACGTCAAAATCGGCTATATGCTTCAACGCGACTACCTGTTCGAATGGCGTTCGGTCATGAGGAACGTGCTTTTAGGTCCCGAAACGGAAAAAACGCTTGACGACAACGTTCGTAATTACGTATGCGGACTGCTTAAAAAGTACGGTCTGTGGGACTTCCGTAACGCTAACCCCTGTAGGCTTTCGGGAGGAATGCGCCAGCGAGCCGCTCTCATACGGACTCTTGCGATAAAGCCCGACCTTCTTCTTCTCGACGAACCTTTTTCGGCTCTGGATTTTCAGACTCGGCTGAGCGTTTGCGACGACGTGTATAAAGCCATAAAAAAAGAGAAGAAAACGGCTCTTCTCGTGACTCACGACATCGGCGAAGCCATTTCGGTTGCCGACAGAATTATAGTTTTGTCGCCCCGCCCCGCAAGCGTCAGGAAAATCCGAGAACCCGGTTTCGGCGAAGCTCTTTCTCCGTCGGAAAGAAGAGAGTCGCCCGAGTTTCCTGTTCTTTTCAAAGAAATCCGCTCGGAAATCGCTTCGAACCGCACTGCGTCCGAATTGTCGGAAACTACCGCAAAGAACGCAGAAAACGAATTGTCTGAAATTACCTTAAAAAGCAGTCTGTCTGAATTACCTGAAACTACCGCAAAGAACGCAGAAAACGAATTGTCGGAAACTATGGTAAAAGACAATCGGTCTGAATTATCTGAAATTACCGCAAAGGACAATCGGTCTGAATTGTCGGGAAATACCGCAAAAGACGCTAACGGGAATCATCGGAGGTGAACGAATGAAATACCTTTCGCCATTACACGAAAAATTCGTAAAAAAAGCAAAACGCAAAAGCCTTTCGGTTAAGGTTTTAAGGCTGTCGATTCTTATAGTTTTCCTTATTCTTTGGGAAGTCTCGGCTTCTCTCGGAATTATAGACGCCTTCATTTTCAGCAGTCCGTCGAGAATTATAAATACCTTTTTCAACCTTTATACAAGCGGAACGCTCTTTACTCACCTTTGGACGTCGGCTTACGAAACGGTATCGGGCTTTTTACTCGGAACGCTTCTCGGACTTTTGATTGCCGTGGGGCTTTGGTGGAACGAAACGCTCCGAAAGGTTTTCGAACCCTATCTCGTCGTTCTCAACAGCCTTCCCAAAATCGCGCTCGGTCCGATTATTATCGTATGGGCGGGAACGGGCGCAAAAAGCATAATTCTGATGGCGGTGCTTATTTCCTTCATAATAACCGCGCTCAACATGCTGACGGGCTTTCTTTCGACGGACGAAGGCAAACTTCTCCTTATGCGCACCATGAAAGCAAAAAAACGCCAGCTCTTTTTCAAACTCGTTCTTCCGCAAAGTCTTTCCGCGCTTATGTCCACGCTTAAAATCAACGTCGGTATGGCTTGGGTGGGTTCGATTATGGGCGAATATCTCGTGAGCAGAGCGGGTCTCGGCTACCTCATAGTCTACGGCAGTCAGGTCTTTAATCTCGACGTCGTTATGACCTGCACGATAGCTCTGTGCGTTTTGGCAGGCGGAATGTACGCTCTCGTGGCTCTTGCCGAAAAACTCGTACTCAGACGCTTTTCGTGAAAGTTTGCGTTAAAAACGCTTCGGGTCGTTGCCTCAGGCGCAGGCTGTCCTGAAACGAAAAAAGACGCCCGAGAGCGCCTTTATAAGCTTTTTATATTGGGAATCAGTACGTTTCCTATTGGTTTACGGCTACGGAAAAAACGCGCGCCGAACCTATTCAACGGCAATCAGACGTTATACACGTTAAAATCGGAAGCGAAGTCGTATTCCACGCTTTCGAGGGTAAGTCCGCCCGCTTTAAGGGTTTTACCCGCTCTTCTTCTGTCGCGGGAAAGAAGAATCTCTCTGACTTCTTCGGGAGGAATTTTACCCGAACCTACGTCCACGAGCGTCCCCGCGATTATTCTTACCATATTGTACAGAAAGGCGCTTCCCGTGACGTAGATTTCCACCGTGTCGGCAAAAGCTTCAACACGGCAGGAATAGACTTCTCTTTCGGTAGTTACCGAACTTCCGCCCGTCGCGCAGAAAGCCGAAAAGTCGTGTCTTCCCTGAAGGTATTCGGCGGCTTGTTTCATTTTGGAAACGTCGAGCCGTTTATACACCTGACAGTGGGTGTTGTCTCTTAGGGGGCTGGGCGTTCTCGAACAGTAAAGGCGATAACAGTAGGTCTTTTTCTTAGCCGAACGCCTCGAATCGAAGGCAAGCGGGACTTCGAAACAGTCCTTTACCGCTATATGCGGATAAATCCTGACGTTCAGAGCAAGCGGAAGCTTATAACAGGAAATGGGATTTTCCGTATAGAAGTTAGCCACCTGACCTTTTGCGTGAACTCCGACGTCCGTTCTTCCGCTGGCGGTAAGACGGACTTTATGGCCGAGCGTCTCGAATAAAGCCTGTTCCACTCTTCCCTGAACGGTTTCTTTATCGGGCTGAACCTGCCAACCGCAAAAAGCCGAGCCGTCGTATTCGATTATCAGAACGAGATTTCTCATAGGACTTAAAAATACATCCAGGGCATAACTTCGCCGTAGACGCCTTTACTGTACTTGAAGTAGAGCATAACGGTTATTATCGCGACCATAACGAGCGTTCCGATAAGGTCGTTTTTCGTGAATTTAAGCCGTTTCATCTTGGTGCGGTTCTGCGTATAACCGAAACATCTGCTGTCCATAGCCGAAGCAAGTTCGTCCGCGCTTCTGAGAGCCGAGATAAGCAAAGGAATAAGCACGGGGATAAAAGCCTTGGCGCGCTTTATTATTCCGCCCGTGTCGAAGTCCGCTCCTCTGGATTTCTGTGCGCGGATTATTCTGTCCGTTTCGTCCATAAGAATGGGAATGGATTTAAGCGCGATACTCATTATAAGCGCAAGCATATACACGGGGAACTTAATGGCGTTAAGGGGCTTAAGGAGACTTTCGAGCGCGTGCGTCAGATCCACGGGCGTGGTGGTAAGCGTTAAAATGGAAGAACCCATAACGAGAAATACCAGACGAAGCACCATCTTTCCCGCAAAGATAAGCCCGCCGTCGGTTACGGTGATTATCCACCAGGAAAAGACTACGTTCCCTTCGGATATGAAGAGAAGGTTTATGATTGCCGTTAAAACTACCAGAATGAGAACGGGTTTTACGGTTTTTACAACGGTTTTAAGAGGCAGGCGCGAACAACTTATCATAAGCGCAAGCATAAGAGCCACGTAAATATAGGAGAAAAAGCTGTCCGCCATAAACACGACGACCATATAAACGATCATCAGAATAAGCTTGCTTCTCGGGTCCATCGAATGAACGAAGCTTTTTACGGGATAATACTGCCCGAACGTTACGTCGCGAAACATTTACTTATTCCTCCAAAGCCTGAGAATGCATTCTGCCATTTTGTCCACGGTAAGACAATCGTCGCCGATTTCGTACCCTTTTTCTCTGAGATAATTGCGAAGAACAGCCATCTGAGGCATTTCCAGTCCCACTCTCGAAAGAAAGCCGAGGTCGTCGAACATCTTCGTCGGAACGTCGCATTTCAGAAGTTCGCTTTCGTACATAACGGCTATTCTGTCGGCGTACTCGGAAGCTTCGTTCATGTCGTGGTTGACCATGATTATAGTCATCTGCTTTTCGCGGTTAAGTTTCTTTATAAGCGAGAGAATCTCTTTCTTTCCTCTCGGATCGAGACCTGCGGTGGGTTCGTCGAGAACAAGAACTTCGGGGTTCATCGCAAGAACGCCCGCTATGGCTACTCTTCTTTTTTCTCCGCCCGAAAGCTCGAAGGGAGACTTATCGAGGAACTTCTCGGGATTAAGCCCTACGAGACGAATGGCTTCGTCCACGCGCGTTTTTATCTCCTCTTCGGGAAGTTTCATGTTCTTTGGTCCGAAAGCCACGTCTTTTTCGACGGTATCGGCAAAAAGCTGATATTCGGGGTACTGGAAAACCATACCCACTTTGCTTCTCAGCGTTTTGTAGTCGGGCTTTTTTACGGCAAGCGGAATACCCTCCACCGTTATTTCGCCCGTCTGAAGCTTAATAAGCCCGTTAAGATGCTGAATAAAGGTGGATTTTCCGCTACCCGTATGACCTACTATACACAGAAACTCTCCCTTCTCTACCGTAAGAGAAAGGTTTTTGAGAGCCTGTTTTTCAAAAGGCGTTCCCGGATTATAGGTATAGGAAAGATTTTTTACAACAATCGACATATCTCTTCTCCGAGGCTGACCGCGCCCGTTATATCTTCTTTAATCGGCATTCCTTCCTTTCTGAGTCTTTCCGCAAGCGCAACGGCTCTCGGCGGTTCGAGACCTATGGAGCGTAACATTTCGCTTTGGCGGAAAATTTCCGTGGGCGTACCCGTCGTTACTACTTTGCCTTCGTTAAGGACGATAACTCTGTCTGCTTCGGTAACTTCGTCCATAAAATGCGTTATGCTTATAACCGTAAGTCCGTTTTCACGGCGGAGCTTGGTTACGACGTTCATAACTTCGCTTCTGCCTATGGGATCGAGCATAGCCGTACTTTCGTCGAGAACGAGAATATCGGGTTTTATCGCAAGAACGCCCGCTATGGCTATTCTCTGCTTCTGTCCGCCCGAAAGCTTATGGGAAGTCCTTTCGCGGTATTCGTACATACCTACGCTTTTAAGAGCCCATTCTACCGCTTCCACTATCTCTTCTCTCGGCATTCCCACGTTCTCGGGACCGAAAGCCACGTCGTCTTCGACTATACCCGCGACCATCTGGTTATCGGGATTCTGAAAGACCATACCGACCTTTCTTCTGATTTCCTTTTTCTGCGATTCGTCGGCAGTATCCATTCCGTACACGGCAATCTTTCCTTCGGTAGGAGTCAGAAGTCCGTTGGTAAGCTTGGCTATGGTGGATTTTCCGCTACCGTTATGACCGACGAGCGCGACGAATTCCCCTTTGTTTACCGAAAAGGAAACGCCGTTAAGGGCGAAGCGTTCTTCTTCGTCCTCTCCGTAACGGAAAAATACGTCGCTGAATTTTATTACTTCCTGCATATTACCTCCGCGCAGGCAGACAGCCCGCAGTTACGCGAGCGCAAATTACCCGCATTCAGGGGAATTAAGATTTAAGCGAAATACGGATTACAACAAAAAAGGATTGAATACGAAATTCAATCCTTTCGGGCTGAATGAAACGATTTTTTACAGCTCTATGCCGTAACCGCTGCAATAGCTCTTGAGTACGTTCTTATAAATCGTTATCTTCTTTGCGCTTTCGTATTCCTTATAAGTTTCGTCCATAAGGTCGCTGTAGTAGGAAGATTTAACCGCGTCGAGATAAGTCTTATAGAATCGGTAGGAAGCGGTGCCTGCGCCCTTCTGATCTTTAAGAGCTTCGTCCCAGTCGAATGTGTCTGCCGTAACGTCGCCCGAGTAGAACAGAATGTGTACGCCGTAATCGGTAAGAGCGTAACCTATACCGCCGACGACGCCTTCGTTGGCAAGTCTTCTCGCTTCGGCTGCGAATTCGGTAACCCACTTGTCAGCCGTGCCGGAAGCGTCGGGAGCTTCTTTTGCGATAACGTAGTCGTAAGCTTTATTGTGCTGAGCCGTATCGGTGTTGTATCTGAACATAAGCTCTACGAATCCGTCTGCGGTAACTCCGTTGAGCTTGTCGGCAAAGAATTCGGAACCGTTAACCTGATAACCGTCGATAGTGAAGCCTGCGGAAGCCTTTTCGCTGTCTTTTGCGTCGGGAGCGTCGATGAAGTCGGTAACTACGATTTCTTTAGCGAGTTCCGCTCTCTTTGCAAGATAAACGTCGCTGGTCGAACCGAAAGCCGAAGAGTAGCTTGTAAGAATCTTGCTCTGTTCGTCGCTGAACGGAATGAGAAGGTTCTTTACGAAGCCGTACTTTCCTGCGTACTGTTCGGGAACGTAATAGATGAAAGAGGTATCGGAAAGACCGGTTACGAAGGTTTCGAAAGAGGAAGGATTAAGAGAATACTTTTCTTTATCCTGAGCTATGAGGTTGTTGAGTTTAGCGGTAAGTCTGGTTCTGAATTCCGATTCTTTTTCGATACCGGAATATTTGTTGGTCTGGTAATCGATATAGAGCTGTTGACGAACCACTACTTCCACGCTTGCCGCAAGATAAGCGGAAACGCTGTCGTAATAAGCGGAAATACCCTGTTTGAATTCGCGGTAAGCTTCTTTCTGAGCTTCTACGTAGGAGTCAACCGAGATTTCGTCTTTGTCGTTGCTGATTCTGTCGTTAAGAGCCTTTACGGCTTTAAGAAGACGGGCGTCTTCCATATCGGTGTAAACGTACTCGATGGAAACGTTGTCCTTCTGAACCTTATACGCTTCGAGACTTTCTTCTGCGGTCTTCATGTTGAGCGTGTTGTTTCTGTTGGTCCAGGAAAGGTCTTCGGTTATTTTTATTTCTGTTTCTTCCGCGCGTTCGTCGGAAGCGGAATCAAAAGTGTATCCGGCGTCGGTGAAAACCGTTTCGAGAAGAGAATCGAGCGTATTGAGAACGCTGAGCTGAACTTTCTTTTCAAAATAAAGCAGATCGTCGTTGGTGAGGTATTCGCCGTTTTTGTATTTACGGTTAAGCTCGCCGTCGTAAGTCTTTACGGAAGAATTTTGTTTATATTCGTTTACGGCTATCATCTGAGCGATATACTGGTGGATAAGAGAATCCCATACGCTCTGTGCGTCGTAACCGTACTGAATGTACGTAGCGCCGTTGGATTCGAAAAATTCGGTAACTTCCTGAACGGTGATTATCTCGTCGCCGACTTTGATTGCCGTCTGTTTGCGATAGCGTTCTTCGTTCTGCTGAAACATAGAACATCCCGCCGCAAGGGCAAAGACCGTTACTACCGCCAAAATCATACATAAGTACTTCATGAATTTCTTCATAGCTCTGCTGCTCCTTTTCATTTACATCTTTCGATGAATGCTTTGTTTTTGTGCTTTCTTTTTTCCGTCGCGCCCGACCACAGGATAAGTAGCGGAACGCCTGCGGTGCCGTAAAAAAATAGAACCGCGCGTTTAATTATACTTGTTTTTTCGTCAAAGTGCAATCGTTTTAAGCAACTTTTTTTCAAATTTTAATCTTTCGTGGGTTTTTCCGCGAAAAACAGCCGATTTTTGCGTGATTTTCCGCCCGTTTACGAAAAAATCGCCCTTATTGATGCCTTCCCTTTCCGCCCGAAAAACGTAGGTTTACACGGCGGACTTTTCTTCGTTCTGCACCGCATAAGCCGTTTCGCAGAAAGCTTTGAGCGCGGTAAGTCCGTATCTTTCGCTCTTACCCTGAAATTCCAGCTTTACCATAACGTTTCCGTCTTCCGAAACGGTAAGAACGGCGCGTTTTCCGAAGCGTTTCAACGCGTACTGAACGCCCTCTTCGCCTATTCTTTCCATAGAAACGAATTTCAAGGCGAAAAGTTTTTTATTTATGATTACGTCGCTCACGCCTATTTTGGAGGCGACGGCTTTGAGTTCGGCGACGTCGAGAAGGTTTACAACCGCCTGAGGAAGATTGCCGTAAACGTCTTTGAGTTCCTTTTCGAGAGCCGTTCTCTCTTTTTTGGAAGAAACGTAAGCCATTCGCTGGTAAAATTCCATTCGCTGAGAGAGTTCGCCTATATAATCCGTGGGAACGTGAGCGTCCACGTCGGCTTCCATAGTGGTTTTAATCTCGCGTATAACGGGTTCGCCTTTGACTTCGGAAAGAGCTTCGCCGAGAAGTTTCATATAGGTTTCGGTACCTACCTTAGCCATATGTCCGTGCTGTTCTTTTCCGAGAACGTTGCCTGCGCCCCTTATTTCGAGGTCTTTTACGGCTATCTTGAAACCGCTTCCCAGTTCGGTGTTTTCCATAATGGACGTAAGCCGTTTATAAGCGGTTGCCGTAAGCGTTCCTCTGTAAACGAAATAGGCAAAACCCAGTCTGTTGCTTCTTCCTACTCTTCCCCTGAGCTGATAGAGCTGAGAAAGTCCGAGATTGTCGGCGTCGTAGACTATGAGCGTGTTGGCGTTGGGAATGTCTATGCCGTTTTCTATTATTGTGGTGGATATAAGAACGTCGAATTCTTTCTTTGCAAAATCGTACACCGTCTTTTCGAGCTGGTGTTCGTTCATCTGTCCGTGAGCGATTCTCAGCGAAACTTCGGGAAGGATGTCTCTCATTCTCTGCGAAAAGGCTTCTATACTCTCGACTCTGTTATACACCACGAAAACCTGTCCGCCACGGGCGATTTCTCTTAAAACGACGTCCCTTATGAGCGCGGGCGAATCTTCCACCACGTAACTTTCCACGGGAAGTCTTCCTCCCGGGGGCGTCGTTATGGTGGAAACGTCTCTTATTCCCGACAAAGCCATATGAAGCGTTCTCGGAATGGGGGTTGCGGACATACTCAGAACGTCTATTCCCGTATTCACGGTTTTAAGAATTTCCTTGTGTTCCACGCCGAAACGATG
This sequence comes from Eubacterium sp., assembly GCA_963653425.1. Lineage (GTDB taxonomy): Bacteria > Bacillota > Clostridia > Christensenellales > CAG-314 > UMGS692. Next base: position 33,864 of record CAVJWC010000005.1, on the reverse strand, counting down.
TTCTTCGTCGAGAACGAGAATTCCCGCGTCTTTGTAGCGGATAGTCTTGTTGAGAAGTCTGTGCGTGCCTATAACCACGTTTATCTCGCCTCTTTCGATTTTGGCGATAATCTCTTTTTGTTCGCCGGCGGAGCGGAAACGGTTAAGGCAAGCGACGGTCAGGCCGAAAGGTTCGAAACGGGCTTTCATCGTTTCGTAGTGTTGCTGGGAAAGAATGGTCGTTGGCGCAAGAACGATAGCCTGTTTGCCGTTGGAAACCACTCTGAAAACGGCGCGCATAGCCACTTCCGTCTTTCCGAATCCCACGTCGCCGACAAGCAGTCTGTCCATTATTCTGTCCGCAGACAAATCCCTGTTTATCTCCTCTATACACCGCAGTTGGTCGTCGGTTTCGGTGTAAGGGAAGGCTTCGGCAAAACTTTCTTCCAGAAAAGCGTCGCTTTTATAAACGAAACCGCGCGGTTTAAGCCTTTCTTTATAGAGAGCGAGAAGGTCTATCGCAAGTTTTTTAAGTCCTTCTCTGACCTTGGCTTTGGTTCTTTCGAACTCTCCTCCGCCGAGCGCGCTGAGTTTGGGATGGGCTTCTCCTCCGCTATATTTACTGAGAAGGTCGCTGACTTCTACGGGAACGTAAAGAGTATCGTTGTTCCTGTACTTTACGACGATGTAATCCTTTTCGCCGTATTCGCCCTTCATGGTGGTCGTTCCTACGCAAAGTCCGACGCCGTGGACTTCGTGAACGACGTAATCGCCCGCTTCCACCGCGAAAAACGCCTGTCTCGCAGTCTTTTTAAGTCTCCTGGTCTGTTCGTGCGTCTGGGTAAAAACTCTGTCGTCGCCTATTAAAACGAGCTTATCCGAATGACTTACAAAGCCTTCCGGAAAAGAAAACGGAAGTACCGTCGGGTTAACGAGAGAACAGTCGGAAGTTTCGGCAACGTCTGTCGTAACCCCTTCGGAATAGAGTTCCCTGAAAACGCGTTCGGCTTTTTCCCTGTTACCTGCGTAGATACCTACTTTATAGCCGTTAGCCGACCAGTTTTTAACGTCCGTGGCAAGTCTTCCCGCGTCTCCTCTGTAACTCGGGACGGCAGAAGAACTTACCGACAGGACTTCCTTGGGCTTAAAGAAGCTTTCTGCCGTAAGAAGCTGAAAAGACAGACTTCTTTCGGTCGAGAGAAGAGCTTTTTTAACGCTTTCTTCGTCTATAAGCGTTTCTACGCCCTTAACGGTTATTTCTCCGCGTTCGGTAAGGTATCCGCATCGTCTTTGATGTTCGCCGTAAACGGTATCCAGTCTTTCGCCTATGACTTTGGGTTCGTCAAGAACCACTACCGTTTCGGGAGGAAAGTAGCGCGATATATCGTCGTAAGGCGCAAAGGGCGCAAGCCACGCGGTAGGTTCTCCGCTTTTAAGGTCGGAAATTACGCTTCTCAGCCTCTCTTGTGCGTCGGGCGAAAGACCTTTGGCTTTCATTGCCTCTTCGCTCGCAAGAGAAAGAGCTTCGCCGTTATTGTATTCCACGATTTCGCTCACGGGAATAACGGTGAAAACGTCCGCGTCTCCCGTGGAAACGTGTTCTTCCACGTCGAAAAATCTCACCGACTGAACGGTATCCCCGAAAAACTCCGTTCTTACGGGCTTGTCGTAAAGGGGCGAGAAAACGTCGAGAATATCACCTCTCAAACTGAATTCTCCGTGAGTCGCGACGAGAGGCGTTCTTTTATAACCGCAGTCTATAAGCTTACGGACGATTTCTCTTATATCGTAATCCCTGCCCTTTTCGACGTCGAAACACTTGCCGAAAAAGATTTCGCGTTTCGGATACTTTCTCGTGACGGCGTCCGCGCTGACGACGACTCCGCCGATAAGTCCCGAATACATGAGATAGAGAATTCTGTTTATTTCGATATAAACGCTTGCGGAAGCGTTTCTTTTATACAGCAGAACGTCGTCGGCAAAGGGCAGATATTCGAAGCCTTTCATGCTTTCGACGGCTTTTTTCGCAGAGAGAAAGTCTTTGGTTACGAAAAAGGAAAATCCGCACCCCAGTCTTCTCGTAAGGAAGAATTTTTCGCTTTGCTGTACACCAAAAACCGCAGTCGGAATTCCGCTGCGGACGCTTTTGACTATTTTACCGTAGTTTTCGTATAAATTTAAGTCGCCGAACATTTACGTCGTTTTCGGCGCGCCAAAAGACGCGCCCGTAAAGACTTTTAATTATTGGCGGGAGTTCCGCCTTTGCCTCTCCAGGTGATTCTGCCTTTGTTGAGGTCGTAGGGGCTGAGTTCGAGCTTAACCGTATCGCCGGGCAGTATTTTTATATAGTTCATACGAAGCTTACCCGAAATATAAGCGGTAACGATATGGTTGTTGCTGAGCTTAACTTTGAAATTCGCGTTGGGAAGTGCTTCCGTTACTACGCCTTCCAACTCTATTACATCATCTTTTGACATATATCCTCCGTCGGAATTTATTTTTGTCAGCGGAATTTAACCGCGGTTTTGTCGCATTCGCTTAAAACGCGCCTTATAAGAGCGTCGGTAAGTCCGTTTTCTTCGAAGGCTTTTTCAATCTCCTCCGAATGACCGACGAACCGTACGTGGCGGACGTTTTTCTGTTTGGCTTTTTCTATGGGGCGGGTTTTTCCGTCGGCAACGATAACCGAACCGTCGAAGCTTTCCGTCACGACGAGATACCTGTTTCTGTCGTGTCCGCGGAAACTTACGACTATATCGCCCCGTTTAAGCTGATAGTCGCTGTTCATCTGTTCCTCACAATGTAAGTATTTCACAGCCCTCTTCCGTTACGAGAACGGTGTTTTCGTAATGCGCGCTGGGTTTTCCGTCGTAAGTCTTGACCGTCCAGCCGTCGGGCATGAATTTAATTCTCGCAGTGCCGAGATTTATCATAGGTTCGATGGCTATGGTGTTGCCCGCAACCAACTTAATGCCCTTTCCTTTTACGCCGTAATTGGGAACGTCGGGGAATTCGTGCATGTTTCTGCCTATGCCGTGACCTACCATCTCTCTCACCACGCCGTAACCGAAGGGTTTTACGTGTCCCGAAACGGCGGCTCCGATGTCGCCTATGGTAGCTCCGGGCTTAACTATACGGGCAGCCGCAAAGAAGCTCTCTCTGGTTTCCTTAACGAGCTTTTCAACCTTGGGATCGACCTGACCGATAATAAAAGTTCTCGCCGCGTCGCCGTGGAAACCGTTGATATAGGCTCCTACGTCCACGCTGACTATCATACCTTCTTCGATATACCTGTCGTCGTTCGGGATACCGTGCACGACTTCGTCGTTTATACTTATGCACGAGCTTGCCGGATAGCCGTGATAATCGAGAAAACTGGGCGTCGCTCCGTGACGTTCGATAAAATCTCTTATTATCTTGTCGAGAAAGCCCGTCGTCATTCCGGGTTTTATCTTTTCTTCGGCAAAAAGCAGCACGTCACGCGTTATGTTGCACGCCACTCTCATTCTTGCAAGTTCTTCGGGTGTTTTTACGTTTATAATCATTTTTACGCCCCCTTTATAACTTAAAACCTGCGCTAAGGTTAATTCTTACGCGTCGGCTTTATTTTCTTCTTCGGTAAGAACGTCTTTGATTTCGCCGAAAATGCGGGATATGTCTCCGCTTCCGTTGATTCTTCTCAGAACGCCCTTCTTTTCGTAGTAGGCGGAAAGAGGGTAGGTCAAACTGTCGTATACGTCGAGGCGCTTACGGACGGTTTCTTCCGTATCGTCGTCTCTGGTTACGAGTTTTCCGCCACAGGAAGGACAGACTTCGCTTCCGTTGAGCATAGAGATATGGAAAGGCTTACCGCACGACGGACAACTTCTTCTTCCCGTAAGTCTGTGGAGAACTTCTTCGTAAGGAAGTTCGAGTTCAAGCACGACGCCCGTTTTCTCGTGACGGGCAAGGTCTTCCGCCTGCGAAATGGTACGCGGAAATCCGTCCAGAACGTAACCGTTCCTGCAGTCGTCTCTGCCGAGTCTTTCAGTTATCATTTTTATGGTAACGTCGTCGGGGACGAGTTCTCCCCTGTCTATGTACTGCTTGGCAAGTTTACCGAGCTCGGTGCCGCGGCTTATGTTATAACGGAAAATATCTCCGCTGCTGATGTGCGGAAGTCCAAACTCTTCACAGATAAGCTGCGCCTGCGTTCCTTTTCCCGATCCGGGCGCTCCGAGCAATATAATTTTCATCTTTCACCTTTCGTATCCCGCGAGACTTAGCCTTGGGGAACCAATCCTTTTTTTTGCGGTACAAACGCCGCCAATATATATATTACCCTTAATTTCGATTTTTGTAAACGATTTTCGCCGAGTTTAACCCGAAATTTTTATTTTTTTAACAGAAAGTTAATCAAACGGAAGCTTTTTGCCCCGATTTTCTACGGAAAACGGTTGCGGAAGAAAATCCGCAACCGTTAATCTCGTCATATTAACCTCGGAACTTACCCGTCCCCGCAAACGGTTTTATAAACCTGATAGTACTTATAAACGGTTTATAAAACTTCGTGCGTCCGCTTACCTGTAAACCGTTGTCTGCTTTATAGGGGAATTCCGTTCTTTCGGCTCGTTTTTTCGCTATTTCTCGCTGACGAGGACTTTACCCGTCATTTCCTTTGGAACGGGAAGTCCCATAACGCTGAGCATCGTGGGCGCGATGTCGCAAAGCTTTCCGCTTTCAACCTTAACGTTCTTTCTGTCGCTTACGTAGATAAACGGAACGGGGTTTGTCGTATGCGCGGTAAAAGGCTTTCCGTTTTCGTCCAGAAGTTTTTCGGCGTTGCCGTGGTCTGCCGTTACGAAAACCTGTCCGCCCTCTTCCAAAATAGCCGTAACGACTTTTTCGACGCATTCGTCAACGACTTTAACGGCTTTTTTAGCCGCTTCTATAACGCCCGTATGTCCTACCATATCGCAGTTTGCGAAGTTAAGAATCATAACGTCGTACTTTCCGCTCTTTATCTCGCTTACCGCCCTTTCCGTAACGAGGTACGCGCTCATTTCGGGCTGAAGGTCGTAAGTCGCTACCTTGGGCGACGGAATGAGAATTCTGTCTTCGTTCCTGTTGGGTTCTTCCACGCCTCCGTTGAAGAAGAACGTAACGTGCGCGTATTTCTCCGTTTCGGCTATACGAAGCTGAGTTTTGCCCGTTAAAGCAAGATATTCTCCCAGCGTGTTTTTAAGCGTCTGAGGCTTGAAAGCTATTTCTATGCCCGTAAAAGAGTCGTCGTAACGCGCGAAACATACGTAATAAAGGTCTTTTACTTCTTTCTTCGGCGTAAATCCTTTCTCTTTCTGCGTGAGCTGACGGGTCATTTCTCTCGCTCTGTCCGGTCTGAAATTAAAAAATACCACGCTGTCGCCGTCGTTTATCGTACCTACGGGCTTTCCGTCCTTATATACGGGCGTAGGAACCACGAATTCGTCGGTTACGCCTTCCTTATAGCTTTCGTTAAGCGCGTCTTCGGCGTCAAGGCAAACCTTGCCTTCTCCCAAAGTCAACATATCGTAGGCTTTTTCCACTCTGTCCCAACGATTGTCTCTGTCCATAGCGTAATATCTTCCGCACACAGAAGCTATCTCGCCTACGCCGATTTCCTTTATCTTTTCTTTGAGTTCATGCACGAAACCCGCTCCGCTCGTGGGCGAAACGTCTCTTCCGTCGGTAAAACAATGAACGTAAACTTTCTTCGCGCCTTCTCTCTTCGCAAGTTCCAGAAGCGCGTATAAATGCGTTATGTGGCTGTGTACGCCTCCGTCGGAAAGCAAGCCCATAAAATGCACGGACGTTCCCTTCTCAGCCGCGTTCCTTACCGCAGTCAAAAGAACTTCGTTTCTGTAAAACTCGCCGTCTTCTATGTCCTTACTTATCCTCGTAAGCTCCTGATAAACTATCCTGCCCGCACCGATGTTGAGATGGCCTACTTCACTGTTGCCCATCTGCCCCGCGGGAAGCCCTACCGCAAGTCCCGACGCCTCAAGCGTCGCGCTCGGATAGTTCTCCGTAAGATACCTGACGTACCTGCTGCCTTTGCTTCCTATACAATTGCCCTCGCCGTCAGGCGCGTATCCGTACCCGTCCATTATAACGAGAGCCGTCATCTTCTTCTTTTCCATATATCAATCTCTTTTCGTGTGTTTTCGTACTTTCTTGAAAGAAAGTACCAAAGAACTTGCAACTTTCTTTCGAGAAAGTTGCACAAAGAACTTCATTGTGGGGAAAGGCGTCGTTCTGAATAAACTTTATTAAGAATTGATACTTTCCCCTTAGTTACAGACTTTTTTTGTTAACGGACTGCCTGTTGTCTTTCAATGCCCCCACGGTGAAAGTTTCTTTGCCTACTTTCTTTTCTAAAGAAAGTAGGTGCGTCTTTGCTTCTTTCTTCGCAGAAGAAAGAAGGGAAGGCATCACTCGTCGCGTTTAGCGGCGGAGATGATGGCGTTGAATTTTTCGGGGACGAGGCTTGCGCCGCCTATGAGACCGCCGTCGATATGGGGCATACAGAGCAATTCCTCGGCGTTTTTCTCGTTCATGGAACCGCCGTAGAGAATGGGAGTATGTTTAGCGATGTCGTCGCCGTACATTTTGCCGAGTATTTTTCTGATATAGCCGATAGCGTTATTTGCTTCGTCGGCGGTAGCGGTTTTGCCCGTACCGATAGCCCAGACGGGTTCGTAGGCTATGATAACGCCTTGGATTTTGTTGGCGTCGATGCCTTTAAGACCGCCCACGAGCTGAGATTCGAGGACTTTCTGAGTTTTGTCCGCCTGACGTTCGGCAAGGGTTTCGCCTATGCAGATAATGGGATTAAGACCGCCGTTGATGGCAGCAAGCGCGCGTTTCATAACGGTTTCGTCGGTTTCTCCGAAATACTGACGGCGTTCGCTGTGACCTATAATTACGTATTCGACGCCGATTTCTTTAAGCATGGCAACGCTTATTTCGCCCGTAAACGCGCCGTTTTCCGCCCAATGAACGTTTTGTGCGCCGATATGGACTTTGGTTCCGTCGGCGGCAGACATAGCCGCTCTTAAATCCGTGTAGGGAACGCAGGCTATTACTCTGCAATCGGCTTGATTTGCGGCGGGCGCGATTGCGTTTATAAGTTCCGTGGTTTCCGCCGCGATTTTATTCATTTTCCAGTTTCCCGCTATAACTTTCATTACTATCGTCCTCCGAGAATGTGAATTTGTGAAGCGTTTAACGGAACGCAGGACGCGATATTCTTTATCGCATACGGCGTAAACGCAAAGCTCTTTATGGCTCCGTTTACGGCGCGCAGCGTTCCTTATAAGAACGCTTATTTATCGTTAAGGCAGGCGATTCCGGGAAGAACTTTGCCTTCGAGGAATTCGAGACTTGCGCCTCCGCCCGTGCTGATGTGAGTCATTTTGTCCTTGTAGCCCATCTGAATAACGGCTGCCGCGGAATCTCCTCCGCCTACGATGGTTACCGCGTTGCTGTCCGCCATAGCCTGAGCCACGCCTTTGGTGCCTTTCGCGAAGTTTTCCATTTCGAAAACGCCCATAGGTCCGTTCCATACGACGGTACCTGCTTTAAGAATTATATCCGCATAAGCCTTTACGGTCTTTTCGCCTATATCCAGTCCCATATATCCGTCGGGAATATCGCCTTCCACGGTCTTGTATTCGGAATCGTCGGAAAATTCCTTTGCGGCTACCGTGTCTATGGGAAGCATAAACTTAACGCCCTTTTCTTCGGCTTTTTTCATAAGAGAAGAAGCGAGTTCGACTTTGTCCTCTTCGAGCTTGGAATTGCCTACGTTTTTGCCGAGAGCCTTTTCGAAGGTATAAGCCATAGCTCCGCCGATAAGAAGGTAATCCACTTTATTAAGCAGGTTTTCGATAACTCCGATTTTGTCCGAAACCTTGCTTCCGCCGAGAACGGCAACGAAAGGTCTCTTGGGATCGGCTAAAGCTCCGCCCATTATTTCGAGTTCGCGCGCAACGAGAAGTCCGGCTACCGCGACTTTCACGAATTCGGCTACGCCTGCCGTGGAAGCGTGCGCTCTGTGAGCCGTTCCGAAAGCGTCGTCTACGTAAACGTCGGCGTAACTTGCGAGTTTACGGGAAAATTCTCTGTCGTTTTTCTCTTCTTCGGGGCAGAATCTCAGGTTTTCAAGCATAATAACCTGACCGCATTTGATTTCGGAAACAAGTTTATCCGAGCAAGGTCCCGTAACGTCACTGCTTAACGTAACGTCTACGCCCAGCTCTTTAAGTCTCTTTGCCGCCGGCGCAAGAGAATATTTCATATCCACCTTTCCCTTGGGACGTCCGAGGTGCGAACAAAGAATAACCTTTGCGCCCTTTTCGATAAGGTATTTAATAGTAGGAAGCGCGCCGACTATTCTGTTGTCGTCGGTAACGTTTCCGTTTTCGTCCAGCGGAACGTTGAAGTCCACTCTCACAAGACAGCGTTTTCCCGAAACGTCAATATCTTTTATGGTCTTTTTATTGTAGTTCATAATAAAGCCTCCTGTCTATTTTCCTCAGCATGATTACCGTGAAACGAAAGTTTTTTCCTTTTCGCAATCGAGGCGTCGCTTATAACGCCGATTTTTTCGGGACGAAGAAACCTTGTCTTCGTAACGGACGTCGGAAAACGCCGTCAAGCGGTAATACGGTTTCATTTTATACCTTTTTTTTGCTTTTGTCAAGTATTGCCGCAAACGCAGGTTTCGTAATTCCCGAAAAGTCGCTTTTTTCGGTGAAAACAAACGTAAAAATTTCTCTTCCAAAAGCGTTACCAAGCGACCGGCAAGCGTTTTTTCGATTGGTACGTGTTCTTAAACAATTGATACGCGTTGCCGAGCGACCGGCAAGTTTTTCCGAATCCTTAACGAAAGTTTTCCTTGCAAAGACTGTTTTTACCGTAAAGCGATTGTTTTTACCCCGAAAGCCTCTTTTTCAGCCGAAAGGGTTGTTTTTACCCTGAAAGTTTCTTTTTTTGGGTTCGGATTTTTCGGTTCAAAAGTCGCTTTTTGCGTTTGCGTTCCGACAAACGGGCGTTAATTCGGCTTTTGCGGAGGGGCGTCAATTCGGCTTTTAACGAGTTTTGCGACGATTACCGTCATATCGTCCTTGGGTTCACGGCAAAGCGACAAAGCCCTTTCCATTATGGCGTCCGCCTGTTCCTGCGGAGAAGCCTTTTCAAGCGAAGAAACGAAAGCTCCGAGATTTTGTCTGCCCGAAAAGGCAAGTTCCGTTCCGTCGGAAAAGAGATAAACGCAGTCGCCTTCCGATAAAGCCTTTTTGGTAATGACGGGGCGCATTTCGTCCAGAACGCCCATAGGAAGCGAGCCTCCGTCTATGAATTCCGCGCCGTTTCGTTGCCTTATAAGACCTGCGGGCGAACCTATCTTTATGAAGTCTGCAAGTCCGTTTCTTAAATCTATAAGCGCGATGTCCACAGCCGTGAATCTGTCGTCCCCCGCCGACGAAAGCAATCTGTTTACGCCCGAAAGCACGGTGTCGTTGTCGAAACCCGCCTTGTAGAAGTTTTCGACCATAGAAACTGCGCGCGACGAAGCTTCTTCGGCTTCCTTTCCGCTTCCCATTCCGTCGCATAAAGCCAGCAAAAACCTTCCGCTGTCGATTTTCAGGAAGCTGTGCGTATCGCCCGAAACGTCGCTTCCGCTCTTCTTTTCGCAGGCAAACCCGAAGGTAACGTCGTAGGTCGGACGGGGAACGAAATGAACGACTTTCCATCCCTCTTCTTCGGCGTTTTCAACCTTGTCTATCATAAGGGGAAGTCCTACGGCTTCCGAAACTCTTTCCGAAAAGCCTTTCTTCTTAACGTCGCCCGAATCCGCAACGAGAAGGACGCAAAAATCGTTTCCGTCCCCGATAAGCGTCGCCTCCTTACAGAGAATTCCGTATAAAGAAAGTCTTTCGGATATTTCCCTGTCTTTGCTTTCGTCGGAAAAGACGGTTTTTCTGCTGTCCGCGACGAGTTTACTTAAAATCGTCGATACTCCCATCATCTGTTCGGCTATAAGGCTTTTGCCGTTGTCGGAATTTATAGTCATTGCGTAGTAGCGTTTATAAGCGTCCGCCTGAGCGTTGACTTCGGCGATAACGCTGGTTATTCTTCCGCATCTTGCGACGAGCGAGTTGTTTACGTCTATAACGGTGGCTCTGCCTTTGTCGAGAGCTGCTCTTGTAACCGTATCGAAGCCTTTCTGCGTGTCCTGTCGCATGGTTCTCCAACATCTCACTCTGTCGTTGCAATTCCCGCACACCCTTTCGCTTACGTCGCAAATTATAGTTTCTACGGCTTTCTCCGCCGGCATAACGCCCCGCACCATAGCCTTGAAACTCTTGGACAGGGCGAAAAACACTTCGGACAACTCGAAAAGTCTGCCCGACAAATTATCCCGTCTGCGGTTGATTACGTAGGCGGAAGAGGTCTTTTCGTTCGTAATTATACGGCTTTTAACCGAAGAAAGGAACTTTCCGCCCCACAAAAGAAAAGACAGCGACGAAAGCGCGCCCGTTACCGTAAAGAGAATGTTCTCCGCGAAACTGCCCCACAAACACCCGAAAGCCACTATTACTCCCGCCGAAGCCAAAGCCGAAACCTTTTTGCCGTCAAACAATGCTACGACCGCTCCCACGGCTTGCCACAAAGCAAGCCCCGTAACGTCGCCCGAAAAAAGCGCGCACCCCGTTCCCACGCAAAAAGCCGTAAGCATAGCCTTTCCCCTGCCGAAAACCCTCGCCGTGAAAAGCACCACGGCAGGCGCGAAAAGGCAGGAAAGCGACGTTCCGAAAAGCGTCGTCCGTTCTATTCCTCCCGCTATAAGTCCTACGCTCACGCAGACGCTCAGAAGCAGTTTCCCCTGCGGAATAAATCTCATTCCTCTTGCATCCGTTTCCCTTAAAACTTCGCTTATACAAAGAGCCGTACCTACCGAAACGGGCAGACCGAGTATTCTTTCCGCAATCTGTTGTCCGCCCTTTGCTACGAGAATATAGGCTATTTGGGATAGACATAGAAGCACGAAACAAATCGTCTTGCTTCCCTTTTCCTTCATCTTCGCCCCGGCAAAGGCTGTCGCGGGCGCGATTACGAAAGCACCCAGCACCGCCCACGGAAAACCCGACGTAAAAAACGCCGAAACCAACAAAAACGCCGTCGTCTGAAAAAGAAATCCCTTTTTCGTCGTCAACGTCGCCGAGTACGCCCCGAGCGCAAGACTCAACCCTATCTCCGCGTGAGTCTTGTACATAACGAAATAAAGCGCGCCGTAAAGAACCGCGCTCAACGCCTCTTCCCTGTAATTCCTCTTCTCTTCGCCGAATAAAACTTCCGCCCCGCTCATCGCATTTCCTCCTGTAAACAAAACCGTACGACGTTCCCGTCAAAACGAAACCGTTCAGCGTTCCGTCAGACCGAAACGGTTCAGCGTTCCCGTCAAAACGAAACGGTTTGTAAAAACGTCTTTTGTCTGATTTTAACACGAAGTCGTAAGCGCAAAGAAGTCGCTTTTACTCGCTTTTCTTCGATAAATGCCGAATCTTACTTTCTTTAAGAAAAGAAAGTAAGCAAAGAAACTTTCATTGAGCTTCGCGTAACCGTTAATGTAATGCGAACTTTATGAAAAGTAGGCAAAGAAACTTGTGGCGACCGCTTCCTACTTTCTTCTGCGAAGAAACCTTCTTTCTTTCGAAAAGAAAGAAGGCAAAGAAACTTTCATTGAGCTTCGCGTATCCGCCGAGGTAATGCGAGCTTTGCAAAAAGAAAGTAAGCGAAGAAACTTTCATTATGTCAAACATTGAGGTTTTTTGGTAGGCTTTTTTGCAAAAAAGCCGAAAGTTCTTTGGTTCTTTCTTTCAGGAAAGAACGGAAAACATTCGGCTACAGAATTGTATAGTCTTGCGAAGCTACAATGGGTCCGGCGTCACGCCGGTCTTTGCCTGCTTTCTTCTCTGAAGAAAGTAGGGGAAAAAGAAAGCACAAAAAAAGGACTGCCGAGGCAGTCCTTTTTAAGTTGTTTTTTGCTACTTGTCAGGTCTTATTTGATTTCGTTTAAGGACTTGAAGTAAGTTCTGAACAGGTAGTTGTTGTACGAAGCGTTGAGAACCTTGCAGTAAACTGCGATATTGGTCTGACCGTCTTCGATGTGGTGTACGAAGTTTTCGTAGGTAAGGGTTCTTCCTTCGGAAGAGTAGCCGAGGAGGTCGGGAGCCTGTTCGCTGAGGAAGGTTACCTTTTCGAGGTTCGTGCAACCGTAGAATGCCTTAGAGCCGATCTGCTTCAAAGTAGAAGGAAGAACGACGGACTTAAGGTTGGTGCTGTTAGCAAACGCGTTGGTTCCTACGTAGATAACGCCTTCGGGGATTACTACTTCTTCGGAATCGTTGAAGCTGTAGTAAAGCTGAGTCTTGTCTACGTTCATGATGAAGTCGTTTTCTTCAACGAGGTACTGATAACCTTCTTCGATAACGATTTCTTCGATGTCGAGACAGCCTTCGAATACGGAGGAGAAGATGATTTCGGGAGCGTTTGCGGGGATAACTACTCTTCTGAGGTCGCTGCAATAAGCGAATACGGTCGAGCTGATGTATTCAAGACAATCGTAAAGAACGACTTCCTGAATCTTGCTGTTTCTGAACGCGTCGGAGTAAATCAAAGACGTGTTGCTGAAATCGTAAGCTTTAAGGTTGGTGTTCATGAATGCGCCGTAACCTATGGTGCCTGCGTTGGGAGCATAGATTTCTTCAAGAGCAGAGTCTCTGAAAGCAGTGTCGGCAATAGCTCTTACGTTGGGAAGAGAAACCTTCTTAAGGTAAGGAGCGTATGCGAAAGTGCTTGCCGTCATGGACATTGCGCTATCGGGAGCAACGTATTCTTCCTGCTGGTTAGCAAGAGGATATGCAACGATGTAGTTCATTCTCTTGTTGTAAAGAACGCCGTAATCGTCGCTTGCGTACATGGTGTTTTCGCTGTCTACAACGAATTCTTCTACGCCGGTGAAGACGCTGAATACGTTGAATACGTTAACCTTGAGTCCTGCGGGATAATAAATCTTCTTAAGGGAGGAACAGCCTTCGAATGCAAGAGCACCAAGGGACGTAAGTTTGTCGCCGTAGTTTGCATATTCAAGAGAAGTACATCCGTTGAACGCGGTTTCGATGGTCGTAACGTTGGGCAGGTCGATGGACTTCAGAGAAGTACATGCGGAGAATGCGCCGGCGCGTACGATTTCGACGGATTCGGTATTCTTAACGCTTACGAGATTGGGACAATTGTATGCGAAGTAATAGGGCAGAGTCGTCGTTCCTTCGGGAAGGGTAATCTCGGTTACGTTGTAGTTGTTCTGAACGAGGTAGTTAGCTTCGCTTACGTTGATGTAAGAGGGGATTTCGATTGTGGTGAAGCCCGTTCCGGAGTACCAGTAATAGAAGCCCGTAACGTTGGTCTTTTCGCTGATAGAGAGTTCGGTGAGCTTAGCGCATTCGATCCAGGGTGCGTAATCGATCTTGGTTACGTTGTCGCCGAGAACGATAGAGGTGAAACCGGTGTTTCTCAGACAGTACTTACCGAAGGAGGTAATGTTGCTGAGGTCGAAGGTCAGGTTAATGTTGTTGGAGAAGCATTCGTCGGGAATAGCGGTGATACCGTCGTGAAGGACGATGTTCGTGAACTTGGTTCTGGTGGGCTTGTTATCGCCGGTCTGCATCATACCAACGAAGTCGACTATACCGTCATCGGATACGGTTACGGTACCCATGTTGGTGCTGAGCATCTTTTCGGAGTCAGCGAACATTCTTGCTTCGAGGCTGGTGATGGTTTCGGGAAGAACGAATTCTCCGTCGGGTTCCCAACAGTTGGGGTTGTACATCTTGGTCTTGTCAAGGTTATAGATAGCGCCGGATTCGTCCTTGATGTAGTTGTCGTTGCCTTCGCCGAGGGTGAAACCGCCGGAAAGTTTCGGGCAGTTACCGAATGCGGAAAGGTTCTTTTCGGGGATGTTTCCGTAGAAGGTAACGTTTTCAAGATTTTCACAGGTGTTGAACGCAAGACCGGTTATCTTCTTAACGTCGCCGTAGAAGTTGATGGTCTTAAGGGATTTAAGTCCGCAAGCCGTGAAGTAGAGAACGTATCTGTTAGCATACTTAATGTAGGTGTAACCGCCGATTTCGGTAACGGTGGACATGAAGTTGAGTTCTTCGAGACCGTCAAGATAGTTGAAGCAAGCGTTTACGAGCTGAGCAACGGGAGCGTTGAAGGTGATCTTCTTAAGTTTGGGACAGAAGTTGAATTCACTGGTACATCTGCCGAGCTGAGCGTCAACGATGATTTCTTCGAGGTTCATACAAGCGTAGAACGCACCGCTCATGGAAACGATACCGTTTACTGCCGGGATGGTAATAGTGGTAAGAGCTTTGTTTCCGCCGAGGGACATTCTGTTGTAAGAAGTGATCTGAGCGTCTTCGAGGTTGATGTCGCCGAGTTTAACGCAACCGTAGAAGGCTTCGTCGTCAAGAGTGTCAACCGTGGAAGAAAGAACGATCTTGGTCATGTTGTAGCAACGGCTGAAGGAAGCTTCGCCGATGAGGGTTACGCCTTCGGGAATAACTACGCTGGTGATAGTTTCGTTACCGTAGAAAGCTTTCTTACCGATAGAGGTAATACCGAGATCGGAGGGGATAACTACGTCGCCGCCCTGTCCGTTGTAAGCAACGAGAACGGTGCCTTCAACTTCGAATTCGGGTTTAGCGGGATCGTATGCGGAAATCTGAGTTTCGTCCTGAGCGAACATTTCGGAAGAAATGTAGTAGACCTGATCGGTTTCGGAAGATTCAACGTTGCCGATAACGGCGTCGGTCGTTTCAGCGCCGGTAAGATCCATAACGTAGGAAGAAGTGTTTCTTGCAGAGTCAACGACTTCAACGATAAGTGTGTTGTCGACGATATTTGCAAGATAAGGAGTAATATCGATTACGTAATTGTTGTCTGCGCCCGCTACGGAAGTATCGGAAAGCGGAATAACGGTGTCGTTAAGAAGGTCTATAGCCTTGCCGTCCTTTTCGGTGTAAAGCTTAAGAGCGATCATGGTGCCGTTGTCGTATGCGCTGAGGTTAAGGAGAGTCTTACCGTCTTTTTCTTCTTTTTCTGCTTTAAGAATCGTGGGGTTCTCGTAGTCTACGAAGAAGTTCCAGTAAAGAGTCTGGGTGGTCTTGTCTTCAAACGTACCGTACATCATCATGGTGACTCTCTGGTTGTTTGCAAGATTGTAGTTGTTTGCGTTAACTTTTTCTTCTTCTTCGGAGAATTCCGCTCTTACGTTAACTACCTGAGATCCGTAGTAGTTGTAAGCTTTGATAAGGGAACCGAATTCGCCGTAAAGGAGATATTCGCCGGTGATGGCGTCGGTGAAGTAAAGACCGAAATCGGTAAGGTTTCTGAGGGTGGTGACTACTACGGAGTCAACGCCGAATTCTTTGCCGATACCGAGGAACTTATCGCTGTTGGCGGGGGTGGTGTATCCGTCGGCTACGGTGTACGGGAATGCAGTGTAATCCTTGGGAAGGATAAGGCCTGCGCCGCTTCCGTTGAACTTGTAAGTTACGTTGTAGGAGGGGCCGGTGGTGCTCATCTGAGAAGATCCGCCGGTTACGCCGTCAAACAAAGGCATGCTTCCGTACCAGTCGCCGTAGAATGCCATGTAAGGAATAGAAAGGTCGGAATCTTCTTCGGTCTTGAGGTATACGAAACCTTCAACGTAAATACCGTTCTTGAAGTAACGATCCATATATTCTTTGTCTGCGTCGGTAATGGTAACGATAACCTTAAGAGAAAGCATGGTGCCTGCTTTTACGGTTACGTTGTTGTCTTCAACGAGTTCGCCGTCTGCGTATACTACGTAGGAAGCGTCGTCGAAAGCGTAAGGCTGACCGAGGATATAACCCTGAGAGGTCTTTTCGGAATAAGCGTCAGCGGTTACGTTATAGGTGATGTCTTCTTCGCCGAAGTTAACTACGCTGAAACGAAGGGTATAGATACCTTCCTTTTCTACGTCGCTGCCGAGGCTGAGCTTGGAGAGCGGAGTGTTGGCAACTTTAAGGTAAGCGGAAGAATTGATTGCGTTATAAACGTTGGCAACGCCTGCGCCCTGCATTCTGGGAGAAAGAGCGTGACCGTCGGAATCCTTAACTACGTCAGCGGTACTCATAAGGAGAGCGTAAAGCATATCTCTGATCTGAGCGTTGGTGAGGTAAGGATAGTTCTGTTTGAAGTAAGAGGTAACAGCAGCCGCAACGCCGGTTACGTTAGGCGATGCCATAGAGGTACCGCTCATGGTTGCGTAATCGTCGTCAAGACCCTGAGCTACCGCATAGGAGTGAAGAACGGAAGAGTAAACGTTTCCGCCTACGCCCATAAGGTCAACGCCGATGGTTCCGTCGGGAAGAGCGCCCATGGAAGAGAAGTAACTTCTGATGAAGAGTTCGCTGTCTTCGTTGATGGTAACGTTCTTGACGGTTGCGTTCTTAAGAACTTCAGCGTCGGAAACGGATACTACTACGGTCGGGATAGCAAGATCAGCGATCTGCGCTCTTACGCCTTCGGTAGAAGTGTTAAGAATGAAGCATGCAACAGCGCCGTGCTCCGCTGCAATGAGCTGTTTGTCACCGAAAGTGATACCGCCTCTCGTAACGAGAGCGATCTTACCGGTAACGTCGATGCCTTCGTAATCCGCGTCTTCGCCGTAACCGGGAACTACTACGTATTCGAAAGTCTTTTCTCTTTCTTCACCGAGGATTTCGATGAATCTGTATGCGCTGCCGTTAGCGTCGACGGAGTCGATGAGTTCAACGGTCTTGGAGCCGTTGTCAACGGAAGCGACGAGTTTTCTGGAAGAGTTAACGGAACCTACGGACAAAGCGGGTCTGTAGGAAGCGGGTGCGCTTACTACGCCGTTATCGGGGTTTTCGTTAAGAACCAGGCTGTTGTAGCTGGTGTCGTGGTGAGCGGTATTATAGTTACCGGAAGCGCAGAAGAGAGAAAGACCTGCGTCTTCAGCCAAAGCCATAATACGGTTCATCTGTTCTGCGGAGCTGTCTCTTGCAACGGAATATCCGCAGGTTGCGCCGAGAGAAAGGTTAGCCATGTCAACACCGAGAACTACGCAGTCTTCAAGAGCTGCAACGATGGTGATGTTGCTGGTTGCGCCGGCGTCGGAGAAAACTTTCATCATAGCCAGCTGTGCGTTGCAAGCTGCGCCCTGAATTTCGTCGTTGTTACCGAGGATGATACCTGCAACGTGCGTTCCGTGAGGAGCGGCGTCAACGTTACGGCCTGCGTAATCGGAGGGTTTTACGTTGCAGTCTTCGTCTGCATAGTCGAAGGCGAAGGGGATCTTTCCGCTGAGATAGTAGTCGGAAGCGTCCATTTCGGTAAGATAATAAGCGTTGGTGTACTGATAAACTTTTTCAAGGTCGGAAAGAGTCATAACCTGAACGTCGGGTTCCTTCTGGAATGCGTCGTGGTCATAATCGAGACCGGTATCGATAACGGCAACGAGAGTGCCTTCGCCCTTATACTGGGTTTCGTTATCAAAGATACCGTCGCCGCCGAAGAGTTCGTTTACGGAAGATACGGTAACTTCGGGTGCGGAATATTCTTCGGAGATTTCTACGGATTTAACGCAGGCAAGTTTTTCGATTTCGTCGATTTTGCCGAATTCGATAACCGCGCTGAAACCGTTAAGAAGAGTGGTGTAAGTATACGCGCCGTTAAGGTCTGCGCCGAGCGCCGCAACTTCAGCCATTGCGCTTTCGCGGGTAGCTTTCATTTCTGCAGCGAGAGCCATACCTTCTTCCGAAGCGTAAAAATCAGCAAAGCTTGCATAACTGCCTTTTACGTAGGTAGCTGCCAGGCCGTCGCCGATTTCGACGATAACGGAAACTTTGTCGTAATCGTTAATTACGAGGTTTTCGCTTGCATCGGACTGAACGGAGAACGCGGTGTTGAATCCGCTTTCTTTGTCGATGCGTCTTACACTGAGAGTCGTTTTCGAAGTATCGTTCTGTTCATTCTGGGGAACGTTCAGACTGCAACCTACGAAAAGAGCAAGAACCAACAGCATAAGAACTATTGTCAGTTTCTGGTTTTTCATGAGTTCCTCCTTAAAGAAATGTGAAAAAAATTTATACAGTAAACGGTCCTGCCGTTGCTGTTCGTGATTTATTCCGTTTTTACGGAAATTCGTTTTCAGCTTACTTCGTCTTTTATAAACTTACCTTTAAGCTTACTCGTCTTTTATGAAATTTATATTGAAATTTATCTGTCCTGTCTGAAATTCTCTACGCAGGTAATGTCGCATTTTTCGGGATCGAGATTTTCGAGAATGTCTATTACCTTGGTTATGCTTTCGTCCAGTTCTTTGAGCTGGTCATCGGTTAAACACCTGCTGAAATAATTGGTCTGCACTTCGTCCCACATTTCGTCGCCTTCGGTAACGAACTGTTTTCCGTCGGGAAGGAGTTCCACGTAGACGCGTTTATCGTTCTTTCTGTAAAATCTCTTTGCGTATCCAAGTCTTTCGAGTTCGATAACGGCTTTCGTAGTGTGAGAACGGTCGAGGTGAGCGTAGGTGGCAAGGTCGCACAGACTGCACCAGCCTTCGCCGTTGTTTATCTTAAGCATGGTACCCAAAGCCCTTCTGAGCGAGCTGTTGAGCGAGAAAAGCTTTACGCCGTCGGCAATAAGCAGTCGGTTAACGGGGTGAATTACATGATAACGGAATTTCATCATGAAGTGGTCGAATTTGTTACCTAATTGATTGTGAAATTGTCTGTCCAACATTTTAGTTCATCTCCGTCTTTTTAATTTTTTAACGCCGTTTTTGCATTGCGCATTCTTAAACTGCATAGCCGTAAAATCTAAACTCATATCTTGGCGAAGTGCCAACATACTATGCACATTGTATATTAGCACAAATCCGGAAGATTTGTCAACGATTTGAAAAGAAAAAAGAGTGATATTTTGCAGCATTTCATGAAATAAAGCGACTTTTGTTTTTTTTAGAAGAATTCGGAAAAATAAGGTGAAAAACGTAAGAAAAAACTATATTAAAAACGCACCGGCGTATTCAAAACGCGAAAAAGGGGAAACATTCTGCTATAAACCGTTCGTTCAAACGGAAACGGCTGACTTATAACGGAAAAGACTGTTTACGGAAAAACGGGAGCAGATAAAACGACGCCGGATAATGAAACGAGTTTATGACGAAACCCGAATCAAGGTAAAACCGATTTATAATCAAGCCGAATGACGAAACGAATTTAAAAACAAAAAGGAGTGAAAAGTTATGAAAAAAGGAAAGAAAGTCGCTTTGGCGTTATGTCTGTTTTTGTGCGTGGCAGTAGCGTTTACGGCGACCTTAAAAAGCGCGGACGCGGAAGTTTTAAGACAGGGCAGTTCGGGTTCTCTGGTTAAAAAGGTACAGACAAAGCTCAAAAACTGGGGATATTACACGGGAAACGCGGACGGAATTTACGGAAGCAAAACCGTAACCGCGGTCAGGTATTTTCAAAGAAAGAACGGACTCACGGCGGACGGAATCGTAGGCGCGAAAACGGCTGCGGCGATGGGCATTACGCTTACTTCTTCTTCGGGACAGGCTTCGGCGAGCGGAAACGACCTATATCTTCTTGCCAGATGCGTTTACGGAGAAGCGCGCGGAGAACCTTACACGGGCAAAGTCGCGGTTGCCGCGGTAATTCTCAACCGGGTCAAAAGCAGTAGCTTCCCAAATACCGTTTCGGGCGTAATTTATCAGTCGGGAGCCTTTACCGCAGTTGACGACGGACAGATAAATCTCGGAACGGACGACGAATGTCTGAGGGCGGCGCAGGACGCTCTTAACGGCTGGGATCCGACTTACGGGTGCGTGTACTATTATAACCCCAAAACGGCTACCAACAAATGGATAAGAAGCCGTCCCGTCGTCGTAACCATAGGAAACCACGTTTTCTGCACATGAAAACGGACGAATAAAGGAGACTACCATGAACGAAAATCGTAAAGCCACGGAAATTTGGCTTATAACAGCCGTTTGTTTTGCTTTGGTCGGAATAATTTCATCGTCGGTTTTAGCCGTCGCTTTTATAAAAAGCTCGAAGGAAAACCAAACCGCACAGACTCAATCCTACGCGCTCGAAAACTATATGCGCAGTAGTTTTTACGGGCTTGCGGACGCTATGAACAACATCGAAGTCAATCTCGGAAAAACCGCCCTCTCCTCTTCGAAAGAAATCCGTCACGAACTTCTCGTAAAACTTACTTTACAGGGAGAAGCCGCGGAAAGTTACGCTTCGCTTATTCCTTTTTACAGGGAAGACGTGAGCAGAACGGTGAAGTTTATAAATCAGGTTACCGATTACTCCAAGTCGCTTCTTAAAAAACTTAATTCGGGCAAGGATTTAACCGAGGAAGACTTGGCTGTCATTACCGAAATGAAAAAGACCGCGAATCTTTTAAGCGGAAATATAAACAAAACGCTCGAAAGTCTTGACGGCGTTTCGCTTTCGAAGGCGTTTGGTCAAAGCGACGGTTTTTCAATGAGCGGAAGTTTCTCTTCGGAAGAAAAGCAGGAAACTTTCGAATACCCTCGGCTTATCTACGACGGACCTTTTTCCGACGGAAAAGATTTAACGGATAAAAGCAAACTCTCGGGAGAAACTTACAGCGTAAGCCGACTTAAAGACAAAATCTCGGAACTTTTAGCGGACTACTCGGTAAACGAAGTCGTTTATAAGACGAGTTTTCTCGCTAAATCCGCACTCACGCATAGTTTTTCCGTTTCCACGGATAAAGGAAACTTCGAAATAAACGCGACTTCTACGGGCGGATATATCGTTCAGATGAACGGATACTCGGAAAGAGAAGAAGTTACCGAAGTTCTCGGAAAGGACGAATGCGTCTTGGTCGCGGAAGAGTTCGCGCGTAAAGCGGGTTACGACGTAAAAGCCGTGTGGGTGAGTAAATCCATAGAAGGCTACGTTTACGTTAATCTCTGCCCCGCCGTGAACGGAATAATAATCTACCCCAACCTCGTGAAGGTCACCGTCGACACGGTAAAGGGAGTTGTCGTCGGAATTGAAGGCAGCAGTTACGTCTTTAATCACACCCGTCGCGATCTGACTCTTTCCGAAGACAAAACACGGGAAGCCGTAAAACGTTTGTCCGAAAGTCTCACCGTAAAAGAGACGAAAATTGCTTTAATACCCAAAAACGACGCAGAAATACTCTGCTACGAATTCAGGTGTGTAAACGATAACGAAGAATATTTCGTGTATATAAACTGTGCCACTCTCGAAGAAGAAAATATCTTAAAAGTAATAAAAGGTACGGAAGGATATACCGTAATCTGATTAAGCTACGAATTCAAAGGCATTCCGTATTTAATAAGGCGTTCGGTATTTAACGGGAACGCGCGATTTTATAAAACGGGAGATAATCGGACTTCGGATTACGGTTACGGGCGCGTGCTTTAACAGGGTAATATCATTTACGGCGGAAAATACAAAATTCTGCCGTAATTTTCGTTTGCACCGAGCTTTTTTATGTTATAATAATTTCCGTGCGTTGAGTTCCGCGAGTTAAATTCGTTTAACGGTTTCAGTACTCGGATTCATTCAATAGGTTTCAGTACTTAATTTCATTTAACGGTTTCAGTGCCCGGATTTATTTAATCGGAAAACCCGAACGCCTTTCCGAAGCCTGAACGCTTTGGTTTCAAGCGAAAACATAGCGAAAAGCTTTGATTTTAAGCAAAATCACAGCGGAAAGCTTTGGTTTTAAGCGAAAAATGCAACAAAAAACGCATATCGCGTACCGTAAGGAGTAATTACAAATGACGAAAACGGCAAAATTCGTGGCGAGAACGGCTATAATGCTGGCGCTCGTGGTTCTTTTTCAGTATCTCGGAGATATGATAGGCGGAGCCGTACCCGCTCTCCCCTCAAACTTTTTCAGCGCAAGCCTCATTAACGCCGTTCTGTGCGTTTCCGTGCTTCTGGTGGGTGTGAAAAGCGGACTTATCGTAGGCTGTCTTACGCCCGTTATGGGTTTCGTTACGGGACATATGCGCTATCCGCAGTTAATGCCCTTCGTCGCGATAGCAAACGTTCTTTTCGTACTCGGACTTTATTTTTTGGAAAAGCTTCTCAGAAACAAGATAAATTCCTTTACCGTAAGAACGATTATCGGAATAATCGCAGGTTCCGCGCTTAAATGGGCGTATATGAGTTTTCTTCTCGCGGGCGTGATTATCTCGCTTATAGGCATTCCCGAAAAGGGCGTGGCTATGCTTAAAATCAACTACGGCATAATCCAGCTCGTTACCGCTCTTATAGGCGGAATAGCGGGAATCGGCGTTTTTCTGCCCGTCAAAAAAGCCGTCGTTCCCCTCGAAGAAGAGTACGCTTCGGACAAGGATTCGGATAAGGATAATTTGAGTAAATAAAGTTTAATCTTGACGTTAACGCGCTACTGGTATAAATTTACGCAATAAAAATAACGCGAAAAGTTCGGATTTTACTTGACTTTATGCCGACGAACCAATATAATTGCAAGTGATAAACGGGATAGCCGAAAGGACAATCCCAAGAATATGTGGAGGAAAAACATGTCTAACTACATTAATGAAGTTATAGCCGCTACAGAAGCTAAGAATCCGGGACAACCCGAATTTATGCAGACCGTAAAAGAAGTTCTTACTTCTCTTGCTCCCGTAGTAGAAGCAAACGAAGAACTTTACAGAAAGAACGCTATTCTCGAGCGTCTCGTAGAACCCGAACGTCAGATTATGTTCAGAGTACCCTGGACGGACGATAAGGGACAGCCTCACGTTAACCGCGGTTACAGAGTTCAGTTCAACTCTGCTATCGGACCCTACAAGGGAGGCCTTCGTTTCCAGTCTAACGTAAACCTCAGCATCATTAAGTTCCTCGGTTTTGAACAGACCTTCAAGAACAGCCTTACCAGCCTTCCCATGGGCGGCGGCAAGGGCGGCAGTGACTTCGATCCCGCCGGAAAGTCCGACGCTGAAGTTATGAGATTCTGCCAGAGCTTCATGACCGAACTTTATCGTCACATCGGACCGGACGTAGACGTACCGGCAGGCGATATGGGTGTTGGCGGAAGAGAAATCGGTTACCTCTTCGGACAGTATAAACGTATCAGAAACGCTTACGAAAACGGCGTTCTCACCGGCAAGGGCCGTTCTTTCGGCGGCAGCCTTATCAGACCCGAAGCTACCGGTTTCGGCGCAACTTACTTCCTTAACGAAGTTCTCGCTCATCAGGGCGACACCATCAAAGGTAAGACTTTCTGTCTCTCCGGTTTCGGCAACGTTGCTTGGGGCGCAGCTCTCAAGATCACCGAACTCGGCGGTAAGGTTCTCACCCTCAGCGGACCCGACGGATACATTTACGACAAAGACGGCGTTTCCGGCGAAAAGATCGATTACATGCTCGAAATGCGTGCAAGCGGAAGAAACAAAGTTAAGGATTACGCAGACAAGTACGGTTGCGAATTCGTTGCCGGCAAGAAACCTTGGGGTAACGTTAAGGCTGACATCTATATGCCTTGCGCTATGCAGAACGAAATCAGAATCGAAGACGCAAAAGCAATCGTTGATATGGGTATCAAACTCGTTAACGAAGTTTCCAACATGCCCACCACGAACGAAGCTCTCGCTTACATGCAGGAACACGGCGTTCTCGTATGCCCCTCCAAGGCTGTTAACGCAGGCGGTGTAGCGGTTTCCGGTCTCGAAATGTCTCAGAACAGCGAAAGACTCAGCTGGACGGCAGAAGAAGTTGACAATCAGCTTAAGAACATCATGAAGAACATTCATAAGCAGATCGTTGACGTTCTCGACGAATATCACCTTGGTTATAACCTCGTTATGGGCGCAAACCTTGCAGGCTTCAAGAAAGTTGCAGACGCTATGCTCGCTCAGGGTTTGGTTTAATACCTTAAACGCGTTTTGATTGAACCGAATAAATTGAAACAAAGAAGAGGCTTCCCGAAAGGAAAGCCTCCTTTTTTATGCGTTTTTACCTTTCCTCGGGAACTCCCGATAAAAGCAGTCGCTCTGCGTTTCGTTTTTTTTCGGCGTAATTTTATTTGATTTTTACCGGTAATCACAAAAAAGCCTCCGCTAATATAATATCTTAGAGAGCAACTCTCTTAACACAGAAGTGGAGGTAATTTATATGGCACAGTTTACCAATCAGGCTCAGCTCACTTATAACAACAGAACGATAAATTCCAATACGACGACGGGCAATCTCGTAGAGGCTTTGTCCGCGTCGAAAGACGCCGTGCGCAGTAATTATTCGCAGAGCAATACCCTGGCTTACGTTATAAATCTCATAAATTCGGGAGCGGTCGCGCTCACGGGAATAAGCCTTTCCGATAATCTCGGCGGTTACGAATTCAACGCAGGCACGGTATACCCGTTAAACTACGTGAACGGCTCGATAAAGTTTTACGTCAACGGCGTTCTTCAAAGCGCGCCTTCCGTTACCGCGGGACCGCCTCTCGTTATCTCGGGAATAACCGTTCCCGCAGGAGGCAACGCTTCTCTCGTCTACGAAGCAAGCCTTACCGAATACGCGCCCATGGCTCTCGGTTCGACCATAGAAAACACGGCTACGATTACGGGTACGGGCATAACTTCTCCCCTCTCCGCCTCAGCAACCGTAAACGCTTCTTCCGATCCGGAACTCGCCATAGTCAAGAGCGTGGAACCCGCAACCGTAAGCGGTGCCGGAACGCTGACTTATACTTTCGTTATACAGAATTACGGCAACACCGAAGCTTCGGCTTCCGCCAACGCAGTCGTAAGCGACACGTTCAGTCCCGTTCTCGGTAACCTTACGGTAAGTCTCGACGGTTCTATTCTTTCGGTGAACGACGATTACACCTACGACTCTTCGGGCGGAGTTTTCGCTACCGTAGCCGGCAGGATAACCGTTCCCAAAGCGACTTTCACCCAAAACGAAGCCACGGGCGCATATACCGTCACCCCGGGAACTACCGTCCTGACCGTCTCGGGTACGGTGTAGTATTCAGGCGTAACGGACGCCACCCGACGCGTGCATTAAGCTACGTAAAGCTTAACGTTTGGTTTTTCGCGTTACCGCTTGGCTTTTAACTTCCGCACCCTGTTTTTCGGATATACTCGGCTTATCCTCCCGAACGGCAAATTTGCCCTTTCGTAAGGCATTCCGTCCGTTATCGCCAACGACCGCAGTAACCGCTTTTAATTCGCCGAAATATACAGCCGTAGCGCGTAGCGTTTTTACGGAGAAGAAACCACTGCCCGGCTTAACCGAGGCTTTGGGCTGACGGCGTACTTTACGTGCGTAAGACGGAAACGGCGACGGATAAACCGATTTATTCAGGTAAAAATACGGGTGTTGCAGGGAATGCCAAACGATTGAAATCACCGCAAAAAACGATAATCCAAAGAGGAGCCTTCGGGTTCCTCTTTTCGGACAGAAATCCGTTTTAATTGCGATAGTCTTTCTTTGCTTAAAAGCCGCTTTGACTGCGATAATCTTTTTTTAGTCTTAAAGACCTTGACTGTGATAGTCGTTTCTTTGCTTAAAAACCTTGACTGCGATAACGTTTTCTTTTTTCGGACTTAAAAAACATTGACAGCGACGGTCGTTTTTTCGTATTAAAAACGCTTTTTTATTACGATAACCTTCCTTTTTCGGCTAAAAATCCGTCTTGACAGCCTTTGCGTTATATGGTATACTTTCGTCAGGTCCGCACACACCGAACGGTCGCGCGCAAAACGGTTTCAAAGAACTTTGAATTCAGCGAAATTGCAAAAACAAAAAGCTTGCAACACCAAAGAACTTGCGATTCAAAGAACTTGCGAATTCCAAATTCAAAAAAATTCTAAATTCAAAGAGTTTGCGAATTTCAAATTCAACGAGATTGCAACACCCAAGAGTTTGCGAATTCAGCGAGATTGCGATTCGGACTCGGCTTAAAGCGGACGATTACTTTCGGGAGGATAATCAAAAATGGCGTTCAAAAAAATAAATTTCGACGAGCTTTCTTTTAATCCGCATAAAATTTTCAACGAAGACTGGATGGTTTTAACCGCAGGCAACGCGGAAAAATTCAATTCCATGACGGTTTCCTGGGGACAACTCGGCTGTCTCTGGTCGTGCGGTTCTTCCGAAACGAAAGGAAGCCTGCCCGTCGCTACGGCTTACGTAAGACCGCAAAGATTCACCAAGGCTTTTATCGACCAAAGCCCTTTCTTCACACTTTCCGTTCTCGATGAAAAGTACAGAAAAGAACTCCTCTTCCTCGGCTCGGAATCGGGCAGAAATTACCCCGATAAACTCGCCGCCTGCGGACTTCACCCCCTCTCCATAGGTCAAACCGTCGCCGTCGCCGAAGCTAAACTCGTTTTCGTGTGCAGAAAAATGTACTCCGCACCCATCCTCGAAAATAACTTCGCCGATAAATCTCTCATAACGGAAAATTATCCCAAAAAAGACTTCCACGACTTCTATATCGGCGAAATCATAGAAACTCTTAAAGAAGAATAAAGTTCCTTTTTTCCTTCTTTCTTCTCACGAAGAAAGAAGAATAAGGAAGGTAGGCTTCTTTGCCTACTTTCTTCTTTGAAGAAAGCAGGGAAAAAATCCTGCGGAATACACTTCGCGGAGGAGGGAGTTGTTTGGGCTTACTGTGGCGGAAACTAAAAGGGCGTCCGCAAGGGTGTTTCCTGTCAGTGGGAGTTTTCCGCCGTTGCAGGAAGCTTCGAACATCGACAGGCTTTTTACGAGTTTATCGATTTTTGCCGTAAAAAAGGGAAAGTCAAGGGTTTTCGCGGGAGACGGAACGAGACGGGGAGACGCGCCGATACGTTTAAGACGAAGGAATTGACTTACGGGATCGGGCGGTAAGGTCAGTGTAAGGTCGGGCGCAGAAAGAACGCCGAGGTAGACTTCGGCAATGAGACGGGAGCAGACGTAAGCGTAAGCTTTGCCGTTAACGCCGTAAAAGCCGAGCGTTTCAATAAGACAGTCGGCGGGAGTAAAGAGAAAGCGGTTTTCTGCGTTTTTAAGGGCGGAAATTTTAAGAAGCGACGCGTGTAAAAGGAGTTTGTTGGGGGCGGTGGGCTTTGTGAAATCGGTAAAAAGACAGTCTTTTATAACGCTCAGAAGGTCGGGTTCGAAATCACCGCCGAGATATTCCGCTTCGGGAAGAGCCGTAAGAGCTTTGGCGACAAAACCCGTTCCCGTCCGCATATTCTGCTCCGAAAGGGGCGACGCAACGTCAAAAAACACGAATTTCGGGACGTCGCAGGGGATAAGGTCGGCTCTGCCCTCTTTTCTTATAAGAAAATAAGGCGAAAGAACGGAATCGCCGTCGGGTAAAGTCAGAAAAACCGACAACGGCAGAGAAAATTCGCAGGCAAGCCGTTTCGCCAGATTGACTTCTTCGGACGAACCTATTACGAATATCGAACGCACGTCGTCGTTTTCAGCCATAACCTTTTTTAGCCTCAGATAGTCTTCTTCCGTATAGATAAAAGCAGTGTTTTTTCGGGCATTTTCCGAATGAGAATAAGCGGAAGTTTCGTTAACGGAAGCTTCTTCGCCTGAAATAAACGGGGTTTCGCTACGTTCGCGTGCGTTTTCGGAAGAGTAATCTTCGTTATCGGGGTTTTTTAGGGAAAGCAAGCCGAGGTTGCCGGCGTTAACGGAAGCTTCTTCATCGGAAAATGAGCCGAGATTGCAAGCTTTAACGGAAGAGCTTTCGCGCCCGTCCGAAAGCGAAAAACAGCTCACGGAAATGCGTTTTCGGAACGCGCTTTTCGCGTCGCCAAAAAGTCCGTCGTTTTCAGCCGAAATTATAAGGGTTTTCTGTCCGAAAACGAGAAGTTTCCGAGCTGTTTCCGTAAAAATCGCCATTCGGTTGCTTTTCCGCTGAGCGTCGGTTTCCGCGCCGTCCGCGATAAACCTGTCGGAATCAACGGCGTAAACTTCCGCTTCGGAATTCACCTGAATTCTGCTGAAAAAGGGCGTTTGGGGAAGGTTTTCCGTTTCTGCTAAGGCTCTTAACGGCGCGTAAATATTCATGTTTTCTCCTTATACTAAGCGTTTCCGCCTTTAATAAGTTCCAAAATGGGCGCAAGTACGCTTTGTCGGGCGTAATTACTGCCGATTATCGGTTTAAGCGGTTTTAAGTCGTTGTTTTTAATGGCAATTTCGAAGTTGTCTTTCTGAAGAAGGTTTTTCAGGTTCTCGGGCAGAAGGGCTTTTTTTACGCAGGCGTTTATCGGGCAGACCGACTGACATATTCCGCAACCCAAAAGCTTTTTGCCGAGGAAACGGGCGTTGTCTTTCATTTCCGAGGCAAGACCTTTCCGCGCGTTTTCCTGAATATTTCTAAGGCATTTCTCTTTTTTATTCGGAACGGCTCCCGCGGGACAGGCTTCCACGCACTTTCCGCACCCTCCGCAAACGCGGGTAACTTCGGGAATACGGGAAAACTCCCTGACGAAAGCTTCCGCGTCTTCCTTGGAAAGTCCGCTCAATTGAAGACTTCCTATAAAACAATATGTTCCGTAGTCGTCGCAGTAGATAAAACCGCTCAGCGCGCGCTTTCCGAGAGAATTACGCTCGGCAAGGCTTCTGAGATTCTTTCCGCGGTAAAAGTCGCAGGAAACGTTAAGCCCCGAAAGGTAGGCGATAATCTCCTTTTCCGCCGAATAAGCCGAGTTGGAAGCCGTGTAATAGGCGTCGATTTCGTAGCAGTCTTCGGGAAAATCGTAGGGTGCGTATCCCGCAAGAAAAAGCAGAACGACGTCGCGTTTTCCGCAGTTTCCGCAATCGTTGTCCTTTTCGCAATTTCCGCACTTTCCGCTTTTTGTGAAGTCGTCGCGGTTTCGGTAGTTTTCGCGTTCTTTGCGGTCGTCGCTCGGGTAATTTTCGCCCTCTTCGTAATCGGCGCAATAATACTCTATTCCGCCTGCCTTTAACAGCGACTTTATGTGCGCAATAACTTCCGCCGTCTTTTCCATGTCTTTTCCCCCGCTTTGTCTTTCGTGTCGTTCGTAACCTTTCGGTTCGGTTTAACGAAACTTCGTCTTTACCGAAGCCGTTTGTTTTCTTTAATCGGTTTTTACCCGAAACTGTGGTTTCCTTAATCTGTTTCTGACCGAAACATTGATTTCCTTAATCTGTTTTTGCCCGAAACAGTTGGTTTTGTTTTATTATACCATACACTTACCGACTTTCGCGTAATATTTACGTATTTTTTTGTCGATTTCAGAGAGTTTTATAAGTCGTTTTTAAGTTTTCAAACTCAGGCATTCAATCCGTTATCGCCGATTACCGCATTAACCGCTTTTTATTCGCTAAAATAAGTAAACTGCGGTGCGTAGCCTTTTTACGCCGGAAACACGCCCTTTGTCTTGGCTTAGGCACGGCAAACGTCCGAGAGTTACCGAATGCGGTACTAAAGGAAAGCGAAGGATAAGCCGATTTGTTCCCGTAAAAATACCCGCGAGAGAAAGAAAATGCCTGCATAAAAAAGTCACCCGAGAGCGTTTTCCCTCGGATGACCTTGAATTTAATTTATTGATTCGATTTTAATTGCGTTCGGGCTATATGGTTACTTTTTGCTGTTGACAGCGTCCATGAGTTCGACGATAAAGTCTTCCTGCGAAAGGGTTTTGCTTGCGCCGGTGTCGCGGTATCTCACGGTAACCGTCTTGTCTTCCTGTTCTTTGTCGCCCAGAACGAGCATATACGGAACTTTTTCGAGCTGAGCTTCTCTTATCTTGAAGCCCGTCTTTTCCTGACGTTTGTCTATCTCGCAACGTATTCCGCAGTCTTTGAGCATGGAAAGAATTTCGTCGCTGTATTCGTTGTTTCTGTCGGTAATGGGCAGAATCTTGACCTGTACGGGCGCAAGCCATGCGGGGAACTTACCTGCGTAATGCTCGATAAGAATACCTATAAATCTTTCGATAGAACCGAAACATACTCTGTGAATCATAATAGGTCTGTGTTTCAGTCCGTCTTTACCCGTGTATTCGGCGTTGAATCTTACGGGCATCTGGAAGTCGAGCTGAATTGTTCCGCACTGCCACGTTCTGCCGATGGAATCTTCGAGATGGAAGTCGATCTTGGGTCCGTAGAACGCACCGTCGCCTTCGTTTATAGCGTATTTGAGTCCGAGTTTGTCGAGAGCGTTTTTAAGCGCGGAAGTAGCCATTTCCCAATCTTCGTCGCTACCGATGTGGTCTTCGGGCATGGTGGAAAGTTCAACGTGATACTTGAAGCCGAAAAGCGAATATACGCCGTCTATAAGACGGGCAACGCCCATGATTTCGTCGGTAATCTGTTCTTCCGTCATAAAGATATGAGCGTCGTCCTGAGTGAAGCAACGAACTCTCATAAGTCCGTGAAGCGCGCCCGATTTTTCGTGTCTGTGAACCAGTCCGAGTTCGCCTATTCTCATGGGAAGGTCACGGTAAGAACGGGGTTCGCAGTTATAAACGAGAAGTCCGCCCGGGCAGTTCATAGGCTTTATGCAGAAAGTCGTATCGTCGATTTCCGTGGTGTACATATTGTCTTTGTAGTGGTCCCAATGTCCCGACTGTTCCCAAAGGCTCTTGTTAAGCATAATGGGCGTGGAAATCTCGACGTATCCCGCCGCCGTATGAACTTCGCGCCAGTAGTCGATAAGAATGTTTTTGAGAACCTGTCCCTTGGGAAGGAAGAAGGGGAATCCGGGGCCTTCGTCCATAATGCGGAAAAGTCCGAGTTCTTTGCCCAGCTTTCTGTGGTCGCGCTTTTTGGCTTCTTCCATACGGGTAAGATATTCGTCGAGTTCGGTTTTGTTAGCGAAAGCCGTGCCGTAAATACGGGTGAGCATCTTGTTCTTTTCGCTTCCTCTCCAATAAGCGCCCGCAATGGAGGTAAGCTTAAAAGCTTTTACGGCTGAGGTATAGGTTACGTGAGGGCCTGCGCAAAGGTCGGTGAATTCGCCTTGCTTGAAGAAACTTATGGTTTCGTCTTCGGGCAGGTCTTCGATAAGTTCCACCTTATAGGGTTCGTTAAGGTCGCGCATAAAGGCGATGGCTTCGTTTCTCGGAAGAGTGAAGCGTTCGAGCTTGTAGTTTTCCTTAACGATTTTCTTCATTTCCGCTTCGATTTTGGCAAGGTCTTCTTCCGTAAAAGCTTCTTCTCTGTCGAAGTCGTAATAGAATCCGTCTTTAATGGAAGGACCTATAGCGAGTTTGGTTTCGGGATAAAGACGTTTTACCGCCTGCGCAAGTATATGGGACGCGGTGTGACGCAGAGAATTTCTGCCGATTTCGTCTTCAAAGGTATATTCGGCTATCGATCCGTCGTGCATAATAATTTTCATGAGTTTGCCTCCTTGTTCGTTGAATATAAAAAAGCACCTTCGACCTTACGGTCAAGGGTGCGGTGCGGCACGGTTCCACCTTGTTTTTAACTTATTTTCCGTCCTTTTCGCAGACTCACGGCGCACTTAACGGTTACCCTTTCCGCACGCGGCTCGGGAGCGGTCTTCGTCGCATTCTTTCCGAGGAAGCTTACAGCCACGACTTCCTCTCTCTTTGGTAGGCTATGCGATTACTCTTTCCTTCAACGCCTTTATATTGTCCTTGGTTTTTCCAAGCTCAGCGACGCAGCTTTCGCCCCGTCTTTCCGTAGTATACCACAAAAAAATTTTTTGTTCAAGCGATTACGATAACTTTTATAAATTTCCGCGGAAAATTTTCTTTCATCCGCTGAAATGTTTTTTCTTCCCGCAATCCCAAAAAACAACGAAGAGAAAGCCTCCTTCAGTCGCCGTAATTTTACCTTTCCTTTTCAGTCCGTATTTTCCCGATTATTTTATATTTTCCCCGCAAAACAACGCGTTTCGTAGGGGAATTCCACCAAGCCGTTCTTTTCGTGGCGATAAAAAGCTTCGGAAAGCGCGTCAACGTAAGCTTTATAGTTCTCGTCGCCTTTTTTGGGCGCGTAGGAAGAGGACAGACAACGACCTATAAATACTTCGGAATTTATAAAAGTCGGGTTTGCGATAGTCTTACATATATAATTCTTGCGGAAAAAATCCGCCGTATCTTCGGGAACTTCTCCTGCCGAAAAACCTTTGAATTCGGGACAAAAAGCCTTGTTTACGCGGTAAACTTCTTCCATTACGCAAGAGTTTCCGCGAACGTTCCACACAAGAGCCACGTTGAACTCAGCGTTATTCTGAGAAAGTATCCTTGCGCATTCAACCGCAAACTTCTTTCTGTCGAACCAGTGAAAAGCCTGCGCCACCGTCACGAAATCCACGCTTTCCGTCGGAATCCGGATGTCGTCCGACGTTCCGCATACGCTCGCTATATTGGGGAAATCCGCGAAGGTCTTTTCGGCAGACGCGCGCATATCCGCGCTCGGTTCGACGGCGTAAACCTTACCCGAAAAACGGGCAAGAGAACGTGTAAATATCCCCGTCCCCGAACCAATATCGGCTACGACTTTGTTTTTGCCTATAATCTCGCCTTCGAGACAGTCAAAAAGCTCCTTGGGGTAATTCGGTCTGTATTTTTCGTAAACTTCGGCTTTTCCGTCGAATTTATTTTCGTTCATGGTTTTTATTCCTCCGTCCGCTCTGATTACGTCGTCCGTAAACGAGCATACAAATATTACCACATTCGGCGCGCCCTGCCAACTAAATAAACGCGGTTTATAAAAAAAGCGTTCCCGCTTTATCGCCTGAGTTTCCGCACATTCGGCTATAAGAAGGAACGCTGACCTTAACGTAAGGCTGTCGTTATAAAATTTCGGTTTTTTGTCTTTTCAGACGTCTGCACGGAATTTCGGGTTTCCGCTTCACTCCGCCGTGGGCGCCGTCCAGTAGTAGCACTTCATGTTTGCGAGAATGTCCTTTATCACCTGCATCTGCCAAGCCTGCTTTTCTTCGGCGGAGACGGAACGGTTATCGTAAAAATTAAAACAAGCTCCGACGTAGCTGTTTTCGCCGTCGTCTACTCCGTAACGGAACAGCTCGGAGGATTTAATTACAAGTTCTTCGTTGTAAATTTTCTGAATCGTTCCCGTGGGTTCGTATCCGTCGATAATTCTCAGAAAATCTCTTTGCGTATACTTCTTACCGGATGAATTTACGGTAATATTACCGAAAGGCGCAAACGTTCTTTCTTCGTCGGCTATCTGCTCGTATTTCTTAACGGGAAGTTCGAATAATTTGAAGCTCCTGTCCGTTTTGAAAACCTTTTTGTCTTCGGTTTTACCCGCGGTTTCTTTCAGAACGGAAACGTCGGCATCGGATTCTCTGAGATTCTTCGTCATAAAGAAGCATAATACGGATTCTTCCTGAATTTTGAATTCAAAAACGATAAAATCATCGGAAATTACGTAATTTTTCAGCGAATTTTCCTTCGTAGTCGTGTCTTTCAGACAATAAGTAACCGAAACGAGGTCGGCGTAATTTTCGGGTAAATCGGCGATAATATAACCGTTCTTAAAATTTTCCTTTGCTAAATCGTGAATATCAGCCTGACCTATAAAACACAACCTGTCTTTATACACCGAATTAAAACACCCCGACGTCAGCGCAAAAAAGCTCTTGTCTGTCGTACTGCATCCTACGCACGAAACTGCAATCAATAAAGCGACAACAGCAATAACTAAAAAATGTTTTTTCATATTTGTTTTCTCCTTTTAATGGGTATGTTCTCCGGTGCCTAAAGTAATCTCGCCGGAGGATGTA
>CAVJWC010000004.1:0-109941 GCA_963653425.1 Eubacterium sp. | reverse complement strand
TGCGTTTGGCTTACTTTCTTTGGAAAAGAAAGTAAGTAAAGACCGGGCAACCTTTTCCGTTCTTTCTTGAAAGAAAGAACCAAAGAACTTACAGCTTTCTTTCGGAGAAAGCTGCGCAAAGAACTTCGATGAGCATCGCATACCTTTTTACAGTACTGCAAACTTGCAGAAAGTAAGCAAAGAACTTCGATGTAAACAATAAACAAAAAGTCTGCAACCGCAACAAACCTGCAATTACAGACTTTCTTTCGTATATGGAAAACGTTTTGTTTTTCTTCGCACCCGACGGCGAAAGTTTTTTGCCCACTTTTTTACAAAAAAGTGGGTGCGTCTTTGCTTCTTTCTTCGCAGAAGAAAGAAGAGAAGCAGGCAAAGAACGGTAGTTCTTTGGTTCTTTCTTTCAAGAAAGAACGGAAAAGAAGGTAAGTAGGCTTCTTTTGCCTACTTTCTTCTGCGAAGAAAGTAGGGGAAAAAGACTATTTATTTTCTATTTCCATGATTTTGTTGACGCGTCGTTCGTGGCGGCCGCCTTCAAAGTCGGTGGTCATAAAGATGTCGAACATTTCTTCCGCAAGTTTTTCGTCGGTAGAACTTTGTCCCATGGCGATGACGTTGGCGTTATTATGACGGCGGGTCATTTCGGCGTCTTTCCGGCTGTGGCAAAGGGCGCATCTTACGCCGTGCACTTTATTTGCGACCATACTTACGCCTATACCGGTGGTGCAGACGACTACTCCGCGGTCGTTCTCTCCGTCGGCGACGCTTTTTGCGCAGGGGTAAGCAAAATCGGGATAATCGCAGGAATCTTTGGTGAAAGTTCCGTAATCCTTGACTTCGTAGCCTTTTTTTCCGGCGTATTCGATAAGGTGGTTTTTCAGTTCAAGCCCGCCGTGATCGCAGGCAAATCCGATTTTCATTGGTATTTTCTCCTTTATTTTCTCCGAATTCTCGGTTTTTATCGCTAAGCCCTACATATTGTCGAAGGGTTTCATTCTTCTTTTGAGGTTGTCGGTTATTTCCGCAATCATTTCGTCTACGGCAAGGCTGATTTCTCCCGCCGTTTTGTCGTAAACTTCCTGAGATTGCCCGAACGGATCGGAAATTTCCCGTCCGCCGTTAAACTGATTTATGCAATGAGGTTCGCATATATCGAAAAGCATTTTCGTCTGCGCAAGCGTCATACAGACTATGTAGGCGGCTTTGTCTATCCAGGCTTTGGTAAGCTGACGGGCGTGTCTTCCCGCGTCGGCTTTAACGTGCATTTTTTCGAGAGCGCATACGGCTTTGTCGCAAATACAGTCTTCGCTGAAAGTCTGAAGCCCGAAAGAAAGCGACCTTATGCCCTTTACTCCGGCTTCGCGTATTCTCTGATTGAATATGGCTTCCGCCATGGGCGAACGACAGGTGTTTCCGCTACACAAAAACAAAACCAGACTTTTCTTGGTCTTCATAATCTTTCGTCTTTTTCTTCTTAACCGTTTCAAGTCGGTTTTCTCCTTTTAATCGGCAATGATATTTCCGCCGCACGATTTGCCTATTCTGTTGTTGAAACCTATGGAACGTTCGCTCTGATCGGTATATACGGCGATAATTATGTCGGCTTTCTTTTCAGCCTGACGAAGGAAGGTAAACAGTCTGCTCATTGCCTTTTCGGGCGTGTCGCCCAGATCGTAAACGCAGTCGGCTTTTATACAGTTCAGGTATTTGGTTTCGGCTATAAGAGCTATGGTTTTCCCCGCAAACAGACTTTTTACCGTCTTATTGAGCTTTACGGTGTTGCCCGAACGGCAAAGATACATAGGTTTTATGGGCGCGTAATGCTTATAGCGAAGCCCCGGGGAATTGATTTTTCCGAGATCTGCGCCTGCGGGAAGGTAAGTAACCTCCAATCCCGTTTTTTCCTTTATATCAGCCGCCGTAACCACGCCCGGACGATAAATTACGGGATGCGCGCCTACAAGGTCAAGCACCGTGGATTCTATTCCTACGGCGCATTTTTCGCCTTTAAGGATAGCGGCAATCTTTCCGTCCATATCTTCGGCAACCGTTTCCCAATCGGTAGGGCTGGGACGTTTTGACGTGTTCGCGCTGGGTGCGGCAACGGGAACGCCCGCCTGAGTTATAAAATCGCGAGCCTGCAAAGAAAGAGGCATTCTTACGGCTACCGTAGGAAGTCCGCCCGTAACGCAGTCGTGAATAACGTCTTTTTTGGGAAGAACGACGGTCAGGCTTCCGGGCATGAAAGCTTTCATTACGACTTTCGCGCGGTCGCTGACGTAAGCGATTTCTTCCGCCTGAGAAAAATCAGCTATGTGAACGATAAGGGGATTATCCGACGGTCTGCCTTTCGCCTCGTAAATCTTACCTACGGCTTTGTCGTCGAGAGCGTTGGCTCCCAGTCCGTAAACCGTTTCGGTAGGGAAAGCCACCAGCTCGCCCTTTCTTATAAGTTCGCCGGCAAGTTCAAGGTTTTCCGCGGTAAAATCCAATAAAAGTGTTTTCATATGTCTCTCCGATAAGCTTTGAAGCGTCTGCTGTTCAAACGATTTATCTCGTTTCCGTTACCTGATATAAGGGGTTAAGCCTTTCCGCAAATAATCAGCAACCAGATATATAAAGCGACGTCGAGAAGAGCAAGAACGGGGAAGAAAATCCTGAAATACCAGTGATTCGTTTTATGACGGAAAACGAACATTCCGATAGTCGAACCTATTCCTCCAACCGAAGCAATCAAAAAAAGCACGGATTCTTTTATTCTCCAGGCTTTGCTCTTTGCGCGTTCTTTGTCGATTTTCATGGAAAAAAAGCCGACAAGCGAAGCGATTACCGCGCCTGCCGCCACTATAATCTGAAGCGTAGTCATTGGTTTATCTTCCTCCTACAGGTAACGAACGGCGTTTTTACGCGATTTAACGCCGTACGCGTTTATCTTTTTACTTTTCTTTTTATAAACGGCTTTTTGCCTTTGCCGAGGAAACTATCTTATCCGCGGCTTCTTCGGGCGTAATGGAAGTCGTGTCGACTACAAGGTCGTAGTTGCTTTCCTTCCAGTAGTCGGCTTTATAAAGCTTTATAAAACGTTCTCTTTCTATCTCGCTGCGCTTTTTAAGAGCCTCGCAGGCTTCTTCCACCGAAGAATAGCTTTCGCTGGTGCGGTTTTCTCCCGTAAAAACTCTTTCCGCCGCAACGGTATCTTTGACTTTCATAAAGACTTTGAAGCTTTCGGGAACGAAAAACCAAGCCATTCTCGAATCGAAAACGATGTTCTCGCCCTTTTTCTCGGCTGCAATACGTTTGCTTTCGCTGTCTATAATATCGTCCACGTTGTTTTCCGACTTCAGAATATAGTCGTTGAATTCCAGCGCGGACATTCCTTTTTCTTCCGCAAGACGGCGAAGTATACTTCCCGTCGTAAAAATCTCAAATCCGTATTTTTGTTTCATAACGCCGCAAACGGTGCTTTTTCCGCTTCCGAGCATTCCCGATAAAGTAATGAACATCTTAAAGTTTCTCTCTTTTCTCCGTTTTCCGTGTATTTCTGTTTTTCTGTTGCGCTTTTTGGTTTCTTTGCGCTTTCGTTTTTTTCGATTAACCGTTGTTTCTGTTTTTTACCGGTCTATTTCTTGCGCAGAACGACCACGCCCACGACTACCGCGCAAGCGCAGATTACGCCGATAATTACGGTGGCTATCCAGGCAAACGGACCTGCGTTGATTATGGGGTTGACGGGATTATCGGGGTTGACGGGATCGGGATCGGGCGCAGGAATCTCTCCGCTGCTCGCCACTATCGCGTAGTTGGAAAGATGATTTGCGTCAAACACGAGGTAATTGCCTTCTCTCGTGGCTTTCATATCCACGGGAACGTTGTTTTCTCCGACGTAAACCACGTTAAGTCCGGCGTCTTCTTCCGCAAGAAGTTCGTCGGGAATTCTTATTCTTATCTCGACCGTTCCGTCAATCGTTATATTCTCGGTCGGATCTCTGTCGTTATAGAGGTTGATATTGAGCATCTGCCTTACGCTGTAATTCTTTCCGAGCGCTTTGAGGTTCTCGTTAAGCTGTTTTGCAATGCCCGAAATATCGACGTTTCCGCAATTAAGCACGGCGTGCGGATCGAAACCGTTTACGCTCTTTACTATAACCTGCGGAAGTTCGCCTTTCTTATCCTGAACGGAAGCCGTTTTTACGGTGAAAGACATCGAAGTGACTTCTTTGGTCTTATAATTATCGTCCACTATCTCGGCTATAATCGTATAAACGCCCGGTTCGAAAACGTAAGACACGTAATCGTCGTTTTCGACTATGATATTGCCCTGTTCGTCCGAGACTTTAAGTTTTACCGTAACTTCGTCGCCGTCGAGAAGTCCCTTTATATAGGTAGTTATCTCCTGTTCTTCGTCTTTAGCCACGAAGCCTCCGTCTTTCACGAAATCGGCGTTGAAGTCCACGGTCACGTCCTGCTTGATTATAGTCATACGGGCGTATATGGTATCGATCGGTTCGTAGTTCTCGGGTTCGTCCAAAGTAAAGATAGCCGCTACCTTATAACTTCCCGCTCTCGACCTGTCTTTTACGTCGTAATCTATGGAAACGCCGTCGGGGATAACGCCCGAAGCAAATTTGATTTCGATGCTGTGAGGTTGTCCGTCGTAGATAAACTCGGCGTCTTCGAATACGTATTCTCCGAGATCGAACACCGCTCTCGCGACGGAAACTTTGATTTCCAGTTCGTAGTCGTTATAGTTCACTCTGTCGGCGTTATAGTAAGCCTTATAAGTTCTCGTTCCCGCCTTCACAAGAAGGTTTTCTTCTTCCCAGTAGAAGTTGTCTTTGAGCTTTATGCCCGAAAGCGTCAGACCTGCCGTATATGTGGTTTTTATGACGTCGTGAGCCGCGTCGGCGCGCTTTTTGATGGCGTCGGAATATTCGGCTTTATCGATGTTTACCGTAACGGTAAGCGTTGCGTCGTAATAGTTCTTTACGTCGTCGTTATAAGTAACGGTGAAGCTCTGACCGTATCCTGCGGTTATGACGGCAGGTTTATATACGAGAGAGTAATTGGTTTTAAGCTGAGCTTCTATCGTGCGGTAGGAAATGCTTTCGCTGTAGACGAGCTGAATGTCGGGGTGAGCTATCTCGTTCAGGTCGTATCTTGCTTTTTCAACGGTAAAGCCGTTTACTTCGCAACTGAAATCGCTGTTGTCGATAAGAGTAATTCTTATGGAACGCGTATTGGTATTGCCTATGGAATTATTGCAGAGGAAATACCTCTCTCCGAAAGGATTGCCTATATAGGTAATAAAGTACTCGCTTTCCGAAACGACTTCCTCGTCTCCGCTGTTGAAGCGACGGACGACTTCCATTCCTTCGGGGTTGAGTTCTTCAAAAGCCGTATAACTCATTTTAAGAGGCTTCTTATTGATTGCGATACTGTCAAGTATCATCTGTTGAACGAAAAGTTCTACCGTTCCTTCGAGTTCGGTGTAGTTGTCCGCGTCGGAAGGCACGAACTTCCATTCGTAAGAGGACAAAGCGCCCACTTTAAGAGTCTGTCCTTCTTTAAGACGGCATACGCCCGGGGTACTTCCTTCCACCAGAGGAATGATAACCTTATCGGGATTGGTGTTCTCGTAAAGATTGACGTTGGATATATCGAGTTCTACGAGCGGAACGGCTTTGTCTACCGAAACCGTTACGGTAAGTTCGAAATCTTCGTAATTGTCGGGTTCTGCGTTATAGTAAGCCTCAAACACCTGATTCTGTCCCGCAAAAACGAGCGTAGAGGGATCTTTCCAGGAAAAGTCGGCGTCGAGTCCGATGTCGCTGAGTCTCAGACCGTACTTATAGACTATGCCAGAAAGGGGAGTATGCGTTTTGTTTTCGTAAGTCGCTTTGTTTACGACGACTTTGATCTTATCCACGCCTATAGTCTGGTAGTTGTCCTGATCTTCGGGTACGAAGGTGAAGGCAAAGAGCTTGCCTGCCGATCCCGTCGCGTTCAGAAGCGTATCGGGTTTCTGCCAGCTGTAACCGCTCGGAAGTTCTATATCTCCGAGTTTCAGTCCTTTCTTATAGGTAACCGCCTGAACTTCGGGAATGCTGTACGACGGATCCACCGCCTTGGCTATTCTTACTTCCGTACTTTCGCTGTAAGCGTATCTCTGGTTGTTGGTGTCGAAAACCCTTACTCTGCAGTAGTAAACTCCGCTGTCTTTGACTTTGGTGAGAGTAAGCGTGCTTTTCCTCGAAATGACCACGCCCGTCTGACCTTGTTTATACCATTCGTATTCTATACCCTGCGCGCCGTGATTGACTACGACGGTAAGGGTAACCGTATCGCCGTACACCGCGGTAGTCGCCGTTCTTCCGTTGGTAACTTTCGTTTCGACGGAGACTTTGGGGTCTTTGAATACCCATATCGCGTAAAGAGTGATGTCGTCGTATACCTTGGTGTTCTCGAAATCGAACGCCTTTGCGTCTCCGCTGGCACTGGTAGCCCAATGAAGGAACTCGTAGCCCGCTCTTTCGGGGTCTTTGGGGCGGGTAACGTATTCGCCCTCTCTTACCGACTGGTCGGCGGGAACTTCGCACGTCGCTCCGTTAAGGTCGAACTGTACGGTGAAAATGCCCGGGAGAACTTCCACGGATATTTTATACCCCGACAAAGCCTTGGGTATGGGGTAATAGTGAATGGAAGAGGAAGAATTGCTCGGTTTGTTGAAAATCCAATAGGAAGAATCAAGTTCCATTCCGAGAGGAGAACTTTCTCCGTAAAGCGTAACCATTTTTGACGCGGAAAGCTTATTGTCTTCGCACTGAACTTTGGACGAGCCGTAGGAAGAGGTAGGAGCCAGTTTGGAAGCTCCGCCAAGAACAAGCGTATCTTTATTGTAGTAGGTTCTCGATATGGTGGCGTAAGAAACGTTCTGTTCCACGCCGTTCGCGCCGACTATCGCGCCTCTTACCGAAATACCCGAAATTCCGCCTATATTGAAGCATTCGTAAATTCTTCCTTCGTTCGCGCCGGCTATACCGCCCACGATTTTATCGGAAGAAACTCCGCCTTTATTTATACATCTCGTAACGAGAGCGGTAGACTGAGCCGTTCCGGCTATGTAACCCGTAATTCCTCCCGCGTAACTCGAAGAAGCGTAAACGGAAGCTCCGTTTACGCAGTCGGAAATCGTTCCGCTTCCGTAAAGCGCGCCCACGATACCGCCGACTACCTGTTTTCCCGCAACCGAACCCGATTCGAGAATAAGGTTTTTAACCGTTCCTCCGTCGACAACGCCGAAAAGACCTATGTAGTTATTGGTCGCGTTTATGTACAGATTGGTGATTTTCTTGCCGTTACCGTCGAAAACGCCCTTGAAGCCCGTTCCGCCGACGTTGTACTTAACGCCTTCGAAAGCGGCTATGGGGGTAAAGGACTGTCCGCTCCAGATTTCTCTTCCGTCCTCT
The DNA here is from genome assembly GCA_963653425.1 of Eubacterium sp. Classification (GTDB taxonomy): domain Bacteria; phylum Bacillota; class Clostridia; order Christensenellales; family CAG-314; genus UMGS692. The sequence continues at coordinate 102,478 of CAVJWC010000004.1, read as the reverse complement.
ATGGTTACCGTTCCGCCCATGTCTATGTCTTTCGTAAGCTTATAATAAGCCGAAAGATAGTGTTCGGACTGACTTCCCGAGCAGAGAGAAGACAAAAGCTTCATATCGTCGGGAGAAGAAATCAGATAGGGACTGCTTGCCGTTCCCTGTCCCGAAGAAAAACCTTCGGCAAAACAAACCTTCCCGTCCGCACCGCCTGCCACGGACGCGACAGGCAACGCCAAAGCCAGAATCAATAATATTATCAGAAAGTATTTCTTTTTCATCTTTTCCTTTTGTGAAATGCGGCGCTCGTTTGCGGATTACCCTGTCCGCGCGCATAAACCCGTCCGTTCTTTCTTACGCGTACATCGCGACCGAAAGACGAAGTCTTCGGGCTTTGTTCACACTTCCCCTATTATAGAGTGTAGTATAACACACGCGACAATTCGTGTCAAGCGGAAAAAAATACGCCCGACGAACAGGCTTGAATCAAAAAAGACGGAAAGCCATCGATTTTTCACGGTTTATCCCGATTTACGGCAAAAAATCCGCGCGGAATAATTCGTTTTTCAAGGTTTTTCCGTCCACTGTAAGCGCAAAAAAATTATTCGTCGTACTGCTCTATGGTAACTCCGGCTTCTCTGAAAAGTTCGAGCGAGAAGTCGTCGGGATAACCTTCTCTGTACACGACGCGTTTTATGCCGGAATTTATTATTATCTTGGCGCAGATAACGCAGGGCTGATGGGTGCAGTAAAGCGTGGCTCCGTCAAGCTGTATACCGAGACGAGCCGCCTGAATAACCGCGTTCTGTTCGGCGTGAACGGCATAGCAAAGTTCGTGACGCGTTCCGCTGGGAATTCCAAGTTTACGGCGAAGGCATTCGCCCTTTTCCTTACAGCTTTTAACGCCCTGAGGCGCGCCGTTGTAACCCGTGGTGAGAATGCGTTTTTCTCTCACTATAACCGCGCCTATCTGTCTTCCTTCCTGATAACAGCTCGACCAACCCGAAACGGTCTGAGCCATTTCCATAAACCTTTTGTCCCATTTGTTGAATTTTTCCGACATATCGTTTTCTCCTTTCCGTTTTTTTGCGTAATTAAATTACGATTTCTTCTATCGGACTTTCGCCCGACATCGATACTATTTTTATAAGAACTTCGGCGCATACCCGCGCGTCGTCCATAGCTCTGTGAGCGTCTTCTGCTTTTACTCCGAGAACCTTAGCCAGCGTCTGAAGTTTATAGTCTCTCGGAAACTCCACTCCCTGATGCCTGCCGGAATAAAAATTCCTTGCGATTTCCAAAGTATCCCACTTTACGTTATCGAACTTATACCCCATTTTGTCCGCGGATTCTTTTATAAAAGCGTAGTCGAACTGAATGTTGTGAGCGGCAATGACGGCTCCGTCGCAGAACTTTCTGAAATCCCCCAGAACCTGCGTTATTTTGGGCTGACCTATAAGCATTTCGTCGGTAATGTTATTGACTTTGCTCGCTTCTTCGGGCATGGGCATAAGAGGATTTACAAGCGTTTCGAAACTCTCCGTTATAACTCCGTTCTTTATTCTGACCGCGCCTATTTCCACGATTCTGTCTCTCAGCGGGCTTAATCCCGTAGTTTCGAGATCGAACACAACGACGTTTTTGTCCAGGAGAAACTCGGGGATAATCTGAGGCGCGTCGAACATTCCCGTCTGTTTCATAGAGGCGAAAGGTTCGGGCATAACCGTCACGTATTTCTCTGGAACGGGACGGACGGGAATTTCTTTCACTTCGCCTATCTCGCATGTAGAAAGCGCGTAAGCCGTTACGGAAAGCTCTCTTCCTCGGCTTCCCGAAAAGACTTTGGTTTTTCCGCTGACTATAACCTGACTGTCCGCGGAAAGCTGTCCGAGCTTTTCCGTTTCGTCGCCACGAAGAAACATCGTTACGCCGATTTCGCCCGAAAAGTCTTTTATTCTGAGGTTTGCTCTCAAAGCGTAGTCGGCTTCGGGATTTTTGGGCGGTTCGCTTTTAATAGAAGTTATTTCGCCGCACACGCACACCCTTTCGTCCTCGCTTTTGAGTTCGGATATATAAATCGGCTGTTTTTTGATAACTCTTCCTATAACGCCTTTGACGTTCTTCACGGGAATGATTCTCGCCGCCCTGAAAACGGCTTCGGCTTCGGCTTTTTGCTGACGGGCTTCGATTTTGCGCACGGCCTCTTCGAAATCCTCCGAACTTTCCGAAACCACGCCCGACACGTTCACGGGCGTTACCGTATAGTTCCCGAAAAACTCGTTAAGTCCGTCTATTATTCCCGATTCGTTGAAAAGTCCGAGCGTTTCTTCGTTGAGCTTGAAAATCAGCCTGTACCCGTCGGAATCTTTGTCTTTGTTTATGTAATAGCCTCCGTTTGCGAAACGGGTATAGACCGAATAGTAATTCTCTTTGAGAAATTCCGCCATAGCCGTCCTTAACGTTTCGTGCGTCTGCCTGTCGAGGACGAATTCCGCTTCGAAAGAAAGACCGTAGCATTCTTTCTCGGAAAGCTTGCTCTGAACGAGACTTTTCAGCTTTTCGTCGGGCTTTTCGGGGAAAGAAAAGGTAAAAACCACTCTTTTTTTCGACACGCTGAAAACCGCGCCTCTGAAGCGCAGATCTTCCGATATTCCGTCGCCTTTAATCCAATCGAGCATTCCGTTTACCTCTTACTCAGCCATTCTTTAACTTTTGCCGTTCCAGTTTGCTTTCCGCAGGTTGCTTTTACTTTCGGCAGTTTTGCTTTCCGTAGTGTTTAACTTATATAGCTTCTCTTTCTTGTAATCCGAGCCTTTTACGTTTTTCGTTTAATTTCCGTAGCTCTCTTTTATGAACGCGTCGAGAATCCTGACGAATTCTTCCGCTATGTTTCCTTCTATCTTTCCGCAGGGTTTGCCTTTTCTGAAAACGATAGCCGAGTTTTCTCCTCCAGCAAGACCTATATCCGCGTCTTCGGCTTCACCGGGACCGTTTACCACGCACCCCATAACCGCCACTTTTACAAGGCAGTCTTTGTCCGAAAGGTAATCGTTGACTTTCTGAGCAACGAAATTAAGGTCTATTCCGCATCTTCCGCACGTCGGACAGGAAACGACTTCGGGTCGGGAAAGAAGTCCCAAAGCCCCGAGTATGCTTCTTGCGGCTTTGACTTCGGGAAGGGGATCGCCCGTTATGGAAACCCTTATCGTTTCGCCTATTCCGTCCAGAAGCAGGCTTCCTATGCCTATTGCGGATTTAACGAGACTGCTTTCGTACACGCCCGCTTCGGTAACGCCTATATGAAGGGGATAATCGAACTTTTCTCTGAGTTTTCTGCCCATAAAGACGGTTTCGCGGACGCTACTGGATTTGGCGGCAAGCACCAGATCGTAAAAGCCTCTCTTTTCGGCGTAACGAACGTATCTTTCCGTTCCGAGAAGCATAGCCGAAACCTTATCGGCGGAATTTTCTCTGTCGTTTTTGTTGACCGAACCGCTGTTAACGCCTATTCTTACGGGACAGCCGTGAAGTTTCGCGCAGTCGAGAACTTTTCCGAAATTCCCGACGTCCCCGAGGTTCCCGGGGTTTACCCTTACCTTAGACGCACCGTTTTCCATAGCCGAAAGAGCAAGACGATAATCGAAATGTATATCCGCGACGACGGGAATCGACACCAGATCCGTGATTTCTCTGAACGCCTTGGCGTCTGCCTGCGTTTTTACCGCGCATCTTACTATATCGCAACCCGCTTTCCGAAGTTCTCTTATCTGAGAAACGGTAGCTTCGACGTTTTCCGTCAGCGTATTGGTCATAGACTGAACGGCTATTTTTCTCGCGCCTCCTATTACGACGCCTCCTATGTTTACTTCTCTTACCATATCTACCTGAACAGTTTAATTACGTCAATTAAAATCACGAACGCGAAAAGAACTATAAGTCCCACCAGATGAATCGTTCCTTCTACGCTACGCTTTATGGGCTTTCCTCTTATCCATTCTATAATGACGAACACCACTCTCGCTCCGTCAAGCGCGGGGATAGGAAGAAGATTGAATATCGCAAGGTTTACGGAAATCAATATGACCATAAAGAGTATATTGGAAAATCCCGTAGCCGAAACCTGAGACATCAGCTTTATCGTGGTTATAGGTCCTCCCACGTCGTCGATGGAACCCTTTCCGCTTAAAAGCTCGAAAAAGGACTTCCAGATATATCCGCCTGCTTTTATGCAGTAGGGCGCGCTTTCAACGAAAGCTTCTCCTATATTCATTTTAACCGTTTTCTGCGTTACGCCTATGCCTATGCCGTAGGCTTCTACCGATTCGTAAACGGGATCGCCCTTCTCGTCTTTGACGATTTCTCCGTTTTCGTCGCGCTTATAGTCCTTGGCTACGTATTTGGCTTTCTTTATTCCGCTGAGCGTAACCTTTTCGCCGTCCCGTATGACTACCATATCGAAAGTTTCGGGCGCGTCCGCAAGATAATCGCTGAAATCCATATACAAAAGGATTTTCTTTCCGTTAAGCGAATAGATAACGTCGCCTTCCTTAAGAAGTCCCGACGAATAGTTGGGCGAACCTTCGTAAACCTTTCCGACCGCGGGAAGTGCGTTTCCGAAAACGGCGAAAGCAAAGAAAGTTATGATTATGGCGGACAGGAAGTTGAAAGTCGCGCCCATAACGAGCGTTATTATACGCTTCCAAGGCTTCTGACTGTTGAAACTGCCTTCCGTCGTACCTTCGGCGTCTTCGCCTTCGAACGCGCAGAAACCGCCCAACGGAAAAGCTCTCACGGAAAAGACTTCTCCGCTTTTCATGGTGCGACTGAAAATCTTAGGTCCCATACCTATAGCGAATTCGTTGATTTTGAACCCCAAGAGCTTTCCTGCCGTATAGTGACCCAACTCGTGTACCGTCACCATAAACATAAGCGCAAGAAGCGCGATAAGGATATAAACCAGCGTCATTGGCGAAAAAGCCAGAAGCATCGTCGATATAATCATTTTTACCTCGTTTTGACCGAGCCTGAAAGCGGATTTTCGGGTTTTCCGAAAAGTTCTGCTTTCCCGCTATTCAGTTCAGTTTCTTTATTATTCCGTACGCGGTTTTCCTTCCGAAAAGGTCGCGCGCAAAAACTCCCTCTACGCTTTCTTCTTCGAGATGAGCTTCGTCCCGTTTAAGTTCGGCAATATCGAGCGTTTGGGAAATAACGTCGAATATATCGTAAAAGCCTATCTTGCCCTGAAGATAAGCTTCGACGCAAACGTCGTCCGCTCCGTTCATAACCGCCGAAAGACTCTGGTTTTCAAGCGCTCTGTCCGCAAGAGTTATGCAAGGGAATCTTTCCTTATCCACTCTTTCGAAAGTAAGCCCGATTGCTTCGGAAAAATCCAGCGGTTTAACTACGTTTTCTTTTCTTTCGGGATAGGTCAAAGCGTAACTTATGGGAAGAGCCATATCGGGAAAGGCAAGCTGAGCTTTTACCGAACCGTCGGTGAATTCCACCATGGAATGAACTATACTCTGTCTGTGAAGAGTAACCGACGGCTTTTTTCCGAAAAGATAATAGGCTTCGATTACCTCGAAAGTCTTGTTCATAAGAGTCGCGCTGTCAACGGTTATCTTCCTGCCCATGCTCCACGTGGGGTGCATAAGAGCGTCCTCCGCCCTTTTCAAGCGGATTTCTTCCTTGGTGTAATCTCTGAAAGCTCCTCCGCTCGCCGTTAAAATAACAGAACGCACGAACTTCTCTTCCCCCTTTATACACTGAAAGACCGCACTGTGTTCGCTGTCCACGGGACGGATAAAAGCTCCGTACTTTTCAAGCGCCTTATTTATAAGCCTTCCGCCCGTAACGAGACTTTCTTTGTTCGCAAGAGCTACTTTCTTACCGTTCTCCACCGCGTATATAACGTAAGGAAGAGCGGTTATTCCCGCAGTCGAAATAAGAGCTATATCGCATAAATCCAAAGCTTTTTTTATGCAATCTCCGTCCCTTGAAATAAGTTCCGCATAGACGGGCGCGAAACGCTTTGCCTGAGCGGAAAGAAGTTCGGCGTTGGTGTTTGCGACAAGAGCGCAGAGAGTGAGATTTTCGTTTTTATCTATGACTTCGAGAGCCTGCCTTCCTACCGAACCCGTAGAACCTATTACGGCAACTTTCATATAATCTCCTTATAAAGCTATAACCGCTAAAAGATAAACGAGAACCGCGCTCATCATCGTTCCGTCGAAACGGTCCATAAATCCGCCGTGACTTCCGAGAAGCCTGCTGTAATCTTTGATTCCCGCCGTTCTTTTGAGCATACTCGCGATAAGGTCGCCCGTCTGAGTGAAAGCCGAACCGATTATTCCCGCCAAAGCGTAAAAAACAACGGGACTACCCGGTTTTATTCCGAGATTCATAACGCTTAAAGTTTCAAACACTACAAAAACAAGAGCCGAGCCTATAATTCCGCCAAGAAGTCCTCCCAAAGCTCCTTCGACGGTTTTATTGGGGCTGACGGGGGTAAGTTTACGCCTGCCGAAAAACCTGCCGAAAAGATAGGCGAAAACGTCGGTTAAAGAAGCCACCGCAAAGACGAGAACAAGCAGAGTAATTCCCCTGTAAGGCGCGTTTTCCGCCGTTAAAAGCGCAAGCTTCTGTAATGACACGAGAGGCATAACGGGGTATACGGTAAGAAGCGCGGTGTAAATCACAGAATCGTTGTCTTTTCTGCCTGTTATACAGAATGCGGTTGCCAATACGAAGAAACAAACGGCGGATAAGTACTCTTTCTGACTTATATCGTTTATCTTTATACCGAAAGCTTCGCCTGCGCTTAAAGCCGACAATGCAAGCGCGTATATAACGCTCAGCACGGTTACCGCAACGGGCAGTTTCTTTTTTAAGGCGCGATTGGTTTCGATAACGCATATAACCGTAACTATCGCCCATACGGCGGAAAACCAACGGCTTCCCCAAAAATATTCCGCGACTAAAACTCCTGCCGTGACGAGAAAAATCAACGCTCCCGTAATCGTTCTTTTTATCATATTATCCCCTCGGGTTTGTCTTTTCGTGTTTATAAAAGCCGTTCTTTCTTCTATTTGACGGCTCCGAAATTGCGTTTTCTTCTTCCGAATTCTTCGAGAGCGGAAGAAAGCTCCTCTTCTTTAAAATCGGGCCACAAAACGTCGGTAAAATAAAATTCCGCATAAGCCGACTGATAGAGAAGAAAGTTACTCAGCCTCATTTCTCCGCCCGTTCTTATTATGAAATCCACCGGCGGAAGGTCGGCGTCAAGGAACTTCGCAAAGCTTTCTTCCGTCAGCGTCTTTTCGCCCGACTGCGCAAACTTCACGGCAGCACGTACGATTTCGTCCCGTCCGCCGTAATTGAAGCAAAGATTAAGCGTAAGTTTATCGTTGTTTTTGGTCTTTTCCAGAGCTTCGTCTATACGGGCGTTTATCTCTTCGGGTAAGTCTTCTCTATTTCCCGACACTACGACTTTAACGCCCTTTTTATTGAATTCGCGTATTTTGCCGAAATAGCTTTTCGCAAGCGAAAAAAGACCGTCGACTTCTTCTTTGGGTCTTTTTTTGTTTTCGGTGGAAAAAACGTAAAGACTGAGTACGGGTATGTTCCTTAACAGACATGCGTCCACGACTTTACCTATGGTTTTAACGCCTTCTCTGTGTCCCATACTGCGACTGAGTCCGCGCTTTAACGCCCATCTGCCGTTGCCGTCCATAATTATCGCAAGATGTTTAAGTTCCATACTCGTACTCCGTGCGCCAAGCTTAAAGTTTTACTCGGGTATTTCTTAAAGAATATACTTTCTGAGGTGAGTAGCCGCGCTTTCTTTTACTATATTATCGGTTACGAACTTACTGTCTATAACGACGGTCTTTTCGCAATTTTCTTCGCCTATATCGAAACTTACCTCTTCTATAATATGCTCCATTATGGAATGAAGTCGTCTTGCGCCTATATCTTCGCTGGTAAGATTCATTTCTTCGGCGAGAGAAGCTATGGTTTCTATTCCGTCCTCCGTGAATTCGAGGTTGATGTTGTCTACCGCAAGCAGTTTCTTATACTGACGGGTAATGGAATTCTTGGGTTCGGTAAGAATCTTTACGAAGTCTTCTTTGTGAAGGCTGGTAAGTTCTACTACCACGGGGAATCTTCCCTGAAGTTCGGGAATAAGGTCGGAAACTTTGGAAACGTGGAAAGCTCCGCTGGCTATAAACAGAATATAGTCGGTTTTGATCATTCCGTATTTGGTGTTGACCGTGCTTCCTTCCACTATGGGAAGAATGTCTCTCTGAACGCCTTCTCTGCTGACGTCGGGACCGCTTCCGCCCGCTTTGCCCGCAATCTTATCTATCTCGTCGATAAAGATGATTCCGTCGTTTTCAGCTCTGCGAAGAGCTTCTCCGTTTACGCTGTCCTCGTCGATAAGTTTCTCGGCTTCCGAACGCGTAATGAGTTCGAGCGCGGCTTTGACGGTAAGCTTTCTCGGTTTGGTCTTCTTGGGAAGCATTCCGCCGAAAATACTGCCTATGCTTATAGGACCTGCGCCCGTTCCCATATCTATGGGCTTGGGTTCGTCGGGAACCTGAATTTCTATAACCAGCATATCGAGATTGTGATTGAGAATCTCGTCTTTTATCGTTTCTTTCTTTACGTCGGGGGGAAGAACGTCGCTACTCTTCAAAAGGATTTCCGTAACGGAATCCACCGCCTTGTCGTAGGCTTTTGCCTGAACGTCGCGCACTCTTTCTTCTTTAACCAGTCTTACAGCGCATTCCACGAGATCGCGAACCATACTTTCGACGTCTCTTCCCACGTATCCCACTTCGGTATACTTGGTGGCTTCCACCTTAACGAAGGGCGCTTTCACGAGCTTTGCGAGTCTTCTTGCGATTTCCGTTTTACCTACGCCCGTAGGACCTTTCATAATGATGTTCTTGGGCGTGATTTCTTCTCTTTCGGAATCGGTAAGCATACTTCTTCTGTATCTGTTTCTGAGTGCCACCGCAACGGCTTTTTTGGCTTCTTCCTGACCGACTATATATTTATCCAGTTCGTTGACTATTTGTCTGGGGATCATACTCATTTGGATTCCTCCTTCGAAAGCACCTCGACGGTTATGTGCTTATTGGTAAAGATACATATGTCCGAGGCGATTTCAAGCGATTTTCTTGCGATTTCTTCTGCGGAAAGTTCCGTTTCGTTCATAAGCGCGCGAGCCGCCGCAAGAGCAAAGTTTCCTCCGCTTCCTATGGCGCAGATTCCGTTTTCGGGTTCGATAACGTCACCGCTTCCCGACAGAACGAAACACTGTTCTCCGTCGGTAACTATCATCATTGCTTCGAGCTTTCTCATCATCTTGTCGTTTCTCCACAAAGAAGCAAGCTCGACCGAGCTTCTCATAAGATTTCCGCTGTATTTCTGAAGCATTTCTTCGAATTTGTCGGAAAGCGCGAATGCGTCGGAAACCGTTCCCGCAAAGCCCATAATTACCTTTCCGTGATAAATTCTTCTGACCTTGACGGCGTTTCCTTTCATAACGACGCTTTGTCCCATCGTTACCTGACCGTCGCCTGCAACGGCGATTTTTCCGTTTCTCATAACGGCGCATATAGTCGTGCCTTTAAGGCTGTCCGCCGTTACTGCGTTTTCGTTATACGTCATAAACATTTCTCCTTGTATTTATTGCGGACGGTTAGTCTTCTATCATTTGCAATCCGTTGTTAAGTTCCTCTATTATACTCAAAGCTCTGTCCGCGTAAGCCTGTTTTCTGAGGTTTTTGTCTCTTATTTCCTTTTCGAGCGGTTCCATAACGGCAAAATTACTGTTCATAGGCTGGAAGTGCTTTTCCTGAGCCGTAGCAAGATAATTGCCGAGCGCGCCCGTCATCGTTTTTGCGTCGAGGGTAAGCTGTCCTCCGAGATAAGCTATATATAAATCCAGAGCCGCAACCATACCCGAAGCTATGGATTCGACGTAGCCTTCCACGCCCGAAAGCTGTCCGGCTATGTAAATTCTTCTGTTTTGAACCGTTCTGACTCTGTAATTCCCGTCAAGAACTCCCGGCGCGCACACGAAAGTGTTTTTGTGCATAACTCCGTATCTTACGAATTCTGCGTTTTTAAGCGCGGGAATAAGTCCGAATACTCTTTTTTGTTCGGGGAAAGTCAGGTGCGTCTGAAAGCCCACGAGGTTATACATATCCCCGAAATTGTTTTCCTTTCTGAGCTGTAATACGGCGTAATTCCTCTTTCCCGTCCGTTTGTCTGTAAGTCCCACGGGTTTAAGCGGTCCGAATCTCAGCGTATCCCTTCCCCTTAAAGCCATGACTTCCACAGGCATACAGCCTTCGAAAACGTCGTCCGTTTCAAAGTCCTTAACGTCCGCGGTTTTAGCCGTTATAAGCGCGTCGTAAAAGGCGTCGTACTCTTCTTTGTTCATGGGACAGTTAATATAATCGGGCGTGCCTTTGTCGTATCTCGCGCCGAAAAACGCGCTGTCCATATCTATGCTTTCTTTGGTTATAACGGGCGCAGCCGCGTCGAAAAAATGAAGCAGATCGTCTTTACCTATAAGTTCCTTTATAGCCGGCATAAGGCTTTCGTCCGTAAGCGGTCCCGTGGCTATTATAACGTCGCCGCAGGGAATCCTGTCTACCGTTTCTTCTATAACGTTTATTCTCGGATGGGCTTTTATAGCCGTGGTGACGCAAGCCGAAAAAGCTTCTCTGTCCACGGCAAGAGCCGCTCCCGCGTCGACTTTCACGCAATCCGCCACATTAATGAGCATACTTCCGAGAATACGGAGTTCCTGTTTCAGCAGTCCGCACGCGTTGGTTATTTCGTTGTTTTTAAGCGAATTACTGCATACTATTTCCGCAAAACCGTCGCTGTGATGAGCAGGCGACCTTTTATGCGGTTTCATTTCGTACAAATCGACGGAAATTCCTCGTTTTGCCAGTTGCCACGCGGCTTCGCATCCTGCAAGCCCCGCTCCTATTACCGATACCTTCATCTTTCCTTCCGTTAGTCGTTTTTCTTCGTTTCTTCCGTATTTTCAGCCTTTTTCGCGTCTTTTTCCGCGTCTTTGAGCGATTTTATGTTTTTGCATTCGGGATAACCGCTGCAAGCAAGGTATTTTCCGTATCTTCCTACCTTTTCGAGCATGGGCTTTCCGCACTTGTCGCAGAGAACGTCCGTAACGACGGGTTCGGCTTTGACTTTAAGCGACTTTATATTTTTGCATTCGGGATAACCGCTGCAAGCAAGATACTTTCCGTACCTGCCGTTTCTTTCTACCATGGGTTTTCCGCATTTTTCGCAGAGAATGTCCGTCATAACGGGTTCTTCCTTTTCTTTAAGCGACCTGATGTTTTTGCATTCGGGATAACCGCTGCACGAAAGGAACTTTCCGTATCTGCCCGTTCTTTCCACCATGGGTCTTCCGCATTTCTCGCAGATAATATCCGTCATAACGGGTTCTTCTTTCTTTTTGAGCGAACGCATATTACTGCAGGCGGGATAGTTTGTGCAGGCAAGATACTTTCCGTATCTGCCTTCCTTTATGCACATACGGCTTCCGCATTTCTCGCAGATTTCGTCGGTAAGCTCGGGTTCCATTTCCACTTTTTCGCCCGTCTTTACGACGCCGTTGACTTCCTTTATGAAAGGCTTATAGAATTCGTCCACCACGGCAACCCAATCCGCGCCCTTTTCTTCCACGTCGTCGAGTTTGCTTTCCATCTGCGCCGTGAATTCCGCGTCCACTATATCCCTGAAGTATTTGTCGAGATAGTCGGTTACCGTTATCCCGAGTTCCGTGGGAACGATGCTCTTTTTATCGAGTTCGGCGTACTTTCTCGCGTAAAGCGTATTGAGAATGGTCGAATAGGTACTCGGACGTCCTATTCCGTTTTCTTCCATGGTCTTGACGAGCGTGGATTCGGTAAACCTTAAAGGCGGTTTTGTGAATTTCTGTTCTTCTTTTATGCTGTCGAGTAAAAGCGCGTCGTTTTCGTTAAGGGGCGGAATTCTGAGATTCTCGCCTTCGCTTTCGTCTTTGTCTTTCTTATCGGGCGCGCTTTCGCCGTAAATTCTGAGGTATCCGTCGAAAACGAGCGTTCTGCCCGTGGATTTGAAGCCGTAACCCGAGCATTCCGAAACGACGGTGAGCGTGTCGTATTCCGCCTTTACCGACTGGCTGGCAAGAAAACGGTCGTATATGAGCTTGTATACTCTCTGTTGGTCGCGCGTAATCTTACCCGTAAGCGACGCGGGCGTAACTTCGAGACTTATGGGTCTTATGGCTTCGTGCGCGTCCTGAGCGTCCTTTTTGGACTTATAAACGTTCGCCGTTTTGGGAACGTATTTTTCGCCGAATTTGTTCCTTAAAAACTCTCTCGCGGCTTTTTTCGCGTCTTCGGAAATTCTTACCGAGTCGGTTCTTATATACGTCACGAGCGCGATATGACCTTCTCCGGGGACGTCTATGCCTTCGTAAAGCTGTTGAGCTATCTGCATGGTGACTTTACTCGAAAGTCCCAACTTGGAGCCTGCGTCCTGTTGAAGGGTACTCGTCGTAAAGGGCGGATGGGGCGAAGAATAAGCCGTGGCGCGTTTTACGCTTTTTACGGAAAATTCGCCTTCCTTTACTTCGGCAAGAACTTTCGCGCATTCGTCGCCGTTTTTGATTTTGTATTTTCTGGAGTTCTTCTCGAAAAGAGACGCTTTGAAAACTATGTCTTCGTAGCCCCGTTTATAAAGGAAAGCGTCCACCGTCCAGTATTCTTCGGGTTTGAAGGCGCGTATTTCCTTTTCTCTGTCCACTATGATTTTAAGAGCAGCCGACTGAACCCGTCCGCCCGAAAGTCTTGGCTTTATTTTCTTACAAAGCACGGGCGAAAGCTTATAACCCACGAGCCTGTCGAGAACTCTTCGCGCCTGCTGAGCGTTCACCAGATCCATATTGAGCTTTCTCGGATGAGAAATAGCCTGTTCTACCGCTTTTTTGGTAATTTCGTTGAATACGATTCTGTTTTCCTCGTCGGGGTTAAGTCCGAGAACCTGTTGAAGATGCCACGAAATCGCTTCTCCTTCGCGGTCCGGGTCGGTTGCGAGATAGACTTCGTCGGCTTTCTTTATCTTTGCCGAAAGTCTTTTTATCGTGGCTTCTTTACCGGGAGTAACCACGTATGTGGGTTTGTATCTGTCTTTAACGTCCACTCCGAGAGTCTTTTGCGGAAGGTCGTTTATATGTCCGCCCGACGCGTCTACTTCGTAGCCGTTGCCGAGATATTTTCCGATAGTTTTTGCCTTTGCAGGCGATTCTACTATAACAAGCTTCATATAATCCCCTCTATGCCGTGCGCCGATATATTTACACGGCAATTATTATATTTATATGTTTCTTTATTGTTAAGTCTGCGAAATCATATTACGGAATACTTAAGATTACAGCGAAACTCTGTATTCTCCCGTTCCGTCCTTAACGATGTATCCCATAAGTTCCATCATAGGAAGAAGCGCGCCCACTTCGCTTACCGTCATTTTCGTGAAGTCCACCATATCGTTGAATCTTTTCGCGCCCGCTCTCACCGCTTCGATAATCTTCTTTTCCGCGTCCGAAAGTCCGTCGAGACTTTTTGCCGAAAGACCGACTACTCCGCGGTAGGTTACGTTGAGCTTTTCAAGAATGTCCTGCGTGGACGTAACGGGCAGAGCTTTAAGCTCTTTTATGAACCTGTTGGGAACTTCCGACTGCGGGGAAAAGATTTCTCCCGGCAAAGCGAAGACTTCCTTTCCGAATTCCATCGCGCACTCAGCCGTATAGACGCTTCCGCTCTTTTCCTGAGCTTCTATAAGCAAAGCTCCGCAACAAAGACGGGCAATTATACGGTTATTCTGCATAAAATTATACCCCATCTGAGGCGTGGACGGAGCAAAAACCGAAAGCGCGAGGTTGTCCTCCGATTTTCCGCAAAGCCTGCTCTGAACGGACGTAAGGCGTGAAAGACCGTTGGGAAGACAGATAACGAATCCTTCTTTTGCGCCCGAAAGAGCCGTGTATTCTATACCTTCCGAACCGCTTCCTATTAAGGTGACGCCGTTTTCAGAGAGTTCCGTTCCTATACGTTCGGCAGCCTGTTTTCCGTAGCCCGTAGCCGACCTCGTGCCTAAGACGGCAAAAAGTTTCTCGCCGAGCAGTCCGACGTTACCTTTATAATACAGCGCGTAAGCGTCGCCCGACTCGAAAAGTTCGGCGGGAAATTCTTCGTCAAACCCCGTAAGTATGGATATGCCTTTTGACCGGTAATCGGTAACGAGCCGCGCGTAGCCTTCTTCCGTGGCGGCGCAGAGAATTTCTCCGTACTTTTTTGCGCCCAAAGAAAGCTCGGCTTTTTTGTCCGAAGAAAACCTTCTGAAAAACTCTTCGTCCGAGCCGTACCTACGGAAAATCTCCTCCGCGCGAAGAGGCGTTACGTTGAAATGCGCAAGAATAACCGCCGTCTTTCTCATAGTTACTTCACGTTCCTTCTGTCAAGAGAACGGTATTGAATGGCTTCGGCTAAGTGAACCGCCTGAACTTTCTCGCTTTTATCGAGGTCGGCTATGGTTCTCGCGACTTTAAGTATTCTCGAATAGGCTCGCGCGCTTAAATTGAGCCTGTCGAAAGCCGACGTAAGCATTTCTTCCGACTTCTTGTCGAGAGCGCAGTATTCGTTTATTTCACCGCTGTTCATCTGCGCGTTGCAATACTTTCCTTTGCCTTCGAAACGGGCAAGCTGAACGCGACGGGCGGCGTTTACTCTTTCCTTGACCGAAGCCGACGTTTCGGAAAAGGTCTTTCCCGATATATCGTCGTAAGAAACGCTGTCCACTTCGACGTGAATGTCTATTCTGTCGAGAAGAGGTCCCGAAAGCTTGTTTCTGTACCTGTTTATCTGCGACGGCGAACATTTGCATTCCTGCGTGCGCGAACCGTAGTTTCCGCACGGGCAAGGGTTCATACTTGCTATTAAAATGAAATCCGACGGATAGGTAACGGTAAGTTTCTGACGGGCAACGGTCATTTTTCCGTCTTCCAAAGGCTGACGAAGAGTTTCGAGAACAACTCTCGGATATTCGGGAAGTTCGTCGAGAAAGAGAACGCCGTTATGCGCAAGGCTGATTTCGCCCGGGACGGCGTCCTTTCCACCGCCCGTCATAGCCGAAACGGTAGCCGTATGGTGAGGCGAACGGAAAGGTCTTTGCGTTACGAAACCTTCGTCGGGATCGAGAATACCCGCAACCGAATGGATTTTCGTGGTTTCGAGAGCTTCCGAAAAAGTCATATCGGGCATAATGGTGGGTATGGCTTTTGC
Source organism: Eubacterium sp. (assembly GCA_963653425.1). Lineage (GTDB taxonomy): Bacteria > Bacillota > Clostridia > Christensenellales > CAG-314 > UMGS692. Next base: position 87,119 of record CAVJWC010000004.1, on the reverse strand, counting down.
AAGCATGGATTTTCCCGCGCCCGGCGGACCGATAAGCAGAATGTTATGACCGCCCGCAACGGCTATTTCGCAGGCTCTTCTGGCTTCGTACTGACCTTTGATGTACTTCATGTCGTTTTCGTCGGAAACTCTCTGAGTAACCGTAAAAACGCTGTGTTTTACCTTCCCGAACTTTTCCGTTCCGACGAGAAACTTTATCGTATCGGAAAGATTTTTAAGAGCGTAGACTTCTATGCCTTCTATGAAAGAAGCTTCCTTGAAGTTGGCTTCGGGAACGATAAACCGCCTTACTCCGTCCTGACGCGCGGAAATGATAAGAGGCAGAATTCCGTCGGCTCGTCTGAGGTCGCCGTTAAGCGCAAGTTCACCCACAAGGCAAACGTCGTCGAAAACTCCTTCGCGGAAAAACTCGGGCGAAGATACCGCGATTATAGCTACGGCTATCGGAAGGTCGTAAAGCGTGCCTTCCTTTCTCATATCCGCAGGCGCGAGATTCACGACGATCTTTCCCAAAGGATATTTCATACCCGAGTTTTTAATCGCCGATTTTACGCGTTCGCGGGATTCCTTGACAGCCGCGTCGGGAAGCCCTACTATGTCGTAGGTAGGCAGTCCCGAATGAAGATCTGCTTCGATTTCGACTTTATAGCCGCTGAGTCCGCTGAGTCCGTAACTGTGAATTTTCGTTAGCATATTTAGCCTCCGCTTTGTCTTTCGCGCCGTTTACGCGGTCCGCCCTTTAATTATCCGTCCGTTTTTTTTCTCTTCGTTTATATCTGCCTTGCCTTTATTCGTTGTAGTTAGTCTTATTCCGTTTTTTACGTCGTTTTGTCCTTTTATAGGACCTGTTTCTGTCCTTCGGCTTGCCCGCGTTGGTTCTTGGCTTGTCTTTACCCGTTGTTTTCAGTCGCAGTTACTCTTCTTCGCCGAAAAGCTTTTTGAGTCTGAGCGAAGCCGAATAAACGTCGCTTTTGGCGTATTTTCCTTTCACTTCGGCAGAAACTTCCGCAATCGCTTCTTTCACGGAACCTGCGCCCTTTACGAGTTTGTCCGTAATCAAAGCTTCGAGGCTTATCTCGTCCTGCGTTTCGTCGGCAATATCGGCGTTCTTTTTGACTATAATCGTATATTCGCCTTTTTCGCGGTTGTCGTTGGACAAAAGCTCGCGGATAACCTCGGTTATCGTTCCGCGGTAAAACCTTTCGAACTTCTTCGTAAGGTCGTTACAGACGACGACTTCCGCTTTGGGGAAAACTTCTTCTATAAAGCCGAGCGTTTCGATTATCCTGAGAGGCGATTCGTAAAACACCGCAAGAACCGTCGAATCTTCCTTCACTTTCGTGAGAATTTCGATTATATCGCCTTTTTTGCGCGGAAGAAAGCCGTAAAACGCAAACGAAGCCGTAGGCAATCCGCACGCCGACAAAGCCGTTATCATTGCGTTTGCCCCCGGTACGGGAACGACTCTGATGCCCGAAGCGGAAGCTTTTTTTACGAGAATATACCCCGGATCGGAAATACAGGGCGTACCCGCGTCGGAAACCAGCGCGAAATTCTTTCCTTCGAGAATGGCGGACACTATTCTGTCCGACTTGTTTTCTTCCGTATAACCGTTGACCGAAAGAAGATTTTTAACGGTTATTCCGCATTTGTCGAGTAAAATTCTCGTAACTCTCGTATCTTCGGCAAGCACGGTATCCGCTTCGCCGAGTATTCTTTTCGCCCTGTCGGTAATATCTTCGGTATTGCCTATGGGCGTAGCTACCATATATAAAACGCCTTCCATAAAATTCCGACCTTATCTCTTTTTAATAAGTTCAACCATCTGTTTAGCCAGATTTTCGGGAGAAAGTCCTTCGTCTATCATCTGACCCGCCACCGAATCGTGACCCACTGAAAGATTTTCCGCTCCGAGCATTACGAGTCTTCTGCCTCCCCAGACGGGTGAAGCCGTTTTCCTTATGTCGGCAAGAGAATTGTTCTTTGCGTAAAACTCTGCGACCGCCGAACCGAATCCGCCGTAAACCGTACCTTCTTCCACCGTAACTATGGCTTTCGAACCTATAAACGAAAGAACTCCTTCGTCCACGGGATTAACCGACGTGCAGTTGTAGACGGCTACGCTTTTGCCCGAAATTTCCGCCGCTCTTAAAGCCACGCTCACGCATCTCGGACCTACCGCAAGGAAAACTCCGTCCTTGCCCTCTTTAAGAAGTTGCCAGCGGTCTATGGGGTGAGACGGAGCGTTGTCTACGGCTTCCGCGCCCTCCCATACCGAAAGGTCTCCGTTACAATATCTCACAGCCACGGGAATATCGTGCGAAAAGGCGTATTCTGCGGCAAGTTTAAGTTCTTTTACGGAAGACGGCGCAAGAATCGTCATTCCGAGAAGACGCATATAAGCTATATCGAAAAGTCCCTGATGAGTCTTTCCGTCCGCGCCCACGAATCCCGCTCTGTCTATAAAGAACGCCACGGGCAATCCGTAAAGACAGACTTCCTGCTGAATCTGATCGAAGGCTCTCTGCAAAAACGTAGAGTAAACGCACACGGCGGGCCTGCTTCCGCTTATAGCCATTCCCGCGGCAAGCGAAACGGCTGTCTGTTCGCATATTCCTACGTCTACTACCTTTCCTCCGCGTTCACGGAAAGCTTTAAGTCCCGTTCCTTCTTCCATGGCGGCGGTTACGGCGGTGATATTACCGAATTTTCCGTTAAGTTCGCCGAGAGTTTCTCCGAGAGCTTCGGAAAAAGTGTTGACGGACTTATCCAAGCCCGCGCACACGCCGTGGTAAAACTCGGGATCGTTTTCGGCAAGGGGAGAACCTTTGCCTTTTACCGTTTTTACGTGAACTACGAGAGGTCTTTTATACGAAAGAGCGTTGCCGAAAACCCTTAAAAGAGGTTTGAAGTCGTGACCGTTAAGCGGTCCTATATACTTCACGCCCATCTCTTCAAAGAAATTGTCTCCGCCCGTTACTCGCTTGATAAAATGCTTTACGCCCGACAGGCATTTCATAATGCCTCTGCCCAAGGCGTTTTTACTGAGAATTCTTTTCCAGCGCAGTTTGGTTTTTCCGTATCCGCGTTTTATGGTAAGCGCGGAAAAATGTCTGTAAAGTCCGCCTTTTCCCGCCGAAATAGCCATTCCGTTGTCGTTTATGACGATAAGAAGCTGACCTTCGTACCCCGAAAGCGCGTTGACAGCTTCGAGCGATTCGCCCGAAGCCAAAGCTCCGTCGCCCACCACGCAGACGATCTTCTCGTCGCTTCCTCTTTCGTCGCGCGCAAGACACATTCCGTAAGCCGCGGCAACGGTACTTCCCGCATGACCGCTTCCGTAGGCGTCGAACTCGCTTTCCACGGGATCGCAAAATCCGCTCGCTCCGTCTCTTTCGCGGAACCTGCTCATTTCTTCCGATCTTTCCGAAAGAAGCTTATGCGCGTAACACTGATGTCCCACGTCGAAAAGCAATTTGTCTTCGGGAAGCGAAAGGCACCTGTGAAGGGCAACCGTAAGTTCCACCGCGCCTAAATTGGACGAAAGATGTCCGCCCTTTTTATCCACGATGGAAATAATATCTTCTCTGAGCTTTGCGGATAATCCGTTAAGCTCCGTTATGCTCATTTCTTTTAAGTCTTTTCCGCCGTCTTTTCTCACAGTCCGTCCTCCGATTTTCAGCCTCGCGCCTTCCGTATAATACCTATTTTATGCGTAATACCCGCCTTTATAACGCACTATACGTTATAAAGCTTTCCGTACTTGCCTGTAAGGTAGTTAACGTAATGGTCCGCGTCGAAATCCGCGCCCGCTGCGTTTCTGAAAAGTTCCTTGGGAGGTTTGCTTGCGCCGAATCTGTGAAGCTTTCTTTCCAGCCATGCGTTGATTTCAGCCGTCGTTCCCTCTTTAAGCGAACCCAAAACGTCGAAATCTTCGTTCATTGCGTCGAATATCTGCGAAGCGTACGCCGAACCCAAAGCGTAGGTCGGGAAGTATCCGAAACAGCCCTGCGCCCAGTGAATGTCCTGCAAAACGCCTTCCGCGTCGCTCCTGACTTCGAGTCCGAAATATTCTTTGAAGAGTTCGTTCCACCTTGAAGGAAGTTCGTCCACGGTAAGGTTACCTTCGAAGAGTTCCTTTTCAAGCCGATATCTCAGCATAATATGAAGCGGATAGGTAAGTTCGTCGGCTTCCGTTCTTACGTAACTGCATTCGGCGATATTGACGAATCTGTACATCTTATCTTCGTCCACGTCTTTAAGCTGTTCGGGGAAAATCTCTTTGAGCTTTCCGAAATGAGCCTGCCAGAATTCACGGCTTCTGCCTATTATGTTTTCGTAAAATCTCGACTGAGATTCGTGAAGAGCAAGCGATACGCAACCTTCGCACAACGTTCCTACGAGGTTTTCTCCGCTCTGCTGTTCGTAAGTTCCGTGTCCCAGTTCGTGAATAGCCGAAAATACCGCGGAATCGAACTTGTTCTCGTAATAATGGTTGGTAACTCTTACGTCGTTTCTTCCGAATCCCGACGTGAAAGGATGTTCGCTCTCTTTTATTCCTCCGCGCTTTTTGTCAAAACACATAACGTCCATTACGTAGTCCGAAAATTCCTTCTGTCCGCTAACGGGGAAACTCTTTTTCGCAAAGGAAAAATCTTCCGTTCTCTTAACCGAAGTCACTTTTCTTATGAAAGGAACGAGGTCTTTTTCAAGCTTCCCGAAAAATACGTCGTACTCGCTCATAGTCATTCCTTCCGCATACTGATCGAGAAGAACGTTATAACCTTTAAGCTTATCCGTAGCAAGATATTCGGCTTCTTTCTTCTTCATTTCCACCATCTTCGCAAGGAAAGGCTTAAAAGACTCGAAATCGTTGCTTCTCTTGGCTCTTCCCCAAGCCGACTGACTCTTGGTTACAAGCGTAACAAGCTCTACGTAAAACTCAGACGGAAGCTTTCTCGTCTGATCTACCGCTTTCTTCTGCTGTTTTATCTCGTAACGCAAAACTTCGTCTTCGATTTCGTCCCTTCTTTCGTAAAGTTCGTCTATAAGCGCAATCGTCTCGGGCGACGTTACGTAATCGAAGTGCTTGCGCGCGAAAATTCCTTCGATAAACTCCCTCGACTCGATAGTCTTCTCGGGAGCCTCGGTCTCGTTGTCCCAACCGATAAGGAAATTGATAAATTGAGAAGATAACATCTCTTTGCGATAAAGGTCATATTTTTCAAGAAGTTGTTTCATTTTATTCTCCAAACGAGCATAAAAACCCGTATAAAATATATAATCCCTTTCAGTATAACATACATTTCTCTTTTTTTCAAGATATTTCTTACTTTCTTTAGAAAAGAAAGTACGCAAAGAAACTTTCACCGAGCTTCGCGTCTGTTCGTTAGTGTTCTTTCCTGAAAGAAAGAACCACAGACCGGCGTGACGCCGGACCCATTATAGCTTCGCAAGACTATACGATTCGGTAGCCGAATATTTTACGTTCTTTCCTGAAAGAAAGAACCAAAGAACTTGCAACTTTCTGGTTGGGAAAGCTCAACAAAGAACTTCATTATGGGAACAATGAAAATTTCATTGCTTTCTTTCTTTTCGAAAGAAAGAAGATTGAAAGGAAAAGCTCAACGAAGAACTTTAATATAAGTAACTAACAAAAAGTCTGTAACTACAAATAGTTTTGTAATTACAGACTTTCTTTTTATATGCGGATTCAGTTTTGTCTTTCTTTGCGCCAAACGGTGAAAGTTTTTTGTCTGTTTTCTTTTTTTCGTAAAATTCGCATTGCTTTGACGGCTCCGCGAAGCTCAATGAAAGTTTTTCGTTTACTTTTTATAATGTTCGCATTACTCTTTCAAGAGCGGAATGCGTATTGTTTCTGATTGCCCCCACGGTGAAAGTTTTTTGCCTACTTTCTTTCTTGTAAAATTCGCATTATTCTAAAAGGTATGCGAAGCTCGGTGAAAGTTTTTTGCCTGCTTTTTTACAAAAAAGTAGGTGCGTCTTTGCTTCTTTCTTCGCAGAAGAAAGAAGGGAAAACACGCCCCTACTTTCTTCGTACGAAGAAAGAAGGGGCAAAAAGCTTACAGGGTTTTGGCTATAGAGTTGTCGACGACTACGGAGAAGTCGGCGCGTTTTTCGAGTTTACCTGCGTTTTCCATAATATCCTGCAATCTTTCGAAGCTTTCTTTCGTCATTACGGGTGACGTCATCCAGGTATCGTTTGCTTTGTAGGCTGTCAGAGCGAGGAGAATATCTTCTTTGTCGGAACCGCCGAAATAGGGGAGAAGAAGCTCGGCGCAACATTCGGGCGGGGCGGTGAAAAGGTAGTCGGCGGCTTTCTTTACGGCTCTTAAGAAGCGACGGAAGAGGTCGGGATTACGGGCGATTTTGCTTTTTATCGCCATATAGGCAGTGTAGGGGACTTCTCCGCTTTCTTTGCCTACAGAAGCAACGATATGCCCCTGTCCCGACTTTACGAGAGCGCTTGCCGTGGGTTCGAAAAGAGGAACGTAGTCGCCCGTTCCCGCAATAAAAGCAGGCGCAAGCATGTTGAATTCCACGGAATAATCCATGGTTATATTCACGCCGTCGAAATAGCCGTGGTTGTTAAGGATATATTGAAGCGTCATCGCGGGAACTCCGCCCTGCCTGCCCATTATTATGCGCTTGCCTTCGAGAGCTGACCAGTCGAAATTCTCTTCGGGCTTTCTTCCGACGAGAAAACTTCCGTCGCGCTTCGTTAGCTGTCCGAAAACTACGGGATGGTCTTTCTTTCCTTCGAGAACGGTATAAATTGCGGCTTCGGGACCCATAAGTCCTATATCGGCTTCGCCCGTTAAAAGCGCAATCATACTCTTATCTGCTCCGCCTCCGTTTACAAGCCGAACTTCGATGTTTTCTTCGCCGAAATAATCGAGAGCCATGGCAAGATATTGGGGAGCGTAAAAAATCGAGTGGGTAACTTCGTTAAGAACTATCCTGTCTTTGCCGTTTTCGTCGGGATTACAACCCGAAAAACAGGAAGCAAGCGCCGTTACCGCAAGAGCAAGCGTTAAAATAAGCAGAATTTTCCTTAAATAACTTTGTGTTTTCGTCTTCTTTTTCATCGAAACCTCCGTTGCGGTTCGTGTCCGCAATGTATTATATGAAAAAGACGAAGAAGGTTGTTAAAGAGTGAAAAGTAAAAAAGCCGACGAATAAAAAAATTATGGCAGAGGAAAAAAATATCTTAAAACCCTTGTCAAAAACGGGAAAATCGGTTATAATACATACGCTGTGCTAAGTGGGGAGCTAGCGGTGCCCTTTACCTGCAATCCGCTACAGCAGGGCCGAAGGCCTCACGAGGCGCATTTTATGGAAGGTTTGGAACGATTAAGGAACGTTGATTTTTTGGTCCCGTGCAACTGTAACCCGTGAACCATGTCAGGGCAGGGATGCAGCAGCATTAAGCGGATATTACGGTGTGCCACGGGGGTGCTGAAGAGGAGTCACCTGATCGGATACCGCTTCGGTGAATTACGTCGACTGAGGATGCACAGCAAATAAGATGAATAAAGGATAAGTCTTAGGCTTATCCTTTTTTATTGCGTTTGTTTTTCGGTGAATTAAAAGCGGTTACTGCGGTAATCGGTTATAAAGAACGTAATACTTGCGTTTGTTTTTTTAGTTTATTACCCGGGAAATCCGCATTTGCGTTGATTTTATCTCTTTTTTATAGCTTCGGCTTGCTTTGTTTTTTATCTCTTTCCGTAGCCTCGGCTTGCTTTGTTATTTATATTTTTCCCGTAAAGTCTATACCTGTTTACCGTTTATCTTGTTCGGTAAAGTCTGCGCACGGTGACTTACCCAAAAACAGAACGAGAAGAATTTCGGTTGCGCATAAAACCGCGACTGTCGCCGTTAAAGCTACCTGTCCTCCGCTCCAAATGAAACCGTTGCCGAGTTCTTTATAGAGTAAGCCTCCGAAGTTATAGACGGCGTGCATAAACGCGCATATCCACACGCACCCCGTTTTCAGCATAACGAAACACATTGCCCCGCCCAGAAGGAAAGTGTAGCCTACCTGCATAAGTACGGCTGAGACGGGAGACGAGAAAATATTGAAAAGGTGCATGAGTCCGAAAACCGCCGACGATATAAGCACAGCCTTAAAGACCTGCTTTTTCGTAGCGTTGCCCGTTACCGACAGGCACCACGGGAAAAACAGACCGCGGAAGATAAGTTCTTCGAAAATCGCCGTCGCTACGCAGTTAAGCGCGAAAGGAAGGATAAGTTCACCGCGGATTATCCCGGTTTCGCCCCTTATAAAAGAGACGAAGGGGAAGTTGTTGACCGAAACGAGAAAAACGGGCAGAATCACTATAAGCGAAGAAAGTGTTATTCCTTTGAAACTCAAAGCGTCGTAACCCGTTCTTTTTATGAGGTAAACGAGAACTGCCGAACACGCAACGCGGATAATTACGTCCGAAAGGTAATCCGAAAGTTTTTCGTCCGTAATAAGCTTTTTCGCGCAGTAATACCCCGCCGCCACCGCGACAAACAGCAGTACGCCCGTTATTACTATCTTCGTTCTTTCTTTTTTCATCGGCAGTTTACCTTAATCGGATTGTTTTTTGTAGCGGGTGCTTCGACGGAATGCCCGTAAAAAGTTTAACACTAAATGTTGTCGGTGTCAACCGAAAAAAATAACCGTTTTACGTTATAAAAATATTTGCAGGAGGATATATTCTGTGGTATAATTTATCCGTAAAAAGCCGTAGCTTTGTCCCGGCTGACGTGCAGATAACTTATGGCGAACGAAAACGGGCGTTTTCCGTAACTTTCGATTAGAAAACCAAGCCCGAAACCAATCAATAAGGAGGATATTATGTCTAAAATATTCACAAGCGAAAACTTCACGGAAGAAGTTCTTAAATCCCAAAAGCCCGTGCTGGTAGATTTTTACGCGGTATGGTGCGGTCCCTGCTCGATGATGGCTCCCGTTATCGACGAAATCGCGGAAGAAATGGCAGATAAGGTCGTTGTCGGAAAGGTTAACGTTGACGAATCCAAAGAAATCGCAATGAATTACGGTATCAGAAACATTCCTACCTTCCTCTTCTTCAAGAACGGCGAAGTTGCGGAAAAAATCGTAGGCGCTGTAGACAAGTCGGAAATTACGGACGTTATCAACAAGCTTCTGTAAATCACTTTAGTAGATGGAAGTAAAAACCTCGGATAATTTCGGATTTTTCCGAATATTCATACTTACTTCATAAAATATTAACATTTGAACGTTATAATCGGGGCATAAGAATTACAGAAGCAAAAGCTGTGTTCTTCATTAATTACTCCCTTCTCGTAAACGGCGGCTGTGGGCGAAAGCTTGACGGTCGCCGCTTTTTTACAAAAAAACTCCCCGCGCGGCTATGGAGAGTTTTTCTGTTTTATAGAGCAATAGTTTTTTAAGCCGATTAAACCTCTTTAATTAAACCGACCGATTAAACGGGCTTAATTAAAACGAATTTAATCGGATTTACGCGTATTCTCTTACGCATAAGGGCGATACCCGTTTGGGTTTCTCGGTTTATAAGAGGCTTTTAGTCTTCTTTTTTACCGTCGGTTTCTTCGGAAGGTTCTTTCTTTTTACCGAGATAGTCGGGAAGGTTCATGCCCGCCTGATCGAACATTTCGTTAAGGGGCGGAACAGCCTTAAAGAGCGAGCTTACGAAGTTACTGGTCGTACTCGAACCGTCCTTTCCGCTCATGGAATCCCAGACGGTTACCTTATCTATCTTGACGTTCTTTATAGCTTCGACCTGAGTCTTGACGAGTTCTTCGAGCTTATCGGAAATCATAAGCTTAACGGCTTCGTTTGCGTCTCCGCCGGCGGCGTCGACTATGGCTTTATAACCGTCTGCCTGCTTCATAAGCATTTCCTGCGCGCCTCTTGCTTCGGCGGCGAGTTTTGCGTAAATCGCGTCGGCTTCGCCTTGCGCAATCTTTCTCATCTTCTCTGCCTGAGCTTCAGCCTGAATTTCAAGTTCGCGTTTTGCGATTTCGGCTTTAACTATCGTATCGGCTTCGAGAGTTGCTTTTTCCCTCTGAGCGCGGGCAAGTTCGGCGTTCTTTTCGGCTTCGTAAGCGTCTTCGAGAGCTTTTGCGGCGGCGATTTTCTCGGCTGTGGTTGCGCGTCTTAATGATTCGGCTTCGACTTCGCGACGTTCGGCGTTACTCTGGGACATCTTCGCCATAGCTTCGTTTTCGCCGGCAATAGCCTGCTGGTTGGAATCGGCGACTCTTACTCTCTGTTCCATAAGAGCGTTGGCTTCGCCTATGCTACCGTCTCTGTTCTTTTCGGCAACGGACTTCTTAGCGTCGTTGAGAGCCTTTGCAGCGGCTTCTCTTCCGAGAGCTTCGATATATCCCGACGCGTCGTTAATATCGGTAACGTTAACGTTGATAAGTTTAAGACCGATCTTTTTGAGTTCGGTTTCGACGTTCTTCTGAATCTGATCGAGGAACTTGTCTCTGTCGGTGTTGATTTCTTCGATTTCCATGGTCGCTATGATAAGACGAAGCTGACCGAAGATAATATCCTTTGCGAGTTCCTGAATTTCGTTGGGGCGAAGTTCTCCAAGTCTTTCGGCAGCGTTGGTCATGGTTGCCGTTTCGGTGGAAATACCTACCGTGAAGGTACTGGGAACGTCTATACGAATGTTCTGTTTGGAAAGAGCGTTTCTGAGGTCCACGCTTATGGACATAGGCGTAAGGTCCATATACTTATACGCCTGAAAAACGGGCCAGACGAAAGCCATTCCGCCGTGAATACACTTAGCGGATTTACCCGAGCCGTCTTTGTTGTTTTTAACTTTACCGTAGATAACGAGAATTTTATCGGGCGGACATCTGCGTATTCTTGTGATCATCCATATTATTATGAATAAAATAACTATACCAACCGCAATAAAGGGAAAAATCGTTGCGTTTGCGTCTAAAAGAAGCGAAGCGATCAAACCTTTCAATTTTGTGTTCCTCCTTGATTTTCTTTATTTTTATCGTCGCCTGCAGGCTCTACGACAACTACGTCGCTACCCGTAACTCCGACGATTCTGATCCGTGATCCCGTGACGATTTTCGTTCTGCTGTCGGTAACGGCTTCGAATTCGCAATATCTGTTCTGAACGACGGCGTTGACTTTGCCTTCGCCCGTTCTTTCGGCAGGTACGGTAAGATAAACCGTGCCTTCCTTTCCTATCGCGTTGGAAATCTGAAGCGTACCGTTACTCTGAAGCCTGTAAATTGCCCGCATTATAACAGCGTACAGGAACATAATCGCCAGAATAGCCGCGACGGATATTATAATATCCGCCCATAAAGGCACGTAAGGCGCTGAAAAGTAACCTGCCCACGTTCCTATCGCAAGACCTGCCGTCACTGCGTTTACCGAAAAGAGATTAAGCCCCGCCATATCAAATAGCGAGTCGCCCGCAGGCACATCGGGAATTCCGTCGCCGTCAATATCCACCCAACCGTCGCCCGCGTCTATTCCTATGCAACCTATAAGCATAAGTATGGTGCGCAAAACGAAAATGCCCATAGAAACGCACGCCACGATAAACAGAACTTTCTGCAGGTCGCTCTGAGCGTTCCAGTCGATAATCTGCGCCGTAAGCGTAAGTTCAGACAAAATAATTCCTACGTTCAAATTCTTCACCTCCCGCACACTTATATCGTCAGATAGATGATACCATATCTTATACGCACTGTCAACGTTTTGTATCGTTTATTTAAATAGAGCGACATTCGTTATCAATAATTAACGTAAACGGAATTTTTGCTCTTTGAGAGAAAAAAGCTTCCTTTTACGGCGCGAAGCGTTTTTACGAAGAAGAAATCGCCCTCAAGGGTTTAGTTTAGCCGAGGCAAACGACCGAGAGCGTACTGCGTGTACGTGCGAAGGAGTTTAACGAAGGCTAAACCGATTTATTCCCACAAATAGTGTACGAACGGAGCGACGAGCGACATTCGTTATCAATAATTAACGTAAACGGAATTTTTGCTCTTTGAGAGAAAAAAGCTTCCTTTTACGGCGCGAAGCGTTTTTACGAAGAAGAAATCGCCCTCAAGGGTTTAGTTTAGCCGAGGCAAACGACCGAGAGCGTACTGCGTGTACGTGCGAAGGAGTTTAACGAAGGCTAAACCGATTTATTCCCACAAATAGTGTACGAACGGAGCGACGAGCGACATTCGTTATCAATAATTAACGTAAACGGAATTTTTGCTCTTTGAGAGAAAAAAGCTTCCTTTTACGGCGCGAAGCGTTTTTACGAAGAAGAAATCGCCCTCAAGGGTTTAGTTTAGCCGAGGCAAACGACCGAGAGCGTACTGCGTGTACGTGCGAAGGAGTTTAACGAAGGCTAAACCGATTTATTCCCGTAAAAATAATTAGTGATAACGAATGAAGCGATAAGAAAAACCGCAAAACAGAAACGGTATTACTCCCTTCTCTCTTGCGGTTTCTCTTAATACTTTTTGAAACGATAATCGGAAAACGTCTTGATTGGTTATCGTTACTTCCCGAAAGCCTTTCGGAAAATAGCGTTCACGCGCTGTTTTTCGGACATAGCGCCGTAATTTTGTTCTGTGCAGTCGAACTTGATCCGGTTGAAAGTTGCGTCGTCGGGACAAAAATCGTCCCATTTTTCACCGCTGAACTTTCCGTAATCGAAGTTCGTCTTACTTCCCGCGCGTTTTTGTTTATAAAATTCGTCGAAATCGAAATCGGGCGTATAATCCGCGTAATTTTCTTCGCGGAAATCGTCGTAATCGACGTCGTCGAAGGTTTTGGTTATATGGACTCTGACTTTATCGACGGTTCTTTGCGCTAAATCTTCCGCTTCTCTGACTTGTTTACGGGCAAGACTGACGGATTCGCGTACCATATCGTAAATCTCGTTCATGTCGGCGTTTTCATCGGAAGCCTTCTTCCTGAAGTCCTCCGCTTCGCGGGCTTTTTGGCGGGCAACGTTCAACGACGCCCTCACCTTATCGCCTATCCTGGTCAAGTCCGCTTCTATGTCAACGTCAAAAGTGCCGTCGTTACCGCCTTTTTTGGCAGAGAAAAAATCGCTGTATCCGTCAAAGCCGTTCTTTTTTTTGTCGGATCCTTCGCCGTCAAAAGATTGGTTATCGTTTATTTTAATCTTTATATCGGGCATATCTTCTCCTTTTCAGCTGAGTTCGGCATCTTCGGCTTTCAGGGCGCCTATAAAGTTGTTTTTAGCGGTCTGAGCCCTGCTTCTCGCGGTAGAATCGCACACGCCCATATACCTGCCGATTTCTTCGCTGGTGTAGCCTTCGTTCTTCATGCGGATAATATCCCTGTCGCTTCTGCTGAGTTTTTCGAGCGCGCTGTTCACGCTTATGGAATCCACGGCGTTTTCGGGATTATGTAAGGTATCGGCAAGTTGAAGGCTTTCTATGTCTTCGCACTCAACAAGTCTCTGCATTTCTCTTAAATGGTCGTTTTTTACGTTGACCGCAATCCTGAAAATCCAGGCTTTCCACGAGTCGGGCATAAAAAATCGGTTTCGTTTAAGGTGCCTGTATACCTTCATAAAAACGGTTTGCGTAAGATCTTCCGCCGTTTCGCGATTGGAAAAGCACATATAATAATATCCGTAAATTTTTCTCGCGTACTCTTCGTACAGCGATTCAAACAGTTCTTCCATTTCCTTTTCGTTGGTTTGGCGGATCGACCGCTCGTGCTAAAGTTCGCTTATCTTGTTTCCGTAAAAAGCGTGAGCCTGCATATAGGGGAAAAGCTTTTCGTCGCAACATATCTTGCCTGCCGCAAGTAAAGTTATTCCCGAACGGTCAAGCGTCTGCGCGTCCACGTCAGGCTCGACCTCTATTTTATTACCCGAAACGATAAGCGTTCCTTGCTTCACGTAACCGAGAAACTCCCTGCTTATCGTTACTTTATTGTCGTAGGACATCATTTTGTCCGCGTCCACGTACTCGACTCTGCCGTTCACGAGCGGAATATCGAGATTGATTTTTCCTTTGAGATTTTTAGCCACTATAAGCATACCGTTGACGACGACTCCGCCCCTTACGTTTTCGGGAATATCGTGCATAAAGCATATTCCGTTGACGATATAGAGGGTATATCCGCACCTGTTGAAACTCTCTCCGTCAAGTTCGCACAGCCCGTTGCACGTCCTTATAACGGCGTTGTCTTCAAGATCTATAACGCAAGCCGAGTCGGTGACGTCTATACCCCTTATCGCCCAGAGAACTTTCGGTTCTCTCGGAGACTTGGGCATAATCACCACGGGAACTTCGTTAATCCTGACGATAGACTGAGCTTCGCAGGGATTTTTAATCGTTCTTAAATCGTAAAACGGAACGTTACTGACTATACTCAAAGCAATTCACCTCGTTTTGTTCTCATCTATAAAGACGAAGACTTTTGCCCTTTCGTCCGAAAACAAAAGTGAATTCATAAAAATTTTTGTCGCGTGTAATTATTATACACTATTTATTTACAAAATGCAAGTAAGAAACGCAAATCCATCCGATTTTCTTTGCAGGAAAGATTAACGGTACGGAAAAGGTCGTTTAACGCACTCTAAACCGATTTATTCAAGTAAAAATATCGGTGAAAACGAATTGAATGCATAAAAAAACTCGGGAAACGCAACCATAGTTACGTTATCCCGAGTGTATCCGTTATTTTAAGTTCGGTTAAAGCCGATTATTTAAGTTCAACGGTTGCGCCTGCTGCCTTAAGTTTTTCAGCGATCTGATCTGCAAGTTCTTTGGGCTGAGCTTCTTTGATGGTGCTGGGAACTTTATCAACGAGAGCCTTAGCTTCAACGAGTCCCAAAGAGGTGATTTCTCTGATAGCCTTGATAACGTTGATCTTGTTTGCGCCGACTTCTTTAAGGATAACGTCGAATTCGGTCTTTTCTTCTACTGCGGGAGCTGCTGCTGCGCCTGCACCGCCTGCTACTACCATAGCTGCTGCTGCGGAAACGCCGAATTCATTTTCCAATGCCTTTACTAATTCATTGAGTTCCAATACGGTTAAAGATTTAACTTCTTCTACAAACTTCTGGATGTCTGCCATTTTTATAATCTCCTTGTAAAATTCAATATTTCAGAGTATGTGATTTTGCCCGTTACTGAGCTTCACCCATCTTCTTTGCAGCCTGGTCACATACGACAGCCAGATTGCGGATAGGAGCCTGCAATACGTTGCAGAGCATGGAAAGCAGAGCGGTCTTGCCCGGAACTTTGGACAGAGCGTTCATGGTAGCTGCGTCGCAATAAGACTTATCCACCATACCGCACTTAATTTCCATCTTCTTGAGCTTTTCGATGTTGTCGGCGGTTATCTTGATAGGCAAAATAGCGTCGTCGTAACCGAAAGCGATAGCCGTAGGATTGTTGAGATGCTCGTCAAAATCGGTATATCCGAGTTCGTTGAGAGCAATTCTCACGAGCGTGTTCTTAAGAACTTTGTACTCGATTCCGTTGCTTCTGAATTCTTTTCTGAGAGCGGTGTCTGCGTCAACGGTCAATCCCTTATAGTCGATAACTACGAAAGAAGAACATTTTTCGATCTTTTCTTTGATCTCGGCAACCATCTGCTCTTTTTGTTTTCTGATTTCGTTCATTTTCTTCCTCCTTTACATATTTGCGCCGTAAAAACACGGCTATACAATAAAACGCCCTCGTACCTATCGTACAAGGGCGTGAAAAAATCACTTCTTTGTACCTCGGCAAGATTTACTTTTGCACTTGCTGTCTTAGGGACAGGGCGTATTATTCTGTTTTTTAGCCTATACGGTAATTTACTTTAATACCGGGGCCCATCGTAGAGGTTACGGTAACGCTCTTGATGTAGGTGCCTTTTGCAGCTGCGGGCTTAGCTTTGACGATAGCGTCCATAAGGGTTCTGAAGTTTTCGAGAAGTTTTTCTTCGCCGAAGCTCTTCTTACCGAAGATAACGTGACAGATAGCGGTTTTGTCTACTCTGTATTCAACCTTACCTGCTTTAACGTCCTTGATAGCCTTGGTTACGTCCATCGTAACGGTACCGCTCTTGGGGTTGGGCATCAAACCTTTAGGACCGAGGATCTTACCGATTCTGCCTACGACGCCCATCATATCGGGAGTGGTGATACATACGTCGAATCCGAACCAGTTTTCGTCCTTGATCTTAGCGACTATTTCGTCGCCACCTACGAAATCCGCGCCTGCTGCCAGAGCTTCGTCGGCTTTCGCGCCCTTTGCGATACAGAGAACTTTGACGGTTTTACCCGTTCCGTTGGGAAGAACCACAACGCCTCTTACCTGCTGGTCTGCGTGTCTGGGGTCAACGCCCAGTTTTACGTGAACTTCCATGGTTTCGTCGAACTTAGCTTTTGCCGTTTCGACAGCAAGCTTAAGCGCGTCTTCTATTTCATAACTCTTGCTCTTTTCGATGAGCTTAAGAGAATCCTGATATTTCTTTCCGTGTTTCATTGCCTGCCTCCTAACCTTCTACTACGATACCCATGCTTCTTGCGGTACCTGCGATCATGGAGCAAGCCGCTTCCATAGACGCTGCGTTGAGGTCAACCATCTTGATCTTGGCGATTTCTTCAACCTGAGCTTTGGTTATGGTAGCTACCTTGTCCTTATTGGGACGAGCCGACGCGGTTTCGATCTTGCAAGCTTTCTTGATAAGAACGGGTGCCGGGGGCGTTTTGAGAATGAACGTAAAGGAACGATCCTGATAAATAGTAACGATAACCGGGATGATAAGACCCGCCTGATCGTTTGTTTTAGCGTTGAATTCTTTGGTGAAGCTGGGAATGTTGATTCCGTGAGGACCCAACGCACTGCCGACCGGGGGAGCAGGAGTAGCTTTTCCGGCAGGCAACTGCAGTTTAACTACTGCGGTGACTTTCTTTGCCATAAATATTAACCTCCAATAAGCGGTATAACGGGCTACGCCCTTCCGCCTTTATACGAACGCTTTCCGCGTAAGTATCATAATTTTTGCGACTTCCGTCGCGCGCCGAAACTATAAAGCTTCGACCTGAATGAAATCGAGCTCTACGACCTGTTCTCTGCCGAAAAGCATAAGCGCCACTTTTGCTTTCTGCGACGCTTCGTCGAGACTTCTTATCTCGCCTAAAAGTCCTTCGAAAGGACCCGAAACAACCTTGACTTTATCGCCGGCTTTAAGAGTGAAGTTATCTACCTTCGTTTCCAGACGAAGACGTTTGACTTCTTCGTCGGTGATGGGGCAGGCTTTTCCGTTAGGACCTACGAATCCCGTTACGCCCCTCGTATTGGTAAGCAGATACCATATCTGAGAAGAATATACCAGCTTTACGTAAACGTAAGTCGGGAATATCTTGGTTTCCACGACGCGCTTCTTGCCGTTCTTCTCTTCGATAACCTGCTCGGTAGGAATAACTATATCCAGAATGGTATCCTGAAGATTGTTGTTCTCCGTAAGCTGTTGAAGGCTTTTCTTGACGTTATTTTCATAACCTGCATAAGTATGCAGAACGTACCACTTGGCTTGTTCGCTCATATGTCTCAGCCTACGATAAGTTTAAGAAGAGCGCCCAGTCCGGCGTCGAAAAGACATACGACGACGGTGAAGCTCAAAACTACGAGCAGAACTACGCCGGTGTTTTTAATAACTTCCGGAAAAGTAGGCCAGTTTACCTTTTTAAGTTCGGAGAAACTGCGTTTAAGTTTATTGCCCAATCTTTTGAACCACGCCTTAAATTTGCCTTCGCCGCGTTCGTTATTCTTTTTTTCAGTATTTGCCATAATAAACCTTCCTTTTTAATCCCGATTATAGCACCGCACGATACGTCACGCGGCAAATCTGCGGGACCCCGTTATTTCGCTTCGCGGTGTAAAGTATGTTTCCTGCAAAAACGACAATATTTATTAAGCTCGACTCTGTCCGTCGTGTTTTTCTTGTTTTTCATATTATCATAGTTACGCTGCTTGCATTCGGTGCAGGCAAGAGTAATCTTAACACGAGCTCCCTTTGCGTTTGCCATATCGCTACCTCCGTTTTTTGCCGCAAAAAAACGCAACAAAAAAATTACACTCCGAGAGTGCCTGTATATCTTAGCATACAAGCGGATTTTCGTCAAGCGTTTGAAAGCAATGTTTCGCGGTTTTTTCCGATTTTTTTAAGTTTTCCCGAGTATCGGCGCTTTCAACGCTTTTATAAAGAACTTTAATGACAGCCTTTACAGCCCGGGCGGTAATCGCAGACGGCTTTATACATAAGATAATGTCTGCCTATACCCTGAATTTCCACGGCTTCGCCCGAAACGACGTATCCCAGCTTTTCGTACAGTCCCGCCGCTTTCTCTCTCGCGTAAAGCCAGATAACGTCGGCTTTCTTTTCTTCGAAACCGTAAAACTCGATATAAGCCAAAATCGCCTTCGCGTATCCGTTGCCCCGATATTCGGGATAAACCGCAAGTCCTCTCACGCGGTAGGGATTATCCGCCCCGATAAAATCGTTGGTCGAAGAAATAAGCGAACCGCCCGCGGCCAAAACTCCGCCTTCGTAAAGAGCTACGTGAAGAGAACTTTCTTCCTCGTCGCCCGAAAAATACGCGTCCGCGGGATTTTGACTTCCGTTTCTCAAAACCGCAAGTCTTAAAGGATACAATTCCTCTGCCGACACTTTTCTTATCTCCGTCATCCGTGCCTCCGTTCAGTCAATATGTGATGTTTACAGTAAAGCACTTTTAACCGATTTTGTCAAGTTTTTAGGCTTTCAAATACTTTTCCGCGCATAAAAAGCGCAGGTTTATACAAACGGAAAGTCAACCCGAATTTCTCGCTTTAATAGATAAAAGTCGCTTATTTCCGTTATCGGATAAAAGCGATAAAATAAAAGCAAAATTATTTCTTGGCTCAGACGCTTGTTTTATTTATCAATCGATAGTATAATACAGATATAATTTAATTTTCTACGCCGTAAGGCAAACCAACAACGAGAAGCGGATAAATAACAATCCGTGTAAATACAGGCTGTAAGCCGCAAAAACTATCATAACGGAGGAAATTATGAATACAAATCTTAAGGCTTTCGTCGATTCCTGCGAGAGAATCGCTATGCCTCGGAAAGTGGAATGGATAACGGGCGAAAAAGCTCAGCTCGATCGTCTTACCGAAATCGCTCTTAAATCGGGAGAACTCATTAAGCTCAACGAAGAGCTTCTTCCCGGATGTTATCTCCACAGAAGCGCATTGAACGACGTCGCGAGAGTGGAAGGAAGAACCTTTATCTGTTGCCGAAAGGAAGAAGACGCAGGTCCCACCAATAACTGGATGGAACCGCAGTCGGCTTATAAGAAACTTACGGAAATCTTCACGGGTTCGATGAAAGACCGCACGATGTACGTTATTCCCTACTCTATGGGCGCAATCGGAAGTCCTTTCTCCAAAATCGGCATAGAAATCACCGACAGCATTTACGTCGTTCTTTCCATGAACATAATGACGCGTATAGGCGATAAAGTTCTCGAAGAACTCGGCGACAGCAACGATTTCGTAAGAGGTTTCCATTCCAAAGCCGACCTCGACGAAGAAAAACGCTATATCTGTCACTTCCCCGAAGACAACGCCATATGGTCGGTCAACTCGGGTTACGGCGGAAACGTTCTTCTCGGAAAGAAATGCTTCGCTTTAAGAATAGCTTCTTATCTTGCGAGAAAAGAAGGCTGGCTTGCCGAGCATATGCTTATCTTAGGTCTTACGAAGCCCGACGGAATTACCCGTTATATAGCGGCAGCCTTCCCCTCGGCTTGCGGAAAGACCAACCTCGCTATGCTTATTCCTCCCGAGGAATATCGCAAAAAGGGCTATAAGGTAGAAACCGTAGGCGACGATATTGCCTGGATCAAACCCTCCGCCGACGGAAGTTTCTTTGCCGTCAACCCCGAAAACGGATTCTTCGGCGTAGCTCCCGGCACGAGTATGAAATCCAACCCCAACGCTCTGCTTTCCACGAAGAAGAACAGTATCTTCACCAACGTTGTTCTTAATACCGACAACAACACGGTATGGTGGGAAGGTATGGATAAGAATCCGCCCAAGAACGCCATCAACTGGAAGGGCGAAAAGTGGGATTACACCGACGGAAGCAAAGGCGCGCATCCCAACAGCAGATTCACCGCTCCCGCCGTCAACTGTCCGTGTATTTCCGATAAGTTCGAAGATCCGCACGGTGTCAGACTTTCGGCTATTATCTTCGGCGGAAGAAGAGCCAAGACCGCTCCCCTCGTTTATCAGTCTTTCGACTGGAAACACGGCGTATTCGTAGGTTCGGTTATGGCGAGCGAAACGACGGCTGCGGCAACGGGCGCGGTAGGCGTTTTGAGAAGAGACCCCATGGCTATGCTTCCCTTCTGCGGTTACAATATGAGCGACTACTTCGCGCATTGGCTGGATATGGGCAAGGATAACGCAAATCTTCCCAAGATATTCAACGTCAACTGGTTCAGAACGGACGATAACGGCAACTTTATCTGGCCGGGATTCGGCGACAACATCAGAGTGCTTGACTGGATTATCGACAGATGCGAAGGCAAGATCGGCGCGCAGGAAACGCCCATAGGTTACGTTCCTTATCCCGAAGACATCAATATCGAAGGCACGAACGTCGATATAAACACGCTTAAAGGCATTCTCACCGTCGACAGGGAAATGTGGAAAGCCGAAGCAAAAGACATCGAAAAGCACTACGAAAAATTCGGCGAAAGACTTCCCAAAGAACTGCGCGCTCAGCTCGAAGCTCTTAAAGAAAGACTTTCCAAATAACAAACGGAGCGGTAATTTTATAATTTATATAAAGATTTTAAGGGAACGCAAAAACGCGTTCCCTTATCTTTTATACGTTGTCTGTACTTTTTACTTGACAAAAAACGACTTTTAACGGATAATGCACTTACGCACGAAAAAACAGACGAATTAAGTTTCGGGTAGCTACACCACTAAAACCATTCTGCGCGGAGAAAAATGAGAAAAAACAAGAAAAATCAAGACGGATACACCGAAAACGCAATAGTTAATAACCCCAAGGCGGAAACGAAAGAAAAACTTTCGCGCTTTGACCTTTTCAGGGCGATTATCGGAATATCGGTAATCGTGACTTTCGCGATTTTGTGGTATACGTCCAATTCCCTTTCGGAAATAAACGACACTTTCCTTTCGGTAACAACCCTTCTGCTTATTCTTTACGCGATTATGGCGATTACCGAGATAGTAAGGCTGAAAAAGACCAAAGCTTCCCTTCTTAACTGCACGGTTACAGTGGCTCTTTTGGTTCTGATTATCTGCGTAATGCTTTTCAGACTGGATTATATGTGCGAAGCTATGAAAACCAAGCCCGTCGAAACGGAATTCCTGCGCATTTTGGACAGTACGCCTTCCACGGAAACGGAAACGATCGAAGCCGCAAAAGAAGCCTACCGCGTCGGACGGGTCGAACCTATGAAAAAAGTAAGTCTGAGGTTTTACGTCCTTTCGCTTATAACTCTTGCGGTAACGGGCATTCCTACGCTTATCGTATACCTTATCGATAAAAAGAAAAAAGCCGAGGTCGCAAGTCAAAACAATTCTGAAATCAACGAAAACGGGCAGAACTTAAACGGCGATAACCTTGAAGCCGAAAAACATAACGCTTCCGAAAACGAAAAACTTTCGGAAACGAACGAAAACGGTTCGGACGTTTATGAGCAAAGCCCCGAAAACGAAGAAAACGAAGAAAGTAAAAATTAAGCATAAAACGACAAAACGAAGATTACGCATTACATTCTTTATCGCCGATTAGCGTAAAACGACAAAACGAAGAAGATTACGCGTAAAACAATAAATTCATATAAAAAACTGCCGTGAGACGAGCGCTTACGGCAGTTCTTTTTTTGTGACGGTTTATTATAAAGAGTCGTTAAACTCTGTAAGCAAAGAGTTACTAAACTCTGTAGGGCAAAGAGTTACTAAACTCTGTAGAACAAAGATTTACTAAGCTCTGTAGGGCAAAATTCACTAAGCTCTATAGAGCATTGCTTTACAAAGATTTACTAAACTCTGCAAAGCAAACCGTTTGCTCTCAGCTTCAGCCCGACGTTTGCTCTCAGCTTCAGCCCGACGTTTGCTCTCAGCCTTAGTCTGCAAGGATTTTACTTCTTTCAGCAAGTTTCTCTTTCTTAATCCGCAGGGTCTATTTCTTGGTCCAGGTTGCGGGGTTAAGGGTTAAAAGCAGAGGATAGATTTCCAGTCTGCCCAGAAGCATTGCGATAGTCAGAACGATTTTCGCGAAGTCTCCGTAACCGTAGAAACTCGACATAGGACCTGCCGCTCCGAGAGCCGGACCGATGTTATTGAAACAGGAAGCAACCGCGCTTATATTGGTTTCGAGGTCGAAACTTCCTTCCGCGCACACAAGAAGAAAGATAATCGTTATGGTTATCACGTAGAGCGCAAGGTAAGAAAGCACGCCCGCGAGAGTGTCGTCGGAAAGCTTCTTGCCGTCGTATTTGACTACGTACGCCGCGTGCGGATGAAGAGCTTTACGGATTTCGCCTTTAAGCTTTTCCAGAAGAATACCCACGCGGACGACTTTGAAACCGCCTGCCGTAGAACCCGCGCAACCGCCTATAAACATAAGCATCAAAAGGACGGCTTTGGAAAACACCGGCCAGAGATTGAAGTCTGCCGTGGCGTAACCCGTGGTGGTCATTATCGAAGACACCTGAAAGAAAGACAGCCTCAGAGTTTCGCCGAAACTACTGCACGTTTTTCCTATGTTTATGCAGATAACCGCAGTTGAAAAGACGACTATGCCGAGATAGAGTCTGAGTTCTTTGCTTTTAAGCATATCTTTTATCTTACCCGCGATAATCAGGTAGTAGAGGTTGAAGTTTACGCCGAAAAGCAACATAAACACGCCTAAAACCCACTGAACGTAGGGCGTGCAACCTGCGATGGAGTCGGCTTTTATCGAAAAACCGCCCGTTCCCGCAGCGCCGAAGGAATATACGAGACTTTCGAAAAGCGGAAGTCCTCCGCAGAGAAGCATTATCACGCATAGGGCGGTAAGTCCTATATACATAAGATAAAGAATCTTAGCCGTGTCTTTCGCTCTCGGAACTATCTTGTCCACCGACGGACCGGGCATTTCCGCGCGCAGAATGTTTATGCTCTTATCGGTGTTGGAAGTTATCGCGGTAAGGAAAACGAGAACGCCCATTCCGCCTATCCAATGGGTAAAACTTCTCCAGAAAAGCATAGCCTTTCCCATTGCTTCGACGTTCGCGAGAACCGACGCGCCCGTAGTCGTAAAGCCCGAAACGGTTTCGAACAGGGCGTCTATATACGAAGGCATTTCTCCGCTTATAACGAAAGGCAAAGCTCCCAAGGCGGAAACGGCTATCCAGGACACCGAAACTATTATAAGTCCTTCTTTTGCGAAAAGGTCTTTCTTAGTGGGCTTTACGAGAAGCAATATAAGAAGCCCCAAAGCAAGACAGATACCGAAAGTTATCAGAAACGCCAGAACGGAAGCTTCTCCCGTTATAAGAGCGACTATTAAAGGAAAAACCAAAAGTCCCGCTTCTATGAGAACGACCTTCCCAAGAACGCGGACGATCATACGGTGATTCATTATTCAGCCTCCGATATGTCTGCGAGTTCGTCTATTCTTATGCCCGCGGAAATTATGATTACTCTGTCGCCGGGAACGATTACGTCGTCGCCTCCCGGGATTATCGTTTCTCTGCCTCGGATTATACCCGCAACGAGAACTTCGTCCTTTATCTTCATTGCTTTTAAGGGTACTCCGCTCAATCTGAAATCGGACATTACTTTGAATTCGAGAGCCTGAGCCTTGCCGTCCATAAGCGAATAAAGCGTTTCCATCTTACTGCCTATGGAGTTTCTCAGTCCTCTTGCGTACTGAACGATTAAGTCCGCGGTTATAGCCTTGGTGGAAACCATACATTCAAGTCCAAGCTGACGGGCAAGCGAAGAAAGTTCGTCTCGGCTGACTTTTGTAACGACTTTATCCACCTTTTCAGCCATTGCGTAAAAGGAAATAAGTATATTCTGTTCGTCTATTCCCGTTAAAGCCACGAGTGCGTCGGTATCGGCTATACCCTCTTCGGCAAGAAGTTCTCTGTTCATTCCGTCGCCGTGAATAACCGAAAGTCCGTCGATTTCTTCGAGAAGAGCGTCGCATCTCTCCGCTTTGACTTCGATAACCTTGGGCGTGATTTTGTTCTTCATAAGAAGTCTGCAAAGGTAAGTCGTGGTCTTTCCCGCGCCGAGTATAAGCACGTTTTTTACGGGCTTATGAGCTATACCCATGGCTTTGAGAATTCTTTCGGTGTTCTCGTCGGAAACGAGTACGCCCAGTTTGTCTCCGCTCTTCAGAACGAACGAGCCGTTGGGGATAAAGACCTCTCCGTTTCTGCTGACGATACATACCAGCATCTTTGCTTTAACGAACTTTTTGAGGTTAATGAGAGCCACTCCGTCGAGAGCCGAATCCGAACCCAGAACCAGCTCTATCATCTCGAACCTTTTTCTCGCAAAGGTTTCGACTTTAAGAGCGGACGGAAGTTTAAGTATGTCGCATATAGCCCGCGCGGTAAGCATTTCTGGATTGAAGGAAAGCGAAAGTTCGAGCTGTTGTTTCATAAACTCCATGCTTTCGACCGTGTTGTTCGCGGAATTCCTTATTCTTGCGGCGGTATGTCTTGCGCCCATTCTTTTTGCGGCAAAACACGAAAGCATATTCATTTCGTCCGAATCGGTAGCCGCTATGAACAAATCGGCTTTGTCCGCGCCCGCGTTTTTAAGCGTTTCGTATTCGGCGGCGTTACCGCTGAAACAGAGAACGTCGGTTTCACGGGCAATTTCTTCCACTACCGTCTGATTTACGTCTATTACCGTAACTTCGTGCTTTTCTTCGATAAGACTGCGTACTATGGTTTTTCCGATTTTTCCGCAGCCCGCAACTACAATCTTCATATAATCGTAAGCGCGTCTGTGCGCCCCCTCCTTAATGAGTTACGCCTATTATAGCACATTCGGATAAGTTTGACACCCGAATTATTATATATACTCTTAATTTTCATAAGTTAAAGCAATCGCAGGCGGTTTCTTTCGTTAAAGCAAAAAGCCTCAAAGACGCACGCAATATAATCTAAACGCGTAAAACACGAAAAAACAAAACGAAAAACGCTTGCGCTTTACTTAAAACGCGAAAAACGCTTGCGCTTCTTAAATCACAAACGCGGAAAAAACTTACCCTTTACTTAAATCACGAAACGCAACAAGGCGCAAAACGCGGAAAATCACGCTTTAGTTAAATCACAAAACGCGCGAAAAACCGAACCGCTCGTCTTTTTACGGGCGAGCGGTAAATTGGTTACGGATTGACGCAGACGGTTATTCCTGCGTATCGGGAAGAGCGGAAACTTCGACTCTTCTGCTTTCTATGCCCTTTCTCCACAATTTAGCGAATTTGTAGAGATATTCGAGGTCGAATTCGCTGTATCCGCGACAATATTTAACGTATTCGCATACAACGCCTTCGATAAATATGTTGATTTCTATTTCGAGGTAATCCTTTCTTTTTACCTGCGGATCGGAATTCATGACTTCGTATATCTTGTTGCTGGCAATAAGCGTGAGTCTGTTAGCCGTAAACAGGATTTCGTCCGAACGGCAGATCATTCTGTAATAATACTCGTTCTGACGTATATAATCGAAAAAGCTGTCGATAAACTGATCGATGTCGTTTATCGAAGACAGTTTTGTGTTGTCGAAAAAATCGCGGAGAAGTTCGTTCTCGAAATCTTCCGCAACTCCGTATATGTCGTCGTAGTGCGAATAAAAGGTTCCGCGGTGAATTCCCGCGCGCTTGACCAGTTCGGTAACGGAAATCTTATCGATGGATTTTTTCTCGCTGATCATTTCCGCAAACACGCGCTTGATGGCTTCGCGCGTTTTTTTCGACGAATTGTTGACATTCTGAGCTTTCATATATTCCTCCTTCGGCGTTACCGTTTTTTCTCATCGATTACAGCTACGTTTTTCGTTTCGAAACGCAACGTCTTACAGCGTTCTTACCCCAAACGGAACGACTGAGCGCGACCTTCTTTATCGCCGATAACCGTAAAACGAATTTTGCGGTTACTTAAGAAAAGACTTCCTTTACGGCGCGAAGAGCTTTGTAAAAAACGGAACGCCACAACTTTTTCTTCGTTTTTTGCTCCGTAAAAGCTTAACGGAACGAAAAAGACGGACAAAAAGCCTTATGGCTTATCATTTTTCTGCAATATGTACGGTTTTTTCTTGTACAATATGTCGTTTTGTGTTAAAATATGAACAAACGCTACAGTTTTGTAGTTTTCATTACCGTACATTTATATTATAATTCAACAGTGTTGAAATGTCAACTATGTTCAGTTAAAAAATAAAATATTTTTAACTTTACATTCAGCGAATTGTTCTTTATGTGCGGTAACCGCAGAAAGAGGCTTTGCTTTTTCGGGAAAAGGCTGTGGGTTAAATCGGCGCGCAGGAAAGATTCGCTTCAGACACAAAAATCAATAAGGAGAAAAAGAAAATGTTTGAATTCAAAAAAGTATGTGACGATTATGAACAGCTCAGCGTTATCGAAAGAAGCGCGCTTCTCGTTTCCAAATCCGTAAGCGTTCTTGCTAAGCTCGAAGAAGCTTCCGTTCCGGGAATAGACTCGGTAGAAACTCTTGCAACCTTCATTCTCGGTTCTATCGTTTCCGACGGAAAGGTAAACGAACAGGAATACATTCTTATGTACCCCGCTCTCGTAAAGGTTTTCGGTTCGGATTTCGATTTCGAATCCATTAAACAGCTTTTCGCAACCAATTTCGCAGAAAGAAAACAGATGCGCGAATATACCCAGAACCTTATCCGCATTCTTGACCTTCTCGACGAAGACATCCGCAGAGACGTTATCATTATCTGTCTGTGCGTAACCTCTATGGACGGCAGAATCTCTTTAAGAGAACGCACCTACATCAAACAGCTCTGCAAATAAACAAAAAACGGTATTATGGGAAAGAAACGGACTATTTACTACTCGGACGAACTCAACGACGATTTTGCCGCAAGCGGTAAAAAAATCACACAAAAGCCCGTAGGGAAAGACTACCCCTATAGCCATAAAAACGTATTCTGGAAACTGCTTTCATTCGTTTTATACAGGCTTATTGCCACTCCTCTGGTTTTTCTCTTCGTGAAAGCCGTATACGGAATGCGTTTCAAGAATCTTAAAGCCGTGCGTAAAATCAAAGGCGGATATATTCTTTACGGAAATCACACCAACGGTTCTACGGACGCGTTTATTCCGTCGCTGATTTCCTTTCCGAGAAGATCGTCGATAATTTCTTCGCAACAAGCCGTTTCTATTCCCGTAGTCGACAAAATCATTCCTCTTTTGGGAGCTATACCCTTAAACGACACTTACAGGGGAAGCATAAACATGATAGAGGAAATGAAATCGAGACTTAATAAGGGACAAGCCGTAGGCATTTATCCCGAAGCTCATATATGGCCGTTTTATACGGGCGTAAGACCTTTTCCCGACACTTCTTTCCGTTACGCTTTTATGGCGAAAGTCCCCGCGGTGGGATTTGCCGTTACTTACAGAAAGCGCAGGATTTTCAAAAAACTTCCTCCGCTTATGACCGTAACTTTAGGAGAACCCGTATATCCCGAAGATTGCGAAAACAAAAACGAAATGCGCAATCAGGTTTACGACTTTATACAGGAAATCGTTTCGGACGAAAACAACTTCGCTTATTACGAATACGTTAAAAAGGAGAGTAATTGACAGCTATGATAGTTACCTTAGTATGCGACGTTCTGGGACCGGAGAATAACGGAACCACCATAGCCGCCATGAATCTTTACAGATTCCTTAAAAAGAGCGGACATACCGTAAGAGTCGTATGCCCCGACGCAGATAAGAAGGATATGGAGAACTTCTATATCGTTCCGACGAGAAACTTCGGTCCGTTTAACGATTACGTCAGAAAAAACGGAGTAAGCCTTGCCAAACCCGTCGAAAGCACTATTCGCGAAGCAATAAAAGGCGCGGACGTCGTACATTGCCTCGTTCCTTTCGCACTCAGCAGAAAAGCCTCGAAAATCGCACTCGAAGAAGGAATTCCGACGAGCGCGGGATTCCACGCAATGGCGGAAAACTTCACCTGTCATCTTCATATGGAGAACTGGAATTTCGCCAATAAGCTTACTTACGACACCTATCACAAAACTTATAAGAACGTAGACGCCATACATTACCCCACTCAATATCTCCGCGACATAAACGAAAAGATGTACGGAAAAACCAACGGCTACGTTATCTCGAACGGCGTTAATTCGAGATTCAAACCCATGAAAGTCACGCCCGACGCCAAATACGACGGAAAAATCGTAATTTTGTTTACGGGCAGACTGTCGAGAGAAAAATCGCACTCTCTTCTTATAGACGGCGTAAATCTTTCCAAATACAGAGATAAGATTCAGCTCGTTTTCGCGGGAAGCGGTCCTCTTAAAGAGAAAGTAGAGAAACGCGGAGAAAAGCTCCCCAATAAGCCCGAGATAAACTTCTTCAGTCGCGACGATATGGTTAAGCTTATAAACACGGCTTATCTTTACGTTCACCCGGCGGAAATCGAAGCCGAAGGAATAAGCTGTCTCGAAGCCATAGCCTGCGGATTGGTTCCCGTTATTTCCGATTCGGAAAGATGCGCTACTCAGTCTTACGCGATAGACGACAGAAGCAAATTCCGCTTCGGAGACCCTCAGAATCTCGCGGACAAGATAGATTACTGGATAGAACATCCCGAGGAAAGAGAAGAAGCAAGCAAACGTTACATAGAAATGGCGGACGATAAATTCGATCAGGAAAAATGTATGCAACGTATGGAAAAAATGCTGGAAGAAACCGCCGCCATCAAAAAAACGAAGAAATAAGCCGAATCCGATATCGGACTGCGGAAAAGCAAGTTAAAAGTTCTGCGACCGACTGCAAAAGAAGCGGATAATAAGCGATAACCGACTGATAAAAAGCAGTAAAAAAGAGTTTTTGTCTTACATTCGTCGCTTCACATTACCCCGGCAAAACCGCCGTGAAGGCAAGAAAAAACAAACTTCCGCAGAACGCTTGACAAAAACACGGGTAAGTATTAGAATTAACGGGCTGAGCGTTTGCTCCGCCCCGTTTTTTTGCCGTGAAAACGCCTCGGAAATTCAGACTTCTATTGCCGGAAACAGCCTCGGACGTCTGATATGCCGGATAAAAAATGCCGAAAGAAACCAACGCGCACGAAAAACGAATACGCTTCCGTAGTTAAATGGATATAATAAACCCCTCCTAAGGGTTAGTTATGGGTTCGATTCCCGTCGGGAGTACCAAAAAACACAGTCGCTTTCAAACGAAGGCGACTGTGTTTTTTGTATTGAAGATTGATAAACGTCTTTGTTTTTATATCGAAGGGTGATAAACGTCTCTGTTTTTATCTTAATTTACCGAATATCTTCGTTTTTGTCCCAAATTACCAAGCATTCTTGCTTTTTATCTTGCAGTTACCGAATGTCTCCGGTTTTATCTCAAAGTTTGCCTGATATTCTTGTTTTTATGTCTCTCAAAGTTACAGAATATCTTTGTTTTTTATCTCAAGTTACAGAATGTCTCTGTTTTTTATCTCAAATTACCAAGCATTCTTTTATGTCGCTTAAAATTCCCGAATATCTTTGTTTTTATCTCAAATTTACCGAGTAGTTTCGTTTTTTATTTTGAAGTTACCGAAATCGCCTGTTTTTTAGGGTATACGAGATTACTTTTTGCAAGGGTTCTCTCTCGTTTGATTCTTTGCTTAAACGTTGCCGGAAAGTCTTTTTTGTTCTTTGCTTAAACGTTGCAGGAGGGTCTTGTTATGTCCTCTGCTTAAATATTGCAGGGAGTCTCGTTTGGTTCTGCGATTAAATGACGACGGCGAAGACTTTTTCGAAACCGGCGCCTGCGGAAAGGTCGGCGAACTTCACGTCTTTCGCGCCCAAGGCTTTGAGCGATGTTGCGAAACCGAGGTTTTCGTCCGTTCCGATAAGAAGTCCCGTAAAGGTCTCCGCGAGCGCGGAATTGAAAACGTCGGCGTCGATTTTCACGAACGAACCCAAAGAATTCAGAATATCCTGCGTTTCGGCAGACGAAAAACCGTTTAACAAAAGGCTTTGCGGTTTAACTTCGAAAGAAAACTCCGAGTCGCTCTTTTCCATACGGAAAACCGACGTAACGTACAATTCGTCGGGAAAAAGTCCTCTCATAACGCTGCTCGGAAAGGCGTTCATGAACTTTTTGAGGTTGTCCGTTTTTATCTTCAGTGTAAGTTTTACCTCCGCTCCGCCCTTTTCGTCAACGTTATCGATAATAACCTGAATAACTTCGGCGGAAAGCTCTTTGTCCCCGACGGTAAGACTGCCCGAGGAGTTTTTCATAAGCACGGAAAGAAGACCTGCCGTTTGCTTTTCGGTAAGTATAACCGCGCGCGTCATTTTGCCCGACCGGTAATTAAAAACGCACTCTCCCTTTTCGTTACAGGTAATAACGTCCGTTCCGCAACTGTTGACGCTTTCGAATGCCGCCGACGCGTCCTCTTCGCTGAATTTCATCGGAAAAACGCTTTTTTCGTCCACCTTTTCCGAAAGCTTTTCAAACTGACCTATGGCGACGAAAACGTCTATACCGTAAGACTGCTTCATATAAAAGTAGCTTCCGAACACCAAGGTGGCTGAGATGATAACGAAACATAGCAGTACTACCGCAAATTTCTTCATAATTTTCCGTCCTTCGGGCTTCTCCCCATTCTATACGGATTATACCACACGAAGAACGGTTTTTCAACCCTTTTCGGCAAATTTTTCACTATTGCTACAATTTTCGTTTTTTTCGTCGGGTTTTTCCCGTTTAAGTCAAGGGAATGTGCGTCTTGATTTTAAGCCGACAAACAAGCCGAATTTACCTCAGCGTTCTGAGTTGTCGGCAATTTCTCGGAATTCCGGGCAATCCGAAGTTATCTTTGAGGCTTAATAGCCGAACTTCTTCTGCTTTATTTTAAGGAACGTGAAGGAAACGATTATCGCCATAACTTCCGCAGCGACGATAGAAAGCCATATTCCGTCGAGTTGCCATAAAAGCGGGAAGACGATTACGCTTGCAATCTGAAATACCAACGTTCTGAGACAGGAAACGAGCGCGGAAGTCAGTCCGTCGTTGAGTGCGGTAAAGAAAGACGAAACGTATATCGTGAAACCGCAGAACAGGAAGGAGAAGGAGAATATTCTGAAAGCGTGGTTGGTCATTTCCATAAGTTCTTCGTCGTATCCTACGAAAAGCTTTGCAAGGGGATGCGAAAAAAGTTCGCCCGCGCCGAACATTGCCACCGCCGCTATTCCTATGATAACGAAACTCTTTCTTAAAACGTTTTTAAGTTCAGCCTTGTTCTGCGCGCCGAAATTGTAGCCCGTGACGGGCGCTACGCCCACCGCGTAACCTATGAATATCGCCTGAAAAATCATCGATACGTACATAAGAACGCCGTATGCGGATATTCCGTTTTCGCCCGCGTATTTCATAAGCTGAAGATTATAGAGCATACTTACGACGGACATGGAAATGTTGCTTAAAAATTCAGAAGAACCGTTGGTACAGGTCTTGAAAAGCACGCTCCTGTCGAAACCGCACTTGGTAAGTCTTAAAAGACTGTCGTTCTTTCTCATAAAGTAAACCAGAGGGACAAATCCGCCCACAACCATACTGAGAACGGTCGCTACCGCGGCTCCTATAAGTCCCCAATTAAACGCCATAACGAAAACCGCGTCGAGAATTATATTGGTGAATCCCGCAGCCAAGGTTACGAAAAGACCGAGTTTTGGTTTTTCAGCCGTTGCGAAAAGACACTGGAATTCGTATTGCAGAACGAAAAAGGGCAGACCTATAAGGTATATTCTGCTGTAAAGCACCGCCTGATCGAGAAGTTCGCCCGAAGCTCCCATAAGAGAAATAAGCGAGCGCGCGAAGATTTCACCGAGAACGGCAAGGATAATACCTATAACTCCGGCGCAGTAAACTATAAAAGAAAAGGCGGAGTTTGCTTTTTCGCTATTGCCTTCGCCTAAGAACTTGGAGATAAGCGCGCTTCCGCCCGAACCGAACATAAAGCCCACGCAACCCATTATCATAAGAAGAGGCATAGCGAAATTAACCGCCGCAAAAGCCGTTTTTCCTACGAAATTGGATACGAAAAAGCCGTCTACTATGCTGTAAATAGACGTAAAAATCATCATTACGATGGACGGGAGAGTAAACCTTAAAAGCTTACCGTAATTAAAATGATCGGATAATTTAATCGCGTTTTTTGCTGTCGGCGACTTCATTTTTTCTACCTCCGTAAATACACAACCCGTTTATTATAGTACGCTTTTTCGCCACTGTCAAGCGTTTACCGCGCGAACGTAATCGGTCGTCGGCTTTCGGACAAACGGTTAAAGCTTTCTTATAAGCAAAGCTCATTCCCATATAGTCACAAACGTTCTGTATAAATCCGTATAAAAAAGAGCAGTTTGCACTGCTCTTTAAGTTTCGGCATTACGGTTTATAATTTTATCCTTTTGACAGAAACAAGAACACACTAACGCCGTACGTTGAGTTTTACCGTTAAAAATACCTCTTTATAAGCTCGGGAAAGGGCGAAAGCGAACGCTTCAATATGCCGTGAATCATAGCTATGGCTATTCCGTAATTGGTTATGGGAACGCCTGCGTTTCTTGCCTTTTCTATGCGGGAATGCATTTCGCGTTCGTTGAGCATACACGCTCCGCAATGGACGACCAGAGCGTATTCCGAAAGGTCTTGGGGGAAAGTTCCGCCCGACGTGAAATCGAAGGAAAGTTTCCTGCCCGTAAAACCGCTTATCCAATTCGGAAGCTTCACCGAGCCTATGTCTCCGCACTGTCTGTGGTGAGTACAGCCTTCGGAGATAAGCACTTTGTCGCCGTCCTTCAATGTTTTAAGAGCAGTCGCGCCCTTCACAGCTTCGTCGAGTTCGCCTTTATAGCGGGCAAACAGTATGGAAAAGGAGGTAAGCAGAATGTCTTCGGGAGTTTCTTTGCTGACCTTTCCGAAAGCCTGAGAGTCGGTAACAACCATT
This sequence comes from Eubacterium sp., assembly GCA_963653425.1. Taxonomy (GTDB): domain Bacteria; phylum Bacillota; class Clostridia; order Christensenellales; family CAG-314; genus UMGS692. The sequence continues at coordinate 53,829 of CAVJWC010000004.1, read as the reverse complement.
CTGACTTTTCCGCTAAGAAGTTCAAGAGCGTCCTTAAGTTCGGTTTCTTTGACCACGACGTTTATCGCGTCGGAATCGAGAATGTCACGTATTGTTTCCTGCTGAGGAAGAATAAGTCTTGCCTTCGGAGCAGCCGAATCTACGGGCGTAACGAGAATTATTACGTCTTTTTTTGAAATCAGGTCGCCTATAAGCCTTTTGCCTTTATCCTGCACTCCAGAAAGCCTGCCTATCATTTCTTTAAGCTCGTAAACGTTCAGACGTTTTTCCGCGCTTACGTAGATAACGTTATCTTTGGTTTCGGGTATTTTAGTGAGGAGGTCGCACTTATTCATAGCGACGATATAAGGAATCTTCATTTCGGTGAACAGTTCGATAAGTTCCTTATCTCCGCCGTTAAGTCCCAAAGTGGCGTCAACTACGAGAACGGCTATATCGGTTTTATCAAGCATTCTTCTTGCCCGGGTAACCCGCATTTCGCCCAACGAACCGCTGTCGTCAATGCCGGGGGTATCTATGATTACCACGGGACCAATGGGAAGAAGCTCCATGGTTTTCTGAACGGGATCGGTAGTCGTTCCCTTTATCTCGGAAACGAGGGAAAGGTTCTGTCCCGTAACGGCGTTGACGAGACTGGATTTTCCCGCGTTTCTCAGTCCGAAAAATCCTATATGCACTCTTTCGGAAGAAGGCGTATCGTTAAGTCCCATAGTTTATCTCCTAATAATCGATTTTTCCTGCGTTTCCCGAGGGAGCAAAGATGGATTCAGCCTGAGCCTTAGTGAGTTCCGCTCCGAAAACGTCCTTATAGTAGCTTATAACTTCATCAATTATGTCTATGTCGCCGAAAAGCTCGGGGTAAGCCGTCTTTGCAAACCAGAGAAGAGTTACGGGCGTATCTATGCCGGGCGTGTAGCTTCTGTACATACCGAGAGGCATTTTATATACCTTTCTGTTCTTGACAGCCGAAACTTCCGACCAGTCGTAGTTGCCTATAGTGTTTTCGTAAAGGTCTTTGGGCTGAGCCGTAGTGAAGTTGGTAATGAAGATTATATCGGGATTCCATTCTATAACCTGTTCGAGATTTACGGCTACGGAATTATCTTTGGTAAGTTCTTCCGCAACGTTGACCGCGCCCATAGCTTCCGCCCACCACTGACCGAAGAAGTTCTTGCCCGAAGTCAGAATGTTGTCTTTGCCGTACTGGAACATAAAGAACACGCGTTTCTTTTCTTCGGTTTTAAGCGAACTTACTCTCTTTGTTACGAGGTCGTAAGCTTCGAGGCTGGCTTTCTTTGCAAGCTCAGCTCTTTCCTGACTTGCGGGGAAGATTTCGGAAAGCAGACTTATCCACTCGTTAAGCGTTTCGATTGCGTTGTATTCCCACTTGCTTGCGGAAATTTCCACTACGTTAAAGCCTGCGTTTCTTAAAGTTTCGCCCTGTTTCGCGCTTCCCGTGCTTACGAAAACGACGTCGGGTCTGAGTTTTGCGAGTTCTTCCGCATTAACGACGGCGCCCTGCATAAAACTCGTTTCGGCGTTCAGAATTTCGGGATAAAGCTCGGAAAGAAGGCTGTTTTTAGCGGCAGCCATACTTGTAGGCGCTATGCCCACAAGCTTGCTTGCGGAACCGAAAAACACCGAGAGAATTGACGGAAGCGGAAATATATCCGCGACTACTATTCTGTTGATTTCTTTGGGAAGAGTAACTTGGTTTCCCGCGTGGTCGGTCACGGTAATCGTGTCTGCGTCGGGTTGAGGCTCGGGCGACGGGCAGGCGCAAAGCGTCAGCGTAAGGCACACGAGCAGTAAAATCAATACTGTTTTTTTCATATTTTTCTCCTTTTTCAATTGGTTTTTATATCCTATCGAACGTTACTTTTTCGTTTTTCGTAACGTCAACGTCTTCGTTTTGTACGCTCGATTAAACCAAAGCGTTTTTACGTTCCTTTGACTAAACCGAAAGGATTATATTCCTTCGATTAAGCAGGGAAGAACTCCGCTATATTCCTTTTATAAGGTCGGGAATGTTCTTTCTGTAAAGTCTGCCCGAAAAGCCTTCGTGCGGAAGAGCGAAAAACTTCGCGGACTTGGGAACTATGGGCTTATAAAGCGGATCGGCTATAACGGCGGAAGCGTTTTTAAGCGCGTTTTCGACGTCCTCTTCTTCCGATAAAGCGTAGTCGCCAGTAGAAAGCAGTCCTTCGCTCATTTCAAGCGGACAGATAACGCGGACTTCTTTGCCGTATTTAATGTTTATAGCCATAGCCAAAGAACGGGAAGTTACGCATTCGCCTATAATAAAGACGTCGCCGAAACCCGCAAAGTCACCGAACCCCACTGCGTTTTCTCCCGTTTCCGAGGATTTTTCCATCATACGAACGAGACGATTTCCGAATTCTTTTCCGTAGGGCGTACCTATGACGTAGGGCGTTCCGAACTTCTTATAAAGAAGGCGGGCGGTTTTAAGTCCTACGGAAGAGACGACGAGGTTGACTTCCGCCTGAGCCGTAAGAGCGATTTCCTGCCGTGAACTTCCCTGAGCTACCGTACTTATAACCTCCCATCCGTTTTCGATAAGAAAGGTTTTCATACTCTCGTTCTGCCCGTTAACCGAAAAATCCACGGGCGTTACGCCTAAGATATTCGCGCTTCTTTTCTTCTTCTCTTTTCGTTCCGCGAAACGATCGATATACGCCTCAAGCGCCTCTCCCGCGCCTGAAACGTAGGAATGCATTCCGCTCGTCTGAAAACCGAAGGAAGGAATGCCCGTCAAGGCTTCCGTTTCGCGCGCAATCGCAGGAATGTCGCACCCCGTCATCATAGGAACGGGCGAACCCGCTATGGCTATAAAACGCGGTTTTAATTCCTTTGCGGTTTCGGTTATGTCGCGGACGAGTTTCTCGTCGTCCCCCATAATAGCCTCGGTTTCGGTAAGTCCCGATATGAAAACGAGACTCGGACTGTCGTACCAACGAGGTTCGTCGTGAGTGTTATAGGTGGAATTACAGCCCGACGCGTCGTGTATAACCGTCATTCCTTCGAGTTCGTATAGCGCCGAGCATACGCCCGAAACGTCCGCCGTGTAAGTGGAAATTATCTTCTGAGTTTGTTTCATAAACAGCAGTTGCACCCCCAACCTTTTTGCTGAATGCAGTCGCGCGCTTCTTTTTCCGTGGCATTCGCTTCTTCTATGAGTTCAGCAATTCTCCTTATGCCGTAAAACCCGTATAAACCCGCGCCTTCGACGATATTCACGAAGTTTTTCGTACCCGTAAAATAGGCGGATTTCTGTCCCACGCAAAGGAATTCGGGTTGATTCCTGCCTGCTACTCCCATTTCGGGACGGACGGTCGGCAGAATTTCAAGATTCGGAAGATTCTCTTTAAGATAGTCGAATTCTTCTCTTTCCATAGGCATAAAAGAATCGGTATAAAACCTTTTGACGTTGAAACCGAATTCTACGAGCAGTTTTATGAGGCTGAGTGGCGCAATGACAGCCGTATAGTCCACGGCGACGGGACGGTCGCCAACCGCTTTACGGGCTTTTTTAATGGCTTCTACGGCGCGTTCTTTATCTTCTTCGCAGTCGTAACTTACGTTGAGTTCGTTTGAAAGCAAGGTCATATTACGGATTATCTTGTCTTCCGAGAAGCTCATAGGCAAAAACAGGTGTTTTCGGTTAAGCCTTTTTCCGAGAGCTTCTCCGCCAGCGCGAGCCGACGGGTTGTAGCTCACGTTAAGCGCAGACATAGCCATTTCTTTGTATTCCGAGTAGCTACTGCATCTCGTGACTTCTCTGAGTTTCCTTCCCGACTTTAATATAAGCTTTACTATGTCGCTTTCGTCGTCCGTTGAATAGTTGTTCCCGATGATATTTATTCCGCCGTCGGAACTCATTGGCGTTAACAGGCTGTAAAGCTGTTTGCGCATAATCTGATCGGGCGTAAGTCCGCTTTTACGCATAATGGGGTTCATATAACAGTCGGTAAACTCAACCGACGGGAATCTCTTTCTCAGCTCGGCGTAGCAGTAGTTAAGGTCACACCCCGTAAAATGATGGATGCAACTCGTATATACGAGAACGGCGGGCGGAACCGAACCGAGCCTTGAAAGAATATCCGAAACGCCTTCTATTATAAGGCTTTCCATATCGCCTTCAAGAAGGTTGTTTTCCTTGACGGTAACTGTAGAGAATCTCTCCTGCGCACCCATTTCCGCAGCGGTTAAAACCACTCCTCTGAGACAACCCTGCGCGCACACGAAAATTTCGTGAATTTCGGGTATAAGCATACCCGTGTGGACTATGTTGAAAACGCCTCTCGCGGGCGCCGAATATTCGAGACCCGAGGAAAAGGGCGACGGAAAAGAGGCTTCGGAAATCTTAACGGGCTTTATATCCGCGCTTTCGCCCAATCTTTTCAGCATATATCTCCTCCGCAGGCTTTTATCACGCTTACGGCAAGCTTTCTGTATTCTTCCGCCATTTCGCTGTCCGGGAAAGCTTCGATAACCGTCTTCTTCTTCTCGTCCGCTTCCTGAACCACGGGACTGAACGAAAGACTTCCCGTTATCGACGAATGAATGTCGTCGCAAAGCTCCGCAACCTTTTCTTCTTCGTTACGGACGTTCCTTCTGTTAAGGATAATTCCTCCGAGCGTGGCGTAACCTCTGCCTTTGAAGTTATCTAAGGCGACGGCGATATTTGCACCGGCGTGGATAGCCATATTTTCGCCCGAAGTTATAATAAAGACCTTTTGCGCGTAACCTGCTCTCATGGGCATGGCAAAACCTCCGCACACGACGTCGCCTAAAACGTCGTAAAAAACCACGTCGGGCTTATAGACTTCGTACGCACCTTTTTCTTCGAGCTTTTCAAGTGCCGCTATAATACCTCTTCCCGCACAACCCTGACCGGGGACGGGACCGCCCGCTTCGGCGCAAACCACTCCTCCGAATCCGATTTTTACCATATCGGAAAGCACAAAATCGTTGCCTTTTTCCCGTATAAGATCGAGCGCGGTATTGATTTTTTCACCGTGAAGAAGGTTCACCGTGGAATCTGCTTTGGGATCGCACCCTATCTGCATTACTTTAAGCCCTTTTTCGGAAAGAGCCGCGGAAATATTGGAAACCGTCGTGGATTTTCCTATTCCGCCTTTGCCGTAAATCGCGATTCTTATCATAAATTCTCCTCCCGTTTATAGTCTCCTCTGCCCGTTACGACCTCGTAGCCGATTTCTTCCATCTGTTTTCTGAGGACTTTAAGACCTTCTTCGGCGTCGCTGTCGGTTCCTGCCTTTCCGTCGTATAAAAGGTACTTTTTTCTGACGGACAAAGGCGAAAGATTGGGCATAACGACGTTGCAGCCCGCAAGAACGCCCTTTTGTCTGCCCCGTCCGTCAACCGTTCCGAGCGCGGTAGTCGCGGGCAAAAGCGAACAGGGAAGCATAAGCCGAACGAGACTCAGGCAAAAGAGAGTCAGATTTTCGTTACCCGACGGAAAACCGCAAAAGGGCGTGTCTTTATGGGGGATAAACGGACCTATACCCACCATCTGAGGCTTAAATTCGGACAAAAATTCCATGTCTTCCGCAAGTTCTTCCGCCGTCTGATAAGGCGCGCCTATCATCATTCCCGCGCCCGTCTGGAAACCGATTTCTTTAAGGTCTCTTAAACATCTCATTCTGTTTTCGAGTGAAAGTTCCTTTGGGTGAAGCTTACTATAAAGCTTGCAGTCTGCCGTTTCGTGACGAAGAAGGTATCTGTCCGCGCCCGCTTCGAACAGCTTTTCGTAGGAAGCTCTGTCGCGCTCGCCTACGGATAAAGTAATCGCGCATTCGGGGAATTCCGCCTTTATGGCTTTTATAATATCGATCAGTCTTTCGTCGGTGAAAAACGCGTCTTCTCCGCCCTGAAGGACGAAAGTTCTGTATCCCAAAGCGTAGCCTTCTCGGGCGCATTCGAGAATTTCTTCCTTTGAAAGCCTGTAGCGAACGGCGTTTAAGTCGGAACGTCTTATTCCGCAGTAGTAGCAGTCGTTTTTGCAGTAATTGGTGAATTCGATTATTCCTCGGAAGAAAATCTTTCTGCCGAATATTCTTTCGGTAAGATTTCTTGCTTCGTTTTCGGCAAAAACTCTGTCTTCGTCCGTGTAACGACTTAAAACCTCAACCCATTCGGAATGAGAAAGACTGCGGTTTTCTTTAAGCTTTACTATTAAATCCCTGACCATAAGTTCATCTCCTTTCGAAAACGGCTTTGACGCTCACGCCCGATTTTTCGTTAAGTTCTCTTAAAACGGCTCGGATTTCGCGCGGGGAAGCTTTAAGCACGAGATTGATTATATATAAGCCTTCGTCCCTTACGGGCATTCCCATTCTTCCGAGAACGAAGGGAAAGGCTTTGTGGATAACGGCGTTGACTTCCTGAGCTACGGAATTGTCTTTCATAATCACCGACAAGGTAGCTATAACTTCGGAATCGTCGGTGTTTTCCTTGGGCAAATCGAAGTCCACGGGAATAACGTCGATATAATGGTTGGTGTCGGTTTCGATTTCGCCTATAACCGCGTTCACTCCGAAAAACCTGCCGATATTTTCGCTCGTCACGACTTCCTGCGTTCTTCCGAATTCCGAACTTCCGTCCTTCCCCAGCATAAGAGCCTTATCCGCCCGTCTGAGGGCGTGCGCGGGATAGTGAGTGTTGAGAATTATACCCGTACCGTTTTTTGCAAGTCTCGTCAGCGTATCGAGAACGAGAAGCTGATTGCGGAAGTCGAGGTTGGATTCGGGTTCGTCGAGTACGAGAAGTTCGGGGAAAACGGCAAGCGCGCGGGCAATCAGAACCATCTGAAGTTCTCCTCCGCTTATTTCACTGCAATTTTTATGCCGTATGCGCTCTAAATTGAGTTTTTCTATGACTTCGTCCGCTGCTTTATAGTCTTCCGCGGTAATTCTGCCGAGTATATCGCCGTAACTGCTTCTTCCGAGAAGTACCGTTTCTTCCACCGTATAGGGCGATATGGTCTGCCTTGCCTGAGGAACGTAAGCCACTTTCCTCCAAAGTTCGCTCGGACTATACGAGCGCACGTTCTTTCCGTCAAACAAAGCTTCGCCCCTGTCAAACTTCAAAAAACCCAGAGCGCACCTTAAAAGCGTAGTCTTACCCGCTCCGTTGGGACCGAGAACGGCAAGTATTTCTCCGCTTTTAACGTCGAAATTCACGTCTGAAAGCACGTCGTCTTCTTTTTTATTATAGCGGAAACAGCCGTTTTTTACCTGAAAAATCATAAACCGCTTCCTCCCTTTCTTCTGAGGATATAGATAAAAAAGGGCGCGCCGATAACCGACGTCAATACGGATATGGGGATTTCCGAAGCGGTAACCGACCGTGCAAGCGTATCCACCGCCACAAGAAAAGCCGAACCGAAACTTATCGAAGCGGGAACGGTTATCTTATGATTGTTCCCGAAAAGCATTTTCGAAACGTGAGGAACGAGAAGCCCTACCCAGCCCACGGGACCGCACATAGCCACCGACGAAGCGGTAATTGCCGCCGACGCGGTAAGAGCGGTAATTCTCAGTTTCTTTATATCCGTTCCGAGAGAAGTGGCTTCGTCTTCGGAAAGAGGCAGAAGGTTGAGTTTCCTTCTCATTACGAAAAGCACGAGTATGCCGATAATTATCACGGGCGCGCCGAAAATCAGCGTTTTTTTGCCCGCTCCGCTCAGACTTCCCATAAGCCAGTAGGTTATCGACGGAAGCTGGGATTCCGTGTCGGCAAGATATTTCACGAGCGAAACCAGCGACGAAAAGAGCGAACCCATCATTACGCCCGCAAGAATCATGGAAGTCGTTCCGCTACGGCGTTTTCCCGCAAGCATAGTGAGAAGCAAAGCCCCCACGCCGAAAACGAAAGCCAGAATCTGACTTCCTATAAGCGAAAAGCCGAGTAAAATGGAAAGAGCCGCGCCGAAACTCGCGCCCGAAGCCACACCCAACGTGTCGGGCGTTGCCAGAGGATTGGAAAAGGTGCTTTGCAGTACGCAACCCGCAACGGAAAGTCCTCCGCCCACGAGAGCCGCGGTGAGAATTCTCGGCAATCTCTGCGAAAGTACCGAAGCCGTGACGGAATCTATCTTTCCGCCGAAAATCCAACTCAGCATTTCCACCACGGACACGGAATACCTGCCTATACAGAAGCACACGAGAATACTTACCACGGGGAAAAGTATAAGCCCGATAATCAGCGGATAATTGATTTTAGTCGAAAAGCCTGTTTTCATTGTTTCTCCACGAAAAAACCGCACCCCCCGAAAAAGGCGTGCGGTAAAGCAAACTCACTCACACGAACCTTATCTTTCGCCTCAATCGCAATTTCGGCGTCAGGGATTCGATTTTTTATTATTCGTCGTTTTTTGTCGGTTTTAACCGATTTCTATTCAATTTCAATCGATTTCTGTAGGTTTGAATCGATTTTAACGGATTTTTTGTCGGTTTCCGTCGGGTTTCGTTCGGAAGGACGACCGACGTCGTTTTAATCTGCGAGCGATTCCGTTTTAATCTACGAGCAATTCCGTTTTAACCCGTTATCGTCAGTCGGAATAAACGCTTCCCGAATAGGCGGTTTTTGTGGTTATACCCTCTATTCTGCCGATTTTGCCGGCGAGAGAATTTATAACGTCCTGCGGTGCGTCGAGAGCGATACTTATTATGTTGATACCGCGTTTTCTGTACGGAATACCCATTCTGCCGAGGATATAATCCCCGTATTCGTGCAGAAGCTCGTTAAGAACCTCCACTTTTTCGTTTTTTTCCACGATAATGCTGATTACCGCAACTCTGTATTCCATATTCGCCTCCGATTAACTGTATTTTATCACGGTTTTTCTTTTTTGTCAAGAAAGAACGCCCACCGCTTTCTTTAACTTTTTATGCCGTGACACTGCGATATAAAAGCTATGCAATATATAAACTATGCGCAAGGAAGGGCAATCGTATTCAATTCAAGGCGTATTTCCGCTTAACGCTAAGGCGAATTTTCTTCTTAATACGAATTTCCTCATAAAAAAGGCTCCGCAAATGCGGAGCCTTCGCCTTTCGGCTTGTTTAATCGTTTGTTTTGCGATTAGCTATTTAATCGCTTTTACGATTGGTTGTTGCTGTGTAATCGCTTTTACGATTGGTTGTTGTTACTTAATCGCTTATTTTACGATTAGCTATTTAATCGCTTATTTTACGATTATGTTTTTGAAGTAAGTTCTCCAGATGTAGGTGTTGTAAGATGCGTCACCGCTTACGTAAATCTTAACGTCTTCGTTTCCGTCAGCTTCTTCGAGATCGTTTACAAACTGGTTATAGAGGTATCTTACGCCGTCTCTGTAATAGTTCTGAAGAACGGGTGCTTTTTCGGATTTGAAGGTGATTTCGGTAAGAGCAGTACATCCGTAGAACGCGCCGTCAGCGATATATCCGAGACTTGCGGGAAGAACTACGTTCTTAACGGTCGTGTTGCCTGCAAATGCGTGAGAATCGATCTTAACGATTCCTTCGGGAAGAGTTACGTTTGCTTCCGTTCCGAAGTATCTGTAGAGAACGGTCTTGTCTGCGTTATAGAGTCCGTCTTCGAATTCGGTGAGAACTTCACAGCCGTTAAGTTCAACGGAAGAGATGTTGGTGGAACCGAAGAATACTCTGGAGAAGTTGAATTCATCTACTCCGCCGATAGTTACCTTTTCGAGCGTTTCAATTGCGCCGAAAGCTTTGTTTCCGAGGTATTCCGCTTTGTTTACGGTAACTTCGGTGAGCTTGGTCGCATAGAAAGCGTCGTCGTCGATAACGAGTACGTCGGAAAGATCAAACTCGCTTATAGCGGTATTTCTGAACGCGCCTAAGCCGATTTCGACGAGAGCGTCGCTTACGACAACTTCCTTAACCGCCGAGTAAGCGAATGCGTTTGCGCCGATGGTTTCGACCGCGGGCATAACTACTTTTTCGAGGTTGGGCGCGCCCATAAACGTTCCTGCGTTAATCGCCTTGATGGTGTCGGGCAGTTCGAGTTCGGTTGCGGTGCTTGCCGTCGGATAGAGAAGAATAGCCGTTTCTGCCTTGTTGAAGAGTATGCCTTCTATAGAAGAGAATACACGGTTGTTCTCGTGAACGACGATTTCTTCGAGAGCGTCGCAACCTTCGAACATTCCTACAGGATTGAAGTAACCGCAGTTTTCGCCGATGTAGAAGGATTTAAGCGACGTGCAGTATGCAAACGCGTTGTAGAGTTCGCCGTCCCAATCGTATATCGGTTCAACGGTTTCGAGAGCAGGGAAGTAAACGGATTCGATCTTCTCCGCATGGTAGAACGCAGGACCGGATATACTCTTTACGTTTTCGAGTTCGAGGTGAGTGATACCCGAAAGATTGAATGCGTACTCGCCGATAGCGGTTACGTTGTCGATACCTATGATTTCTTTAAGAGAAGTCGTACCGCTGAAAGCGCCCGAACCTATATTCTGAGAACCGGTATTAAGGAAGGTTACCTTTTCGAGGTTCTTGCAGGCTGCGAACAGGTAAGCCGCGTCTGCGGTGATATATTCGGGAACTTCGATTTCAACGAAACCTGTGCCGGAATAGAATTCTTCGTAGGTTTCCACTTCAACGTTTTCGCCTATAACGATTTCGGTGAGGTTACGGCAACCTTTCCAAACGCCCGCGCCGATCTTCTTGGTGTTTTCGGTTGTTCTGAAGCTTGTTATAGCCGTTCCCGAAAGGGACTGCGTTTTGAATACTTCGACGTTTTCGAGGTTGATTTCCGCAAGGTTGTAGTTTCTGTAGAAGCAATATGCGGGTAAAGTCTTTATCTGACTTCCGAGTTTAACGCCTTTAAGGAGGGTCTTGTCGTAGTCGGGATTTCCGAACATAGAGTTGAGGTTCCAGTAATAACCGCCGCCGTTTTCTCCTTCGGGATAGATACCGTAATCCTGTTTAACGTATTCGGGAACGAATTCGGGAATGGAGAATTCTCTTTCGTTAAGTTCGGTAATGGTTTCGGGCAGTTCGAGTACGCCGTCGTAATCCCAAGCCGAAGGCTTGAACATAGCGGTCTTGTCTGCGTTGTAAACGATACCCGTTTCGTCTTTAATAAGCTTGTCGTTGCCTTCAAGTACGGTGAAACCGCCGTAAAGCATGTCGCTTCCACCGAATGCTCCGCTACCTATGTAGCCGACGTTTCCGCCGAAAGCTACGTTTTCAAGTTTCGGGCAACCGGAGAAGGATATACCGTCGATACTTCCTACGTCTTTTTCGAAGATAACTTCTTTAAGACCGATAAGAGCGGACGCTGCCTGACTGTAATCTTTGTAAACGTAGTCGCCGTAATCCTGAACTATGCAGTAGCCGAGTTTGTCTACGTTGCCGTGGAATACTATTCTTTCGAGAACGTCGCAACCGGTTAACGACAAAGCCATACCTGCTCTTACGCCTTCGAGAGAGGTAACGTTGCCCATGAATTCGATTTCTTTAAGAGAATCGTTGAACATAAAGCTTGAATGTATAGACGCCACGTCGCCGAGGAAAGTAACCTTTTCGAGGTTATAACATACGTCCAAGGTGAAGTTAAGAGTAAGCGGAGTTTCCGTCTTGGGGAAGGTAAGAGTCTTAACGCCGGCTATACCGTTGAGTGCGAAAGCCGCGTAGTTAAGGCTGGTATTTTCAAGATCGAGAGAAGTCAGCAAGGGAAGAGTACAGAAGGAATAATATTCCATTCTTTCGAGCGACTTGGGAAGAACGATCTCGGTGAGGTGATAAAGATTTCTGATAGAATAATAACCTATCGATTTAAGACCTTCGGGAAGAACGAGTTTTGTGATTCTGCTGTCGCCGTTGAAAACGTATGCGCCTATAGAGGTAACTCCGTCGGGAATTACAACTTCTCCGCCTTCGCCGTTGTAAGCTTTAAGAACGCCGTTTTCGATAACGAATTCGTCCGTTCCTTCGCTTTCGGAGTTAACGACGGCATTGTTTGCCTTGGAGCTGTCAAAACTGCTGTAAGTGTGAACTTCCGTATAGGAAGGATCGTTTACGTCGTAGTAAATTACGGCGTCGTCGGTACGGTATCTTACCGCAAGAGTACGGTTTTCGTTGCCTGTAATAACAGCGTTTGCGTTGTTTTCACCGCTATCGGGAAGTTCGATTTCGTAAACGGAAACGTTTCTTGCATAGTCAACGAGCTGAACCGCAAAGGTGTCGTTTACAACGTTAGCCATATAATCGGTAACGTCTATCGAGTAGGAGTAATCTCCGTTTCTTACGTCGCCGTAACACGGGAACATGAATTTGTAAAGGCTGTTATAGCTGTCTTCCGTTCCGTAGGTAAGAAGACCGGTTGCCTGAAGGTAATGGTTGTCGTAAACGGTAAGGTCGAGGTAAGTTCTGCCGTCTTCCGTTCTCCAGGAAGCTTTTTCAAGGGTGGGAGCTTCGAGGTCGATAAATACGGGCATATCAACAACCTGACCGACGGGCTTATCGTTAAAGTCGTAGGTAAAGCTGAAAAGAAGCTGTTCGTTGTTTGCGAGCATCAGCGTTTCGGGATAGAATTCGTTAAAAGTGAGCGAATATCCGCCGTTAGTGCCTGCGCAAGCCTTACCGATGTTATAGAAAACGTCGTTGCCGAGACTTTCACCGGTGCCGACCTTCGTATAACTGAGATAAACCGAGGAAGCGTTACGCTTAATAGCAAGGTTAATAGCTTTAAGTATTACCGTTCCGTCCAAAGAACCGTTGTCGTCAACGCCTCTGCCGATAGCGGCTTTGTCTGCATTAGCCGTAGGAGCTTTGTATCCTTCGGGAAGAGTGTAAGAATATACGCCTGCCTGAATTTCCTGTCCGACGAACCAGCCGTTGCCTGCGTCTTCATAGGACATAAACGTAAGACCGAAGTATTTTCCGAAAGTCGAAGCCGTGCCGTCGGAAGCCGTGGGTTCGTATGCGGGAAGAGTCATCCAATCGCCGTAGAAAGATATGTACGGAATGTGAAGGTCGATGCCTTCTTCGTCCGTGCTTTCGAGAACCGCAAAGCCTTCAACGTAAATACCGTTGGGGAAGGTTTCGTTCATGTAAGCTTTGTTTTCTTCCGTAAGAGTGATAACGGCTTTGATCTTGAGTTTTTCGCCTGCTTCCACGGTGATTTCGTCGCCTTCGAGAAGCGTGCCGTTCACGTAATACTTAACTTCTGCGCCGTCAAGCATATAAGCTTTTTCGGCAATCATGAGTTTATCCGCGCCCTTTAAGGTGTAGTTTATGGATTTACCGGTTACTGCGGATTCGGTGAAGGTAAGTACGTTAAGTTTATAACCGAGAGCGTTTTCGCCGTCGTTCACAACGTTGAAGTTAAGCGTATAAATACCGTCTTTTTCGGTGTCGCTACCGAGGTTGAGTTTGGTTCTGTCCGAACCGGTTACCGTTATGTAAGCGTCGGTTTCAATGGCTCTTTCGATGTCTGCAAGACCCGAACCCTGTCTTCTGGGGGTGATGGGGTTGCCGTCGGAGTTTTCGAGAATAGTAGCCGTGCTCATAAGACGTTGCATAGCGAGATTGGAGATTTCGGCAGGAGTCTTGGTGGGATAAGCCTGTTTGAGGTATCCTTTAAGAGCCGCCATAACGCCTGCGACGTTGGGGGTTGCCATGGAAGTACCGTCCATGTAGGTGTAACCGTTTGTTCCGAACTGCCAGTCATAGTACTGAGGAACCGCGGAGTAAACGCCAGCGCCTATACCGAGAATGTCTACGCCGATGGAAAGGTCGTTAAGAGCGCCCATCGAAGAGAAATACGAGTATTCCACGAAATAGTCGGAAGAGCCGATCGTGATACGTTTGTCCTGAGCATTGGCAAGCGTGGTGCCGTCTTCAAGAGTAATTGTCATGGTGGGAATAGTGTTTTCGCCTACGACCGCGCCGAATTTTTCAATCTTTTCGGTTACGTTATCGTAAAGAATACAAGCTATCGCGCCTTTATCCTTTGCGTTCTGAACCTTTTCGGCAAAGGAGATTTCTCCTCTCTGAACGAGAGCGATCTTACCCGTAACGTCAAGTCCGTCGTAATCTTCGGGTGCGCCCGCGCCGGGAACTGCAACGTATTCGAAGGTCGCTTCGTCTTTGCCGTCAAGAATAGCGAAGAAGTTGATTTCCTTGCTCGTTTCGGAGTCTACAACGCCGTTTCTGCCGATTATTCTCGAACCTTCGAAGTTTACGTAAATCTTCACGAGGTTGTTTGCGGAACCTACTGCAAACGTGCTGGGGAAAGAAGCGGGCGAACTTACCGTGCCGTTATCGGGATCGTCAACGGCGGAGAACGGAGCCAAAGTATCCGAATCCCACCAAGCCGTACCTACGTTACCCGTTGCGCAACACATAGTGAGACCTGCTTTTCTTGCAAGGTTAACGATGTCGTTTACGAACTGATTCTGTTCTGCCTTTTCGTAAGCAAAACCGCACGTACTGCCGAGCGAAAGGTTAGCAACCTGAACGCCGAGAATCACGCAGTCTTCTACAGCCGCGTAGATGTCGGTATCGTTAGCGCCCTGCTTGCCTGCGCCGAATACTCTCATAACCGCGAGCTGAGCGTCCCAGGCAGCACCCTTTATAGTGTCGTCGTTACCTGCCGCGATACCCGCAACGTGAGTGCCGTGTTCGTGACCTACGCTCATGTCGGAATAACCGGGCTGGAATCTTTCGTTACCGTCCGCATAGTTGAATGCGAAGGGGATTTTTGCGCTGTAATAAGCTGTTTCTGCCGTTGCGCCTACTGCGCCGGCATTGGTTACGGAAAGTATTTTCTCTACGTATTCGTAGTTAATGGCTTCGACGGAAGGAGCGGTAGCAAATGCGCTATGGTCCGCATAAATACCGGTATCCAGAATAGCTATAACCGTTCCTGCTCCTGCGTAATTCGTGGGGTTATTGAAAATACCCGTGTCTGCAAAGGAAGCAGCCAAAGCTTTTGAAGAAACTTCCGGAATGGAGTACTCTTCTGCGAGAACGACCTGTTTTACGCCCGGAAGAGCCTTTACGGTTTCGATGTCGCCGAATTTGATTTTAGCTGCGAAACCGTTCTGGAGAATGTTGTAACGATGCTTGATTTCGGTGGTAAGCTTCTTGTCTCTCATTAAAGCTATAACCGAGTCCTGCTGAGCGGTAAAGTCGCTGATCATGGCTTCGCCTTCTTTGGAAAGTGCGTAGTCCGCAACGCTCGTAAATCCGCTACCGAAGTAAGAATCAACGATACCGCTACCGAGTTTTACGGTAACGTAAACTTCGTCGTCTTTAGCGGGGAGGGTGGAAGAATCCGATTCGGTTTCGGAAGTTCCGCCGTTAAGGAACTGCGCCGCTTTCAGTAAAGACCGAGAGAAGCGGGCTGTTGTGTTACTTGAATCGATAACGTTCGGCTTGTCAAGTTGAAGCGAACTGCACGATATGAGCAGTAATACCATTGCGACAAGCAAAACAGCTATCAAGCTTTTTCTTTGCATCTTGTTTTTCCTCCTCAGTGGGTTGGTGTTGTAAACGGATAATTGCACGGAGAGAACGAAACAAACACCCATTATACAAATACATAATAGCACCGATTTTGAATGGTGTCAAGATTTTTTTGTAATTTAGTTAAAGCGAAATTACAATACAAAAATAACATCTCAATATAGTGGCAAAATGCCAATCAGTAATAGAACAAAATCCCTTAATAACAGGCTTTTATCTTGGCATATTGCCAACATCATTCTTACGCCCAATCCATCCGAAAACCATTAAAAAACACCCGTTTTTGTAGAAATTTTGTATATTTGTTTTTTCCCGCTCCCCCACTCGCGAATTTACTCCTTCCGCAAACGGAAACAAGTTATCTGAGTCCGTTACTCCGTTCGTTATCGCTAATGTTTTTATAAAAATAAGAAGGTCCTTCCGAAAAACGGAAAGAGCCTTGAATGAGGTTTTGTGTTGAATAGAAAGCTTAGCATTACATTCTTTATCACCGATGAACGTAAACGGATTTTTTTGTTCTTAAAAAAAGCTTCCTTTACGGCGCGTAGCGTTTTTAAGATAGAAACACGCCCCTTGCGGGCTTGGCTCAGACAAGGCTTTGGGCTGAGGGCGTACTTGGGTATGTATGAGAGAGTTTAACACAGTCTGAACCGATTTGTTCCCGTAAAAATAATCGGTTATGAAGAATGGAAGGCAATAAAAAAACCCGCACTCTTTTTTGAATGCGGGCTGTAGTATAATTGCAGTAAAATTTTATTTGCCGAGAATGGAAACGGCGTCGGTTATAGTCTTTTCAAAGGCTTCTCTGCCGTACTTATCTACTTCGGCTTTATTCTTTTCGCCGTGAGTCAGGCAACCTGCGCCGTTGATGCAACCGCCAACGCAAGCCATACCTTCGATGAAGTTGGACTGAAGAAGGTTCTTGCTCTTTTTAAGCAGAGCGATCTTGCAGGCTTCGATACCGTCGCAGACTTCCGATTTAACTTTGAAGTCTTCCATATTCTGTTCCTTAAGAGCCTCGACGACTGCGTCGGAAAGACCGCCGACACGGGCGAAAATTCTGCCGTAGTAGGAAGCGTTGTCGAGTACGCCTTCGGGAAGAGTCGTAAGGTCTATATCTTTGCTGTCGATAAGAGCCTGAAGTTCTTCGAACGTAAGAACGGCGTCTACCCAAGGTTTAACCGATTCTCTCTGAGCTTCGAGCTTCTTGGCGGTACACGGACCTATAAATACAATCCTGGAATCGGTTTCGTGTTCCTTGATGTACTGAGCTATAGCCGTCATAGGCGAAGGATTATGAGAAACGAGAGGTTTCAGGTCGGGATAGTGCTTTTCTATAAACGCCACGAACGCAGGACAGCAGGAACTGGTGAGGAAGCCTTTTTCCGCAAGTTCTTTGGATTCGGACATAGCTACCATATCTGCTCCCAGAGCGGCTTCGATAACGGTGTGGAAGCCCAGTTCTTTAAGACCGGTGATGACCTGACCGAGTTTAGCGTAAGTAAACTGACTGGAAATGGAAGGAGCCACTACCGCGTAGACCTTGTATTTCGTGTTGTTTTCGCTGTTTTTAATCAGGTTTACGGCGTCAAGAATGAAAGACTTATCGGTAATCGCGCCGAACGGACACTGATATACGCACGCTCCGCAAGCTATACATTTATCGTTGTCTATGCAAGCCTGTTTTTCTTCGCCCATAGAAATGGCTTTGACTTTACAAGCCGTTTCGCAGGGACGTTTGTAGTTGTGTATTGCGCTGTAGGGGCAAACCTTAGCGCACGAACCGCATTCTTTACACTTACTCTTGTCTATGTGAGCAACGTGGTTCTTATCGGTGGTAATGGCGCCGAATTTGCAGGCGTCTTCGCAACGGTGAGCAAGACATCCGCGACAAGCGTTGGTAACTTCGTAACCGCCCATCGGACATTCGTCGCAGGCAATATCGATAACTTCGATAACGTTGGGGTTGTCGGTGCTTGCACCCATAGCAATCTTTACTCTTTCGGCAAGAATGGCGCGTTCTTTATATACGCAACAACGCATCGTGGGAATCTTTCCCGGAACGATCTTCTTTGGTATATCGAACGCAGCTTCGGGAAGCTTGTCTTCCCATGCCGCGCGGGCAACTTCACGCAGAACTCTGTATTTGAGTTCCTGTACTTTCGTATCAAATATTCTCATAATAATCCCTTAAAAATAACTGACTTTTATTCTCTTTCCCATCTGTCTGAGACATCTGGATAATTCTTCGACCAAATTCATTTTGATGTTGAAGTTAATGGGCAAATCAGGGTTCTGATGAGCCGGATTAACCGCTCTTCCGACGTAGAAGTTAATGTCCGTCGCTTCTTCGAAAAGCATTCTGCAAATGAGAGAAGCTCCGTCCTGACCGTAACTCCATTTTTCGTAAAGCTTGTTTTCGCCCAAGGCGTCGTTTGCGTATTCGACAACCTTATTTACCGTTATAACTCCTTCCGTTACGAGGTCTACGCCTTCTATTTCCGCTATGGGCGGAACGTCGCTGCGGGCAAATTTCAGGCTTGCCCTGACGGGCTTACCGAGATAACGCGCGGCTACGGTCGAAGTAGTTCCGCCACAGATAATGTGCTTGCCCTCTTTCGAGAAGAACAGGGACATCATTCTGTTTTCGTCGTCGCGGTTGGCAGGAGGTCCGAAAAGAATGTTCATCGGCTCGCGCTTTCTTACCTTTACTACGCACGCCGTGGCGTCGTCGCCCGGTTTTTCGCCGTAAAGCTTGTTGCACTCGTCGACGAGAATGGTGGAAAGCGTTTTCGCGGAATAACCCGCAAACACAAGCGGAGCCATATAGCTTATAATGTCGTCTCGTTTCCAACCGAAATTGTATTGAATTCCGAGACCTGCGTGCGGACAGCCGTCGCTCATTGCGATAAACACGTCTCCGTCGCGAAGATGAACGGAGGTTTTATAGACTTTCTTTCCTCCGATGTTCATTTCGGTTCTGCGGGCTTCGTAATTCTCGCCGTCGCGAAGAGCTATGACCTGCGGATTATCGAATTCGATAATTTCCGCCGTTTCGTTGTTTACGATATGGATAATGGTAAACGTCGAATAAGCCACGCCCCTTACGGAACACACGGGCAGAGTCGCCGCAATGGTTTCCACGCAATCCTCTATGGATAATCCCGCAGCCATCATGGTGGAAATTATCTTGGAAGTAAGCGTGGAAAGAATACTGGCTTTTACTCCGCTTCCCAGTCCGTCCGCAAGAACGATGACGGAAGAATTCTCGCCCTGCTCGACTACGTCAACGTGATCTCCGCAAAGCTGTTCGCCGTAGTGATTTATACTTTTATAACCAATATCGACGCACAAATCATTCATCGGCAATAGACTCCTTCAGCTTGGTTAAAGCTATCTTGGTTTCGGCTGCCGTTTCGCCGAGAAGCGAAGCTATCTCCTGAACGATACGCATTTGCTTTTCAACGACCTTATCGGCAACTTCCACGGTCTGATGCGAAATACTTTCTTTCTTTTCTCTTTCGTTTTCCTCGTCGGTTATATCACGCATAATACAAACGAGAAGATGATAAGTCGAGTCGTAAACGACCGTCTGTTCAACGTACTTTTTGTATTCTGCAAGATAAGTTCTTTCGTTTCTTACGCTACGCTTTGAATTAAGCACTCTCGTGAAGATTTCCGTGTCGAGAATTCTGACTACTCCGTCGCCCAATACGTCCGAAGCCGAACGGATATTCATTATCTTTCTCGCAGCCGCGTTTATCTGCTGAACTTCGAGATTTTCGTTGAGAACGATAAGTCCGTTGGGGGTATTGTTGACTATGCAGTCGGAGAAACTCTCTGCTTTTTCTTTGAGGTAGGGCAGACACATGGAGATTTCCGCCTTTCCCTGATAGATAGCGACGGCTTTTTCACGGCAGGTGTTATATCCGCAGGAACCGCAGTTGAGTTCGTCCTCGTGTTTGGTTTTACCCATCTTTCTGAGGATTTCGGTTATTTCCGCTTCGGTAGGATAAT
The DNA here is from genome assembly GCA_963653425.1 of Eubacterium sp. GTDB lineage: Bacteria > Bacillota > Clostridia > Christensenellales > CAG-314 > UMGS692. Next base: position 34,282 of record CAVJWC010000004.1, on the reverse strand, counting down.
CGGCTCTCGTGTCGATAGCCGCGAAGGGCTTTTTAACCTCTTCGGAAGAAGGCTGATCGACTACGAAGTCTTTATCGCCCGCATATCTTGCGACAGCCGCGTAATCGCGTACGGGACTCCTGTGGAATTTTTCCATAACGGGACCGCCCACGCAACTGCCGATACAAGCCGACATTTCTATGAAACATCTGTGTACTCTCTTGCTTTCGACGTCTTTAAGAGCGGCGATACAGTTGTCCATACCTTCTATCGCCATATAGGTATATTCCTTGTCCTTTGCCATCGTTTTGAGAACGCCTCCCGTAGTCGGGAAAAATCTCGCAAGGCTCTCTTCGGTATCGTCAACGTCCGGAACGAGAGTTACTTTGGCTTCTTTCATCCACACCGCAAGGTCTTCGTAAGTAAGAACGGCGTCGGCGTATCCGGGGTAAGCCTGAGCTTCGTCCTTTTTGGCTACGCACGGACCTATAAATACGACCTTAGCGTTGGGAATCCTTCTCTTTATATCCTGAGCGTGAGCCTGCATGGGGGACAGAACTTCTGCAAGATAGGGGAGTTCGTTCGGGAAATACTTCTGAATCAGAAGGTTTACCGAATGACAGCAGGAAGAGATAACTATATCTTTCTGATGTTCGGCAAGTATCTTCTCGTACTCGGTCTTAACGATAGTCGCGCCGATAGCCGTTTCTTCGACGTCGTAAAAACCGAGCTTTTTAAGCGCGGCTCTCATTCCGTTAATGCCTATTCCGTCGTAATTTGCGATAAACGACGGCGCAAGACTTACGACGACGGGATCGCCCGACTGCAAAAGAACCTTAACCTTTTCGGTTTCGCTCGCAATTTCCTTTGCGTTTTGGGGACAGACGACGAAACAATGTCCGCAGAGTACGCATTCGTCGCTTATTATGTGCGCCTGATTTGCGGTAAATCTTATGGATTTGACCGGGCAATGCCTTATGCACTTATAACAGTTTTTACAATTTGATTTTTTCAAAGTCAAACAACTTGCCATTGCTTATTCTCCCATGCGAGTCACTTCGCTCATAATCTTATCCGTCCAGAATTCACCGAAGTTTTCCGGCGTAATGCCCGCGTAAACGTTGTCGTTGACTATGACCGTAACGCCTATTCTGTTACACTTTCCCGCGCAAAAACAGCCCACGAGAGCTATTTTGTCTTCGAGTTTATTATTCTGAACGTACTGTTCAAGTAAATTGACTATTTCTTCCGACCCTTTAAGATGGCAAGAGCTGCCAACGCATACCTGAACCGTAACCATTATTTAACCCTCGGAAGGACTTCCTTCTCAAAAAATTCTTTGACGGTTTCGGGACTTACCGAAAAGAATTCGTCGCCTATCGTTACGCAGACGCCCATCTGACATTTGCCCATACAGAACGTTCCGCCGAGTTCGACCTTATCTTTAAGTCCGTTTGCGGCAATCATGTTCTGGAGTTCTTCGACAACCTGACGAGAACCTTTGATGTGGCAGGAACTTCCGATACATACAGTGACTTTCAACATTTTTTATTTACTCCTTTATTTATATGGCTGCGTTTATAACCGAGAGCAACCTCTCTTTTTTCAATGAATGACTTGAATTAAGCGTCGCCGCCGCGATAATCGGCACCCAATCGAGTACCTCCGCGCTCTTATCTCCGGCAAAAAGCCTGAGATATTCTTCGGCGTTTTCGGGCTGATCCTGTAAAACGAAATACAGATAAGCCGTCGCCGCGTCCGCGTATACGCTTCCCGACGTCGCGTTATCCCAATCTATAACGTAAAGTTTGCCGTCCTCCGCTATAATTACGTTGGACGGACACATATCGCCGTGACATAAATGAGTTTCGTAGGGCTTACACGAAAGTTTAGCTATAAGCTCGCTCTTCTTTGCGGAATCGAGTTCCGCCGAAGAAATCTTTTCTTTAAGTCTGTCGGCAAGGCGAGGCAGCCGAGTTCCGTCGCAAGCGAGAATATCTTTCTGAAGCTTTATAAGCTTCTCTATATATTCACGGCTTTTTTGCGGTGTTTCCGCCATAAGCTTACTCATCGAACGTCCTCTGACGTATTCCGAAATGATTGCCCATTTGCCTTCGACGGTCGTAACGGCTTTGAGTTTCGGTACGGGGAGTCCGAATTTTTCCGCCAAAGCTCTGCAAAAAGCCTCGCTCAGCACCTCTTCTTTCGGGTAACAGTCGCAGAAAACTTTTATGCAGTCATTGCCGTCTTTATAGACAGTCCTGTCGTTTCTGACGGCAATTATTCTGTCCAGATTCATTCGGGTTCAACCTCCGTTGATTTTCAGCAATCCGAGACCTTTCCGCCGTTAAACCGAGAGTCCTGCCGATAACACAGCCAAAGAAGCAGCCATATTTTCGTTCTTGACTCTTACCGTGTCGGGAACTTCCAGCCTTATGGGCGCAAAGTTCCAGATTGCGTTTGCTCCGCTCTCCACGAAAATATCGCAGACGTCCTGCGCTTCTTGTTCGGGAACGGTAATAATACCTATTTTTACGTTGTTCTTTATGCAATAATCCTTCATATCGCAGATAGGATAAATTACCCTGCCGTCGGAAGAAACTCCTCCTTCCTTATCGAAAGCGGCTATAACGTTAAGTCCGTATTCGGCAAATCCGTCGTAAGACAAAAGCGCGTTTCCGAGCTTGCCCGCGCCCGCGATAACCGCGTTGGTAGGCGTTCCGCTACCCAAAGTTTCTTCGAGACTGGGAATAAGCTCACTGAGATAATAACCGATTTTAGGTCTTCCCGTTCCGCTGACTAAAGCAAGGTCTTTTCTTACCTGAACTTCTCCGAGACCTAAGGCTCTTGCTATGGTAGACGAAGAGATGGTTCTGTTTTCGTCTGCTTTAAGGCTTTTAAGGAAATGGAGATAGATAGGAAGTCTTGCAGTTACTGATTTTGGTATATTTCTGCCGTTCATAGTATCGCTCCGTTTTTATTGATAATATTATATCATTAAGAGCGAAAAAACGTAAATACCCTTTTTCTATATAGCTATATCAAAAACGATATAGCCGTTTTATACCAAGCGCTACGAACGCTTGTTAAGTATCTATAATCTTTCGTTTATAGGCGCATAATTCGGTAAGAAAGTCCTTATCGAAGTGCGAGAACTTATAGTTCTTATGAAAAATCAGAACGTCCTTATAAATTTCGTCGTTGCCTGCGCAATTCCTCTGAACGAAACCGTGTTTTTCAAGCGAATCCGCGCTTATGGGAGCCGCCCACGCGTAAGCTTCGTAATTGGCGGTAAGAATATCGGTCATACTCGCTCTGTCGTACACGGGAATTCTCCGCGCCGAAAAGGAAGCTTCTTTCTTGTCCCCCGTAAGCGGAATAAAAGAGTCGGGATAAATTACTTCCACGTAATTTTCGAGGTCGGAATAGGTGATTTCGTCGAGTTCGGCAAGGGGCGAATCCTTTCTCATAATAAGTACCTGACGGAATTCCGCCACGAGTTCGCAGGAAAGATTCTTACTGCCTAAGATTTCCTTGTAATACTTGTCCTTGTCCGACGGATAGCGTATTATACCGAGCTTGTAAGACTTCTCGGTAATATTCGATATAGCCTGAATGGTACCCGTTTCTCTGAAAACCGCGTCGAAACGGTCGTTGCATTTAAGAACGGACGCAAACGACGCAAACGCTCCCGCTATATAATCGGAACGCGGTACGGAAATGGAAAATATAGTCTTTTTGCCCCTCTTTTCACGGAATTCTTCTTCGACTTCCTCTATCGCGGAAATAATCTTTTTGCCTTCGTTTACCAGTTTTTCTCCGTCGTCGGTCAAAGTTATTCCTTTGGAGTTTCTGTCGAAAATAGTTATGCCGAGTTCTCTTTCAAGTTCCTTTACGGCTCTCGAAAGATTGGGCTGAGCGATAAAGAGTTCCTCGGCGGCTTTATTGAGCGAGCCTGCCTTGGCTATCGTAATCGCATACTTCAAATAGACTATATTCATTCATATCCTCCGACAATCGTACCTTCCGTATTTATTATACTATATCTATAAAAATTTTTCAACACTTAACGCAAATTTTTTTACGGGAAGACGATTTAAGCTTCGGGTATTCAAACGGAACGCATACTATTATTCCAAAAAAACGAAAATTCCGAAAGCTCACGCCGTCGGAATTTCTTTATATCGCTTATTCAGCAAAATCAACTAAACCTTGCGTTCTTTATCGGTAATTATAACGGAAAGCTAAGCGTTCTTTGTCTGTAATCAGAACGGAAAGCTAAACGTTCTTTATCTGTAATCAGTTAGAGCAACGGAAGAGCAAGCCTTACCTGCTCAATCTTTCTATTACGGGGTTTTTGAGGAGCGGTACGGAAATTACCGTCGTTACTATGATTTTCACGGCGTCGCCCGGGAGATACACCAGCATACCCGTTTTGACAGCCGTCCACACGGAAAGAGTTTTGCTAAGGTAGAGCGTGAGGATTGCGTACATATAGGGCAGTCCGACGAGGTAAAGCACGCCCAGTCCCGCAAGGCAGGCAAGCGCAACGGATAGGAAAGTTTTGCGTTTTTCCGTGAGCTTACCGATAACGAAAGCCGACGGAATCAGCCCTAAAAGAAAGCCGAAACTGGGTTGAAGCACGTATCCGAAACCTCCGCCCTGAGTGAAAATCGGAACGCCTATAAGTCCTATAAAAACGTAGACCGCCTGCGAAATCGCGCCTTTTTTCGCGCCGAGAAGCACGCCCGCAAGCGCGGTAAACAGGAATTGCATGGTAAAGCTCATTGCGCCGAGAGGAAACCTTATGAACGCACCGATTGCGGTCAACGCGCTGAATAAGCCTATAAACACGACGTTTTTTGCCGAATCCGAGAATTTGCTTCGGGATTGTTTTGCGTTTTCGTTATCTTGTCGTTTTTGGTTTTCGGAGTTGTCGTTTTCTTCGTTTTTAAGAAAAGCGTCGTTTCCTTCTTTTTCTTCTCTTTCCGAGAAATCGTTGCTTTCTTCCTTTTCCGAAAGCTTGTTGTTTTCTTCGTTTTTCATTGAGACCTTCCGTTTTTTCGCTGGATTTATACTATCATTCCGCGCGCTTTTTGTCAACGATAAAAACCTCGTTTTTCGAAAAGCTTGCTTTTTGCGCTTAATTTATATGGAATTACGCAAAAACAACGATAACTTTCTTCACCTGACCGCACGGATATATAGTTTTAATAGCCGTATTTTACGATAAACGATTTCAATAAACGAATTTCTGTCAACAGTTGCAATAAATGTATTTCCTCATAAAAAAGGCTCCGCAAATGCGGAGCCTTCGCCTTTCGGCTTGTTTAATCGTTTGTTTTGCGATTGGCTATTTAATCGCTTTTACGATTGGTTGTTGTTGCTTAATCGCTTGTTTTACGATTTGGTTTTAATTAAATCGCTTATTTTACGATTATGTTTTTGAAATAAGTTCTCCAGATGTAGGTGTTGTAAGATGCGTCATTGCTTACATAAATCTTAACGCCTTCGTTTCCGTTTGCTTCTTCGAGATCGTTTACGAACTGGTTATAGAGGTATCTTACGCCGTCTCTGTAATAGTTCTGCAGAACGGGTGCCTTTTCGGAGTTGAAGGTGATTTCGGTAAGAGCAGTGCATCCGTAGAACACGCCGTCAGCGATATATCCGAGGCTTGCGGGAAGAACTACTGATTTGATGTTCTTGTTGCCTGCAAATGCGTGAGAATCGATCTTAACGATTCCTTCGGGAAGAGTTACGTTTGCTTCCGTTCCGAAGTATCTGTAGAGAACGGTCTTGTCTGCGTTGTAAAGTCCGTCTTCGAATTCGGTGAGAACTTCACAGCCGTTAAGTTCTACGGAAGAGATGTTGGTGGAACCGAAGAATACTCTGGAGAAGTTGAATTCATCAAGCGCGCCGAGCGTTACTTTTTCGAGCGTTTCGATCGAGCCGAAAGCTCTGATTCCAAGGTATTCAGCCTTATTCAGGGTAACTTCGGTAAGTTTGCTTGCATAGAACGCGTTGTCGTCGATAACGAGTACGTCGGAAAGATCAAACTCGCTTATAGCGGTATTTCTGAACGCGCCTAAGCCGATTTCGACGAGAGCGTCGCTTACGACAACTTCCTTAACCGCCGAGTAAGCGAATGCGTTTGCGCCGATGGTTTCGACCGCGGGCATAACTACTTTTTCGAGGTTGGGCGCGCCCATAAACGTTCCTGCGTTAATCGCCTTGATGGTGTCGGGCAGTTCGAGTTCGGTTGCGGTGCTGGAAGCGGGATAGAGAATAAGCTCGGTTTCCGCTTTGTTGAAGAGTACGCCTTCTACCGAAGCAAAGTATTCGTTGTTTTCGTGAACGTTGATTTCTTCGAGAGATTCGCAACCTTCGAACGTTCCTACGGGATCGAAGTAACCGAGGTTTTCGCCGATGTAGAAGGATTTAAGCGACGTGCAGTATGCAAACGCGCTGTAGGTTTCACCGCTCCAACTCATTACCGATTCGATGGTTTCGAGAGCCGGGAAGTAAACCGATTCGAGTTTGCTTGCATTGGTAAACGCCGTACCTGCGATAGTCGTTACGTTTTCGAGTTCGAGATGAGTAAGACCCGTCTGGATGAATGCGTACTCGCCGATAGCGGTTACGTTGTCAATACCTATAATTTCTTTAAGAGAAATCGTACCGTGGAACGAACCGTTACCTATCGTCTGAGAATCGGTGTTGAGGAAGGTTACCTTTTCGAGTTTTTCGCACTCTGCGAACAGATAAGGAACGTCTGCGGTGATATATTCGGGAACTTCGATTTCAACGAAACCTGTGCCGTAATAGAAAGCGCTATAGGATTCTACTTCGACGTCTTCGCCGATAACGATTTCGGTGAGGTTACGGCATTCCATCCATACGCCCGCGCCGATCTTCTTGGTGTTTTCGGTTGTTTTGAAGCTGGTGATAGCCGTTCCCGCAAGGGACTGCGTTTCGAATACTTCGATGTTCTCGAGGTTGATTTCCGCGAAGTTGTAGTTATGATAGAAGCAATATGCGGGTAAAGTCTTTATCTGACTTCCGAGTTTAACGCCCTTAAGAAGCGTCTTGTAGTAGTCGGCAGAACTGAACATGGAGCTTATGGACCAATAGAAGCCTCCGCCTTCTTCTTCGGAACGGATACCGAAATCCGGTTTGGAGTAATCGGGAATCATTTCGGGAATGGAGAATTCTCTTTCGTTAAGTTCGGTTATGGTTTCGGGCAGTTCGAGTATACCGTCATAGTCCCAGGCAAAGGGTTTATACATAACGGTCTTTTCTGCGTTGTAAACGATACCGTTTTCGTCTTTAACGAGCTTATCGTTGCCTTCAAGTACGGTGAAACCGCCGTAAAGCATGTCGCTTCCGCCGAATGCTCCGTTACCGATAGAACCGATAGTTCCGCCGAAAGATACGCTTGTAAGTTTCGGGCAGTTTGCGAATGCGAAACCGTCGATGGTTTCTACGTCTTTTTCGAAGATAACTTCTTTAAGACTCATAAGAGAAGATGCAGACTGACTGTAATCTACGGAAATAAAGTCGCCCCAATCCTCAACCAGAACGCCGCCGAGTTGTCCTACGGTGCCGCGGAAGACTATTCTTTCGAGCTTATCGCACGTTGTCAGAGATAAAGTCAAACCTCCGCCTGAGGGATCGATAGCCTTAACGTTACCCATAAATTCAACTTCTTTAATGGCGTCGTTGAACATAACGGTAGCCGTCATAGACTCGATGTCGCCGAGGAAGGTAACCTTTTCGAGATTATACCATACAGCCAGCGAGAAGTTTATGGAAAGAGGAGTATCCGTCTTGGGGAAGGTAAGCGTCTTAACCGAAGTTATACCGTTGAGAGCGTTGTTCGCATAGTTAAGACCGGTGTTTTCGAGGTCAAGAGACGTAATCTTGGGAAGAGTACTGAAAGAACCGTATTCCAGTCTTTCGAGCGACTTGGGAAGAACGATCTCGGTAAGGTTATAAAGATTCATAACAGAGTATGCACCTATAGTCTTAAGACCTTCGGGAAGAACGAGCTTGGTGATTCTGCTGTCGCCACTGAAGACGTATTCGCCGATTGCGGTAACGCCGTCGGGAACTATAACTTCTCCGCCTTCGCCGTTATAAGCCGTAAGAACGCCGTTTTCGATAACGAATTCGTCTCCGCTTTCGGAGTTAACGACCGCGTTGTTTACGTTAGTGCTGTCGTAGCTGTAGTTGGTGCGGATTTCCGTATAGGAAGGATCGTTTACGTCGTAGTAAACCACAACGTTGTCGGTGCGGTATTTAACTGCAAGAGTGCGGTTTTCGTTGCCTGTAATAACTGCGTTTGCGTTGTTTTCACCGCTACCGGGAAGTTCGATTTCGTAAACGGAAGCGTTTCTTGCGTAGTCCACGAGCTGAACGGCAAAGGTGTTATTTACAACGTCTGCAAGATAGTCGGTAACGTCTATCGAGTAGGAGTAGCTACCGTTTCTTACGTCGCCGTAGCACGGGAACATGTATTTGTAGAGTTTATTGTAACTGTCTTCCGTTCCGTAGGTAAGAAGACCGGTTGCCTGAAGGTAATGGTTGTCGTAAACGGTAAGATCGAGGTAAGTTCTGCCTTCTTCCGTTCTCCAGGCAGCTTTTTCAAGGGTGGGAGCTTCGAGGTCTACGAATACGGGCATATTCACAACCTGACCGACGGGCTTATCGTTGAAGTCGTAGGTGAAGCTGAAGAGAATCTCTTCGTTGTTTGCGAGCATCATCGCTTCGGGATAGAATCCGGTGAAAGTGAGCGAATATCCGGCGTTAGTGCCTATGCAAGCTTTACCGATGTTATAGAAAACGTCCTGACCGAGGCTTTCGTTAACGTCGGTCTTGATGTAATTGATGTAAATAGCCGAAGCGTTACGTTTGATAGCGAGGCTGAGAGTGTTGAGAACTACCGTTCCGTCGAAGTATCCGTTTTCGTCAACGCCTCTGCCGATAGCGGCTTTGTCTGCATTAGCCGTAGGAGCTTTGTATCCTTCGGGAAGGCTGTAAGAATATACGCCTGCCTGAATTTCCTGTCCCATAAGCCAGCCGTTGCCTGCGTCTTCCCAAACCGTGAAACCAAGACCGAAGTAGTTACCCCAAGTCGGAACTGCTCCGTCGGAAGCCGTGGGTTCGTATGCGGGAAGATTCATCCAGTCGCCGTAGAAAGATATGTACGGAATGTGAAGGTCGATGCCTTCTTCGTCGGTGCTTTCGAGAACGGCAAAACCTTCAACGTAAATACCGTTGGGGAAGGTTTCGTTCATGTAAGCTTTGTTTTCTTCCGTAAGAGTGATAACGGCTTTGATCTTGAGTTTTTCGCCTGCTTCCACGGTGATTTCGTCGCCTTCGAGAAGCGTGCCGTTCACGTAATACTTAACTTCTGCGCCGTCAAGCATATAAGCTTTTTCGGCAATCATGAGTTTATCCGCGCCCTTTAAGGTGTAGTTTATGGATTTACCGGTTACTGCGGATTCTGTGAAAGTAAGTACGTTGAGTTTATAACCGAGAGCGTTTTCGCCGTCGTTTACTACGTTGAAGTTAAGGGTGTAGATACCGTCTCTCTCGGTGTCGCTACCCAAATTAAGTTTTGTTCTGTCGGAGCCTGTTACCGTAATATATGCGTCGGTTTCAATGGCTCTTTCGATGTCTGCAAGACCCGAACCCTGTCTTCTGGGGGTGATGGGATTGCCTTCGGCATTTTCAAGAAGAATAGCCGTACTCATAAGACGTTGCATAGCAAGCGCTGAGATTTCGGCGGGAGTCTTATTCGGATAGGTCTGTTTAAGGTATCCTTTAAGAACAGCCATAACGCCCGAAACGTTGGGGGTTGCCATGGAGGTACCGTCCATGTAGTCGTAACCGTTGGTACCCTGAAGCCAGTCGTAATACTGGGGAACCGCAGAGTAAACGCCTGCGCCTATACCGAGAATATCTACGCCGATGGAAAGATCGTTAAGAGCACCCATCGAGGAGAAGTAAGAATAGTCTACGAAATAGTTGGAAGCGTTAACGGTAATGCGTTTGTCCTGTGCGTTAACAAGCGTGGTGCCGTCCTCAAGAGTGATAGCCATGGTGGGAATAGCGTCTTCACCTACGACCGCACCGAACTTTTCTATTGTTTCGGCTACGTTGTCGTAAAGAATACAAGCTATCGCGCCTTTATCCTTTGCGTTCTGAACCTTTTCTGCAAAGGAGAGTTCGCCTCTCTGAACGAGAGCGATCTTACCTTTAACGTCAAGTCCGTCGTAATCTTCGGGTGCGCCCGTTCCGGGAACTGCCACGTATTCGAAGGTTGCTTCGTCTTTGCCGTCAAGAATAGCGAAGAAGTCGATTTCTCTGCTCGTTTCGGAGTCCGCAACGCCGTTTCTGCCGATCATTCTCGTGCCGTTGAAGTCGATGTAGACTTTTACGAGATTGTTTGCGGAACCTACAGCGAAGGTTCCGTCGTAGGATGCGGGAGAACTTATGGTGCCGTTATCGGGATCGTCAACGGCGGAGAACGAAGCCAAAGTATCCGAATACCACCAAGCCGTACCGACGTTACCCGTTGCGCAACACATAGTGAGACCTGCTTTTCTTGCAAGAGCTACTATGTCGTTTACGAACTGATTCTGTTCTGCCTTTTCGTAAGCGAAACCGCAGTTACTGCCGAGCGAAAGGTTAGCAACCTGAACGCCGAGAAGCACGCAGTCTTCTACGGCAGCGTAAATGTCGACGTCGTTAGCGCCCTGACTTGCCGCGCCGAATACTCTCATAACCGCGAGCTGAGCGTCCCAGGCAGCGCCCTTTATGGTGTCGTCGTTACCTGCCGCGATACCCGCAACGTGCGTGCCGTGCGAGTGACCTGCAAAGATGTCCATAAAGTCGGGATAATATATTTCGTTAGCGTCCGCGTAGTTGAAAGCGAAAGGAATCTTTGCGCTGTAATAAGCTGTTTCTGCCGTTGCGCCTCTTTCGCCCGCATTGGTAACGGAAAGTATTTTCTCTACGTATTCGTAGTTAATGGCTTCGACGGAAGGTGCGGTTGCAAACGCGCTGTGTTCGGGATAGATACCCGTATCCAGAATAGCTATAACCGTTCCTGCTCCTGCGTAATTCGTGGGGTTATTGAAAATACCCGTGTCTGCAAAGGAAGCAGCCAAAGCTTTTGAAGAAACTTCCGGAATGGAGTACTCTTCTGCGAGAACGACCTGTTTTACGCCCGGAAGAGCCTTTACGGTTTCGATGTCGCCGAATTTGATTTTAGCTGCGAAACCGTTCTGGAGAATGTTGTAACGATGCTTGATTTCGGTGGTAAGCTTCTTGTCTCTCATTAAAGCTATAACCGAGTCCTGCTGAGCGGTAAAGTCGCTGATCATGGCTTCGCCTTCTTTGGAAAGTGCGTAGTCCGCAACGCTCGTAAATCCGCTGTTAAAATAAGAATCGACGATACCGCTACCGAGTTTTACGGTAACGTAAACTTCGTCGTCCTTAGAAGGAAGAGCGGACGTATCCGTTTGTGTTTCGGACGTTCCGCCGTTAAGGAACTGCGCCGCTTTCAGTAAAGACCGCGAGAAGCGGGCAGAAGTGTTATCCGAGTCGATAACGTTCGGCTTGTCAATTTGAAGCGAACTGCACGATATGAGCAGTAATACCATTGCGACAAGCAAAACAGCTATTAAGCTTTTTCTTTGCATCTTGTTTTCCTCCTCAGTTGAGTTTGTTATACGGGGCAACTTTATAGAGAGAATAAACAGCCACCCATTGTATAAATACATAATAGCACCAATTTTGAATGGTGTCAAGATTTTTTTTGCAATTTAGTTAAAGCGAAATTACAATACAATATTAGCCGTTCAACATAGTGGCAAAATGCCAATCAATAAGCAAGTGAAATCCCTTAATAACAGGTTTTTATCTTGGCATATTGCCAACATCATTCTTACGCCACCCCCTCCGAACGCCCTGAGAAAACGTCCGCTTTATAGAAGTTTTGCATATCGTATTTTACTCTTCCGAAACGTCCCTATTTGGCATATTTCACAAATAAAAATATGCTGTACGTAGCTATTTTTTATTATTTTAACAAAAAATAGCTTAACGGAACAAATCGGCTTCCGCTGTTTTCCGTTGTCACGACAAAGCGATATATAAATTAAGTAAGGGGAAAATGAGATATATTTAACTTAGGGGAAAATACGCATAAAGGAGTTTAACGACGGATAAACCGATTTGTTCCCGTAAAAATAATCGGTTATGAAGAATGGAAGGCTTATAAAAAAGGCTCCTTCCGAAAAACGGAAAGAGCCTTGAATGAGGTTTTGTATAATATTGTGTGCGTCCGGATTTACGGCTTGGTACATTTCTCCGAATTTACGGCTTAGTACATTCCTCCGCCCATATCGGGAGCTGCGGGAGCTGCCTGAGGTTCGGGAAGGTCACATACAACGGATTCGGTGGTAAGAAGAGTGCTTGCTACGCTTGCCGCGTTCTGAAGAGCCGATCTCGTAACCTTGGTAGGATCGATAATGCCTTCGGCTACCATATCTACGTATCTGTCTTTAAGAGCGTCGTAACCGTAGTTAGGTCTGCCCTGACCGTCGCTCAGAACTTTGTAGATAATAACGCTTCCGTCAAGACCTGCGTTGCTTGCGATCTGCTTAATGGGAGCCTGAATTGCCGAAGCGATAACCGACGCACCCGTCTTTTCGTCGCCTTCGAGGCTGTCCTGAAGAAGTCTGATTGCGGGAAGAGCCGAAAGAAGAGCAACTCCGCCACCGGGAACGATACCTTCTTCCACTGCTGCTCTGGTTGCTGCAAGAGCGTCTTCGATTCTGAGTTTCTTTTCTTTAAGTTCGACTTCGGTAGCTGCGCCTACGCTGATAACGGCAACACCGCCTGCGAGTTTTGCAAGACGTTCCTGAAGTTTTTCCTTGTCGTATTCGCTCGTGGTTGCGGCAATCGCGCTCTTGATCTGTTTGATTCTGTCGCCGATAGCGTTCTTATCGCCTGCGCCGTCAACTATAGTGGTGTTTTCTTTGTCTACTCTTACGGATTTAGCCGAGCCGAGCATATCGAGGGTTGCTTCCTTAAGGTCAAGACCGAGTTCTTCGGTGATTACCGTTGCGCCCGTCAGAACGGCTATATCTTTAAGCATTTCCTTACGTCTGTCGCCGAAGCCGGGAGCTTTGACGGCTACGCAGTTAAACGTGCCTCTGAGCTTATTGAGAACGAGCGTGGTAAGAGCTTCGCCTTCGACGTCTTCCGCGATGATAAGAAGCTTTCTGCCCGTCTTAACGACCTGTTCGAGAAGAGGAAGAAGTTCCTGAATGGAAGAAATCTTCTTGTCGGTGATAAGGATAAGAGGATTGTCGAGAACGGCTTCCATTTTTTCAAGGTCGGTAGCCATATAAGGAGAAGCGTAACCTCTGTCGAACTGCATACCTTCGACAACGTTGAGTTCGGTCTTCATGGTCTTGCTTTCTTCAACGGTTATAACGCCTTCCGCGCCGACTTTTTCCATAGCTTCGCTGATAAGTTCGCCGATTCTTTCGTCGCCTGCGGAAATGCCTGCAACCTGCATAATAGCCTTCTTACCTTCGATCTGCTTGCTGATGGATTTAAGATGAGCAACGGCAACTTCAACAGCTTTGTCGATACCTCTCTTAAGAATAATGGGGTTTGCGCCGGCAGCAACGTTCTTGCTTCCGTCACGAATGATTTCCTGAGCGAGAACTACAGCCGTGGTCGTTCCGTCGCCTGCAACGTCGTTGGTCTTGGTGGAAACTTCCTTGACTATCTGAGCGCCCATGTTTTCGAAAGCGTCTTCGAGTTCGATTTCCTTAGCGATGGTTACGCCGTCGTTGGTGATAAGGGGCGTTCCGAACTTACGGGCGAGAACTACGTTTCTGCCCTTAGGACCCAACGTGATTTTTACTGTATCTGCAAGAGCGTTAACGCCCTTTTCAAGAGACTTTCTTGCGTCTTCTCCGTATTTAATCTGTTTAGCCATATATATGCCTCCTGTGTTATTCGTTTACTATAGCGAGTATATCGCCCACTTTGATAATGGTAACTTCCTGACCGTCAATCTTAAACTGACTGCCGGCGTATTTGGAATAAAGAACCTTGTCGCCGGGTTTAACCGTCATTTCAACCTGTTTGCCGTCTACAAGTCCGCCGGGACCAACCGCGATAACTTCGGCGATTTCGGGCTTTTCCTTAGCCGCAGTCGGAATAAGAATTCCGCCAAGAGTCTTTTCTTCGGCTTCACATGCTTTTACGACAACTTTGTCAAGTAAAGGTTTTAATGTCATTTTATACCTCCGTACGCATTAGCGTTGTTTTTTATTAACTGTTAGCAGTCATTCTTTCTATTTGCTAACTGTCTTATATTATAGTCATTATATTCTATTTGTCAAACGTTTTTAACCAAAAAAATCCAATTATTTTCTAAAAAAACAGTTTTTTCAGGAGTTTGTTTCTTTCCTTATTCACTGCGTAAAATTACGGGAAACCCGAACGCGGGAAATTACCGAGGAAAGCCGTGATTCACAAGTTTTCCGACAAGCAGGAAGAGTTAAGTTTACCGAAAAACCGAACCTCAAAAGCTTACGGTAAAAACCGAACCTCAAAAGCTCAGACATTCCGTTCGTTATCACTGATTATCGCAGACGACCATAATGCTCTTATTCTATTAAAATGCGTGTGCCGAACCTGCGGGCGCGTAGCGTTTTTACGCCGGAAACACGCCCCTCGGAGTTTAGTATAGCCGAGGCTTTGGCTGAGGGCATACTTTTGGTACATGAGAGAAATCGGCGACGGATAAACCGATTTATTCAAGTAAAAATATGAGCGTCACGAACGGAATGCTTACGGTAAAAATTGAACCTCAAAAGCTTACGGTAAAAATTCGCAATAAAAAAGACGGCGGATAAAATCCGCCGTCTTCAGGGGTATTATTTTGTATGAAGCTTACAGAATCTTACCTTCAGTATAAACGTCGGTACCGTCTATAGTGTAGTTGTTTCTGTCTGCGCCCATGGAGTTCTTCTGAGTGTATCTTACGAGATAATCGTCAGCCTTATCCTTGCTGGGAGTGAATACGCCGTCAACAAGTTTACCGTAGTTACCGAGAGCGGTAATTTCGATAGAAAGGTCGTCGCCTTCGATGATACCTTCGAAGTGTACGGTAGCTACGCCTGCAAGAATGCTTTCGTTCAGTCCGTTGTAGTCAGCCGAAGTGGAGTTATCCCACAGCTTTTCTACGCTGTAACCGGTTACGTTGATCTTGGTGATCTTCTTAGCGTCGATTCTGCCTACGCCCTTAACGGTGGTCATAGGAGTGCTTTCGCCTGCAAGGATCTGAGTACCGAACAGATAGTTCTGAGCGTCGTCGCCTACGATATCCCAAGACTTGAACAGAGCTTCTTTTTCGGTTGCCGCGTTCTTATCGTTGTAAGCGCCGTCTGCTTTGATTTCGATGGAGAGGTTATCGCCTTCGAGCATACCTTCGATTGCACGGATGGTTGCGGGATCAACGGTGATAACGCTTCCGTCTTCGGAGTATGTGCCGGAGATAAGGTCCATAGTAGCGTCGCTGAGTCCGTTGTAGATTCTGGACGCGAGTTCGAATTTAACGGTGTAAATTCTGATTGCGGTGATGCCGCCCTTTACGGGAAGATCAACGTTTTCGAAGCTGTAATCGTCGATATTGGAGTTATCGTTTGCGGGAACGAGCGTCCAGGTCTGAACACCGAGTTCCGCATTGTTGGTCCAGTAAGCGATCTTGTCGGTTGCAACGTTCTTATCTTCGAACGCGCCGTCGTAGTAGTTACCGTTTTCGTCGGTGAGGATCTGAATGTTGAACGCGTCGCCTTCGATAAGACCTACGAAGTTAACGTTGCTGAGGATACCCGTTTCAGCGTCGAAGTTTCTGAGACCGCCGTCGGTTGCTCCGTCTTTTGCAAGGGTGTATGCAACGTTGGTGGTGTCGTACTTTCTGTCGTTCATTTCGGCAAGTGCGCTCATGTCGAATCTGATGGTCTTCTTGGTGATGATACCGGTACCTTCTGCAATGAGGTCGGTCCAGTCGTAGTTGCCTGCGTCTGCGCCGCCGATGGTCATATGAGAATCAGCGTCAACGATCTTGATGAACCAGGAACCTACAGCCGACATAGCTTCGGTCTTATCCCAGTAAATGTTGTCTTCGCCGTCGGTAACTTCGGTTACGAAGAGTTCGTCGTTTACGATAGCTTCATAGCCTTCTCTGTCGATGAACTTGAAGGTTGCCTTATAGGTGCCGTCGCCGTTCTTAGCAAGCTGTTCAGCAAGAAGAGTTGCGGTTCCGTCGTATTCCTTGGTAGCTTCCATATCGATAATCTGAATGAAATCTACTGCTTTAATCTTGGTGATGTCGCCAACGTAGTGAATCTTTTCTGCCTTATCGGGATCGAGGTCGTTGATGCCGCCTACGTATACGTAGTTCATTGCGTCGTCGCCTACAAGTTCCCAAGAAACGACTTCTTCGCTGTTGTTGAAGATGATGGGTTTGTTAACGCCGACGTTCTTACCGGTGTTGCCTTCGCCAACGTAAGTACCGTTAGCTTTAAGTTCAACGTGAACGTCGTCGCCTGCCATAGCTTCGAATGCGGAGAGAACGGTTTCACTCATAACGAGTTCGCCTGCTTCGTCAACGTTCTGAATCTTGATTACTCTGGAAGCAACTTCTTCTGCGGTGTAATCCGCAACGTCGGTACCGTCGTAAGCTCTGGTAGCGATTCTGCCGTTGATAGCAGTAATCGGACGAGCAACTACGGAGCCTTTGATTTCGAGAACGACATCGGTTACTACGTAGTTCTTCGTAGCTGCGCCGTTTTCGGAATAGGTTACGGTTGCGCCTTCGAGGTCGAGGGCAAGATTTTCGTGAACGTTCTTTTCTGCGTATTTAGCGCCTACGATGGAAACGGTGATAACGTCGCCGTCTACGAGTGCGCTTTCAACGAGGTTGCCTTCTTCGTCGTAAGCCTTAACGACTGCGACTGCGAGAGCTTTGTTGATGTCTGCGGAATCTACGGTTCCGTCGTAGTACTTCTGAACGTTTTCTACTGCTGCGCTTTCGATAACGAGAGGTTTGATTTCGTAAGTGATTCCTCTGCCTTCGTAGGAAGCGTAGAATTTAGCGTTCATACTTGTTCTGAGGTCGCCCTGTTCGATGAGCCAGTTGCCTGCGTCCTTAGCGGGAGCGCCGTCAACGTCTTCGAGAACGAGAGAACCTTCGAGGTTATTCATAATATAGTTGTAAAGTTTGTCGGACGGTTCGACTGCGATAGTCTTTGCAGCGTCTTCGTAAACTTCGATGTCGTACTTAATGTCGGTTGCGGTCAATCCGTCGTAATTCTTCCACTGTCCTTCTACGGGAACAACGGTTACGTAAACGGGTTTAACTTCAACGGGAACGAGCTGACGAAGAATATTCCAGTTTTCGTCTCTTACGGGTTCGCCGTTTTCGTCGTAGATAACGTTGCCTTCGTCGTCGTAGCTATAAGGAACGAGTTCGAGAGAATATCCGCCGAAGTTATCGGGATCAACGTATCTGTCTTCCTGGAGCCAACGGAAATAACCGAGAACTCTGCTGCCGTAAAGGTTACCTTCGTCGTCGTAAACCGAACCTTCGCCTGCGATACCGCCGAATCTTGCTTCGTTAGGATCGATGGATTTAAGCTGTGCGAAAAGAACGAACGCTTCGGAAATGGTCGGCCATACGGGAGTGGGAAGAGTACCCTTAAGGATGGTCATGGAGGAGTAAGCGTAAATGGTAACGTCGCCTTCGTCAAGAGTGAGCTTGGTACCTACTCTGATGTCGTAAGTGCCTGCATTCTTGAAACCGATGTCGCTTTCGCCCCAGCTGCCGTCTTCGAGTTTGTATTCTACGAAGTAATCTGCCTGAGCGGATTCGGTCTTATGATAAGAACCGTCGTATGTATAGGTCTTGCTTACCTGTTCAAGAACCACACCCTGCCACTTAACGGTCTGGATGAGCGCGTTAATCTGTTTCTGAAGGTCAGCGTCAGCGTCACCGAGGCTTTCGGAGAGTTTCTGAAGTTTGGTAAGAATATCGTCTTCTTCCATATCGTAATCGCCCACGATAGTCTTGAGCATAATACGAACTTCAGCGTCGTTTACGAAAGAGGTGAAGTCACCGGGCATTCCCGCAAGGATGGAAGTAAGATCGGCTGCGGTTTCGGCGTTATCGAGAGCTTCCGTCCATTTTGCAACGAGAGCTTCGAAATCGGCTTTCTTAGCTTCGAGAACTTCGTCGATGTCGGCTTCTTCGTAAGTTGCGCTTCTTGCGATGAGGTCTTCTTTTGCTTTTTCGATGGTGTAAACCTTAACGGCTTCCTTAACTTCTTCCTTTTCGGTGAAGAAAGCGTTGAGAGCAGCAAGAGCAGCTTTTGCTTCCGTGGTCTTGGCAGCTATCTGTTCTTCCGTAATGCATTCGGAAATGTTGCTCTTCCAGGTTTCTTTGAGTTCGTCGAAAGCTTTCTTGTAATCTGCGTTTCCGGCAAGAGCGGAATCCATGGTTTCGGCGTCAACAGTAGCCTGAGCCGCTTTTATGAGTTTGAAATTCTTAACGAGAACTTCAATGGAAAGTACGCTGTCTGCCTTGTCGTTATTAAGAAGAGATACTTCGATAATAGCGGTGCCGGCTTTCTTAGCCGTAACTTTCTTGTTGTCGGTAACTTCAACAACGTCTTTACCCAGTTTAACGACTGCGCTTACCGACTGGCTCTTAAGCAGTTCGCCGCTGAGAGTGTACGGCAAATCCTGAGATTCGCCTGCTTCCATAACAACCTGTGCGCCGTCGTTAGTCGAGCTGATCGTTGCGGGAGTCTGACAACCCACGAAAGCGAACATGCACGCTATAATGGCAGCTACGAGGATGAATGAAACGATAATCTTGTTTTTCATCTATAAGCCTCCTAAATAAAATAAATTGCATAGCGCCCCTCTATAAAAAGGGACACTATCCCCTTTGTCTTTAATTTTACCCTAAAAATTCAAAAAAGGCAAGAACTTTACGCTCTTTTTTCTGATTTTTTTTACAAAGCATAGTAAATTCCGCGTCGTTCCGGTAAAAAAGAAAACGCGCGTTCTTTACGGCTTTCGGTTTTACGCTTTATTGAGTTCGTTTACCAATGCGTCTATATCGAGACCGTGAACGGCCGCCGCCTGTTCGAGAGTTTCGCTGTCGGCTGCAAGACAATGAATGCAACCCATTCCGAGCGATCCGAATACGGGGATTGTAGCGGGTTTAACGGTGATAATCTCCTTTATACGCATATCCTTCGTAATCTTTACTTCTGCCATATTATCCTCCATAGTTTATTTATTTTAATATCGCCTGACGCCGTGACTGTGTTTACGGCTCCTGCGTTATTATTCGTTATCCGCACGGACTTTATCCGCGCAAATCTGCTTTGTCCGCGAATGCTCTTCGCGTTTTATCCTATCCTGACTTTACTCCGACTTACTTCAGAAGACCGACGAGCGTATTCAGCATATCGCGCGACATATCGGGATCGTTCTTTATTATAAGGTAAACGATAAGACCTACGACGCCCAGTCCGAGAAGGACGGCAATAGTTACTTTCAGCGGAGAAATCGGAGTCTTGCCCGTAACTTTCTGTCCGCCCGTTCCTCTTATAATCTGTTTGTAAATCTTGTCTTTCCATTTTACAGCCGAAACGTAAAACGGAACGAGCATATATTTGAAACTTCTGCCTTCGTGTTCGAGATCCATATCGAGATAACGCACCGTGTCGGCGTTATGCTTCTGCATAATCTCTCTCTGTATATACTCTTTCATCTTGTTTTCGGCTTTTCTCCAGGCGTCCTGCGGTTTTACGGTATAACCCGTAGCCGAGAAGCCCGCAAGGAATTCGTCGGAATAATCGACGTAATCGCTCTGCGAAAAACCGATTTTATCCACGTCCGAATCGGCAATGAAAGAACCTCCGTTTACCGTCACGTCGTCGAACATATCGAAAACTTCGCCCGAAACGTGGAAATATTCCGTCGTGGTGTAAGTTTCGGTCTTGCCGTTGTTTCTTCTCGTCTTGGTAACGGTTTTTCCGAGAACGCCGTCGTAATCGGTGGTTACGCTGCTGTCGAAAGTCCACACGGGATAGTATATTCCCTTGACAGACTCGAAATTGATACTCTTTTTGAATTTACTCGGAGCAAACAATCTTCTCTTTATCCAGTCTTTGCACTCTTTAAGAGCCTGTTCGGCTTTAATCTTAAAGGGAACGATTACGTTGGGCTTTACGCCTTTAAGCTGACCTTTATCGAGAACCATAGGCGTCTTGCAGAAGGGACAGATCTTTGCCACGTCGTTTTCGCTGTAAATTTCCACCGCTCCGCAGTTGGGACAGGAAACCGAAGACAGCGCGCCCGTCCATTTTTCGTCTTTATCGAACTCCGAGAAATCTCTTTCTTTGCAATCTCTCGTAAATTCGATTTTACGCGTATTTCCGCAATAAGCGCATTTAAGCATTCCCGTTTCGGGATCGAAAGTCATCGAGGCTCCGCAACCTTCGCATTTGGTTACGTCCACGTTCTTTTGCGTTCCGGTATTTCTTCCGTCTTTGACCGCTCCGCACTTAGGGCATTTCCGGGCGCCCGTGTTTTCGTCGCGCGTCATCTCCGTTCCGCAGTTATCGCAAAAAGACTTAATCTCTCCGCTTTCCTTTCGGTTATTCTCTTTCATTTCCTTTTCGTATCTCCGTATCAGTTAAGCTTTTCTCCGCAGTTAGCGCAGAACTTCGCTCCGTTCTTGACGGGCTGTCCGCACTTGGGACAAACGTTGCCTTCCTGTTTTGCACCGCAGTTGGGGCAGAATTTAGCGTCCGCCGGCATTTTGGTACCGCACTGAGCGCAGAATTTCTCTCCGCCCGTAGTTTCGGGTTTGTCTTTAGCCTGAGAGAACGCTCCGCCCATGGTCTGTCCCATAAAACCGCCTGCGTTTCCGCCTACGCCCATACCTACGAACATACCTGCCGCGCCGGGATTTTTAGCCGCGTCTTTAAGAGCGTCGGCAGCGGCTTTCTGAGTATACGTTCCCATCTTGTCGCCCAGAATTCCCAAAGTGGAACGCTGATCGATAGCCTTTTCGATTTCCGGCGGGAAGTTGATGTTCTCTATAGTGAAATTGGTAAGTTTAAGACCGAGTTCGTTAAAGTTGTTCTGAACGACTTCTCTGCAACGGTTGTTGAATTCGATAAGATTCATCGCCATATCGAGCGCGGAAATACGGCTTTCTGCGATGGTATCGGTCATGGAACTTACGAGAACGGATTTAAGGTGATCGGAAATGTCTTCGACTTCAAACGAGCTGTTTGTTCCGAAAAGTTCTTCGAGAAGTTTCTTGGGATCTTCGACCCTGAAACCGTATACGCCGTAAGAACGTATTCTGACCATACCGAAATCGTTGTCTCTCATGGTTATCGGGCTGGACGTTCCCCACTGAATACCCGTAAACTGTTTGGTGTTTACGAAATAAACTTCGGCTTTGAAACGGTTTTCGCCCTGATAGAACACGTCTCCGAAAGCGGTAAGAAACGGAAGATTCTTCGTCTGCAAGTCGTATTCGCCCGGTCCGAAAATATCCGCTATCTGTCCTCTGTGAACGAATATAGCCATCTGCGACGGTCTTACGGTAAGCTTGGAACCTATCATTATAGCTTTTCCGTTCATCGGGAAACGATACACCAGCGTATTCGTAGTGTCGTCTTCCCACGCAATGACTTTAAGAAGCTGTCCTTTTATAAAATCGAATAAACCCATCTTCTGTCTCCTTTAAGTATCGGGTAATCCCGTTATCGTCTTATAAATATCGGGTAGTCCCGTTATTATCTCAGTTTTCCAGCGTAAAACACTGGAGCGGTTCGTAAATCGCGCCCTCTCTTCTCAGAGTACTGCAATAGAACACCACGTCGCGCGCAAAATGCGGACGGTTATATATCGTCAGAACTTTACATATCTCGCGGTAGGGCATTTCGTACTTTATTCTGCGGGCAACCGTAACGTGAGGTCTGAAAGGTTTCAGATCCACGGAAAAACCCGCTTCCGTCAAGGCGTCCGTAATACTCTTCTGAAGCCTTAAAAGCGCGTCGTTCTTCTTTATTTCGAGAGCCGCAACCGAACCTTTGTTGAGCAAAATAAATTTTTGCAGCGAAATATCGCACGGCTTTAACCCTTTCACCGCACGAAACACAGTATCGATAACCTTATCTTTATCGCTTAAAGCGATTTCGCCCAAAAAATCCAACGTTATATGAAGGTTATCTTCCGGTACGAAATCACCTTCGACGTACCTGCTAAGGTCTTCGCAAATACGCTTCACGTAATCCATAGTCTCTTCCGGAAGACTGAGAGCGATAAAACATCTCATAAAACACCGCCTGATTATTCTGTCGCGAAATTATTTTAGCATATCGTAAAATCTTTGTCAATTCTTTATCAGACGCTCCGTTCATTATCGCTCATTATTTTTACGGGAACAAATCCGTCGGTCTGCGTTCCTCGTTCGGAGCAAATCTCGGATTCTCGGCTTTCGCGGTAATTAAAAACCCGCAACGAAAGGTCGCGGGCAGGACGGTTAAATTAAGGGAAAAACTACCTATTTATAAGAAAAGCTTAATTTCGGCTGAAATTATACGTTTTAATACGGAAAACTTAATTTCGCGCGCAAACTGCGCTTTTTAATGCGGAAAACGTCGGTTCGGACGGCAATCCGCGCTTTAATAGAGGAAGCAGAACATACCCGACTTGTTTTCGTTGACTATTCTGCCTACGATTTTGCGGAGTTTGTTCTGAATTTCCGCAGGCATGCTTTCGACCATACCCGCAAGTCCTTCGAGAGCGACGTTCTGCAGGGTTTTTCCGAACATATCGGTATTCCAGAGCTTTTCGGGGTTTTCCTCAAAAGAACTCAGCATATATCGGGACTGTTCTTCGCTTCCCGTGACGGGCGCGACTTCCGTGGTGACGTCCACTTTCATTATGTGGTAAACGGGCGCGGAAGCCTTCATAATCACTCCGTACCGACTTCCGTGTTTAACTATTTCGGGCGGAAGGAAATTCATTTCTCCTATGGGCGGAGTTACCACGCCGTAACCCGACTGCTCCGCCTTGGAAAGAGCTTCGGAAACGCGTTCGAACTTCCCTTTCATCGAGGCAGTCTGCGTTATGAAGTTCATAAGTCCGACGTCGCCCGAAATTTCTTCTCCCGCAAGCTCGGAAAGCGTCCTGAAATACAGCTCGGGCGCAGGTTCGAGTTTATAGGAAGCCACGCCTTTGCCCATATCGAGCGACGAAACTTCCACACTTAAAACGTCGCCTTCCGCAAAGTCTTCGAAAAGACCTCCGCATTCCGACATAGCCGAGATTTTTCCGCATTTTTCACGCACGAAAGACAAAAGATTTGCTATAACGGGATGACTCGGCGGAAGTTTTCTCATCCAGTCGGGCGTTTTAATCCGGACCTTTCTCACGGGGAAACGACTAAGAAGCTGTCCCATTATCTCGTTTATCTTCTCTCCGTCAAGATTCAGAACGTCGGCTTTTATTACGGGCGAAGCGTACTTTTCTTCAAGAGAACGCGCGAGAGCCTGCGTTATTTCCGACTCGGGCTGAGAGGAATTAAGCAGAATAACGAAAGGCTTTCCTATCTCTTTGAGTTCGGAAACGACCCGTTCTTCCGCTTCGATATAACCTTCGCGCTCTATCCCCGAAAAACTTCCGTCCGTTGTCACCACAACCGCAACCGTGCCGTGTTCGGTAACGACTTTGTGCGTTCCCGTTTCAGCAGCCTTGGAAAAAGCCATCTCGGTATTCGACCAAGGCGTTTTTACCATTCTTTCCCTTTGGTCTTCCATATACCCCAAAGCCCCGTCCACAAGATACCCCACGCAATCTATAAGTCTGACCTTTGCGCGGACTCCGCCGAAATCCACGGGAACGGCTTCCCCGGGGATAAATCTCGGCTGAGTCGTCATAATGGTTTTTCCGTCGGCAGACTGAGGAAGTTCGTCGGTGGCTCTTATTCTCGCGTTATCGTCGGTTATCGACGGCAAAACAAGTTCCTGCATAAAACGGGAAATAAAGGTGGATTTTCCCGTTCTTACGGGACCGACCACTCCGATATAAATATCCCCTCCCGTCCTTTCGGCTATATCTCTGTAAATATCCATACTGACCTCCGATTTTTAGTCTTAATTTTTAATTCCGTTTTTTAGTTTCGATTTTTTCCGTTGCTTTTTTCAGGCTTGATTTCAGTCTTATAAATGTATATTACCCTTTCGCTTTATTTATGACAGAAAACGATCGCCCGTAGCCCTCTCAAAAAAAACGATAAGGCATTCCGTTCGTTCTCATTAACGACCGCAGTAACCGCTTTTAATTCGCTGAAAATATATGGGCTGTGGCGCGTAGCGTTTTTTCGCCGGAAACACGCCCTTTTGGTTCAGTTTAGCCGAGGCTTTGGGCTGATGGCGTATTTATCGCGTAAGAGGGAATAAAGCGAAGGGTAAACCGATTTATTCAAATAAAAATATGAGTGTTGCGAAGGGAATGCCAAACGTAAATTAACGGATACAAAGCAAGCTAAGGAAAACCGACCGCATTTTTCCTAATGAACGCAAGAAACTCAACGATAAAGGATTTATCACTAACGAACGCAACTCCAAGGGAATTTTTAGCAGAAGAACGAAAGTATATTTTGGGCGGTAAGGCTTAAACTATAGGTACACTCAACGGAGTGAAACGGAGGAAAAATAAATGGCTGAAAGAAAAAGTCAGAAAACCAATAAAACCAAAGCTTCTGTAAAGAAGTCCGAACTCGCGGGAAAAACGAGAAGCACACGTACCTGCTCCCGTAAAGCCGACGACACCAAGGACTGCGAATAGAAGGTAGTTTTATAGAATATTAAAAATCAAAAACCGTCGGAAGTCCCGATTAAAGAATTTCCGACGGTTATAATTTTGTTTAGGTTCGCACCGTATTTCGGTTAAAGGAAACGTTTTGTCTTTCTTTACCGTACACGGCGAAAGCTTTTTGTCTGTTTTCCGTAAAGCTTGCACGGCTCTGAGAATATGCGAAGCTCAATGAAAGTTTTTTTCTATAAGGTTCGCACTGCTCTGAGAATATGCGAAGCTCGGTGAAAGTTTCTTTGCCCACTTTCTTTTCCAAAGAAAGCGGGTGCGTCTTTGCTATTTTCTTCGCAGAAGAAAGTAGATAAAAGAGCTTTTCTTTACTTTCTTTTTGAAGAAAGGAAGTTAAACGCCTGCGTTGCGGCTAAGGCTCCTTGTGCGGTTGCGGTTACGACCTGTTTAAGTTCGGAATCCGTGACGTCGCCTGCTGCGAAAACGCCTTCGACGGAAGTTTTAACGCCGTCAGAGACTACGATTTCGCCCTTGTCGTTAACTAAAAGGTCTTTCATAAGGGGCTTGTCGGCAACGTGTCCCATCGCTACGAAAACGCCGGTGACGGGAATGGAAGATTCGGCGGAAGCGTTCATATCGAAAACTCTTACGCCCGTGACAGCGTCGCTTCCTTCCACGGCTTTGACGACGGTTGAGTTGAAGATTTTTACGTTTTTAAGGGCGGAAAGAGTTTCTTTAAGATTGGGTTCGCAGAGAAGTTCGGGCTTTAAGTTAAAAAGGTAAACTTCACGGCATAAGGAAGAAAGATAAATCGCGTCTTCGGCAGCGGTGTTTCCTCCGCCGATAACGGCAACCGTTTCGCCTTTATAAAAGAACCCGTCGCAGGTCGCGCAGTAACTTACGCCTTTGCCGTACATAGCGTCGTATATAGGATTGGACTTGCGCTTAACGCCGGTGGCTATGATAATCGCCTGAGCTTTATAGAACGCGGTCTGAGTCATAACCGAAAATCCGTCGTCTTTTTTCGTGACGTTTTCGGCGTTCTGGGTAACGATTTCCGTGCCGAAAGAAAGAGCCTGTTTTTTCATGTTCTCGGCAAGAGTTATACCTTGTCCGTCAAATCCGGGGTAATTTTCTATGGTTTTTATGTTGACGAGTTCTCCGCCCGTTACGTTGCCTTCGAGAAGCAGGGTTTTAAGTCCGCTACGCGAAGAGTAAATCGCAGACGACAGACCGGCGGGACCTCCGCCTATTATAATAACGTCGTACATCTTTTCTCCTTGATAAAGCCGTCAGCCACGAACGATAACTTTACGTTCTTTTCGGAGTCCGTCCGAAACTTACGGCACTTGTAATGCGGAATTATACCGCTCCGTCCGGTAATTATACCGCTCCGTTAAAAAACGGCGATAACGCCTGATTACCGCCGTAAAAACGTTAAAAGTCGAGAAGTTTAAGGTATTCTTCGCGCGGAAGAGCCGTCAGGAAGAGATAAAGTCTCGGTCCGGTTTCTTTTCCTATAAGAAGCATATAAACGTTTCTGAAAAAGTCCGCCTGAACTTTCTTCTTCTCTTCGGGATCGATTGCGCCGTAAACTTCGGTAACCACGTCGTAAAGCATGGTCTTCATTGCGTCCATGGCGTAATCTTCTTCCGAAAGCTTTTTATGAAGAAGCTTTATCGCACTCTTCTGCTTTTCGTCGAGAGAAACGAAGTATTCTTCGTCTTTTTCTTCTCTCAGCTTAATAAGGCTTTCGGGACTGCAAAGTTCCAGCCAGTTACGGGCAAGCTTCATTCTTCCCGAAAACTGTTCTTTCTTATAGGGCGTTCCTATCTTTTCGAAAAGAACTTCCAGAAGGTCGGGATCCCAGTTTACTATGGGGCCGAAATTAACCAGCTGTTGAATGGGAGCTTTTTCCGTTAAATCTCTGCCGTCCATAACCAGTTCCATGATTTCTTTGGCAGGACCGGTTTTGCCCTTTCTGTAATCGGCAAGCATCTTGTCGAACTCGAAATACTGACGGAGAATCTCTTCGTCGAAACAGAAATCGAATGCTCTCTGCGGTTCGGTCTTGGAATAAAGCCACAGAATAACTTCGGGTTCGTAAACTTTAAGAAGCGTTTCGGGCGTAAGATTGAAACCGCTGCTACTGCTCATCTTGCCGACGTTGCCTTTGATTCCTATGAATTCGTATCCTACGAAAGAAGGAGCTTCGAAATTGAAAATCTTCTTGCTGATAATCTTGCTTACGTCGAAACTTCCGCCCGGAGCCGCGTGATCCTTTCCGCCCGGTTCGAAGCATACGTTTTCGTAACGCCATCTCATAGGCCAGTCTATCTTCCAGGCAAGTTTGCAGTTGAACTGAGTATTGAAGTCGAATCTTCCTTTATGTCCGCACGTGCATTCGTACTCGGCGACGTTGTTTTCGTCCACGGAAAGAATGGTGGTGTTGTCTTTTCCGCACTTGTCGCAGTAGATACTTACGGGATAATACCTTTCTCTTTCTTCCGCGGAAGCTTCCTGCGTCTTATGAGCCATTATTATGTCGTAAATCTCTCCGCGTTTTCCTATCGCGTAGATAACGCCGTCTTTGTATTTACCCGCAAGATAATTCTTACTCTGATATTTGAATTCGAGATCTATACCGAAATCTTTAAGCGATTTTTCGAATTCCGCTTCGAAGTGTTTCGCGTAACTTTCGTGACATCCGAACGGATCGGGAACCATCGCGTAAGGCATTCCTATATACTGCTCGAAATCGTCTCTTACGGCTTTGACGTTGGCGGGAACCTTTCTCAGTCTGTCGTATTCGTCCCAGCTGAAAATCATCTTTGCCTTTTTTCCGAGACGCTTCAGAGACTTCATTACGAAATAGGAAGTTGCTATATCTCTGAAATTACCTATATGAACCGAACCCGACGGGCTTATACCTGCCGCGCAGACGTATTCTTCTGCGTCCGGATATTTCTTTATTACTTCTCTTGCGGCTCTTTCTGACCAATGCATTTATTCTTTCTCCTTTCGATAGCTTTGCAAGCCCTTTTTCTATTTATTGAAACTGTCTTTAAGTCCTACCGTTTCGTTGTAAACCGAGACTTCGCCGTCCGACAATCTGTCTTTTACGTAGTAGCCCATTCTCATGAACTGGAATCTGTCGCCAACGTCGGCGTTTTTAAGAATAGGTTCGCCCAGAGCCTCGACTATCGTCATGCTGTGGTCGTTCATTCTCGTAATGAAATCGCCCTCTCCCGAGAGAAGCAGGCTTTCTATCTTTCTCAGACGGATTTTCACGCAGTCCTCCGCGTTAACCCACTGAATAACGCCTTTGACTTTCATTCCGCTGGTGTCCGCACTGCTCTTGCTGCCCGGGACTACCGAGCAGATAAGTTCTTTGACCTTATCGCCCTCTTTTATAACTTCGTCGCAGTGAATGATATACGCGCCTTTAAGTCTTACGTAGCCGTCTTCTTTGAGTCTGTGATACTTGGGAGGCGGAACCAACGCAAAGTCCGAACCGTCTATATAGACAGTCGGAGATATGGTAAGCTTTCTCGTACCTTTTTCGGGTTCGTTGGGATTGATTTCCGTTTCGAGATCGCAGTCGGTAAGTCCTTTGAGCGTAACTTTTATAGGGTCGGTAACTACCATCGCGCGATCGGCGGTGAAGTTAAGGTTGTTTCTGACGCAGGCTTCGAGATAACTGCTTTCGACTTCGCTTCCCGCTTTGGAAACGCCTATTCTTTCGCAGAAATCGCGTATTGCTTCGGGCGGATAACCTCTTCTTCTCAGTCCGCAGAGAGTAGGCATTCTCGGATCGTCCCAGCTTTCTACCTTGCCTTCGTCCACGAGGCGTTTCAGAAATCTCTTGCTCATTATGGTGTTGGTGATGTTAAGACGGGCAAATTCTATCTGCTTGGGCTTGGGATCGGCAAATCCGCAGTTGTTTATAACCCAGTCGTAAAGCGGACGGTGGTCTTCGAATTCCAGCGTGCATATCGAATGGGTAATGCCTTCGTGAGCGTCTTCTATCGGGTGCGCGAAATCGTACATAGGATAGATGCACCATTTATCGCCCGTATTGTGATGGGTTGCGTGAACCACTCTGTATATAACGGGATCGCGCATATTGATGTTGGGGCTTGCCATGTCGATTTTGGCTCTCAATACCTTTTCTCCGTCGGCAAATTCTCCGTTTTTCATTCTTTCGAAAAGGTCGAGGTTTTCTTCGACGGAACGGTTTCTCCACGGGCTTTCCTCTCCGGGATGAGTAAGGTCGCCTCTGGTTTTGCTTATCTGATCTGCCGTATAATCGCAGACGAAAGCCTTTCCGTCTTTAATGAGTTTGATTGCGCATTCGTACATTACGTCAAAGTAATCGGAAGCAAATAAAAGCTCGTTCCACCTGAAGCCCAGCCATTCTATATCTTCCTTGATGCTGTTAACGTATTCTTCGTCTTCTTTTACGGGGTTGGTATCGTCAAATCTGAGGTTGCACGTTCCGTTGTACTTTTTAGCCATTCCGAAGTTTATGCAAAGGCTTTTTGCGTGACCTATATGAAGATAACCGTTGGGTTCGGGCGGAAATCTCGTGTGAATTTCCTTGCAGTAACCCGTTTCGAGATCTCTGTCAATGATCTCTTCTATAAAATTTCTCGATACTACTTCGTTGTTTTCCATAAATTTCCCTCTTCTATATTAGCGGTATTACTCTATTTAATCAAAACGGATATTCGAGGTCTATATCGGGTCTTTTTTCCTTTTTTTCCTCGGATTTTTCCGTATCGTTTTGTTGTCGGTTCTGTTTTTCCTCGTTTTGTTGTCGCCCGTCGGGTTGGCTTTCGTCAAAAGCCACGGGACTTATAAGCCCGTCGTCGAAAATCGGTTCCTGCGTTTCGGGCGGAACGTCGTCGTCGGAAAAACCGTGGAGTATGCCCGTCACGGGATTATCCGTAAAAGCAAGCTCTTCGGGGATTTCCGCGTCTTTCCGAACGGTTTGTTTCTGCTCGGTTTCCGTTTGATTTACACCTTTGACTGCGTTCTGAGTTGCGTTTTCGGCTTGGACGGCGTTTTCTTCTTTAACGTTTTCGGCTTGGTTTCCGCCTTGAGCGTCGTTTTGAGTTTGGACTTCGCTTTGGACTTGGGCTTTGTTTTGAGCCTTCACAGCCTCGTCCATAACTTCGTCACCGATTTTCATATCGCTCGTTTCGTCCTGCTTTTGTCCGCTCTGAGCTTTTTTATTGCGTTCTTCGCGCTGTTTCTTGGCTTCCTGATTCTCTTTGAACTGTTTTCTAAGCGCAACGTCCACAGCCGACATGCTTTCGAACCTTACGAGGTCGCCCTTCCATATAAGCGGAATATCGTCAAGCGCGCCGTTTCTGTGCTTGGCTACGATAAGTTCTCTTTCGTCGTCCTTTTGTCCGCTCTGGTCGTCGCTCTTTTCTTTGTGGATAAACATAACTATATCCGCGTCCTGTTCGATTGCGCCCGATTCTCTGAGGTCGGAAAGCTGAGGCTTGCCCTGTCGCATTTCGATCTGTCGCGAAAGCTGAGAAAGCGCGATAACGGGGACTTCCAGTTCCTTAGCCATAATTTTCAGCGAACGCGAAATATCGCTGACTTCCTGTTGTCGGTTCTCTACGTTTCTCTTGCCCGAACTCATAAGCTGAATATAGTCGATAACCAGCAAATCCAGACCGTGACGGCTTTTGAGTTTTCTGCACTTGGAAAGAATCTGTCCCGGAGTTATGAGAGAACTGTCGTCCACGAAGATATTGAATTTACCGAGAACCACTGCCGTTTCGAAAAGGCTTCTCCACTGCTGTTCGGTAAGGTCGGCTTTTACGGCTGACGAAAGGGGAACGCCCGCGCAGGAACACAAAAGTCTTTGCGCAATCTGAGTCTTGGGCATTTCGAGAGAAAAGACGGCGCAGGATTTACCTTTCTTGGCGGCGTTTTCCACGATATTCATAGCCAGCGACGATTTACCCATTGCGGGACGGGCGGCAAGCACTATAAGTTCGCCTGCGTGAAGTCCGTTGGTAAGATTATCGAGCGCCCAGAAACCCGTCATCGTACCCTTAAAAGCGTTCTTGTCCGATTTAAGCGTATCTATTCTGTGTAAGACTTCGGCTACGCTTCCCGAAATCCTGTCGAGGTCGCTTCTGTCCTCTCGCGCGCTGAGGTCGAATATGAGCTTTTCTGCTTCGGCAAGAGCCACGCTTGCGTCGTCGGCGGTATAGGCGTTTTCCGCGACGGTCGAGCAGGCTTTTATAAGCTTTCTGAGCATGGACGTGCGGTAAACTATATCGAGGTATTCCTTAAAGTTCGCCGAACCGGGAACGCCCGACACCAGCGTGCTTATATAAGAAGCTCCTCCGACTTTATCGAAGTTTCCGTTCCTTATAAGACTGTCGGTAAGTATAATCGAGTCCACCTGTTTACCCGAAGCAAGAAGCTCGGTAAGACTTTCGAATATAAGAACGTGCTGGGGCGCGTAAAAATCGTCGGCGTTTATAACCTGACAAACGTCTGCAAGTATCTCTCCGTCCAAAAGAATACAGCCGAGAAGACTGATTTCCGCGTCGATATTATGCGGCAGCGTTCTGTGCGCCGCGGTCTGTTTTTTACTGTCAGCCATTTTTACTCCGTTGCCGAACGGATTGCGTCGGCGGATATTTTAACAGACTCCGTTTTAATAGACTCCGTTAAACTTTAATTTTAACACGTTTTTCGTTTTTTTGCAACAATAATAAAGGTAAACGGCTCAATTAAGTTATTTTTTTACCGATAAAGCCGCAAACGCGCTTCCCTTTTCGCAAAGACGGCTTTTTTCGTAAAAAACAACGCTTCTCGCGCAACTTTCCGCGTAGTCCGTCGCGTAACTTATAAATTTCTCCCGGAAAGCTTTGAATTTCCCGAAAGTCGAACCTTCCACAGCTACGAGCGCGGGCAGATTTTCGCCGTACCCCGCTTCCAGCATAACCGCGCTGAGTACCGTCGCGCACATAATCGCGCTTCTTTCGGCTACCGCAAGACCGAGCCCCAAAGCAAAGTCCTTATCGCTTCCCGTCAAAGGCAAATCTGTCTCTCCGCTCTCTAGAAAGCGACTTAACCGCTCGGTTGAAAAGGTCGGAATTTCCGTTTTGCTTATCGCGCCTTCTTTAACCGCAAATCT
This sequence comes from Eubacterium sp., assembly GCA_963653425.1. Taxonomy (GTDB): domain Bacteria; phylum Bacillota; class Clostridia; order Christensenellales; family CAG-314; genus UMGS692. The sequence goes on along the minus strand of CAVJWC010000004.1, from coordinate 2,172 downwards.
CATGGCTACCGAAAAAATCTCTCCGAGGTAACGGCCTGCGGTCATCTTTTCGAATCTCTGCGCGTCGGGGTTTTCGGTGGAAGCTATGACTTCCTTATCGAAGTCGCTTAAAGGAAAACGGTTGAAGTTGCCCGATTCTATATTGATAATGCAGGTTTTCTCGTCGGTTTTGCAGGTTAAAACCTTTTCGGAACGCTCTTCGTAACAAACGTTGACGCCCGTTCCCATAATATATCCGATTCTGCCGTCGCACTCCGTACCCGAAGCCGCTCCTCCGAGTAACGCCGCCGTCGTGTCGTTGAGAACGACGATTTTGCCTACGGTTATACCTTTGTCCGCCAAGGCTTTTTTAAGGCTTTCGCCGACTTTCTTGCCTACGAGATTTTTGACTTTAAGCTCTTTTGCGAGCGTTACGACTTCTCCGTCGAGGTCGCTTTGCATGGAAGTCGGGTAAGAAAAACAAAAACCGACGCTTTCCACGCTCGTCTCGCCGTTAAGGACTTCCCTGACCTTATCCGCAAACAAGCCGAAAAACTCTTCCGCGGTAACTTCTTTCGTAGGAATATCGGCTTCAACGCGGTTTTCGCAGGTCAGTTCGCCGTCGTAGCGATAAAGAGCGACTCTTAAATGCGTTCCGCCCGCGTCGATAACAAGACATTTGCCCCTCCTGAGCGTTTTTTCTTCCGCAGAAAGATAAGACGGCAACATTTTAAGCGATTTGGGGTTGCCTTTAAGTCCGTCGCGCATTTCCTTTCTGAACGCGTCGCAGGCAACGAACATATCCGCATCGAGAATAAAATTATGAAAATTCAAAAACTCCTGAAGCTTCTTTTGCGTTAAAAAATCCATATTCCTGTCTCCCGTAAACTAACCTGTAATCGTTCCCTGCCGAGGATTTTCCTGTTTTTCGGAACTTCCTGCGTTTTCGCGGGCTTTCTTGCTGTAATGATAATACTTCTTCTTTTTGGGCTTATTTTCGGTAAGCGAAACGGTGCGCGTTATGTTAAAATCCTTATTCTCGCCTATGCGAACGTCGTACTTTTTAAGCAGTTCTTCGGGCGACAAACCCGTTTTTTCCGTGAGATATTTCAAAGTCATCATACTCATTCTCGCGTCTTCGTCCGAACTGTGAAAATTGAAAGTAAGTCCGATTTCGTCGGCGATTTTATTGAGCGCGCGGACTTCCTTGGCTTCGGTATAAAGCCTGTAAAGAAGCTGAGTGCAGATAAATCTGAAGTTTATGCACGCAAGCCCGTACTTTTTACAAGCCGCGTTAAGCATACGCACGTCGCTTTCCACCGCGTGTCCCATAACCACGTACTCTTCGCTCGTCAGAAGTTCTTTTATCTCCCCGTAAACTTGGGAAAAATCGGGCGATCTGCTTAAAAGAGCTTCGTCGAGATGTAGGTCTATCCCGACGTTTTCGCGCGTTCCGTTAAGGTCGTACTTGGTTTTCGGGTTTATCCAGACGTTGCGCTGAGAAAGAATATTGAGCCGTTCGTCGGCAATAACGATTCCTATCGAGCAGATACTGTACGGTCTGTAACCGTTAGCCGCCTCGATATCGAAAGCAAGATAATTCATAAAATTCCCTGTAATAAGTAGCTTTCAAGCCAAAAAAGCCTCTCCGCTTAACCTCAGAGCGTTGTTTCGGCTAAAAAGCGCCGTGCGATTTATTTCTTTTTAAGGAAGGAAAACAAACCTTTCTTTTCGTAAGGCTCTTTGGTAATTTCGCCCGTTTCGTAGCCCTGACCTTCGATAACTTCGCGGATTCTGGCTTCGTCAAGCTCGTTTTCCGCAATAATCACCGTGTGGTTTTTCGTGTGAGAAGAAGAAACTTCCTTGACCGTGAAATTCTTTCTGACCGCGTCGTTAACGTGCGCTTCACAGCCTCCGCACATCATTCCTTTTACCGGAATCGTATATTTTATCATTATTTTTACCTCCGCAAGCGAAATTAAAAGAAATTCCGCCGAGTTTTAATAGCAATTCAAAGTAATTTTATCACATATCGGCATTATTGTCAAAAAAAGCAAGGTAAAAAACCGTAAAAAAAGGCAACGGGGCTTTTCCCGAAAAATAAAACGCAAACCAAACAGCCCGCGCATAATTAAAAAACATAAAAAAATAACCGCAACGCAATCTGCGTTTCGGCTACCTTCTCGTTAATGT
>CAVJWC010000003.1:0-135153 GCA_963653425.1 Eubacterium sp. | reverse complement strand
CACATCGACGGGGAGGTTTGGCACCTCGATGTCGGCTCATCACATCCTGGGGCTGAATTCGGTCCCAAGGGTTCGGCTGTTCGCCGATTAAAGTGGCACGCGAGCTGGGTTCAGAACGTCGTGAGACAGTTCGGTCCCTATCCATCGTGGGCGTAGGATATTTGCAGGGATCTGTTCCTAGTACGAGAGGACCGGGATGGACGCACCAATTGTGCATCGGTTGTCGCGCCAGCGGCACGGCCGAGTAGCGAAGTGCGGACGGGATAAACGCTGAAAGCATCTAAGCGTGAAACCCACCCTAAGATAAGATATCCCACACGTAAGTGTATAAGACCCCTTATAGACTATGAGGAGATAGGTCGGAGGTGTAAGTGCAGTAATGCATTCAGCTGACCGATACTAATAGGTCGAAGGCTTGATCACAAAAAATAAAAGCAGTTATGCAGTTATCCGGGTACTGACCCGAAAAGAAGGTTATAACGGTGAAAGCCGAAATAATACCACTGCGGTGGCAATGGCGAAGAGGATCCACCTGATCTCATCTCGAACTCAGAAGTTAAGCTCTTCAGCGCGGAAAGTACTTGGCTGGTGACGGCCCGGGAGGCTAAGACGCTGCCGCAACCCAACAAGAACGGATACAAGTTATCCGTTCTTTTTTTGTGATTTTTTCTCCTGACAACCCCCGTTCTATCCGTTATAATAAAATATACGGGAGTAAATATCGCTTTAAGATATTTGTTTTGCGGACGTAAAGTTATTAAGGAGGATCGGACCTATGAAGGAACGTTCCGAAGGATTTACAATCGTCGAATTGCTTATAGTAATCGTGATAATAGGAATTCTTTCCGCCGTCGTCGTTCCGAATATCGTTTCGGCGATAGACAAAGCCCGCGACGCAGAAGACGCGGCTGAATACGCCCACCTCACCGACGTCGAGATTAAAGCCAAAAAGCAGTACAAAAAATACCTTGCTGTTTTGGAAACGAACGACATTCTGAGCAGAGAAGCAGTTGAAAATTGTAGAGGCAATGATGAAACAGATACTGATAGTTCAGACATGGTGACCGTTCCTGCGCCTCATAACTTTTTTTACGTAACGGACGAGAACACGGTCGTCTATATATCCGACTGAGAAGTCGCTCAGGAAAGGACGCAGACGCTGACTTCGAAATATGACGTAAACGAAGGCAGAAATGCCGAACAGGTTATTCAAGGCATAAAATTACAGGCGTTTGACGTGCCGGTTATTAAAGAAGACGGAGAGTGGCGTTGTTACAGGGCAATTTTCCCCGATGAATATTACTACCTGTTTTGTTATTGGACATTGAATATAGATGAACCTGTTTGGCACAGTCTGAACGACTTGGGTTTTTCCGATTTCGTCGAAAATTAGCGTAAAAACTTATATTTTTCAGGTAAAAAGTTGACAAAAATCGTATATTGTTGTATATTTTTACATAACCCGATGATTCGTGCGGAAAAAAGACGCGCGGATTTCGGAACGATATTTATAAGAGGGAGTTTTTTATGGCTAAGAAGAATCAACAGCTTCAGAAAGTCGGCGGATTTTTTGCCGAGTTCAAAAAATTCATCACGCGCGGAAACGTTCTCGATATGGCTGTCGGCGTTATCGTCGGCGGAGCTTTTACCGCTATCGTTACCGCTCTCAGCGACCATATTCTGAAACCCATTATCAACTGGATTCTTGCGCTTATACTCGGCGCAAATTCTCTGAGCGAAATTTATACCGTCCTTCGTCCCGTTTATACTACGGGTGAAAACGGTCAGCAACTGCTCAATCTCGAACAGTCCATCTACATAGACTGGGGCGCGTTTATTAACGCTATCATCAACTTTATTCTTATCGCTTTCGTTCTGTTCTGTATAGTCAGAGCAATCAACGACCTTTCGGAAGCTTCAAAACTTGCCGTTTCCGAAGAAGGCGTTACGCGTTGCAAGAAGATAAAAGAATACCGCAAAGCAGGTCTTTCCAGAAGAGAAGCCGAAGCTAAATTCGAAGCGGAAGTCAAAGCCGCCGAAGAAGCAAAAGCTGCCGAAGAAAAAGCCGAAGCCGACAAAGCCGCAAAAGAAGCCGAAGAAAAGGCAATGGAGAACACCAAACTTCTTCAGGAAATCGTCGGACTTCTTAAAGAAAAGAAATAATACAGCAAAAAGCCGTATTTTTCGAAATATTCGTATAACGCAAGCTCTTTCCCTCGGGAGAGAGCTTTTTATTGTCTTTATGGGTTTACGGAAGCGAAAGCTTTGCGGTAACAGGCTGTAAAGAACGAAAAACTTTACTCTTTTTGCGTTGATTTAATGGCAATATTAACTCACGGATAACTTTTTATGAATTTTTTGTAACAAAACGCTTGACATCGCAACAGCGTTATGATAAACTAAAACACAGTACAATGAGGCAAAGAGATATGGGAAGAGACAATAAAAACACGATTTCATTCAGCGAATCCGTTTCGGCGGATGTTTTGTGTTTTGTTTTTTACGTTTCGTTTTCATATCTGCGGGATTGACACTTCTAAGGAAGTGTTTTTTTTTGCGGTTAAGCCTTGAATCACAAAAGGAGAGTATTTATGGAACAGATTAAGTCCAAAATCACAGGCAAAGACGTCGTTCTGAGTTTCCAGCATATGTTTGCAATGCTCGGCGCGACCATACTCGTTCCCATTCTTGCGGGCATGAGCATTTCTATGGCGCTTCTTGCAGCGGGCGTAGGCACGATTATCTTCTATTTCCTTACCCAGAAGAAAGTCCCCGTATTCCTCGGCAGCAGTTTTGCGTTTCTTCCCGCACTTTGCTCCATAGTCGGATCGGACCTCACCATCGGAACGCCCGCGTGGAACGCAGCTATGGCTAACGCGGTAATCGCAGTCGTACTCGCAGGTTTGGTATACGTTATTCTTGCCGTTATCATCAAGTTCGTAGGCGCAGAAAAAATCAAGAAACTCTTCCCGCCCATCGTCGTAGGACCCGTAGTTATCATCATCGGTATGATTCTCGCTCCCAAGATGTTCTGGAACAATATTATCGGTCAGTATCATATGGCAGGAGCAACGGGCGTTGCCTGGAAAGAATGGACGGCGGCTATAATTACCGCTCTTACCATTATCCTCGTAAACGCATACGCAAAACCCAAGAGCTTCCTTAAAGTTATCCCCATTCTTCTCGGCTTCGTAGTAGGTTACATCTACAGCGCTTGTATCGGAATGGTAAGCTTCGAAGGCAAATTCTCGGGCGACATCGTTATCTTCCAACAGCTCGACAAACTCTTCGGCTTCTACGGTCCCGAAGGTATGGGAAGCCTTAACGGCGAATCTCTCGGTTCGGCTATACTTATGGTAGTTCCTCTCGCAATGGTTACCTTTATGGAACACCTCGGCGACATCGCGGCAAACAGCACCATCTGCGGTAAAGACTTTATGGTTGACCCCGGTCTCCACAGAACGGTTCTCGGCGACGGCGTTGCTACCATGGCGGCTGCTCTTCTCGGCGCACCCGCAAACACCACTTACGGCGAAAACACCGCCGTTCTTGCAATCACCAAGAACTACAACCCCAGAAACATCTTCCTTGCGGCTTGTCTTGCCGTAATAGCAGGTATCTTCGTACCTTTCGGAGAATTCCTTTCCACTATACCTTCCGCGGTAATCGGCGGTGCGTCCATCGTTCTCTTCGGTATGATTTCCGCATCCGGTCTTCGTTCTCTCGTAGAAGGCAAAGTTGACTTCTCGATAAGCAAAAACGTTATCGTAGTATCCGTTACCCTTGCAATCGGTCTCGGTCTCGGCGCAATGAGCCTTGCGGGCGACATCACCGGCGACAACGCTCTTAAGATTATGATCGGTAAGGTAGAAGTTTCTCCGCTTGCTCTCGCAACGCTCGTAGCTATCCTTCTTAACCTCGTTATTCCCGAAACCAAAGACGAACCCGAAGTTAACGACTATTACGTAAACCTCGCTTCTTCTCAGGCTGTAGGAATCAAAGAGGAAACCGAAGGTTCTTCCGAAGATAAGAAAGAAGAAAACAAATAAGTCCTAAAAGACGTCCTTAAAGCAAATATAAAGCTTAAAACCCACAGCTTAAAGCAAGTTAAGGCTAAGAGCAAATATAAGGCTTAAAAACGAAACTATAAGGTCGGATCGAAGCAGACGCTTCGGTTCGGCCTTTTTTTCAGAAAGAATCGATGCCCTTTATAGGAAAGCTTATTCGGACAAAAAGACTGTTTGCTTTAAATTTAACAAAAAGTTTGAAAAGAGAGTTAAAAATACTTGATTGATAATAAAAAAAATGATATAATGATTAAGCTTCAGAGGGAGTAGTCAGCTAAACGCTAACAGCAGTTAAATCGACAGTACGAGCTTTGCTCCGGTTTAACTTTAAAAGACAAGACTTATGCAAGTTTTTTTCTGCATAAGTTTTTTTTATATATACGATTAACTTATGGAGGAAAAAGACTTATGGAAAGTGAAGGGTCGGAAGACGACGACGCCGACGGTATACTTATACAACTGTTTATAGTTGCAATACTGACGGCTATCAACGCATTCTTTGCCTCGAGCGAACTTGCTATGCTTGCCTGCAACAAGGTTAAGCTTCAACAGCTCGCGGACGAAGGAAACAAATCGGCAAAAGCCGTGCTTAAACTTGCGCAGGATCAGACGAGGTTTTTATCAACCATTCAGGTTTGTATAACTCTCGCAGGGTTCTTTTCGAGTGCGACGGCAGCAACTTCTATAGGAACACTGCTTGCCGTGCCTCTTGCAAAACTCGGTATGGCCGAAGCCACTGCGGCTACGCTCGCAACGGTTATAGTAACGCTCGTTCTTTCTTACATAACGCTGGTTCTCGGCGAGTTATTCCCCAAGAGAGTAGCTCTTCAAAGACCGGAACAGACGGCTATGAAGCAGGCGAGAGTGATTCTTTTCGTGCAGACGCTCTTTACGCCTTTCGTAAAGCTTCTTTCCCTGTCCACCAACGGACTGGTAAGACTTTTCGGAATGCACAACGAAGAGGACGAGAAAATAAGCGAAGAGGATATTATTTCGGTAATCGAAACGGGCGTCAACGACGGTACGCTTAACGCGGGCGAACAGCAGATGATAGAAAGCGTGTTCAAGTTCAAGGATCTGGACGCGACGGACATCATGACGCCGAGAGTCAAGGTGTTTATGGTCGATATAGCCGAAGAAACGGACGTTTCCGTGAAAGCGATGATAGAAGAACAGTATTCGCGCGTCCCGGTATACGAAGACAGTATCGATAATATAATCGGTATTATAAACGTTAAAGACTTGTTTTCTTACGTTTACGAAAACGGAAACAAAGTCGATCTCAGAAAGCTTCTTCGTAAACCGTACTTCGTTTCGGATAAGATCAAAATCGACGAGCTTTTTGCGCTTATGCAGAAATCTCACAACCAGATAGCCGTCCTTATGGACGAATTCGGCGGCTTTTCGGGTATAGTTACGATGGAAGACCTTACCGAAGAGATAATGGGTAATATTTACGACGAATACGACAGCGGTCAGGAGCTTATAGTCAAAAACTCAGACGGAACTTACACCGTTGACGGCATTACGCCCATTCAGGACATAAACAGAGAGTTAGGTACGGAAATCTCGGAAGACGGCGAAGATTTCGATACTCTTAACGGACTCATAACCATGCTTCTCGGAAGACTTCCCGAAAAGAACGATCATTCGGTTTTAACTTACGAAAACCTTACTCTGAAGGTTTTAAGTTCGCAGAAAAACCGCGTTCTCAAGGTGAATATCACCGTAAACGAAAAGGAAGACCGGGAAGGCGATACAGACGGCGATTCCGACGACAAAAAGTAAAGCGGGAAAGTCGCCTTTCACGCGGACAATCGGTTGCCCGCAAAAAAGCGGATAAACAGTCACCGCAAAAAACGGAGGTATAATTTGAAACACTATCTGAGCGACGTAAACGGCGTTTTTGACGAAGTCAAATCTTCGCACGAAGGACTTTCTCAGAGCGAAGCGTCCGAACGCCTTTTGAAAAACGGAGAAAACAAGCTTAAAGAAGCCAAGAAAACGTCTACTTTCGTTAAGTTTCTGAAACAGCTTGCCGATCCGATGATTATTATTCTTATAGCCGCAGCCGCAGTTTCGGGCATAATGGCGGTTATAGAGAAAGACTCGTTCGCCGACGTTATCATAATAGTTTTCGTTGTTCTGCTTAACGCCGTTCTGGGCGTTATTCAGGAAAACAAAGCCGAAAAAGCCATAGAAGCCCTGCAGGAGATGACGGCTGCCACGAGTAAAGTTATCCGTAACGGAAAACGCGAAGTCATAAAAAGCAAAGACCTCGTAGTCGGCGACGTTATCGTACTCGAAGCGGGCGATTCCGTTCCCGCGGACGCGAGAATAATAGAATGCGCCAGTATGAAGGTAGAGGAAGCCGCTCTTACGGGCGAAAGCGTTCCTTCCCTTAAACAGTCGGAAGCTCTCGAACTCAAAGGACAGAAGGATATTCCTCTGGGCGACAGAAAGAATATGGTATATATGGGCAGTACCGTGGTTTACGGCAGAGGTCTTGCGGTAATCACAGCCACGGGTATGGATACCGAGATGGGTAAAATCGCCGAAGCTCTTTCTCAGGCAAAAGACGAAGACACTCCTCTTCAGAAGAAACTCGGTCAGCTCTCCAAGATACTTTCCTTTGCGGTCGTAGGTATCTGCGTATTTATTTTCATTTTCAATCTCATCACGGCTTCGGCTTCGGGAACGGGCATAGATAAACACTTCGTACTCGATACCTTTATGGTAGCCGTTTCGCTTGCCGTAGCGGCAATCCCCGAAGGACTTGCAACGGTAGTAACCATCGTTCTTTCCATGGGCGTTACGAGAATGTCCAAGAGGAACGCCGTAATAAGAAGACTTACAGCCGTAGAAACGCTGGGTTGCGCTCAGGTTATCTGTTCGGATAAAACGGGTACGCTCACTCAGAACAAAATGACCGTCGTTCGTCATTACGGCGACGACCTTGAACTTCTTTGCAGGGCAATGGCTCTGTGTTCGGACGCCGAACTCGACGAAAGCAACGACGCCAAGGGCGAACCTACCGAAGCGGCTCTCGTTAATTACGCCTATAAGAACGGTTGGAGAAAACAGGATCTCGAACTGCGTCAACCCAGAACGGGCGAAGCTCCCTTCGATTCCATGCGTAAGATGATGAGTACCGTCCACAGAAACGGCAACGTTTTCGTTCAGTATACCAAGGGCGCGCCCGACGAACTTCTTAAATGTTGCAAATACGCTCTTCTCGGCGGACAGAAAGTCGAACTTACCGAAAGCGTAAGAAAAGAGATTCTTTCGCAGAATAAAGCCATGGCAGACGACGCACTGAGAGTTCTCGGCGCGGCTTATAAGGAATATCAGACTCTGCCTAGGTCCTTCGAAGCAAAAGAGCTTGAAAACGATATGATTTTCGTGGGACTTATGGGTATGATCGACCCCGTAAGACCGGAAGTCAAACCCGCTATCGACGAATGTAAAGCCGCCGGCATAAGAGTGGTTATGATTACGGGCGACCACCTCGATACGGCTGTTGCTATAGCCAAGGAACTCGGTATTATCACCGACAGAAGTCAGGCTGTAACGGGTAGCGTTCTCGACGACGTTTCGGACGAAAATCTTCCCGCGCTTATCAAAGACGTAAGCGTTTTCGCAAGAGTTCAGCCCGAACATAAAGTGCGTATAGTCAACGCCTGGAAGTCGCTCGGTAAAGTTACCGCAATGACGGGCGACGGCGTAAACGACGCTCCCAGTATAAAGGCTGCCGATATAGGTATCGGTATGGGTATAACGGGTACCGACGTAACCAAAGACGTTGCCGATATGGTTCTTGCCGACGACAACTTCGCAACCATAGTTTCCGCAGTGGAAGAGGGCAGAAGAATTTACGACAACGTAAGAAAGTCCATTCAGTTCCTTCTTTCCAGCAATATGTCCGAAGTTATAAGCATATTCGTTGCTACGCTCCTCGGATTTACCATTCTCAAACCCGTCCATCTTCTTTGGATTAACCTTATAACCGACGCTTTTCCCGCGCTTGCTCTCGGCGTGGAACCTGCGGAAGACGACCTTATGTTAAGAAAACCGCGCGACAGCAAAGACGGTATCTTTGCGGGCGGTATGGGCTTTAACCTTATCTATCAGGGCATTCTGATTTCCGCGCTTACCATTCTGGCTTACTTCGTAGGTCACTATATCGAAGCGGGCAGATGGGAAATAGTGGACAGTCCCGACGGTATCACTATGGCGTTCCTCACAATGAGTATGGCGGAAATCTTCCACGCGTTCAATATGAGATCGCAACACGGCTCTATATTTACGCTTAAAAAGCAGAACGTCGTTCTCTGGCTGTCTATGGTAGGCTCGCTTATTCTTACCTCTGCGGTAATATATATCGAACCTCTCGCAAACGCCTTTGAGTTCGAACACATAAGCCTTCTCGAATACGCCGTGGCAATGGGACTTGCAATTGCGGTTATTCCCATCGTGGAACTCGTAAAACTCATCCAGCGCGCCGCCCACGCTAAAAAAGCCGTCTCCGCGCAGTAACGCGTAACGGAAAACTCGGCAACGCGTAACGGAAAACAAGCTCGGAATTAAAAACTTAGTTCAATAACCCTGAACTTAAAACCATAAAAAGGATCGCCCGAACGCGGTCCTTTTTTATTGGCTTTTATTTCGTTATCGATAGAGTTTTAACGCGACGTTTTACCGCCTTAAATGCGTCTGAATTCGTGAGAAAACTATAAAACCCACACAAGAAAAAGCGTAAAACACAGCGCATTTTAACGGTAAAAAAGCGTAGCTGCTTTAATCGGTAGCTACGCTTTTTCGGCTTATAAAGACTTAGTCTCTATAAGCCATTCGTTGTGGCTTAAAACGACTGAGGAGTTATTTATAGGGCCACCAGGAAGTATCGAGACAAATCGACGCCCAGACGACTGTTTTGAAAGTCCTGTCGCCGTTATGGATAACGTTGAGCTTTTTGCCGCCGAAGTTATTGTAGGTTATTTTTCCGTCGACTGCATAGTTGAGCAGGCGCGGAGCTTTAACCGATCTGAATTCGACGGTTTCGAGTTTGTCGCAACCCGCAAACGCGTCGTTTCCGATAATTTCAAGAGTTTCGGGGAAGACAACTTTCTTCACGGATTTATTTCCGAAGAAGGCTTTATCGGATATCTTTTTAACGCCGACGGCTATTATTACGTTTTCTTCGCTTCCCGTATAAACGAACAGAACGTCCTTGTTTTTAGAGTAAAGGAATCCGTTTTCGGAAACGAAGTTAGCGTTTTCGGGAGAAACGAAGATTGAATTATAGCTTGCTTCGAAGAATGCGTTGGCTATATCGAAAGAACAGCATTCAGCCTGAATTTTTACTGTATCGATATTTTTGCAGTAAGCGAAAACTTCTGCGTCCATCATTTCCGCGTCGCGAAGAACGACGTTCGTTATGGAAGAACCAGCGAAAGCCATAGTTCCGAACTGCGAGATTTGTTCCGTAGGTACGTTTTTGATTGATAAAGCTTCCATAAACGCGCCCGAACCGAGTATTTTAAGAGACTCTGCGTTTACGGTTTCGATTGCGGAACCCGCAAAAGCCATGCTTCCGATTTCGGTAACGCCGTTCATGGTTATCGTTTTAAGGAAACTGTTGTTTTTGAAGAGTTCGTCGGGAATGTAAGTTATCGTTTCGGGAACGGTGTATTCCGCGTCGTCTTTTGCTATGGGGTACAGCAGAAGTTCGGTTTTATCGCCGTTGTAAATTACGCCGTCTTCCGAAGCGAAAGCCTTGTTGCCTTCCGCAAAGTTTATAGCTTTAAGAGAGGTGACGCTGCCGGAGGAAGAAACGGAAGCCGCACCGGAAGCCCCGAATACGCTTCATGTTGCCAGCAATTCCAGCTTTGCACCCATTGGGGACTATCTCTCCGCGCAGACAGACGCAGCGATTGCGCTGTCGTTCTCCAAGGTGGAGGAACTGACCGGCAAGCCGCTCTGCAAGTCGGCGTACAAGTATGCTTCCTACTGGTACCCGGCGCAGGACAGACCGCTTTCCAATACCATCTACAACGCCGGATATGACGTTGACCGTGTGGATTTAGCCGCCGGGATCGTGTATCTGACGAAAGTTGCATAACAGAACGAACACCCCACACCGTGCGTTTACATGACGCATGGTGCGGGGTGTCTTTACGTTTTCAGGTAGAAGGTTGTAAACTGGAAGTTATAGATTGAAGGTTTCCTTAATCAATCTTGCAACTTCCTCAGGTTCCATATCAGAATTATCAATCCTTAGGTAGTTATCAAAAGGAATTTCGCCTTCATAACTAACACACCTGTGGTTTTTGTCATCATTGATTAAACGCTGATTTGAAGTCTCTATATCTCTTTTGGAAGCTTTATTTTTCAGTCTGTTCTCAGAAATATTCCTTTTCAGTCTTATCTCTTGTGGAGCGATCAGTTCAACATAATAAAAATCAGTTCCGTATGGTTCAAATATACCTTTGACATGCTCCAGATACTCCCATTCTGACGGCAGATCAAAATCCATCATCATTGTAAAAATCATCCCATAGTTATCGGAAGCTGCATAGTTCTTGAAAATAGTGTCACGTATTTCTGAGATTGTCTTTCCGTCGTATCTACCGAAAATCTCTATCACTGGCTCGATGGTCATGTGATTGTGAAAGAGCCTTAAATCCGTTGTTTTCATCAGTTCCTGACCAACTGTCATTTTCCCAACAGCAGCATCGCCAATTATAAATAATAGTTTCATAAAACACCTCGCTCCCGTCAAGCCTATTCTAAACAGGTTTGCTTATGGGATTTAGCGCAGATTATTTGTATTGATTTCATTATTCAGGTAACATGGGCTATCTGATTTTTTGTTGCCATAGCGTTGCCACAACATTAAGCCCGTTCAGATAGATTACAATGCAACTCCAAGTTCTTTGCACTTCTCGATTGCCAAATCATGGTCTTGCAGTGCCGCAAGCCGATACCAATGCTTGGCCTGTTCTATGTCTCGCTCCACTCCGATTGCATCTTCATAAAACCATGCCAAATTACATTGTCCATCTCTATCACCATGCTCAGCGGCACGGCGAGTCCAATACAATGCCTTTTCCAAGTCCTTTTCTACACCGAGTCCATCATAGTAGAAATAACCTATTTGACATTCAGCCAGGGGATACCCTTGCTCTGCCAAAACCAAATGTCCTTCAAAGCACTTGTCATATTGTTTCGATTCCCAATACTTTTCAATCAACTCATTGCAGATATCTAATTCCTTGCAAGGCTTGTAATACGCACTTGTCATATATTCATACCCCCAAATTCCGATTTGTTTCGTTATAGCATAGTCACGCTAAAAACACAATCGCAGTCGTCCGGAGTACACCGAACAGCTGCGTCGATTTTCGATAAATCTGAATTTATAAAACAAAATATTTCTTCATAAGTGCATACAACATTTGCCTGTCATCATCAAGTAATACGTTCTCTTTTTTCAGAGCATAGTGATGCGCAAATTCTGTATCGATGTATGCGTGATTGTTTACCACAACGGCATTTTTATATCGTGGCCGCACATGGATATGTAAATGCGGGTTTGGTACTGCTTCTTTGTAAAAGTTATTTAGCAGACAACTCCAATTGCATAATTCGGCACCTAATACCTCTTTATAAACCCATTCCAACCGATCTATAATGGTTTTCAATTCCATCCACTCAGAACGATCCAATCCTGAAAGACTGCCTCAATGCCGATTTAACACCAGAATACATCTTCCAACATAATCCTGTCTATCTGCCAGATAGACAGACCAATGCAGTGATTGATATAGCAACCACTCGTTTTCTTTGTACGCACACCATTCGCAGTCACGCATCACATATCTCCACAAAATCCGATTTGCCGAACTTTTTATTTTTATTATAGCATAGTATTGTGAACAAATCCACCCATTTCGACAGTCCCAAATTAACTTTATCCTGCGCTGCGTATTGAATGTGGCACAGGACTTTTTTCATTTCTGGCGATTTTGAGCGCCGCATCCGATGCCCTGTATGCAGAACGCACCTTTGCACTTCACAGAATCGGACGATAATCAGCCAAACCGTAAAAGGTCACGCGAAGCCGCGCACCGGCTGCACGATACCGTGAATCACGAAACGGCGCAATCCATACGCGCAGACGGCAGATACTTTACGAGTCTGGCAAGCATTGATTTTTCTCACCTGATTTCGAGCCTGTTTTTCCTGAAAGTCCTTGTAAAGCTGGCTTGTTCGCAAAGTATTTACAATTCCATTTGAAAAACCGTCTTGACAATATTCATCGGAGGTTGAGTTTGGATTTATCCGAACCCGTTACGCTGAGATAAGCTTCCGACGCAAGCGCTTTTTCGACGTTTACGTAACCCGAACCTTGTTTTCTGGGCGTTATGGGTGTGCCGTCGGTATTGTAAGCAATATCCGACGTACTCATAAGAAGCTTATAAATACAATGTTGAACTTCTATATTGGTAAGATAGGGGAAGTTCGCCTTGAGATACTGACGAACCACGAGCGCAACTGCGGTGAGGTTGGGGGTAGCCATACTTGTTCCGCTCATAACCGAGTAAGGCGTGCTGAGTTTTTCCGCCGACTGATAAAGAAGAGGAACGGAAGAACGTATGCTGCCGCCGGGGGCGGCTATGTCAACGCCTATATCGAGGTTGGAGACGGGACCTTGCGAAGAGAAGTAACTCATAGGTATATATGAGAACTTTCTACTTACGGTGATTTTGCCCTGATTTTCTGAGGCGAGGACGGTACCGTTTTCCATAGTTATACTGCAAACGGGAATTTCGGTTACGTCCACCTGACAGCGGAAGAGAGCGTTTTTCTCGTTATTGTAAACGATAACGCCTTTGGCTCCGTGCTCGGCGGCTGTTTTTGCTTTTTCGCTGAAACTTATTTCACCGCGCTGAACGAGAGCTATTTTGCCCGAAACGTCCTTTCCCTCGTAATCGCTTTCCCGACCGAGTCCGAGCGCGATATATTCGAATTCGGCGGATTCTCCCGTTTCGTCGAGTTTTGAGAAGTCAAGGTCTTCGCCTTGGGAAGTTCTTGCGTTGATATACTGTATATCGTTATTCCCGCATTTGAGATAAAGAACGCGTCCTGCGGAATAAGAACCTACCGAGAAGGTCGAAGTATAGGACGAAGGAGAACCTATAACGCCCGTATCGGGATTTGCGGTGTAGCTTCCGCCCGAAATATAAGCGGCTTCGCCGTCGTTTCCGGTAGCGGCGCACATTGCGATACCTATTTTTCCGCAAAGTTCGTATATGTCGTCAAGATAATCGTACGCGCCTTCTTCGGTAACGGGACCGCAACCGCTTCCGTAAGACATATTCATAGCGTCCGCGCCTAAAACGGCTGCATCGTTTATTGCGGCGAGGATAGCCGTATAGGGAAGCGAACCCGACGTATTGCTTGCAACTTTCATTGCAAGAATCTGAGCTTCGGGAGCTGCGCCCCGGATTTCTTCGTTATTACCCGCTATTATACCTGCAACGTGCGTGCCGTGTTCGAGTCCGAAACCTTTGTTATAAGAAGCGGAGGTAGGTATGGGAGAGGGCGTTCCGTCCGCGTAATTGAAGCCGTAAGGAACTTTATTCGTGAAGATGGTGCTTTTTACGGGTATAAGCTGATTACGGGCGATAAACGTGCTTGCTATCATATAGGGCCAAAGAGACGTTATGTCCTTTTCGGTTAAGATATATGCGGAAGGATCTGCCTGAAAGGCGGGGTGTTTATAATCTACGCCCGTGTCTATTACCGCAACGACCATATTTTCACCGCGGTAGGCGGATGTATTTACGAGCATGCCGTTGCTGTCGAAAAGCTCTGCGCCCTGAGCGTTCGTTTGTACCGATTCAACGATAAAATCCGTCGACGGAGCTTTGAATTCGGGAGCAACGAAAACACTTTTTACGCCGTGAACGTTACGTATCTTTTCAATATCGCCGTATTTTACGTCAACCGCAATTGCGTTTGTTACCGCGCTGTAAGACAAAGAAAGACCGAAATCGATTCCCGATCTTCCGAATTCCGAAAGAATATCTTTTTGTTCTGCCGTAATGAGCCGAGACGCGGCTTGTCCTTCGGAAGAAAGAATGTAATTTGTAAGAGAAGAATAAGAACCCGTCACAAGATAAGAATCCGCAAGAGATTGTCCGTCAACGACTACTATAACGGAAACTACGTCGTTTTCCGATATCGTAGCCTCAGCCGTCGTTCCTGCGCCGGACAGATCTATATCCTGCGCTATGTTTTTGAAAACGCGGTTATAGGCAAGAGACCCGACGTAACTTTTTTGCTCGGTAAAGCTGCATGCGCAGGTTGCTATAAGCAAAACGGCAAGAAACATTACGAGAACAGTCCTTGAAAAAGTGTTTTTCATAATTACCTCCATTGATTTTTTTGAATTGTGGCAAACAAGATACCACATTTCTATTTTATAAATATATCAGTTTATTTAGGTATTGTCAAGCAAATAAAAATTTTTTCTATAGAAATTTTGAAAAATATCCGAAACGAAAGAAAACACGCGCTGTTTAGGCGTTTAATGGGTTTATAAGAGGCGTTTTATGGGTTAAAACGTCGTTTTAAGGGCAAATCCGACGATTTTTTATGAGATTTTAGCGATTCCATTGAGTTGATTTTAAGAAATCTAAGGGCGAAAGAACCTTCACAAACATCATATCAACACATCACAGCATAAAAGTAAAAGCCATAAAATCCCGTTTTTATATGCGTTACATAAATAATCAAAATACTATAAAACGAGAAACAAACGCGTTTTTGTCAAATGCTTTAACGGACTTGTGAAAAATTTTTTAATCAACAAGCTAAAGCTTTTTTGTAAAAAGCCGTATTCGGGTATGAAAAAAGTGTGACTTTCCGATTAAAGCCACACTTTTGGGTTTTGAAATCTGTTTTTTTGTTTTTCGTGCCGAATGGTTTTTCCGGAAACGGCTTTTACTTTCCGTTACAGAAAGACGTTTACTTTCCGTTACCGAGACGGGTTTTGCTACCGAACGGCTTTTATTTTATACCGCCAAACGATTTTCGTTTCTGTTACAGAAAGGCGTTTGTCTCCGTTATCTGACGGTTTTCGTTTCTGTCGCCGACCGGTTTAAGTTACCGCCCGGTTTTCGTTTTTCTTCACTGAACGGTGGTCTGCTTTCGTTGCCAAACGCTTTTCGTTTCCGTAACCGAGCAGACTTTCGTTTTCAGCTACCGAAGGTTTCCTATTTTTCGTCGGTGAGGCGAAGTTTATTCAGCAGTCCCGTGCGGTTGAGGATGAGGACGACGATTACCGCGATAATCACGCCGAATAGACCTTGGAAGACGTTCCAGATGATTTCCGCGGCGGCGACCGTTATTCCGAAGAGAATCCAGCCGTACAGGAAGTAGCCGAGCATCATAACGATTTCGCCGGCGACGCAGGCAAGTATAAGTCTGAGCGCGTTCGTTTCTTTTCCGAGAATAAGGCAAGCCGTAAGAGCGACCAACGCTTTGATAATCAAAGTAGCGGGGGCGTAAGAGAACGCACCGAGGATTATATCGGCAAGCATTGAACCTATTCCCGCTGATATTATCGCGTATTTACCGAGAAGCACCACGAATATAAGTATCATCGCGTCGCCGAGATGGACGTATCCGTTCTGAGTTCCGGGGATGGGAATTGTCGGGAACATCGTCAGTGCCGCAATCAGAGCCGCGCCTACCGCGCTGTAAACGATTTTTTTTGTAGTTAAAGACATACTGCCTCCTCTTTCCGCAGTTTTTGCGGAACAATATATAAACCGAACGGGTTTCCCGTCCGATTTTTTCGAAATCAAAGCAATCAAAAGCCCTTTTACGTCGGCGTTCCGTTCGTAACGTCCGCGCTTACCGAAGTTTCCGTAACGCAACGGTTTGTTTCGTTAACAGGGCGGTTTACGGTCAGCCGAGGCTTTTAACGCTCAACGAACGCTTTTAACGGGACGAAAGCGCGCTTTGCGCCTGTAAAAAGGCGTTCTGTGCTTTTTTAAGGAAGTCGTCCGCAGTCAAGGAAAGATCTACGTAAGCCTGGGTTTTCATAACGGAAAACGAGCCGAGACTTAACCCCGAATTCTCCATAACGCCCTTTATGAACCTGTCGGCTTTAAGGTTTTTGTTTCCGCAGGCAAGGACGGCTTCTATCTTGTCCTCTTCCAGAACTTTTACGTCCGAAATGAAACTTCTCACGTCTTTGGTGACGTTTTCGCCCTTTTCGGCGTAGGTTATCTCGTAGCTTTCCTTGGAAAGAATGCTTTGTACGTCGATTTTTCCTGCGTTTTCTGCGGTAACGACGTATTTTGCCCATTTGATTTCCGCGGCAAGATTGGGGTTCTTTTCGGTTACGAAGAATTCACTGCAGACTATGCCTTGCGGACAGACGGCGTTAAGTTCTTCTACCGTAAGGTCGCCCTTGCCTGCGGCAACCGAAACGTATTCGCATCCGCTTTCCGCTCCGAGAGACAACGGCGGTGAAAAGAAGAGCAACATATGAGGATTAAAGCCTTTGGAATACTCCGTTTCGAGTCCGGAACGCCTTATTATTCTGTTCATTACGCGAAGAAGGTCTATATGCGAAACCATCGACGCGGGGAAAAGTTTGGAATACTTAACGGTCAGCATGGCTGTTCTCCTTACCGGGACTGTTTTCCTTGTCCGTATCTTTCGGCTCGTCCGTGTTTTTCGGTTTTCCCGCTTTTCCGAACTCGCTTTCGCTCTTTCTTTGGGGAAAACTCTTGCATTTAAGACCGCACGCACTGCATCTTACTATACAGGAAGGCGTGGTAGCCGATTCGTAGGCTTTGTTTCTTTCCGAAAGAAGGAAATCTCTCGTAACGCCTACGTCTATGAAGTCCCAGATTTCTCCGTCGTCGGGATTCTTCGTGTCGGTGAGTTGCCACGGATCGAGACCTTTTTCGGCAAGAGCTTCTATATAAGCGTCGTAATTGAACAGATCCGCCCAGCCGTCCATCATCGCGCCTTTCTTATAAGCCGATTCGATAACATCGGCAAGTTCTTCTCCGCCTCTTGCGAAAACGGCTTCTATAAGCGAAGATTCCCAATCGTGATAAGAGAAGGTGATGTTCTTCTTCCTGAGCGTTTCTTTAAGATAGGTTTGTTTCGCGCGGATATTTTCCAGTCTGTCGAAAGCTTCCCACTGAAAGGGCGTAAAGGGCTTGGGAATAAACACCGACGCGCTGACGTTCATACGAAGGTCTTTTTTGTTTGTTCTTTCTCTGAAAAACAGCTCTCTTATTCTTATGGCAAGGTCGGCAATTCCCTTTATGTCGTCCATGGTTTCGGTTGGCAAGCCTATCATAAAGTAGAGCTTGACCGTACTGTAACCTTCTCTGAAAGCCTGCGCGAGACTTCCGAATATATCTTCTTCGTAGATGTTCTTGTTAATAACGTTTCTGAGTCTCTGCGTTCCGGCTTCGGGCGCGAAAGTAAGAGAGATTTTTCTGTTGCTGTCCGCCATAACCCCTTCGAAACTGTTGAGTCTGAGGCTGGGAAGAGCTATATTGATTTTATCGAAAAGCGCGTCGCCTTTAAGCCTTTTGATAAGCTCCAAAAGTCCGCTGTAATCGCTCGTCGAAAGGCTGTTTAAGCTGAGTTCGTCGTAACCCGTGTTCTTTATAAGATCCCTGCAGGTGTTATAAACGTTATCCACCGACCTTTCTCTTACGGGACGGTAAATAAAGCCTGCCTGACAGAAACGGCAACCGTTCGCGCAACCGCGGAAAAGTTCCATAACCGCTCTGTCGTGTACGATTTCGAGATTGGGAACGAGAGCCTTTTCGGGGAAATACGTGTGTTCGAGGTCGTACATTTTCTGCATAACGACCTTTTTGCGTTTTTTGTTTTTATATAAGGCGGGACAGAAACAGCCGTCAACTTCGTCGAGAGCGACAAGAATTTCCGAACGTTTTTTGCCCAGTCTTTTCTGTTCTTTATAGACTTCGCAAAGTCTGACCATCGCAACTTCGCCTTCGCCTACGAAAACTATATCCGCAAAGGCTTCGAAGGGAGCGGGGTTAACGGTGCAAGGTCCGCCCGTAACCACTATGGGATCGTCTTCGGTTCTGTTTTCCGCGCGCAAAGCTATTCCCGAAAGATCGAGCATATACAGAACGTTGGAATAGCAAAGTTCGTATTGCAGAGAAAATCCGAGAAAATCGAATTCTTTAAGCGGTCTTTTCGTGTCGAGCGAAAGCAGACTTTCTCCGCTTTTCCTCAGTTCGTCGCCGAAATCCTTCCACGGCGCGTAACATCTTTCGCACACGACGTCGCTTTGTCTGTTGAGCGTGTAATATAAAATGCGCATGCCGAGATTGCTCATCCCGACTTCGTAAACGTCGGGGAAGCACATGCAGAACCTTACTTCCGCGTCCTTCTTTATTTCAGGCATGCCGTATTCTCCGCCGACGTATCTCGACGGCTTTGAAACCGAAGTGTAATCCATAAATTCTCCATAGACGTCGCGTCGCCCGTAAGTCCGTTAAGAAAGCCGTCTGCCGTCTGACAAACAGCCCGCTATGAAAGCCCTTCTGAAAGCCATACAGGCTTCCGCCTCGGAAGCCACATAAACTACCGATAAGGAAACTATATAAGCTCCCGCCTGGTAAATCACGCAGGCTGACTTTACGAAATCCTTTACGGAAAAACGCGATTCTTCTTTTCGTCCGCCGAACATTATAGCAGAAAAACGTCGTTTTTTCAAGTGTTTTGATATGCGTTGCGTTTATAACGCTCATATTTTTACGAAATTAAAAACTTGGAATGCGGAGCGGAGCGTTATGTAGTCCGATTTATTTACGTAAAAACATCGTTTATAAGGAATGTAACGCATAAAACCCTTCGTTTTACGGAAAAGCTTTAGCTTGTTGATTAAAAAATTTTTCACAAGTCCGTTAAAGCATTTGACAAAAACGCGTTTAAGTTTTATCATTATTCTTGAATGATTTGCTTTAAAAAGCAATAATAAATCTTTCGGAGATGCAATATGGAAGTCAAAAAAACACCTTTGTATGAAAATCACGTTAAACACGGCGGCAAGATAGTCGAATTCGCAGGATACTATCTTCCCGTTCAGTACGAAGCAGGCATTATCGCCGAACATAACGCCGTAAGAAACAACGTCGGTATGTTTGACGTTTCTCATATGGGCGAATTCATTATCGAAGGCAAAGACGCTATGAAATGCGTTAACAACCTCGTAAGCAACGACATCGCTCCCATGACCGACGGTCACGTTCGTTATACGCTTATGCTCAACGAGCAGGGCGGAGTAGTGGACGATCTTCTCGTTTACAGAATGAGCGAAACCAAGTTCCTCCTCGTAGTAAACGCAAGTAACTGCGATAAAGACGCCGCCTGGATAGAATCCCACATGATCGGCGAATGCGTTTTCAAAAACATAGCCGATAAAGTCGGTCAGGTCGCTTTACAGGGTCCCAATTCCCAGAAAGTTCTCGAAAAGCTCACGAGCGATATTCCCGAAAAGTATTACACTTTCGTAACGGGCAAAATCGCAGGCAAAGACGCTCTCATTTCTCAGACGGGTTACACCGGAGAATTCGGCTTTGAAATCTACACCAAAGCAGAAGACATTTCCGACGTTTTCGAAGCTATAGTAGAAGCCGGCAAGGAATTCGAACTTCAGCTTTGCGGTCTCGGATGTCGCGACACTCTGAGATTCGAAGCTTGTCTTCCTCTTTACGGTCACGAACTCAACGAAGATTACAGAGCCAACGAACTCGCTCTCGGTATGTTCGTTAAAATGGACAAAGAAAACTTCATCGGCAAACAGGCTCTTCTCGACAATCCCGCCAAATTCAAGAGAAAGGGCGTTAAGCTTATAGACAAAGGTATCGCCCGCGAACATTGCATAGTTTACGACGGCGACAGAGAAATCGGTTTCGTTACCACCGGTACCAAATCCCCGACGCTCGGATGTTCCATCGCTATGGTAAGAATAGCCAAGGACTTCGAAGGCGAAACGGTAGACATCGACGTAAGAGGCAAGAGACTTAAAGCCGAAATCGTTAAGATGCCCTTCTACAAGAGAACGAAATAAGTCAATCGACGACATTCAATACAAATCAAAAGGAGATTATAAAAATGATTAAATATTCCAAGAGCCACGAATGGATTAAAGTTGAAGGCAATAAAGCAAAAATAGGTCTTTCCGATTTCGCTCAGAAAGAACTCGGCGATCTCGTTTACGTTAACCTTCCCGAAGTAGGAAGCGAAGTTAAGTGCGGAGAAGCTTTCACCGACGTTGAATCCGTTAAAGCCGTAAGCGAAGTTCTCAGCCCCTGTTGCGGAACGGTTATCGCCGTAAACAGCGAACTCGAAGACGCTCCCGAAAAGATCAACGAAGACGCTATGAACGCATGGATCGTAGAAGTAGAAGTTAAAGGTCTTGCAGACGACCTTATGACCGAAGAAGAATACAACGCTTTCATTAAAGAATAATTCAACACGAAAAGCTTTCCCGCTAAGCGGGAAAGCCTTATTTTAACGGAGGTTCAATATGGCAGTTTATACTCCGCATACCGACGCGGACGTAAAAAAGATGCTGGAAACCATCGGCGTTACCGATATAGACGGACTTTTCGCCGACGTTCCCAAAAAAATCAAAGCCAAGAAACTCGGTATAGGCGAAGGTCTTACACAGTTCGAGGCATACGATAAACTTAAAGCTCTTGCCGACGAAAACGTGCGTTATTCCACGGTTCTTCGCGGTGCGGGAGCATACGATCACTTCATTCCGCCCGTCGTTACGGCGCTTGCTTCGAGAGAAGAATTCGTAACGGCTTACACTCCCTATCAGGCGGAAATTTCGCAGGGTATTCTTCAGAGTATCTTCGAATATCAGACTCTTATGTGTCGTCTTACGGGAATGGACGTTTCCAACGCTTCTCTTTACGACGTAACCAGCGCTGCCGGCGAAGCCGTCACTATGTGTTGCGACAAGAAGAAGAAGGTTATGGTTCTCGGCGAAATCAATCCTCAGATTCTCGAAACTATGGGTTCTTACGCTCACGCTTCGGGCATCGAAATCGTAAAAGTCGGCTCCAAGGACGGACTTTGCGACCTTGAAAAAGCAAAAGCGATGCTTGACGAAAGTTACGCGGCTGTATTCGCTCAGTGCCCCAACTATCTCGGTCTTATCGAAGATATGGACGCCGTTGCCGAAGCGGCTCACGCGGTCAAAGCAAAAATGGTTTATATATTCTCTCCCTTCGCTGCGGCTTTACTTAAAACTCCTTACGACTGCGGCGCAGACGTTGCAATCGGCGAAGGTCAGAGTCTGGGTATGCCTCTTTCTTTCGGCGGTCCTTACCTCGGTATCATGACCTGCAGAAAAGAAATGCTCCGCAGAATCCCCGGCAGAATCGTAGGCGAAACTACCGACCACGACGGAAAACGCGCTTTCGTTCTTACCATGCAGGCAAGAGAACAGCACATAAGACGTGAAAAGGCTACCAGCAGCGTTTGCAGTAACGAAGCTCTTTGCGCTCTTACCGCAACCATTTATCTCACGGCTATGGGTTCGAGTTTCGTTGAAGCAGCAGAACAGTGCGCAACCAAAGCTCATTACCTTATGAACGGACTTATTAAAACGGGTAAATTCCAGAGAGTTTATAAGGGCGAATTTTTCGACGAATTCGTTCTGAGAACGGAACTCAATATCGACAAGCTCAATAAAGCTCTTGCAAAAGAAGGTATCCTCGGCGGTCTTAAACTCAATAAGAACGAAATGCTCTGGTGCGTAACCGAGAAACCGACCAAGGAAGTTCTCGACAAAGTAATTAGTATTGCGGAGGGTCTCAAATGAAATTATCTTTTGAATGTTCGGTCCCGGGCCGCAGATGCGTAGAGCTGCCTGCAGCAGGAATCAAGAAATATACGCTTAAAGCTCAGACGAGAGAAAACGTTGCTCTCCCCGAGATGGCGGAAATAGACGTAGTAAGACACTTCACCGAACTCAGCACGCACGCTCACGGCGTGGACACCGGATTTTATCCGCTGGGTAGCTGTACGATGAAATACAATCCCAAGCTCAACGAACAGGTTGCTTCTCTCGACGGCTTCACGGGAATTCATCCCCTTCAGCCCAAAGAAACGGCAAAAGGCTGTATTGCCGTTCTCGACGACCTCTCCGTAAAACTCTGTGAAATCACGGGTATGGACGCCATCACTCTTCAGCCAGCAGCGGGCGCACACGGCGAATTCACCGGAATGCAGCTTATCAAGGCTTACTTCGAGCATAGAGGCGAAACCGAAAGAAAGAAGATTCTCGTTCCCGACAGCGCGCACGGAACCAATCCCGCAAGCGCGAATATGTGCGGTTTCACGGTAGTTTCCGTTCCCAGTAACGCGGAAGGCGGAGTAGACATCGAAGCTCTTAAGAAACTCGCGGACAAAGAAACCGCAGGTCTTATGCTCACCAACCCCAACACACTCGGTCTTTTCGACAGAAACATTCTCGAAATCACCAAGATTATCCACAACGCAGGCGGACTGTGCTATTACGACGGCGCAAACCTCAACGCGGTTATGGGTATCTGCCGTCCGGGCGATATGGGCTTCGACGTAATGCACCTTAACCTTCACAAGACCTTCTCTACGCCTCACGGCGGCGGCGGTCCCGGTTCCGGTCCCGTTGCCTGCAAGAAAGAACTTGCTTCTTTCCTTCCCAAGGGCGTTTTCGGCAACAAGCCCGAAGGTTACAACGAAAAACTTTCTATCGGCAGAGTAAAGAGCTTCTACGGCAACTTCCTCGTTGCTCTTAAAGCTTATACCTATATCGTAACTCTCGGCGCGGAAGGCATAAAAGACGCAGCGAGAAAGGCTGTTCTCAACGCAAACTATCTGCTTGCGCTTATGAAGAAGAAAGGTTACGTTCCCGCCGTGGACAGAATCTGCATGCACGAATTCGTTCTGTCTCTCGAAGGCGTAAAACACGATACGGGCTGTTCGGCTCTGGATTTCGCGAAAGCAATGCTCGATTTCGGTATTCATCCGCCGACAATGTACTTCCCGCTTATCGTTCACGAAGCGTTTATGTTCGAACCTACCGAGACCGAAAGCGTGGAAACTCTGGAGGAATGCGCGGAAGTTATGGGAGAAATTATGGAAAAATCCAAATCCGATCCCGAAAGCCTTCACAACGCTCCTCATACTACCTTTATCAAGAGAGTTGACGAAGTCAAAGCAGCTCGTCAGCCCGTTCTTAAATTCGAAAACTGATTTAATTAAAGCGGGGGCTTTGCTTCCGCTTTTTTAAGGATAAAGGGCTTTCAGCGATTCTTGCCGCTTAGCCTTTTATCCGAAAGCATATATCGGAGGAAATTATGATAACACAAAAACAATTGGAAAATTATGCAGAGCTTGCCGTTAAAGTAGGCGTTAACCTGCAGAAAGGACAGGAACTCGTAGTCAGCATTCCCGTAGAATGCGCTGAATTTGCTCGTCTCGTAACCAAATCCGCTTACGAAGCAGGCGCAAAACGCGTCTGGATCAAGTGGTCGGACGACGCTATCACGAGAATGAACATGCAGTATCAGGAACTTTCCGTACTTGAAGACATTCAGCAGTTCGTTATCGATCAGGCTCACTACGAAGTAGACAACAGAGTGGCTTTCCTTTTCGTATCGGCAGCCGATCCCGAACTTTACGCAGGTCTTGACGCAAACAAGATCAAGGCGGCTCAGATGGCAAGAATCAAAGCTTTGAAATTCAGCGGTGATTCGAGAAGCTCCAATCTTTGCAGATGGACTATCGTTTCCCTTCCCACGGTAAAATGGGCAAAGAAGATTTTCCCCAACGCAAAGGACGCGGAAGACGCGGTAGACAAACTCTGGAACGGCATTATCAAGGCTATGAGACTTGACGAAGAAAACCCCGTAAAAGCTTGGGAAGAACATATCGCAAGACTTACGAGAAGAGCAGACTTCCTCAACGAACATCACTTCGATTATATCCATATGAAGAACGGCAAAGGCACCGATCTTAAAGTCGGTCTTATTCCCACTCATATCTGGATTGCTGCCGGCGAAAAGGCTCAGGACGGTATCGACTTCACGGCTAATATGCCCACCGAAGAAATATTCTCCGCTCCCGATAAGTACAACGTAAACGGTACTCTCGTAAACGCTCTTCCTCTTTGTCACAACGGCAACATTATAGATAAATTCAGCATTACCTTCAAAGACGGCAGAATTACCGATTATTCGGCGGAAGTCGGATACGACACTCTTAAAGAATGTATCGAAACGGACGAAGGCAGTCACCACATCGGCGAAATCGCTCTTATCGGAAAACGTTCTCCCATAGCCGAACAGGGTATTCTTTTCTATAACACCCTCTTTGACGAAAACGCAAGCTGTCACCTCGCTATCGGCGCGGCTTATCCCACCAACTCCACCGATTCCGAAAATATGACAAGCGAAAAGAGAGAAAGACTTCACCTTAACGAAAGCCTTATCCACGTAGACTTCATGATCGGTACTCCCGATATGGAAATCTTCGGCGTTAAGAACGACGGAACGGAAGTTCAGCTCTTCCACGACGGCGACTGGATTATTTAACGCGTTCGGCTTAAAGACCGTAACGCAAAAAACCCGACTCGAATTGTCGGAAAACGAAATCATAAAACAAAAAAACCGCGAGCTTAAAAACTTGCGGTTTTTCTTTATAAAAAAGAAAACGCACCGCACGGGCGACGCGTTTTCAAGTCAGGAGTTAAATGTCAAAAGTTTCTTATGCGGGCAGTATCTGCGGTTTGCCCGGATGAAAAATCTTTTATCGGATTAAAAATGCGAGCATTGCTCGGTTTCGCCGAAAGCGGTTATTTGTTTTCGGCTTGTTTTTTACGGTAATCTTCGATAGCCGCGTGAATAGCTTCTTCCGCAAGCACCGAACAGTGCATTTTTTGCGGGGGAAGTCCGTCCAGCTGTTTTACGACTTCGGCGTTGGTGAGCTTTTCGGCTTCTTCCACGGTCTTGCCGATAATCATCGACGTAGCGGTGGAGCTGGTAGCAACTGCGGCTGCGCAACCGAAGGTTTTGAACTTTGCGTCTTTTATAATATCGTCTTCGATTTTAAGCGTTATCTGCATAATATCTCCGCAGGTAGCGTTACCGACGGTACCGATACCCGAAGGATTTTCGATTTCGCCTACGTTCTGAGGATTACTGAATGCTTTTATTACTTTGTCGTTATACATAACTTATATCTCCTTTTTTAACGCTGAAGAGCGGTGACATTTCGCGAAGCTTGGACACTACGTCTTTAAGAGTGTCGACGGTATAATCTATCTGCTCCATAGTAGTTTCGTTGCCGACGGTGAATCTTATCGAGCCGTGAGCTATTTCGATGGGAACGCCTATGGAAAGAAGGACGTAGGAAGGTTCGAGAGAACCGCTGGAACAAGCCGATCCGCTGCTTACGGCTATTCCGTTAAGGTCAAGTCCCATAAGAATGCTTTCGCCTTCGATGAATTCGAAAGAGAAGTTTACGTTATTGGGAAGACGTTCCGTTCTGTGTCCGTTAAGACGAACGTAAGGAATTTCCTTTTCTATCCTTTCTATAAGATGATCGCGGAGCATAGCGCAGTGCTTTGCGTGTTCTTCTCTGTTTTTAACGGCTTTTTCTATCGCGTAACCCATACCTACGATAGCGGGAGTGTTGGAAGTACCGCCTCTCATGGAACGTTCCTGTCCTCCGCCGTGAATAAGTCTTTCTATGCGGATACCGTTTCTTACGTAAAGCGCGCCGATTCCTTTCGGTCCGTTGAACTTATGAGCCGATATGGAAATCATATCAACGCCCAGTTCCTTGACGTCGACGGGAATGGCTCCCATAGCCTGAACGCAGTCGGAATGTACGAGAACGCCGTGTTTATGAGCGATTTCCGCAATCCTCTTTACGGGTTCTATCGTTCCGATTTCGTTGTTTGCGTACATAACCGAAACGAGAACGGTGTCTTCTCTTATGGACTTTTCGAGATCGTCGAGATCTACGACGCCCTTATCGTCTACTTTGAGTTCGGTTATTTCGTAACCCTGAGATTTAAGCCAGAGAACGGAATTCCTTATAGCCGCGTGTTCGAGAGGGGAAACGATAATGTGTTTTCCTTTGTGAGCGCGGGCAAAAGCCGTACCTTTTATAGCCCAGTTATCGGCTTCGCTTCCGCTGCCTGTGAAATAAATTTCGCTCGGAGCTGCGTTTATAGCTGCGGCGACCTGTTTTCTCGCTTTATCTACGGCTTCCGAACAGGGACGCGCAAAAGTGTGCTGAGAGTGACTGTTGGCGAAATACTCCGTCATATAGGGAAGCATTGCGTCCAGAACGTCTTTATCGAGCGGCGTGGTAGCCGCATAATCCAGATAAACCTTCATATATATTCTCCTAAGGAATCATTTCCGCACAATTATTGATTGTTATCGGTTTTCTCTTCGCAGTCGTTGCGACGGTCGTTTTCGTCGATAAGCTGACGGAGCGTCACCGAATCGAGATATTCGTTGATCTTACGGTAGAGATTGTTCCAGAGCGAATGAGCGACGCACGAACCGCGCTGAGTGCATTTACCCGAAAGACAATCCACGATTTCGAGGTTATCTTCCACCGCGCGAAGAATTTCGCCCGTCGTTATTTCCGAAGGATCTCTCGAAAGTCTGTATCCGCCGTAAGCCCCGCGCTGAGCTTCAACGAGGTCGGCTTTTTTAAGCATAGCGAAAATATGCTCGAGATAACCGTCGGAAACGGCGATGTCTGCGCTGATTTCCGATACGTTTACAAATCCTTCGTCATATTTTCTGCCCAAAGATACCGCAGCGTATATGCCGTATCTTGCTCTGGTCGAAAGTTTCATACTCAGCCTCGGTTAATTCCTATCAAATCAGTAGGGATTATACATTACTTTTTCCCTTTTGTCAATAGTCTGAACAGCCTTTTTTACGTTTTTCGCCTTTATTTTTGATTTTTTTGCTTTTCTGAACTACTGTAATCACACGAATTATCTTCCGTAAAAGGCATAATTAAACCGATTGCCCTTAAACCGGAAGAACTCGTTTTTATCGTAAAACTGACCGAAAGAGCGCGATTTTCGGCGTTTTTAAGGGGAATTCCGAGTGAAAAAGAAAATTGCAAAGGGGACGGAGTAAAATGCCCGAAAGAAATTGACTTAGCTTTTCGGGTGTGATATAATGAAAAGGATGCTCTGAGCGATATTCCCGTAGCCGTAAAGCTTTTGACTCAGCGAAAGCGCGAATTGCGGGGCAAAGTTTTACGAAAACGGAAAACGTCGGGGCATATTTACGAAGTCCGAGGGGAAGCCGAGGACTCTGCGAGAAGAGGGCTTTTATGGCGAGAGTTGCAAGAGAAACGATAGAGGGTAATTATTTTCATGTACTGGTTTCGGGTATAGACGAACTGCGTATTTTTAACGAACACAAGATGAAGACCTATTACACCGAACTGCTTTTTAAGAACGTCGACAACGCCGTTCTTTTGAGCTACAGTATTATGGAAAACCACGCGCATATGGTGTTTTACGCCGAATACGGAATAAAACCCGTTGCCGACGCGATGAAAAAAATCAACACCGCGTTTGCCTTGCAGTTCAATAAGTACAAGGGCAGAAGCGGATACGTTTTCCGTTCGAGATTCAAAAGTCAGGCTCTCACGGGCGCAAGAGAAGCCGCGGGATGCGTGGCTTTCATTCACGCCAATCCCGTGTTCGAAAATCCGCGTTTCAGCGAAAAAACCTATCCTTATTCGGGTTATAAGCGCATGATGAGCGGAGACGAAGAACTTTCGGGTTTTGCGGAAGCTTTGGGCGTTTCGCTCGAAAATCTCGGTTCGTTCGTCACGAGTCAGGTCGACGCATATCCGCTTTATCACTGGATAGACGTTCAGAGTTTCGTGGTGAAAGAAGACTTCAACTACGTTCTCGACGACCTTGCGGTAAAGTACGACGTAAGGAATTACGCGGAAGTCGCCGAAGATAAGGAAAAAATGGGCGCGTTTGCTTACGAACTCAACAAACGAACGGGTATGTCCATACTTTTTATCAGCAACGAAATGGGCGTCGGAAGAGAAACTCTGAGACGTGCCGTTAAAAAACATGAGGAAAAAATAAATCAAGGGGAAAACATTGCCGAGGATTAAACGGCTGAGGTGGACGATTTATGAGAATGAGAACGACCAAAAACATTGATTCCGACGAAGACGAATCCTTAAGCGAAAGCCTTGCAAAAAGGCGCAGAAGGAGGGCGGAAGCCAATTCTTCCGACGGAAAGAGCGACGTTGCGGAAAGGAACGATTCCGCAGGAAAAGTTAATTCCGTAAAGAAAACCGATTCCGCAGAAACGGGTAAACCTGCGGGAAAGGTTAATTCCGCAAAGGAAGTTAATTCTGCGGAAAAGGGTAACTCCGCAGGTGCGGGTAATTCTGCGGAAAAATCGGCGAAAACCGACAAAAAAGGCGCGAAACTTCAATCAAAACCCGATACGAAAGTTAAAGCCGAAAAGCCCGAAACCAAGGTTAAGATAGAAACGATAGAGTCTGAAATCCAATCCGGAACCAAGGATAACACAGGAACGAAAGCTAAAACCGAAATAAAAGCGCAATCGGCAACGACAACAGCGGAAAACAAAGCCGAAAATTCTGCCAGGTCCGACGCGCAAGCTAAGGCAGAAACGAATGTAAAGACTAAAACGCAAACCAAGGTCGAAGCTCACGAAAAGAAAGCTCAACCCGAAACGCAACCCAAGTCCGAAACGCAAGTTAATGTTGCAACCAAGGCTAAGATTGACGCTCAGACGAAACCCGAAAAAGTCGAGGCTAAACCCGTTCAGTCGGAAGTTAACAAGGCTAAAACCGAACCCGTAAAAAAAGCAGACGACGCGGCTGAAAACGAAGAAAAGCCCGTAAAATCCGTAGAAAAGACGGTTAAGAACGAAGAAAAACGGGCTGAACCCGAAGCCAGAACGGAATTCACGTCGAAGGAACACAAAGCTCAGGAAACCAAGTCTGAAAAAACCAAGGCGGAAGAACCAAAAGTTACGGAGATAAAGCCGAAAGAAACGAAGCCCGACGAACGTAAGCCCGACGAACATAAAGCGGAAGATATGAAAACAGACGAACGCAAAGCCGAAGACGCGAAACCCGACGAACGCAAAGCCGAAGACGCGAAACCCGACGAACGCAAGGCTTTTGAGAGCAGGAAATTCCAGAAATTCCGCGGAAAAGACAGGTCTTTTTCAAATGACAGAACCGCTCGGAAAGATGTTCCCGCACAGGAAACGCCTTCCGCAAGCGATAAACCCGCTCGGAAAGATATTCCCGCACAGGATATTCCCTCAAAAGATACGAGTGCAAAGGAAACCGCTTCGAAGGAAACGCCCATAGAGCAAGGCAGAGCTTCGGCTAAAGAAGAACGGCAAGCGGAGAAAGAGGTAAAGACGAGCTTTTTTGCGCGCGAAAGACAGGTTAAAAAGCCCGAAAACCTTTTCACGACAAAAGAGCTGTATCCTTACAGGCTTATAAAGCTTTCCGAAAGCCGGAAAAACTTCTATAACGTCCTTAAAAGCGCGCTTATCGTCGGCGGTGCGAAGTGTCTTATGATGAAGGAATGCGAGATTTTCCTTTTCGGCGGAAAGGCTTGGTTTATGATGGATACCGACGGCGGAAATCTGAGGCTGTTTATAGGTAGCGACGTGAAAGTTCCTTTCGGCGACGACTGGACGGACGTCGGAAACAAAACCCGTCTGCCTTTCTCGGCGTATATCAGGATAAGAAACGACGAACAATTAAGTAACGCTAAGGAAGTTATCCGCAACGCGGTTATCGCTGTAAACGGAAA
This sequence comes from Eubacterium sp., assembly GCA_963653425.1. Lineage (GTDB taxonomy): Bacteria > Bacillota > Clostridia > Christensenellales > CAG-314 > UMGS692. The sequence goes on along the minus strand of CAVJWC010000003.1, from coordinate 105,135 downwards.
AACCGACGGTAACGTTACGGACTATATCGAAAGAATGAAAATGCGCGGTATCGGGGAGTTTATTCCCGCGTAGTCTACTGCGTAAAGGAGGACAGATTATGAAATCGTGTATGAAAAAAACGGCGGTTATCGCTCTTACGGCGATTATTGCCATAGTAATGCTCGTAGGTTGCACGGCGGAAGATATGAACGTTATTTTCCGTAAAGTTCTCGAGTCTTTGGGATACGGAAAATCTCCGCTGGAAATTACCGAACTCGACGCGGACGCAACGATGGAAAACCTTAAAAACGCAGGACTTACCGCAGACTGCGTTTCGGCGGAAGACATTCCCGAAGATTTCTTCGAGAAAAACAACATAGATCCTTCGCTTAAACCTCTTCGCGCCTTTTACGCCGTTCCGCCTCTCGAAACCTTTTCCGAGAAGATTCAGGACGATCCCGAAGCGCTTATAACGCTTAAAATAGCCGCGATTCTCGAATACGAAAGTCAGGAAGACGCCGAAAAAGCCGCCAAAAAGATAGAAGAGATTCTTTCGGGCGACGCTAAGAGTTTCCGTCAGGAATTGGAAGACAACGGCGTTCCCGAAGAGATAAGCTCGCTCGTTATAATTCTCAAAGACTTCATCAACGTGCAGGTCGTGGACGGAAAGGTTGCCGTGTATACCACGCCCGCAAAGGAAATGTTCTCGGCTCCGAAGGAGTAACGGAAGATTTTAAGTAGCCTTAAACGTTTGCGGAGAAACCGGGAAAGGACAAAAACCCGCGTAGCTTCGGCTTATAAGTTTAATCCTTCACGGCAACAGGCTTAACGGGGAATCGGAATTTACGATTTTTCCGAAAAAACGCAAAAACGCCTTTAATTTGCTTGCCAAAACCAAATGAATAGGCTATAATAAACTATGCAATTTTGCAGTTTTCCCGAAAGGGAGAATCCTTACTTTCCCGAAAAGGAAGGTCAAAAGTCCATAAGGAGGTGCTACATGAATAATTACGAGGTACTGTACATTATCGATAACGCCATAGAGGATTCGGCTAAGGAAGCCGTTATCCAGAAGTTTTCCGATATCGTTACGGCAGCCGAAGGAACGGTCGATACCGTTGATAAGTGGGGCGCTAAGAAGCTTGCTTATCCTATCGATTTCAAAACCGAAGGCTATTACGTTCTCATGAACTTCACCAGCAATCCCGAAGTTCCTGCCGAAATCGAACGTGTTATGAATATTACCGACTCGATTATGCGTCATATGATTATCAAGAAATAATCTTTGCGTCAAGGCAAAAGACGCGCGCTTTCATGGCGAAGGCGTCTTTCAGGGCAAAAGGCAGAAGCCTTTTATCAACAAAGACCTCGGAGGAATTATGAATAAGGTTATTTTGATCGGCAGACTTGTAAGAGATCCCGAACTTAACACGACGTCGGGCGGTGTGTCCGTCTGCAGGTTCACCGTAGCGGTGGACAGACCGTACAGCAGTAAAGAAGGCGAAAGACAGGCAGATTTTCTTCCTGTGGTTGCGTGGCGTCAGGTTGCCGAATTCGTAAACAAATATTTCCGCAAAGGATCGCCCTGCGCGATTACGGGGTCAATAAGAACAGGTTCTTACGACGCTCAGGACGGTACCAAGAGGTACACTACGGAAATTTATGCGGACACCGTGGAATTCGTTCCCAGAAACAACGACGATTATTCCGGAACGACTCAGTCGGCTCCCGCTCAGCCGTCCAAGGCTCAGAAGAACAAAATCGACGAACTCGAAGTCATTAAAGACGATGACGGAGAGCTTCCGTTCTAAGATTGCTATTAAGGAGAATGAACAATGAGTGAAGAAAAAGTTGTAAAAAAACCCGTTCGCCGTCCCGCTCGCAAAAAGGTTTGCACTTTCTGCGTAGATAAGGTCGAATGTATCGATTATAAGGACATCGGCAAACTGAGAAAGTATATCACCGAAAAGGGAAAGATTCTTCCCAGAAGAATGAGCGGCGTATGCGCGGCTCATCAGCGTGAACTTGCCGTAGCTATCAAGCGCGCAAGATATATGGCTCTTCTTCCGTACGTAGGAGAATAACGTACGGCTGTAAAGGCGTTCCGAGAAAAAGGGGCGCCTTTTTTCTGCGCATAAACGGAAAGTAACGCACAAAAACAGAGGCTTGAAATGAAACACGTCACCATTTACACCGACGGAGCCTGTTCGGGTAATCCCGGAACGGGCGGTTGGTCTGCCATACTCAGCTACAACGGAGCAGAAAAGGAAATATCGGGTTACGCAAAAGAGACCACCAACAACAGAATGGAGCTTTTTGCCGCGGTTCAGGGGCTGAGAGCTTTGAAGGAATCGTGCGAAGTGACTCTTTACAGCGACTCGTCGTATATGGTAAAGGCGTTCAACGAGAATTGGATAGAGGGCTGGCTCAAACGCAACTGGAAGGCTTCCGGAGGCGGAGAAGTCAAAAATCAGGACCTTTGGAAAGCGCTTATTTACGAAGTCAATAAGCATAAGGTTACTTTCGTATGGGTAAAAGGACACGACGAAAACCAATATAACAATCGCTGCGATAAACTTGCCGTCGAGGCGATAAAGCAGTGCAGAAACAATAACGGTATGGAGGAATAAAGCCCCGAACGGAGCAGAATCCCATAAGGAGCAAAAATCACGAATGATAAAAGCAGTATTATTCGATTTGGACGGAACGCTTACCGATACGCTTCCCGACCTTTACGAAAGCGTGAATTACGCTTTGAGAGAGTGCGGAATTCCCGAGGTAAGCCTTGAAAAAGTAAGACTGAGCATAGGAAACGGAGCAAGCCTTCTTATTTCGAGAGTTACCGAAGGTTTTCCCGAAAAACGCGAACAGACCGAAAAGGTTTTCAGAGAACATTACCGCGACCACGGAGCCGCCAACGCAAAGAAATTCAAAGGCGTCGACGAACTTCTCGAAAAACTGGGAGACGCGGGAATAAAGCGCGTTATCGTTTCCAACAAGATGAACGATTCCGTCAAAGTCATAGCGGACAAGGTTTTCGGCGACCTTATCGATTTTGCCGTAGGTACGGACGAGAATATAAGAATAAAACCTGCGCCCGACGGTTGCGAAGTCGCTTTGAAAGCTCTCGGTTTAACCCGCGACGAAGCCGTATACGCGGGAGATTCGGACGTGGACGTTCTTACCGCGCACGGACTGGGAATGAAATGCGTGGGCGCGGCTTACGGTTACAGAGGAAGAGAACATCTGAAAAAAGCCGGAGCAGATTATATAGCCGATTCCGTGGAAGACCTGTCTTATATGCTCTTCGAACTTATATCGCGCAGTAAAAACTAAAAACACGGCGACTCAGGTAATCTGCGATAAACACCGTAACGCCGATATAACTTATAATTACAATAATTTCTGAAACCTTTACGAAAAACGGAATTTTCTGTTTTCGTAAAGGCTTTTTTATTGTCCTTATATCGTTTCCGATTATTTTTATATCTTATTGCCTTTATATCCGTTTTTGGTTTTGCAACAAAAAACTTTTCTTAATTTTACGCTTAATTACTTTGTCCGGGCATAAAGCGCGTTTCGGAATAATAAGATGTATAAAAAGCGCGTATAACGGCGCGGAAGAGATAAAATTCACCCGAAACAAGGAAACGCATATGATTTTAAGCGATATATTGCCGTCTTCGTACACGAAAGCCGTAGAAAAACTCGATTACGTCAGGCTTACGGAACTCAGATTCCGCGTAGGTCAGCCCTTTTGCGCAAATTACGGAGGCAGACGGGTTTATATAGGCGAAAGCGGAATAACTTCCCCCGAAAAGGCTTTTGCGGTAACGGAAACCGTCGTTTCGGAAATTTTCGTCCGCGCTTGCAGGAATTCGGTTTACGCTTTCGACGAACAGGTTTCGGCGGGTTTCGTGAATCTCGGAGGAGGGCTGAGAATGGGCGTTACGGGCGAAGCCGTCTGGAACGAGTCGGGCATAAAAGCCGTAAGAAAGGTCTATTCGCTGTGCATAAGGATTCCGCACGACGTTCACGGGTGTTCTTCCGTTGCGTGGAAGGAACTGGATAAGGGCGGTTCTATGCTGGTAATTGCGCCCTGCGGTTCGGGGAAGACCACTTTTTTAAGAGACTCCGCCGTATATCTCGGTAAAAAGGGCGCGGAAGTCGTCCTTATCGACGAAAGAGGGGAACTCGGCGGACTTCACGAAAACAGGCTTTCGGGTTGCGATATAACGGTAAACTGTCCCAAAAAGTACGCCTTTGTAAACGCGATAAGAAGTCTTTCGCCCGAAGTTGCGGTAACAGACGAGCTTTTTCCGGAAGATATGGAAAACGTAAAACTCTGCATTTTAAGCGGAACGCGACTGCTGGCTTCCGTTCACGGAGAGAACCTTTCGGACGCCCGGGAAAAACTCGGCGAGAACGTCAATCTGTTCGATATTTTCGTAGTTATAGGCAGGGACAAAAAAGTGATTTCCGTAACGCGCAGACAAAGCGAAGTTAAGGAGAAACGATGAGATACTTGGCTTTTTTTATAATATGTTGCGCGGGCGGAGGAATAGGCGGTTGTTTTTTACGCCGTTACAGGGAAAAACGCAGGTTTTACGAAGATTTACTGAGACTTATAAACGAATGCGGAATTTATATGAAATACACCCGCATAGAACTCGGAAAAATCTTCGAAGAAAGCTCTTCTTACGCGGGCAAAACTCTTACCGAAACGATTACGAACTACCGTGCCACGCAGGTTTTTTCTCTTCCGAGAGAAGAAAGCTACTGTCCGCTTATAAGTCTTACCGCCGACGAGAAACGCGAAATCGACGGATTTTTCGACGGACTTGGAAAAACCGACGCCGACGGACAACTCAAACACGTAACGCTTTTTGCCGAAAGGTTCGGTAAACGGCTGGAAGAGGCGCGCGAAAAGGAGATAAGAAAGGGCGGAGGTTGCGTGAAACTGGGACTTTTAGGAGGAATATTCGTATGTATTCTGCTTTTCTGACGAGTAAGTTTAAGGGCGGTTTTAAGCTTTTCGGGTAAGGAGTGTTTATGGGCGTTGAAATTATATTCAGAATAGCCGCCGTGGGGCTTTTGAGCGCGCTTATATGTATGCTGCTCAAAAAGTCCAACCGGGAAGAGCTTGCCACGCTTACGACGATAGCTTCGCTCATAATCGTACTGGTGATGGTTATGGATATGGTGGTTCAGCTTTTCGATACGATAAGAAATCTGTTTGAATTTTAGGTGGAATATGGACGTCGTGAAAATTGCAGGCGTTGCCGTGGTTTCCGTGATAACGATAACAATTCTCAAAGAAACCCGACCGTCTCTCGCGTTGGTTCTGGGAATAGGCGCGGGACTCGTTATCGTAATAATGATTCTCGATTCGCTTTTCGAAGTGGTAACGGCGTTTTATTCCCTTTCGGACGAAGTTCTTATGGACGAAGATATTTTCAGGTCGGTCGTGAAGATAATAGGCGTGGGGTACGTAGCGGAATTCACGTCGTCGGTGTGCGTGGATTCGGGCAACAAAAGTATCGCGGATAAGGTTATGCTCGCGGGTAAAGTAACTATTATGCTTATGACTCTTCCCGTAATAAAAGCTCTCGTCGGAGTGATTGCGGAGATGTTGCCATGATACCCGTTCTGATAAAAAAGCCCGATTACGGAAGACGGATTTTCGTTCTTATCTTAATCGTTTTACTGCTTGCGGCGGTGTGTTTAAGCGGGAAACCGAGAATAACTCACGCTTCCGAAGACCAGACCGCAGAGCAGAAACTCAACGAAAATATCGGAATTCAGCTCGAAGCGATAGATTTTTCCGAGCTTCGGGAAATAACGGAAAAATACGGCGCGGAAATGGGCTTTTACGACTTTTATCGTGAAGTCGAAAGGGTGCTGTCGGGAGAATTCGCGGAGGACGGTTCGTCTTTTTTCGAAGCTTTTCTCGGTCTCGTTTCGGGTTGGATAACGAGTCAGATTCCGCTTTTTTTAACCGTCGGAGCAATTGCGGTTTTATGCGGAATAGTTTCCGATATGAAAACGAAAACGCTTCTTTCCGAAACGTCCGACGCGGTGTTTTTCGTGTGTTATACGCTTATAATTCTGCTTTTGCTGACGGGCGTGTATTCGGTGTATTCTCTCGCGGAAAGCGTGATTTCCGTTTCCGAAAGGCTTTGCGACGCCATAATGCCCGTGCTTCTGACGCTTATGACGGCTTTGGGCGCGGAAGTGAGCGTTGCCGTCTATAAACCCGCGTCGGCTTTGTTTTCGGGGGGAATAATAGGTCTTATAAGCAATATTATCCTTCCGCTTTTTATGGTATCGGTGGTGTTTACCGTGGTATCCAATCTTTCTGAGAACGTAAGACTACATAGGCTTTCGGAGTTTTTCGGCAGTTTCTCGGTTAAGCTTATGGGGGCGGTATTCGCGCTTTTCTCGGCGTTTTTGACGGTAAAAGGCGTAACTGCGGGTTTTTCCGACGGAATAGGTTTCAGGGTGGCTAAATTCGCGGCTCGGAATTACGTTCCCGTAATAGGCGGATTCGTTTCCGACGGAATGGATTTGTTTCTTACAGGCACGGCGCTTATAAAAAACGCAGTAGGCGCGACGGGAGTGGTTTTACTGTTTATAATCGTATTCGTTCCCGTTATAAAGGTGGCTGTTTTCGGGCTTTTACTTAAACTCACGGCTTCTCTTACCGAACCCGTAGCCGACATTCGCATAGCGAACTTTTTAACTGGGCTTTCAAAACGCATATCCGTGCTTAACGTCGCCGTTATAGCCACGGGCGCAATGCTTCTGATACTTATAATTCTCGTGATAATAACGGCTAATACCGTTCTCGGAGTGTAAATGGATATAAGAAACTGGATAGCTTCCGTCGTCGGAGCGGCTCTTCTTACTCTTCTTGCCGACGCGGTTATGCCCGAAGGCGAAAGCCGAGGCTACGTTAAAAACGCCCTTTCGGTAATCATAGTCTTTCTGATTACCTTTCCGTTGCCGTCGCTTTTTTCGGGCGGAATTACCGCAGATTTTTCCTTTGCCTTTAACGAAGAGAAGAACTATACCGACGAAAACCTTCTGAACGTTTGGTGCGAAAAGCGCGCGGAAACGCTCGGTCGCAGTATAGAAGAGCTTTGCGTAAAAAACGGAATTAACGGCTGTTCGGTCTCGGCGGAAGCCCGTTTTGAGCAGGGAGTTTTTATTGTCGAAGAAATATCCGTAACGGTGAAAAAGTCGGGAATACCCGAGAATATGACGAATATAATCGTAACGGAAAGAATCAAAGAAATAGCGTCCGCCGTGGCAGGCGTGGGTAAGGAGGCGGTGAAAGTTGACTTTATCGGGTGAAAAACGTAAAAAAGGTTTTCTTTGGAGCAAATTCGGCAAAAACGAGCTGTGGATTTTTCTCGGCATAGTTGCAGTCGTCGCGGTGTTGTTGTTTTTCGGTTCGGGAAGCAAGACGGTAACCACGGAGGAAGATTACAGCCTGTTTGAAAAGTGGTGCCTGAACGAGCAGGAACGGGCGGAAGTTCTTCTCGGGAAAATCAAAGGCGCGGGAAAGGTCAAAGTGCTTATAACCTTTGACGGCTCGGCTGAAAAGGTTTACGCCAGAAAAACCGTTTCCAGAACGTCGGGCGGAGTGACTACCGTTACGGAAGAGATTGTCTACAATTCGGGTAAGCCCGTTCTCGTGACGGAAACCGCACCTAAAATCAAAGGAATAGTGGTCGTCGCCGAAGGCGCGGGGAACGCCAGAGTCAAGCTGGAAATCGTCCGCGCGGTAATGACTCTTTACGGAGTGGAGGCTTCTGCCGTCGAAGTTTTCGCGTCGAAATAGCCCGCTTTAAGTAAGAACGAAGGCTTGCGCTCGCCCGAAAAGAGCGTAAAACTTGCGAAAATCGCGATAAAGAGTGAAGCCGTAGACGAATATTTACGGGCGCGGGTAAGCTTTCGGCTGAAAACCGTACGGCTAAAAAAAGTAAATACCCCCGATTCGGGGCAGAATAAACGGAGGTCATTATGACAAAAACCAAAAGAACAGTTATCATCGTTTCCATGATTCTCGTGCTTGTTACGGCTGCTTGCCTTAATCTCGTACTGCTTAAAGACAATTCGGATACCGCAACGGACGACGCTACGGCAACGGGCGACTTTTTCGCGACTTCCCGTCAGATAAGAGAAACCACCCGAGCCGAAGAAAAAGCCGCTCTCGACGAAATTCTCGCAATGGAAGGCACGGAATACGAATCGCAGAGAAAGTCGGCGCTGGAAAGAAAAATGAAGCTTATAGAGCTTATGGAAAAGGAAATGATTATCGAAAGCCTTATTAAAGCCAAAGGTTACGAGGACGTTTACGTGAATCTGGGCATATATTCCGACAACGTCAACGTAATCGTCAGAAAGGACGCCATAACCCGAGAAGACACAGCCGTTATTTATAGCATAATCGTGGCTCAGACGGGAATAAAGCCCGAATTTATCAAGTTTATAGAGTCCTGAGGCGGAAAATGAAACTCGGTAGTTTACTTCAAAGAGTCGCGCCCGTTGCTGTAAAAGGAAATCCCTGCGTTAACGTAAGTTACCTTTCTCATTCCTGCGACGATATAAAAGACGGCACTTTGTTTTTCTGTCTCGAAGGCGGAACTTTCGACGGACACGAATTTGCGGAAGAAGCCGTTTCAAAAGGAGCGAGCGCACTTATAGTCGGCAGATTCCTTCCAGTAAACGCAGTGCAGGTTCTCGTTCGGGACGTTCGCAGAGCAATGTCTGTAATAGCTCAGAATTACTACGGAAATCCCGCCGAGAAGCTTACGACGGTTGCGGTTACGGGAACCAACGGAAAGACTTCAGTATGTTTCATAACGGCGGAAATACTCGGAAAAGCGGGCGTCAATTGCGGAGTCATAGGTACCAACGGAATCTTTTATTGCGGAAAACGAAAAGAATCCCTGCTTACGACGCCCGATCCCGTGCAGATGAACGCAACTCTCAAAGAAATGGTCGATTGCGGTGTAAAAACCGTTGTTTTCGAGGCTTCGGCTCACGCGATAGCTCTTTCCAAGCTTGACGGAATAACCGCCGATATAGGCGTTTTTACCAACCTTACCGAAGACCATCTGGATTTTTTCGGAACTATGGAAAGATACGGCGAAACCAAGCGTTCCTTTTTCTCTCCCGAAAGGGTAAAATCCGCCGTCGTCAACGTTAACGACGGTCTGGGCGCGAAACTCTCGGTAAATCCGCTCGTCCCTACTTTTACTTACGGAGAGAAATCCACAGCCGACGCGCATTTTGTCTGCTATAAGGAAACGCGCTCGGGAAGCAGTTATTTTATAAATATGAAAAACAACCTTTTCGAGGTAAAAACCAAGCTTTTCGGGCGGTTTAACGCCTATAACGCTACGGCTTCGGCTTCGGCGTGCTTCCTTATGGGTATAAAAGAAAGCGTAATTGCGCAAGGTATAGGCGATGTTTCTCCCGTCCCCGGGAGGAACGAAACCGTCTACGTCAACGGAATAAAATGCGTGGTGGACTTCGCTCATACGCCCGACGGAATAACCAATATTCTCTCTTGTCTGAGGCAGAGGCTCGAAGAGGGCGTAGGCTCGGACGAACTCGTCAAAGCTTATGGCGAAGAAACCTACGGAAACGAAACTTATAACGGCAACGAAACCCACGGCTGTGAAAACGATAAACACCGCTACGGAAGTTCTGATTTTTCTGCTGAAAAGGGCAGGAAAGGAAGACTTATCGTCGTTTTCGGATGCGGCGGGGACAGAGACAGAGAAAAACGCGCTCTTATGGGGCGTTCCGCAAGCAGATACGCCGACGGGATTTATCTTACCGAAGACAATTCGAGAAGCGAGAAAACCGAGAATATCATAGCCGATATAGCCGTCGGAGTAACCGTCCCCGTGAAGATTATCCCCGACAGGAGGGAAGCAATTTCCGTCGCGCTTTCGGAAGCCCGACCATGCGATACGGTTGCCATTCTCGGAAAGGGCGCGGAAAGAGAAATCGACCGGGGCTACGAGAAGATTCCCCATTCGGACAAAGCTTTTCTTCTCTCTTTAAGACGTTGACGAAATTATACTAAAACCTTCCGTTCGTTACCCGAAACGGCATCCGGCGTTAACGAAACACGGCAGTTCGTTACCCGAAACGGCTTTTTTCTGTAATGACAGGTAAAGAAAGTAACGTCAAGCCTTCCGTCGGTTATATTAAACCTTATTTGCCGTCGTATGAGGTAACGGAACTGCGCTTAAAAGGATTTTATGCTGAAAACAAACACGATCGCCGCTATATGCGGACTGATTACGGCTTTAATCGTAACGTCCGCGCTTTTGCCCCTTCTAAAAAGAATGAAGGCAAGGCAGGAGATACTGTCTTACGTAAAGCTTCACGCAGGCAAAAAAGGAACGCCCACGATGGGCGGAATTGCTTTTCTTACGGCTTTTTCTGCCGTCGGACTGATTTTTTGCGGAAAGGAAAAGATAGCCGTGATTACGGTCGCGGTAACTCTTGCTTACGGGGCGATAGGTTTTCTCGACGACTTCATAAAGATAAGATACAGACGCAATCTCGGACTTACCGCGTGGCAAAAAACGCTTGCACAGATAGCCGTAGCCGTGATTTCGGCAACTTACGTTTATCACGCGAAAGTCGTGGGTTCGCTTATAAAACTGCCCTTTTCGGGAAGAGAAATCGATATAGGCTTTCTGATAATCCCTTTGGGCGTACTGGTCTTTCTCTCTTCTTCGAACGGTGCAAACCTTCTCGACGGTCTGGACGGACTTGCCTCTTCGGTAACGGCGTGTATGACTCTGTGTGCCTGCGTTCTGTTGTGCGTCGAAAGTAACCTTCTCGACGGTTACGGACTTACGTTTATGGCGGAAGAAACGAAAAGTCTTGCTTGTCTTTCTGCGGTAATGACGGGTTGCCTTACGGCTTTTCTCGTCTTTAACTGCAATCCCGCCTCTCTTTTTATGGGCGACACGGGTTCTATGGCGATAGGGGCTTTTTGCGCCTGCGTTACGCTCTTTTCGGGGAACGTTCTTACGCTGGTTTTTCTTGGTATGGCTTACGTCGTAACGGTTTTGTCGGTGATTTTTCAGGTGTTTTATTTTAAGCTTACCAAAGGCAAAAGGCTACTGCTTATGGCGCCCCTTCACCATCATCTTCAGATGAAAGGGCTGAGCGAAACCCGCATAGCCGTGATTTATTCGGTCGTAACCCTTATTATCGGCGGAATAATACTCGCGTTGAGGTGCGGAAAGGCTTAGCGTTCGCCTTGGTTTGTATAAACCGATTGGGCGGAATTACGTAAATACGTAATATGCAATAAAACGGATAAAACTTAAAATATACGGGAGGAAATAACGTGGAAAAAGAAAAGGTCGTCATTCTCGGCGGAGGAAGGTCGGGAAGGGGAGCCGAGAAGCTCTGTCTGAGTCTTTCCGTGAAAACGCAGGTATACGAAGATTGCCTTTCCGAAGAGGAAAAACGGAAAATTCTTCACGGCAGTTACGACGAATGCGTGATAAGTCCGGGATTCCCCGTTGAAAGTCAGGCTCTTAAAACGCTTTTGCGAAACAATCCGAAAATGAAGATTACGGGAGAAATTCAGTTTGCGGGAAGATACTTCACGGGCAAGGTTTTCGCTATCGGCGGAACCAACGGCAAGACCACCGCGGTAAGCCTTTTAACGCATATTCTCGGCGGTTTTACCTACGCGAAATCCGCGGGTAACATAGGCTTTCCCTTTTCTTTACTCGCTTCGGAATGCGTTGAAAACCAAGGTAAAAGCGGATACCTTCCGCCCGTTGCCCTTCTGGAACTTTCTTCCTTTCAGACAGAAAGGCTCGGCGATTTTTCCTGCGACGGAGCCTGCGTTCTCAATATAACCCCCGACCACCTCGATATACATAAAACCTTCGAAAACTATAAGCGCGTCAAAAATTCGCTCTACGAAAGGATAAAAAGCGACGGTTTTGCCGTTATAAACGCCGACGACCCAAATATCAGTCAGTCCTTTTGCGGAGAAAAAGTCTTTTATTCTACGGAAAAATCCGCCGATTGCGAAGTGTGCGGAGAATATATAGTCTGTAAAGGCAGACGGATTATAAAAACGGAAGAAATTAAACTCAAAGGCAAACACAACCTCGGTAACGTTCTTGCCACGGTGTGTTTTGCCTGTAATATCGGCGTTCCTTCGGATATAATCGCTTCGAAAATAAGCTCTTTTACGGGACTTCCTCACAGGTTGGAATTGGTCTGCGAAAAGGACGGAACGCGCTTTTACGACGATTCGAAAGCCACGAATCCCGATTCCGTCCTGAAAGCCGTAGCTTGTTTTAACCCGAAAGACACTGCGATTATTATGGGAGGAAGTAAAAAATCCGCCGATTTCAAAGCGTTCTTTAATAATCTTCCTTCGCAGAAACTTATTGTTTTTACGGGCGAAACGGCAGAGGAAATGATGGAAACGGCAAAGGAAGTTTATTTCGGGAAAGACGTGCGTTTAGTTTTTGCAGGGGATATGGAAGAAGCCACGGAAAAAGCCTTTGCGTCGGGTGCGAAAACCGTTCTCCTGTCGCCAGCCTGCGCTTCTTTCGACAGATATTCGGGTTACGAGGAACGCGGAGATCACTTCCGTTCGTGCGTGAACGCTCTTTGCAAAAGTTCTCTTCGTCGGAATTCTCAAGAACCTTCCGAACCCGCCGAAACCCCACCGAAAAACCACGAAAACCCACCGAAAGACCACGAAAAACCCCCGAGTAACCACGAAAAACCACCGAAAAACGCAAAGTTTTTAATCGGAAACCCGTCGAAAACCGCGGAAAATTTACCCGAAAATCACTCCGAACGCGCCGAGAAAACCTTTTCCGAAGAGGGAGAAAGCTCATGAAGAAAACCAAAAAGCCCGTAGATTTACCGCTTTTTACGGCGATAATCTTTCTTTCACTGCTCGGAATGGTTTTTATTTACAGCGCAAGCAGTTACACAGCCGAGAAAACCTACGGAAACGCCTTTTTCTTTGTGATAAAGCAGGCTTACGGAATGGCTTTGGGGCTTGTCGGAATGTGCGTGGCTATGAAAACCGACGTAAATAAGCTCAGGAAATTCGCTCTTCCGACGCTCGTTTTGTCTTATATTCTTCTGGCTTTGGTTTTCGTCCCCGGTCTGGGCGTCGAAAATTACGGCGCGAAAAGGTGGATAGCTGTTTTCGGACAGTCTTTTCAGCCGTCGGAACTCGCTAAATTCGCGCTGGTGCTTTTTTGCTCGGCTTATCTTTCCCGCGAAGGTTTTCAGGGCAAAAATCCGCTTGCCTTTCTTCCCGTGCTTTTGTCGGGAGGAATCGCCTGTCTGCTTATAATACTCGAACCCAACATGTCCGTCGCCGTTGCCGTGGGAACGATAACTCTTGCCATGCTTTATGCGGGCGGACTGAGCGCGAAAGCCTTTCTGATTCTTATAGGACTCGGCGCGATTCTGTTGCCCGTTCTTATTATAGCCGAACCTTACAGGCTTTTAAGGCTTATGGCTTTTCTCGATCCGTTCGCTTCGCCCAAAGAAGAAGGTTACCAGCTCATTCAGTCGCTTTACGCCTTGGGAAGCGGAGGCTGGCTGGGCGTCGGGCTTTTCAATTCCCGTCAGAAGTACAGGTTTCTGCCCTTTGCGGAAAGCGATTTCATCTTTTCGGTTATAGGCGAAGAAACGGGTTTTATAGGGGCGATTCTGGTGCTTTCGGTCTTCGTTTTTATAATCGTAAGGGGAATAAAAGCTTCCGTCGGCGCGGAAAATCGCTTCAAGGCTCTTTTTGCCGGCGGAATAACTCTCGTTATCGCCGTTCAGACGGTAATCAATATAGCCGTCGTTTCGGGAAGCATTCCTCCTACGGGAATTCCTCTGCCTTTTATGAGTTCGGGCGGAAGTTCTCTCGCCGTTTTTATGACCTTTTCGGGGTTTCTCGTTAATATAAGCGGAGAATCCCGTTCCCGTCTTTTCGTAACAAAAAGCGTTGCGTTGCCATATACTGAACTATAAGGCTACACGGGCGATTTTGCCGTGAGACAGTGACCGATTCAATGCAGATAACGTAAAGTCAAAGAGGCTTTTCTACACAAAAAAGGACGGGCGGAATGGACAGATATATAATTTACGGCGGAAACAGACTGGAAGGCGAAGTAAGCGTAAACTCGGCGAAAAACTGCGTTCTCGTACTTATGGCGGCGGCGATTCTTACCGAAGATAAGGTGGTTATAAAGGATTGTCCCGAGATAACCGACGTCAAGAACATGCAGTGCATTTTAGAGTATATCGGTATGAAAACCGAGCGGAAGGGAAGAGCTATGATTATCGACGGAAGCGGGGCTTACAGACACGAAATTCCCGCGCTTTACGCAAAAGAAATCAGAAGCTCGGTTTTTGCCTTGGGAGCCGTACTCGGACGGTTCAGAAAAGCGCGCGCCGTTTTCCCGGGCGGGTGCGACATCGGACTGAGACCAATAGACCTTCACGTAAACGGACTGAGAAGCCTGTCGGTTAAGGTTGACGAATCGGGCGGATATATCGATTGCGACGGAAGATTTATGACGGGCGAAAAAATCGTTCTGGATTTTCCGAGCGTCGGAGCGACCGAAAACCTGATGCTTGCCGCCGTTCTCACCGAAGGAGTTACGACGATAGAAAACTCCGCCAAAGAACCCGAAGTCGTGGCTTTGCAGAATATGCTCAACAAAATGGGCGCGAAGGTTCGGGGGGCGGGAACTTCTACCGTAAAAATAACTGGCGTAAAAAAGCTCAGAGGAACTTCGGTTACGCCCATCCCCGACAGAATAGTTGCGGGAACCTATATCATCGCAACGGCTATAACGGGCGGAAATATCCGTCTTTACAACTGCGACGTAAGACATTTGGGGGCGCTTCTCGGAAAGCTTAACGGCAACGTTTGCGACGTAAGGGTAATAGACGGAAATTCCCTCGAAATAAACGGATATACGGGAAGAAAAGCCGTAAGAAAAATAGCCACGGGTTCTCATCCCGCCTTTCCTACCGACCTGCAAGCTCCCGTATGCGCTCTTATGGGGGTAAGCAGCGGAGTTACGGTAGTTACGGAAAACATGTTCGAAACGCGTTTCAGACATATTCCCGAACTCATAAAAATGGGCGCGGATATAGTCGTGAGAGACAGAACGGCAGTTATAAACGGAATAAAACGGTACACGGGAGCAACTGTAAAAGCTTCCGACCTCAGAGGAGGAGCTGCGCTCGTGCTTGCGGGACTCAACGCGGAGGGCGTTACTACGGTGGAAGATATACGCCACGTGGAACGCGGTTACGAAAATCTCGATAAAGTGTTGGTTTCTCTCGGAGCAAACGTCATAAAAAGATAAAGCGCGGGACGACGGCGGATAATGCGCGAATGTAACACGAGACAGGTTACAACGCCGTAAAAACGGTGCGTTGCGTTCTTTATCGACGATTACCGCGCCGACCGCTTTTAATTCCCGTAAAAACGACTGGTTATGAAGAACGGAAGGCTCTGCGTTCGGTTTTATATTTTCATTTTGTGAAAAACATTTATTTAATTTATATGGCGGAATATTCGTTTGCGGAATAAATCTTTCTTGACAAGCTCACGGCAATGTTGTATAATTGGAGCTATGGAAGAGAATAAACGCATCAACAAAAAAGCGTGGATAATAGCGGGCGCGGTCCTTATCGCCTGCGTAATCCTTTTAACGCTTATGGGTTCGCTGGTTTCCTACCGAAAAACCGAGTTTGTTTTCAAAAATCAAAAGGACGAACTTATAGACACTCCGACTTCTTTCGACCGTGAAAGAGCGACGGAGAGTCTTTCTGCGCTTAAAGGCAAAAACCTTATGTTTCTCGGCGATTCCGAAATTAAAAGCCGTGTGGAAACCGTTTCCGACGTGAAAGTAATAAGCGTCGTGAAGGTTTTTCCCGATACGGTCAGGATTTATCTCGCGCAGAGAAACGCGGTTTATTACTATAAAGACGCGTCGAACGGATTATATTACGTTTTTGACGAAACGCTCAGAGTTTTCGCTATAAGAACGCTTAATCCGGGCGATTCCGTGGTAAGAGTCACGGGCTTCGGGCTTTCCGACTTTTCCTGTCTCGAACAGGACGAAACGCTTGCCTTTATAAGCGGTAGCGAATGGAAAGCCGACGTGCTTAAAACGGTAGCCGATACTTTCTGGACGCTCGGAATAGATTACGGCAGTGCGGGCGACCTTATTTCGCTTTTCGACCTGTCCGCGGATAAAACGGGTTCGTACACGCTCACGCTGGAACTTCAGACGGGCGGTAAGTTCATAGTACCCGATCCCGAAGTGAATCTGAGTCAGCGTATAGTCAACCTCTACGGAGTTTTTCTTGCGGGAACGGCTCCCAAGGACGGCGAATTTTACGTCAACACGGAAGGAACGGTTTATCTTAAAGGTAACTGAAAGGCAATCGGTCGGGGCTTTACTCCGAACGAAAGAAAAGACAACACGAAAGAACGCAGTAACAACGTGGCGTTCCGTGCGTTACGGAAGCTTTTTCCGTAGCGGACGCAACGCCGAGGCGCAATGTGCGCAAAGGGGAAAAGGCTTATGATATTTTCTGGAAAACACGCTGCCGTCGCGGAATTTGCGTCGCGCAGGCTGACCGTAACTACGGCAAAATCCGCCCGTAGCGGAGAAAAAGCGGCTACGGCAAGAGCTACGGAGAAATACGACGGATACGTTAACGGCGAATTTAAGTGCGGAGCCAAAGATATAGCCGAAGCTCTCGGAAAAGCCGTCGAGAGCGTACAGAAAGCGGCGGGTTTCCGTATAAAGGAATTATACGTAGGCGTCCCGGCTGCGTTCGTCAAAATAGTAAACAACAGCTCGTCCATGACCTTCGGCGGACCGAAAAAGATTTCGGGCAAAGACGTTTCGCTTCTTCGCGAAATGGCAAATAATTTCGGCGACGAAGTTTCGGGATACAGGCAGATAGACTCTATGTGCAGAGGCGTTTATTCCGAAGGAAGAAGACTTATGAGCGTGGACGACGTTACGGGCAAAGATCTCGGAGCGGAATATACTTTCATATTCGTAAGCGACGTGTTTGCCGACGTAATTACCGAAGCCTGCGCCATGAAGGGTTTGACCGTAAGAAAGTTTATATCCACGGACAAAGCCGAAGTGGTAGGCTTTATGACTCAGCAACAGCGTAAGAACGCGTCCGTTCTCGTGGATTGCGGAGATCTTACGACCGACGTTGCCGTATGCGACGGAGCGGGTTTTGCGGCTATGGAATCCATAAGCGACGGCGGAGGATACCTTTCCGAGGCTCTTTCGAAAGGACTCGGACTGCCTTACGAAACGGCGGATTTACTTAAAGAGAAGATAAATCTTAACCTTAAATGCAAGCCCGAGGACGTTTACAAGATAGGCGAAACTACCGTTACCTGCAACGACGCCAACGACGTTACGCTGGAATGGATAAGCGGACTTTGCGAGAAGATATGCGATGTTCTTGCCACGGCTCAGGACAAGCTCAGTCCCGATATGACTTTCTGTCTCACGGGAGGCGGTCTTACCCGCATTATAGGCGCGGTTGAGGTATTCGGAGAATATTTCGACGGAGTACAGATTTTCGGGTCTTCCAAAGGCTCGGTTCAGTTCCTCCCGGGCGACGACGCCGCAGGCAACGCGCTTATCGCAGAGGTCTCAAACGACATTAAATAAAATCGAAAACTGAAAGCGGAATTCCCGCTGAATATAGGAGAGAGAATTATGACAAACGAGGATTTCACCCCGGCTACAAGAGTTGCACAAATTAAAGTTATAGGCGTGGGCGGCGGAGGAAACAACGCCGTTAACAGAATGATTTTGTCCGACATCAGAAGCGCGAGCTTCGTTGCGGTCAACACCGACAAGCAGGCGCTGTTCCTTTCCAAGGCGTCGCAGAGAATCCAGATAGGAGAAAAACTTACCAAAGGTCTCGGAGCGGGAGCCGATCCCGAAATAGGAAGACAGGCTGCCGAAGAGAGCAAACAGGTTATAGCCGAAGCTCTTAAAGATACCGACCTTTTGTTCATAACCGCAGGTATGGGAGGCGGTACGGGAACGGGAGCCGCACCCGTCATCGCGTCCATCGCAAAGGAAATGGGAATACTTACCGTCGCCGTAGTAACCAAGCCTTTCTCCTTCGAAGGCAGAAAGAGAATGGTCAACGCCGAAGTGGGTATCTCCAATCTTCGTAAAAACGTAGACACTCTCGTCGTTATTCCCAACGATAAACTTACCGAGAATTACGCGCAGGACATTACGATGGTAGAAGCTTTCAGAGCCGCCGACGAAGTTCTTCGTCAGGGTATTCAGGGTATCTCCGATATTATCGTATTCCCCGCTCTTATTAACCTCGACTTCGCGGACGTAAGGTCCATTATGAAGGACAGAGGCATGGCTCATATGGGACTGGGCGTAGGCAGAGGCGAAAACAGAACGATAGACGCTATCCGTCAGGCTGTATACAGTCCTCTTCTCGAAACCACGATAGAAGGCGCGACGGGCGTTATTCTCAATATAACGGGCGGTCTCGATCTTACCATGGGCGAAGTCAACGACGCGGCAAATCTTATCCGTAGCGTCGTGGATCCTCAGGCAGGCATCATTTTCGGCGCGGACATCAGAGAAAGCATCGACGACGAAGTTCAGGTTACCATCATAGCGACGGGCTTCGAAGCGCCCGAATCTCCCGTTCAGACCGAACCCGATCAGCAGATCGAACGTTTTGCCGTCAACAAGGAACAGACTCCTACCGAAAAGCTTTTCGGACGCACGGCGATGAGTCACACTCAGCCCTATTCTCAGCAGACTACGGAAACGAGACGCGTTCAGCCCGAATTTACCGACAGACAACCCATGGAAGAAGCGGAAACTCAGAAAAAACCCGCAGAGCCTTCCTTCTTTGACAGAATCAAAAACAAAAAGAGGTGAACAAATTGAAAAGACAACTTATAAGCGGCATTTTTGCAGACAGCGAGTCCTTTTCCGGTAAGGTCGTAACCGTAGCCGGATGGGCGAGAACCATTCGCGACAGCAAAGCTTTCGGCTTTATAGAGCTTAACGACGGCAGCTGTTTCAAATCCATTCAGGTGGTTTTCGAAGCGGCTAAAATCGATAATTACGAAGAGATAGCCAAACTCAACGTAGGCAGCGCGCTTGTTGTTACGGGCGAACTCGTTTTGACTCCCGGCGCAAAACAGCCTTTTGAAATAAAAGCTCAGAGCATTCGGGTGGAAGGAAAATCCACGCCCGACTATCCTTTGCAGAAAAAACGTCACGGCGTAGAATTCCTTCGCGAAATCGCTCATCTGAGACCGAGAACCAATCTCTTCAACGCTACGATGAGAGTAAGAAGTCAGGCGGCTTTCGCTCTTCATAAATTCTTTAACGAAAGAAACTTCGTCTACGTGCATACTCCCATTATCACGGGAAGCGACTGCGAAGGCGCGGGCGAAATGTTCAAGATAACCACTCTCGATCTCGACGATCTTCCCAAGACTCCCGACGGAAAGGTGGATTATACGCAGGACTTTTTCGGAAAGCCCACCAGCCTTACCGTTTCGGGTCAGCTCAACGTGGAAACCTACGCTATGGCTTTCGGTAACGTTTATACCTTCGGCCCGACGTTCAGAGCGGAAAAATCCAACACTCAGCGTCACGCGGCTGAATTCTGGATGGTCGAACCCGAAATCGCTTTTGCCGATCTTAACGACGATATGCAACTTGCTCAGGATATGACGAAATACGTAGTTAAGTACATTCTCGACACCTGTCCGCAGGAGATAGAATTCTTCAACGGTTTCGTGGATAACACCCTTAAAGATAGACTTACCGCGCTCGTTAACAGCGAATTCGGTCATATAACCTATACCGACGCGGTAGAACTTTTGCGTAAACACAACGACGAATTCGAATTCAAGATTTTCTGGGGAGCGGACCTTGCCACCGAACACGAACGTTATCTTACCGAAAAGGTATTCAACGGACCCGTATTCGTAACCGATTGGCCCAAGGAAATCAAAGCTTTCTATATGAGAATGAACGACGACGACAAGACCGTTGCGGCTATGGATATGCTCGTTCCCGCAGTAGGCGAACTTATCGGCGGAAGTCAGAGAGAAGAAAGACTCGACGTTCTCGAAAAGAGAATGAAAGAACTTCACCTTAACGAGGAAGATTACTGGTGGTATCTCGACCTCAGAAGATACGGCGGAACAAAACACGCAGGTTTCGGTATCGGTTTCGAAAGACTGGTTATGTATCTTACGGGCGTTCAGAACATCAGAGACGTACTGCCCTTCCCGAGAACGGTAGGCACAGCCGAGTTTTAATAAATTTTAACGCAAATTAAGGCTTTGCGCCTGAAAGGAGAATATATATGCAGGAAAAGGTAAAAGGACTTATTCATATCTACACGGGCGACGGAAAGGGTAAAACCACCTGCGCTCTGGGACTTGCGGTAAGAGCTACCGGAAGCGGAAGAAAGGTGTATTTTTTACAGTTTCTGAAAAGCTGGGGCTGTTCCGAACATAAAGTTCACGTGGACGGACTTACCATGAAGACGGTAGAAGAAAAGGTAAAATTCGTCTTCAATATGGACGACGAAGAAAAGGAAGAAAACAGAAAGCTCAACGAACAGAAGTTCCGCGAAGTTACCGAAATGGTAGTAAGAGAAGGCTACGATATGCTCGTTCTCGACGAAATCATCGGTACTATAATGATGGAACAGATAAGTCTCGATACGGTCGTTGACTTCCTTAAAAACAAACCCGAAAACCTCGAAGTCGTTATGACGGGAAGAGACGCTCCCAAAGAGCTTGTCGACCTTGCCGACTACGTTTCCGAGATAAGAAAGATAAAACACCCCTTCGATAAGGGTATGCCCGCAAGAAAGGGTATCGAGTTTTAACGGAAGGCTTCGTTTCCGTCCGTTTACGAAAGTCGGACGGAAACTCACGGGCTTAAAACTCTTTTAACGATAAACGATTACAATAACATTATACAGAACGGCAAAAACCGTTCTTTTCGGAGGAAAAATATGAAAAAATCTATCAACGCTAAGAACGCACCCGCAGCAGTAGGTCCGTATTCTCACGGATTTTCGGCAGGAAACATGATCTTTACGAGCGGACAGCTTCCCATCGATCCCGCAACCGGAGCATTTCCCGAAGGCGGAGTAAAAGAACAGACCGCGCAGAGCATCAAGAACGTAGAAGCAGTCCTTATGGCTGCCGGAGCAAAGCTTTCCGACGTTATTTCCACGACCGTATATCTTAGCGATATGAACAATTTTGCCGCAATGAACGGCGTTTACGCAGAATTCTTCACGGGCGAATATCCTGCGAGAACCTGCGTTGAAGTAGCTCGTCTTCCCAAGGACGCTCTTGTAGAAATCAGCGTTATAGCGGTTATCGACTAATTATTGAGGTGCTTTATGGCGGGTTGGCTTAACGACGCCGTTTTTTATGAAATATTTCCGTCGTCTTTCAAAGATTCCAACGGCGACGGAACGGGCGATTTTCGCGGAATAATAGAGAAACTCGGGTATATAAGAAATCTCGGGTTCAACGCGATAAGAATCGCCCCGTGTTTTGAAAGTCCTTTCACCAACGGCGGTTGCGACGTAAAGGACTTCTTTGACGTGTCGGCAAGATTCGGAAGTTCCAAAGATTTCGACGAACTTCTTCTCGCGGCTAAAACGCTCGGGATTAAAGTTACGCTCGACCTTCTTCCCATATGCACGTCGGTGGAAAACGCGATGTTCAGAAGAAGCGGAGAAAGTCGCGGTAACGCGTTTTCCCAAAGGTTTATATGGACGGACGGCATTGAAAAGGACTATCCCGAATATCGCGCGGTTTACGGCGGTTACGAGAGAAACGGAGCCTATCTGTGCTATAAGTTTGCCTGTCAGCCTCGCCTTAACTACGGTTTTGCCGAAGTTACCGACTCGTCCTGGCAACTTCACTATAAAGACGCCGAATGCGTCAGAACGCGCGATTGGCTTACCGACGTAATCAAATACTGGATAGAACGGGGCGTGGACGGATTCTTTATGCTTTCGGCGGGAGAACTCGTGGTCGGCGATACCGACGGCAACGCTACTGCAGAGGTATGGAGATACGTCCTCACCGAAGTCAGAAAAGCCTTCCCCGAAGCGGCGTTTATTTCCGAATGGGGCAACGCCGAAAAAGCCGTGAATATGGCAGGGTTCGACGCGGACGTATACAGCGCGGACAGAGGCAACGGGCTTTTCAGACGTTTTTCGGGCGGAATAAACAACAGCTTTTTGGGCAGTGAAGGAAGGGGCGATATTACCGTATTCCTTCGCGACTACCTGAGACAGATTATCCCTACGAGAAAGAAAGGAAAGATTCTTCTGGTGTCGGGCAGTCCGTTCGATTTCAGACTGGCTAAGTTTTACGACGCGCAGGAAATCAAACTTATTATGGGAACGCTTTTAACCCTTCCGAGTATTCCGCTCGTTTATTACGGCGACGAAATAGGAATGCGCCATCTCGACGTTATTCCAAAGGAAGGCGGATATTATTACAGCGGAGCGAGAACGCCCATGCAGTGGACTTACGGAAAGAACAAAGGTTTTTCTTCCGACGAAGTGGAGCCGAACAGGCTGTTTCTTCCCGTCGACCACATGGCGAACGCTCCCACGACGGAAAGTTCTTTCGGCGAGGACGGAATAGGCGCCTGCGTCAGGACGCTTTGCCGTATGAGAGCTTCGGAAAAGGATTTATCCCAAGGCTGTTTCGAAGTGGAATATGCGGAAAGGAATAAATTCCCCTTTATTTACCGCAGAGGAAGATTTCTTATCGCGGTAAATCCTTACGTCGCGTCCGAAACCGCGCCCGTGGATTACGAAGGCAAATTCGTTTTCGGTATGGGCGAACGGGGCAAGATAGAAGACGGACGGTGCTTTACTCCGCCAAGGAGTTTCAATATTTATGAAATTATCGGCAAATAGCCGATTTTTGCCGCTTTTCGGATTTCCCGAATAGTCGGGAGAACGCAGGTTGGGTTGAGTATCGGCGTACGGCGACGCAACTGAAAGCGGCTTCCGCTTTCAGGAAACGGGAAAGCGGCTATGTTTTTCGGAGGCATATATGAAAAGATCATCGGGTGTTTTTCTGAGCGTAACTTCACTGCCGTCCTCTTACGGAATAGGCTGTATGGGACGGGAGGCTTATAAATTCGTAGATAAGCTTTCAGGCGCAAAGCAAAGGTATTGGCAGGTTCTTCCGCTTTGTCAGCCGGATAACTGCGGTTCGCCCTACGCGAGCGAATGTTCTTTTTCCGGCAATATTCTTCTTATAGACTGCGAAAAACTGTGCGAATACGGTTTGCTTGAAAGAAGCGATCTTCCCGTTGAAACGGACGAATGCACGGTTGACTTCGAGCGTGCGGAACGCATAAAATATCCGCTGTTTGCGAAAGCCTACGCAAATCTGGATTCCGTGCCGACTCTCGTCCGCGAATTCGAAGCTTTTTCCGAAGAAAACGCAGACTGGCTTCGCGATTACGCCCTTTACGCAAGTATCCGCGCGTCCGAAGGCAAACCGCTTTCGGAGTGGAGCAAAGGGCTTAAATTCAGAGACAAAGACGCTCTCGAAAGCTTTGCGCAGAACAACGCAAACGACATAGAGTACCGTATGTTTTTGCAGTTCCTCTTTTATAAGCAGTGGAAAGAGCTTAAAACCTACGCAAATTCCAAAGGAGTGGAGATACTCGGAGACATTCCCATGTACGTCAATTACGAAAGCTCGGACGTATGGTCGAATCCTTCGGAATTCCTTCTCGACGAGGAGCTTATCCCCAAGAAAATCGCGGGAGTTCCGCCCGATTGCTTCACGGAAGACGGTCAGCTCTGGGGCAACCCCATATACAACTGGGAGCTTATGAGAATAGACGGATATAAGTGGTGGAAAAACAGAATCCGTCATAACGCAAAGCTCTTCGACGCACTCAGAATAGACCATTTCCGCGCGTTTTACTCTTATTGGGAAGTCGAAGCGGGAGCTACCACGGCAAGAAACGGCGTTTGGGTAAAGGGCGAAGGCAAACCTTTCGTTGACGCTATAAAGGAAGCCGCTGGAGGAATGAAACTTATCGCCGAAGACCTCGGAGGCGAAAACGACAAGGGAGTTACCAAACTCAGAAACGACTGCGGAATTCCCGGAATGCGCGTTATCGAATTTGCTTTCACGGGAGGAAGCGACAATCTTTTCCTGCCTCATAATTACGAAGAAAACTGCGTCGCTTATATAGGAACTCACGATAACGACACGGCTATCGGCTGGTGGAATTCTCTTTCCTACGGCGAGAGAAGTTACGTGTATAATTATACGGGTTTTGAAAGCGATTACGAAATCAACAGAAAGCTTATGAAGCTTTTGTCGAGAAGTCGCGCGGAAACGGTTATTTTCTGCGCTCAGGATATAGCGGGACTTTCTTCCGACAGAAGAATGAATACCCCGGGAACTACGGGTTGCTGGAAGTTTATGCTCGGAAGAAACGAACTTAAACAGGCTGATATGGATTATCTTAAAGAAATAACCATGCTTTTCGGAAGAGACGCGGGTAAAATTACGGACGACGAAAGAAAAGCCATCGAAAATAAAGAATCGTCTCAGGAGTGATTATGAAAGACATAGGATTGCCTACCTATCTGTTTCATCAGGGTACTAACTACAAAGCCTACGGATTCCTCGGTTGTCATAAGGAAGAATCGGAAGGTAAAAAAGGTTTCGTTTTCAGAACGTGGGCGCCCGACGCCGACGGAGTTTCCGTAGTGGGCGATTTTAACGGGTGGAGCAGTCTGCTTGGCGTTATGAAGAAAATCAACGCCGAAGGACTGTGGGAACTTTTCGTTCCCGGCGCGAATATAGGGGACAGGTATAAGTTCTACATATCTTCGTGCGGAAGAGAGTTTCTTAAAGCCGACCCTTACGCTTTTTACAGCGAACTTAGACCTAAAACCGCAAGCGTCGTGTACGATTACGGCGGATACGTCTGGGGCGACGATAAATGGAGACTGAGAGCAACGGCGACCGATAAGCACAGCCTTCCCATGAACATCTACGAAGCTCATCTCGGTTCCTGGAGAAGACACGCCGACGGTTCTTTCCTTACGTACGAAGAACTTGCCGACGAACTTCCCGACTATCTTACCGAAATGAACTACACGCACGTCGAATTTATGCCGTTATCCGAATATCCTCTTGACGAATCCTGGGGCTATCAGGTTACGGGATACTATTCGCCTACGTCGCGTTACGGCGATCCCATAGGGCTTAAAAGACTTATAGACAACTGCCATAAGAAAGGAATAGGCGTTATTCTCGACTGGGTACCCGCGCATTTCTGCAAAGATTCGCACGGACTTATAGATTTTGACGGAAAACCTCTTTACGAGAATCCTATAGAATGCCGTAAAGAACACAAGAGATGGGGAACGAGAATTTTCGATTACGCGAGAAACGAAGTTTCCTGCTTCCTTATAAGCAACGCGCTTTATTGGCTTAACGAATACCATTTCGACGGACTCAGGGTAGACGCGGTGGCTTCTATGCTTTATCTCGACTACGACAGAGGAAACGACTGGATTCCCAACGTTCGCGGAGGAAACGAGAATCTCGAAGCCATAGACTTTCTCAGAAAACTCAGCGACGCCGTCCGCAGATACGGAAACGGAGGTTTTCTCGTAGCGGAGGAAAGCACGGCTTTCTACGGAGTTACGAAGCGTCCCGAAGAGGGCGGACTGGGCTTCGATTTCAAGTGGAATATGGGCTGGATGAACGACACGCTTGCTTACGTTCAGACCGATCCCTATTTCCGCTCGGGTTGCCACAACAAAATGACCTTCGCTATGATGTACGCTTATTCGGAAAGATACATTCTGCCTATATCTCACGACGAAGTGGTCCATCTCAAAAAGTCCCTTCTCGATAAAATGCCCTGCGCTTACGACGATAAGTTTGCGGGCGTAAGAGTGTTCGAAACCTTTATGACGGGACACCCCGGGAAGAAACTCAACTTCATGGGCTACGAGATAGGTCAGTTTGCGGAGTGGAGCGAACAGCGCGAACCCGATTGGTTCCTTTTGGGATACGAAAGGCATTCCCAGCTTAAAGAGTTTATAAAAGAGCTGAATCTGCTTTATAAGAGCTATCCGCAACTCTATAAAACCGACGACGACCCTAAGGGCTTCGAATGGCTTATAGTAGACGACAGCACCAACAACGTTTTCGTCTTCGAAAGAAAGGACGGAAGCGGAAAGAGCCTGATATTCGTGCTGAATTTCAGTAATCTTACCTATTTCGGCTACTGCGCGGGTATAGACAACGGAAAAGTCTCTCTTGTTCTGAACAGCGACGAAGTGCGTTTCGGCGGAAAAGGCGTCGATACGGATATAAAGGTTATAAATCAGCCTCTTAAAGGCAAAGAGAAAACGCTTTCTCTTACGGTACCCGCGCTTTCGGGTTGCGTGTATCTTTTATGCAGAGAAACGTCGCCCGATAAGCAATAACCCACGGAGGCAACGATGAAAAAAATTCTGTTCGTTACGGCTGAATGTCAGCCCATGAGCGGCAACGGCAGCAGTCTCGGCGAAGTCAGCCGTTCGCTTACGAAAATGCTTCACAGGTGCGGTTTCGACATAAGAGTAATAAGTCCGCTTTACGCTTCCGTGTCGCCCAAATACTTTTCGAGAATGGAGTATATAGGGAAAAAAGAAGTCGCGCTTTCCTGGAGAAAGCAGATGTGCGACGTTTATTCCTGCGAAACCGAAGGCGTAACGTATTATTTTATAAAAAACGAGAATTATTTCGATAGGGAAAACCTTTTCGGTTATCTCGACGACAACGAAAGATTCGCGTTTTTCTGTAAAGCCGTTATAGAAACGATGGAAGTCACGGGCTTTTATCCCGACCTCATACACGCCAACGACTGGCAGAGCGCGCTCGTTCCCGTATACCTCAGAACGCTTAAAGGTCTTGACGAAAGAGCGACTTCCGCGAAACTGCTTTTTACCGTTCAGCACGTCGACAGACAGGGTAAGTGTTCCGTCGATATGATAGAGGACCTTCTGGGAATTTCCTACCACAACCTCTGCATACTCGAAAACAGCGGAAAACTCAACTTTATGAAGGGCGCGATAGTGGTAAGCGATAAAATAACCACGGTAAGTCCCAATTACGCGAAGGAACTCGAAAACAGCTCGGTCGCTCTGGGACTCGAAAACATCTTCCAGCTTAACTCGTATAAGTTCACGGGCATTCTGCACGGCATAGATTATAAGAAATACAACCCTATGACCGACGAAAGAATTTACGTCAATTATAACGCCGAATGCCTCGAAGGAAAGAAAAAGAACAAACTGCTTTTACAGGAAGAGCTTTGCCTCAAACAAAGAGAAGACGTTCCCGTTATTTCCATGATAACCAAACTCGTTTCCAAAAAGGGCGTGGATACGGTAAAGACGGCGATAGGTTCCATTCTCGAAAACGACGTGCAGTTCCTTATGCTCGGACAGGGCGAAGCCGGATACGAGAACTTCTTTTCCGACCTCGAAAGCAGGTATCCCACGAAAATGCGTACCATTTTAATGAGAAGCGACGAAATGGCGCATAAGATATACGCGGGAAGCGATTTCTTCCTTATGCCCAGCCAGAGCGAACCCTGCGGAAGATCCCAGATGATAGCTTCGCGTTACGGAACCGTTCCCATAGTCAGAAAAACGGGCGGACTTGCCGACAGTATAACCGACGTGTCTTTGGGCGGAAACGGTTACGTTTTCGAGAACAACAACGGCGAAGAACTGTCTTTCGCGGTGGAAAGAGCGCTCGTGGGCTACGAAGACAAGGCTTTCCAGACAGAACTTATAAAAAGAGTAATGAACACTAACTTTTCGTGGGAAACCGCGGCTTGGAATTACGCCGTGATTTATCGCGAAATGCTCGGATAAAACGAAAAATCGGAGGTAAGAATGAATAAACCGAACGGAGCGGATATTTCCGCCGCCATTGAAAGAAACGTTTCCAGATACTTCGGAGTAACTCTTTCCGAAGCTACAGTTCAGGATTGTTATAAAGCCGTCGCTATGTGCGTAAGAGATATACTTCTCGAAAAGCGCATAGCTTTCAACAAGAAATTCAAAAGCGAAGGAAGAAAGAGAGTCTACTATATAAGCATGGAATTCCTTCTCGGCAGAAGTCTTAAAAACAACCTCTATAATCTCGGAATAGAAAACGAAGTCCGCGAAGCCATAAAGAAAACCCGTTTCTCGCTCGAAGACCTTTACGAAGAAGAACCCGACGCAGGTCTCGGAAACGGCGGTCTTGGAAGACTTGCCGCGTGTTATATGGACGCGCTTGCTTCGGAAAACTATCCCGCTATGGGACACAGTTTAAGGTACGAGTACGGACTTTTCCAGCAGAAACTCGTGGACGGCTGGCAGACGGAACTTCCCGACAACTGGCTTCCCGGCGGAGAAGTCTGGATGGTTCAGCGTTCGGACAAATCGGTTACGGTAAGATTCGGCGGTTACGTCAGGGAAGAATGGACGGGCGAGAAAATGAACATCGTCTATACCGACGGCAGAGAAGTCGAAGCCATACCCTACGACCTTATGATTTCTGGTAAGGACAGCGAAGCGGTAAGCGTTCTTCGTCTGTGGAAAGCAAAGAGCAAGCGTTCTTTCGATATGCAGAGCTTTTCTCAGGGCGATTATATGCGCGCCGTCGAAGCCGATACCAGAGCCGATATGATAACCAAAGTTCTTTACCCCAACGACAGCCACGCCGAAGGAAAATCGCTTCGTCTTCAACAGCAGTACCTTCTCGTTTCGGCTGCGGTACAGAACATAGTCAGAGATCATCTCGAAAACTACGGCGACCTTAAAACCATTCCCGACCACGCTGTCATTCATATAAACGACACCCATCCCGCTATATGTATTCCCGAACTTATGCGTATCCTTATGGACGAACATAACTTCTCGTGGGAAGACGCCTGGGATATAGTCACAAAAACCTGCGCTTACACCAACCATACCGTTCTTCCCGAAGCTCTCGAATGCTGGGCGGAAGACCTTATTCAGAGAACTTTACCCAGAATATATTCCATAATTATGGAAATCAACCGCAGATTCTGCGCGGAAGCTTTCAGAATGACGGGCGATATGGAAAAGGTTTCCCGTATGGCAATCGAAGCTTACGGACAGATAAGAATGGCTAACCTTGCCGTTATAGGTTCGTTCAGCGTTAACGGCGTAAGCGAACTTCACAGCGAAATTCTTAAAAAAGAGCTTTTCCGCGACTTCTATTCGATTATGCCCGAGAAGTTCACCAACGTTACCAACGGCATAGCTCACAGAAGATGGCTTTGTCAGTCCAACCCCGGACTTACTTCGCTTTTAACCGACCTTATAGGCGACGGGTTCGTTCATAAAGCCGACGAACTCGAAAAACTTCTGGCTTTCGAAAACGATAAGAGCGTTCTTAACCGTCTCAGCGAAATCAAACTCGAAAACAAGAGAGCTTTTTCAGACTTCTGGTACAAAAAGAGCGGAGTTCTGATAAATCCCGAAAGCCGATTCGACGTTCAGGCGAAAAGACTTCACGAATACAAGCGTCAGCTTCTCAACGCGCTCAAAATAATCGCCTACTACAACGAACTCAAAGCCAATCCCGATAAAGACGTGACTCCGCAGACCTTTATTTTCGGAGCGAAAGCCGCGCCGGGATATTACGTTGCAAAGGAAGTAATAAAACTTATCTATATGCTGGGCGAAGAGATAAGAAAACAGCCGAAAATCGCAGAAAAACTCAACGTCGTTTTCCTTGAAAACTATTGCGTGACGTCGGCTGAACTTCTTATGCCGTCGGCAGAGGTAAGCGAACAGATAAGTCTTGCGGGCAAGGAAGCCAGCGGTACGGGCAATATGAAGTTTATGCTCAACGGAGCTTTGACTTTGGGAACGTTGGACGGAGCGAACGTCGAAATTTCCGAAAGCGTAGGCAGAGACAATATCTTCATTTTCGGTTACAGCGAACAGGAAGTAGCCCGTATATGGCACGAAGGTTATAATTCCACGGCGTATTATCTCCAGAGTCCCACTTTGAGAGGAGTCGTGGACGCGCTCAACGTCGGTTTCAACGGCACGGAATTCACCAATATAGCCACCTACCTTCTCAGAGGAAGCGTAGCCGATCCGTTTATGTGCTTCGCGGATTTCAAGGATTATATGCGCGCGGCGGGAGAAATGGACGAAGTTTACAGAAACAAACTCGACTGGAACCACCGTTCTCTTATAAATATCGCAAAAGCAGGAAGATTTGCCGCCGACAGAGCGGTAGAAGAATACGCTCAAAACATCTGGAAACTGTAATATGAACCAAGTCGTTTTTTGTCCGATCGACAGTTTTTTCAAGTCGGAAACGGGCGCCGTAGGAAGAGAAAAACCCGTGCATTTTCGTATCGCTCTAAAAGCAAACGATATAAGACGGGTTTTTATGAGGTTATATTCCTACGAAGGAAAACAAACCGTAATTCCTTTCTTTCCCGAGCCGTTTACGCCGTTACTTCAAGGTTTCTGCGTTTTCGGCGCGGACGTTGCCGTCAGTGACTGCGGAACGCATTATTACGACTTTTGCGCGGAATGCGGAGAAAGACTTTTTATAGGCAGAAAGGACTGCGGAGCGGAGTTTTCGGATAATCCCGTCCGTTGGGTGCTTAACGTTACCGAAAGGATATATCCCGTGCCTCGCTGGGCGGAAAACTCGGTTATGTACCACATATTCGTGGACAGGTTCTGTCAGTCGGGAGAAATTCCCTATAGAGAAGACGCCGTAGTGCGCAGAGATTGGGGCAATATGCCCGAATACAAGCCCGACGCAAGAACGGGTAAGATTCTCAACAACGACTTTTTCGGCGGAAATTTAAGAGGAATCATAAGTAAGCTCGATTATCTTAAAGAGCTTAACGTCGGCATAATCTATCTCAGCCCGATTTTCAAGGCTTACAGTAACCATAAATACGACGTGGGCGATTATTCGGAAATCGATCCTTTCTTCGGAACGAAAGAAGATTTCGTCGAATTGTGCGAAAAAGCGAAAGAACGGGGAATGAGAATAATTCTCGACGGCGTTTTCAACCACACGGGAAGCGACAGCCGTTATTTCGATAAAGAAGGCAAATACGGAGACGGAGCTTATCTTAACGGGAATTCGCCGTACAGAGATTGGTATCTTTTCGACAGAAGCGGTGAAAAATACGAATGCTGGTGGAATTTCGATACGCTTCCTCGGCTTAATCCCGACAGCAGGACTTTAAGAGAGTATCTTTGCGGAGAAAACGGAATAGTCGGAAACTGGCTGAGACTGGGAGCTTCGGGTTGGAGACTGGACGTCGTGGACGAACTCAGGGAGGACGTTCTCAAAGACGTGGTAAAATCCGCCAAAAACGCAAAGAGAGACGCTATTATTATAGGCGAAGTCTGGGAAGACGCGTCCACAAAAGCTTCTTACGGCAAAAAACGCGAATATTTCGACGGCGCGGAACTCGATTCGGTCATGAATTACCCGCTGAGGAACGCAATTATAGATTTCGTCCGTAACGGCAACGAAAACGCGCTGAGAAGCGTAAATTTCGATATAATCAACAATTACCCGAGAGACGTGAGAGATTGCCTTATGAATATTCTCGGAACGCACGACACGGAGAGAATCCTTACCGCTCTCGGCGGAAACACGGCGCATCTTCATTCGAGAGAAAGTCAGATGCGGTACAGAATGACGTTCGAGGAACTTGTTAACGCCAAAAAGCTTCTGAAACTCGCAGCCGTTCTGCTTTATACGCATTACGGTTTCCCGTGCGTTTATTACGGAGACGAAGTCGGTGTTCAGGGGTGCAAAGATCCCTTTAACAGAACCTGTTTCCCTTGGAACAACATGGACGGAGCGCTGAGAGCGTTCTTCGTAAAACTGGGCGATATAAGGCGTGACAATACCGTCTTTAACGGCGGCGATTTTACGGAATATATAGTCGAACGCGGTTTCTATTCGTATATAAGGGAAAACGAAAGGGAAAAGATTTTAGTCGCGGTAAACAGAAGCGGAAGCCAAAAGAAAATAGAAATTGCCATGGCGGAAGAACTTCTTTCGGGCAGACGCATAGAGGACTATATAATAGTTGAAAAAGATCAGGCGGTAATCCTTAAACCGATTAACGCGAACAATATATAACGGGAAAAGCGGAGCGATTATGGCAGAATACACAAGCGGTGAAAGACTTATACAAAGCACTAAATCCGTGGAAGATTTCGAGGCGGAAAACATACTTCGTCCGAAGTCTATGGATAACTATATCGGGCAAAGACAGATAAAAGACAATATTTCCGTGTATATACAGGCGGCTAAGGCAAGGAGAGAACATCTTGACCACGTTTTGCTTTACGGACCTCCCGGACTCGGAAAAACCACGCTTGCTCACATCATAGCCAACGAACTGGGAACGAGAATAACCGTAACCAGCGGACCCGCGATAGAAAGAGCAGCCGATCTGGCGGCTATTTTAACCAATCTTAGCGAAAACGAAGTTCTGTTTATCGACGAAATTCACAGGCTTAACCGCTCGGTGGAAGAGATTCTTTATCCCGCGATGGAAGACTTTGCGTTGGATTTCGTCGTAGGTAAAGGTCCGAGCGCGAAGAGCATAAGAATAAATCTGCCTCCCTTTACGCTTATAGGCGCGACTACCAAGGCGGGTATGCTTTCGTCGCCGCTGAGAGACAGATTCGGCGTGCATTCGAGACTCGAACTGTATAGCCCCGACGAACTTAAGATTATCGTAATGAACTCCGCAAAGCTTCTTAAAATCGACATCGACGAAAGCGCGGCTTACGACGTCGCTTCGAGAAGCAGAGGAACGCCCCGTCTTGCCAACAGACTGTTAAAGAGAGTAAGAGATTTCGCTCAGGTCAAAGGCAAAGGCGTTATCGACAAGGAGATAACCGACTACGCATTAAGCGTTATAGGCGTGGATAAACTCGGACTGGACAAAGTGGACAAGGATATGCTTAACGCCATGATAGACAAGTTCGGAGGAGGTCCCGTGGGTTTGGATACCATAGCAGCGGCCACGGGCGAAGACAGCAACACCATAGAGGACGTTTACGAACCCTATCTTCTGCAACTCGGGTTTATCGCCCGCACTCCGAGGGGAAGAATATGCCTTCCCGCTTGTTATAAGCACCTCGGAAAACCTCTTGCCGCCTCCAAGGTCGAATACATAAACGCGCTTACGGCAACCGAAAGCGACGACGAAAACCGTGAAAACGGCGAAGAATAAAGCGTATTGAAGCGAAACGATATACGCTTATACGAAAGCAAAAACGAAAACGAAGCAAATAAAGAAGGTTAAACAATGAGTTTGGGAACACACGATTTTTACTACGAGCTTCCCGAGGAGCTTATAGCTCAGACGGCTGCCGAACCGAGAGATTCGTCGAGACTTCTCGTTTACGACAGAGAAAAAGACAAGGTCGAACACAGGATTTTCAGAGATATTATAGATTATCTTAAAGAAGGGGACGTTCTCGTAGTCAACAATACCAAAGTTTTACCCGTAAGACTTTACGGAGAAAAGATTCCTACGGGAGGAAAGATAGAATTTTTACTGCTTAAAAGGCTTGATCTTACTAAATGGGAGGTCGTCCTTAAACCCGGTAAAATCGCCAAGCCCGGGGCGGAATTCACTTTCGGGAACGAACTTAAAGCCAAGGTTCTTTCCGTGGGGAACGAAGGAACGCGTATCGTCGAATTTTCCTACGAAGGAGTTTTCGAAGACATTTTAAGAAGAATAGGAGAAATGCCTCTTCCGCATTATATAAAATCGGGCGTTGCCGATAAAGAAAGATACAATACGGTTTACAGCAAAGTGAACGGTTCGGCTGCCGCTCCGACGGCGGGTCTGCATTTTACGGAAGAGCTTTTAACGGGAATAAAGGAAAAAGGCGTTACCGTGGCGGAAGTTCTTCTGCACGTGGGACTGGGTACTTTCCGTCCCGTTAAGGTAGAGGACGTCACGCAACACAAAATGCACAGCGAGTATTACGAAATTACCGCAGAAACGGCAGAGCTTATAAACAAAGCCAAAAAAGATGGCAGAAGAGTAATTGCCGTAGGTACGACTTCGGTGAGAGTTCTCGAAAGCGCGTCGGACGATAACGGAGTTCTTTCGGAAAAACACGGAGAAACGGATATTTTTATATATCCGCCCTATAAGTTCAAGGTCGTGGACAGTCTCATAACCAACTTCCATCTGCCCGAAAGCACGCTTATAATGCTTGTTTCGGCTTTTATGGGAAGGGAAAAGACTCTTGAACTTTACAATCTTGCCGTAAGCGAAAGGTACAGATTTTTCAGCTTCGGCGACGCTATGTTTATAATTTAGAAAAGGTGTGCTGTGTGTAATAAAAACTTCGAATACAAAATCATAAAAAAAGATAAGAATTCCGGCGCAAGGCTGGGAGAATTCACTACTCCTCACGGAGTTATAAAAACGCCCGTGTTTATGCCCGTGGGTACGGCGGCAACGGTAAAAGCCGTTCTTCCTACTACGCTTCACGAGATAAAAACGCAGATTCTGCTTTCCAACACCTACCATCTTTATTTAAGACCGGGTAGCGACATAGTAGAAAAAGCGGGCGGACTTCATAAGTTTATGAACTGGGACGGACCTATTCTTACCGACAGCGGAGGATTTCAGGTCTTTTCGCTCGGAGCTCTCCGTAAAATCGAAGAAGAGGGCGTTACGTTCCAATCGCATATAGACGGAAGCAGACATATCTTCACGCCCGAAAGCGTTATGGAAGTAGAAAGACAGCTGGGCGCGGATATAGTTATGGCTTTCGACGAATGCACGGAATACGGAAGCGATTACGCTTACGCAAAGTCGGCTATGGAAAGAACGCTTCGCTGGCTCGACAGATGCGTTAAAGCGAAACATAACGACAAACAAATGCTCTTCCCCATTATTCAGGGTAATATGTACAAAGACCTTCGCATAGAGAGCGCGAAAGCAACTGCGGAATACGCTCGGTGCGGAATTGCAGTGGGCGGTCTTTCCGTAGGAGAACCCGCGGAGCTTATGTACGAAATGCTCGACGCGATTCAGCCCTATTATCCCGAAAATATGCCCCGTTATCTTATGGGAGTGGGTACGCCCGACTATATAATCGAAGGCGTAATGCGCGGAATAGATATGTTCGACTGCGTTCTTCCCACGAGAATAGCCCGTAACGGTACGGCTATGACTTCGAAAGGACAAATAACCGTAAGAAACGCCGTTTATAAAGAGGATTTCACTACGCTCGACGACGAATGCGACTGCTATTGTTGCAGGAACTTCACCAAGGCTTATCTTCGCCACCTCGTCAACACCAACGAGATTCTCGCAAGTATGCTTTTGTCCATTCATAACATAAGATTCCTTCTTAAACTCACCGAAAACATCCGAGACGCCATAGCAAACGACAGTCTTGCGGAGTTCAGAAAGGAGTTTTACGCCAAATATTACGGCAAAAAAGACTTGTAAGTCAAAAAACGATTGCCAAAACCCGTATTTTAGGGTATAATCTAATGCAATAACGCTCGCGAAGCAAAGCATAGCGGACGGACATTAAAGGAGATAAAAATGAAAAATCTTTTACTTTTACTGGAAGACACGACGACGCAGACAAGTAGCGGTGGAAACTGGACTATCTATATCCTTCTGGGACTTATGGTCGCTCTTATGGCGTGGACGTTGATTTCGGGTAGCAGACAGAAAAAGAAAGCCGAAAAACAGGAACAGGAAATGCGCGACAAACTTAAAGTCGGAGCTACCGTTATGACCAAAGACGGCGTAAAAGGCAAGATTGCCGAAGTAACCGACGGCGATTTCGTTATCGAAACGGGTATGGAAGGACATATGAGCTACCTTCGTTACGTAAAAGCCGCTCTCTGGACCATCGAACCCGAAGCAAAGGAAAAGAAGGAAGAAGAAGTCGTTACCAACGAAATCAAATAACCCGAGTTTCCGCAACAGAAATCAAATAACTTCGTTTTCGGAAGCCTTGAAATTCGGAAAAGCTACAAATCGCGTAAATCGTCGGAATTACCGATTGTGTAAATTCGTGAAAATTACCGACGTAGCTATAAGTAACAAAATCAAGAAAAGAAATCTCTGTAAGCGCAGACTTACGGAGATTTTTTCGTTATGAACGGTTTTCGTAGTCCGGGCTTTTTAACATAGCCGAAGTTCTTTGTCGTTTTTTTGGCATAACCGAAGTTTCCCATAACCGAAGTTTCCCATAACCGAAGTTTTCCCGTAACCGAGTTTTCTCGTCATAATCGAAGTTTGTCGCAATTCTACGCTCGTCATAACCGAAGTTTTCCCGTAGCCCGAGTTTTCTCGTCATAAACCCGCGTTTTTCTTCATATTATGTAGCAAAAACTCGTTGGAGGCTTTTTATGGAAATATCCGTTTCGGGAAAGAATACTTTTACGGAAGGCGTTATGTGCGGACTGGTCGGCGCGGTTACGGCGACGGCTCTGGTTATTATCGTCGCGATTATAGGCAAGTACTGCAATTTAAGCGACGCGCTGGTCAGAATTCTCAATATCGTAATAAAAGGCGTAGCCGTTTTTACGGGAGTTTTCACTCAGATAAAGACGGGCGAACACGGACTTAAAAAGGGCGTTTTGGGCGGTTTTATTTTCGCTCTGGTCAATATCGTGCTGTTTTTAAGCCTTGGGGGAACTTTTTCATTTGCGATTACGGTTATAGACCTTCTTTCGGGCTTGATTATAGGCGGACTCACGGGTATTATTGCCGTAAATAAAAAGAAATTCAACTAATAAGCAAAAATCAGTTGAATTTTTGGCGGAAATATAGTATAATTCCCGATATAATATCGTTCGTGTACGCAATCTGCCGAAAAAAGCGGTCGGTTGCGCCTTTGCATGAAGAAGGAGAATAAAATGAAACATATAAAAGTTATCGCAAACGCTAAACTCAACGAAGTAAGAGAAGGTTCGGGTTGCGGAGAATGCCGTAGCAGCTGTCAGTCCGCCTGCAAGACTTCCTGCACCGTAGGAAACCAGACCTGCGAAAAGAGAGTTAAAGTAAGATACGCCGGCAACGGTAATAAATAAGCGGATTTTTACGGAACGTCCCCGAGCGACTTCCCTGACGGACTTACGGAGTCCGCTAAGGAACGAGTTATCTTTCGGGGCTTTTTCCCGTAAAATCAGGGAGTAAATTTTGGTACATAGTTTTATCTGCAACGGTGATTATTTCGTGTTCGATTCCGAAAGCGGTGCGCTTCTCGAAATAGACGAAAAGGCGTACAAGGTCTTTTCGGGCTGTAAGGAAGGAATTTCCGCGGAGGAACTTAAAGAAATCGAAGGGGAAACAGAAGAGCTTAAACGTCAGGGCGTTCTTTACGCAAAGCCCAATCCCGATAATCACCTTATAAAAAGCAAGGAAATAAAGTCCGTTTGTCTGCATATAAGTCACGACTGCAATTTAAGATGCAGGTATTGTTTTGCGGGAGAGGGCGCGTATCACGGCGAAAGACAGGTAATGTCCGCCGAGACGGGCAGAAAAGCCATCGATTTTCTTATAGAACATTCGGGAAAGCGTCATAATCTCGAACTCGACTTTTTCGGCGGAGAACCGCTTATGAATTACGAAGTTCTTAAAGAAGTCGTGGATTACGGCAAGAAGAAAGCCAAAGAAGCGGGCAAGGAATTCAAATTCACGGTAACTACCAACGGCGTTCTCTTTGACGAAGAAAAGAGACGTTATCTCAACGAAGAGATGGACAACGTCGTTATGAGCCTTGACGGAAGAAAAGAAGTCAACGACAAAGCCCGTCCTACGGTCAACGGAAAGGGCAGTTACGACGTGATTATAGACAAATACAGAGAATTTCGTAAAATCCGAGGCGATAAGAGTTACTTTATAAGAGGAACTTTCACGAGAGACAATCTCGATTTCGCGGAAGACGTTATCGCTATGAGCGAAATGGGCTTCGATCAGGTTTCCATAGAACCCGTGGTTCTTCCCAAGGAACATCCCATGGCTATAAGGGACGAAGATCTTCCCGTTATTTTCGATCAGTACGAAAAACTTGCGAAAGAATACGTCGAAAGAAGAAAGAAGAGCGACACCTGGTTCAGTTTCTTCCACTTTAACGTAAATCTCGACGACGGACCTTGTTACAGAAAGAGAATAACAGGTTGCGGAGCGGGTAGCGAATATATCGCCATCGCGCCCAACGGCGACATCTATCCCTGTCATCAGTTCGTAGGCGAGAAAGAATATCTTCTCGGCAACGTTTATACGGGTATAGAACGCGAAGACATAAGAGATAAAATAGCTTCGTCCACGGTGTTTACGAAAGCGAAATGTTCGGAATGCTGGGCTAAATATCTTTGCAGCGGAGGTTGCAACGCCAACGCTATTCACTATTCGGGAGACGTAAACGTTCCTTACGAAGGAGCCTGCGCAATGATGAAAAAGCGTCTCGAATGCGCTATGTACGTCAACGCAAAGGAAAAAGACTAAAAAATTCGGACGCCCGAGGTAAAAAATCAACCAATTTATTTGACTAAATTCAAAAGATTTTATATAATAGAATGGTTATAACTTTATTTACACTAACATTAGGAGGCAATCACAGATGAACAAGAAAAAGTCCATCGTTTGGCTCGTCGTAGCGGCGGTAGTCATCGTACTTGCTGCGGCATTCGGTTTTGCTCCGCGTTTTGCAATCAGCAAAGCGGACGACTTCTGCTCTGCGCTTAATCTTATCGAACTCAGTTCCGATTTCAAGAGCGGCGCCGAATACGTTATCTATACGGCAGACGAGTATTATATGGACGTTTTCGGCAACTATACCGATAAAGACGGTAACGTTGTCGATGAAGACTCCAAAGTAGCTATCCCGGCGGAAGAGCTTAAAGCTTCTCTCGAAAAAGCGGCTGAGATAATGAAAAAACGTCTCGGATACCTTTCCGCAAAAGATATTAAAGTAACCGTTTTGGACGGTAAGGCAATACGCGTCGAATGCGTTCAGGCAAGCAGTTCCGTAAGCTCGACGATATTCAAGTCTTTCGTCTCCAACAGAGGTACGGTTTCCATTAAGGTTCTCGATACCGAACCCAAAGACGGCGTCGATTATTCCAAGTACGACGACGTTCTCACCCCGGACAAGATTGAATTCGTTCAGGCGGGACAGGTTTCTCAGAGTGCGTACGGAATGTACTTCTCTTTCAAGAACGACGGCGCGGTTCTTCTCAGCAAGGCTACCGCAAAGGCTTCTTCGTCGAATACTCTTTACGTTACACTTCTTCTCGACGGTCAGCTTGTAGGTTATACCGACACGACGAGTGCCGTTACTACCAATACGTCCTATTTCCTTATATCGAACATTTCCAGCTACGATACGACTACGAAAGTTGCTCTCGATATTAAGTCGGGCGACTTTAACGTAGACTTCAGAACCGAACACCTTGCTATCCGCAAACTCGGTCCCGCTTACGGCGAAAACGCAGCCAAGAACTGCTTCCTCGTACTCGTTATCGTATTTGCAGTCGCAGCAGTCGTTATGATCGTTATGTACGGTCTTAACGGTTTCGTAGCTTTCCTTTCGACGCTTCTTTTCGCAACTCTCGTCGTATTTATGCTTGCTTACATTCCCGCAGCTCCCTTCGGATTCAATTCCTTTATCGGCGCGCTCGTAGGTCTTGTATTCGGCATTGCGGTTCAGTTCATTCTGCTCGAAAGCGTTGCTTATCAGTACAATAAACTCGGAAGAAGTCGTCTTGACGCAATTAAAGACGGTTATAAGAAAGCTTTCTGGATTAACCTCGCTATGAGCGTGGCTGCTCTTTTCACAGCCGTGTTTACCGCGGTATTTATCCCCAATCTCGTCGGATTCGCAATGAGCGTGCTTTACTCGGTTATCGCTTCCGCTATTTGCTCCATGGCTGTTTCGAGAGGATTGCTCCTTCTCGTTCGTTCGGCTTCCGACAACGACAAGCTTTACGGCTATAAACGTCAGCAGAACTAAATGGAGGGTGTCGGAAAATGAAAAAAACGATTATTGCATTAGTAGTAGGATTAGTGCTTCTGGCTGTTACCGTCGTAGGTTCCTGCCTTAACGTTTATAACACCGGTATTGCTATTTCGGGCGGTACTAACATCGAAGTTATCTTTTCGGACGATATAACCAAAGAAGAATACGCTAAAACAAGCGTAGCTATCGAAACCGCTCTTAAAAAAGCAGGTTACGACGCAAAAGCCGTTCCCGTTCTTTCGGGTAACGATTACGAAGGCATTCACTTTGCGGTAAACAAGAAGTTCTCCGAAGGCGACGCGGATAAAATCGAAACGGCTGTAAGTTCTGTTTACGGCGCCGCTACCGTTTACGCGTCTTCCGCTAAAACCGTCGGTGACAAGCCCTACGGAATGATGCTTATAGCTCTTCTTATCGCTTTGGTTCTCACCGCGCTTTACGTTCTTCTTCGTACCTTCAAAAAGGACAAATGCT
This sequence comes from Eubacterium sp., assembly GCA_963653425.1. GTDB lineage: Bacteria > Bacillota > Clostridia > Christensenellales > CAG-314 > UMGS692. The sequence continues at coordinate 64,469 of CAVJWC010000003.1, read as the reverse complement.
CGGCTATGCTTACCGTTATTACGAACGCGGTTATCGCCGTTGCTTTCTTCGGCGTAATCGAACTTATCCTGAGCCTTATAGGTCTTGAATTCTCTTACGCTTCGGTTGCAATGAGCGCGCTCGTATTTATCGCTTCCTCTGCATTCACCTTCATGACGATTTCGGGTAAACGCGATTCCGTCAAGACTTGCAGACTGTGCGTTCTTTACGCAATAGCAGCGGTTCTTTCCGCAGTGCTCGTTATGGTTCTGGGCGGTTCCCTTACGGTTGCCATCGAACTTCTTATAGCGTTCGTTCTTCCGTTGATTGCTTGTCCTATGACCAACGCTTTTTATAACGTAGCGGCTGAGGGTAAAAACAACTGACAATAAAAACAGAATAAAACCTTCCCGCGAGGAAGGTTTTTTTTGTTATCGGACGCCTGATTTTACAGAAACACAGGGACAGAGAAAATGAAGGATATTTTCCGCAAAAGGACATATAGCGCAGACGAAGAGAAAATAACCGAACTTATGAGTATTTACGGCGTAGACAGAGAGATTGCGACTTTGTGCGCCTCGAGAAACTACGAAGATCGGCTTTCGGGAGAGAAACAGAGCCTTTCCGATCCTTTTCTTATCGAAAATATGGCTGAGGCGTGCGAGATAATCGGCGACCTCATAGAGTCGGAAGGAAGCGTAATCGTTTACGGAGACTACGACGCGGACGGAATTTCCGCATCCGCCGAACTTAAACTGTACTTTGATTCGGTGGGCGTTTCTTCCGTCGTGGTTTTGCCCGAAAGAGAGGACGGTTACGGACTTCACGCGGACATAGTCGCAAAGAAACTCAACGAATTCCCTGCCGACCTTCTCATAACCGTAGACTGCGGAATTTCCGACCGAGAAGAAATCGAACGGCTTCAGGACGAATTCGGACTTGAAATAATAGTTACCGACCACCACGAACTTCCGCCCGTTCTGCCCGATTGCGTGTGCGTGAACTGCAAAAAAGGCGGAGGATACCCCTTTTTGTCGGGTTCGGGCGTGGCTTTCAAGCTTATACAGGCTCTTAGCGGGGAAGAAGAAGCATTTAAGTATGCGTCGCTTGCTTCCGTCGGAATAATCGCCGACCTTATGCCTCTCGAAGACGAAAACCGTATAATCGTAAGCGCTGGCATTAAAAAAGTAACTCACGCGGGCATTCTGTCCCTTCTTAAAAGTTGCGGAGTAAACGGAGATTGCAGTGTTTACGACTACACTATGAAGCTCTGCCCGAGAATAAACGCCGCGGGAAGAGTAGGCGATCCCTATCCCGCGTTGGACGTTCTTCTTGCGGAAAGTAACGCAGACGATTTCGCCGTTATAAAGCTAAACGAGCTTAACGAAAAGCGCAAAAAGAACCTCGAAGAAACCGTTGCCGAGGCAGACGGATTCGTTACCGCTCAAAGCATAGAAAAAGACGCCTGCGTTTTTGTCGTGGGCGAAGGCTGGAAACACGGAATCTTAGGTATAGCGGCTTCGAGATACAGAGAAAGATACGGACTTTCGGCTTTCGTTATGATGAAAGAGGACGGAAAAATCGTAGGTTCGGGACGAGGCGCGCAGAACGTCAACCTCTTCGAGCTGTTCTCCGGGATTTCCGACGTGTTCATAAGATTCGGCGGACACAGACATTCGGTAGGTTTTTCGCTTGAAGAAAACAGACTGAACGAATTCCGCGAGAGACTTTCGGAAAAACTGAAACGAGAAGAGTTTTCCGACTACTGCCTGTATTACGACTTGGACTACAAGCCCGACTACTGCTCGTCGGAATTCAAAGCCTTTACGGATAAACTTCAACCCATGGCGACGGGTGACACGCTTGTTTTTCGTGTGAGAGATTACTGCGACGACGTTTCGTTTTTCGGGCAAAGTAAAAACCACGTCGCTATGAAACTTCATTCGGGACTTACGCTCAAAGGCTTTTTCTCCTTCGGAAAGTATGTTTATCCCGCAAAACGTCAGATTTTGCTTGACTATTTGTTTACGTTGGAGTACGATTCTTTCGAAAATAAAGTCGTGGGCATAATCCGCGCGATAACGCCCTGTAATTCCCTCAGAACGGACGACCTGTGTCTGGAAAACTTAGCTTCTTCTTTGGAGCCTTTTAAAAAAGAGAAGAACTACGAAATTATAGACAAAGAGCAAGCCAAGAGGCTTTTGACGCGTGAAAACGTGACCGTAGCGGTTTTTTCGCTGGGAGAAGCCGCGGATATAGTCAGAAAAGAAGGCTTCCTTCTGTCCGATTTTCGTCCCGAATACTTTTCCGCGACGCCCTTTTTAGGTAAACGCCTTCTCATAGCCCCGGAAAAGATTCCCGAAAAAAACAAGTGCGGAGAGATCCTTTATCTTCTGGGGAGCAGAGATTACCTTAAAATAGGCTATCCTTTCCCCGAAGGAAGCAAAGTCTTCGTTTCGGACTCGGGAAGTTTTTTACCGAGGAGCGTAAAGCTCACGAGAGATATATGCGGAACGGTGTATAAGGCTTTACTTAAAGGCAAAACAAAATACGCCGACTGGAACGAATTATGGACGACTCTGCCTCTTTACGAATTCACGAGAGGACAGATTGCTCTTGCGGTTAAAGTTTTTGAAGAATTGGGACTGATAAATATCGGTAAACCGCTGGAAATTACTTTAACCGATAAAAAGAAAGCCGAACTCAGTCAATCTGAAATTTATTCGGCTGTAAACCAAAAGAAAGACGGAGAGAACGATGCAAACCGAACCTGCTGAAATTACCATAGATAATCTGATTGCCAAACTTAAACATTACTATCCTACGAGTTTTAAGCTTATAAACGAGGCTTTTACGCTTGCAAGAGACGCTCACGCCAATCAGTTCCGCGCGAGCGGAAGACCGTATATCACCCATCCCGTAGTGGTCGCCGATATATTGGTAGACCTTGGACTTGACGCGCCCACGATTTGCGCCGCGCTTCTTCACGACACGGTGGAAGACACTTACGTTACCGACGAGATGCTGAGAGAAAAGTTCGGCGACGAAATCGCGGATCTCGTAAAGGGCGTTACCAAGCTGGATAAGATACACTTCCATTCCAAAGAAGAAGAGCAGGCGGAGAATATAAGAAAGATGTTTTTCGCTATGGCTAAGGATATACGCGTCCTTATCATAAAGCTTGCCGACAGATTGCACAATATGCGTTCGCTTCAATATCTCAGCCCCGAAAGACAGTATATCATGGCTAAGGAAACGATGGATATTTACGCGCCTCTTGCGGGAAGACTGGGTATTTCGCCCATTAAATGCGAACTCGAAGATCTTTCGCTTAAATTCCTCGACAGACCTGCTTACGACGCGATAGAAAAGGCTATTTCCACCAAGAAAGAAGTCCGCGCCGAAATTATAGAAACGATAATAATGCGTCTCAGGAAGATTCTTGAAGAAATGCATATGGAAGGCGAAGTTTTCGGAAGAACCAAGCACTATTACAGCATTTACAAGAAGATGAAGAACCATAACAAAACCATCGATCAGATTTACGATCTGACGGCGGTAAGAGTTATAGTGGACACCGTTCAGGACTGTTATTCGCTTCTCGGCGTTATTCATTCGACGTGGATTCCCATGCCCGGGAGAATAAAAGACTACATCGCCGCGCCCAAGCCCAACCTCTACCAAAGCCTTCATACGACGGTTTTCGTAGGAGGAACGCCCATAGAAATTCAGATAAGAACTCACGAAATGCACAAAATCGCAGAGTTCGGTATTGCGGCGCACTGGAAATATAAGGAAAACGACGGAAAATCCGACGCCAAGATGAACGACAACCTCAAATGGGTTCAGGACGTTCTCAATTACGGCAACGAACTTGCCGACAGCCACGAATTCCTCGATATAATAAGGCGCGATATACGCATTACCAACGAGATTTACGTTTTCACGCCCAAAGGCGACGTAATCAAAATGATTGCGGGAAGTACGGCTCTCGACTTTGCTTACGCTATTCACAGCGAAGTGGGCAATAAGTGCGTAGGCGCGAAAATCGGCGGAAAGATAGCCACTCTCGATACCGTCCTCGAAACGGGCGATACCGTAGAGATTATGATAAACCAGAACAGTAAAGGTCCGTCGAGAGACTGGCTGAAAATAGTCAAGACTTCAAGTGCGAAAGCCAAGATAAGACAGTTCTTCAAACGCGAAATGAAGGACGAATATATAAGAACGGGTAAGTCCATGCTCGAAACGGAAATCAAAGCCCGCGGTTACAGCACGTCGGCTCTTATGACGCCCGAAGCTTTGGACAGCGTGTTCGAAAGGTATTCTTACACCAACATCGACGAAATGTACGCAAGCATAGGTTACGGAGGAGTTTCCGTAAATCAGATAATAATGAAGCTTGCCAACTTCACGCACGCGGCTCGTCCCGCAGTCGAAGAGAAGAGCGGAAACGTTCAGCTTCCCAAGGGAAGAGAAAATTCCGTTATCGTCAAAGGTTACGAAAAACCGCTCGTAAGATTCTCTATGTGCTGTTCGCCCGTCCCGGGAGACCGGATCGTCGGTTACATTTCTCACGGAAGAGGAATCACCATCCATCGCGCTGACTGTCCGAGCATAAAAGGTCTCGAACCAGAAAGACTTATCGAAGCCACTTGGGCAAACACCGACGTGAACGCTACCTTCCTCGCTACCGTTCAGATAGTTTCGGAAAACAAAGGCGACGTTTTTGCCGATATAACCAAGGTTATTTCGGGCGAAGGTCTTTCTCTCGTGTCGATAAACGCAAGAAAGGACAAAAATCACAACGCCGTGGCTTCGGTTACCGTGGAGATAAGCAATCAGAATCAGCTGGAAATGCTTATGAACAAGCTCCGCAGTCTGCCTTCTTCGATAGACGTTTTCCGAACGACCAACTGATATTTATAATTATAAGAAACGGGTATATTTATTCGTTATTTTGAGGTGAAAATGAAATACAGGTGTTTTCAGGCGGGAGGTCTGCCTACAAATTGTTACGTTATAAGCAATTCACAGGGAAACGCGATAGTTATAGACGTTGCGGAAAGCGGTTACGAGCAGATATCGGATTATCTTAGCGGTGAGAAATTGACGCTCGTGGCTGTGCTTTTGACGCACGGACACTTCGACCACGTTTGCGGAGTAAAACCGTTACTCGATTTGTATTATAAGAACAGACCTCAGGAGAAAAGAGTTCCCGTGTACGTAGGGGCGGAAGACCTCGAATATTGCGAAAAAGCCGCTTATTGCGCGGGCGTATGGGGACTTAAAGGCGAAGACTGCAGGGAAGCCGTTGCTCTTCCCGATACTCTTCCCGATTTGGCGGAAAAAGGCTTCGACGTCAGGATTCTGAGAACGCCCGGTCATTCCGAAGGCAGTGTGGTTTATCTTATCGACGACCTTATGATTTCGGGCGATACTTTGTTTTACGACAGCGTCGGAAGAACGGATTTTCCGCAGGGCTCTCCCGCAAAGCTCAGAAAGTCGCTCGAACTTATCAAAAAAGTGACGGGCGAATATAAAGTTCTTCCGGGACACGGAAGAGAATCTACTCTCCAGAGAGAAAAGGAACATAACATTTGGCTGAAGTAATACTCGAAACCAATCGCGCCGATTACGCGTCGGAACTTCTCGACGTGATGAAACTTTTCGGAATTGCCGACGAATATCGCTTTACGTCGGATTTTTCCGAGGATAACGGCGAAAAAATAGTCGTAAAACACCTGTGGAGCGGTGACGGACGGCTTTGCAACGACCGCTTCACGCTTTTCGGGCGGACTTTTTCGTCGGAATTCCGACTTCCCGATCTTCCCGACGCGCTGACCGACAAGAAACTCATAAAACGGCACTCCAAAAAGCTCCTGTATTCCGCACTCAAAGAGATAACGGGGAAGAGTCTTCCTTGGGGATCATTGACGGGCATAAGACCCACGAAGGTTTATTACGAACTTCAATCCGACGGCTTGGATCCAGAAAAATCTTTGCGCGAAACCTTCGACGTTTCCGAAAGCAAAGCTCGGCTTCTTTCCGAAATAGCCGATATGCAAAAAGGGCTTCTCAATACCGAAAACAAAGCCGTCGACGTTTACGTGGGCATTCCATTTTGCCTTACGAAGTGCATTTATTGCAGTTTTACGGGCGGAGTCATTTCGAGTATAGGAAAGTACGTGGACGACTACGTAAAAGTCGCAAGAGCGGAAGTGGAAAACGCCTTGGAGATAATCAGGGATAACGGACTCAGACTGGATAACGTTTACGTCGGCGGAGGAACGCCCACGGCTATAACTGCCGATCGGCTCGGAAGAATACTCGAACCGCTTAAATACGTTGATATAGGCGAATTTACCGTGGAAGCGGGCAGACCCGACACAATAACCGACGATCACCTTAAACTTTTCGCGGAAATGAAAGTAGACAGAGTTTCGGTTAATCCGCAGACCATGAACGCCGACACGCTGAAACGGATTAACCGCAAACATTCGCCCGAAGACGTAGTCGAAATGTTCAGGAAGGTAAGAGACTTGGGCTTTACCGTAAATATGGATTTAATAGCGGGGCTTCCCGGTGAGAACGCGGAGATTTTCCGCGATTCTCTCGATAAGTGCGCCGATTTGAATCCCGAAAATATTACCGTTCACACTCTTGCGTTGAAACGCGGAAGCACCATGAAAGAAGAGAATATTCTTTCCGCGCCCGAAAACGAAGTTTCGCTTATGGTCGAATACGCAAGAAAAGCGTTGTCACAAGCGGGATATAAGCCTTATTATCTGTACAGACAAAAATACATGACGGGCAACCTCGAAAACGTGGGTTACAGCAAGAGCGGAAAGCAGTGCAGGTATAATATAGACATTATGGAAGAGAATAAATCCATAATCGCCTGCGGTTCCAACGGCATATCGAAAAGAGTGTTTTTATGTTCGGGACAAAACGGAGTCCGTATAGAAAGATTTGCCGACACCAAGGACGTTAAGCTGTACGTCGAAAGAGGTTCTTCGAATTGGGAAGGCAAAAAAAGTTTTTTCGGTATAATTCCGTAATCGGGTAAAAAACAGTTTACAATACCCGCAAATTGTGGTATTATATTAAGGCTTTTAAGCATACCGATTTCTCGGTTAAGCGGATTCCGTCGCTTTACAGGGTTTTCGGCGAATAGAAAAAGGAGATATAAAAATGGACGCAACAAGAAAACAGGAAATTATCAATCAGTTCGCACGTTCCGAAGGCGACACGGGTTCTCCCGAAGTTCAGATCGCTCTTCTGACCGAAAGAATCAAACATCTTACCGAACATCTTAAGACTCACCAGAAGGATTTCCACAGCAGACGCGGATTGTTCCTTATGATCGGTAAAAGACGCGGATTGCTCGATTATCTCAAGAGCACCGATATCGAAAGATACAGATCCATTATTGAACGTTTGGAATTAAGAAAATAACAGTAAAGGGCGGGGCGAAAGAAGCAATGGTTCTTTCGCCTCTTTTTAAGTGGTGCGTTTTGGTCCGTTTTGCACCGAACGAAAAGATAATAACACTAAAAAGGTGTATTAAATAAAAGATTCCGACGCGGTTTTTTTTGCGGAGGAACGAATTGTATTGGAGGAAAAATGAGCGAGTACACGAAGAAAACGATGCACATCGGCAACAGAGAGTATTATGTATTCGAAACCGAAGTCGGTGGCAGAACTATGAGTGTGGAAATCGGCAAATACGCCGAACAGGCTAACGGAAGTTGTATCGTTCGCTGCGGAGAAACCGCGGTTATGGTCAACGTTACGCTTGCGGCTTCGCCGAGAGACGGTATAGACTTCTTCCCTTTGGGAGTTGACTATGAAGAAAAGATGTACGCCGTAGGTAAGATTCCCGGCGGATTCAAAAAAAGAGAAGGCAGAGCCAGCGATAAGGCTATCCTGACTTCCAGACTTATCGACAGACCTATAAGACCCCTTTTCCCCAAGGGATTCTTCAACGACGTAGCGGTAGTGGCTACCGCGCTTTCGGTAGACGTCGATACGCCTCCCGAAGTTTTCGCTATGATAGGTTCGTCTATAGCCCTTTCCATAAGCGATATTCCGTTTGCAGGTCCTACGGGAAGCGTAGTCGTCGGTCTTATCGGCGATAAGTACGTTATCAACCCCGACAGCAAACAGAGAGAACAGAGCAGACTTGCGTTGAATCTTTCCGGCACCAAGGACGCCATCATGATGGTTGAAGCGGGCAGTCAGGAAATCAGCGAAGACGAAATGCTCGGAGCTATCCTCTTCGGTCACGAAGAAATCAAAAAACAGTGCGAATTCATCGACTTTATCGTTAAGGAAGTAGGTAAACCCAAGAGAGAAATCACTATTCATAAGGTTCCCGAAGAATACGAAAAAGCAGTCAGAAATTACGCCGACGAAATGCTTACCGAAGCTCTCAGAACATTTGACAGGGCGGAAAGACAGAAGAATCAGGACGAAGTCGAAGCAAAATGCAAAGAATACTTTGCCGAAAATTATCCCGAAGTTCTTCCTTACGTAGGCGACGCTCTTTATACCATGACCAAAGAAAAGGTAAGAGCAAGAATTCTTAACGAAGGCGTTCGTCCCGACGGCAGAAGCCTTACAGAAATCAGACCTATCTGGTGCGAAGTCGGTCTTCTTCCGAGAGTTCACGGCAGCGCATGCTTCACGAGAGGTATGACTCAGGTTATATCTACGGCAACTCTCGGCACTATAAGCGAAGTTCAGAAGCTCGAAGGCTTGGACGACGAAGTGTTCAAGAGATATATGCACCACTACAATATGCCCCCGTACAGCACGGGCGAAGCCAAACCCTTAAAGAGTCCCGGAAGACGTGAAATCGGTCACGGCGCGCTTGCGGAAAGAGCGTTGGAACCCGTTATTCCGTCGGAAATCGAATTCCCCTACGCTATAAGAACGGTCAGCGAAGTAGTAAGCAGTAACGGCAGTACTTCTCAGGCAAGCGTTTGCGGAAGCACTCTTGCGCTTATGGACGCAGGCGTTCCTCTTAAAGCTCCCGTAGCAGGTATCGCAATGGGACTTATGAAGGACACCGAACACAACAAACTCGCTATTCTGTCGGATATTCAGGGACTCGAAGACTTCCTCGGCGATATGGACTTCAAGGTTGCCGGCACCAGAAAGGGTATCACGGCTATCCAGATGGATATAAAGATCAAAGGTATCGACAAAGAGATTCTCGAAAAGGCTCTTGCGCAGGCAAAAGAAGGCAGAAACTTCATTCTCGATAAGATGATGCAGGTTATCGACAAGCCCAGAGAAAACCTCAGCAAATACGCTCCCAAGATCATAAGCTTTGCTATCGATAAGGACAAGATCAAAGACGTTATCGGCAGCGGCGGAAAGACAATCAATAAGATTATCGACGAAACGGGCGTAAAGATCGACATTATGGACGACGGCACAGTCTTTATTGCAACCAGCGACGAAGAAATGAGCAAGAAAGCCAAAGCTATCATTATGGGTATCGTAAAGGATCCCGAAGTGGGCGACGAATTCGAAGGCAAAGTAGTTAAGATTCTCGAACCCACGGGCGCTTTCGTTGAACTTACCCCCGGCAAAGACGGAATGATTCACATCAGTAAGCTCAGCAAGAACAGAGTGGAAAAGGTTTCCGACGTCCTCTCCGAAGGCGACAGAGTAAGAGTTCAGATTACTAAGGTCGATACGGTTAAGAACAGAATAGACCTTAAACTTCTCGAAATCGTAGAAAAAGTTTAATTAACCGAAAAGCTTAATTCACGGCGGTAAAGGAAATTCCCTTTGCCGTCGTTTTTTTATAAATTCAACCCTTTTCGGGAATAAATCTCCCTTCGTTGGTCATAGAATAAGAAAAAAGACGCAGACATTCCCTTTACAGCTTAGCGATAACGAACGGAAAGCCCGGATATTCCGTTCAGAGCTTGGTTATAAAGAAGGCTGATGCTTGCGCGAACGAAAAGCTTATGTTGCAATAAAAGATTGAATATTCAAATAAGGTAAAACCTTATACGGCGAGGGAAATATGAAAAATCACACTTTGACACTGTCTGCCACGGAAAACGGATTTTCGGTAAGAATTACGGGCGTTTCGGGCGTAAAAACTCTTGTGGATAAAGAAGCTCAGATTGCGCTCGAAGAAGGTACGATAATGATTCGCGGAAACGGACTTACCGCAAACAAACTTGACGTTTCGGACGGGAATCTCGAACTTACGGCGTCTTCTTTAACGTCGCTTGCCTACGGCGGAGCAAAGCAGAAAACCGCTTTCAAGGACATCTTCAAGTGAGCCTGCCTTTATGCGGAATAAATTTTCTTACTCTTTCCATAGGCTACGGCGGTGAAATAACGGCTTTTTTCAGGCTGTTTCTTTTGGGCGCGGGATTTGCGGTTCTGCTTTTTCTTATGAGGTTGCCTTCGGTTTTTATCCGCCGTAGAGGGCGTTTTCTGAACGTTTTAAGCGACGCGATTTTTTCGGTTACGCTTATTTTCGCGCTTCCTTATGGGCTTGAAATCATAGTCAACGGAAGGCTGGATTGGTTCGTGCTTCCCGCGGTAGGCTTGGGCGGAGGGACGGCGGGCGTTTTACTGCACAAAGCGCTTGACAAATTGAGAGCAGTTGCGTATAATATACGGAAAAAGAAGCAACAAGGAGTCCGCAATGATTAAAAGCAAAATCAGAATAGTTATCATAACGCTTGCGATTGTGCTGTTTTTGGTTTTGGTGGGCGTTCTCGTAAACAATATTATAACGTATAACAAATTGCAAAGCGACAGAAAAGACTGTCTTGAAGAAATTGAAAAACTGAAAAACGACTACGAGAAACTCAAAAACACGCAGGATTATCTGGATAACGCTCAGTACATAGAAAAGCGCGCCCGTGAACTCGGACTTATAAAGGACGGCGACACCATCTGGACGATTATCGGCAAAGAAGACCCTTCCAAAAAGTAAAACGAAAACAAAAAACCTGAAACCTTAACAAAAAACCTTGAAACCTTAAAAACGAAAGCAAAAACTCAAAACCTTAAAAACAAAAACGACTGAGAAATCCCGGTCGTTTTTTTAATTAAAAATTTTTGATTTTTACTCGTTCAATTCGAGTCTTTCGTTCGTTTTTCGGTTTTACTCATGCTCCTTTTCGTATTCGTCGGTTTTTTCAGCCTCAACTTCCTGCTCGTCGAGGAGTTTCTCCTTTTGACTGAGGACGTAGTCCTTGTAGTCGTGAACGTTTCCTTCTTCGTCTTTGACTTTAAGCGAAGAAAGCTGAGCTTCGAGAGATTGTTTTACGGCTGCGATGTATTCGCGGCGAAGACTTTCTCTTTCGGTTTGTTCCTCGGGCGTAAGTTCTCTTTCTCTTGAAATTCTGGTGAGTTCGTTTAATCTTTCGATATTGACAGCCATTTTTTATATCTCCTTTTCCGCGTAATGCGGATTTTTTTACGATTTTGGTTTACTGCACGTTAAGCACGAAGAACTTCAGATACTGCGTTTCTTCCGCGCAAAGCAGTGACGGATGGTCGGGAGCCTGCGATTTGATTTCTACGAAACGCACGGTTCGTCCGCTTTCCGCAGCCGCTTCTTTAAGCATTTTTTCAAACAACGGGAATGTCATATAGTGCGAACAGGAAGAAGAAATCAGATAACCGCCGCTTCTTACGAGTTTGAGTCCGAGTATGTTGATGTCTTTGTAGCCCCTGTAGGCGTCTCTGACTTCGTTCGCGCTTTTGCAGAAAGCAGGCGGATCGAGAACTATCGTTCCGAACGTTCTCTTTTCGGCGCGATATTTTCTTAAAAGTTCGAATACGTCGGCTTCCACCGTTTCCACGTTGTTAAAGCCGTTAAGTTCTGCGTTTTTTCTGACTTCGCTGAGAGCTGTAGCCGAAATGTCCGCCGCTATGACTTTTTGAGCCGACAGAGCCGCGTTCATCGAGAAGCCTCCGCAGTTGCAGAAACAGTCGAGAACGCTGTCCGTATTAAAATACCTTCTCGACGCAAGTCTGTTTTCTTTCTGGTCGAGGAAGTATCCCGTTTTCTGTCCGTTTATAACGTCTACGCGCATCTTTATGCCGTTTTCGTTTATGATAATTTCGTCGGGTAAAACTCCGTAAATAAGTCCTTTCGTTTCGGGCAGACCTTCTTTAAGTCTTACCGCCGAGTCGCTTCTTTCGTAAATAGCCTCGGGATTAAAGATTTCTACGAGGCATTCTTTTATAAGTTCTTTTCTTTGGTCTATACCGAGAGAAAGACACTGAATAACCAGAACGTCGCCGTATTTGTCCACGATAAGCGCGGGAAGTCCGTCTGCTTCGGCAAAAACCACTCTGCAGGAGTTCCCGTAACCCAAACTTTTCCTGTAATCCCACGCTTTTTTGACGGAATTAAGATAAAAGTCCTTGTCGTCCGGTTGATTTTCGTTTCTTATAAAAATCCTTACGAGAATCTTGGACAGGTGATTTATGTAGCCCTTTCCTATAAACTTTCCGTTGAAATCGGTGACCACACACAGCGAGCCGTTTTTATCTTTGCCTTCTACGGAAGCGACTTCGTTCGCGTAAACCCAGCTGTGACCGAGATTCGGGCGTTTTTCTTCGTTTTTTTTGAGTTTTACCGTGTACATTTGATTTTCCTCTCGTTTTTAACACCGCTAAGTATACTACAAACCGCGTATTTTTGCAAGCGTTTGGCGTATCCGCGCCTTCTGCCTTTTAAGGAAAGAAATTCCCGTCCCGAACGGTTTAATGATTTTAAGAAAATTGTTCAGTATTATTCAGCAGAGGTTTTTTAAGGGAATGTCTGTTTAACGAAACTAACTTTTTGGTTTAATTTTCGTAAGGTTTCTCGTGTAATTCGTATATTAAGAAAAAAGTTTAGTAATTTTAATTCAAACGGTTGACAAATCGTTCGGAATTTGGTATATTTTCTGCGGCTAAGGGAGGCTGAAACGATATTATGAATATTGGCGCGAGAATAAAACGTATAAGGCTGAGATTAGGGCTGACGCAGGAAGAGCTGGCGGACAGATGCGAACTTACAAAAGGTTACATATCACAGCTCGAAAACGACGTTGCGTCGCCTTCGATTGCCACGCTTATAGATATACTCAACGTTCTCGGCGTAACGCCGGCTGCGTTTTTTGCCGAGGAATCCTACGAGCAGGTGGTATTCACGCCTTCCGATCATTTTCAGTCGGAAAGCGAAGGCTGTCGTAAGACGTGGCTGGTACCCAATTCTCAGAAGAACGAAATGGAACCCATTATCGTCGAAATAGAAGAGGGCGCAAGCAGTGAAACGAGAGATCCTTTCGAAGGAGAGGAATTCGGTTACGTTCTTTCGGGAAAGATAGTTATAAAGACCGACACCAAGGAATTCAAAGCCAAGAAGGGCGATTCCTTTTATATCGACGGGAAGTACCGTCACACCATAATAAACACGGGGCGCGGAATCGCAAAGATAATATGGGTTGCGACGCCCTCCAATTTCTGATCGGGGAGACAAAAGATGGCTGCACAGAAAGATACTTCTGCCAAGATAATAGAACTCAGGAACGTCTGTAAAAGTTACGACGACAAGCCCGTCGTCAAAAACGTAAGCTTTTCCATTAAAAAGGGAGAATTCGTAACTTTTTTGGGACCTTCCGGTTGCGGTAAAACCACTACTTTGCGTATGATAGCCGGATTCGAAGCGCCTACTTCGGGTTCGATTTTCTTTAACGGCGAGGATATTACGAAAATTCCGCCTTACAGAAGGTCGATAAACACCGTTTTCCAGCGGTACGCGCTTTTCCCGCATTTGTCTGTTTTCAACAACATAGCTTTCGGGCTTAAACTCAAATATATCCCCGACGGAACGACTTATACCGACAAAAACGGCGACGTTTACGAGAATTACCGTAAACTTACCAAAAAGGAAATAAAAGATAAAGTCGAAGCGGCTCTTAAACTCGTGGATCTGGAAGACTACGGATACAGAAACGTAAACAGTCTTTCGGGCGGTCAGATGCAGAGAGTAGCGATTGCGCGCGCTCTCGTAAACGAACCCGACGTTCTTCTTCTCGACGAACCTCTCGGCGCTCTCGACCTTAAAATGAGGAAGGATATGCAGATCGAGCTTATGAATATGCATAAAGAGCTTGGCATAACCTTTATTTACGTTACTCACGATCAGGAAGAAGCTCTCACTATGTCCGACACGATAATAGTTATGAGAGACGGCGAAATTCAGCAGATAGCTTCTCCGCAGAAGGTTTACGACGAACCCGCAAACGCTTTCGTAGCCGACTTCATAGGCGAAAGCAACATTTTCAGCGGTATTATGATAAAAGACTTTCTTGTAGAGTTCTGCGGACAGCGTTTCGAATGCGTGGACAAAGGCTTCAAGTACAACGAACCCATAGACGTTATCATTCGTCCCGAAGACGTATATATTCTCAAAGAAGACAACCAGAGCGTTATGATGAAAGCCGAAGTTATCTCGTGCGTGTTTAAGGGCGACCACTATCAGACGACGGCGCTGATGTTCGACGAAGACAGAAGCGAAATTCTTATTCACGATAACGTGGAATGTATAGTCGGAGAAACCATAGGTCTTTACATAAAGCCCAACGACCTCCACATTATGCATAAATCGAGAGTTATAAACACGCTCGAAACGGTAATGACGGGCGAAGGCAAAGTCGAAATATGCGGAGAGGATTTCCCCTGCGTAAGCAATCTTCCCGAAGGAACCAAAGTCAGGGTTTCCATAGACTTTGACGACGTGGAACTTTTCGACGACGAAGACGACGGCATTATCGGCGCAACCGTAGTCAACTCCATATATAAAGGCAGTTATTATCAGTGCGTGGTAAGAACGGACACTTATTACGACTTTTTCGTAGATACGGAAGACGATTGGCTTAAAGGCGACAGAGTAGGCATAAAAGTCGCTCCCGATAAGATTATCGTAGAACAGATTATCACGGAGGGCGAAAATGAGAAAGCGGAATAACACGACGAAGGGTATGGGCTTGCCGAGAAGGTTTCTTGCCTATCCCTATATGCTGTTTTTACTGATTTTCGTAGTATTACCGCTCGTGATGATTCTCGTAAACGCGTTTATCGCCGACGGTTCTTTTTCGCTTAAAAACTTCGCTTTGTTTTTCAGCGAGAAACAGAATATGAAAGTGCTTGCGAATTCGGTGCTTATAGGTCTCGTAACTACGGTTTTATGCCTGCTTATAGGTTATCCCGTGTCTTACTGCATAGCAAAATATCACGCGAAATCCATGCTTATGCTTATTCTCGTGCTTCCTATGTGGGTAAACTTCCTTATAAGAACGCTGGCTACCAAGGCTCTTTTCCAGAAAATGGGCGTGGAACTGGGAACGGCTACGCTTATCATAGGTCTCGTGTATAACTTCCTTCCCTATATGATAATGCCTCTTACCACGACGCTTACGGGTATAGACAAGAGTTATATAGAAGCCGCTCAGGATCTCGGCGCGGACAACGTTACGGTCTTCCTTAAAACCGTGCTTCCGCTTTCTTTGCCGGGAATAATCAGCGGTATCACAATGGTGTTCATTCCGACAATATCCACCTTTTCGATAAGTTCTTTCCTTTCGGGAAGCGCGACTATCGTCCTTTTCGGCGACAGTATCTACGGTAAGTTCATGCACAGTATGTACGGCGTGGGAAGCGTTATGTCTCTCGTTATGCTGGCGTTCGTTCTCATATCCAATTTCGTCATGAACAAATTCAACGCTACTCAGAAGGAGGCTAAGAACTTATGGTAAACTGGAAGAAGCTTATTGCCGACCTTTTTATCGGTCTGGTTCTCGCCTTTATGTATCTTCCTTTGTTGTTCGTAATAGTTTACAGCTTCACGGGCAACGTAAGATTCAGTTTCAGCGGAGGCTTCAACTTCGACGCCTACGTCGCTCTTTTCGTAAATCCGCCTTCCGCGCTTATAAACGCGCTTAAAAACACGCTTATAATCGCCGCCGTAAGCTCGGTTATTTCCACGTTTATGGGAACGTGCGCCGCTATAGGTATTTTCTACCTCGGCAAAAAACTCAGAAGAGTGGTGGAAAGCGTCAATCAGCTTCCCGTCATCAATTCCGAAATAGTCATGGCAGTTTCGCTTCTGCTGTTTTTCGGAGCGATAAAGATGCCCGAAGGTTACGCAAGACTTATTATAGCGCATACGGCTTTCTGTACGCCCTACGTAGTGCTTTCGGTAATGCCCAAGCTCGTGCAGATGGATCCCAACGTATACGAAGCCGCCCTCGACCTCGGAGCGACTCCCGCAAAGGCTCTTATGTCGGTTATGATACCCATTATATCCCCGGGTATAGTCAGCGGATTCGTTATGGCGTTCACGCTTTCTATGGACGACTTTATCATAACTCAGATCAACAAAGGCGCGACTACGAGTATAGACACTCTCAGCACCTACATATACAACGACGCCACCAAAGGCGGTCTGCAACCCTTCTGGCTTGCGCTGTTCTCGGTGATTTTCGTGTTGGTTTTAACGGTTATCCTTCTTATCAACCTTAAAAAGAAGAACGAAGCCGCGCATATCGCAAAAATCAACAAAGCCATCAACAATAAACAGCACGCGTAAAGAAAGTTTCCGCAGTTATACGTTTTATTTAGTTAAAAGCGTTTACTGCGGGAATTATCTAAAGACTTGACTTAAAGAAAAAAACCGCGTTTTACGGCGCGTTTATATATAAGCCGAGGCTTCGACGTAAGCAAGGCATAACCGATATTTTTACTAAAGGAGTAAGAAATGAAAAAAAACACCGTTTTTATTTTGGCGATAATCGTTTTATCCGCGCTTATCGTCGTTCCTACGGCGGAAACGGTTAACGCCGCCGACGTAACTACGCTCAATATAGTCAACTGGGGCGACTATATCGACACCAAACTTTTAGAAACCGACTTCAAAGAATTCGTTGATTTCTATAAGGCAAGAACGGGTAAAGATATAAAGGTAAATTACAGAGAATACGACACAAACGAAGCCATGCTTACGCAGGTTATGAACAGCAATTCCATAGATATGCTCGCGCCGTCGGAATACGCTATTCAGAAGCTTCTCGAAAAGGATCTGATTCAGAAAATCGGAACGGACGAAGAAACGGAAGCGTTCTGGTCTAATATAGAACCGCTCTTCAAAACTTCCATAGAAGAAACCTTCGGAAGCGTTAAAGTAGGCGATAAAGAAGTCGATATGACCGATTATTTCGTTCCTTATATGTGGGGAACGCTTGGCATTCTTTATAACAAAGACGTCGTAACCGAAAGCGACCTTAAAGAAGGCTGGGGACTTCTCTGGAACAAAGCGGGCAACTCCAAACTTACGGGCAAAATCTACATGAAAGACAGTATCCGCGATATTTACGTGGCTGCCGTTATGTATCTTAAAGAAAACGACAGACTTCCCGAAGGTTTTAAGGATAAAACCGTCGTCGAACTTATAAATTCTACCGATCAGGCTCTTATAGACGCGGCAGAAACCGTTCTTATCGAGCAGAAATCTCAGAAAATCCTTTACAGCGTGGATTTCGACAAGGAAGAAGTCATTGCCGGCAACGCTTATCTCGATCTTGCCTGGTCGGGCGACGCCGTTTACGCCATCGAAGAAGCTAAAAAATCCAACATAAACCTCGGTTATTATATTCCCGAATCGGGTTCCAACATCTGGTTCGACGGTTGGGTAATCACCAAAAACGCGCCCAATCCCGAAGCGGCAAAGCTTTTCATCGAGTTTATGAACAGACCCGACATCGCCGTCAGAAATATGATCGCTATAGGTTATACCTCGGGCGTTTCCAAAGAAGTTCTGAAAGCTTCCGAAGAAGCCAAAAACGTTTTAACCGAAAACGACTACGACGTTGACGAGTTCTTTAATAACGAAGTTCAGTACTTTAACGGAACCATGCCCATGGGCGTTATGAAAGACTTCGGCGACAGAGAATCTTTGCTTTTCGGTATGCTCGAAAGAGTAAAGATTGCCTCCGCGCCCAAAACCGACGGCGATAATTCCGCTCTGGTTACCGTTATTATAGTAGTCGCGGTAATCGTCGTAATAGGCGCAATCGTCGCGCTTGTCGTTACGAAAAAGAATAAAGCCGCAACGCGCCGTAAAGTCTCCAAATAACCGCAAAGTTTAAACAGCCGTAAAGATTTTAGAAAACCGTAATTTTCAAATCTTCGGCGATATTCATAATAAAGCAAAAGGCGAAGGATTTTCCTTCGCCTTTATTTTCGATTATCTTTCAAAAAGCATGTCGTTTATCCGCGTTTTCGGCAGATTTTCGTTTGTCTGCCCTTCAGCGTTTTTTAAGAGACCGTTTTCACGGCTCTTTTTGTCTGAGCTATACAGCCCGTTTTTTTGCCGAATTGTCGTTTTGACAGCCCGTTTCGGCTGAGTTCTCTTTTTCACGGCTTTTTTCGTAGCCTTTTGGGCGGAATTACCGCTTATTTTTTAAGGTTATAGAGTTTAGCGAGATCTTTGAAAGCGGGAAGAGAATTCTCGATCTGTTCTTTTGTTACGCAGTAGGAAATTCTCACGTATCCGGGGCAACCGAAGCTGTCTGCGGGAACGATAAGAACTTCGCGCTTTTTGGCTTCTTCCGCGAATTCGTTTGCGTCCGCCGTAGGAGTTTTAACGAAGAGATAAAAAGCTCCGTCGGGGTGAATGCAATGGAAACCGTAATCGGTCAGAGCGTTATAGAGAAGGTCGCGGTTTACTCTGTAACTTTCGAGGTCGCCCACCGTTCCTATGCAACGCATAACCAGTCTCTGGAAAAGGCTGGAAGCGCAAACGTAACCCAAAGAACGGCCTGCTCCGCATACCGCAGCAAAGATGTCTTTCGCTTCTTTCATACG
Organism: Eubacterium sp.; assembly: GCA_963653425.1. GTDB lineage: Bacteria > Bacillota > Clostridia > Christensenellales > CAG-314 > UMGS692. The sequence continues at coordinate 45,587 of CAVJWC010000003.1, read as the reverse complement.
GGGACTTACGAATATGTAACCGATTCTTTCGCCCGGGATGGACCAGACCTTGGAGAAAGAGTAGCAAACGATGGTATGTTCGTAGTAATTGGGAATATACGGCACGGTAATATCGTCGTATACGAGTTCTCTGTACGGTTCGTCGGCAATGATGAATATCGGGTGAGAGTATTCCTTGGACTTTCTTTCGAGTATGGAAGCTATGGCTTTGATAACGTCTTCGCCGTAGATAGCTCCGCTGGGGTTGTTGGGGGAATTAACGACGACTGCTTTGGTGTGCATGTTGATTGCCTTTTCGAAAGCGTCGAGGTCGGGCATAAGTTTTTCGTCGGGCATAACGACTACGTGTTTGCATCTTGCGCCTTCGATAAATACCTTATATTCGGGGAAATAGGGCGCGAAAGTTATGATTTCGTCGTTTCCCGTGCAGAGAGCGTTGAAGCAGATGGAAAGAGCCGCAGCCGCGCCCGTGGTCATATAAAGACAGTTTTCGTCAGCCTGAGCGTTATAGGTCTTTCTGATGTAATCTGCGATGGTCTTTCTTACGTCAATGTCGCCCTGCGCGCTGGTGTAGCCGTGAAGAAGCACGGAATCTGTGTTTTGTATAAGGTCAACGAGAGTTTCGTTTACGATTGCGGGTGCGGGAACGCTGGGATTGCCTATGCTGTAATCAAATACTTTATCGTTGCCTATTTCGCGTTTACGCATCTGAGAATATTCGAAGAGTTCTCTTATAGCGGAACGTTTTTTGCCGAGAGCAGCCATTTTTTCGGAATACATATAAAAATATCTCCTTAATTATATTATAATATAAGTGCCGTGAGTAACGGCTTGGTTTTAGTGTTGCGTTCGTTATCCCTTTTTTAAGTGAACAAATCGGTTCGGCATTTGCAGGTAATCGGCGATAACGAACGGAAAGCCAGAATTTAAGTTTACGGATTGCCGTTATTTAGATTTGAGTTAACACATCCGAACTATACTACGAAATATCCGTACTTACAGTATATCGGCTATTAAGACTTTTGTCAATGTCAACGCCCATTAAATATACGCTATAAAACACGCCTTCATTAACGCATTATCAGGATAAATAAATCACGTGCGCGAGCTATACGGCGGGTTTTATGCTTGACAAGAGGCGGATTATTCCGTATAATAAAAGGATAAATATATTTGCCGTTTCGGGCAGAGGAGTTTTTATAATGAAGGAACTGAAGGGTGCATTGATTTTCGGACAATCGGGAGGACCTACTTCCGTTATTAACGCAAGCGCGTACGGAGTTTTTTCCGAAGCTTTTAAGCATGAAAACATTACGGCGGTTTACGGCGCTTGTTACGGAATTGCCGGCGTACTCGAAGAACAGTTTATAGATATGGCGAAAGTGGATAAGGAAGAATTCGAACTTCTTAAAAATACGCCTTCGTCCGCTCTCGGAAGCATAAGATACAAACTTAAAAACGCAGAAGACGACGAAACCGATTATCTTCGCATTCTCGAAGTCTTCAAAAAGTATAACGTAAGATATTTCTTCTATAACGGCGGAAACGACAGTATGGATACCTGCAACAAGATAAGCAAGTATCTCGAAAAGAAGGGTTACGAATGCAGAGTAGTGGGTATTCCCAAGACGATAGACAACGACCTCAGCGGAACCGACCATTGCCCCGGTTACGGAAGCGCAGCCAAGTATATAGCTACGACCTGTATGGAAGTCAGCCTTGACAGTCGCGTTTATAAGAGCGGACAGATAGTCGTTGTGGAAATAATGGGCAGACACGCGGGCTGGCTTACCGCAGCAAGCGCGGTTGCTTCCTTTAAGGGTATGGGACCCGATCTCATTTACGTTCCCGAAAGAGACTTCGATCTCGACGATTTCTGCAACAGAGTCGAAAAGATCTGGAACGAACGTCACAACGTTTTCGTTGCCGTAAGCGAAGGTATTCACGATAAGGACGGAAAACTTATCGTCGAACACTTCAATTCCGTTTCCCGCGACAGCTTCAACCACGTTCAGCTGGGCGGAGTGGGCGCAATGCTTACGGGCGAAATCAAACGTCGTATGCCGGGCGTTAAAGTAAGAGCAATAGAGCTTAGTTTAATGCAGAGATGCGCGGCTCATCTTGCCAGCGGAACGGATATAACCGAAGCCGTGGAAGCGGGCCGTCAGGGCGTTCTTGCCGCTCTCGGCGGAGAAACCGATATAATGATAGGTTTCAGACGCGCCGAAGGAAAGGAATATAAGTGCGAATACGTCAGAGTTCCTCTTTCTCAGGCGGCAAACACCGAAACCAAACTTCCCGACAAGTACATCACCGCGGACGGAACGAACATCGAGCCTTGTTTTATGGATTACGTTATGCCTCTTATTCAGGGCGAATCGGGTATTAAATTCGTGGACGGCGTTCCGCGTTTCGCAAAGATAAAATAACGTCTTTTATTGCGGAATGCCTTTTGCGTAAAGCGTCACGTTCCGCTTAAAAAAGCAATATCGCCTTAAAAAAGCAAAAATCGTTAAAAGCGTATTTTGCCTGAAAAAGGACGAATACCGCTGAAATTCGGAGAGAAAAATGGAAGAAAAAATCGTATCTGCGGCGCAAATGGGCGAAAACGACGAAATCAGAAAAAAGGTCGTGTTTTCCGCGCTTCAACCCACGGGTAACCTCACTATAGGCAACTATCTCGGCGCGCTCAAAAACTTTAAGAATTTGGAGGACGATTACGACTGCTATTATTGCGTTGCGGATATGCACGCGATAACCGTTCGTCAGGAACCCGCTGTTTTCAGAAAGAATACAGCCTCGACGCTTGCCGTGCTTCTTGCTTCGGGACTCAGCCCCGAAAAGTCCACTATATTTATTCAGTCGCACGTTCCTCAGCACGCGGAACTCTGCTGGGCGCTCAACAGTATAGCTTACGTGGGCGAAATGAGCAGAATGACCCAGTATAAAGACAAGAGCCGTCGTCACGCCGACAACATAAATATGGGGCTTATGGACTATCCCGCGCTTATGGCGGCGGATATTCTTCTGTATAAAACCGACCTCGTGCCTATCGGAAAGGATCAGAAACAGCATCTCGAACTTGCGAGAACGCTTGCCGAAAGATTCAATTCCGTTTACGGCGAAACCTTCGTCGTTCCCGACGGTTATATGCCCAAGGCGGGCGCGAAGATAATGAGTCTTGCCGATCCTTCGGCGAAAATGAGTAAGTCCGACGAGAACGAAAACGCTTTCGTTGCCATTCTCGACCAGCCCGAAGCGATAAAAAGGAAGTTCAAACGCGCTGTTACAGACAGCGAAACGGAAGTGAGGTTCGACGAAAAGAACAAACCCGGCGTATCCAATCTGCTTACGATATATTCGCTGTTTGCGGGTAAAACTATATCCGACTGCGAAAAAGAACTTGAAGGTCTCGGTTACGGCGCGCTTAAAGAAAGAACTGCCGACGCCGTTATAGAAGGTCTTCGCCCGATAAGAGAAGAGCAGAAGAGGATAGTTTCCGATAAAGCTTACCTCGAATCAGTTATGAAACTCGGCGCGGAAAAAGCTTATTCTTCCGCAAGGAAAACGCTGGGTAAAGTCTATAAGAAAATGGGATTTTTAACGCTCAGATAGGCGTTTCGTCCGCAACGCCGACCTTTTAAACGGAATAAAGGCGGTTTGACGCCGTGAGCGGTAAAGAACGTAATGCTAAGGAGAAGGGTATGTTCGGTTATTTGAATATCGATTCGTCGCTTCAGGAAAATCAGGCGGGCGTCTTTCATACTTTTACCTGCGGAACCTGTCTTGCCACCAAAAAACTTTTCGGCAACGTCGCTCGTCTGTGGGTAGGACACGATATTAACGTTCTGAATATTCTGTTTCATTCCTGTCTCGGCGTTCAGCCCAAACCCTATAAAGGCAGATGCGTGATGTCGCCCGTAAAAGAAAGGCTTCTTCTCGAAACGGACGAAATTACCGATTCGCTTGCAGTGTATAACGTTCTGCTCTTTTATTATAAGCTTCTCGACAACTACCGCGACGAAAGAAGTCTTGTAAGTAAAATCGCCGTTTCTTCCTTTAAGGGACTTAAAGAGAAAGCCAAGTCAATGCGGGGCGACTTCGACGAGACTATAAGCAGGAGACTGAACGAACTTTACGGGCTGGAAAAACGGAACTGCGACGTTCTGGATGAAGTTTCCGAGCCTTTTTCCGCACTCAGCAGGGATTTATGCATAGCAATCGCAAAAGAAAAGGTCAGTCGCGATTTGTCGGGGCTTTGCTATAACGTAGGCAAGTGGATATATCTTATCGACGCTCTCGACGACCTTGAAAAAGACATAAAAAAGGGAAGCTATAACCCCATCCGCGCTTCTTTCGGCGGAGAGGACGCAAAGAAAATCGTGGAAGACAATTACGACGAACTTCAGTTTTTGTTCTACAACACGCTTAACTACACGGCTAAATGTTATAACGACCTCGGACTCAGATTATACGACTGCGTACTGAGAAACGTTTTCCACGTTTCTATGAGAAACAAGACCGAAGAAATTTTCGGCAAATACCTGAACCGCGACCTGCGGTAACTAAAAACGGAGAATCAAATGAACGATTACGATATTTATTCTGTACTTGGCGTAGACGCCAACGCTTCCGCGACGGAAATTCAGACGGCGTATATGAACAAAAGAGCCGAGCTTTCGTCGAAGATGTTTACGACGGGTGCAGAGGGCGAACAAGCCGCAAAACAAATCGACGAACTGGATAAAGCCTACGCGCGTCTTATGGACGGAATCAATCGCCGTTCTTCGCCTGAAAACGAAAACAAAGCTCAGGAAGCGGACGACAAAGATTCGCAGGACAAAAAAGAGAGCGAAACCGTCAATCCCGACGAGTTTTCTTTCGGCGGAGAAAGCGACGGCGATCACGAAGCTTATTACAGGAAAATCGAGGATCAGATCAAAGCCGATAACCTTACCGAGGCTCAGCAACTTCTCGACGATATGAACGAAAGAACGGCTGAATGGCATTACCTTCAGTCTATCGTGTATTATAAGAAGAACTGGTATCTCGAATCCAAAAAACAGCTTCAGTTTGCGCTCAATATGGAACCCGATAACAAGAAGTACAAGAATTCGCTCGATAAACTTACCAAGATTATGTCCAGTAAGACTATAAATCCCGAAAAGTTCACGTCGCGCGACTCGTCTGAAAGCAGATCTTCTGCAAGTTACGGCGCGGGCAACGGAACGTGTACGGGTACCTGGTGCGGAGACGTTTGTCTTGCAAATATGTGCTGTAACTGCATGTCGGGCTTCTGTTGCAGATAGTTTTTCGTTTGTAAAGCCTGTCGGTTGGCGTAGCCTGAGTAAAGTCTACCGCGCAACGCCTTTAAGAAAGGATTTTATGTATTTATGAACGATTTTCGCGCTGAAAAAGCAACTTTCGCGGAAGGAACTTCCCGTGCGTCGGAAACTTTCTCTTCGCCTGCAGGAAACGTTACCGTTACCGCGGAAAACGGAAAGCTTATCTCGGTGAAGTTTTCGGGCGGTTTGAAAAGAGCCGACTGCGTAGCTTGCGGTAAAGCCTTTTCTTGCGGAACTTTTGGTAAAGCCTTTGATTGCGGACGTTCTGCTCGGTTTTATGACGAACCCGAAAAAGGTTTCGATTGCGGAACTTGCGAAAAAGGTTTCGATTGCGGAAATTCCGCAGAGCGTGGTTTTAATCCCGAAAAAGACTTCTTTTATAAAGCCTGCAAGGAATCGGCTTTATGCGCGGAAGCTCAAAAACAGATTTCCGAATACTTTGCGGGAAAAAGAAAGACTTTCGATCTCCCCTTCGAACTTACGGGAACGGAATTCGGAAGGAAAGTTTATCTTGCGGTAAAGGACATTCCTTTCGGAAGCGTAAAAACCTACGGAGAGATAGCTAAAGAGATAGGAACGAAAGCTTTTCGCGCGGTTGGCGGAGCTTTAAGCCGAAATCCTCTTCCGCTTATCGTTCCCTGCCACAGAGTAGTTTCCGCAGGCGGTTTAGGCGGATTTACGACGGGTTACGGCAAAAACGAAAGCCTTTCCGTTAAGCGTTATCTTCTGGATCTGGAAAAGGCTTATCGCGATTGAGGAGAGTAATTATGCACGCTTGGTTTTTTCAAAGCTGGTGGGGCGATTTCGTAAAAAACGTTTTCGGTGTGGAAGGCGCTATAGGTATTCCCGCGTACGGAGTAATGATGGCTCTGGCTTTTATCGCGGGAGCTGTTTTGACCTTAAAAACCTATAAGAAGTTTTCGCTTGGTTTCGCTCAGCTTTGCTGGCTGGTAGTTTATATGGTCGTTTTCGGCATTTTAGGCGCGCATTTGTTTTCGTTGCTGCTGAGAATTCCCGAAATAGACTTTACTTCCTTCGAAACTTTCAGACAGTCCGCGTTGGGGCTTTTTTCCGCGCTTATGTATTACGGCGGTTTTTTAGGCGGACTTATCGGACTGATCGTTTTTTGCAAAAAAGAAGAAAAGAGTTTTTATAAAACGGCGGATATGATACTTATCGTTCTTCCGCTTTGTCACGCGATAGGCAGAGTAGGCTGTTTTCTTGCGGGGTGCTGTTACGGCTGTCGTACCGACGGACCGCTCGGAGTAGAATTCCCCTACGGTAGCAGTATAGGAAAGGTAATTCCTACTCAGCTTTTTGAAGTCGGGTTTAATCTTTTGCTGTTTATCGCAATTATACTTATATTCGTTTTCGTGTACGAAAAAGGCAAAAAAATCGACGAAAAGCGGGGTATTATCACGGGCGTGTATCTCATTGCTTATCCCGTTTTCAGATTTATTATCGAGTTTTTCCGCGACGATACGCGCGGAACGGTGTTGTTTTTGTCCGTAGCTCAGTTTATAAGCCTGTGCCTTTTGTGCTACGGCATTTACGTTTTGGTTACTTCCGTAAAACGCACAAGAAGCTTCGTTCCTTCAAAAAATGCCGAAGAAGAATAACTTTATAGTTTTATTCGGGTTAAAGAAGGCTTTTCGGCATAGAAGTCGGGTTTTCGTAAGCTTACCGCGCGAACGCTAAAAGAGAAGAGGAGAGAAATTATGATTGCTGCAATAGACAGAATCCGTAAGGAAAGAATCAAGCCCGACGATTTCATTGCGCTTATCGAAATCAAAAAGGGAACCAAAAAGAAGTTCGAATTGGATAAAGAAACGGGATATATGATTCTCGACAGAGTTTTGTATACGTCCACCCACTATCCTTCGAGTTACGGACTTATTCCGAGAACGCTTGCCGAAGACGGAGACCACCTCGACGTTCTGGTGCTTTGTAGCGAAGAGATAGAAAAAAACACGCTCGTCCGTTGCTACCCCATAGGAATGATAGATATGCAGGACCAGCACTGTTCGGACGAAAAAATAATTGCCATTCCTTACGGCGATCCCGCTTATAACAGCTTTAAGTCCATTAACGAACTTCCCCGTCACATAACCGACGAAATGATGCATTTTTTCAGCGTGTATAAAGCTCTTGAGAATAAAGAAACTTCCGTGGACACCCTGCACGACGCAGACTACGCGAAGATGATTATTAAAAAATGTATGGACGAGTTTATAAGAGTTAACGGCGACTGCTGAAAAAAGCTCCATCCTGAGGAGGGTGGAGCTTTACCTTTAAGCTTCTGAAATTCGTTTTTAACGTTTCTGATTGTCGTTTTAACGCCCACAGATTGCGTTTTTAACGCTTCTTAATTGTCTTAAACACCCGCAAATTGCGTTTTTAGCTTGTGCGCGTTTTGTTTAACGCTCGCAAGCGTATTTAACGTGCACAAATTGCGTGTTTAAGCTCGCAGGGCCTTATATTCCTTTGATATAATCTCTCGGATTGACCGAAACCTTATTGAGCGTCATTTCGAAATGAACGTGCGCGCCCTGAAGAAATTCGCCGTAACCGCTGTCCGACGCGTAACCTATTACCGTCGAGGCTTTTACGCGCTGGTTGATTTTCACGAGCGGTTCGGCTTTAAGAGATGAATAAACGCTTCTTACGCCGTCGTCGTGAACGATAACTACCGTCGTTCCTTCCATAATCGTAGTCGTAACGCTTTCAACGGTGCCGTCCGATACCGCGTAAACTTCGCTTCCTTCGCTTACTATAAAGTCTATGCCTTTATGAATAAGCCATTCTTTAAGCGTATCCGAGTAGGTGAATTCCGTTTCCGAGTAATCCATTCCGATTTTGTAATCTTTAACGGGAAGAACCCACGTTTTTACGGGAGTTACCACTGGTTCGTCGTCGGGATTTTTAGCGTATTTATCGAGTTCGTCCTCTTCTTTCTTGCTGTCGTCGGGGTTTTCTACGGGAGTTACGGGCTGGTCGGGAAGTTTTGTTTGTTCGTTGTTATTTATACCCGTAAAGAGCAGAACGGCGGTTATTGCGATCACGCAAACGATTATTACGATAAGCGGAGCGTACTGTTTAAGAACGCGCATAAAGGGTGTTTTTTCTTTGTTTTCTTTCATATCGGCCTCCAAAAAGGATTTTAATACCATTATTGACAAAGGAATTTTTTTGAAACGTCCGTCTTTCCTTCTTTATAGCGAATATTTTCTGCGGGAATAAACAGGTTTATCCGTCGTGAACTTCTTTTGTTTTCATAAAGGACGGCTTTTTTTGTCGGGCGGTTTTGGGTTTGACTTATCTTGCGGATAATGCTATAATATTATGTCAAAGGTAATACGGCTTTCGTTCTTTATATAAAAACGCTTTGCCCGTGGAATGGGTATGATTTTACCCGCGGAGAAGAATTATGAATTTAATCGAAAAAGGATATAAAATGCTTGTGTGCGACTTTGATTTGTCGCTCAGTAAAACCGACAGAACCGTTTCCGAAAGAACGGTTCGCGCGATAAAGGATTTTCAGGCTAAGGGCGGAATTTTCGGCGTCTGTACGGGACGCGCATTGCCGTCGCTCGATCTTATTTACAGCGATTACGGACTTACGGGCTTTAAGATAGCCTATCACGGAAGCATAGTTTCCGACGAAAAAGGCAACGTCATAAGCGACACCTGTATGTCTTATAAAGAAGCCTGCGAACTTTGGGATCTCCTTAATCCCGACGGAAGTTATTTCACGATAGTTTACGCAGGCGACAAGATTTACTGCAACATAGACGACGAAAAACGCGTTTATTATATGAAAATGACGCGCGTGGAAGTTATTTACGAACCCAACCTCAGAGAAAAGATAGAGAAGGAAAAAATGGGCGTAAGAAAGATACTTCTTATCGGCGAACCCGAACTTATGAAGAGCGTTATGAACCACGCGGAAAGCAAAATTTCGCCTTCTGTTCAGGCGTCTATAAGTTCGCCCATGTTTATCGAAGCCGTCCACGTCGACAGCACCAAAGGCTCGGCCGTTCTGAAACTTGCAAGGGCTATGAACGTTCGTCCCGAAGATATAGTTACCGTAGGCGACAGCTCGATAGACGTCTCGATGTTAAAATGCGTAGGTTGCGGAATAGCAGTTAAAAACGCCGACGAAGAAACCAAAAAAAGCGCGAAATATATCGCCGATTACACCTGCGACGAGGACGCCGTTTATCACATAATAGAAGAATGCGCCTTCTCGCCCAATCCCGATTATAAAGAGTAGAAAAAACGCTTTACAGTAAGCGTAAACCGACGTAAAACGGGTTTACGGGCAATAAACCCGTACCAAAGTTTTACGGAAAGAAATCGATACCAAACGTTTTCGTAACGGAAAACGTATGCGGAAGTTTATGTAAACTTACGTAAAAACACGAACGGAGGCGGAAAAAATGAAGCTTTTACATACGGCAGACCTTCACATAGGAGGAGCTTTTTCCGGATTTTCCCCCAAAGACGCCGCGAATATGAGAAGAAGCGGAGTTCTGGGGCTGGGAAAGCTTGCCGATTACGCAAAAAACAACGGAATAAAGCATTTTCTTATTGCGGGCGACCTTTTCGATACGTCCTTTCCGTCTATGGATATGAGAAATTCCGTTCTTTCGGTTTTTAACGAGCATAAAGACCTGTCTTTTTATATTCTTTCGGGCAATCACGACGCTGATATTCCGTTGGAACTCAAAATGCGTCTTCCGGGGAACGTTTTTCTTGCCGGGGAAGGATTCACGAGTTACGACCTCGGGGAGAACGTCACGCTGTATTCTTCGGGGAATGAAATTCCGACCATAGACGGATTAAATCTCGACGAAAGCAAAACCAACATAGTTATGCTTCACGCCGCGCCTTCTGCTCGTTTTGCAAGATGCGAAGCGGATATAAGGGCTTTCGATTCTCTTCCGCTCGACTATCTTGCTCTCGGACATTATCATTCTTATTCGTCGGGCAAGTGCGGAAGAGGGGAGTTCGTTATGCCCGGAACGCCCTTTGCGCGCGGATTTGACGATTTCGGCGAAAAAGGTTTCGTGGTTTTCGATACGGAAAGCAAAACTCACGGGTTTATAAAGACAGACGGAGCGAGATTTTTCAGCTTCGAATACCGACTTGACGGAGAAGCCCCCGATATAACGAAAATAAGCGGGTTTATCGCGGAAAAGGGCGTGAAAAAGGGCGACTACGTGAGACTTACGCTCACGGGTAAAACCGACGCTCTGAGAACGGACTGCGATTTTCTCGGCGAAAGGCTTAGCGGTAACTCGGGCTGTTCGGTTACGGTCAGGGACAAAACGGGCTTACCCGAAAACGCCTTCTCGTCCTTTTCGCTTTACTCGGAATTCCGTAATCTCGTGCTTGCCGACGCGGAACTTTCGGACGAAGACAAAAACGAGATTCTGCGTTACGGATACAGCGCGCTTTCGGGCGAGAACGTAGATTCTTTATAAGGAGGGGCTGAATGGTAATACGCGAGATATACGTAGCGGGTTTCGGTAAACTCAAAGAAACGGAAATGACTTTTTCCGACGGTTATAATTCCGTAGTAAGAGACAACGGTTTCGGAAAAACCACGATATGCGCCTTTTTAAGGGCGATGTTTTACGGAATGCCCGTAACGCGCAGTCAGAAAGTCGAAGATCCGAGAAGAAAGTACGAACCTTGGAGCGGAAAGCGTTACGGAGGAAGCGTGGTATTCGAATATTCGGGTAAGACCTTCCGCATAGAAAGAAGTTTCGGAAAGACTCTTGCGGGCGACAAATGCGCGGTTACGGACGAAAAAAGCGGAGAGAAAGTCGATTTCGGAGCGAATATAGGCGAAACGCTTTTCGGAATAGACAGCGACGCTTTCGTCAAATGCGTGATGATTCCCGAGAATTGCGTCTTTCCCGACGCTTCGGCGAGTATTTCCGAGAAGATGGCTTCGCTTAGTTCGGAATCGGAAAACGTGCGCGTTGCGGACGCCGTCAAAAAACTGGACGAATGGCGTTCGGTCCTTTCCAAAACGGGCAGACGAGGCTATATAGAAGAACTCAGAACCAAGAAATCCGATCTGACGGTCAGACTTTCTCAGGCGGAAGACAACCTCAGAAAGCTCGAAAACATCTCGTCGGAAATTCAGACGTTGCAGGCAAAACGCGAAGCGTGCGAAAGGGAAGTCCGTCAGGCAAACGACTACGCGCGTCTTTACGAATGCGGAAAAAGATGCGACGAACTTCGCGAAAAACTCGAAAAAACGGGCGATATAGACAGCAGAGAAGCAAAGGAACGGTTGCAGTTCGCGGAAGGCGAGATACGTCGTTTCGAACGTCAGCGCGACTTTTATAAAGAAAGCGTGGACGCGGAAGAGTTCAGAAAGGCTCAACAGCCTCTTCTCGAAGAAAGGGCCAAAAAAGAAGCCCGCGTCGAAGAAACCAGGAAGGCTTACGAAACGGCGACTTTTTGTTTCGAAACCGCGCCTTCGTTCGAACTTCTGAAAGAAATCGACGCCGTTACGGGCGAGATAAACAAAAGAACGCCCAAAACGGAGGAACTGAGAGAACAAGCCGACGCTCTCAAAAAAGAGAAAGACGAAGTTGTTCGTCCCGCGTTGAAAACGGCAAAGGTCGCAACGTCGGGTATCGTCGCCTTTATAGGTCTTATCGGTTTGATTCTGGGGTTCGTGCTTGAATTTGCCGTAAAAACGCAGGGAATTCTTCCTTTCGTGCTTCTGGGCGCGGGAGCGGGCTTACTCGTCTGCGGAATTACGATTCTTTCCGCCGAAATAAGACGTTATTCGCTTCTTAAAAAGCAGTACGATATAACCGCCGGCGAATATTCTCAGCGCATTTCGCTTATCGAAGACGCTTTGAATAAAGAACGCTCGGAAATCGAAAAGATCCGTAACGATTTGTCCCGTAAACTGAACGATATAGGCGTTTCCGAAGGCTATTCCGCCGAAATCGCAACCAGACTCGCAGCCGACAGAGTTCGGTACAGTTATCTTAAAAACGACGCCGATATGGCTGTAATCGACCTTAACACCTTCCTTTCTCAGAACGAACAGCGTTTGAAAGAAGCGGAGAAGTTCGACGCGGAAGCCTTAAAAACTCTTACCGACGGATATAACGGTCTCGTTGAGAAGGTCAGGAGCTTTTCCGACGAGAAGGTTCGTCTCGAAGCGATTATTGCCGAAAAACAAAGCGCGGACGCGAAAACGAGAGAAGAACTTTCGCGCGAACTTTCTTCCGCCCAAAAGGAATTCGACGAACTTTCGGCTGATTTCCCCGAAGAATGGATAGGTCGTACACCCGAAGAGGTCGTGGATTCCGCGCAGAAGAAGCTTCGCGAAACGGAAGGTATGTTAGTCGACAGAAAGACGAGAGCCGACCTTTTACGCAAACAGACGGAGGACGCGGAAGCCATCAGAACGGAGATAAGCTTTTGCGAAGAGAAGATAAATCTTTACACCCGCAAGCTCAGCAACACCCTTAAAACCATGGACTTTTTAAGGAAAGCCGAAAGCGCGATTTCCGATAATTACCTTCCCAAGCTCAGAACCAACCTTGCCCGCCTTCTCGGACAGAGCGGAATTTTCGAAAACGCCCTGAGAGAGGACGAAAGTGTAGCTAAAATAGCTCTTGATAAGAACTTTAACCTCTCGATAGAAGAACAAGGTTCGATGCGTCCCGTTTCTGCGTTCAGTAAGGGTACCGAAACCGTAATAAACTTCCTGATGCGCCTGAGTCTTATGGAGAGTATGTACGGAAGCGAAATTCCCTTCCTGATTATCGACGACTGCTTTAACGACCTTGACGAAAACAACTACCGCGCGGTTACCGATATGCTTAAAAAGCTCTCGGAAAGCGTTCAGGTAATCTATTTCTCCTGTTACAGAGAGTGAGACAAATGCAATAAAGGAAACTCATAAAAACGAGGAATGCCCGCGTTGGGCTTAAACGATGAATAAAAAGAATCTTATAATAACCATAGCCGTCGTTTTCGTGGCGATAGTCGGGCTTACTCTGGCGATAATCGCGATGTGCGGAGGATTTCGCGTTTACGACGAAGATTACCGCAAAGTAAGCGGTAAAAAGTATTCGGAAGAACTTTCTTCCTACATAATTCAGGTTGCGAACTGGAACGGAACGGTTATATCCTACGATCAGCTTTACGCCGACGGACAGGAAATATCCATAAGAACCGAAGAAATCGGCAGTAATTCAGGCGATTACAGAATGTTCCATACGCTTTCGGTGACGGGGCAGGGCGCATATTCCGAAAAGTGCAGTTATATAGGCAACACCTTCATACGCGTGTTTACCGCGGACGGACAAAGCACCGTTACCTCCGAAACGGTAACTGCCGAAAGCCGTTTCGATCAGCTTAAAAAACAGTTTTCGGGCGATTACCGCAAATACGTGAACGCCTTTACGAGCGACGTTTTCGACGAAATTCTTATTATGCGTCAGGCGGACGGAACTTACTACAAGGTGATTTTCAGCGACGAAATGACCGCGCGTATAATGGGCAGTAACTCCCGCAGGCTTCAGATTCTGTTGTCGGTAAAGGACGGAAAAACCCTTCTTTTGCGCTTTATCTACGACAAAAAAGCCAATCCTTTGGTTTCGGACGATGAAGATTCTTCTATAATTCTCGAGTTTTCCGACGGCGTAGACCAGACTTTGTGGGAAGATTTATCGGCTTCGTTATAACGGAAACGCTCCCCGTTTTATAACGAGAATATCCCGTTTTGTTCGGGAAAGCCTCGTTTTTAACGAAAAAAGCCGTGTTTTAACGCAAAAATTCAGGTTCGATTAAAAAAAGCTTAAAAAAACGAAAAAAAGCCTTGCAATTATTTTAAGTATAGGTTATAATAAGAATGTAGAATTGTACGGAGGGCGTCAGCTGCTCGTATAAATACATAGAGAGGTACCGGAAATGCAACTGTTCAAAAAAATAAAAGTTTCGATGAATTACAGAAATACGGATGAGGCTGTCGAGAAATTTGCCGGCTATCTGTTTGATGACGAAACGCTCGTCGCTTACTACGAAAAGGGCAACGCTCGCGTTATGTTCACCAACAAACGTATCATCTTCCAGAAAGGAACCGAAGATAACGTTAAAAGCACGTACTATTATTCCTACCGTAACGTTTCGGCTTACGGCGTAGCTAAGAATAAACTTACGCTTGCTTTGGTTAATTCTCCGGAATATACGTCCTTTACGCTTAAAATTAAGGAATATCAGGCGGAAAACAAGGAAAATCCTCAGTCCGAACCGGGATATTACGACGCGAAGGAAAAAGTCAACGACCTTTGCCGTGCTTTGGGCGACCTTATCTGGTAAGGACAGGCTTTCCGCTTAAATCGTAAGTCGGGTGAGATTAAACGAACGGTCAGAGGCTTAAAAAGAGCCTCGGGTTAGTGCGCCTTTTTGGGCTTGACTTTCACTCGGTCAGCTTCGATTCCCGCTCGTTAAGTTTAATCTTCAGGCTTATATAGTGTTTGGTTTGATTTAGTTTAATATCGACGTAAATGCGCTTTGAGTTATATCGGGGCGCATTTTTTATATCTTTATTTGCCTGCGCCGTTTAACTAATAAAGTTCAATAACTAACGTAATCTTTTTTAACGGAAGGAAATCTTTGCCGTTAACCAATCGTTTATAAGGAAGAATGTCGTACGTTTTTTTTCGTGCAAGAGGAAAGCCCCCGCGGGTGTTCGCGGAGGCTTTTTGGGTTGCGTGCGGAAAATCCATAACTTTTCCGCGTCCGATCGTGCCTGAATTGAGGAGGGGTAGTAGGCACTCACGGCGATGATTGGCTTTTATTAAATGCCCCTCGGGTTAAAAGGAGTTTTTTAGGAGAAAACAACTGATGATTAGAGAACAACCCTCGGGGCAAGTATAAAAGCCGCGTCTGTTTTTATGATTTATCTATTTGACAGGATAATGAGCTTTTGTTAAAACAGTATTACATTTTACTGTCTTCCGCCGAAATTTCCGCCCGGATTTCCGCCCGGATTTCCACCGGGGTTTCCGCCCGGATTCATACCGCCGCCGACGTTGGAAGTTACGGTGGAGGTAAGAGTTGCGGAGGTTACCGACGTACCGTTTGCGTAAACCGTATACGTTCCGTTAAGAACCATTTCGGGCGCGCTTACGATGAGTACCTGAGCGGCTTTTTTAAGAGTTACTTCGGCAATCACGTTTCCGTCGGAATCTTTTACGGTAACTACCGTTCCTTCGGAAAGAGTGGAATTGAAGCCTATGCAGAGAACGCACTGAGTGGAGTTTGTGGAAGGAGTTTCAACCATTCCCTGAGAGGAGAACGCCATAACGTTACCGCCCTGAACGATTATACCCGTTTCCGCGTCGAGAGCGGAATCCGCTCCGCTTACGGGGCCGTGAATTACGAGGTTACCGCCCGATATGAGAATGGATCCGTTGGAATCCAGACCGTCGCCTATTGCGTTTACGGTAATATTACCGCCTGCGATTATGATATATTCCTGTACGGAGGTATCGTCGCTTGCCGCGTTGATGCCGTCGTCGGAAGCGGTTATATCGATAACGCCGTCTTCTATTTTAACGTATCCGCCTTCGATTCCTTCGAAGCAGGAAGCCACGGTGATGTTTCCGCCCTTTACGGTAACCAGTCTGTCTGCGGTTATGCCGTCGTCGAGAGTGTCCAGGGTAAGCGTTCCGCTTTCAATCATAACGTCGCCCGAGTTTACGTGAAGAGCGTCGTCTGCCGAGTTTACGGTAACTACGGCGTCGTTCGTTATAACGAGAAGGTAAGTTCCTTCGGTAACGGTGATTTCGTTTCCGTCTGCGTCTTCGTAATCGATTTCGCCTACTTTAATGCCTTTACAACTCTGAGAAAGAGCGTAACGGCTGGTAAGACTTCCGTTGTAGTCGTTTGCGACTTTGCGGTAAGAGTTTCCGTTTTTGACGTATCTGTAATCGTCGTCTTCGAGGTCGTATTCGGTCTTATTTGCTTCCGAGTAAGAAACGAAGTTTGCGATAGTGGTTATATCGAGTTTTCCGCCGCTTATATAAACTACGGTGTCTGCCTGAATGCCGTCGCCGTATACGCAAGCCGTGTATTCGGCGTTTTTAATTGCAACGTAGCCTTCGGGTTCTTCTTCGGGGAAAGCCGTGATTTCGTCGTCGCATTCCGCGTTGATTCCGTCTTTTCCCGCGGAAGTAACGGTTATATGAGCGTTTTCGATTTCAACAGTTCTTGCCGAGATTGCGTGATTGGTAGCGTTCAGAGTAAGAGTAACGTCCGCTACAGACAAAACCTTGGAAACTTTGATTGCGTTCTTGGACTGACTCGTAACCGAAATACTGCCCGTGCCGTTAATCATAAGCGTGCCTTTAACGTGGATTGCGTTAACGTCGTCGCCTGCGTTGGAAACGGTATTTTCCGTGCCTTCGACCGCGGTTATAACGAGAGTGGACTTCTTGTTGGTGTTGCTTATTGCGATGCCGTTTTCGTTGGTTATAACGGCGTTTTCAAGGAAGAGATGAACGGTTTCTTTGTTTCCGACCGAAACGGTAATACCGCTTAAGAAGTTTCCTTTAAGGATATAACTGCCCGCTTCGCTTATAACGAGTTCTTCGGAGCTTCCTTCGATAACGGTTGCGCCCGTGGAATCTATGTCGGCAGAGAGTTCGGAAAGATCGACGTCCAGTTCCGTTTCGTAAGAAGAAACTTCCGTAGGAACAGTGCCTTCGCTTCCGCCTGTCGTTCCGCCTCCGGGGTTACCGCCCGGATTTCCGCCGGGGTTATCGCCGGGGTTGTCGCTCGGTTTGTCGGGAGGAGTGGGTTGATCCGTATCGGTGCTACTATCGGGATTACAGCCGTAAAGAGCTACCGATAACGCTAAAACTATGAGTAAAACTAACAGTAATTTCTTTTTCATAAGGGTTGCCTCCTTGTTAAGTTATGCCCCTATTATACTTACGGTTCTTAAAAACGCCTTAAAAAATCGATGAAAATAAAAATTTTTTTGAAAAAATTTAAGCTGTTTTTAAGAGGAGTATATTATAATAAAGATACACAAGCGGAATACGTTTGAATTTGCGTTCTTTAACCCTGTCTTATAGACGTTATAATATTATTACAGGTATCGTAGTTAAAGACGAAACGGAGAATAGAAATGAAAGTTCTTTTGGTGGAAGACGAAAAAAGACTTGCGGCAGCCGTCAGGTATCTGCTTAAAGAAAACAAAACCGACTGCGACGTGGCTTACGACGGAGAAAGCGGACTTAATATGGCTGAAGAGGGCGATTACGGCGTTATCGTTCTCGATATAATGCTTCCCGGCAAAGACGGTTTCGAAGTTCTTAAACAGCTGAGAGAAGACGGAATAAACACGCCCGTACTTATGCTTACCGCGAAAGATCAGGTAAGCGATAAGATAAAAGGACTTAATCTTGGAGCCGACGATTATCTTACCAAGCCTTTCGACGCCGACGAACTCGTAGCCCGCGTAAACGCTCTTTCGAGAAGAAGCGGAGTAGTCGTTATGGACAAGCTTACCTTCGGAGACCTTACTCTCGTGGTGGAATCGGGCGAACTTTCCGCAAAGGGCGAAACGGTCAAGCTTAATTACAAAGAAAAAGAGATAATAAAGCTCTTTATGATTTCTCACGGAGCAACCATTTCAAAAGACGCTCTTATAGAAAAGGTATGGGGGTGGGATTCCGACGCCGAAAGCAACAACGTAGAGGCTTATATTTCTTTTTTAAGGAAGAAGCTGAGATTTCTCGGTTCCTCGGTAACCATAAAGAATTATCAGAAACTCGGGTACAGATTGGAGGTAAGCGGTGATTAAGAAACTCAGAAGGAAAATAATCCTTATAACCATGTCCATAATAGGATTGGTGATAATCGCCTTTTGTTCGGGAATATCCGTCTACTTCACGGAGAGAAGCAAGAGCGAACTTTACGTTTCCATGGAATCGGAAATTCAACGCTATAACGCTAATCCCGACCAGAAAAAAGACGACGACCGAAAGGAGATAGGCAAGGACCAACCCACGAGATTTGCGATAACGGATATCTGCGTCGTGGAAGTTTCGCATAACGGCGATATAACCACTCTTTCGGAAAACTCGTATATAAGCGAAGACGTTTTATCCGAAGCGGTGAAGGACGTTTTGGCGGATAAGAAGAAAGACGGCGTTCTGAAAACGCAAGGACTGGTCTACTCGGTAGGGCGCGGAGCCACTTCCCAATATATAGCCTTTGCCGCGCTCAACTATATCGAAAGCGAATGCGCAAGGATATGGCTGATTACTTTGGGATGCGGATTTCTGCTTTCGGCGATAGTCTTTGCGCTGAGTATAGTCCTGTCGGGAATAGCCGTCAAGCCCGTTGAGAACTCTATAGAAGAACAGAAACGCTTTATTGCCGACGCTTCTCACGAACTCAAAACGCCTCTTTCGGTTATTTCGGCAAACAACAAGATTCTTCTTTCCGAAGCTTCCGAGGACGGAAAGGAAAGGGAGTGGCTTATAAGCACCGACGAAGAAGTCAGACGAATGAGCGCGATTATAAAGGATATGCTTTCTCTCGCGCATTCCGAATCGCTTAAAGAAGAGGAAAAGACCTCGGTGGATTTATCCAAAACCGCCCAGAGAATATGCCTTCAATTCGAAGCCGTGGCTTACGACAAGAACGTGGAACTCGATTCGGACATTCAGAGCGGAATAACGTTTAACGCCAGCGAAGAGCTTATAAAAAGACTTATGGGAATTCTGCTCGACAACGCCGTCAAGTACGAACCCGAAGGCGGTCGCGTCAGCGTGAAGCTTTCCCGTCAGGGCGGAAAAATCGTCTTTTCGGTAAACAACAAAGGTTCGGTTATCTCGAAAGAGGATATCCCTCACGTTTTCGAAAGGTTCTATAGGGCGGATAAATCCCGTTCGTCGGAAGGCGCGGGACTTGGGCTTTCCATAGCGCGCAGTATAGCCGAAATCCATAAAGGAACGATAAAAGTCTTTTCCGACGAAGAAAACGGAACCACTTTCAAGGCGATTTTCTGAGTTTAATAAGGTTTTATCCGTCTAAAGCCGTTTTCTCGTCCCGTTTCTTTTGTTTTACGGGGTTTCGGGAATTAAGTAAGCCGTTATAAGCCTGTTTCCGTCAAACCGACCGAAAAACCGTTAAAACGTTATCGCTACGTTATAAACTTGACCGCGTGCGTCTGTTTATGGTATAATGAAAGGACAAAACCTTATTACGTGAGGCTGAATTTATGAAAACGGCTATAATAACCGATTCCAACAGCGGAATATCCGCCGTTGAAGCGCAAACTCTCGGCGTAGGGATAGTTCCCATGCCTTTTATAATAGATTCCGCGGTGATGTTCGAAAACGTCGATATAACTCAAAGTCAGTTTTTCGAGCGTCTCGGTAAGTCCTTTGACGTTTCCACGTCGCAACCTTCGGAAGAAAGCGTTACCGAAGCTTGGAGAAAGGCTCTTTCAGATAGCGACGAAGTCGTTTATATCCCAATGTCGTCCGGGCTTTCTGCTTCCTGCGAGAACGCGTTGCTTTACTCTGAGAGAGAAGAGTTCTCGGGCAAAGTCTACGTCGTGGACAACCATAGAATTTCCGTAACTCAACGTCAGTCGGTACTCGACGCCATTACTTTAAGAGACAAAGGACTCACGGCTTCAGAGATTAAACAGGCTCTCGAAAAAGTCGCTTCCGAATCTTCCATTTATATAATGGTCGATACGCTCTGGTACCTCAAAAAGGGCGGAAGAATTTCCGTTGCCGCCGCGGCTATAGGCACCATACTCAAAATCAAGCCCGTTCTGCAGATTCACGGCGGAAAGCTCGAAGCTTATAAGAAAGAAAAGGGCGTAAAACACGCAAGAGCCGAAATGATAAACGCTATAGAAAACGACCTTGAAAAGCGTTTCGGCGGAAAAGCTTCCGAGAAAGAACCCCGACTGAATTTAGCCGTGGCTTATACGGGAAATGACGAAGAAGCGGTAAGTTTCGCGGAACAGATTAAAAAGAAGTTCCCCTATTACGACGTGTATCTTTCCGCGCTTCCTCTTTCGGTTGCCTGTCATATAGGCGACGGAGCTTTGGCTATAGCCTGCAGTAAGAAACTCAAATATTGCAGTGACCTTTACGAGCTTTTCGAAGCGGAAAAGCCCGAAATTCCCAAGAAAGAAAAGGCGAAAGCCGACAAGCTTCTCGAAAAAGCTGATAAACTCAAAAAGCGCGCGGAAAACATTCTCGAAGAATATAAGGAAGACTAAGATGATAAGCATTGCGATTTGCGACGATTGTTATTCGGACAGAAAAACGCTGATGGAGAAAATCACCGGGTATTTTCACGACAAGGGCGAAGAATGCGTTATCGAACTGCACGAAACGGGAAGAACCCTTCTCGAATCCACGAGGAAAAAGGAATTCGACCTTCTTCTTCTCGATATAGTGCTTGGCGATATGAACGGCATAAACCTTGCCGAAAAGATACGAACGGTCAATTCGGGCGTGGGTATCGTGTTTATATCGAGTTCGCGCGAATTTGCTCTCGAAGGCTATTCGGTGAGGGCTTTTGCCTATCTGTTAAAGCCTCTTGACGAAAATCAGCTGTACAGCGTTCTCGACAAATACCTTAAACAATACACGCGCGCCGACGTGGGCGTTATTCAGGTGAGAACGGAAGGCGTTAACGTAGACGTTCCGCTGGGAAAGCTTATCTACGTCGAAAGCAACGACAAACGTCTTACTTTCCATATGAGCGACGAAACGCAGATCGAAACTTACGGAAAACTCGACGAATATTCCGTTAAACTCAGCGGTTTCGATAACTTTTTGAGGTGTCACAAAAGCTATCTTGTAAATATGGATTACGTGGAAGGCGTCAAAGGCAACGGTTTTCTGTTGAAAAACGAAAAGGTTATTCCTATCCCCAAAGACGGAGCTTCCTTCAAAAAGAAAATCTACTACGACTACGTTATGAATAAATAACGGACGTTCCCTTCATTCCCACTGTATTTTTACGGGTGGACGAACGCTACGCCGACCGAACGCATAGCAAAAAAAGACCGAACGTATACTCAGAATATATATATACTTAGAATATTACAGAAAGGCTTTCTTCGGAAAGCCTTTTTTTCGCGCAGTTAAAAATCTTAAAAAAATTTTGAAAAATTTTGTAAAAAACACTTGACAAACTTTCCTTAGGGTGGTATCATTTTGGCAGTCAAAAGGAAAGAGTGCTAACACCCGAGCAAAAAAGTTGCTACGGGAGCTAACGAAGGAGGTAAGAATGGTTTTAAGCGACAGAAAAAGAAAGATACTTAAAGCTGTCGTAGACGATTATATCGAGACGGCTGAACCCGTTTCGAGTAAGAACATCTGCGACAAATATCTGTCCGACTGTTCGCCTGCCACGGTGAGAAACGAACTGAGCGCGCTCGAAAGTATGGGTTATCTCGTTCAGCCGCACGTTTCCGCGGGTAGAATACCTTCTCAGAAGGCGTTCAGAATGTACGTTGACGAACTTATGACGGCTAAGCCTCTTACCGACGAAGAAATCAAGGTTATCGACGGTTACTTTCAGCGCAAGACCGATTCCGTGGAAGAATTGGTAACAAACGCCGCCAAGGTTATCAGCGAAATGACCAATCTCACGTCGGTAGTGGTGCAGATTCCCGATAAAGACGACGTTATCCGAAAGGTCACGGTCGTGGAACTCAACGGAAGATCGGCTCTTCTCGTAGTGGTTACCGACAGCAGCGTTCTCAAAGACAACATCATAGACCTTCCGGGCGATATGGATTCCGAGTCGCTCAGAACGGCAAACAACTGGCTTAACAAGGTTTTCGTAGGAAAGAAAGTCAGCGAAGCGGAAGACTTCGATAACATAAAAAGCGATCTTTCGGTGGAATTTGCTTTATACAAGGAGCTTTACAGACGAATAGTCGAGATACTCAAAAAGAGTTCTCACGAAAAAGGCGAAGTTTTGACGGCGGGAAGCAGCAGGATTTTCGATTATCCCGAATACAGCGACGCTTCCAAAGCCAAAGACTTTATGATGAGGCTTGAATCCAAGGAAGACCTTGCCGAGATATTCGATACCACGGACGAGAAATTCGAAGTGGTTGTCAAAATCGGACAGGAAGAAGAGAATCTTCCCGAAGGCTGTTCGTCGGTTTCGGCGAAAATCAGCGTCAACGACAAAACGTTAGGCAGTGCGGGAGTTATCGGACCGGTCAGAATGGACTATACTAAGGTAATATCCGTTCTCGAACATATAGGTAAGCTTATCGACAAGATACTTACCGAGGACGATTCGAAACCGCTTTAAGGAGATAAAATGGAAGAAAAAAAGAATGAAAACAATGAGGTTAACCTCGAAGAAAACCTTCAAAGCAACGAAGAAGTTCAGGAAACCGACCTTCCCGAAGAACTCAGAAAGCTTTCGAAAGGCAAACTTATTGAGCATATAGAGGCTTTGGCTAAGGAAAACGAAAAGATCATTCTCGAAGCCGAAGAACTCAGAAAAGAAAACGAGAATCTGAAAGCCGAAAAAGAAGCTATGGCAAAGAAAGCCGACGATTATCTCGGAAAGCTTGCCGGACTTAAAAACGACTTCGACAGATTCAAAACGAGAAACGCTCAGGTAAAAGAGTCTGCGACGGAAGAAGGAAAGGGCTTCGTGATTCAGAAGATGATGCCCGTTCTGGACACCTTCGACAGAGCAAAACAAAGCGTTTCGGATCAGGCTACTTTAGCCGCGTTGGATTTGATTCTGAGACAGTTCGAAAAGATTCTTTCCGACGTAGGAATAGAAGAAATCGAAGTTCTGGGAACGGTTTTCGATCCCAATACGGCAAACGCCGTTGTGAAACAACACGTTGACGACGAAGCTCTTAAAGGCGTAGTCTTAGGCGTAGCCGCAAAGGGTTTCCGTCAGGGCGACAAGATTCTTCGGTATCCGCAGGTTATCGTAGGAGTATAAAAAACAATCCGCAGGCGCAAGCCTTCGGTTGACATACAACAGACAAATAAGAATTAACGAAAAAAGGAGTGAATAAATATATGGCAAAAATTATCGGTATTGACTTAGGAACAACCAACAGCTGCGTAGCCGTTCTCGAAGGCGGCGAACCCGTAGTTATCCCCAACAGCGAAGGCGCAAGAACCACGCCGTCCGTCGTAGCTTTCACTAAGGAAGGCGAAAGACTGGTAGGTCAGGTAGCTAAGCGTCAGGCTGTCGTAAACAGCGAAAGAACCGTTATCTCCATAAAGAGAGAAATGGGCAGTAATTACACCGTAGATATAGACGGTAAGAAATATACGCCGCAGGAAATCTCGGCTATGATTCTTTCCAAACTTAAAAAAGACGCGGAAGCATACCTCGGAGAAACCGTTACTCAGGCGGTTATCACCGTTCCCGCATACTTCTCGGACAGTCAGCGTCAGGCAACCAAAGACGCAGGCAAGATCGCAGGTCTCGAAGTTCTTCGTATAGTAAACGAACCTACCGCGGCAGCTTTTGCTTACGGTCTTAACAAAGGCGAAGACAAGAACCAGAAGGTTATGATTTACGACCTCGGCGGCGGAACGTTCGACGTATCCATCCTCGATATAGGCGACGGCGTTTTCGAAGTTCTCGCAACCAACGGTAACGGCAGACTGGGCGGCGACGATTTCGATAAGAGAATAATGGATTATCTTATCGACGAATTCAAGAAGTCCAACGGCGTTGACCTCAGCAAAGACAAGATGGCTATGCAGAGACTTAAGGAAGCCGCTGAAAAAGCAAAGATCGAACTTTCCAGCGTTCTTAAAACCAACATCAATCTGCCCTTCATCACGGCAGACGCAACCGGTCCCAAGCACCTCGATATAGATCTTACGAGAGCTAAATTCGATCAGATGACCGAAGACCTTATAAAGAAGACCATTCAGCCCGCACAGCAGGCTATGGAAGACGCAAAACTCACCTACAACGACATCAGCAAAGTTATACTTGTAGGCGGTTCCACCCGTATCCCCGCAGTCGTGGAAGCTGTTAAGAAACTTACGGGCAAAGAGCCTTACAAGGGAATCAACCCCGACGAATGCGTTGCTATGGGCGCAGCTATTCAGGCAGGTATTCTTGCGGGCGACGTTAACGACGTAATTCTTCTCGACGTAACTCCGTTGTCTTTGGGTATCGAAACTCTCGGCGGAGTATGTACCAGAATTATCGACAGAAACACCACCATTCCCACGAGCAAATCTCAGATCTTCTCGACGGCTGCGGATAACCAGACCAGCGTAAGCATTCACGTTCTTCAGGGCGAAAGACCTATGGCTGCCGATAACAAGACGCTCGGTCGTTTCGAACTCACGGGTATTCCGCCGGCAAGAAGAGGTATTCCTCAGATCGAAGTTAAATTCGACATCGACGCAAACGGTATCGTTCACGTAACGGCTACCGATAAGGGTACCAACAAGGCTCAGTCCATCGAAATCACCGCAAGCACCAACCTCAGCGAAGAAGAAATCGATAAGGCTGTCAAAGACGCCGAAAAGTACGCCGAAGAAGACAAGAAACGTCAGCAGACGGTCGAAGAAAAGAACAGACTCGACGCAACCATCATTCAGATGGAAACTCTCGTAAGAGACAACGGCGACAAGTTCAGCGCAGACGACAAGGCTAAACTCGAAGAAGAGATCGGGAAAGCTAAAGAAGCTCTCGAAAAGGGCGATCCCGAATCGGTTAAGAAAGCCGAAGAAGACCTCTCCAACAATACCGCTCCTATCATTCAGAAGCTGTATCAGCAGGCTCAGGGCGGAGACAACAACGCTCAGGGAGGATCTCAGGAAGGTTCTTCCGACGGCGTAGACTACGACATCAAAGACGCTGATTAAGCGTTCCATTCATTCTCACTAATATTTTTGCGGGAATAAATCGGTTTATCCATCGTTAAACTGCCTCGCACGTACCCCGAGTACGCTCTCGGCAGTTTGCCTTGGCTAAACTGAACCCCACGGTGGCGATTTCTTCTCCGCAAAAACGCTTCGCGCCGCAACTCACGTGTTTTCACTATATCGGGAGCTTTGCGGTTGCGGTAATTAGCGATAAAGAATGTCGCGCTGAAAACGATAAATATAGAAAGGGCGCGGGCAACCTCGCCCTCTTTTGAGTAAATAAAGGAGCGTAAAATGGCTCAGAAAGATTATTACAGCGTTCTCGGAGTGGAAAAAACAGCCACTCAGGACGAGATAAAATCGGCGTACAGAAAACTCGCCAAGAAATATCATCCCGACCTTAACCCCAACAATCCCGAAGCTACCGAGAAAATGAAGGAGATCAACGAAGCTTACGAAATTCTCGGAAACGAAGAGAAGAGAGGTAAGTACGATCGTGGCGAAATGGACCAAGGCGCAGGATTCTCCGGTTTCAATCAGGGCGCGGGCTTTGATTTTTCGGATATTTTCGATATATTCGGAATGGGCGGAAGGAGATCTTCCCGTCAGAATACTACGGGCGACGACCTTACTTATCAGGTAAACCTTACCTTTATGGAAGCGGCTACGGGTTGCTCGAAAGAGATAAACTTCACGCGTCTCGAAAAGTGTTCTTCCTGCGGAGGCAGCGGAGCAAAATCTGCAAGCGCGGTAAAGACCTGCGACAAATGTAACGGCACGGGCAGAGTGGTATTCCAGCGTCAGACGCTTTTCGGCGTTCAGCAGACGCAGACGGTATGCGACAAGTGCGGAGGCACGGGTAAGATTATCACCGACAAATGTACGGCTTGCGGAGGCAAAGGTCTGGTTTCCAAGAAGAAGACCATTACCGTCAATATCCCCGCGGGCGTCGAGAACGGCGAAATCAGAACGATAGCCGAACAGGGTAACGCAAGTCGCTACGCAGGCGGAGTCAACGGAAAACTTCTTCTCGTCATAAACGTAGAAAGAAGCAAGGTTTTCCGCAGAGACGGTATGGACTTATACGTAACCGTACCCGTTTCGCTTTCAACGGCGGCAAACGGCGGAGAAATAGAAATTCCCACGCTTACGGGCGTGATGATGCATAAACTTCCCGAAAGCATATCCAACGGAGAAATCATAAGATTCAGAGGCAAAGGCATAAGAAGCGCGCGAGGCACGGGCGACCTTTATATAACGGTAGTTATAGAAGTTCCCAAGAATATGAGCCGTCAGCAGAAAGATAAGCTCGACACTCTCGAAAGAGAACTGACGCTCAGAAATTATCCGCAGAGAAAGGATTACCTCGACAACATCTCGGCTCTGTACGACAAGAAGTAAGCCCGAGTGCGTTTTGCACCGAGGAGGCGCGCTTAAAACGCAGACGAAAAAAACGAAAACAAAAAAGAAGCGACGGAGTAAGTCTTCGTCGCTTTTTGGTTTTATTAAACCGAACGTGTTTCGTCTGTCGGTTTTATTAAGCCTTTTCGGTCGTTAGGCTTTCCGAGCTTTTCGGGAAAGCCTATAGGTTACTGCCTCGTAACGTCGAGAAGCTTCCGTATCTCGGGAATGTTGATTATCGCCGTCATAACCACGCCGTTGGCAAAGAGCATAAGGAACTGGAAGGGAAGTCTTACTCCGAGATAAGCCCAGAAAGTCTTGCCTTTGGAGTAAGCAAGGAACAACGCGTAAGTGTTTATGCCTGCCGTACATACGAAAAGAATAACGATAAGATTGAGCCACAGAAGAAGGTTTCTTTCGAGTCGTCTTTCGAGTATATCGGGCATTCTTTTTTTGGCGAGATAGGTTATGATGCCGGGAATACCGCCGAGAAGAGTGGACGCGAGAGTTATAAGCGGAAGCCACGCGCCGTGAGGA
This sequence comes from Eubacterium sp., assembly GCA_963653425.1. Lineage (GTDB taxonomy): Bacteria > Bacillota > Clostridia > Christensenellales > CAG-314 > UMGS692. Next base: position 18,385 of record CAVJWC010000003.1, on the reverse strand, counting down.
GCTACGATACAGCCGATAACGTCGCCAAGCAGTCCTACGAGAAAACCGCCCGGGATACCCAGAAACATACCTGCGAGAACGCACGGTACGTACGCGAAAGAAAGATAGTTGCTTCCCGTTATCGGAATCGAAACGATGTTGGTAACTACGCTGAGCGCGGTCATAACTCCGAAAACGGCTACCCGTTTAGCCGTAAAATAGGGAGCTTTTTGGGTTTTCGCGGAGTTGTTGTCCGCGTTGGTCACGGAATCCCTTTCCGCTTCCTGTGCGGAATGGTTGTTTTTCATAATTTCCCTCCTCGTTGTGGAAACGTTGGTGAAATTATACACCGTTTTCCCGAATATGTAAACAAAAATTACGCACACTACCGATATTATGATTACGGTTTTTATCAGGGCAATAATAGTTTACACGGTAACCGTGGTAATATTCAGACTTATGGGCAAAAGACAGATAGGCGAAATGGAACCTTACGAACTTGTGATAACGCTTATTATTGCCGAAGTTGTGTGCGTGCCTATGGGCGACAAGTCCATTCCCATATCTACGGGGATAACTTCCGCCGTGACTTTGTTTATTCTCCATCAGCTTACCGTTCTTTTAACGAGGAGCGGAAAATTCCAACGGATGATTTCGGGTAAACCTATTATCGTTATCGACAAGGAGGGCATAAATTACCGCAATCTCACCGAGATGAATATGCGGGCTTCCGACCTTTTACAGGCAATGAGAAGCGCGGGCTGTTTCAGTCTCGAAGAAGTAAATTACGCTCTCGTCGAAACCAACGGTCAGCTTGCGGTGATTAAAAACCCCGATTTTGACGGAAAATATCAGGGAGAATTCCCCGTTCCCGTAATAACCGACGGAGAATGGCCATTCGAAGAGCTTAACGACAGAATAGACAGAGAGAAGATTGAAAAAGAACTCAGAAAAAGACGGGTAAAACTCAAAGATGTTATCGTTATGACGGTGGACGGAGCAAACCACGCCGTTCTGCAGGTCAAAGGAAAACCTTACGAAGTTTTCGATTTCCCCTGTAAAGTCGTGACGGTGGAAGCCCCTTTATCCGAACGAACCTCCGCGCAAAACGAAAACGAAAGTCAATGTCAAGCCTCAAACGCAAGCCAAATCAATAACGAAAACCAAGAGCAAAACGCAAGTCAAGCCGTTAAGCCTTTGCACGAAAACCGTACCGATAACGAAAACCAAGTCGCTTTAACGGAAAAAGAAGTGCAAATCACAAGTGAAAACCAAACCTCTCACGAACCCTACGCCGAGAACGAAAGTCGCAATACGGCGGAAAGTCAAACCTCTTACGAAAACAAAACCGATAACGAAAACCAAGTCGCTTTAACGGACGGCAAACCAAAAAACGCGAAGAAAAGACGCAAAGTAAAAGGAGGGCGCAAATGAAAAGAACGGTAATATCTCTTATTACGGCGGTGGCGATTCTCGTTCTTTTCGGAACGCTCGAACTTACGGTTTTAACCAAAGGTTTCTCGGAACTTAATTCCCTTCTCGAAGAAATGCTTATAGAAGCGGATTGCCGTACGATAACCGAAGAGCGTTTTCAGTCCGCCGTGGATTATTGGGAAAAACTCCGTAAAAAAGCCGAATGTATATTGAGTCACGGCGATTTAAGCGAGATAAATATGCGGATGAACGAGTGCATGAGTTTTATTCATAACGAAGATTACAGACAGGCTTATATGCAGATAAAAGTAATGCTCTTTCTCTCGGAATACCTTCCGCGTCTTCTGATACCCGGGATTACCACGATATTCTGAGCCTCGTTTTACAATCGGAAAACAGTTGCCATTATCGTTCCGATATGGTAAAATATAAGGTATGTACGACGTGATTTACAGGTTTTATAACAGGGAGATGGCTAAGGACTGCGATTATAAAGAGTGGGCAAAATACCTGAACTCCATTATAGGCGACAGAGTTTCGGGTGTGGAAATAGCCTGCGGAACGGGACTTCTGACCTTTCCTATGGCTTCTCTCGGAAAGAAAATAATCGCTTCCGACATCTCGGAAGAAATGCTTCTTGTAGCCGAAAGCAAGAAAAACAGTTCGCCTTTGTCTCCGCGTTTCGTGTGCGCGGATATGCTGAAATTCGCCTATCCCAAGAATTCGGAATTCGTTTTTTCGGCGTGCGACGGGATAAACTACGTTTCGGGCAGGGATATTCCCAAGCTTTTCAGGAAGATTTACGCTTGTCTCAAAGAAGACGGAATTTTCACCTTCGACGTTTCTTCCGAATATAAACTGAGAAACGTTATAGGCAATAACGTTTTTTATATGGAGAACGCAGACGGAGTGTGTCTTTGGACGAATAAGCTTTCCGAAGACGGGGTGGATATGGAACTTACCGTTTTTTCAAAAGAAAAAGACGGCAGGTATATAAGGAACGAAGAAAAACAAAGGCAGTTCATTCATAAGGAAGACTTTCTTACCGAGGCTATGAAAAACGCGGGTTTTTCGGAGGTAAAAGCCGTGGACTTTCTTTCTTCCGAAAGGAAAGACGCAAAGGCGGAAAGACTGCAGTTTATAGGAGTTAAACCGCAGAAATAAGTATAAAGCCGTAAAGCAGAAAGCCGAAAAACGAAAAGCCAAAAAAGCGGAAAGGCTGAAAAGACAGAAAGCGGAAAAGAATATAAAGCGGAAAATCGGGCGTTCCGCAGGATAAACGCAGATAAGATCGGTGACAAAAAGAATGCCCGAAATAAAGATATACGGAAGATAACTTTTAAGGAAGTAAAAGAGGATAATAACTATGGCAAAAATGGTAAAAGCAATGCTGGACGACCAGATTTCGCTGACCGTCATAAACAGCACGGATATAGTAAACGAAGCTATATATATACATAAATTGTCGCCCGTTGCGGCAGCCGCTCTCGGAAGAACGCTTACCATGGCGTCCATTATGGGAAGCGAACTTAAAGGCGACGACGACAGAATCACGATTTTAATAAACGGCGGAGGCGAAATAGGTAAAATAACCGCCTGCGCTTTCAACACGGGAAACGTAAAAGGTTACGTCACCAATCCCGATTGCACGACTTATACCAACGAAAAGGGTAAGCTTGACGTTAAAAAAGCCGTCGGAACGGAAGGACTTTTGACTGTTATAAAAGACCTCGGACTTAAAGAACCCTTCAACGCTTCGGTAAAACTCGTTTCGGGCGAGATAGCCGAAGATTTCGCGCAGTATTTTCTTATCAGCGAACAGCGTGCAACCGCGGTTGCTCTGGGCGTTCTGATAGACACCGACGGACATTGCATAAACGCGGCGGGCGTGTTTTTACAGGTGCTTCCGTTTTGCAGTGAAGAAACTCTCAAAAAGGCGGAAAAAGCCATAGAAAACCTTTCTTCGGGCGTGAGCGGAGCCGTTCCTACCGATATAGAAGGCTTTATAAACGGTTATTTCGGCGATTTCGATATAAAAATTACCGAAACGAGAGAAACCGAATATTCCTGCGATTGCAGTGAAGAAAGAGTAGCGAGAGTTATTTGCAGTATAGGAAAACACGAATGCGAAGAAATACTTAAAACCGAACCCTTCATAGAGGTAGCCTGTCAGTTCTGTAAGCGTAAATATCGTTACGACAAAAGCGCGGTAGAGGAAATATTAAATGAGAAATAAGGTAATAAACTTTACTCAGGACAGTAAAAGTTTAATAAAAGGAGCTAAGAAGTTCGCGGAAAAGAAATGTCCGCAGAAAGCCATGGAGCTTCTTAAAAAGGCTGTGGAGAACGCCGACGAACCCGAGGCTTTTACCGAATACGCAAAGCTTCTGAGCGTTTACGGCTGGCCCTTTGCGGGATCTTTGCTTGCGCGCGGGTATCTTGCTTTTCCCGAGGATAAAAACGTCTGCATGCATCTTCTTTTCATAGTTATGATGCTTAAAGACCTCGATACCTTCAGAATGTACACCGATTTCGGAAGAAGTCTCAATTTCGAGCTTTCCGAGATAGAAAAACTTCTGCCCGAATACGAAGAAGCTCTCGGACTTGACGCCGAGGAAGCGGACGACGATTCCGACGGAGAAGAAGCCAAACCCATTCAGCCCGCGTACGTTCTTGACAGGGAAGCTTCCGAACGGAAATTCAGGCTGGTGGACGACTTCGAAGAATGGCTCGAATCTCAGGACGACGACGTTATCGAGTTATCGAAAGGCAGAGGAATTCCGCAGATAGAAACCATAGCGAAATACGTAGACAAGAAAATCGAACTTAAAAGTCCTTTCAGCGAAAAAGAGAAAAACATTTTAGGAGAAGCTTTGTTTTCTAAGGTAATGCTCGAAGGCGGGGTTTCGGAAGAAGCCGACGCGCTTGCCTACAGAATGCTTAAAGCCGACCGCGACTGGAAGAAACCGCTTATGGTAAAGGGTAAGTTCTCGCAGTTCGCGTCGCCCGAAGACAAGGCGTTCGCAAAGGAGCTTACGGCAGAACTGGATAAATTCGGCGGAAGTCTCGATACGGAAGAATTTACGCTTTATTACGCAATGAGACAAGGCTTATATAAAGAAGTCTGCGACTACTGCGAAAAGAACTTCGACCTTTCGGATATTTTAACCGAAGAACTGGAATATTGCTACGCATACAGCTCGGTTATGCTGGACAGAATCGATTCCGCAGAAAGAAGCTTCACCAAGCTCACCTATCTCGATCCTTTTTCGCTTACCTATTTTTCCTGTCTCGTATTTGCAAGGCTTATAAAGGAAAACGGTAAGAAGTGGAATTATCTCAAAGCCTATTTCCCGAGTACATTCATCGCTCCGAAAAAAGCGCCGAAAAAGGTGTTCGAAGCGGTTGCTGCCGAAATAAGCGAAAAGGACAGAGTAAGACTTGCCGCGGCTATGATAGACAGGGAAGATCGGGTTCTTCCCGAAATAGCTTCGGAAATCCGCCGTTGCCGTCTTATAGCAAGCGATATATGGATAAGCAAGATTACCGACCTTAAAAAAGAACTGGAAAACGTCGACTGCGGACGGATAGGATACGCCGACGAACATATAGCTTACAACCTCGTTTTCGACCGCGTTCCGAAACTCAGAAAAACATTCGTGGATTACATATGTTTCAGTATAAGAACGTGTATTCCGTTAACGAAAGACGCTCTTGACGCCGCTGCGGGCATTCTCGACGATATGTATAATACGCTCTCGGAAAGAAACCTTCTTCCAAAGAGATATACGTTCAGGTGGAACGAAATGGCTATGCTCACGCTTCTTTGGCGACTGGGACTTCAGGAAGCCGAGATTTCGGGAATACTTAAAAGTTCGGGCATTTCCGAGAAAACTTACAGGAGATTCCGCGACAGCATTTATAATTAAAGATGGACCGACAGATTTCAGATTACATAGCTCGGCACGAAGATTTTCGTTTGATTTCCGCGTCGGGAAAACGCACGGGCGACGCGGATAAAATAACCGTTCGTCCCGTCGTCATAAAAGGAGAAAGGCTTTTTCAGGCGGAAAGCATAAAAAACGGAAAGGCTTTTCACGTCAATATTCCTTTAAGCGAGCTTTTGCCTTGGATGGAAAACAACGCGGACGGCTTCCGTCAGTACGTTATACAGTCCGAAGAGGAAACGGCTACCTTTCTTGTGTCCAAAAAAGGCAAGGTAAATCTTGCTCTTTCGGGAGGAAGGAAACTTCCCGAAACCACGAGCCACGACAAAGTCAAAAACCACGTTCTTTCGGGAGAAGAAGTCTGCCCGGCTCTTAGGGACCTCGGAGTAATCACGGGAGACGGACAGATAATCAAAAGCAAGAGCGATAAATTCCGTCAGATAGACAGGTTTGTCAGAATAATAGGCGAAACGGTTGAAGATACCGATAAAGAACTTACAATTCTCGATTTCGGTTGCGGAAAATCCTACCTTACGTTTATTCTTTACTGGTATTTTACCGTAGTCAGAAAGATGAAGGTAAGAATTTCGGGTTACGACCTTAAAGCCGACGTAGTGGATTTCTGCAATCAAACCGCAGGGCGTTACGGCTACGATAATCTCGAATTTTTCTGCGCCGACGTCAACAAAACCGACTATTCCGTAAAAGCCGATATGATGATAACTCTTCACGCCTGCGACACGGCGACCGACGCTGCGTTGTATTACGCTATAAAAAGCGGTATAAAGTACGTTTTCAGCGTTCCCTGCTGTCAGCACGAGATTAACTCTTCCATAAGTAAGGGCGGAGATCTGGACGTATTTTTGACCGACGGAATAATCAAAGACAGAATGTGCGCTTTGCTTACCGACGCCATAAGAACGGAAATTTTACGAAGCAACGGTTACGAGGTTAAAATTCTCGAATTCGTGGAGTTTGCGCATTCGCCTAAAAACCTTATGATAAAAGCCGTTAAAACGGGTAAAAAACACGCTTCTACGGACATAGAAGCTCTTATGAAAAAATACGGATTTACGCAGGAACTATACGGAAGACTGCATTCGGAAAAGAAAGACTAAAAAGGGCGTTCGTTACGGGCATATAGACTTCGTTTAAGTCTTGCCCGAAAGCCCGGAACTCGCGATAAAAGCGGAGGTTAAAATGAAAAAAACCATTCTGATACTGTCGGCGGTACTGCTCGTACTGGCGTGCGCCGTCGGAACTACTGCCGATTCGTACGCGGCTGAGGACGTAAGCGGGGTTTATCTCCTCGGAACGACGACCATTGCAGGTAATTCCTCGAAGCTGTATTTTAGTATGAATTTCTATTCGTCGGGAACGGTAGGAAGAAGTTGCGTGTGCGTTTACGACGTTAAAAGCGACGGACTTACCGATACGGGAACGACCATAGATTTCGGCGGAAAGATAAAGAAGATAAGATACGGTATGAATTGTCTTTTCGTACATATAGGCGACACGCTCTATTACGTTGACTTAAAACCTGCAGATCCCGTTGGCAGAGCGGTGCTTTTACAGAAAGAACTGTTGACTTTCGACGCGGACGAACATTTCGTTTACTGCGTTTTTCAGAGCGAGTCGGGTTCGCTGATTTACAGCAAAACGCCTTTGTCGGCTTTTTCCGACCAATCCTATACGATTCCCTATAAAGGAAGTCTGCTTCCTTTCGTTCAGATCGGCGACCTTCACGCAGACAACGGAAAAATCTACTTTTTAGGCGAAGAAGGCAAACTTCTTATCCGCGACGTGGACACCGATTCCGACGTAGTGAAAACGCCCGAAGATTTCGGACTTTCCGAAGGCGTTCTTCCCGAAAAAGTCGTTTCTTTCGGCGGAAACGCTTATATCGTCATCGGAAACAAGCTTATCGAAGTTTCTTCTCAGCAGGAAACCATAGTTCTCGCAGGTTCGGATAACATAAAAGTAGGCGATTCGGCTGTGGTGAACGGACGGATATTCATTCTCGATTCCAACGAAAGAGAAGGCGCGAAAGATATAAAAGAATACCTCTTCTTTAACGGAAAACCCGAATTTCTGCGCGTGGCTCTTTCCAACAAAACGGTAACGAGAGAGCTTCCCGATTTCAAAGAAAGCACCTTCGACAACGCCGTTTCCAAAGGAAAATACGAGCTTGTGTACGCTTTGTCTTACCCGTCCAACGTAGTTTACGCGTGTAGCGGAAAGGAGGGCGTCTACCTCGAAGCTCAGCTTCTTTCGCCCGACCAGCCCGTACTTATCCTTAATTACGACACGGCGAAAGACTTCTATCTCATTGCCTATAACGGAAAATTAGGCTACATAGTAAAGAACGACGCGACGCTTTCGGTTGCGCACGACAGATTCAGAGAAGTCAGACTCAACGACGAAGACAGATACAGACGCGGACTCAATCAGACGCTGACCGTTTTTTCCGTTCCGAGTAGCGGTAACGGAAACGTTTTCGGCAAGGATTATTCCATTACGGACGGCAACAACATTCTCGTTCAGGTGCTTTACGAACTTCAGGGCTTCGATTCGGATGGAGTGAAGTGGGTTTACGCCTATTACCGCGACGAAGACGGCGTGAGCAGGTATTGCTTCATACTGAGCGGTGACCTTACCGACGTTAAAAAGGGCGAAGTCGTCTATACGGTTATGAAAGCAAGCCCCGATTTCGGACAGAAACTCAGAGTGTACGAGAGCGATTCGGCTTTGTCGGACGAAGTAACTTCCCTTCCCAGCGGAACGCTCGTCAACGTGTACGAAAGGGTGGAAACGAGCGAAGGCGCGATGTGCTTCATAAAAGCCGAAGTCAACGGAACGACCTGTTCGGGATACGTTTTCGCGAACAAACTCGTTGAAAAGGGCAAACTCTGTTCCAACGAAAAGATCGCCATAGGTCTTATCAGCATAAGCCTTCTTCTTATCGCGGGAATAATCGTCCTGATTAAAATCGCCGTCAAAAAACGCAGAAAAGCGCCCGTTACCAACGGCGGCAGTCTTTCGGAAAAACCCGCCAAAAAAACCGCCGACAGCGCCGACAACAACGCAAACTCCGACGATATGGGCTTCTGATCGGCAGGCAACCTCGGGCATTCCCTTCGCAACGCTGATATTTTTACGGAAATAAATCGGCTTATCCGTCGCTGTTTCCTTCGTGCATGCATAAAGTGCGCTCTCAGTTCAAAGTCCCGGCTAAACTAAACCCAATGGGCGATAAACCCATAAAAGCGGAAATAAAGAGAACGGCAAACACGAATAACGGTTGACAGGCGACGGCGCGGTTTGGTATAATAAAAAGTACGAACGGCGAGATAAGTTGCGCTATCGTGCGTTTGTGCGTTCATGGCGAACGAGTGCGACAAAGCATATAACGCGTCCTTTCGGACGAATAAGCTATGCTGTTTCGGACGAATACAGCACGCCATTTAAGACGGATAAAGTGCGTTTCGTGTTCAACCGAACAAAGCGCGCGCCACGTTCGGACGAACGGAGAGAAGTCAAAACGGCTTCAACGTTGGAGGCATATCGAAGCGGTCATAACGAGGCGGTCTTGAAAACCGTTTGGGTTCACGCCCACGGGGGTTCGAATCCCTCTGCCTCCGCCAGAAGGAAATAATACGAACACCGACGATGAGTTGGAGTTCGTATTATTCTTTTATAACGACTATTTCGGCATTAAAGTCGAAACAAACGTGCAAAAGGAACAGAAAAAGTCGGGCGTTTAATCGCTCGGCTTTTTCTATGCTCAAAAATAGGTACTTGCTATGAAAGACCGTATTAAAATTTTTTCAAAAGACACGACAACAAAGATACCGCTCCGTTTTTCCCGCCTTTCGTCTCCACGTTGTAGCACAGTTAAAAGCCGAAGTAAACGGCAAAAATTGTACTTCGTTCGCTTCGTGGCGTTCGCGCTTTGCGCTCGGCTTTGAGTTGACCTTTTTATCCGAGTTTAGTGAGTTTGTTTGGCGGGTGCTTGACCGCGACGCGAAGCGTCGCGCTTGTATAGTCAAGCACCCGCCAAAGTGCCATTTGTAGTTTTTCAATAATTCTACGTTCGCAAACTCAATAGCGGTTGAAAAATTTAGAGAAATATACTATAATGTATGCACGATGATGGGAGCGAACTTATATTGTTCCCGTTTACAATGCTCTAATATTTAGGAGGTGTAAAATGAAATTTCATTTGTTAAAGAGAAAAAATGCAGTTTCGCTTGCTTTGCTATTTATATTGATATTTATGCCCTTACTTTTTGTCGGTTGCGGTAAAAAACCTGAAGATAAGCCACACCCCACTCCGTCCGAAGAGAAAAGAATTTGTTCTTTTTCGATTTCAAATCTCGATTCGGAGTTCCCCGTCGATGACGTTTCCCTTACCGTTCATTACGGAATAAATTCTGTAAACCTTGAAAATTATAAAGCGGTTTTTACAGCATCCGACAATAGTGGTAAAGTCCCGTCAGTTTTACAATGTATTGAAAGTGTCGAGAAAGACGATTATTCTTTTACGGTTTCGGACGGTAAATATAATTACAAAAAGGAATCTGCTTTGCATTTTGAAAACAGTTTTTTCGATAGAACAGACGGAGAGTTTTTCTTGAGCCTATGTTTATTTGATAAGGTAGATAATACAATGGAGCATCCCATTGCAGGGTATCGATATGCTTTGAAATATGTGGTTACAAACGGAGAAATTTCCTTTGAAATAAAAGGAGAATCGGTAGTTCGTAATCATTAACATTTAATAAAGTGAAAAAATATCTCAAAATTGTTAGAATGAATAAACTATGAACGAAACATTATGCAATTTATTCGATTTACGTTACTAACGCTCCGCCAAAAGGGAATAATACGAACACCGAGGCAAATTCGGGGTTCGTATTATTCTTTTCTAAACGAAAAAATATCGAAAGCCGTAGGAACGAGCATAACGGTCGCCATTTTGATTTGCATTGTTTTTTTGGCAATATGTTTTCCTCTACTGTATTCGATTTTGTCATTATTAGGAGCAAAAACCGATTCGGCTTTAATCGCATCTCGCGAATATGCGGTATGGATTCTGATCGGTATGCCGTTTTTTATTTTGTTAAACGTGCTGAATCCTATCGTAAGGGCAGACGGTGCGCCTAAAATTGCAATGCTTTCTACCATGAGCGGCTGTATTCTGAACATTATTTTGGATGCTGTCTTCATATTTCCTATGAACATGGGACTGACAGGAGCCGCACTTGCAACCGCCATTGGCATTGTGATTTCATTTTTAATAAGTTTTATATTACTTTTTTCGGTCGAAAACTTTCCGATTGAAATTTGTGGATTTGAAACCGGATTTCGGCATCTTATGGCAGAATTGCAAGCTTGGATTTTCGAGTTTTTTAACTCAGATATCGATTGTAATAATAACGATTACGTCAATGAATATGCTTGCAAAATATGGATTACGGTCTGAATATGGTGCAAATGATCCGCAGGCAATTATCGGCGTCATTATGAAAGTTTTTTCAATTGTAGTAAATATTGCGGTCGGGATAGCTGCCGGCGCTCAACCTATTATCGGTTGCAATTATGGGACAGAAAATTATCATCGTGTAAGAACTGTCTTTAAATATGTGATTCTCTCTACCATCGGAGTGGGAATTATTGCAACATTGCTGTTTCAAATAATGCCCGTGCAGATTATTAAAATATTTGGCTCAAATTCAGCGAATCCGGAATTATATCTGGAGTTTGGAGAAAAGGCATTGAGAATATATTTAATGTTTATTTTGTTTACTCTTATACAAAAAGTATGTTCTATCTTTTTGCAGTCGGTAGCCAATCCTGTAAAAGCAACATTATTGTCTTTAATTCGTGATGTTATCGCTTTTGTACCGTTTACCGTTCTGTTGCCTTTATTTATGGGATTAGACGGCGTTTTATGGGCGGCTCCCGTTGCCGATGTGTTCGGTTTGATATTCTCGATTATCTTTGTAATTCTATCATTTGCAAAAATGAAGAAGGATGAAAAATCGTTGGAACAAAAATTATAAAACTCGCTTTACCTTACCAACGCTTCCGCCAAAACGAACCCGACTGAACCCGTAAAAAAGGTTACAGTTCGGGTTCTTTTTTATTATCCGCACTTATATTTCCCCGTTCGCCGAAAAACGCTTGACAGGCTTTGTCTGCGGTGGTATAATGGCGACAAATCAATAAAGGGCAAACTAAGAGAAATCTTAGGACGCAAAACTACAGGGTCTATAAGTAAAATCGAGACAGCCAGTTGCAATTACCGAGTTTTATCGGACGCAACGGCTGTTTTTTTATTGCAAAATTGCAGTACGGCAAAGGAGAGAGATGGAAAAAACTAAAATTTCAATTGCTATATTGCGCGTAATCGTTGCGTTTTGCATATTGTTATTCGCTTTGTCCTATCTGAACTTGTCTTTCGGATGGTTTTCGGATAGCAAAATTGTAAACGCGGGCGGAAGTTACGTGAAAGTCGGTATTGACAAATCGGTAAATTTAGTGTCCTGTCACGTTTTCAGATATACCGATAACGGCGTCGTTTGCTCCGATGCAACCGACTCGCAGTCCTACGAAATGATGAAATACGACACCATTCTTACCGATAAGAACGTAAACACACCGCTTTTTCTGAGAGTTACGGCAGAAGGAATTCCTTCGGACGGAAGGTTTACCGTTACCGTTCCGCTTACCGAGGGAACTGCCCCTTACAAGTTATCCGACGTGATTTCGGTTAAAGTGGCTTTCGGACTGAAAATCGATGGCGACGTTTCTGCGGACGCTTTCACGCCCGATTCCGATAACTCGGGGAAGGGCGACAACGTTAAGATTTTCGGAGGAGTCAGGGATTTGGTAAAGTCCGACGAATATAAGAACGTTAACTACCTCGAAAGTACATTCGGCGGACAACAGAAGATAACGTTTACTCTGGACTCGGCTTTATATAAGGATTATATGTGCGCGATTGAGAACGGAGTTTGCGATTATACGGCTGAAACAAAGAACGCCTTGGTTTTTTACGTGGTATTCGATTACGACGAAGACCTTATAAGCGAGTTTCTTAAAAACGAAGTAAGTATAAGCGAAATAACCTTTTCAAACGACATAGGTACGATTACGATCGAATAGAGGTAACCCGATGAAAAGATTCAAGAGTGAAATTCTGATAATAACGACCGCGTTCGTTCTGATTTTGGCTACGAACGTAACTTTCGCGTGGTTTACGGCAATCTCGAATTCCGTGTCGCCTCAGATAAACGGAGGACTCGTAAAAGAGTATTTTCATTGCGGAAGCGGAACCGAGGACGATCCTTTCGTAATTACGCGTCCCGCTCATTACTATCATATGGTTGAGTTCTTCGAAAGAACGACGGCTTTGCCTTTGACGAGCGAACAAACCGAGACTAAATACGCGCTGTTCGGCAAGGATTACCTGTACTTTCAGATAGGTTATCCGCTCGATTCGGACGACGAAGAGACTTATTACGTTTACGAATACAACGACGACGGAACGTATAAAACCGATTCGGACGGAAACCCCGAACTCAGCAGATCTCTAAATATGCAGTGCTATTCGGGCGAGAACGCTTTAATGCCTCTCGGTTCTTCAGAAGTTCCGTTTGTGGGTGCAATCGACGGCAAAGGAACGGAAGTCAGGAATCTCAATATAGTCTCAAAGTCTACGGTCAAGGTAAGGAAAACCGATACGGACGAAGTGGTTTCGGTTGAAAGAACCACGAGCGATATAGGCGTTTTCGGTTACGTCGGAAAAGGAATAGTTGCGGAAGGCGAAACAGAAACGCCAACGAAGATAGCCGATATCTATTTTTCAAACGTAAATATAGACCTGAAAGATCTGACGATAGGCGTGAACGGCGAAAAAAACGATACTGCCGAGGAACATCCCGACGATCAGCACGGCACGGGTACGCAGACGGCTTACGTCGGTTATCTTGCGGGACACGTCTATACCACTACGAACATAAGTAACGTATACGTAAACGAAAGTACGATTACGGGCGGAGAAAGCGCAAAGAACGGCTTCGGAATGTTCGGGTATATCTACGATCCCGTAGCGGGCAAAGAAGTTCTGTCTTTGGGAGAATACATAAAAACGCTTAATCCCAACGGAGAACAGGACTGGGGCGGAAGCATAGATATGCAAAGGCTGTACGAAAGAGTCAGGTACGCTTACGAGCATTATTCCAAAGAATACGCTTCAACGTATAATTATAAGTATTACAGCGGAGTGACGCAGATTACCGAAAGCGACGACACGACCGTCACATCGAAAATCGAAGGAACTTATTACATAAGAGATTTCAGCAACGGCTATTACTTGTGGGGAAAACAACAGGAAACGCAGGAAGAAATTATGCTCGGCGATAACGTTTACGGCGGTTTTACGATAACCACGAACGGCAGGTCGTTGTACGTAAATACTGATAACAACAAATTCTTTTTAATGACGAGTAGTTCCACGACTTTTTATATAGAAAAAGCAGATTCCGAATATTATATGTACGTGGATAAAAACGGAAGCAAATACTACGTGTTATTAAACGGTTCTTCGTTGACGTTAAGTCAGACCGAAAGAAGCCCGTTAATTTTGTCTTCGACCGTAATTAACGACGACATAAGCGGAACTTCGATTAAATTCGGCGACAAATATCTGAATCAACGAGGTAGCAGTATGTCTTACCTTATGGGAGATACGGCTTCGTCTTCGTTCAAATTCACGAAAACCAAGGCTTATAAAACCGTTCTGAGTTACGGCACGGGAGACGACTGCACGCAAACCTATTTCCCGATAAACACCGGAACGGAAAAAGACAGCGACGGAAACGTTATAAAGAACACGGGATATTTCGCAAGCGGAAACAGCGACGGTATACGTATGCACCTCGATGCGTATAAAGATTATCAAACGGTATATACGATAAATTCCGACGGAAAGAAAGAGAAAAGCGATTCCGACGCGGATTTTTATAAAGTTAAACAAAACTGTTCGGTAACGAGCGGAGGAAGCGGATACGGACTGCATTTTATGGACGCTGCCGTGGACGCAAACAACTTATACACCCTGTCGAGCGCGAAAATAGGCGACGCTACGTATGAAGACAGACAAATGGTTGCCAATTCGGTAGACTTTATAGTAGAGAAAAAGGGTTATATTCGTTTTATAGCGGGTACGTCTTATACGAACAACAACAGCTTCTTTACGCTTTATCACATTTCTCGTTCGGATGACGGAAAAACCGTCACGGCGATAAAAGAGATAAGCAAAATCTACTCCAAAGGCAGCAGTTACTTTTACGCTTACGTCGGCGAGACCGATAATTACGGCGCAGACGATAGTTATACGCTTGAATTCGACTGCTCGTGGATAACTACGCCCGAAGACTATCTGTCTGACGACGCGCTCTATTATTTCGCTATTCCCGTAAACGCGGGCGAATACGCTTTGGGTTCGGGTACGGACAGAATCGGCGCATATCTTTATTACCTCGATATAGGTTCGGGCAGTAGCGGAGCGACGGAAGCCGTTATCGGTACGAAAGACGGCAACAAACTTTCCGATACCTTCTGCAATATAGACTATCGCTCCCGGGGCGACCTTTCGGAAAGCTTGCTTATACAGTTTTCTGTAGTTGCGCCCCTGTCTACGGCGGAAGACTTTTCCGTAAAGGTTGTTTTCGAAGTCGATTCCGATTGCGACGGCTACGGAATTTATAAAATCTACGTAAATACCGCCGTGGACGTCGAACTTCTGGTGTGTATGTTTGACGACGACGATGACGTTTCGAACGAATACAAATACGGTTATCAGATATATTACGGCGGAACGCTTTATAAAAACGGCGAGGAAAACTATTTTCAGTCGGCAAATAAGTTTATAATAGCGTCGGACGGCGTAACGACGGTAACCGAAAGCGAGTAAGAAAAATCTTCTTCGGTTAAATTCGGAAATATCGCGAAAAAACGCTTGACAAGGTCAAACGAAGCGTATATAATGGCGGTATGACGGAGAAAGAATCCGTCGTACAATTTAATTTAGGCAAACTACGCGAAAGCGTGGGACGCAAAGCTATAGGGTCCGCAAAGGATAGCCAGTTGCAATTAACGTGCAAAAAGGCTATCCTTTTTGTTTTACAAAAAATCGGTTAAAGGAGCGGTCCTTATGACAGAAAGAGGCAAATTCAGAAACGACGTGCGCAGAGCTTTGGAATCGGGCGTTCGTCCGATAGAGTTTAGGTTTTTCCCCGTTGCGGATTTTGACGGGAACGAATATAAGGCTTATCGTGCGGAAACGGTTATTCATTCCACGGTAAAAGGAGAAATGCCCGAGAAGTACTACGCGCGCGTAAGCGACCAAGGAAAAATCGGACTCGGACTTTTCGGAAATTCGGTCGTGCGCCTTACGGAAGTTCTGAAAAAATTAAAAGAATGCGACAGACAAGCAGAATTTATATCCGTGCGCTGTCCCGTCTCTCTCGTAGGTCAGATCGATTTTTACGAAACGCTTAAAAATTTAACCGAAAACGAAAACAGCGATATAAAGAGCAGAATATGTATAGAATTTCCGTCATCTCTCGTCCAAGCCGAAACTTCGAAGGCAGCGTCAGCCGTGGCGGATATAAAAGCGCTGGGAATGAAAACCGCCGTAAGAGGTTGCGGAAAAGACGATTTTCCCGTAACAAAACTTATAAAGTTAATGCCAGACGTCGTTTACACTCATCCTTCCGTTGCGGAATGGATAAAAGAAGACGGAGGAAAGCGATTGTTTTCTTCTTTCGCGTCTTTCGTTACGGAAATGGGTATCGGCGTCATTGCCGAAGCCGATGACGAGTACAAAAAAGCGATAAGCGGAGCGGATTGCTTGGGGTTCTTGTCGACAAAAAGTCCGTCTCTTTCCTTTGAAGAGATAATAAATCGCGACGAAGAGGGCGAGTGAACGGTATGGCGAATATAGAAGAAAAGTTTTCCGTTCGCGAAAGAGCGATGGTGATTGACAAGGAAAAGCGCACGAGGAAACTCGTTTTGAAGATAATATCGCTTTTAATCGCGCTGTTTGCAATCGTTTATGTGGTATCGCTCATGTATTCAAAATTCGGCAACTTCACTATTGCCGTCAACAAATACAACTACATAGAGTACGGTTTGTCCCTGTCGGAAACGCGTGATTTCAAAACGCCTACGTCGTCGCTCGACTGCAAGGCAACCGAGATTATAACGAATATAGACGGTTCTTCGCTCGACAGGTTGGATTTGGGCGCGATAGACGGCAAAGACAACGGCGACAACTATCTGTGTTATACGTTTTATCTTAAAAACGCAGGTAAAAAGACGGTAACCTTCGAGTATTCCGTAGTCATAGTCAATATGACGATGGACATCGAAAAAGCTGTGAGATTGCGACTGATAACTTCGGTTAACGGCGCGTCGCCCGAAAAAACCGACTATGCGAGAGTGTCTTCCACGCAGGACGAAAACGGCGAATATCTGCCCGAACCGAACACCACGCCTTTCCTTTCCAAATATACGGTATTGAGAAAGGAAGAGAGCGGTTTTATTCCCGACGACGTTATGAAGATTACGGTCGTGATATGGCTGGAAGGCAACGATCCCGAGTGTACCGACGACATTATCGGCGGACAGTTCAAAATCGATATGAAATTCAACGTTTTAAGCGGAGCCGAGTAAACGTAGTCCGCAAAAACAATACTGGTAATCGCTGCATAAGCAGATTATAATAAAATATTTCAAGGAGTAAACCTATGAAAAAACTTATCGTTTCAATTTGTACTCTGGCGCTTTCCGCCATCATGCTTTGTTCGTCGACCTACGCGTGGTTCTCGATGAATCAAACCGTCGAAGCCGGCGGTATGACGGTTAAAGCAAGCGTATCAAGCAACCTGTTTATCGACCAGAAAGCGTCGGGTAGCTGGGCAACGAACGACAGCACCTTTACTTCGGCTATCACTGTGGCAAGTGCGGACACTAAACTCGCGCCCGTTTCCACAACCGACGGCAAGAACTTCTTCTTCGTCGATCCTTCCAACGTAAAAGGCGACGGTTCCGTAAAGAACGTAACCTATAAAGCTTACAACCAGACCGATTTTAACAATATGTATAATGGTACTCAGCCTTACGTAGAATACACTTTCGTTCTGAAAGCGCAGAACGTAAGCGACACAAGCGCACAGAACATCGTGCTTAACAAGCTCGAACTTCACTACAACGGCACGACGGACGGCAATAAAGCTTATCGTGTGGCTTTGATTTTCAAAGAATTCGCCGTTGCTACCGAAAACGGAGCCAAGACCGATCCCGAAGCCGCAACCAACGGAACGTCCGTTCTTTACGCACCCGAAGGAGCCGTGAATTATACGAGCGGAAAGGCTGTTTCCGGTACCGACGCATTAGACGACGTAACCTACGTTTCCACGCAGTCGGCTATGGCTGAGGTTCCCGCAAGCACTACGAAATACTACGACGTTGTAGTAAGACTCTGGCTCGAAGGCGAAGATAAGACCTGTAACGTAGAACAGTTCAAGCTTTTGTCCGAAAACTGGACTCTTTCCGTCGGTTTCGAACTTTCTGCGGTAGTTACTACGGCAGTTACCAAACTCGATATGACCACGACAGCGTAACGACTAACGCCAAACAAAACAGATAACAAACTCAAAGCAGACAAAACCGACATTCCCGATTATCGGGTCTGTCGGCGGGTTTGCGGAAAACAAACAAAATTCGTTGAATAAACAAGGCGGTTAAGTCGATAACGACTGCCTTTCGGAGTGAAAATATGGCTGAAAATAAAAAAACAAAAAACACAATTAAACTGATCGTTGATATATTGCTTTGGGTATTCCTTGCTTTTTCCATAGTTACTACGGTGTTTGCTTTCATATCCAGAGCAGGCGGAAAAGATTATCCCGTCATAAACGGAAAATGTTGGCTGTACGTTCGTTCCGATTCCA
>CAVJWC010000002.1:0-262129 GCA_963653425.1 Eubacterium sp. | reverse complement strand
TTGAGCCGCATCTTTTGCAAATGAAATGATTGCAAAGATGATCAATCGTAACTACAAGTCTTCCGTCTTTGGCGTGGCAACCTCCGCCCGCTACATCGTTAAGTTCGTCGTCGGAAAGCTCTCCCGTTTTATTGAGCTGACCAAAGTAAGCTTTGGCTTCTTCGGCGGTAAGTTCTACGTTATTGACCTTAGCGATGTCGATAAGTTCTTCGGGTGTTTTAGCCTGTTTAGCCTTTTCTATGAGTTCGGGTGTGATTTTATCCATTGTAACTACTCCTTTAAGTATTTCTATAGGTATATACGCGTTCGGGGCGGTTTTAGAGGACTGCCCTGTGTTTTTTCGTTACTTTCAGGTTATTTCATGTTTGCAGGGTTATTGCAACGCCAGTTACCGCCTTCGTAGGTGCAGTATATACATCCGCAACAACGAGTCGGAGTACCGCATTTATGGCACTTTCTTTCGTTTACTTTCGGATGGCGTCCGCAAATATTGCAAACGTAATGTTTGCACCAGCCTGAGCTTGTGACAACTTTCCTTTTGTCTCCGCAACCTCCGCCGGTAACATCGCTAAGTTCGTCTTCGGTGAGTTCTCCGCTTTTATTAAGCTTGTTAAAGCAAGTCTGAGCTTCTTCGGAAGAAAGTTCGATGTTATTGACCTTAGCGATGTCGATAAGTTCTTCGGGGGTTTTAGCCTGTTTTGCCTTCGAGATAAATTCGGGTAAGATTTTGTTTTCCATAATAGTTTTTCTCCTTATTAAACAGTAAACGTATTCTCCTCCGTAAATCGTCTTCGCTTTTCAGCGAACCTGCAACTTTCTTCGGGATCCCCGTTTATTTCTTATAAAACCAATTTCGGTGGTAAATCGGGACTCTTCTGACAACCTCCTCCGGCTACGTCACTTAAATCATCGTCGGAAATTTCACCGCTTTTATTAAGCTTATTAAAGTAAATTTCTGCGTTTTCCTTGCTAAGCTCTACGTTATTGAGCTTGGCTATATCGATGAGTTCTTCGGGGCTTTTAGCCTGTTTAGCTTTTTCTATGAGTTCCGAAGTAATCTTGTTTTCCACGGTATATCCTCCTTAAACCTTTCGTTCCGAACGTTTATCGTAACTATGTTATAACGTTCAATGTTGTAACTACATTATAACATTTTTAAAGCTTTATGTAACGCTTTTTGCCGAAATTATTTCGTGTTTTTTGGGTTATTGCAAAGCCACAAACCTTTTTCATAGGTGCAGTATGTACAATTACTGCACTCTGCGTACTCGTCGCCACGTCTTATTCCGCGTTTACCGTTGAAGTCGTCGCATATATGAAGAGCCGAAACTACCAGTCTTCCGTCCTTTGTGTGGCAACCTCCGCCCGAAACGTCATTAAGTTCGTCGTCAGAAAGCTCACCTGTTTTATTAAACTGATCGAAGTAAGCCTGAGCTTCGTCCTTAGTAAGCTCGACGTCGTTCGCCATAGCGATATTTATAACTTCTTCGGGGCTTTTAGCCTGTTTAGCTTTTTCTATGAGTTCGGGGGTGATTTTGTTTTCCATGGTAATTTCTCCTTTTTTGTATTTCTATAAGTATATACGCGCTTAAGGCGGTTTTGTTAGGACCGCCCTGAGTTTTTTCGTTTTTTAATTTTTAAGCGAAACGACGCTAAGGTTATTTGTTGTTTTTGGGGTTATTGCAAAGCCATAAACCTTTTTCGTAGGTGCAGTATTTGCAATTGTCGCAAATTGCAATGTTTGCGTCTGAACCCGAATGATAATACCTGCTACCGCGTTTTCCGAAGTAATCGCACACGTAAAGCTGTGAAACTACCAATCTTCCGTCGCTCGAATGACAACCACCGCACGAAACGTCACTGAGTTCGTCGTCGGTAATCGTTCCCGAATTCAGCTTCTTAAAATAAGTCTGAGCTTCTTCGGGAGAAAGCCCGATGTTATGGAGCTTTGCGATATTTATGATTTCTTCGGGGCTTTGCGCTTGTTTTACTTGTTCTGTAAATTCGGGTGTAAAATTATTCATAACGACTCCTTTCTTTATTTCTTCACCAGAGAACTTTCAAAGGGTTGAACGCTTCCGTTGCAAATCGGGCAATGTACCGTGTACTGATAACCGTGCGCTTCCGAATAACGCACGCTGTCGACTATCCAATATTCCGATCCGCAACAAAACGGGTACTTTAAGTTGCAAACGTACAAACCCTCTTTAAGAACGTGGTCGCCCGTCCTGAATTTCGGCGGATCCGATGGTTTTCCGCAACCTCCGCCCGAAATGTCACTGAGTTCGTCTTCGGTGAGTTCTCCGCACTTGTTGAGCTTATCGAAGTAAACCTTGGCTTCTTCGGCGGTAAGGTCTACGTTATTGATTTTAGCCATATCGATAAGCTCTTCGGGCGTTCCTGCCTTTTTGGCTTTTTCTATCATTTCGGCGGAAAATTTATTCATAACGGCTCCTTTTACGGCTACTATATCTTTATAAGCTTATTGACGTCGTCGTGACCGAGCGTCATGGTTTGTCCGCAACAGTCGAGATTTTCCATATAATAGGTAAATCCGTAATGTCCGCCGACGAACTTGTAAAAGCCCGTAGGATCTTTCGCTCCGCAGAAAGGACAGGTTCCGCCGGGGAGTTTCACGTGGTCGCCCTGTTGTCCCCAGGAAGAGCAACCTCCGCCCGCTACGTCGCTGAGTTCGTCGTCTTTGAGTTCGCCGATTTTGTTGAGCTTATCGAAGTAAACCTTAGCTTCTTCGGCGGTAAGTTCCACGTTGTTGATTTTAGCTATATTTATGAGTTCTTCGGGGTTTTTGGCTTGTTTAGCCTTTTCTATAATCTCTTGGTTAAGCTTGTAGTCCATGGTAAACTCCTTTTATAAATCTGTTTTCGTTTTCGTCTGAACGGTAAAAATCGCGTTCTTTTTGCGGGTTCCTCAGCCTTTCTTATTGTTAGGATTAAGACATCTCAACTGAGCTCCGACCGCAACGTAGCCCGTAAGGTTCTTTACGTCCCAATATTTGCATTTACAGCAAGTACCGTCTACGCCCGCTCTGTCCGTTCCTTCGTAATAGTCGCAACCGTAACCTATGGTCGTTAAAAGGTAACCGTCTTTCGCGTAGCAACCTCCGCCCGAAACGTTATCCAGATCTTCGTCGTTGAGTTCGCCCGTCTTATTGAGCTGACCAAAGTAAGTCTTGGCTTCTTCGGCGGTGAGTTCTACGTTGTTGATTTTAGCTATATCGATGAGTTCTTCGGGGGTTTTAGCCTGTTTAGCCTTTTCTATGAGTTCGGGGGTAATCTTGTTTTCCATGAGGTTTACTCCTTTTTTATTGTACTTTATTCTTTATTTGCGGGATTATTGCAAAGCCACAAGCCTTTTTCGTAGGTGCAGTATTTGCAGTTTCCGCAATTGGCTCTTTCTCTGCATACTCTGCAATAGAAATTACCCGTTACGCTACTCGAATAACGCGTGCCGTTGTCGCTTTTGTGGCAATAACCTTCGCAACAGGTCGTCACCGCAACTACAAGTCTTCCGTCTTTGGTGTGGCAACCTCCGCCCGAAACGTTATCCAGTTCTTCGTCGTTGAGTTCGCCCGTCTTATTGAGCTGACCAAAGTAAGTTTTGGCTTCTTCGGCGGTAAGCTCAACGTTATTGATTTTGGCTATATCAATGAGTTCTTCGGGGGTTTTGGCTTGTTTTGCCTTTCCTATAAGTTCGGGGGTGATTTTGTTTTCCATGGGGGTTACTCCTTTCGTTTATTTAATCGCGCAGGCTTTAAGCTTCGCGAAGTTCGTATTCGTTGAGAGTGACGGTCTTTCCGCACTTGGGACACTTTACGTCGTAGACGCGACGCGTTCCTCCTGCCATACCGACGTTCGTTACTTCGAGATAGGTGGAATCGCAGACGGTCACGACTCGCTGAGCTCCGCGCCAGTCCCAATGTTTCGTTCCGCAAGTAAACGAACCCGCTTCTAAAACGTGATCGCCTACGTTGAATTTGGGCGGTTCCGTAATCGATCCGCATCCTCCGCCGGCTACGTCGTTAAGTTCGTCGTCATTGAGCTCTCCCGTCTTATTGAGCTGATTGAAATACGCCTTAGCTTCTTCCGCGGTAAGTTCCACGTTGTTGATTTTTGCTATATCGATGAGTTCTTCGGGGGTTTTGGCTTGTTTTGCCTTTCCTATAAGTTCGGGGGTAATCTTGTTATCCATGGGGGTTACTCCTTTTTTTATTTAATTATTTTTATTTCATGTTTTTAGGATTGTTGCAAAGCCACAAACCTTTTTCGTAGGTGCAGTATTTGCAGTACTCGCAAGCCAATAACGTTTCTCCGCCTTCGCAACTGTTGCTGTACAGTCCGAATTTCTTTCCTTTTCCACAGTTTTTGCAAATGAAACCATCGCAATCATGATACATCGTAACCACAAGTCTTCCGTCTTTCGTGTGGCATCCTCCGCCCGCAACGTCGTTAAGTTCGTCGTCATTGAGCTCTCCCGTCTTATTGAGCTGATTGAAATACGCCTTAGCTTCTTCCGCGGTAAGTTCCACGTTATTGATTTTTGCTATATCGATGAGTTCTTCGGGGGTTTTGGCTTGTTTTGCCTTTGAGATAAGTTCGGGGGTAATCTTGTTTTCCATTATAAGCACTCCTTTTTTGGTATTTCTATAAGTATATACGCTTCAAAAGCGGTTTTGTTAGACGTTTAATTTTTTATCGTTGATATTTTTGGGATAAATATAATTAAAAACATATTATTAAGGCACTCCTCTTGGCAGATTTATAAAGCCGTAAACGGAATGCCTTTATACGCGTTTTTATTTTCTGTGCTTATTGCAAAGCCACAAACCTTTTTCGTAAGAACAGTATTTGCAACTCTTACAGCCGTAGGTTCTGTTGCAATTTACGCAGGTGTCGACGATTCCTTCGAAATTGCTTTTATGCGTGGTGCCTCCGCAATGACAAATCCAATCGTCGCAGGAATACAGAACGGAAACCACAAGTCTTCCGTCGCCCGAATAGCATCCTCCGCCCGAAACGTTACAGAGGTCGTCGTCGCTGAGTTCCCCTACCTTGGAAAAACGGGCGAAGTAAGCTTTCGCTTCTTCTTCGGACATATCGAAGCTGTTGGCTTTGGCGATAAGCATAAGTTCTTCGGGAGTTTTAGCCCGTCTTGCTCTTCCTATAAGTTCAGTTTTCGTCATAAATTTCTCCTTGTTTTGCGCCGTAAAACTTTCCGTGAACGACGCTTTCGTTAATATATACGGATTTCATCGTTTTTTGTCAGACGTAATTTTCGTTTTTTTCCGATATTTTACGGGCGAAAATCGTTTGCCTTAAACGCGACTTTATAATTCCCGTAAAACCCGGTGAAAAACGGAAAGCTTAGTCTTCCAATCTTTGTCTTGCTACGAGCTGAGCAAAATATCCGTTGTTGTCTATAAGTTCCTGATACTTGCCGTCTTCGATGATTTTGCCTTTATCGAGAACGATAATTCTGTCGCACTGCTTTATGGTAGAAAGACGGTGCGCGATTACTATACGGGTGCATTTAAGCGAATCCAGCGAGTCGGAAACGATTTTCTGCGTGATGTTGTCGAGAGCGGAAGTTGCTTCGTCGAACATAAGAATTCTCGGTTTGCCCGCAATTGCGCGCGCAATCATGAGTCTTTGTCTTTGTCCGCCCGAAATACCGCCCGAACCTTCGGAAATGATGGTGTGCATTCCCATAGGCATAGCTCTTATATCGTCGGCTATACCCGCTTTTTCGGCGGCAGCCCAAGCTTCGTCCATGGTAAGCTGAGGAGCGGAAATGACTATATTGGAATAAATATCGCCCTGGAAGAGTTTGCCGTTCTGCATAACCGTTCCGATTTTGCGTCTGAGCGATTTGAGGTCGACGGAAGCGAGGTCCTGTCCGTCGTAATAAACCGCGCCCTTCTGCGGGGTTTCGAAACCCAGCATAAGTCGCATAAGCGTGGATTTTCCGCAACCCGTCGCGCCTACTATGGCAACGTACTGTCCGGGACGGATTTTAAGGCTCATATCGTCTACGATAAGCGGTCCGTTGGGATCGTAACGGAAAGAAACGTTGTTGAGTTCTATTCCGCCCGAAAGACGGGTAATTACCTTTTTGTTTTCCGATACTTCGGGAACGGTTTTGAGAATGGGTTCGAGCATATCGAGCATAGGTCTTATCTGCGCGAAAATGGTAGCCATTCCTACGAGAGACGAAAAAGCGCCCATTACCATACCGTACGCACTGTTGAAAGCGTAATAGTCGGAAAGCGATACATTCGTTTTTATGGTATAATAATAGATAACGATAGTTCCTACGAGAGAAATACAGGTAGAAACGACGCTGGAAATCTTAACGAAAAACGGAAGGTTGTATTGAAGGTCGGCGTCTTGCGCGTAGATATTCGCCCATTTTGCAAAGGCGCGCTTTTCTGCGCCCGAAAGACGAATCTTCTGAATACCCGTAAGCAAAGAATATTCCAGTCCCGATTCTTTTGCCGCAACCTTCATCTGCGCTCTCGAAGTTTTGAGCTGATCGTTAACGACGACAAGCGAGCATATAACCGTGAAGGCTATTACGATAAGTCCCGGAATAACGAGGCTCGAAGCGTAAGAAACCATCTGCGAAATATAAATAAGCGAGAATATACTCGAAAGTCCCGTCGTAAGTACGGCGTTGGAAATCATTCCGCACAAAGCGGGAAGATAACTCATACGGCTGGAAAGATCGCCCGCCGCGTATTCCTGAAAGAACTTTGCGGGAAGAGACAAGACGCGCATCATTCCCGCCGCCTGAACCTGAACGTTCATTTTGCTTCCCAGTCGGCTCATAATCAGCTGACGGGTGACGCCTATCAGAATCTGAGCGATGTTCGAACAGATAAGAAAGGCGAATACCGCGAGCAGAAGTTGCAGATTCCTGTTCTCTATAACCGAACCGTAAATAAGTTTCTGAATGGCAGGGGTTAAAAGACCGATAAGAGTTACCGCAAGCGTAGCCAGTCCTACGAGAACGAAGTCCGCAACCGACATACACTGCACGATATAGACGATAAGGTCTTTTACGCCGATTTTTTTAAGAGGCAGAGGCTTATAGAAACATATGGCTTCTTCGTCTATAAGTTCAGCCGTTTTTTTGTTGAGGCGGACGGTCTTTCCCGTCTTTACGTCGCGGAACTTATAACCGTTGATACCGTAAGGCAACAAAGCCACGGGACTTCCGTCGTCTTTCCGACTTCCCAGCATTGCGCCCACCGAATCTTTATACCATTCGCCCTGAAGTTTTACCGTTCGTCTCATAATGCCCGAAGGACGCATAAGATATTCGAGCTGGTCGTTCATATCTTTTATTCCGTCGGGAAGTTCGGTAGGTCTTACGTGATAATATTTAAGAATTTCTTCTATTGCGTTTTTAGCCTGAATACGATCGTCGTTCAGTGCGCGCGAAATACGTTCGCCCATAACGACTTCCGCCATAGTGGCGAAAGCGTCGGCAAAATTATCGTCATCGTGCTGAATACGCTGTTTGATTTGCTCGTCAAACCATCCCATATTCTATTCTCCTTTATTCGTTGGACACCAGCTGAGTGTAAACTCCGCCGTTTGCGTAAAGTTCTTCGTGCGTTCCTCTTTCGACGACCTGTCCTCTGTCGAGAACGATGATTTCGTCGCAGTCGCGAATCGTACTGAGTCTGTGAGCTACCACGATACAGGTAATTCCTCTGTTTTCGATAGATTTAACCACGTCGTATTCGGTTTTTGCGTCAAGAGCCGACGTCGCTTCGTCCATAATGATAATGGTAGGATCTTCCGCAAGCACGCGGGCGATTTCCAGTCTTTGTCTTTGTCCGCCCGACAAATCCTTACCGCCTTCGGCAAGTTTGTACTGATAACCGCCGTCTCTCTGCATAATATCGTTATGTATCTGAGCGTCGCGGGCGGCAAGAATCATTTCAAAGTCTTCTATCGAAGTATCCCACATCTTTATGTTGTTGGCGATGGTGTCTTCGAAAAGAATAATATCCTGATCCACTACCGACAGCGAACCCGTAAATACGCTACGGTTGATTTCGCTTATGGGTTTTCCGTCGAACAGAATCTCGCCCGACCACGGTTTGTAAAGCCCCGAGATAAGCTTTGAGATGGTGGATTTTCCGCAACCCGAAGGACCTACGAAAGCCACTCTCTGTCCCGGGAGAAGAGTCATTGAAAAGTCTTTTATAAGAGGTTCGGCAAGGCGGGAATATCCGAAGGTCACGTTTTTGAGTTCGATTTTACCGCTGAGTTTGTCGAATTCCTGATTCTCGTCGTTATCTTCGGAAACGGAAGGTATATCCGCAGGGTATTCCATTACGTCTTCGATACGTTCCATATCCGTTCTCATTTCCTGAATAACCTGAGAAGCCGAAACGAACTGCATTGCGGGCGAAACGAAGGAATTCAAAAATCCCGAGAAGGCGGTAATCATACCTACCGTCCATTCGCCCTGCTGACAAAGATAAACGCTACCCATAAGTACGATTGCGTTGGTGAGCATGGAAACCACGGAAGGAATTATTCCCATATAAGCGTTAAGCTTGGTGAATTTAACCGTACCCGCGTTTACGTTAGCCTGATAGCCCGACCATTTTTCGAAGAATCCGTTTTCCGCGCCCGAAGACTTTATGGATTCTATCATTTCTATACCCGCTACGGTAGCTCCCGCAAGTTTACCGGCGTCTCTGCTGGATACGCGCGTGATGTTGATTCTCTTTTTGGAAATGAAACTGCTTACCGCCATATTTATGAATATCGAAGCTATTCCCACGAGCGACAGAATCACGCTGTAACGGAGCATAACGAACAGGTAGAAAATCATCATTATGCCCTGAATCGCAAGAGGCGCGAAGGTAGAAATTATAGTGCCTGCAATGGAAGCGTTCTGACTGCGACGTCCCGTTATGTCGCCCGCCATTCTTTGAGAGAAGAATTCCATCGGCAGACGAAGAACGTGCCACATATATTCGCTGTTTGCGACTATGGCGATTTTACCGTTGACTTTAAGGGAGTAAACCGTCTGAATCCATGCCACGATAATCTGCACGACGGCAAGCCCCGAAATTCCGTAAATAAAGGGCATAAGCCACTCGGGATTACTGCCCGAAAGCAATCGGTCGGCAAAGACGTTGGAAAAACCGGGGGTAATTATACCGATAAGCGAAGTTATGACGGTGGTTATAACCACGAGCGCGAAAGCTCCGCCCGCACCCGAGAGTTTCTTTTTAACGAAAGCAAGCACGCTCTTGGGTTTACCCGAAGGCTGAAACTCTTCGGAAGGAGCGAACATAAGACAAATGCCCGTGAAAGACTTGTCGAAAGTTTCCATGGGAACGCTGTAAGTTCCTTTTGCAGGATCGTTGATAACGGCTTTATTGCCCTTGAATCCGCAGAGAACCACGAAATGGTTGAAGTTCCAGTGGATAATGCAGGGGAAAGTTCCGTTTTGTTTAAGTCCTTCGGGTTCGTAGCGGTAACCTTTTGCGGTAAGTCCGTAAGAACGGGCCGCTTTAAGAATGTTTTTGGCGTTGGAACCGTCTCTCGATACACCGCAATCGGCGCGCACGCGTTCCAGAGACACCCACTTTCCGTAATAAGCCAGAACCATCGCAAGACTTGCGGCTCCGCATTCGAGAGCCTCCATCTGAATGACTACCGGGACCTTGGCTACTTTGTTTTTCGTAGGCTCGGTAGGTATTTTTTTCTTGTTTGCCATTTTCCCACCTCTTAGCCTAATGAATTACGAAAGTAATGGGACTCGTACTGTCCACCGTAATTATTGCGCTGTAAACGCCGTCGTTGACGTCAGTGAGTTCGACTTCCACGAGATAACAGAAATCTCCTCTCGAAAAGCCCGTAAGGTAAAGAATATAATCGCTCGTTTCTTCGCCGAGCTGAACAGGTTTATCGGGAACGCTTTTTATCTTTCCCGTAGTTCCCGAAGAACTTACGGTAATGACCATTCCTTCTTTGAGTTTGGCGGCGTCGTCTGCCGAAACGTAGCACACGGCGGTAGTTCCGTTAACGGAAACGCAGGTAGAAATTTTGGTTTCGACCTTTCCGAACACAGCCCAGACTATTACGCCGACGAGAAGAACTATAACCGTAGCGAGAATAATCCACACGCTGGGATTGGCGACGCGTATGTATTCGTTGAGCTGTTCGGGCGAATTCACCCTGTCTATACTCGATTTCCTGAAAAGATTATTGTTCATGTTTTCTACCTCACAATTTTTTAACGATGGTAAGAACGTTACGTTCGTCTTTATATTCGTACGAGAATTCGTCCATGGTTTTCTTCACCATAAAGATTCCCAGTCCGCCTATTTTGCGTTCTTCCGCGGATAAAGTCGTATCGGGATCGGGCTTTTCCGTAGGATTATAGGGCTTGCCGTTATCGGAAAACCTGACGGTAACTTCACTTTCGTTTACTCCGCATTCGGTTTTGAGAAGAGTCGCTCCGCTGTAATTTACGACGTTGGAGACGATTTCGTCCACGGCTATATTTATCTGAGAAGCAATCTTCGCTGGAACGTTCGCTTCGGAAACTACGCCTTCCACGAAATTCGTGACGTCCGTCAGAGTTTCCGACGAAGGAACTACGCTTATGCTTTTCATAGCGGAGGTCGATTTGAGTTCGAGACAAAGCATGGTAATGTCGTCGAACTGATCGGCTTCTCCCGTGAATGCGTCTACGTCGCGGTGAACGGCTCCGAGAAGATCCTGACAGGATTCGTCTTTGGCTTTATTGAGCGCAAGAAGCATTCTGTCCGTTCCGTAAAGCTCTTCGGAAGAGTTGGTTGCTTCGGGAACGCCGTCGGTATAAACGAACAGTCTGTCGCCGGCGTTAAGTTCGATTTCGTATTCGCGGTACTTTGCTCCTTCCATACCCGCAAGGACGAAACCGTGTTTGTCCCTGAACAGTTCGAAGTCTCCGCCCTTTCTCATAATCGCGGGATATTCGTGTCCGGCGTTGGCGCACTTCATTTTACCCGAAGATATTTCGAGAATGCCCAGCCATACCGTTACGAACATTTCCGCGTCGTTGTTTTCGCAGAGCTGATTGTTGACCTTTTCCAGAACGGCTTTGGGAGACAGACCGTTCTGCGCGGCGGATTTTATAAGGGTTTTGGATATCATCATAAACAGAGCCGCCGGAACGCCTTTACCAGAAACGTCCGCCATAACCATAGCCAGATGATCGTCGTCCACGAGGAAGAAGTCGTAAAAGTCGCCTCCGACTTCCTTTGCGGGCGTCATGGAAGCGAAAATATCGAATTCGCTACGCTGAGGGAAGGCAGGGAAGATACAGGGAAGCATAGAAGCCTGAATATGACGCGCAACGTCGAGTTCCGCTCCTATACGTTCTTTTTCGGCGGTTATCTTGGAGAGGTTGGCGATATAGTCTTCCAGCTTTTCAAGCATGATGTTGAACGAATCGCTGAGCGATTCTATTTCGTCGCCCGTCTTTATTTCCACGCTCTGACCTTCGAAAGCGTTGTTACGCGTAATTTCTTCCGTAAAGTCGGTAAGCTTTCCTATGGGGCGCGTTACCATTACTCTTACGAAGAATATATAAGCCACGAGAGTAACGGCTATAACCGCAAAGGATATGAGTACCATATTGACGAGGAAGGAATTAAGATAGGTTTTCAGGTCGCTCATATCGAGTATGTACTGAACTTCCGCTATGGCTTTTCCGTCTTCGTCGAGAATAATCGAACCGAAAGAATAGTTATATCCGTAAGAGTTATCGGTAAGGAAGGGTTTTTCCGTGCCTTTATTCTCTTTGTATCTTTCCCACGCGTCCACGTACTTCTGAAGGTCGGCGGGATCTTCGGGATTAGCCGCGTCCGTATACAGAACCGTCGTTCCGTAGGGCATCTGACTAAGCGGATCGTCTCCCATTTCTTCGACCATGGCGTCGATATAGAAGGTAACGCTGTTCTCGCTTAAAACCACGAGAGAAAGATAGGTAATCTTCGCCTTTTTCTTAATCTCGTTGAAGAGATTACACATATTTTTGTAAACGTCGGTTTCGTTACCCTTCTCGCCGATAACGATTTGTACGTCCACGGGATCGAGCATTTCCGCTATGGTATCGCTGTTGCTCATAACGCTCTCGGCGTAGGTTTCTTCCAGACGGTTTTTGGTATTGGCGTATCCGAAAAGCGACACGGCTATGGTAAGCACCAATCCTACGACGCCCAGCGAAATGATAAATTTGGGCAGGAGTTTAAGTTTCATCGGTTACCTCCTCGAGTATTTTATAATAAACGTCCGCGTCGCAGACGCAACGACCTTTGCAGTAGGGACATACGAGGTCAACGTCGTCGTACCATATCTTTTT
This sequence comes from Eubacterium sp., assembly GCA_963653425.1. Classification (GTDB taxonomy): domain Bacteria; phylum Bacillota; class Clostridia; order Christensenellales; family CAG-314; genus UMGS692. The sequence goes on along the minus strand of CAVJWC010000002.1, from coordinate 249,730 downwards.
TGCTTCGGTAAGGAACGAGAAGTCGCATTCTTTAAGAGCTTTCTGCACCGAAACTATGCCCTTGGGTTTCCAGCAGACGCAGAAAACTATGCCTGCCGACTGCTTTTTAAGCCTGTCCGTTACGAAGTTAATCATAAAGGCGGAAAGTCCTTCTCCGCGATATTCGCTTTTTACGCCTATCGACTGCATCTTTCCTATGATTTTACCCTTGCTCGGATAAATCCGTCTGATTAAATTCACGTCTATTTTGGCGTAATTTGCAATTTCTTCGTCGGTAGACAGACCGTAATAAATATACCCTGCGGTCTTTCCTTTTTCGTCTTTAAGCAAAAGAAAATGCTTGTCCCGATCTTCAAAAGCGATTTTTATATCTTCCTTCTTATAAAGGTTTCTTCCGACGCATTCGTCGCACAGCGCGCAGGCTTCGTCCAATTCTTTCTCTTTAAGCGGTACAAGCGTGAATCTTTCGCCCTTACCGTAACTGCCCATCGTTTTTCTCCTTCGTGCAAGTCAAAATTTTCATTCCTATGGAAATAACCGTATCTTCGCTTAAAACGCATTCTTTAAGCAACGGAAACTTCTCTTTAACCCACTTTGCCCAAGACTTGTATTTTTCGTTTTGCGGTTCAGCCTGTAAAAGCAAAGCCGTATCTTCGGGAAAATATGTAAAAAAAGCGGTAAAAACGGCTTGTTTCGTGTCCTTTTCGTCCTTACCCGCGTATATGCGGTCGCTCCAGACGCGGACGTTTTCGTATCCGCAACGGGAAAGCATCGGGCTAAGTTCCGAGCCGAGGTTTCTGTTGCCCGAATATTCGTCCTCGCCGAGCAAACCGAGAAATTCTTTCAGAAGAAGGTTTCCTTCTCCGCTTAAAAAAGACGAACCGTCGTCGGCTTCCACTATAAGAAGCACTCCGCTTTCTTTAAGAAAAGGACGAAGTCTTTTAAGCAGTTTTTCGGCGTCCGAAACGTGCATTAAAACGAAAGACAGATAAATAACGTCGAATCCGTCTATTTTCTTTTCGCGCATTATGTCTTCGAGACGAATCGAAAAGTCTTCCGCTTCGACGTCCACTCCGTAAAAAGAAAACTTACCGCCGCCGTATAAACTACCTGCCTTGCGAGTAAGTTCCGTATTGTATTCAAGTCCGATAACTTTCGAGACCGCTTCGGAAGAAAAGCGTTCGACGGTCTTGGAGCCGTCGTTACAGCCCACGTCCAAAACAAAAAGCTCCCGATTGCAAGAAAAAATCCGCGCCAAAACAGGAGCCTCGTAACGCATAAGCAGATCGTTCTGCACGCCAAGCCTTTCCATTTCCTTTTGTTCACGAAAAACAAACTGACCTTGCATAACCCTCTCCTTAAATTACTACGTAAAGATAATTGAATATCATTTTTCGCTGATAATCGCAATACTTGGTTTTCTTGCGGATAAGTTTCAGCACGCCCGAGTCTATTTCGTCGCCCGAAGACTCGAAAGGATTATAAACGCTTACGTTGTCGCGTATACGAAGAACGTAATCTCCGTCCTTTTCCATAAGCTTTATGGAAACGTAATACGCTTTTTTATTATTGTTTGCGTCGTCGAGGCCGAATCTTATTACGTTGAGAAGCATTTCCTCACACACGAAATTGATGATAAAAGACTGTTTTACGCCTATTCCCCATTCGTCGCAAACCTTTTCGAGATCGCCCGAAATGTGTTCCGCGCTTTCGGTTTCTATGGGGTAACTGCATTCGAAACATCTGCCCTTCGCGCCGTATTTCTCTTCCATGTAGTCTTTCGACGGTCTGAAAACAAGAATACCGCCGATAATTATCGTACATAAAACTTCCGTACAAACGTAGGAAACGGCAAGCCCGATAACGTTACCGCCCGGGATAAGCAATAAGCCTGCGACAACGAGCAGAGCGCAGTTTCTTATAACCGACATAACGCCCGCAAGTCCGGCTCTTCCTATGGACTGCCAGAAAGCCGTAACGACGGTGTTTATTCCGCCGAAAATCACGCTCAGCGCGAATATACGCATAGCCGTAACCGCACTTTCAGAAACGGTTTCTATTCCGAACGCTCCCAAAAGGAACCCCGAAAAAATTGCCGATAAAAGAGCGAAACAGCAACCGCTTACAACCGCCACCGTCAAAGCCTTTTTAAGAACGACGTAGACGCCCTTTGTGTCCGATTCGCCCGTAAAGAAAGCGGTAACCGTGGAAAGCGAACCCGACGCTCCGTCGAAAACGCCCGCGGGAATGGTAGAGACTGTATAGATTACTCCGTACACGGCAACGTAAAACGCGCCCGATTGTCCGCCGAAACGGATAAGCAGTGTGTTGAACACAAGCATAACCACCGCGCCGAAGATATTGGCAGAACCCATACCGAAACCGCCCGCAACGAAGTTTTTGATCTCTTCGAAGGTCGGTAAAGCCAGTCTGAGTTTAAGAAGTTTGCGTTTTTTAAGAAAATGAGTGAGGAGAACGAGAACTCCCAAAGCTTCCGCAATACAAAGAGAAGCCGACGCGCCTATGATTCCCCAGTTCAGAACCTTCATAAAAAGCAAATCGAGAACCACGTCGGTGATAATTACCACGGCGGAAGCGATTGCCGAAAGTCTGGGGTTACTGTCCGTTCTGACCGAAACGGAAAGAATATGGTACATAACGAAAACGGGAGCCGACCACATTACGACGGTAAGGTATTCGTCGGCAAGCGTATAAAGTTCGGGAGTAACTCCGAGAAAAGAAAAATACGCGTCCTTGAAAAGAAGAGGCGCAAGACATAAAAAGCCTATAATAAGCCCGAAACAAAGTTGAGAATGAAAAATGCGGTTGGCTTTTTTCACGTTGTCCGCACCGAGAAGACGAGCTATGTAAACGTTCGCTCCTACGCCTACGGTTATACCGAACAACGCGTAAATCAGAAATACGGGCGTGGAAATATTGGCGACGGCAAGACCGTTGCTGCCCTCTATGTTGCCCACGAGAAAGGCGTCCACTATCGTGCAGACGGTCATCGCGAGCGACGAACAAATGCCCCACACCAAAAAATACCTGTACGCACTGCCTGCAAATTTGTTGTCCACTGTTATCCCTCAAAACCCTGTCGGCGCATAGCGCAACGACGCCCCGACCGCAAAACGGGAATGCCCGTCTGCGTCCGAGAAACTATTACGCCTTAGCCTTGAACAGTCGGTTTACTCTACCGTAAGAATGTCCGAAAAACCCGTTACTTCGAAAATCTCGGCAATGGTTTCGTTTACGTTTCTTACTATCATTTCGCCCTGTTTGTTCATAACTTTCTGTGCGGAAAGAAGAACGCGGAGACCTGCCGAAGAAAGATATTCGAGCGATCCGAAATCGAGTACGAGTTTAGTTACTCCTCCGAGACTCTGTTTGAATTCGGCTTCAAGCCTCGGAGCCGTAGTCGTATCGAGACGGCCTTCAACGGTAACGGTAAGAACTCCGCCCTCTTGTGTTTTTTTGATTTCCATGGTAAATCTCCTTTCCTGTCGTAATTGCAATTACATTCGTCTTTATAGTAAAGCGACCGTTTCGTCGCTTACTGCCGTTTAAATTTTATCTCAGCCTTTGAACTTTTCCACGGACGACTTTATTTCAAGGTCTTCCGCAACCGCCCTTTCCGCGGGTGTTTTCAAGTTCTTCGTCTTCCTGACGGGTAACGTCGGCGTATTCTTCCAGAATACCGCCCGTAACGCCCGTGAGTTCCTCGTCGGCAAAAGTTTTTTCGTTTTCGCGCGTAACCTGATCTTTATTGTTCATACTACTTCTCCATTTCTTTTCTCAGCTTTTGTATGGAAACGTGGCATATTTGCCTGACGTTGGAGTAGGACAGACGCATTTTTTCCGAAATTTCTTTATGGCTCAGACCGTGGTAATAGTGCAGAACGACTATGGCAAGCTCTCTTTCGTTAAGAACGTTAAGCGCGCCGTTAAGCGACAATAAAGCCGCGTCGAAATCGTCGTCAACGCCTATTTTATCTTCCATTTCCTCCAACGGTTCGGTTGTGATTTTCTTCTGACGGTAAAAGTCCACCAGCGTGGTCTGCATTACGCGGAAAACGTAGGTAGACGCGCCCGGCCTTTTCCAATCGAAACCGTCGGATTTGGAAAACAGCTTCAAAAAAACTTCGGCGGTAATGTCTTCGGCGTCGGCTCTTACGTGAACCCTGTTCATAACGTAGCCGAAAACTTTGCCGTAATAAAGCATATAAGCCGCATTCTGCGCACTACTCGTCGTCTGCATCGCCCTTCTCCGTAGAAAATTCCCGCCGTGAAGGCTCGCCTGCTGCCGATACGTCCAGCTCGTCGTCGTCGATTTCAACGCCTGCCGATAAATACTTTGCGGTCACTGCGTTTATTTTTGACTGCAAAGCGGCGTTTGGTTTGAATTTCTGATATTCAAATAATATTTTTATATCTTTCATAACGCCTCCTTTCATCGGTATATACGCACCGAACGGTTTTTTGTTAGATAAATTTATCGGAAAATTGCTTTCTGAGCGTTCGCCTTTAATCTTACAGCGACGTAATGCCTTAGATTCGCAGTATGAAATTGCAAAATCTGTTCAGTTTACACTCTTTTGTACAATTATTTTAGCATAAAATATCGTCTTTTGCAATAGTTTCGGAAAACCTTTTATAAAAAGTTGAAAAAATCACTTAATTAAAAACGGCGGTAGGCGCAAAAAACCGAACAGATATATTCCCTGAAGCCGACTTACAGACAAAAACAAAAAAAGAAGCCCCGCGTTTTTCGGAGCTTCTGATTGCGGTTTTTGTTTTTTTACGCCGTTTAACTACTATAAAATAAGTTATTTTGCGGTTTTTGCGTTGACTTTAGCGAGGAATTTTTCGTTGTTTATTATAAAACGTTCGTGAGTTCCTTCGCCGATAAGTCCCGCTTCGTCGTAAGCTTTTACGCTGAAAACGAGTCTTCTTCCGTCAACTTCGGTAAGTTCGCTTTCGCAATAAACCTTCATACCCATGGGCGTAGCTGAAAGGTGTTTTACGTTAAGAGCCGTTCCTACCGTTCCGAAACCTTCTTCGAGATAGGGAGCGACGCTCTGGCTTGCGCAACCTTCCATAAGAGCTATCATGGCGGGCGTTGCATATACTTCGAGAAGACCGCTTCCGAGAGTCTTTGCGCTTTCTTTGGGAGTAACTACTATTTCTGTTCTTCCTTTGATACCGGATTCCATTGTTTTTCTTCCTTTTTCTTTTTTACGGCAAAGCCGTATTTTTGCCCCGATTATAACAAATTTCACGCAGTTAGTCAACTTCATTAAAAGCCCGTTTCGCGTTTTTAACCGATAAAGCCGTAACGTTTATTTTAACGGATTACAGCATTCTTTGAAAGATGCGTCGGTTCCGCCGGTAAACTTACGGCTTTCACTGAGGTTTATTAAATTACGGTTTCCGTTTTATACGGGATTTAACGCCGAGAACGCGGGTTGTCGTTTCAGTCGGCTTTATTCCGTTCGTCCGCGTTCTGCGGTTCTTTATGTTTCTTCAATTCAAACTTACAGCCCCACTTTCTGAGCTGTTTCGCGTAAAGAATCAGTCCCACTCCGCCGGCTACCGTTTCGGCTACGGGAAAGGCTATCCAGGCGTAATCCAGTCCTATACGGGAAAGCAACCAGAATACGGGTACGAGACAGAATATCTGTCGGGTAAGCGAAAGCATCATACTCGTAAAGCCTTTGCCTATTGCCTGAAAGAACACGGGCATTGTGAGCGAAAATACCGCGCAGAAAAAACTGCTTCCGATTATCGGGAAAGCCGTTTTTCCTATGGCAATGACCGTTTCGGAGTTGGAGAATATCCTCATCAGCTGTTCGGGGATAAAGAAGAAGCACAGCATTCCTATTATCATAAACGCCAGCGAAATAAGAATGGTGTCCTTCATCGTTTCGTGACAGCGTTCGTAACTTTCGCGCGCGTAGTTGAAACTCAGAAGAGGAACTATACACGTCTGAAGTCCGAAAAGCGGAATAAAGAAGAAGCTCTGCGCCTTATAATAAAGACCGAGAACGGTTACCGCCGAATCGGAAAAGTTTGCGAGAATCATATTGAGCGCGACTATATAGACGGTATAGAGAGCCTGCATTATGATAGACGAATAGCCGTAGAAGTATATCTTCTTTATATAATGAGGCATTTCCTTGATTTTCGGAGGCTTTTCAAAGCCTTTTATTCCTACGATTATAGCGGAAACGACTTGCCCGAGAACGGTTGCGTAAGCCGCTCCGGCTATACCCATTTCGGGGAAAGGACCTATTCCGAAGATAAGAAGAGGATCGAAAACGCAGTTTATAAGCGCGCCGACGACCTGAGCGATCATGGGAAGCCTCATATTTCCTCTCGCCTGATGAACCTTGGACCAGTTGCTTTCAAGGAAGGTTCCGAGACTGCCTATACAAACGATAAGTCCGTAAGTTCTCGCGTCTTTGATGGCTTCGGGTTCGGAAGCGGAAGTTTTTATATAGGGGTCCATGATAAGCACGGACAAAAGCGCGAAAACAGCCCACGAAACTACCGCAAGAACCATACCCGTACCTGCGGCGGATTTGGCTTTATCGATTTCTCCGTGCGCGTACTTTCTCGCCATATAGGTGTTTACGCCCACGCCCGTACCTACCGCAAGAGCCACTATTATAAGCTGAATGGGGTAAATTACCGTAACGGCGGTAAGCGCGTCGTCGGAATATCTTCCCACGAAGAAACTGTCCACTATGTTATACAGCGCCTGAATAAGCTGAGCCAGCATTACGGGCGGTGCGATTTTCCATAAAACCCTGCTTATGCGTTCCGATCCGAACAAATCCCTTTCGGACACATTCGTTTTCATATTTTCCTCCGAAGCTTTAGTCTTCAATTCTTTCTTTTATATCCCTACGTAAAAACGAATCCGTTTTTCAGCGAAGCGTTATTTACGAACTGCCGTCAGACCGAACGTTAAACCGAACGTCAGACTTAAGGTCAGACTTTATCTGGCAGGCACTACGTTCTTTATCGCCGATCGGCGCGGTAACCGCTTTCAATTCACCGAAAACAATCAGTGAGCATGAACGGAATGCTAAGAAATTATAGTCTTACGCATAAAAAAAGTCAACGAAAAAAAGGACTTTCTTTTTGTGGCTTAAAGTGCAGTATCACCGTATGAAAAAGCCGATTGTACAAGGCTTTCGGACAAACGAAAAAACAGTCGGATTTAATAAAAAACGACTGTTTTCGGTTAAATTCGTAATTAAATTATACTCCAAAAGACGGGCAGATATATAACCGAACCATGCAAATCGGATATAAATCGGGTTTTGCGTTCATCGGCTATAAATCGTTTCGTCTTTTCAGACGCAAATCGGCTATTTCCGCTTTAAGCGCAAATCAGTTTTTTCTGCTGAGATTGAAAGAGATAAGTCTTTCTTCGAAGCCGTCGGATATACCGAGTTTTCTTAAACACTCGGAAGCTTTTTCCGAATAGGAAGCCAGATATTCCTGCGTTTTTTCCTTTCCCAAAACGTTGACGAAATTCAATTCTTCCGTATGTTTCTCGCCTTTTTCGTCCAAAAGATCGTCGGCAAGCTGGAACGCGATACCGAAAGACAGCGCGAATTCTTCGAGCAGTTCGAGTTCGGCTTCGCTTCTTTCGGCAATCAGGGCGGGCGCAAGCACCGAAGCCTTGAATAAAGCTCCCGTTTTAAGCGCGGAAATCAGAAACATCTTCTTTTCGTCGGCGAATTCCGAAGCAAGTTCGACGTACTGACCGTCTATCATTCCCGAATATCCCGCAGACGAAGCTATGACTTTGCAGGCTTTGGTATAGCCTCGCGTGAACTTTCCGCCAAGCATGACTTCGTAAGCCATATTCAGAAGACAGTCGCCCGCAAGAAGCGCGCCCGCTTCTCCGAAAACCTTATGACAGGAAGGCTTTCCTCTGCGCATATCGTCGTTATCCATACAGGGAAGATCGTCGTGAATAAGAGAATAAGCGTGTATCATTTCCACGGCTACGGCAAGTCTTTCCGTGTTTTCGTCACAGATTTCGTACCTGTCCGCTCCGCATCTCAGAAGAAAACTTCTGAGTCTTTTTCCCTTTCCGAAAAGTCCGTAAGCCGCAGCTTCGAGAACCATAGCTTTGTTTTTTTCGGGAAAATACTTTCCGAAAAGTTTTTCCGTTTCCGACGCGTGTTCGGTAAGCGCGCCCAAAAGACCGCTTAAATCACAATTGTTCATTTTATTTCCTCTTGCGTAAATCGCACCTTATATAATTCTTATCCGACGGTTTCTTCGGTTTTGCGTTCTTTCCCGGTAATTACCGTAAAAGGCGGTTTTCTTTTTTCACGGCGTACTTATTCGAAATCTTCTTCTATGGAATTCATAGCGTCGCTTATAACGGTAATCCTTCCTTTATATTCGGCTAAAAGCTCCTTTGCCTCGGCTGCGAGAGAAGCCGCTTTCTCGTAAAGCTTAATGCTTTCGTTAAGTCCAGTATCTCTCGATTCCATCTTCGCGACGGTTTCTTCGAGACTACTCATGACGGTTTCAAGATCGTTCTTCTTTTTCTGTCCCATTTTTCTCCTCCGTAATACCGATTACTCTTGCGGTAAAACGCTTTTCGTGCATTCTTGCGTCGAATTCCAGTCCGACCGAAAGTTCGTTTTCGTTAAGATCCCTGCCGTTAACGGAAAGGGCAGCCATTCCCCTGCGCAAAAGCTTCATAGGACTTGTGGCTTCGGCTAAACTCATAAGTCCGTCAAAACGTTTTTCAACGCCGTCCTGCTTTACGTTAACTGCCGAAAAGGCTCTGTGACCGAGCGTTCTCAAACTTGCTTCCGCGCCCGAAAGTTTACCCTTAAAAATCTCGCCCGCGTATTTAAGCTCGTAACGGATATCTTCCGAAACTTCCGCAAGCATACTGCCTGCAAGCGTTCCGGCTCTTTGAGTAAGGTAAACGAGCGATTCTTTGACTTCCGCAATATCCGCAGTCGCGAGTTCTGCCGCGGCGGAAGGCGTGGGCGCGCGTAAATCGGCGGCAAAATCGCAAAGCGTAAAATCGATTTCGTGTCCGACGGCGGAAATAACGGGTTTACTGCATTCGTATACGGAACGTACGAGCTTTTCGTCGTTAAAAGCGGTAAGGTCTTCTTTGCTTCCTCCGCCCCTTGCAACTATAACGGTATCGACGTCGCTGTGAGAAAAGTACTCCACGCCCCTTCTTACAGAGTCGGCTGAACCTTCTCCCTGAACTTTACTCGGAAAAACGGCTATGCTGACCATGGGGTTGCGCCTCTTTGCAACGTCGATAATATCCCTTACCGCCGCTCCCGTAGTACTCGTAACCACGCCGATTTTCTTTGCGTAACGGTCGACCTGTCGGTTGTTGGAAAAAACGCCTTCTTTTTCGAGCTTGTTTTTGAGTTCCAGAAGACGCGCGAGCATATCTCCGCGCTTGTTTTCAGGTTTGACTTCCTGCGCGTAAAAAGAAAGATTACCGCTCTTTACGTAATAGGAAGGACTTCCCGTAACGACTACCGTTTCGCCCGTTTGAAGAATGTCTTTATAGGTGAAGGAAAAACAGCTCATACGACAGAATTCGTCTTTTATCGTAAACCAGATCGCGTCACCGCTTCTTTTGCACTCGGCAACCTCTCCTTTTACGCTCAATCTGCATAAAATAGGTTCGCTGTCCAGTATTCCTTTTATTAAATTGCCGTACTGAGAAACCGATATAATCATTTATTCTGAGCGACAGCCGCGTTAAGTACGTTCCTCATAAGCATACATACCGTAACCGGTCCGCAACCTCCCGGAACGGGCGTTATTAAAGAAGCTTTCTTCTCCGCTTCGTCAAACCTGACGTCGCCTACGAGCTTTCCGTTTTCGAAATTGGTGCCGACGTCCATAACGACCGCGCCTTCTTTTATCATGTCTCCCGTAACGAAGCCCGCTTTACCCACGGCGGAAACCAGTATATCGGCTTCCCTGCAGATTTCGGCAATGTTTTGCGTTCTGCTGTGACAAACGGTAACGGTTGCGTTTTCACCCAGAAGAAGCATAGCCATAGGCTTTCCTACGATGTTGCTCCTGCCTATAACGACGGCGCGTTTGCCTGAAATTCCGACGTTCTCCGACTTCATGAGAGTAAGAACGCCCATGGGCGTATTGGGAACGAAAGCGCCTTTGTTTCCGAGATACAAATCGGCGGCGTTCCTTTTCGTAAGTCCGTCCACGTCCTTTTTGGGATCGAGCGCGTCGATGACTTTATCTTTGTCTATATGCTTTGGCATGGGAAGCTGAAGTAAAATTCCGTTTACGGAAGCGTCTTTATTGAGTTTTTCTACCGCTTCTATAACTTCTTCCTGACTGCTGCTACAGGGAAGAGTCACCACGACGCTTTCTATTCCCGCTTTTTCGCAACTCTGGTTATTTCTCTTTATATACGAAAGCGAAGAAGGATTATCGCCTACGATAAGCGTTGCAAGACGAACGCTTTTACCCGTTTCGGCGCGGAATTTTTCCGTTTCTTCCTTTAAGTTTGCTATAAAATCCGCAGCGAATTTCTTGCCGTCAATTATTTTTGCCATTACCGTTTTCTCCTTAAAATCCGTTGCGCGCGGGCAACGATTATAACAATTATCAGAAGTCTATTATGATTACCGTATTAAGTAGTTAGCGACTATTATATTAAGCACTTATAACCGTTTAAGTCTCATCTTCGTCGAAAATCCCGCCGAGAAATTCGTCTTCGTCGGGAATCGCGGGTTTCTGAAGAATAACCTCGCCGTTCGTTCCTTCAAAAGAAACTCTTTCTTCGGGTTTACCGCAACCGTCCGAAATTTGGGTTTCCTCGGGTTTATTATCGCAGGAAACGTCGTTTTTTACGGGGTTACAGCAAGCGCAGGTATCTATTGGCGAAGTTCTTACGAAACTGCCGAGAATACCGTTAATGAAGCTCATGCTCTTTTCGGTGCTGTACTTTTTGGCGAAAGTAACGATTTCGTCGATAACTACGGGCGCGGGCGTTTTCACGTTCTCCATTTCGCTCATTGCGGAAAGAAGCAAAGCCCTGTCGATTCTGTAAATTCTCTCCAGTCTGAAACCTTCTGCAAATTTCTTTATATATTCTTCGTATCTGTCTTCGTTGTCTATAACGCCGTCGTAAACCTTGAAGATAAACTCTCTGTCCTTCGCGTCAAGAAGTCTGCCGTCAAACAAATCGGGTATATCGTCCAGTCTTTCGTTGGTCATCAGAAACGCGTAAGTCATAGAAAACGCGGTTTCTCTTGCGTATTTTCTCATTTATTCCTCCAATCGGGGCTGTCCGAACGAAACCGTCGCAAATTCCACGTCAACGACGTGAACGTTAATGTCTTTCACCTTAAAATCCGTCATGGATTCGACCGTGTTTTTAATCGATTCCTGCACGAGATAGGAAACGTCCTTCACTTTAACGTTGTGGTAAAGTTTAACGAACACGTCGATATAAACGTATTCGCCAATCGATTCGACCTTAACTCCGTTCTTGTAACGTTTGTTGATCTTGGAATTCTGAGAGTTTTTAACCACTCCCTCCACTTCCTCAGCGGCGCACTGAACTATCGAATTGAGAATATCGCTGCTGTAAACGACTTTACCGTTTTTGTCCGTTCTGGAAACGACGTTCATATTCAGCCCCTCCTTCTGTATTTTTTCGCAACTATGCATTGTAATTATATCACAGCTCGAATTTTTTTTCAATTCTTTTTATTGCCTTTCACGCGCCTTTTATTCAAACGCCTTTGAAAACGGAAAACAACGCCTGTAAAAATAAGCGGAACGATGAGTCCCGAGAAAAAACGACGCCGATTACTTTATTTTCGTTTTATCGGGTAAAAACAAACGGGGGAATTTATCCGAATAAAAAAATATCTGCAACAACGAATGGAAGACTTAGCCTTCGAAACGGAAAACGACGGAGATTTACGGAGAATCGCGACAAGGGAAAAAAGGAATGCCAAGCGCGTTATTCTTTATCGCCGATTAACGTAAAAACGAAACTCTCCGTTTTTTAAAGCTTTCTTTACGGCACACAGCTTTTTACGATAAAAACAAACCTTTGGTTCAGTTCAGACAAGGAAACCGACAGGGAGCGTACTTTATTGTATATAAAAGGAAGTTAAAGCGAAGGCTCAACCGATTCGTTTCCGTAAAAATAATCGGTTATAAAGAACGGAGCGCTTGACGTTACGTAGCAAAAACTAAAAAAATCAACGCGAAAATCACTGAAAAACGCTTGATTTTTACGGGGTTTTATAGTAAAATCGGTAGGAACGCCGAAGTGATGGAATGGCAGACGTGACGGACTCAAAATCCGTTGGTAGCGATACCGTGTGGGTTCGAGTCCCACCTCCGGCACCAAAAAATCCCCCCGAGTTGAGTCGACTCGGGGGATTTTCTGTATAAAAAGGTAAAAAACTATAAATCAATCGTTAATTTACGATGCTTTTCGTCTTGCTTACGTGGAATTCAAACGTCAATTGCCTGTTGTTTGCGTTAAATTTCATGCAAATCGTATGGTTGTTTGCGTTAATTTTCGGGCAAATTGTATGGTTGTTTGCTTAGAATGCCAACTTAAATTACCTGTTTGTTGCGTTGAATTTCGGGCGATGTTTTGACGACGGATACCGAAAGGCGCAGGGCTTTAGGCGCGAATGGTTTTAATCCACGTCTGAATTTCTTTCTCGGGGGTGCGAAGAGTGGATTCATCGAAACGCACGCCGAGTCCGAGCTTTACGGTTGCGCCTTTACAGGCTTTTTCGAAGTCTTTCAGCGTATGTCCGAGCCAGCCGCCGTTGGTTGCAAAGGGATAAACGGTTTTTCCCGTAAGGTCTGCCATTTTCAAAAAGCTGTGCATTGCGGGCGCGAAGGTATACCACCAGACGGGAGAACCGAGAACGACGGTATCGTAAGCCGTCAGGTCAATATGCAACGGTTTCAGTTCCGGGCAGAAGCCCTCTGCTGTTTCACGCTGTCCCTGCTCAACGACCTTATTATAGTCGCCGTCGTAGGGAACGACCGTATCGATACGGGCAATATCCCCGCCGATTTCTTTGTGAATCGTTTCGGCAATGCGCTTGGTATTGCCGCTATATGAATAATACAAAATCAAAGTTTTCATTTCTTTTTTCTCCTTATGCCAACGACTTGCCACTGAACACGGGAAATACGTTAAATTCACCGTAGTCAGTAATGCGTTTCATGTTTTTGAGCGTTTCCATATCTCCGTCGGAGATAACGAAATCCACGGCGGCGTTGGTTGCCATGTGGTTCGGGTCTGCGGTTTTCGGCAAAGCGACCGCGCCGAGCTGAATCACATAGCGGATACAGATCTGCGCGACGGACACTCCGTATTTCTTTGCCATATCCGCAATTGCCGGATATTTCAATGCCTCACCGTGGGCAATGGGAGAATAGGCTTCCACCTGAATGCCCTGAGCTTTACAGAAGTCCGCCAATGCAAAATCGGTATTGCCGACGTGCAGCAGAATCTGGTTGACCATAGGCTTTACTCGGCAGGAACCGAGCAGGTTTTCGAGATCGTCTTTTAAGAAGTTGGATACGCCGATAACCTTGACCTTACCCGCCGTCTGCGCATCCTCCAACGCGCGCCAGACTGCCCTGTTTTCTTCAAAATAGCGTTTCTCCGTGCGGAACTCGTTCCAGGGCTGGGGAGAATGAATGATCATCTGATCCATATAGTCAAGCCCCATCTTTTCCAGCGTCTTGTCAACGGAGTTCGCCGCGTCATCATAAGTTTTCAGCTCCGCCGCTACCTTGCTTGCGACGAACAGCTTCTCACGCGGGATACCGCAGGTGCGCACGCCCTCACCGACGCCACGCTCATTGCCGTAAGCCTGCGCAGTATCAATCAGCCGATAGCCTGACTTGACCGCCGCACGAACCGCTTCTGCCACCTTATCGTCATCGATAAACCAGGTGCCAAGTCCAAGCTTGGGAATCTGAACGCCGTTTGCAAGCGTGTAGGTTTCCTTTAAGATCATTTTTCGTCCTCCTCATTCCAGATTTCTTTTGCCATGCGGAACACCGCCCACGCTTTCGGCCAGCCGCAATAGAAGGCTGCGTGAGTCACGATCTCCGCGATCTCATCCCTTGTGATGCCGTTTTTCTTCGCCGTCGTCAGGTGGTAGCGGAAACTCTCGTCCGTCAACCCCTGCGCCATCAACGCGACCACCGTTACAAGCGAACGGTCGCGGAGTGAGAGCTTGTCCTCCCTGCTCCAAACCTCACCGAACAGCACGTCGTCGTTCAGTTCAGCGAATTTCGGCGCGAATTTGCCAAGAGAATCTCTGCCAGCCGTCTGCTTTACTGCCATTTTTCATATCCTCCCTTTACAGCTTTGCGTATTCTTCTTCGGAAACGGGTTCGCACCACTCGTTACGGCAATTCTCACCCGGGATCTCCACGGCGATATGGCTGAACCAGCTGTCCTTTTTCGCTCCGTGCCAGTGTTTGACGTTGGCGGGAATCATAATCACGCTTCCCTCTTGCAGACTGACGGCTGTCTTGCCTTCCTCCTGATACCAGCCTTCGCCTGCCGTACAAAGCAGAAGTTGTCCGCCACCCTTCGTTGCGCGGTGAATATGCCAGTTATTCCGGCAACTCGGCTCAAAGGTAACGTTAGCGACAAATAGTCCGCTCTTCGGATCGGTCAGCGGATTCAGAAAAGAACCCCCCGTAAAATACTCTGCGTAAGCGGTATTTGCACTTCCCTCGCCGAATACGTTGATTTTCTCGAATAATTCTTTGTTTTCGTACTTCATAATGTAACCTCCTGCGGTGAATTATCGTTCCACGGCATAGCGTAGCCATACCGCCCCGCTGTCGTACTGCCGTACGCTTTTCAGGCGAAGGGGCGTAACTCTGCGTTCCGTCGGCAGACCGTCAAACACGGCGCTCATACCGCCACGTCCGTCGATACCCGCGCCTATGAGAATACTGATTTCGTCAAGCAATTCCGCCGACAGAAAGCCCGCGTTGATGCGTCCTCCGCCGACGACAGCCATACGTTCCACACCGAACTCCGTGGCAAGCAGTTCGCAGGAACGACACAGATCGATACGTTCCTTTCCGCAGGCAATCCACGAAATGCGGTTTTCGTCCAGATAGGCAAGGTATTCTCGGCTGACGCGCTCCGACGTCAGAATCAGAAGCGGACGTTCGTTCTCCGTAATCCCGTCCCAGAGCAACGTGCCGTTCGTGTCCGTCACTATCTCGTAGCCTGTCGCCTCTGCCGCTTTGGAAAATCCTTCCTTACCGAGCGGGGTTGACTTGGCGCTACTAAACGTTCCTTGGCGCGCAAGCTCCGACTGCGCGGTTACACGCCCGCTCACCCTGTTGGGTGCGGAAAGCGCTTCGAGCGTATCGTAATACTCCTCTACTCCCGGCAATTGCTCGGTCATAGCGCAATCGATGCGCCCGTCCACAGAAGTCATCATGTGACATATGATATAAGGTCTGTTCATTCCCGATTCCCTCCACGCTGTTGACAAATTTTTTCTTCCGAAGTATACTGTTCCTGAACTTCGCGTATAGTATACAACTTAAAGTTAACTTTAAGTCAAGCGAATTTCGAAAAATTTCCGGAGGAATTTTTATGGTTTACACGGTTGGAGAAATGGCAAATCTGCTGGGCATAACGGCGTCTACACTGCGCTACTACGACAAGGAGGGACTTCTGCCCTTTGTGGAACGTTCTTCGGGCGGTATCCGTATGTTTCGGGAGAGCGATTTCGAATGGCTTCAGGTCATCGGTTGCATGAAAAAAGCCGGAATGTCCATCAGTGGCATCCGGCAATATATTGAAATGGCTCTGCAAGGCAACGAAACGATCGACATGAGGCTTTCCATGTTCCGCCGTCAACGGGAAGTTTTGAAAGAGCAGATGGCGGAATTGCAACACACTATGGAAATGGTGGACTATAAGTGCTGGTACTACGAAACGGCAAAGCAGGCAGGCACCGTCGAAACACCGAAAAATATGAAACTTTCCGAGGTGCCGGAGCGGTTCCGTAAAATCAGACAGGAACTGCAAACCTTGCCGAATAATTCAGAAGAAGAATAAAATCTTTGCCGGGTGACGGGTAATGAATCGAAGAGGAGAATAATGATTTATTACCGTGGAATATTAGGGGGAGGAAGAAAAAGCACATAACACAGAATAATTTTAGTATAACATACCGTAACGATTAAATCAAGGCTTTCTCGTTTCTTATCGAAATTTTCGTTTTTTGAAACTATATTTTTGTAATGAAAAGCGTTTTCGGGTCGCTGAAGGCTTTTATTTACATTACATCGGAATTATATACGCGTTGAATTCACCTTACTTTCCGCATACAAAAGTTGCTCCCCATAGGGGAGCAACTTTTATTACGAAAACGAAAACTTTTATATTTGTCGTAGTATGCTTAGGTTTTCAATCGTAAATACAAAGGGAAGACGCTTTTAATACCGCTGCGCCTGAAATCACAAAAACATCGAAAAAAACTAAAGAGTGTAAAAACCTGAATCGATAAAACTATACTTATATAGTAGCCCGTTTTTACCTGAAAGTCAAGCGGTTTTCGGTTTTTTTACAGAGAAATTTTCAGTATATTTTTCAGTTCAGCGATTGGCTGCGCTTTAACCTATGAAATTATTTTCTTTTCCAATAGTATTCGCTGTAAGTAGCCGTTAAATACTCTGCGTTTTTGGCAGGATCGGTGAGATCCAAGTCTGTACCGCTTGTAGCAAACGATTTTTTTGTTACGTACCATCCGTTCGGATTTTCAAAGGTTACGCTCGTTAAACCGGTGCAATAAGAGAACGCTTCCTTTCCGATAGTCGTTACGCCGTCGGGAATGATTATCTCCGTTAAACCCGTGCAACCGTAAAACGCGAGGGGACCTATAGTCGTTACGCTTTCGCCGAAAGTTACGCTCGTTAAACCGGTACAACCCACAAACATGCTGTCGCTTATAGTCGTTACGCTATCGGGGATAGTTAGCCCCGTTAAACTACGACAACCGGCGAATGCGCCTTCTCCGATAGCAGTTACGCTACTGCCCATCGTTACGCTCGTTAAATTACTGCAAACGTAGAACGCCTGACTGCCTATAGAAATTACGCTGTCGGGTATAATTACGCTCGTTAAACTGTCGCAATTATAAAACGCACCGTTGCCGACAGCCGTTACTGGCAAATTCTTATAGGTCTTCGGCACTGTGACTTCCGTTTTACTGCCTGTGTATTTTTTAATAGTATAGGAATTGCCGTCAGAGTTAAGTACCAACGTAAAGTTAGCTTCTGTTTCCTTGCTTTCGTCCGGGACTGTAGGATCGGGATTATTGGGAATGCAACCGATTAAAGCCGGCATACAAGCCAAGACTAAAATAAACAGCGCAATCACTTTGGTTTGTTTCTTCATCTGCGTTTTCTCTCTATTTTTCTTTTTTTAATATAAAAGACAGTTCGTCCTTTGTATTACGGATTAGTTATTTTTTAACGTCTGAAATTCGTTTTCCTTTTGTCTTAAAGGTCGTTTCGATTATTCCTTTTCCTCAAAGGCTTTTGCGACGTCTTCGAGAAGGTTTCTTATATGAAGGTGTTGCGGACAGATTTCTTCGCATTTTCCGCACTTTATGCAATCGGAAGCTTTGCCGTGGTTTTTGGTGTACACTTCGTTATAGTAGTAGTCCGCGTTCCAATTGTGGTAGGTGTTTTTGGTGTTCATACACGAGAACAGATCGGGAATGGAAATGTGTTTGGGGCAACCCGCCGTACAATATCTGCACGCAGTACAGGGAATGAGTTTCTTGGAAAGAAAAACGTTGCGGACGTTCTCCACGGCTTGCATTTCCTTATCGTCAAGGGGCTTGAAATCGCGCATAAAAGACAGATTGTCTTCCATCTGGGCAAGACTGCTCATTCCCGAAAGAACCATATATACGCCTTTACAGCCTGCGGCGAAACGAATGGCGTAACTTGCGGGACTTCCTCCGTGAAGTTCGTCGATATAAACCTGAGCGTCCTCGGGAAGGTTAGCGAGGTTGCCTCCTTTTACGGGTTCCATAACCACAACGGGCTTGCCGTACTTGTTGCAAACGTCGAGGCATCTGTGAGATTGAACGGCAGTGTCTTCGTAGTCCATATAATTAAGCTGAATCTGAACGACTTCGATTTGCGGATACTCTTTGAGAATCTCTTCGAGGACTTCCGCCGTGTCGTGGAAAGAAATACCGAAATGCTTTATCTTGCCTTCCTTTTTGAACTCCAACGCCTGTTCGTAAGCTCGGCAACGTTTGAAGTGTTCGAACTTGTCCTTGGACTGAGCGTGCATAAGATAAAAGTCGAAGTATTCCACCCCGCAAAGCTTCAGCTGACTTTCAAAAAACGGACGGACTTCCTCTTCCGTTTTGAAACAGTTGCCCGTAAGTTTGTTGGTCAGAACGAATTTTTCTCTCGGATAACGCGCCGAAAGACAATCGCGGATAGCCGTTTCGCTCTTGCCGTCAATATATCCGTGCGCCGTGTCGAAGTAGTTGAATCCGTTTTCCAGAAAAGTATCGACCATTTTGCAAAACTGCGCGTAATCGACCTTGTCGCCCTCCATAGGCAACCTCATGCAACCGAACCCGAAATTCTTAAGTACCTTTTCAAACATATAAAATTCCTCCGTGACTCATAATGTTTATTAAATTTTCGTTGTTTTTATGCGTTACTCGTAATCGCTATTTGACTTTTTTACCTTATACCCAACGATACAGCCCGTCGTTTTAACCTATCGGCCCGTTCATTAAACTCTCTTTGCGTTATGCACGCCATCCCATCTCTTTATAAATTCGTTTTATTTGTTGTACGAAGGCGTCGTCTTTGCGTTCCGACTCGTTGATTTTCTTCATATCGGTAGTTGCCCACCTGAAAATCTGCTCAATGCTCTAGTAACCGTGTTTGAAGGCTTTTGCCAAAAGAAGGCAGTTTTGTTTTGTGGGAGTAAAAGACGATACAACTTTTAATTCCTCGTCAGTCCAAGGCTTTCCTTTATTTGACTGATCGAAAGACTCGGAAAGCCTGCTTTCAAACAAGTAGTTTTCAATAATTTAGTGGTCTATTCCGCTGTTTTTCAAATATTCAAACGCTTCGCTCTTTTTCATTTCCTCTGTCCCTCAATTATAATAAGCAATTTCTGTTTTATAACGACTTCGCCTTTGCTTTTTATTACCCTGATTGCCTCAACGACGGTAATGAGGCTTATTAAACGATGGGATAACTATACTTTCAATTCGCAATTTTAACTCGCGTATCATTTCCGATTCGTATACGCTAACCCGTATATTCTTTATAACACATTTCCCGGTTTAAGTCAAGGGATAAGCGTAACGCCTTCCGGACTTCAAAGCAAAAATAAGGCGTAAAAAGCCTTTTCTTTCAATTTGTTAAGTTCGCACATTGCAATTTCTCACACCCTGCAAAACCTGTCGCCTTACCTTTACTCTCAATTTATGAAAGTCATTGTTTTTATCTCTGAATGATTGATTTCTGAGGATAAAAAGGCTGATTGGGAAAAATCGGGCGTGTTGTATTGGGGACGGAAGCGATAGCAAAGGTATTCTCTCTGCACAAAGCTCATTTATTCTACAAAACCTGCGTTTGTTCTATAAAAAACAAGCATTACATTTCAATACAAACAAGGCAAACGCTTATTAAAATAAGAGCGCTAAAAAATAAATTAAGTCAACACCTCTTAAACCAAAAAAGATTACCCTCGCGCTACGATTAAATTCGGTGCAAATCAAAAAAAAGCAGTCGATTCTATGGAAGAATGACTGCTTTTTATTGTTTTTGGATAATAAGTTTGCTTTGTTAAGCTCTAAGAGACTTAACTTACCAAAATTACGCCGTTTTAAGCTTTGAAGCTTAGCTTACCGAATACGCTACGTTGAGCCTTTTAAGCTTTCGTTTCAGGCTTTCAAGTTAAGCATTTAAGTTCACGTCGGCTTTGAGCCTTGTTGAGGCTTGACTCTTAGCTTGTAGGCTTTACGTTGCGTTAAGTCTTGAAGTCTGAGCTTTTGAGCTTGACTTGCTTATCTTATCGCGCTTTATTTTTTGATGAAGTTCAGAACGTTCTTGATGCCCTTATCGACCTTGTCCTTGAATTCTCTGGGGTTTTTAAGGTTAGCCTGAGCTGCTGCAAGTCTTGCGATGGGTACTCTGAAGGGAGAACAGCTTACGTAGTTCAGACCTACGTCGTGGCAGAATTCTACGCTGCTGGGATCGCCGCCGTGTTCGCCGCAGATACCGAGTTTGATGTCGGGTCTTGTCAGTCTGCCGAGTTTAGCAGCCATTTCAACGAGTTTGCCGACGCCCTTCTGGTCAAGTCTTGCGAACGGATCGCTTTCGAAGATCTTCTTCTTGTAGTAATCGTCGAGGAACTTGCCTGCGTCGTCACGGGAGAAGCCGAAAGTCATCTGAGTGAGGTCGTTGGTGCCGAAGCTGAAGAATTCGGCTACGCCTGCGATTTCGTCTGCGGTAAGAGCAGCTCTCGGGATTTCGATCATGGTGCCTACCATGTAAGGAATTTCCATACCCTGTTCAGCCATAACCTGCTTTGCGGTAGCGTCTACGTATCTCTTAACGTATTCGAGTTCCTTAACTTCGCCTACGAGCGGGATCATGATTTCGGGAACGATATCGAGACCGTCCTGCTTTCTTACGTTGATAGCCGCTTCCATAACGGCTCTGGTCTGCATTTCTGCGATTTCGGGATAGGTTATGGAAAGTCTGCATCCTCTGTGACCCATCATGGGGTTGAATTCGTGCAGAGCGTTAACGGTCTGGGTAAGTCTGTCTACGGAAATGTTCATTTCCTTAGCGATAATTTCGATTTCTTCTGCGGTGTGAGGAAGGAATTCGTGAAGAGGCGGGTCAAGGAATCTGATGGTAACGGGTCTTCCGCCCATTGCTCTGTAGATACCTTCGAAGTCGCTTCTCTGCATAGGAAGAAGTTTATTGAGAGCGTGCTTTCTTTCTTCAACGGTCTGAGAAACGATCATTTCGCGCATAGCCATGATTCTGTCCTTATCGAAGAACATATGCTCGGTTCTGCAAAGACCGATACCTTCTGCGCCGAAAGCAACTGCCTGTTTAGCGTCCTTGGGAGTATCAGCGTTGGTTCTGACTTTCAAAGCTCTGTACTTGTCAGCCCAATTCATGATAACCTGGAAGTCACCCGTGATTTCGGCGGGTTTGGTTGCGATTGCCTGACCGTAAATGTTACCGGTGCTACCGTCGAGAGAAACGACGTCGCCTTCGTGATAGGTCTTACCTGCAAGAATAAAGTAACCTTCTTCTTCGAATACCTGAAGATCGTGGCAACCTGCAACGCAACAGGTACCCATACCTCTTGCAACTACAGCTGCGTGAGATGTCATACCGCCTCTTGCGGTCAAAACACCTTCGGAAACAGCCATACCTTCGATATCTTCGGGGCTGGTTTCGAGTCTTACGATGATAACTTTTTCGCCCGTAGCGTGTTTTTCTGCGGCTTTGGCGGCGGTCAGATAGCAGTGACCGCAAGCAGCTCCCGGACTTGCCGGAAGACCGGTTGCAACGACGTGAGCTTTTTTGAGTTCTTCGCCGTCAAACTGAGGATGAAGAAGAGCGTCGAGCTGTTTGGGATCGATTCTGAGAACCGCTTCTTTTTCGTCGATCATACCTTCTTTAACGAGGTCGATAGCGATCTTAAGAGCAGCGGCAGCCGTTCTCTTACCGTTTCTGGTCTGAAGCATATAGAGTTTACCGTTTTCGATGGTGAATTCCATATCCTGCATATCGCGATAGTGATCTTCGAGAATCTTGCAGATCTTGGTGAATTCGGCGTAAACGGCAGGATTCTGCTGTGCGAGGTGACTGATGTGGAAAGGAGTTCTGATACCTGCGACGACGTCTTCGCCCTGAGCGTTCATAAGATATTCGCCGTAGATTGCCTTTTCGCCCGTGGAGGGGTTTCTCGTGAAAGCAACGCCCGTTCCGGAGGTTTCGCCCATGTTACCGAAGACCATAGCCTGTACGTTGACTGCGGTACCCCAATCGGAAGGAATGTCGTTCATTCTTCTGTAATAGATAGCTCTGGGGTTGTCCCAGGATCTGAATACGGCTTTAACGGCTTCCATAAGCTGAACGTTTGCGTCCTGCGGGAAGTCCGCATTCTTGGACTGTTTATAGAAAGCTTTGAATTCGCGAACGAGACGTTTGAAGTCGTCTGCGTCCAGTTCGACGTCGAGTTTAACGCCCTTTTCTGCTTTAAGATTATCTATAATCTTTTCGAAGTTGGATTTTTCTACTTCCATAACTACGTCGGAGAACATCTGAATGAATCTTCTGTAGCTGTCGTATGCAAATCTCGGATTGTTGGTGAGCTTAGCAAGACTTTCAACCGTTTCGTCGTTAAGACCGAGGTTAAGAACGGTGTCCATCATACCGGGCATGGAAGCTCTTGCTCCGCTTCTTACGGATACAAGCAAAGGATTGTTGACGTCGCCGAGCTTTTTGCCGAGCTTTTTCTCGGTAATTGCAAGTGCGTCAAAAATCTGATTGCGGATTTCTTCGGAAATAGTCTGTCCGTCTTTATAGTAACGGGTGCAGGCTTCGGTCGTTACGGTAAAACCGTCGGGAACGGGAAGTCCCAAGTTTTTCATTTCGGCAAGGTTAGCTCCTTTGCCGCCGAGAAGTTCGCGCATTTTGCCGTTTCCTTCATTGAAAAGATACACAAATTTCGTCATATTCTACTCCTTTTTATAGATATATCGCCAAAATAAACGTTCCTCGTTCGGAACGTTTATTTTTTCCAGCTTAGTTATTATTTTTTGTCTTTGTCGTCGCTCGTTTTAACTGCTTTGGGTTCGGGACGACCGGTCTGTTTTTCTTCCGGCTTGGAGAAAATAAGGTATACTATTGCGCCGATGAGAAGTACGCACGCAACGATAAGGATTACGAACAACCAACCGGGAACGTCGCTCGTGCTGTCCGTGTCGGTTTTCTTTTCGGTAACGGTGATGTAAGCGTATTTCGTTTCGGAAACGTTGCCTCTGTAGTCGTAAGCAATGTATTCTACGTAGTAAGAATAGCTTTCGTCTGCACCCGTGATAACGTCGGGAATGAAGCTGTTGCCTTTGTAAAGAGTAACTTCTTCAACGTTTTCGCTACCCTTGGAACCTTTATAAACTCTTATAACCGTCTTGGAAGTGTCTACGCCTACGATGTCGTCGGTGATGGTGGGAGTGGAAACCGTATAAAGAACGCCCTTATAAGCGGAAAGCTGTTCGGAAGAGATGGTGATTTCGGGACCCTTGGAGTCGATTACGTCTCTGGTGAACTCGAAAACGGTCTTACATGCGTTACCCGAACCGTCTACTACTCTGTACGCAAAGGACCACGTTCCTTCAGCCGTGAAACTGCTGATGGTGTAGTTAGTGGACCACGACCAGTCGGAAGTGGAACCGGGCTTTTTATAAGCGACCTGAACTTTGATGTTGTCTACGGTATCGATACCCGCGTCTTCTTCGGCGAAGATAAAGTACTTTTCGTCAAGAGAAGTACCGCCCGATACGGTAAGCTTGGGAAGGGTGATGTTCTGACTGGAACGGAATGCGCCCTTGGTAAGGTTTTCGTCGATAAGTTTCTGAAGTTCTTCCATATTGAATTCTACGGGAACTTTATCTACGATAGGCAGAACGGTAAGAACGTGAACTTCCGTTTCGTTGTAAAGACGGATTTCGTACTGCATTCCTTCCGCGCCGAGCTTATATTTGCTCTTCTTGTTGTCCGCACTGCCGTTTTCGTCGTCTTCGAAAGAAGAAAGAGCGAGTTTGGTTTCGCCGTCTGCGTTGGTTTCGAAAATCTGAATGTCAAGCGTCTGACCGATAATGCTTACGCCGTAAACGGGGAAAGAATATTCCGCGTTAGCCTTTGCTTTGATCTGATTGTAGCTGTAAACGGTCTTTCTTCCGTGATAAAGCGTTTCGTCTTCGTTGGTTTCAGCCTCGGGTTTGGTGAGGTTGGTCCAGATAACGGTATCTACGACGCCTGCTTCGGGAGTAAGTTCCTGTTTGCCGTTAACGTTGGAGATGCTCCTGATAAGCATGCTCATATCCTTTTCGTCGTCGGCTTCGGTGTTCTTTGCGGAAAAAGTCATCGTAGCGACGTTGTTGTCGAAAAGCACGCTACGGATAATGGGTTCGTCGCTTTCGTTACCGCTCTGAGAGAGTTCGGGAAGAACGAGTTGCGTTCCGTTTACGTAGAAAACTCCTTCGGCATAACTGAAAGTCAGCACGTGCATATCGGAATCTTCGGTCTTGCCTTCTTCTACGGGAGTAAAGGCGACAATGGTTCTGTTACCCGTAACGTTACCGTTTTTAACCGTTGCACGGAAGGTGTTTTTGCCGTCGTTCACTTCTTTTTCGACGGTGATTTCCGCTACGTTGTCGCTGTCGGAAATATCGCTTACGGTAAGAGTGAAAGAATCGAAGTTAAGGTTGGTCTGCGCGTCTATGGCGAAACCTTCCATATACATATTCTGCACGAATTTGAATTTATTTTCGGTATTGGAACCGTCGAGAGTGATTTCAACGCCGTTTTCGGTAATGCCGCCGATAGTAACGTTACCGCTTTCCTGTTTGAATAACTTACCGTTGGATCCGCCGGGCGTAATATTTATAGCCTCAGCCTGTCCGAGGGTTCCCGCGCATACGACTGTCGTGAAAATTGCCAGCGCCAGCACCAATGATAACACTAACTTTCTGTTCATTATAGAGAATTCCTCCGTTTTGTATAGCTGTCCGCGCTCGTTTTGAACGCAAACCGACCCGCCTTGACCGAGCAAAACGGCTCACTTCGTATATTTTACCCGTTTATACAATTATTGTCAATCGTTTTGACGGATTTTTAACGTTTCAATACGAAAAATCCGACGAAAAACGCCGATTGAGTGACTTGACGGCAAACTTACAGGCTCAGATTTCTTTACGCTTTCTGTAGGGCTGAACGTATTTTTCGAGATCGAATTTTACCCAAGGTTCTTTGTCTTCGGGCGGGTAAGACACGAATCTCATCGTGTCGCCCGTAACGGGATGGGTGAATTCGAGATAAAACGCCCATAAAGCCAGATTATGACCTTTACTGAGACGATCTCCGCCGTATTTCACGTCGCCGAAAAGAGGATTTCCGTAAGCCGACATCTGCACTCTTATCTGGTGCGATCTGCCCGTACCGAGCTGAATTTCCGTAAGGCTTATGATTCCGCCTTTGGACTCTAAAAGCTTATAGGTAAGTTCGGCTCTCTTCGCGCCCTGAGTGCCTTCGCTGGAAACGTAAACCACGTTGGTGGTGGCGTGTTTTTTAAGATAATTTACAAGCGTTCCTTCGGGACGGGCGGGTTTACCGAGAACCACGGCAAGATACTTCTTGGTGACGTTGCCGTTTCTTATGGCTTCCGAAAGTCTCGAAGCACTCTTGTCGTTCTTTGCAAAGACCATAACTCCGCCCGTTACTCTGTCCAGTCTGTGGACAAGTCCGAGATAGACGTTGCCTTGTTTCCCGTCTCTTTCTTTTATGTAGCCTTTGAGTATACTGAGCATATCCGCGTCGCCCGAAGCGTCTTCCTGCGAAGGAACGTTCTGAGGTTTTACGACTACTATTATATGCTTATCTTCGTATAAAACGGGAATGCGCGCAACGCCCAGAATAGCGTCGAGTTTTCCGTCGCCGTTTTCTATATAATTATCTAAAGATTGATATTCGTCCCTGCACTTTTCGGTAAAATTCCGTTGCCTCATTACCGCTACCGCGCAATCGTCGCTGTAATAAACGGGAGTACCGTTCATTTCGAAAGTCTTCATTGGTTTACCCCTTTAATCAAAATGTTTTAAGTCCGCTTGCTCCGCACGGAAGGACTATACCTTCCATAGTTGGAAGACAGACTTCGTAGGCTTGCGTTTTTCCGCCCTTTACGGTAAGTTCGAGAACGTTGCCTATAACGGCAGGCTGAAGCCCCGTGGTATAGCTGTTTATAAGGAAGAAAAGCGGATTGTCCGAAAGAACTTCCGACGCGAGAGAAACGAAACCGAAAAGGTCGTTTTCGAGTTTCCAGATTTCTCCGTTGCTTCCTCTTCCGTAGCTCGGCGGATCCATTATGATCGCGTCGTAACGGTTGCCTCGGTTGATTTCGCGCTTTATGAACTTCTTGCAATCGTCCACGATATATCTTACTTTTCCGCCCGAAACTCCCGAAAGAGCGCAGTTTTTCTTACATCTTTCAACCATATTCTTAGCCGCGTCCACGTGACAGACGGAAGCTCCCGCTTTCAGACAGGCAACGGTTGCTCCGCCCGTGTAGGCAAAAAGATTAAGCACTCTTATTTCTCGTTTGGCTTCCGAAATAAGCCTCATCATCTCGCTCCAGTTAGCCGCCTGTTCGGGGAAAAGCCCCGTATGCTTAAAGCCCATGGGTTTTACGGAAAAAGTCAGATCGCGCCACGAAACCGTCCATTCTTCGGGAAGCTCGGTATTGTATTCCCAATAACCTCCGCCCGTACTGCTTCGTATATAATGCGCGTCTATGCCTTTATAAGACGCAAGCGGTTTCTTTGCGTCCCAGATAACCTGCGGATCGGGTCTTAAAAGGGTGTATCTGCCCCACTTTTCGAGTTTCTCGCCGTTGCCCGTCGCAATTATCGAATAATCTTTCCACTCGTCGTTAATTCTCACTTAGTCCTCTTTGCCTCAATATAAACTTCGTTTGCGGTTTATTTGTTTTCTTCGTATTTTGCAAGTTCCGACAGCAGTTTCTGCATCTCGGAAATAAAGGTTCTCGTATCGGTGAAATGCCTGTAAACCGAAGCGAATCTCACGTAAGAAACTTCGTCCGTCTCCATAAGCCTGTCCATAACGAGATTTCCTATAACGTAGCTCGGAATTTCGTCTTCGGACATATCGTAGACGGTTTTTTCCACGCTTTTAACGAGTTCGTCGATTTTAGCCGCGGAAACGGGTCTGTTCGTACAAGCCAGCAAAATGCCGTTTCTGACTTTGTTGGCGTCGAAAAGCTGTCTGTTTCCGTTTTTCTTGACGACGTAAAGGGGCTTGATTTCTATTCTTTCGTAGGTCGTGTATCTTCTCTGACACGACGGACATTCCCTGCGCCGTTTAATAGCCTGCCCGTCGTCTTCGGGACGGCTGTCGATAACTTTCAGATCGGGGTGATCGGGACAATACGGACATTTCATCGCCCTTCCTCCTTATTTCTATTCCCAGACGGGAACGTATTTTTTGTCGGCGGAACAAAGTTCCTGAACGTAACCGTTATTAAAACCAAGAGAGAAGAAGTAGTCTTCTATACGGTTCTTTTCGAGACGGGTAAGTCTTCTGCAAAGATAGGCTTCTCCTATGGGAATATCGGGCGGAAAATACTGGCTCATAAGACTTACGTAGGTTTCCGTACCGAAATTCTCTTTTATCGAATCGAGAACCTTTCTGCTGTTATTAAGAAGCGACGGAAGCACCAAATGTCTGATAAGCACTCCTTTTTTCATCAGCCCGTTTTCTATAACGTCGCTCTTCTGTCTTTTCATTTCTTCTATGGCTTTCAGAGCGACGGTCGGATAGTCTTCGGCAAAAGAGAGTTTCTTTGCAATGCTACCGTCCGCGTATTTGTAGTCGGGAAGATAAACGTCCACGTAGTCTTCGAGCGTTTTAAGAGTTTCTCTGTCTTCGTAGCCTCCGCAGTTGTACACCACGGGAACGGTAAGTCCGCGTTTTCTCGCAAGCGTAACTATCTCGGGAATGCGGTTACCGTACTGCGTGGGCGTAACGAAATCGGCGCAATTGGCTCCGTTTTCCTGCATAAAAACCAGCCTGTCTGCGATTTCTTCCGCGGAAATAACCTTTCCGACGGTCTTTTTCGAAATTCTGAGTCCGCTCTTTTCGGTGTAAAATCCGCCGTTAACGCATTCTGTACAAGTCGGGTTTTCGTTCGAAGGCAAAAAACGCGAAAAATCTCCGTGACTTATCTCGAAGTTCTGGCAATAGGAACACCGAAGGTTGCAACCGCAGAAAAACACGGCTCCGCTTCCTCCGTCGCCCCCTATAACGGGTTCTTCCCACTTATGCACGCCTATATTCCCAACTATAATATCGTCGGGGACTCCGCAAAAACCCGTTTGCTTTTCACGGTCGGCTCCGCATTTTCTCGGACATAAAAAACACTTCATCGTTTTTCCCGTATTACATTTCCCTTCTGTCTTCCATCGCCCTCGAAAGAGTAACTTCGTCGGCGTATTCGAGGTCGCTTCCCACAGAAACGCCTCTCGCTATTCTCGAAACCTTTATTCCGAGAGGCTTAATGAGCCTCGAAAGATAAGCCGCGGTAGCTTCTCCTTCCACGTCGGGATTGGTGGCGATTATAACTTCCTTTACGCTTCCGTCGAGACGGGCAAGCAGTTCCTTTATTCTTAGGTCGTTGGGACCTACGTTTTCCAAAGGATTCAGAACGCCTCCGAGAACGTGATATGTTCCGTTGTAGTCGCGCACTCTTTCCATAGCGAAAACGTCCTTGGGATCTTTTACCACGCAGATAATCTCACTGCTTCGGCTTTTACATATATCGCAAACGTCCTCTTCGGTAAAGTTTCCGCATATACGGCAGAAACGGACGTTCTTCTTGGCGTTCGTTATAGCCTTTGCAAAGCCTTCCGCGTCTTCGTCGCTCATTTTAAGAACGGAAAGAGCGTATCTTTGCGCGGTTTTGTTGCCTACTCCCGGAAGAGTCATAAATTTACCTATAAGCTCGTTGAGAGCCTTTATATTACGGTTAGCCACGGGAAAATCAGAACAGTCCGTTAGCCGCGTCGGGCATAAGTTCCTTAGAAGCGGCGTCGGCTTCTTCGGCTGCAGCGTTGTAAGCGGCAACGATAAGGTCTTCCAGCATTTCGAGGTCGTCCATATCTACGGCTTCGGGCTTGATTTTAACGCCGATAAGCTTTTTCTGTCCGGTAAGCGTTACGGTAACGAGATCACCGCCCGCACTTCCGTCTATTTCCATATTTTCAAGTTCTTCCTGAGCTTTGAGTATCTTCTGTTGCATTCTCTGCGCCTGCATAGCAAGTTGTTGCATATTCATTCCGCCGCCGAAATTTCTGTTTGCCATTTTTCTTGTCTCCTTTATTTAACCGTAGCGTACGCCACAGAATTATTTTTCTCGTCGTTTTTCCGTTTCAAGTCTTTGCGTTATTTTTCTATTTTAAGTTTTCCGTCCGTCAGGTCTTTGAGTTTCTGAATAACTTCGCCCTGAGTCTGAACGTCGCTTTGTCTGATTTCCCATAAAGCGTCGCCGAAGTTCTCCGCCATAAGAGCCGAAAAAGCGTCGGTAAGACCTTTGTCGCCCTTTATGAGTTCGTAAACCACGGGTTCGGCTTCTATTACGAGTTTTCTGCCGACCTTTTCCGTTTTGGTTACCTTTGTTACCGCGTCGAAAAGCATACCGCCCTTCTTTCTTGCCGAAGCCGTAAGCTTAGCCCACGCGTGTTCTACGTCCTTTTGAGTAAAATCCGAAAAGCTCCCGTTTCCGAAAGGTTCGGTTACGGTTTTGCTTCCGGAAGGACTTTCCGCCTTGGAAAGAGCGATATTACCCGAAGAAAGCGCGTTTTCGAGAGCCGTAAGGCGTTTTTCCAAAAGAGCGACCTTTCCCGAAAGGTCTTCGGTTTTATCCGACGCGCATCTTACGACTGCCGATTCTATCATAAGCTGAGGCGAAAGCGAATAACGCATATCTCCTTCGAGAGAAGTGAAAGTTTCCGCGCACCTTAAAAGTCTTTCCGTTCCCGCAAGTTCGGCGTCTTCAAGAATAGGCTGTAAAAGGCTTTCGGGAAGATTAAGCACGGAATTGGGGTTTTTAACTTCGGACGCGACTATGAGATTTCTGAAATATTTACCCGTTTCGCGTGCGAGAACGGCAGGATTTCTGCCTTCGGAAAGCTGTTTTTCAAGACAGATAACAGCCTGTCCCGCGTCGTTTTTCAAAATAGCCGAAACCAGTTCTCTGAGAGAAAGCACGTCGCCCGCACCCAATGCGTCGGCTGCGTCGGCGTAGGTAAGTTTGCCTTCGCTGACGGTAAGACATCTTTCGGCTAAACTCAGAGCGTCGCGAACGCTTCCTCTTGCGTTTTCGGCGATAAGATAAAGCGCGGACTCTTCGCAATCTTTATTCTGTTCCTTAAAAACCCTTTTAAGAAGGTCTATGAGAGCCTGCGTTCTCACGAGACGGAAATCGAATCTCATACAGCGCGAAACTATGGTCTGCGGAAGTTTATGAGCTTCGGTCGTACACAGAATAAACACGACGTATTCGGGCGGTTCTTCGAGCGTTTTCAGAAGAGCGTTGAAAGCCGCTCCCGAAAGCATATGGACTTCGTCTATGATGTAGACTTTGCGTTTTCCCGAAACCGGCGGATAAACCACTCCGTCGCGAATGTCTCTCACGTTGTCAACGCCGTTGTTGCTTGCGGCGTCGAGTTCCGTTATATCGGGAGAAGCTTCGTAACTTCCACGGCAGGCTTCGCACTTTCCGCACGGAAGTCCGTTTTGCGGATCGGTACAGCAAACCGCGCGCGCAAAAAGCCTTGCGACCGACGTTTTGCCTACGCCTCTCGTTCCCGTAAACAAATAGGCGTGTCCTATTCTGTCGCTTTTTATCTGATTTATAAGCGTTTTAGTTATATGCTCCTGACCGATAACTTCCGAAAAACTGCCCGGTCTGAGTTTCCTGTATAATGCCAGATACGCCATACCTACTTCCTCGTCAGCCCAATTCGGCTTTAAGTTTATGTCTTGCTCTCGAAAGAGCGTTGTCTACCGTTTTTACGTCTTTATTGAGTTCCGTCGCAATCTCCGCGTAAGACTTTCCCGCAAGATAAGCTTCCACTACCTTCTTTTCGGTCTTGCTGAGACGGGTGTTGACCGCTTCCCAGAAAGCTTCCGTCCATTCTTTTTTAAGCAGAATTTCAATCGGATCGTCGCTTACGAGAAATTCGTTTTCGGTAAGTTCCACGCAGGAATTCAACGGACTCTGCTTATTGGAACGGGATTGTCTTATAGCGGCGTAAATCCTGCCTTTTATACACATTACCGCAAAGGGAAAGAACGGACCCTGCTTCGGATCGAAATCCCTCACCGCAAAGAAAAGACCGAGCATTCCTTCCTGAAGAACGTCGTCTTTGTCTCCGCCGAGAAGAAAATACGTACGGGCGTACGACTTGAGAAGGGGCATAAAAATCTCTACCAGCTCCTCCATTGCCTGCTTGTCGCCTTCCGCTGCTTTTTCGGCAAGCCAAGCCGTTCTTTCGTCGTTCATTTTCCTCTCCTTGCCCTTACCGCCTCGTAAACCAGTATTCCGCAGGCAACAGAAGCGTTGAGCGAATTTACCTTTCCGCATATCGGAAGGGAAACCACTCCGTCGCAAAGTTCTTTCGTAAGTCTTTTTACGCCGAAACCTTCGCTTCCTATAACGATAGCCGTCGCTCCCGACAAATCCGCGTCGTAAACGCACTGTCCGTCCATATCGGCGGCGTACACCCATACTCCCTTTTCTTTAAGATATTCTATCTCGTGGTTGATGTTGGTTACTCTCACTATCTTCATATGAACGGCTGCTCCCGCCGAACATCTTATAACCGTTTCGTTGACCTGAGCCGAACGGTTTTTGGGAATGATTATTCCGTGAACGCCCGCGCATTCAGCCGATCTTATTATGCTTCCGAGGTTATGCGGATCTTCTATTCCGTCGAGAACGACTATAAGAGGAGGCTGATTTCTGTTCTTCGCTTCCTCTAAAATATCGTCCGTGTCGCAATATTCGAAATCTCTCGTTATTCCCACGAAACCCTGATGACGTCCCGTTTCCGACTCCTTGTCGAGAACGTTTTTCATAACGTATTTTACTTTGACTCCGTTATTAAGAGCTTCGCTTATAACGGGGTGTTTCGCTCCGTTTTCAACGTACAGACAATCAAGCCGTCCTTCTCTGATTGCTTCGGCAACCGCGTTTTTTCCTTCTATTTTCATTCGTATACTCCGTTATTCCCGTGACGATCGGTTTTCTTCGATTAAAAGAAGTTCTTTGATTCTGTCCTCTCTTCCGATTAAGTAGAGATATCCCAAAAGAGCTTCGAAACCGCTTGCTTTCTTATAATCCGCAAGCGCGGCGTTTTTTGCGACGGTATGTTGTTTCGCGTTTCTTCCTCTGCGGAAAACCTCTTTTTCTTCCTCCGAAAGAAAATGTTCCAGAAAAGTCGCTCTTTCCGCCTGAGCAGTGGCGTTGACTTCTCCCGCCGCAAGAATATGAAGCATATGCGCCTTTGCGTCGCTCGAAACGGCAAGTTTATGCCTTACAAACATACTGTGCACCGCGTCTCCCACAAAAGCAAGCACAAGCGGATTCATAAGTTTGGCTTCTTCGGGCGTGATTTTCTCGAAATACATTTATTCTTCCTCCGAAGAATTGCCCTTTTCTGCGGATTTATCCTTGTTTTTGAGAGCTTCTTTGGCTTTGCGCTTTTCTATTCTCTCGGGAGAAAGCTCGAAGAACAGATAAAGAATATTCAGAAAACCGCCCGCACCGAGGAAAACGTAAGCCAGAATCCATTTCAGCCACACGGGAAGAGCGATAAGAGTAACCGCTCCCGTGAGAGCCGCAAAAAACAGGAAAATCAAAAGAGGTATAACGTTAAACGGTCTTTCTTCTTCGTCGCCACCGTAATCGGAAAGCGTAAACGATACCGCAACGGTCGCCACGACTCCGCCGACGTAGGGTATAAGACTTATAAGCATCCACAGCTTCTTGTTTTCGTTCTTTATCATCAATCCTCTCCGTAAAAGTCTTTTTCGTGCCGATATTGCGTCTTTTTCGTCAGTTTTTCGGAATCGGCGCATACTTCTCATAATACCGGTAAACTACATTATAGCATATCCGTATAGGCTTGTCAAGATTATACGGTTTACAAACGGACATTTCAATCGTTCTGCCATTAAAAAACGACGTAAAAACGCCCGTTGCCGTAAAAGGCGTTTTTCGGGAAACGAAAACCCGAAAACAGTGAAAACCAATGCGGAACTACGGGTTTTTTCAACCGCAGAACACGCGTTTTTTGCATTTTTTATACAATAGGCATTCTTTAATTCACAAAAAAAGCGTAATTACTTTCAGTAATTGACGAAAAGAAAGGTTTTTGATATAATACCGTCTGTACTAAACGGGCAAACCTTTTTATTTTTTACTTTATCACCCGTTTTCGGAGGTACAAATGGATCTTTTTCAAAAATGTTACAGCTTCGACGCCGTTAAACGGGTGAAAGAAGCAGGCTGTTATCCGTATTTCCACGTATTGCAGTCAAAACAGGACGCAACCGTCGTTATGGAAGGCAAACGCCGTATAATGCTCGGTTCAAACAACTATCTCGGACTTACGGCTAATCCCGAAGTCATCGAAGCGGCAATCAAAGCCACGGAAAAGTACGGCTCGGGCTGTTCGGGTTCGAGATTCCTTAACGGAACGCTGGACATTCACCTTCAGCTCGAAAAGGAACTTGCGGAATTCGTAGGCAAAGAAGCCTGCGTGACCTTCTCCACGGGCTTTCAGTCCAACCTTGCGATAATCAGCGCTCTGTGCGGAAAGGACGACTTCATTATTTCCGACAGAGAAAACCACGCCAGCATTTACGACGGATGCAGATTAAGTTACGCGAAAATGCTTCGCTTCAAGCATTCGGATATGGCAGACCTCGAAAGAGTTCTTTCCAATCTTCCTTTGGACGCAGGCAAACTTATCGTTACCGACGGCGTTTTCAGCATGGGAGGCGACATATGCAAGCTTCCCGAAATCGTAAAGCTCGCCAAGAAATACAATGCGAGAACGATGATCGACGACGCTCACGGACTGGGCGTTTTAGGTAACGGCGGACGAGGAACGGCGGATTACTTCGGATTAACCAAAGACGTGGACGTAATCATGGGGACCTTCTCCAAATCGCTTGCAAGTATGGGCGGATATATGCTTGCCGACGCGGATATATGCGAATACGTAAGACACACTTCGAGACCGTTTATATTCTGCGCTTCCATAACTCCCGCAAACTGCGCAGCCGCTATAGCCGCGCTCAACGTACTTAAAAAGAACCCCGAACTTCCAAGGCACCTTATGGACCTTTCCATGCATATGAGAGAAGGACTTCATAAAGCGGGAATAAACATTATCGACTCGATAACGCCCATTATACCTATTTACACCTACGACAGTATGAAGACCTTCTTCCTGACGCAGGAACTCTTCGACAAGGGCGTTTACGCAAATCCCGTAGTCGCTCCCGCAACTCCCGAAGGTTCTGCTCTTATAAGAACGAGCTATATGGCTTCGCACACCGTTGAAATTCTGGACGAAGCTCTGGAAATCATCAAACAAGTCATTCCTCACGATACGGTTAAGGCTGAATAATAAAGCCGAAGGAGAAACTATGGAAAAACTTTCCGTAAAAACGGCAATCGTTACGGGCGGATCCAACGGAATAGGTAAAGCCACGGCGAAACTTCTTTCCGAAAACGGTTACAAAGTCTACGAATTCAGCAGACGAGGCTCGGATTACGATAACGTAACTCATATCACCGCCGACGTTACAGACGAAGAAGCCGTTAAAAACGCGGTAAACAAAGTCCTGTCAAAGGAAGGCAGAATAGACCTTCTCGTAAACAACGCGGGCTTCGGAATATCGGGCGCAACGGAATTCACGTCGACGGAAGACGCAAAAAAGCTCTACGACGTGGACTTTTTCGGAACGTTCAACGTCATAAAGGCAGTGGTTCCCGTTATGCGCGGTCAGGAAGGAGGCAGAATAATCAACCTCAGTTCGGTTGCGGCTCTTTTGTCCATACCCTATCAGGTGTTCTATTCGGCGGCAAAAGCTTCGATAAACACGCTTACCCTTGGACTTGCAGACGAACTCAGACCCTTCGGAATAAGCGTATGCGCGGTTATGCCCGGCGACGTAAAAACGGGCTTCACTGCGGCACGTGAAAAAACAATCGTTGGCGACGATATTTATAAGGGAAGAATTTCGCGCTCGGTAGCGGTTATGGAAAAGGACGAAACCAACGGACTTCCGCCCGAATTCATCGCAAAAAGAATAGTTTCTCTCGCCAAAAAGCGCAAAGTCAAACCCATTTACTCGGCAGGCTTCAAGTATCAGCTTTTCTGCGTGCTGGCTAAGATTCTTCCTTTCAGACTTTCCAACGCCATAGTCGGAAGCATCTATAACAAATGAGAAATAACGGATAAAACCTCGTTTTAATGAGAGCTTTAGTTGTTATTCGCCAGGTAAAACCGCAATAAAACAACGATAAAATCATAAAAAGAAAGCGTTCGGAATTTCCGGACGCTTTTTTCGCTGTGAATATCCGTTATGAAGAACGGAAGGCGGTGTGATATTCTTTATTACCGATTGCCGTAAAGATAACCGATGAGAATGAACGGAACGCTTAGTGCGGACGTTCGCCCCTGAGTTTTAAGGTAGGCATGGCGTTGAGGGTGTCGGGCGCAGGCTGTTTTCCGCTTATCATTTCGTAATACCCGAGAGCCGCAATCATCGCACCGTTGTCCGTACAGAGTTTCAGGTCGGGGAGAAAGACTTTATATCCGCTTTTTTCGAATTCCGAAAGCCTTTGTCTGAGGTAACTGTTCGCGCCTACTCCGCCTGCCACGGCAACCGACGTAAGTCCGCTTTTTTCGGTTTCTTCGAATGTTCTCTTTATAAGTCCGTCCACGGCGTACTTCGTAAAAGAAGCGCAAACGTCTTCTATCGCAACGTCGTTTTCTCCGCATTCTTCTCTTAACGCTATCTTCGCGCCCTGTTGACGACGGGTGTTAAGGAAATTGATGACCGCGGTTTTAAGTCCGCTGTAAGAGAAGTTGCCGTTATCCACCACGACGTCGTTGAACTTATAGACAGGTTGCCCCTTTTTGGACAGTCTGTCCACGGAAACTCCGCCGGGATAGGTAAGTCCCATAGTTCTCGCGACTTTATCGAAAGCTTCGCCCACTGCGTCGTCGATCGTTGAGCAAAGCACGGTTATATCGGTATAATCGTTTATTCTCGTGACGGCGGTATGTCCTCCGCTGGCTAAAAGGCATATAAAAGGCGGTTTAAGTTCCTTGCTCGTTATGTAATTGGCGGCAATATGACCTTCTATGTGGTTGACGGCGTAAAGAGGTTTACCCGACGCCTGAGACAAAGCCTTGGCAAAGCTTACTCCCACGAGAAGCGCGCCCACGAGTCCCGCGCCGTAAGTAACGGCTATGGCGTCTATATCGTTTATGGTTACTCCCGCCTGAGAAAGCGCGAGAGAAACCGTGGAATCTATAGTTTCGACGTGATTCCTTCCCGCTATTTCGGGAACCACTCCTCCGTAAAGCTTATGTATTTCTATCTGGCTGTGAATAACGTTACTGAGCATATCCCTGCCGTTTCGTACAACGGAAGCGGCGGTTTCGTCGCACGAAGTCTCTATGCCGAGGACAAGAACGTCCTTTTTTCCGGAAATCGATGACATCAGATTTTATTTCTCCGAGGTATATACTTCGTAATTGGAACCGTTGTTCCAGAGCTTTTCAAGCTGATAAAAAGCGCGCGTTTCTTCGTGGAAAATATGCACGATTACTTCGCCGTAATCGAGCGCAATCCATTTTCCTTCCACGAGACCTTCTTTATGAAAAGCGTAAACGCCCTGCTTTTCCATCTGAAATTCGATTTCTTCGGCGATGGCTTTGACCTGAGTCGTGCTTCTTCCCGAACATATAACGAAATAGTCGGTAATGTCGCTGGATTTTTCAACGTTGATTATACCTATATCTCTTGCGTTTTTGGTGTCTGCTATTTCGCACAGTCTGAGTGCGGTTTCTTTTGCTGTCATATAAACCTCTTTTTTATTTGATTTCGTTTCTTCTGCATTCGAAAGAATCTCTGCCGTTACCCGCAAGAAAATTCCTCGTCGCTCTTTTTGCCGCAATATAAGCCGCGGTAAGCCCGTTCTTTTCGTAAATTTCGCGTATGGGATTGGCAAAAGGTCCTCTTCCGTCTTCTATATAATCGGCGACGTATACCAGCATTTCCAAAGGCTTCATATCGTCGCAACCCGTGCAGTGATAGCGTATGGCGTCAAGAACCTCTTCGTCGTTAACTCCGTAATCTCTTTTGGCGACTATACTTCCTTCGAAAGCGTGATAAACGGCTTCGGGCATACCTTCGGGCGGAACGAATCCGCATTCCGCGGGAGTCATATACTTTGCGCAGTCGTGAAGAAGACAGGCAAGAAAGACTTTTTCTCCGTCGAGTTTTTCCTTGGCGTTCATTTCCATGCCTTTAAGAACGACTCTGTAAGTATGCGCGAATCTCGACGGCTTCAAGGCTTGTCTGAGCCTTTCTATTATACTGGTATATTCCCTGTAAAGTCCATTTTCTTTTATATAAGCGATGACTTTTTCGTCTACTCTGCCCGTTACGTCCATACCGAAACGTAAATCCGTTTTAAGTCTCGTGGAAGAAACGTCGGTGATTTTCTTATCGAAAAAGTACACGGTCGTTCCGTAAGAAGCCAACTTTTCAAAGGTTTTGCCGTAATCCACGCCTGTTCTCGGGAAAACCGCAAGATCGCAGTAGGTCAGTATCTCCTGCGGTTTATACCATAAAAAGAAATCTCTGAAACTGTCGCCTCCAAGCACGAGAACGTTCTTTTCGCCCGTTTCTTCGAAGAAATGCCTGGCAGTCAGAACGGTATAAGACCGCTCGGCGTTCATTTCGTAGTCGCTTACCGTCGCGCTTCCCGAAAAAGCAATCCTTGCCATATCGAAGCGGTAACGCATATCCGTCGATCCGTTTTTGTGGGGAGGATTGCCCGACGGAAGCACCAGAAGCTTATCGAAAAGGTTGCTTTTCGTCGCAGTCGCGACTATTTCGCCGTGTCCGACGTGCGGCGGATCGAAAGTTCCTCCGTAAAGTCCCAGCCTCATTTATTCAAAAGCTCCAACGCTCTCGTAAGGCATTCGGCGTTGCCCGTTCTGAGGTTTTCCGTTTCGGGCATAAAGCCCATCTTGCTTTCGCCTTCGCCTATCTTTCCGTCGCCGTTTCTGTCGCTCTGGTTGCAGTAGTTGTTGTACTTACTCGTGCTTCCCGCAACATCCGGCGTATAGAAGTAAGCGAAAGTATAGTAGAGCGCGTAAGCCGACTGGACCATCTGTCCGTCAACTTCTATCTTAACGTATTTAAGGGGTTCTACCGTCTGAGAAATGCCCTTTCCGTAAGTCTGCTGTCCTACCTGAATTGCCGTTCCGTAGGTAAGCATTGCGCCGGTAAGCATTTCGCTTGCGCTCGCGCTGTTTTCGCTCGTCAGAACGACTATCTGTTCGCCCTTAGCCGTCGTATCGAAGTAGTCGTCGTATCTCGTTATTATACTCGTCTGAGATCCGCCCACTTCGTTGCCGTTTTTGTCGATCATTCTGTATATACGAAGATTTTCGTTGTCTTTTCCGTTATAAGTGAAGTAACTTGCAACCGACAGACAGTAGTTGTTATAACCGCCGGGGTTGTCTCTGAGGTCGAGGATAAGTTTACCCTTTCCGCCGTAAGCCGTAAGGAAAGCGTCCATTGCGTTACCGAAGTCGATAATACGCATTCCCGACATTTCGCGCGCGGTATAGCTGAACTGTTCGAGGCAGATATATCCTATATCCTTAGAAGAAGACTCCGTAATAACCGAAAGGTTACGCGACTTATAGTGCGGATAATATTCGGGATTGGTTATCGTACCCGAATAGTAGTTTACCTTTCCGTCGCCGTTATCCATATTCGTGTAGGTAACGCCGTTCTCTTCGAAGTAGTATTTCATGTTGGTGTAAATATCGCCGTTGCTTCCCATAAAGAAGTACTCTACGTAACGGGAATCCACGAGTCTTCTCGATATATTCTTAAAGGTAATAAGTTCCGTGCCTCTCTTTACGGTAAGACTTTCGACGGTAGCCACGTTAAGGAGTGCGACTACTTCTTCACGGGTTTTGGAGGAAAGATTGACTTCTCCCACGGCGTAAAGCTCGTCGCCCTTTCTTATACCCACTTCGCCCGACTCGGAAACGGCAAAGTCTGCGGGGCTGTCTAAAAGAACCGTCTTGACTATCCACTTTCCGTCCTGCTGAGAATAGGAAATTCCGTAAACTTCGGGATCGGTGGCGTTCATAAGGTCGTAATATTCCTGCGGACTTAAAATTCGCGAATAAGCGTCGAGCTGAGTGGAAATTCCCAAAGCGGCGTAGTATTCGAGAAGCTCTTCGTTATAATCGAAAAGGTAGTTGTCTTTAAGTTTTTCCATAATATCGTCTACCATGGAAGACTTGGTTATTCCCGAGCATCCGCCCGAACAGCACATTCCGAGTACGAAGGCAAGCAAAATCACCAGCGCGAATACCAAGCCCGTTATAAACTTGCTGTGCTCGCGTTTCTGAGCCGTCTCCGCCTGAGCCCGATTATAAATGGCTTTACCCTTTCCCGCTGCTTCGTAATCCCGCGCGGAAGGCGATTTTCCTCTGCCTGCGTAAGGATTATAGGTGTAACCTCCGCGATCGTTACCGTTCGAATAAGACTGATTATTGAAGTTTCTGTCGTAAGCCTGACTTTCCGCCTGTCTTTTTTCGTATTCGCGGGAATAAAAATCGTTTCCGTCCGATGAAGAATTTACTTCGTTTTTCCGATCGTCCTTTCGTTCGTCCGAAAGCGCGCCGTTATCGGAATTCTCGGGACGCTTTTCGTCGTCATAATTATTCATCTTTCTCTCCTTTGTCGGATATTTTAATCACGGCGCAACCTTGCGCCGATTTTACCGTCTGTAAAGCCTTTTTTGCAAGAGCTTCTTCTTCGCCCGTCATACCGCGGAAAACGTCGTCCAAAACGAGCAAATCGATTTTCCTTGCGTCGGCTCTTGCAAGCGCGGTCATAAAGGCGTCTTTTCGGCTCAACTTTTTGGTTCTGACTTTGAGTTTGTCCGTCAAACCGAATTTCTCCGCCTGAATTTCCGTTATGCGTATGATTTCGTTCTTGTCGTACCCTCTGACTTTAAGCCCGAAAGCCAGATTTTCCCGAACGCTACCTTTCGTTAAAGCATAGTCG
This sequence comes from Eubacterium sp., assembly GCA_963653425.1. Taxonomy (GTDB): domain Bacteria; phylum Bacillota; class Clostridia; order Christensenellales; family CAG-314; genus UMGS692. The sequence continues at coordinate 209,431 of CAVJWC010000002.1, read as the reverse complement.
TCGAAGATTACGGCAATATTTCTTTTTTCTTTCGGGACGGAAAAAAGATTCTCCCCGCGAAGAAAAATTTCGCCCTCTGAAGGCACTAAAAGTCCGCCTATTATTCTGCAAAGCGTGGTCTTTCCGTATCCGAGAAAAATCTCCGCTTCTTCGCCCTCTTCGGCGGAAAAAGAAATTCCGCTTATTACGGGCGACGGATCGTAAGGATAGGTAAAACCTAAGTCTTTGGCTTGGATAACGGGCATAATCTTCCTCTACTTCTGTCTGTCTATATCGAGTTCGTAAGCAGGCATAAATTCTTTCAGGAAAAACTCCGTTTCCTCGCAAGCCGTAGCTTTGAGTTCCTTATAAATCGTTTTTTCCGCGCTCACGAATTCTTTATTTCCGCTTTCTCTTTCTTCGACGCACTTTATATAAGCCGAAAGCTTGTCCGCCTGTTTCATAAGTCTGTATTCGTCGCAGTCGCAATCGGAAAAAAGTTCCTTATAACGGGGTTGCATTTCCGCAGGAAGCATTCCGAGAATCTCTTCGCCCGCGTTTTTCTCGATGTCTTTGTAGGCTTTTCTGATATTGTCGTTTCTGTACTTCACGGGAGTGGGCAAATCGCCTGTTATAACCTCGGTCGCGTCGTGATAAACGGCAAAAAGAGCAGCCTTTTCGGGATTATAATTTTTCCCGAAATAGGTGTTACCTATAACCGCGAGAGCGTGCGCTATCATAGCAGTTTCGTGAGAATGTTCCATAAGGTTTTCGTCCGAAACGTTTCTCATAAGGCTCCATCGTCTGACGTGTTTCATTCTTTTTACGAAAGCAAAAAACGGATACATACTCCACCGCCCGAATACATCTTTGTATCATAGTATTATACACTATTTTGTCGGACTTGTAAAGAATTATAAACAGGCTTTCTGCCTCAGGGTTTACGCTTGGGGTAATAATAATCGCCGTGGATTCTGACGCGCCTTAAAAGTCTGCCTTCCCTGAAGTAACTTAAATAACTGTCGGTTTTTACGCTTCCGTTGCCGTAATCTGCTACGAGGACGCTTTCTCTTTTTATCTCGTAAGGGTTTTTAACGCCGAAAAATATCACTCGGATTTTTCCGTCGCCACTCATATCGGTTAAAATATAGACGTTTCCGCCCGTGTTGTTTTTTATTTTAAGGTCCGCGCCTCCGTAACTTACCATAGCGTCGAAACCCGCTTCCACGTAGCCCGAAAGAAGGGTATGACGATGCCTTTCCACGATTTCGAGTCCCGATATAAGAGCGGCGTTATAAACCGTCGTGGAAACCTGACACACTCCTCCGCCCACACCTTCCGCATACTCGCCGTTATTTATGACTTTGGACACTTTATAGCCCCTTCTTTCCGAACGTTCGCCTACGATTCCGTTAAAAGAAAGCGTTTCTTCGGGTTCGAGTTTTATGCCGTCAAGCGCCGACAAAGCCAATCTTACGTTATGCGCGCGGTTAAGGTTGTTCGCGTTGCAGACCGTCGTGAATTCTCCGCGAACGGAAGTTTCCTTTGACAACTCTTCTTCAGTGCGTTCGGGTTTCACGGCAACAAGCGGAACTTTCGCCGAAAAAACACCGCTTTTAAGTTTCATTATAACCGCGTGGCAAAGCTCTTTTCTGTCAACGGTTCTGCCCGTCTTGCTTTTCTTTAACACGGCAAGCGGTTTTCCGTTACATAGCGCAAAAGAAAGAGAAGCGTTTTCCGCCCTTTCGGAAAGCCTGTCGGAAAGCCCGTCGAGAAAAGCCCCGAACCCCGTAAAAACGTAGTCAAGAGCGGTTTCTTCGCCTATTCCGAACGAAACTATCTCGCATATAAGCCCGATTTGCCCGTCAAGGTCGCCACAATGTCTGTCCTTTCTTTCTTCTTCGCTTAAAGCCGAATAATCGGGCGAAAAGGTGAATTTCTCCTTTCCGTAGATAAAGTCGAACTTCAGATTCTCTTTATTGCAGGCAGAAACAAACTCGGAGAGGGCGTTCGTTTGAAAACAATAAGTTTCTCTCGGAATCCTGCGAAAAGAAGAATTATCGCCGTAAAAAGCGGTCGAAGTTTCTCGAAAAAACCAAGAATTCACGCTTCCAGACGAAAAACCCGACAAAGCGGAATTACCGGAATCGGACTTACCCGACGATACGGAACCCAACGCGAAATTACCGAAAAATGCCAAAAAACAAAAACAAAACGCGCCCGAAAACACGAGCGCGCGCAAGACGATATATTTAATTGCGGTTTTATCCGTCATTTTCTACCCCCAAAGCCTTTCTGGCTCTTTCGGAAAGCCTGCACGAAAATTCTCCCAGCTGAGCCGCGCTTCCGAAAGAATGAAAATCGCTTCCTCCCGTCACCCACAATCCGAGCGAATCGGCTATTTCGTTCATTTCGAGCCTTTTCTCCTGAGTTTGTGCAAAATAGTCGCTTTCCATTCCGTCGAGACCGTTTTTTTTCAGAAAAGCCGTGAATTCTCTGAGTACGTTAAGGGGCATTTTTATCTGGCAAGGATGGGCAAGCACGACCTTTCCGCCTGCCTTTTTAAGAAGCTTTATACCTTCGTCGGGTTTCATTCGTATGCCAGAAGTAAAAGCCTTACCGCCTTCGCCTATATAGAGCGCAAAAGCTTCGCCTATACTCTTCACGTAACCTCTTTTCTGCATGGCTTCGGCAATATGCTTACGTCCGACCGTTCCTTTGGCATTTTCGGCTACTTCTTCGTAAGTAATCGGCATTCCGAGCGCGTTAAGTCTGTCTATGATGTAAAGGTTCCTTTCAAGTCTTGCCTGTTTCTGTCCTTTGAGAGCGTCGTCGAGAAGCTTCGAATCAAGGTCTATGCCGTATCCGAGCAAATGAATCTGAGTGTCCCCAACGTACGTAGACAGTTCTATACCCGGAATGACTTTTATCGGTTTACCTTTTGCTTCCCGAATGGCTTCGGCAGAACCGCAGACGGTATCGTGATCCGTTACCGAAAGCAAGTCTATGGACGCGGTTACAGCCATCTTTATTATCTCTTTTGGTGAAAAAGCCCCGTCGGACCTGTTCGTATGCACGTGAAGATCGATTTTCATATAGTGTTCCTTGTATTAAAGCTTTGAAATAACGGACGATAAAGAAGATAATTCTTTATAAGCGCGTCTTCGTTTACTCCGCTACTCCGAGCAGATAGACTCCTCCGCCGTCAGGGTGATTGAGCAAAAATCTGACGTCGGGCATTCCGCTTATTCCGGCAAGCGAAAAAGCTTCGATAAGCTTACTCATAAGCGAATTTTCGTAAGAAATCTCTATGGTAACGAGAAGTTCGAAACGTTCTCCCGAAAGAAGTTGTTCTTTATGCCTTTCTACGAAAGAGTTGAGTTCGTCCTGACTCCGAATTATAAGTCCGTAACGCGAATACCAGTCGGTTCTGTCCGAAAGTTCAACGGAAATGCCGTCCGAAGAGACGTTTTCGCTGTCACAAGAACCGCAAAGCAAATAAAAATGCGTGGTGTATTCCTTTCCGCCCGAAAGAAATCCGCGGTTAATATCCCCTCTCGAAACGTCGGTTTCATACCAATTCCCGCCCGTGAAGACGCGGTTCCAGGCGTGATAAACCTTTCTGCTTCCTACCGTGTAGTAACCCGTGGCTCTCTCGGAACGCACTCCGACGGCGCGCGCCATAAGATTAAAGGCTTTCGCGTAACCGTCGCATACGGCAGAATGCGCAAAAAACACTCCTTCGGGAAGGAAAGCGTAATGATTGAGGGGCGAAGTTTCGTCAACGTCGTCGTTTTCGGAAGTTTCACGGCAGATAAACTCGTACACGGCTATAAGTTTCTCTTCATCCGTCATATTTTCGTCCGTAACCGAGCAAACCGCCGACTTAACGGCAGTAAGAAGCTTATCCGCGGGCGAATCTTTTTCCGCTACGGGATTAAAGCCGAGCATTACCGCCCAATAGAGCTTATAAGTGTTATAAACGGATATATCTTTTTCGCCGAAACGGATTTCTCTTTGGCTTCCGTCTGAAAGGACGAACCTGCTTTCGAGCTGAGCTAAAGGCTCGCTTATCTTGACCTCGGGCAGAAGATTAAGGTTTTCTTTGATTTTACCGCCTTTTTTAACGAGAAAGTCTTTTAGTTCTCCGTCGCCTGCGAAAACGGTAAGTTCGTCCGAACAGCCTAAAAGAAACTCTTCGTCGAAACTCAGATCGGGATTATCTATTTCGAGAACCCTTAAAAAAGGTTGTCCTCCGCCGTTAAAAACGGCTTTTTCAACGCGTTCCACGCTTTTCGGGATATAAAAGTATTCAAGGTTTTTGCAACCGTAAAAGGCTTCGCTTCCTATAAACCCGACCGTTTCGGGAAGATAAACGTAGTTCACCACAGAGTTCATAAAAGCGCGCGCGTCTATTCTTTTAACCTTTTCTCCGCCCGCTTCTTCGGGAATAATCGCACGCACCGCCTGCATTCCTTCAGCGTCGAAACTCACGAGAGCCACTCCTCCGCCCGTTAAAAACCTGAATGAAAAGTCGCCTTCGGAAAAACTCTCTTCGGGAACTATTTCTACCGAAAAGTCCGCTGTTTTTCCTCCGAAACGCAAGGTAACCGTGTGTTTACCCGTCGTTTCCAGAAGAAGCAAATCTTCCTCGGAAAACATTTCCCTGTCGATATATACGGTTTCCGCCGAACTTCCGTAATCCACGTCTACCGTAAGTCCGAGCGTAAAAAAATCGCCTTTAACGATTCTGTCGGGAAGGTATCCGAGTTTCAGATTCTTTACGGCAGAGCAAGCCGTAAGCGACGTAACCGCTATAAGAAGAGAAACGAGAATCAACGCAACGACTAAGGGGCGCGCAATGCGCTCGGTTAAAGGCGAGGTTTTCTTTTTATCCGCAGGAACTTCGTTTAATAAACTCCGTTCCATCCGTCAGCGTTCTACCCGCGTGTCTGCGGTGAAAAACAGAGCTACCGTTCCCGGTCCGCTGTGACAGCCGACTACTCTGCAAAGCGGCATTATTTCGGGTTCTATACCGAATTTCTCCTTAATCAGTCCCGCGACGTATTTCGCGTCGTCAAGGCAATCTCCGTGCGACAGATAAACTATATCGCTTTCGCGGTTATAGCGTTCTTCCATCTTATCCACGAGCGCGTTAAGCGACTTCTTTCTGCTCATTATCTTCTTTATGGGAACGAGTCTTCCCAGTTCGTCGGTATGAAGAAGGGGTTTTATACGCATAACCGCGCCTAAAAACGCGCTGGCTTTGCTTATTCTTCCGCCTCTTGCCAGATAGGACAGACTGTCTACCACGAAGTAATGGCAAACGTGCGACTTGATCTTTTCAACGTATTCGTAAGTTTCTTTAAGCGAAGCTCCCGATTCCTTTTTCAGCTGAGCAAGAGTTATAAGAAGTCCCAGTCCGCCCGACTGAGAAAGACTGTCAACGCTGTAAATAAGCGTTTCGCCGTACTTTTTGTTGATGGTTTCGGCGGCTTTTCTGCAATTCTCGCTGGTTGCGCTCAATGCGGCGGCAAGCGGAATGTGCATTACGCCTATGCCCTGAGAAGCGAAACCGTCGAAATATTCAACGGCTTCTTCTTCGGTTACCTGAGAAGTTTTGGCGACGGCGCCGTTTCTCATTGCCGCGTAAAACTCTTCGATGGTCATATCTTTACCCGTGTTTCCGCCCATTTCGACGGAATCGATCATATATACCATCTTCTGCGTAGATACTTTTTCTCTGATCTTCTCGGGAAGATCGCTGGTCTGGTCACAAGAAATAATAAAATCTTTCATAATCTCACCTTTATCGGTTTCTAACCGTCTGCGGAAAGGAAAGAGCAATTATTTTCCGCCCGATTCCAATCCGTTAATCCTTAATACCAATATATACCACCCGGGGACGAACCCTTTTACCGTGCCTCTCACGAGAGAAAGGCTTACCGCTCCCGAATGTCTGCAGTCCGAACTGTTGTTTCTGTTGTCGCCTACGTAATAAACACAGCCGTCGGGAACTATAAGAGGATTCTCCTCCGTGGTACCCCACAAATTACCCGATTTAAGAGCGTTTTCGATAGGGCTGAGAGGCGCGCCGTCGGCTTCTTTAATGACGTAGCTTTCCGTCTGTCCCTTTTCCAGAACGCATATATAGCCGTCTTCCAGCCAAAGTCTGTCTCCGCCCAGTCCTACGACTCTCTTTATAAGCGGATGATTGTCCTGCGTAACGTCGTCCACGATAATAACGTTTCCGCGTTTAATTTCGGCTTTTTCGTCGATATAAACGACTTTGCCTTCGGTGTAGAGCGAATAACGCTGTTTGCCGTCTTCTTCCCAGCTGACCGTCATGGACGCGCCCTTTATGGCGTAAGAAGAGTGATAAACGACCCGTCCGTATACGAGCATCGCGCATATTACGAGCAGACAGGCAATTACTATCCACCAGAAAACGTTTTTGGCTTTGCTTTTCCTTGCGTTATTTCCGCCACCCGGTTGACTTTCGCCGTTTTCGTCGCAGTCAAAGCCGTTTTCGTTTTCTTCCGCAGAAATTCCGTCGCAGTTTTGTCGGTTTTCACGGTCTTCGTTCGGAATTTGACTTTCGCAAAAAGCGTCGCCGTTTTCGCCGTCGTTTCCGCAGGCAACATCGGCTTTTACGCAATCGGTGCGGTTTTCTGCACTTTCGCTCGGATTTTGAGAAGAATCGACTTCCTGCGGGCTTAATTCGGCGTTTCCGCTCGGATTCGGCTCGGTTTTTTCCTGCAAATCAAGGTTTGCGCTCTCTTCGCCACGGCTATTCAGATTTGTGGTTTTTTCATCCGACATAATCAAATCACCAGCAAATTATTGATAATAATCTCTTGTTCGCTACAAAAAGAAAGCAGTACTTTCTCCATCGTAACGTAGACGGCTTTACCCGAAAGCAGTTTGAGTTCGCTTACGGGGAAGGAAATCTTCTGCCACAAATCTCCGCCCACGATTTTCTGAACGTTACGGAAAAGGCAACGTTCTTCCGTTCCCCACATAGTGGTGATATACACGGAAAGTTCGCCCTGCTCTTTTGCGTACACGTCGAAATTAAGCGTCATGCTTTCGTCGAAAACGTACTTGGAATCGTTCAGACAGAAAGTGGACAAATAGCGACCTTTAACGCCCGAAACTTCGTAAGGACCGAATGCAGCGCTTACGGGATTATCGCGTAAAAACGCGTAACTCAAAGGAACGGTAGGGTCGAGCGAAACGAATTCGCCTCTGCCTTGTTTGCCTTTATAGAGAATTCTGCTCTTTTCAGCCGTCCTGACTTCTCCGAGGTCCTTTGGGACGACTCTTCCGAGATTGGACGACACGAGTTTACCCATCTGAACGGCGTTACAGAAGAAAAGAACGGGTTCTTTGGGATCGACAACTTCGCACGAACCTTCGCACGAGTCGAAAAGATGGACGGAATCTTTGATTTCTATCCAGTTTGCCGTAGCAGGATCTTTATCCCCGCGCCTGTAAAACAAACGGACTTCGCTTACGCTGGTAAGCGCGCTGAGGTCGGCTTTTATAACGAGTTCTCCCTCTCTTAAAAAGGCTTCCACGGGAATATCGATACGTCTGTCGGGCTTCGTAAGCCAACGTCTTACGTATTCGGCATATTTGGGGGAAGCGGCGTCTATTCCTCTCGGAATCAAAGCCACCGAGCAGTTGTCTCCCGTGACGGATTCTGCCGTTTCGGCGTTTGCTGCGGTATCGGTAACCGTGCTGTTCGTGCCGTTAAGAACGAGGAAGGGAATCTTTATAAGGTGCATATAGGTCTGAGGAGCTATACCCGTAATTCTTCTGAGAGCTTCCTCTTCAGCCTTGCCTTCGTACGCGGCAATCGCGTTTGCGTCGGCGTCCTGTAAATTACCTTTTTCGGGCTTGCATTCTTCTCTTACGTTACCGAAAAGAACCGCGCCTGCGTATACTCTGTCGTCAACCGCGCATACCATAGCGGATATTTTGGAGGCTTCTCCGTAAGAAACTACCGATACGGACGGACATTTTTCTTCGGTAATAAGGAAATGAACCGTTCGTCTGACGTTGTACGCCCAGTTATACCATACCGTTTCGGAAGCGTCGCTGTCTACGAAATCGTAGTGTCTGCCACAATTGCCGAAAACGCAATAACCTATCTTTTCGGGATAAACCGAAGGACTTTCTCCGTCACAGGCGGAATAATCCACGCTTACCGCAAGGAAACCTCCGTCGGCGTAAAAATCTCTTTCTTCGTCGGAAACGCTCTTCCCGGGTCTGCCGAGAATGATTACCGCGGGCTGATTTTCGCCTTCTTTTTGTCTTGCGAATCTCAAAGACACTCTCGAAGCGGACTTATCGACTATTCTTCCGTCGATAAAAATCTGCCCTCGGAGTTTACTGCCGTCGTCCGATACTTCCGATCTTTCGGTATTGAGATCGGCTTCGGGATTGTTATATCCGCTCCACAGCTGTTCGGGAGATAAAAGAACGTTCATTATCTACCTCCTGACGAATAACGCCACCGCAGCCTGAGCCACAGCCATTACGAGGACTACGACCGAGCCGTAGGAGAATTTTACCGTCATACAAACCGTTTCGTAAAACAGTCCCGCTTTTACGTAGATGAGCGAAGAAAAGACAACAGCCGCTATAGCCAGAGCAATTTCTACGAAAGATACCGTTTTCATAAGAACGTCAAGCTTTTTCGCTCCGCAACAGGCGCACACGGAAAGCACGAACTGCGTCGCTATGAAAATCAGCTGCAGCACGAGAATTATGGTTAAAATCTTTATGATTTTAAGCGCGCCGTCAAAAGCCGTAGAACCGTTGACGAACATATCTATTATGGGGTTATCCTTGATTATCTGGTCGAGAGAAGAACCGCTCATGTCTACCGCACTGCCCTGACTTCCGAACATTTTAAGGATAGAGAAAACGTTACCGCCGAAGGTAAGTCCGTTGGACTGAGGCCAACCCAAAGAATCGCTCCAGATGTAAGCCTTGAAATCGGGAAGCATCATGCAGATAAACATCAGTATGGTAAGGCCGAACACCAGCAGATACTTTAACGTAAACTGCGCAGTATCAGCCTGACCGACGCTTTTGGCAGCCTCCCTTTCGGCTTTATATTGTTCGTAATTTTTAACAGTATTATCTTGTTTTTTCATAAAATCACCCTGCCGTAGTTGGTTGAATATTCAATAATTCTACCACACATTATGCTTTCTGTCAAATATTTGCATAGCACGGCAACGCTGAAAACGGCATGTAAGCTTCGTTTTTTGTCTTTTTTTCTCAAAAAAACGTTTTTTATCGTTTTGCCGTCGTTTTTTACAGTTTTTTAGCCCCGCAAGTCCGCTTTGACAGGGAAGACGCGCCACGCCGAATTTTTGTCTGCCCGTCGGGACGCGCTTTTTTATAGCCACTTCTTTATGAGGCTGTAAAAACGCAACGATTTACGGATTTGCGCCTTCTGTCGAGCTTATGAAGTTTTACGCGGCTTCGGGCTTCAATCGCGCTTATTCGTAGCTATAAGAGCTTTTACGGCTTTATGCGACTATATAGGCTTACGGGCGATTACTTATGGTAACTTTTACCCGAAGCGATGGTAAAACCGCGATAAATCTGCTCTAAAAGCACTATTCTGGCGAGCCTGTGCGGAAGGGTGATTCTTCCGAGAGAAACCCGCGACGAAGAGGCTTTTCTGACCTCTTCGGAAACTCCGTAAGAACTTCCTATAACGAAATTGACTTCGCCTTTATCGAGTTCGCTTATAAGAAGAGAAGAAAACTGTTCGCTCGTGACCTCTCTGCCCGCGACGTCGAGAAGAATTATCCTTCCCGAACCCGCTTTTTTCAGAATTGCCTGACCTTCGGAAGCAAGAGCTTTTCTTATGGAAGAACCCGATTCGTCGGTAAGTTTATATTCGTCGATTTCGGTAACGGCGAGCCTGCAAAAACCGCCTATGCGTTTTTCGTATTCATTTGCCGCCTCGATAAAGTAATTTTCTTTAAGATTTCCTACTGCAATGACGTTAATTTTATACATAATCTTTTAAGCGAAGAGCGAAGCTACGAAACTAATCGCACAGCTTGCCAAAGCGATTACGAAAAGCACTACGGCGCGCTTGTCGTTTCGACTCTGAATGTAGTAGCAACCCGCATAAACCGCTTCCAATCCGCATTCTCTTTCTTCCTGAGAAACGGGCAGGGAAGTCTGTTCTTTCACGGGTTTTTCCGTGAGTCTGACGCCCTTTCCGAGCTTAATCGCCGCAAAAATCACGCCCGCGACTCCGATTGCGCCCACTAAGATCATCAAGAACGCGTAGTCTTCGATAAAGTCTTCCACCTGCGCCGAACAGGTAAAGTCTATTATCGAAACCAAAAAGTTGTTGGTAAAATGCATTATCATTCCCGGGAAAATACTGTCCGAGGTGAAGTACAGAAGAGCCATAATCACGCCCGAAACGAAGGGGTTGATAAACTGAAGAACGTTTCCGTGAAGAGCGGTGAAAAGAGCCGCGCTTATAAAGACGGCGGCAAGTTTACTCTTTTTGTCGGCGTATCCGCCGGCAACCGCTCCGCGCATTACCGCTTCTTCTCCTATCATAGGTCCGCAGGACACTACTATAAGATAGATAATCGCGCCCAAAAGGGTATAACTCGTAGAATCTCCGCTCGCTTTGACGTTAAAACCTATAAGAGCGAGGAATTCCAGCCATAACTCCGAAAGAGGAAGCGCAAGCATCAACGCGAAAGGAACGGCGACTATAGCAAGCACTATAAAAAGCGGATTACATTTCTTGTATTTAGCCGCGTTGTTCATATTTATGCCTTTGACTTCCGAATAAATCACCACCGTCAATAAAAACGCTACCTGAATCATAAGCGAAGAAGCCACGCTGCTGTCGAAAGCCAGAAGCCCTATCGTTCCGAAAATCTGCGCGAAAATAAAAGCCAAGCCGAAAATCGCTCTTGCGTCGGTAACGGTATAAGCGTTCCTTTTCGTTCCTATAAGAAGCCTATCTGAATTTAACACTGCCAAGTACCCTCCTTTTCCCGTGCGGAATGACGTCAAGTCCTAAATCGCGTCCTTCCGTAACGCCTGCCCGAAATAGATTTCTCTGAGCTTCGTCGAACGCAAGTTCCGCCGTGTTGTTGTTTTCCGAAAGATGTCCGAGAACCACTCTTCCTACGTTGAGGTCGGGACACCTGACGAGAATTTCCGACGCCTGAACGTTGGATAAATGCCCCGAGTCTCCAGATATGCGCTTTTTTAACGTTCGCGGATAACTTCCTCTTTCGAGCATATCTTCGTCGTAATTGCTTTCGAGAAGCAACGTATCCGCGCCTCGGATAAAGTCGTCAGCGCCCGCAGGCAGTACGCCCGTGTCCGTTAAAGAAACGTACACTCCGCCACTGCCCGTAATTCTGTAACCCACGCAGGAAACGGAATCGTGAGAAAGAGGAAGAACTTCCACCCCGAAACCCGCCGTTTCGAAACTCCCAGAAAAAGAGGTAAGCTTTGCGTTCCTTCCGTCCCTGTAAAGCGTATCCTCTATCACGGGACAGACTAATTCATTCGCGAAAATCTCCGCTTTAAGTTTTTGCGCCGTTACGCCCAAGCCCTTTATATGGTCATTATGCTCGTGGGTTATTAAAATAGATTTAACTTTGGATATGTCTTCGCCGAATTCGTCGAGACTTTTCTTTATGACGCGCAAAGACACTCCGCAGTCGACGAGTACAGCCGAACCGTTTTCTTCTACGTAGCAACAATTGCCGCAGCTTCCGCTGGAAATTACGAAAAATTTCATAATTCCGCCTCAACCCGAAACGGACGGTATTTCTTTCTTTGGTTTTCCATGAGTGTATTATACCACATAGAAAAGGTTAACGCAAGGAACGGACGGCTGTAATTCCCTTGCTTTTTTCTCGGATAAGTGTTATACTTCCTTAGATACCGGAGGTAAATCATGAGAATAATCAATTCAAAAGAAATTTACGACGCAGTTTACTCTTCCGCGCTTTACTGTACTTCTCACGAAGATACGGCTACGCTTTGCGCTCTCAACGAAGCCGCGTCGCAGGAAACCAACCCCACTTCTAAATTCGCTCTCGAAACGATAATCAAAAACCACAACTTAGCCAAAGAAAAAGACCTTTCCATGTGTCAGGACACGGGTATGGCGGTCGTGTTTATCGAAATCGGTCAGGACGTTCATATCGAAGGCGGATTTATCGAAGACATCGTAAATAACGCGGTACGCGATTCTTATCGCGACGGATACCTCAGAAAAAGCGTTCTCGATCCTCTTACGAGAATCAACACCAAAGACAACACCCCGGCGGTTATACATTATTCCATAATCCCCGGCGACAAAGTAAGAGTTCACTTCCTTGCGAAAGGTTTCGGCAGTGAAAATATGAGCAAGCTCTATATGCTTACCCCCGCGGCAGGCATAAACGGAATCAAAAAGTCCGTCGTCGAAACGGTAAGAGTGGCTTCCGGCAATCCCTGTCCTCCCGTTATCGTAGGCGTAGGCATCGGCGGAACGATGGAAAAATGCGCTATCCTTGCCAAGCAGGCTCTTCTTACGGGAACGGGCGTTCATAACCCGAACCCCGAAATTGCAAAGCTCGAAACCGAACTTCTCGAAGAAATCAACGCTTTGGGCGTAGGCGCATTGGGCTTCGGAGGAAAGACCACCGCTCTTTCGGTAAATATTCTTACCTACCCGACGCATATAGCGGGATTACCTCTTGCGGTCAATATTCAGTGCCACGCCGTAAGACACCGCACGACCGAAATCTAAGGAGGATAATATGACTGCGAAAAAACTTAATCTTCCTCTTTCTTACGAGGATATAGAAAACCTTCGCGCAGGCGACAGCGTTCTTCTCTCGGGAACGTTATTCACGGCAAGAGACGCCGCTCACAAGCGTATAGTAGAATGCCTTCAGACGGGAAAACAGTCTCCCGTTGAACTTAAAGACGCAACCGTTTATTACGTCGGACCTTGCCCCAGTAAACCCGGACAGGTTATCGGAAGCTGCGGACCCACCACTTCCTACAGATGCGACCCGTATACCCCCGCTATGCTTGACGCAGGCGTAAAAGCCATGATCGGAAAGGGTATCCGTTCCCCCGAAGTCGTGGATTCCATCATACGTCATCACGCCGTTTACTTCTCGGGAATAGGCGGAGCGGGTGCGCTTTATTCGCAATGCGTCGAAAAAGCCACGCTCGTAGCTTACGAAGATCTCGGAGCCGAAGCTCTCCGTATCCTCGAAGTCAAAGACCTTCCCGTAATAGTCGCGGTGGATTGTCACGGCAACACCGTCTTTGCGAAATAAAGCCTGAAAATCGGCGTTTTGACTGACTTTCCGCATCGAAAACGGCAGAGCGAAAACGGAAATATTTATTGTTATTTTCGCTCAAAACGATTGACAAAAGAAACTTAAAGTATTATAATTGCTAAGCTTGAAAGGAAACTTTTAAGTCTTAGCGCATGCGCCATTAGCTCAATTGGATAGAGCGTTGGTCTACGGAACCAAAGGTTAGGGATTCGAGCTCCTTATGGCGCGCCAGAAAACAGCCCAAAGCAAAACGTTTTGGGCTGTTTTTTTATTTGCTTTTGCGGTTTTGGTTTTGGAGAATTGGGGGGGGAGTTTTGGGGTTTGGGGGGTGTTTTTTCCAAAAAAACAACAACCCCGAATGCGGATACATCGGGGTTGTCGTTAAAAGGATTGATTATGAAAAGTTATCACAAAAGTTTCGTGAGTAACCCTTCTCAAATACGGGAAGGGTTCCCGCTTTTGTGGGGCTGTGGATTCATTCGTTCACGAGAATTCATTCGTACACGGGAATTCAGAATTCCGCGGGGAGTTAGGCGTCCACAGCCTGAGCGTTGTTTTTGTTAACTGTTGCCACACACAGCCAAAGCCTTAGTAGCCGTACGGACGCGCTTCGAGGCTTTTATAAAGCTTTTTTGCGAGCCGTACGGACTGTGTGGCTAATCAAAGACCTGACTATTTCTTTCTGTTATAGTAGGTGGTATGAAGAAGCTCGTGAGCCTTGTGGCTGTTGGGCTGACCGAGATAGGTGTCGTAAAGCTCCTTGACTTCGGGGTTTTCGTGAGACTTTCTGATCTTACCCGCGTCGTCCGCTCTGTAAATGCCTTTAGCTCTTTCAGCGCGGATGTCTACGGTGTTCTGAACGTCTGCGGGCTGTATGGGCTGTCCGCCGCCGGCTACGCAACCGCCCGGGCAACACATAACTTCCACGAACTGATAATCGGACTTGCCTGCTTTGATTTCCTTCATGATAACGTCCGCATTTGCGATTCCGTGAGCAACGGCAACTTTTACGGGCTTACCGCCGATTTCGACTTCGGCGCGCTTAATGCCTTCTTCGCCTCTTACGGCTTCGAATTCAAGCTTTTCAAGCGGTTTTCCGTCGAGAAGTTCTTTAACCGTTCTGAGTGCGGCTTCCATAACGCCGCCCGTTGCGCCGAAGATAAGACCTGCTGTGGAACCTGCGAAACTGTCGTACTGACTTTCTTTAAGGCATCTGAAGAGGATACCGGTACGCTTGATGAATCTTGCGAGTTCTCTCGTGGTCAAAACGGCGTCTATATCCTGATAACCGTCTCTGCCGAGGTTTTCACGCGCTCTTTCGACCTTTTTAGCCGTACAGGGCATAACCGAAACCACGAATATATCTCTCGGATCGATATTGTTCTTTTCTGCGTAATAACTCTTTACGAGCGCGCCGAACATACCCTGCGGAGATTTAGCCGTGCTGAGGTGTCCGAGATATTCGGGATAATACTGTTCGATGAAGTTAATCCATCCCGGGGAACAGCTGGTAATCATGGGAAGCGTTCCGCCGTTCTGTATTCTGTCGATAAGTTCGGTGCCTTCTTCCATAATGGTAACGTCGGCTGCGAAGTCGATGTCGAATACTTTGTCGAAACCGAGCATCTTAAGAGCCGTAACCATCTTGCCTTCAACGTTGGTGCCGATGGGATAACCGAATTCTTCTCCCAGTCCTACTCTTACAGCGGGAGCGGTAGCCACAACTACGTGCTTACTTGGATCTGCGATTGCTTTTGCGACTATATCTATATCGTCTTTTTCGCGAAGAGCGCCCGTCGGGCAAACGGTTATACACTGTCCGCAAGCTACGCACGGAGCGTCGTTAAGGGACATTTCAAACGCGCTTGCTATGGAAGTATTGAAACCTCTGTGGTTGGGACCGATAACGGCAACCTTCTGACGGTTCTTACAAACGGCTACGCATCTGCGACAAAGAATACATTTGCTGTTATCTCTGATGAGGTAGGGCGTAACGTCTTCTTCGTAATGATTTTTAGCGCCTTCGAATCTGTTTTCGTCACAGCCAAGTTCCTGAGCGAGAGCCTGAAGTTCGCAATGAGTGCTTCTTACGCAACTGTTACAGGAATTGTTGTGATTGCTGAGCATAAGCTCAACCGTGGTTTTTCTTGCGTTGATAACTCTGGGCGTGTTGGTGAAGATTTCCGTACCTTCTCTTTCGATGGGGTAAACGCAGGCAGCAACGAGAGATCTTGCTCCCTTTACTTCGCAAACGCACACACGGCACGCACCTATCTGATTTATGTCTTTAAGATAGCACAGCGTAGGAATACGAATTCCGTTCTGACGGCAAGCGTCCAAAATTGTGGTGCCGTATTCTACGGCATAATCCATTCCGTTTATTTTGATATTGATCAAATCAGCCATTTTAACACCTCATTATTCCTTACTGATTGCGCCGAACTTACAGTTGTTCATACATACGCCGCATTTTACGCACTTAGTCGTGTCGATAACGTGAGGCTGTCTGACTTCACCGCTGATTGCGCCGACGGGACAATTACGTTTACAAAGCGTACAGCCCTTACATTTTTCGGGATCGATCTTGTAATGAAGAAGAGCTTTACATACGCCTGCGGGACACTTCTTGTCCACGATATGAGCGATATATTCGTCTCTGAAGTACTTCAAAGTGGAAAGAACGGGGTTGGGAGCCGTCTGACCGAGACCGCAGAGAGAGTTGTCTTTTATGTAATAGCAAAGTTCTTCCATTCTGTCGAGATCTTCGAGAGTAGCTTTACCCTGAGTGATCTTGGTAAGCATTTCGAGAAGACGTTTACAACCTACTCTACAGGGAGTACATTTGCCACAGCTTTCTTCTACCGTGAAGGTAAGGAAGAACTTAGCTATATCGACCATACAGGTGGTTTCGTCCATTACGATAAGTCCGCCCGAACCCATCATGGAGCCGATGGCGATAAGGTTATCGTAGTCGATAGGAGTATCTATAAGGTGAGCGGGAATACATCCGCCGCTGGGTCCGCCCGTCTGAGCCGCTTTGAACTTCTTGCCGTTGGGAATACCTCCGCCGATGTCGTAAATGATTTCTCTGAGTTTGGTACCCATGGGAATTTCAACGAGACCGGTGTTGACGATCTTTCCGCCGAGAGCGAATACCTTGGTACCTTTGGATTTCTCGGTACCCATAGAGCTGAACCATTCCGGACCTTTGGTGATAATCTGAGGAATGTTGGCGTAAGTTTCTACGTTATTGAGGATAGTGGGAACTCCGAAAAGACCTTTTACAGCCGGGAACGGAGGTCTGGGATGAGGTTCGCCTCTCTTGCCTTCGATAGAAGTCATAAGAGCCGTTTCTTCGCCGCATACGAAAGCTCCGCTACCGAGTCTTACATCGATATCGAAGTCGAAACCGCTTCCGAAAAGGTTCTTACCGAGAAGACCGTATTCTCTCGCCTGTTTGATGGCGATGGAAAGTCTCTTGACAGCGATAGGATATTCCGCTCTTATGTAAACGTAACCCTGATGAGAACCGATAGCGTAACCTGCGATGGTCATAGCTTCGATAACTACGTGAGGATCGCCTTCGAGAACCGATCTGTCCATGAACGCGCCCGGGTCGCCTTCGTCGGCGTTACAGCAAACGTATTTGACGTCGTTGACCGATTTCTTCGCGAAATCCCACTTTACGCCCGTCGGGAAGCCCGCGCCGCCTCTTCCTCTGAGACCGCTGGCTTTAACGATGGCGATAACTTCTTCGGGAGGCATTTTTTCGGTAAGAATTTTACCGATAGCCTGATATGCGTCGTGAGCTATAGCGTCTTCGATACATTCGGGATCGATAGCTCCGCAGTTACGAAGAGCGACTCTGACCTGTTTTCTGAGGAATTCCGTATCTTTAAGAGAGAGAACGGTTTCGTGAGTGTCTTCTTCTTTATGGAGAAGTCTTTCGACGATTCTTCCTTTCATAATGTGTTCGGAGATAATTTCCGGTACGTCCGCAACGGTAACGTTGTGATAGAAAGCTCCCTCGGGATAAACAACCATGATGGGACCTCTCGCGCAAAGACCGAAACAACCCGTAGTAACGACCTGAACTTCTTTTTCAAGACCGTTTTCTGCAATTTCTCTCCTCAGTTCGGCTACGATTTCCAAAGACTTGTTGGAAGTACAGCCGGTACCGCCGCAAACCAAAATATAAGATCTAACCATTTCTCTACCTCTTATTTATTCTCAGCTACAATATCACCGTTTGCGATAAGTTCGGAAACGATTTCGGCAGCCCCGGAAGGCTGTACCTTTGCGTATTTGACTACTTCTTTGCCCGGAACGAAGATTTCCACGCACACGGGTTCGACTTCGTTAACGTCGCAACCTTTGCAGCCGTTGCAGCCGTTCTGAAGAACGAGAACGTTTTTAAGACCGCGTTTTTCAACTTCTTCGGCAAACGCGTTAAGAACTTCTCTTGCGCCGGCTTCCACACCGCGTGTAGCCATACCGACGACGATTTTTATATCTTTCGGCGAAGCGTCTCTTCTGTTGAGACTTTTTGCCAAAACTCTTTCTTTAATAGCATTAAGCTCGGTTAATGTCATCATTTTTCAATCAGATCCTCCGATAATTTCTTTAAGTCCGTTTTCGACCGCTTTTCTGAGTTTTATCATATTTTCGGGAAGCGTCATGTTCTTTCCCCTAAAACGACCCGTCCGCGTATCGATTCTGAATACGGAGCCGCAGCGCTCCGCCTGAAAAATCACTCCCGCGCCTCTTTCGTTGGCGGCAAGAGCCATTACGGTATCGCCCATGTTCTCTGCCTTTTTGTGTTCCGCCTTCGGGAACTCCGCCGTGACCGTCGTTCCTTCTCCTCTTTTACTCTCCATACGAAGAGTCCCTCCGAAACTTTCGCAAGTCTCTTTCATAAGGCTAAGTCCGTGTCCTTCGTAACCTCCGTCGGCAAGAAAGTCGGCAAAGCTTTGTTCCGTCCCTTCTCCGTCGTCTTTTATAACCACGGTAAAACCCGTATGACTGCCGAACTTCACGTAAATTTCCACCGAGTCGGCGTTGGCTTTAAGCGAATTGACGGCAACGTCGAGAACGTTGAGCGAAAGGTCGTTCATCAGTTCATATCTCTGTACTTCTGAACGATTCCTGCAACGTCGTCCTTGGTAAGTTTTCCGTAAACCTCGTCGTTAACCGTCATAACGGGCGCAAGACCGCAACAGCCTACGCAACGCGTGGAGTTAATGGAGAATTTACCGTCGGGGGTACACTGACCTTCTTCGATACCAAGTTCTTCTTTAAGTTTTTCAACGATTTCGCCCGAACCTTTTACGTAGCAAGCGGTACCCAGACAAACGCCGAAATTGTATTTGCCTCTGGGATTCATTACGAACTGCGCGTAGAACGTCGCAACGCCGTAAACTTCCTCTTCCGATACGTCGAAGCCCTCGGCTATACGTTTCATAACTTCTTCGGGAAGATATCCGTAAACGCCCTGAGCCTGCTGAAGCGCGGGCATAAGGCCACCCTGTACTTCTTTGTAGGTTTTAATGATTTCATCGAGCTTAGCTTTTTGTTCTGCCGTTTCGGTAAACATTACTTGACAGATCTTACTCATAGTTCCTCCTGACTATCCGATTATAAATCGGTTGTTTCCGACAAGCGCACATACCCTGCGAGCATCATATCGGTATACGCTTATCTATTATAATGTATATATTACATTATTTTCTTAAAGAAATCAAGCCTTTTCCCTAAAATATTTTCCGTCATAAACCGTCATTTTTCTACTACGCGTTAACTCGTTATAAGCAAAAAAGGACGCCGTGCGTCCTTTGAAGTTTGTTTCATATTTTTGAAAATAGTTTCACATTTTTATTTTCGTATTTCGGGATAATTTACCGTGAATTACCGGTAATTTTTACCTTATTCGCCTTAAACTACACTCGCCCGTAAGTCTGTTCGGTTTCCGTTCCGTTCCCATAAAATTTCGCGGAAAGCTCAACCTATTACGCCGAGAATTTTGTCCACGACATGAGAAAAGGCTTTGCAGGCGAGAAGTTTTGTTTCGGTATAAGAAAGTTCGTTTGAGTCGCTCACGGTCTTTATAATTACGCAGTCTACGCCGTTAAGATGAGAAACTCTCACAACGCCCGCCGATTCCATCTCGCAAATCTCGGTATGCCACGAATTCCACAGGAAATTTCTGCGTTGCTCCCCGTCTATGAATTTATCGCCCGAAGCGCATTTAACGCGTCTGAATCCGAGTTTATTCGCGATAACGTCCACGTATTTCGCCGTCGTGGGCATATAAGCCGAATCCATGTCTTCGTAACGCGCGGGTTCTATGTCGTCGATGGCGGACGTATCGAAATCGTAATGCACCACGCTTTCGACGACGCAGGTTTCTCCGGCGGAAAAACCGTTCGTCAAAGCTCCCGCAAGCCCGAAGTTTACCAAAAGGTCTATTCCGAACATGTCGAAAAGGAACTGCACGGCGGAAGCCATAGCGATTTCCCCGATTCCGCTCTCCGCTACGTAAACCGAATTTCCGTTTGCGTTCACGTGATAAACCTTTCTCGCTCCGACGGTTATGATTTCACAGCCGACTTTCTGTTCTATAAAAGGCAACAGCTCGGACGCCATTGCCGCAACTACTCCGATTTTCATTACTTTCTCCTTGTTTTCCTTATCCTTGTTTTGCGTATCTTCGTTTACTGCGTTACGCTTAACGCCCGCCGTAAAAGCTTGCCTATTAAAAGCGCGCGCTTTCGGCTTTTTATACGGGACGCTTAAAAAACGTCCGTTCTTACTTTGATTATGTTTTTGCCTATCGAATCGACGTAAGCCATAAACGCGTCGTGCGTCATAACCACGCTGGCGGTGTTGTCGTTGGGGTGGAATTTGACTCTTTCCGCGGAAAGCACGTCTTCGTCCACCATAAGTCTGGTTTTGCCCGAACTATCGTTAAGCAGTCCGAATGGCGAAACGAAACCGTAAGATACGCCAAGTTTCTTGTTAAGTTCTTCTTCCGAAGCAAAGGCGAACCTTCTCGCTCCGACGAAACCGCAAAGCTGTTTAAGGTCGGCGTGCTTGTCCCATCTGAGAACTATAAGATAGAAAATCCCCGATTTTATATCCTTGACGAAGAGATTTTTGCACGCGCAACAGTTCTCTATATTGACTTTTTCGTGAGATTCCTCGCAAGTGTAAACGGGTTCGTGCCTGTAAAGCTCGTAAGGAATATCATGCTCCGAAAGATAATTGCAAACCGCGTCTATTGCCGTCTGACTCATACGTTCCTCCAAAATCCAAGTTTTTATCGCGAACTACCGTAGTTCGTTTAACGAACTCACTGCGTTCGTGAAACAAAGTCTGTGCGTTCGTTAGACAAAGTCTATGCGTTCGCGAATAAAGCCGTATACTCGCGAAGTTATTCGGCTTCTTCACGCATACGCGCCCTTTCCATATCCTTTTTGGCGATGGCTTCGCGCTTATCGAAAAGCTGTTTACCGCGAACAAGCGCGATTTCGAGTTTCACGAGAGAAGCCGAAAAATACATAGACAAAGGAACCATGGAATAGCCCTTTTCCTTGACTTTCTGATGCCAACGCCTGATTTCCTGCTTATGAGCAAGCAGTCTCCTGTCGCGACGGCTCTCAACGTTGGAAAAACTGCCTTTGTCGTAAACTTTTACGTAACAGCTTTTGAGAATGAGATTTCCGTCCACAACCTGAACGTAACTGTCTTTAAGGTTGACCTGAGCTTCTCGTATGGATTTGACTTCGCAACCAACGAGAGCTATTCCGACTTCCATAGTGTCCTCTATAAAGTAGTCGTGATAGGCTTTTTTGTTGGTCGCAATAACTTTCCTGTCGGTTTTGTTCTTTTTCATTATTTCGTCGTCTCCGAAATGTGGTTTACGTGAAGTTGGTATGCGTTATGAGTTGCAAAATCGTTAAAACGCCCGCCGAATCGGCTATTCCCGACTACCCTCCGACCAACGACCAAGGGAGGGAGTTTGCGTAAGCGATTGCCGTAAACGGAAGTCTTAACGTTAACCGAAATCCGTCGCCTTTACGGCGCGCAGCGTTTTTACGCGGGAGAAATCGCCCGTATGGGGTAGTTTAGCCGAGGCTATGGGCCGAGGGCGTACTTGCGGTACGTACGAAGGAGTTTAACGCGGGCTAAACCGATTTATCCCCGTAAAAACAATCGCTTACGCAAACTCCCGACCAAAAAAAAGCAGCCCGTAAAGGGCTGCCGAGTAATCGAATTTTTACGCTTTCGTTGCAAGTTGCGTGAAAATAAAGAACAGAATTGCGGATACAGCCACGGTACCGGCAGCAATGTAAGTCCACTTTTTAAGCACAGCTTCTTTGTTTTTTGCTTTATTTTTGCCGTAGAACGTATCGCTGGAGCTGCCGCCCTGAAGTGCCGATATTCCTTCCGCGTCGCCCTTCTGTTTCATAACGACAACCACGATAAAAACAGACGATGCGAGCATAAGCGCCATCAAAACTATACGCACGATTGTATAAAATAACATCTTTTTCCTCCACAGTAGTTACTTTCTATGTCCGAGCAGGCACGTGGGTGCAGCTAAACAAATGTTATTATACCACAAAGCTTACGTCGTGGCAAGTATTTTTACCGTTTTTCTTAAGAAAATTCTGCCCGTTCTCACGCATTTTATAACTATTGCGATTACGCCGTTTATAACAAAACGGTTTATGGGTTTTTCGCAGGTTATAAACAAAAGGACCGACTTTACGGAAGTTCTATCCGTTCCTTTGTCCGGCGGGTTTTCGGGCTTTTTTCATAAGTTCTCTGGAATAGTCGTCGGGCGGGTTTTCAGAATAGACGGTAATACCCGGGGCGTCTTCTTCCTGACGGAAAAGCCTTATCGTTACGCCCTTCCGGACGCGCGTTCCGTAGACCACGCAACCGTACAGAACGTAATCCACGTAGCCTTCCTTGAAAACGCAGAGAGTTACCGTTCCCCACTTGTCGTTTTCATCTATAAAACCCCGCATTTCCGCGGTAAATCCGTCCGCGCCCGTTTTGTAAAGTTCGCCCGTTTCGCAAACGTAAACGTTGGCTCCCGTTATCGGCAAGCCCGAAAGCTCAATAACTTTCACGGAAAAACGAGTTTCGCGGGAAGCCGAAACAGCCTTTTCTCTCAAACAAAAAAGGATAATTCCCGAAACCGTCAGAGCCACGGAAAACACGGCAAGAACGCATACAATCACTCCGAATTTCTTCATTTTTCTACCTTTCCGCCCTGAATTAGGCTAAAACGCTACGTTTGGCTAAGCTCAGTGCGGCAACGCTTGACAGGCAAAGCTCAGTGTGCTATACTTTATCAAAAGGCGGGTTTCGGTATAAAATACTCCGAAAATTCCGCTTTTATTCCAAAGGAGACGGAAAATGAAAAACAATGATACAGGATACGTCGCAAGATCGATTATAGCGGCTCTGCTGTTTACGATTTTTGCGTGTCTCGGCGCGGTTCTTCTTATTCTCGGCGCGATTGCCACGACTTTCAACGTGGTAATGTTCGTTATCGGCATAATAATGTTCCTCGTTTTCGGTTTTATGAGCGTTCCTCTCTGGATAGCTTTCGCTACCGCAAAACGCGCAGCAAACAACAGAAAAGACGAAGAAACGGCTTCTCGGGACAAAGAAATCAAATAAGCGTTATCCGATGAAAAAAACGATACTTTTATTACTTGCGCTGGCAGTAATTCTCACCGTTTTTTCGGCGTGCGGAGAAGTCGACGTTTCGGGCGACCTCACGCAGACTCGGACCGAACTTACGCGCGCTTACTCCGCCATGCTTAAAAAGAACGCGCTCGCTGTGACTTATATTCTTTCGGGAAGCGTCGACTCACGCAAAGTCTATATAGAGTTCGGCAGTAGCGACGCGCCCTCCAAGGTTTACGGAACGGAATCGCTTCTTAATGGGAACGACGCAACGCTAAACACCTTCGTCTATATGGGCGACTACTGGTATTTAAGCGACGGAAGCTCGAAAATAGCCGTTTCCAACGCAAACCTCAGGTCTTCCCTGTGGATGACAAACGTGAATTTCGTGGACTACGCCGACCTTCTTAATTGTATATCTCCGTCGGTAATTCTCGCGGACGGCTTTTCAGCCGATAAATTCACGGTTACGCGCTCGTCCGATTTGTTTACTACGGTATACACCATTCGTCTGAACAGTTCTTATTACGGCAAAAATCAGCTTTTCGTCAACGATTTTTCCGAACGCAGAACGGACGAACTCGTGGGTTACTCGGGCGAAATCGTTTATTACGCGGGAAGCGACGGCGTTATGAGAGAAATCGAAATGAACTTCTCCTGCTCTTTCAGGCTTCTTCCCGAACCCGTAAAAGTCAAGGTCACGCTTAAACAAACACAAAGCGTAACTTCTCTTACCGCGGAAGAAACAAACCTCTATAAAGTCGTATAACTTCAAGGAACAGCTCAGAACAGACGAAGGCTTTTACGCAAAAGACAGACAGACGCGTCTTTTACACAAACAAAAATAACAAACGAAACCGCAGGTTCAGAACTTGCGGTTTTTTAATCGGCTAACGAAAAAGGGTATCGGAAATTCCGATACCCTTATTTTTAATCTTTCAGAATCAGTTGTTCTTTTCTTCGGCAAGCTTCTTGGCTTCTTCGATAATCTTAGCCGTCTGCTGAGAAGGAACTTCGTCGTAACGAACGAATTCCATTTCGTAACTGCCTCTGCCCTGCGTCATGGAACGAAGGTCGGTTGCGTACTTGGTGATTTCGCCGAGAGGAACTTCTACGGTAACTACGGAAACGTCGCCCTGAGTGTCGCTGCCCATAATCTTACCGCGACGTTTGTTCATGTCGCCGTAAATGTCGCCCATGAATCCCGTGGGAACGGTGATCTTAAGGCTGTAAATGGGTTCGAGAATAACGGGGTTAGCTCTCGAACAGCCGTCCTGATAAGCAAGTTTAGCCGCCTGAATGAAAGCGATTTCCTTACTGTCTACGGGGTGATACTTACCGTCGAACAGAGCGCATCTGATACCTACCATCGGGTAACCTGCAAGAACGCCTTCCTGAACTGCCATACGAAGACCTTTTTCTACTGCGGGAATGAACTGACGCGGAACCGCACCGCCTACTACTTCGTCAACGAATTCGAAATCGCTGTCGTAGTTGGGGGAGAAACGAACGGAACACTGACCGAACTGACCTGCACCGCCCGACTGTTTCTTATGTTTACCTTCGGCTTCGACCGTCTTCTTGATGGTTTCTCTGTAAGCGATTCTGGGTTCTTTAAGAACTGCTTCTGCGCCGAATTTGTTTTTAAGTTTTTTGCAGAGAAGATCGAGCTGAGTTTCGCCGACGCCGTTGATGAGCATTTCGCCCGTTTCAACGTTCTTGGTTACGGTGAAGCTTATATCTTCGTCCTGAAGGCTGTTGAATCCGCCGAAGATCTTGTCTTCGTCGCCCTTCTTAGCTGCGTAAACCGCCATGGAAAGAACGGGCTTGGGCATAACGATGGGAGGAAGAACGTAAGACTGACCTGCTTCGCAGAGGGTGTCGCCCGTCTGAGTTGCGGTAAGTTTTGCTATTGCGCCCATATCGCCTGCGTGTGCGCAATCGGTGTTTTCGGTCTTCTTGCCGAGAACGAAAGTAAGTCCGCTGACTTTTTCGTCTATGTCTTTGTTTGCGTTGTGAACGGTAACGCCGCTCTTAAGAACGCCGCTCATAACTTTGAAGAAGGAAAGTCTTCCTACGAATCTGTCGGTAACGGTCTTGAATATTCTTACAACGAGCGGAGCGTCGTCCTTGCATTCGATTTCCGCTTCTTTTCCGTTTGCGTCGGTAGCGATTGCCTTAGCTTCTTCGTTGGGAGCGGGTGCGAACGCAATGATCTTTTCCATAAGAACGTTAACGAACCTGTTGGTAAGCGCGCTTCCTACGAATACGGGAACGGTGGAACCTGCGGCTACGCCCTTTTTGAGACCGATAACGATTTCTTCGGGAGAAAGGTCGCCCTGATCGAAATACTTTTCAAGAAGTTCTTCGTCGTTTTCGGCAGCGCTTTCTACGATAGTACCGCGGATTTCGTCGATTTTAGCCTGAACATCGGCAGGAACGGAAGCCATTTCCTTGCAGTTAAGGTCGTAAGCGTTTCCGGAAAGAACGTCTGCGTAACCGTTCATCTTACCTCCTTCCATAACGGGCATTGCGAGAGGAACGATTCTGCTTCCGTATTTAGCCTTGATAGCTTCTACGGTGTCGAAGAAGTTGGCGTTTTCCTTGTCCATACCGCTTACGAAAATCATAGCGGGTTTTGCGTTCTTTGCGCAAAGATCGAGAGCCTTTTCCGTACCTACGGTAAGCGATCCGCTTGCGCCGGTAACGATAACCGCCGAACCCGCAACCGTCATAGCCTGAATCTTTTCTCCTTCGAAGTCAAAGAAACCGGGAACGTCAATGATATTGAACTTGATGCCGTTGTAAACGCAGTTAGCCATAGACAGCGAGATGGATATCTTTTTGTTGATTTCCTCGGGATCGTAGTCCATAACGGAGTTGCCGTCGTCTACTCTGCCCTGTCTGTCGATAGCCTTTGCGTTGAAAAGCATAGCTTCGGCAAGGGTGGTTTTGCCTTCGCCGCCGTGACCTATGAGGGCGATGTTTCTGATTTTTTCTGCCAAATATTCTGCCATAATATACCTCTGTATTCAAATTGGTTTTGTTTCGATACGTGAAGAACGCGATTTTTTATAAATGACCGTAACAACGTCGCGAGTATAAAAACCGACGCACAATATTCATTATACAGTAAAAAGGCAATCTTTGCAATAATATAGCGCAAATAAATCCGACATTTTTTTTGAATTTTTGGTTTTTCCCGTAGTTTCGATAAACAGCACGGGCGTTTTTCCGCAAAAATCACGCTTAAAAAAGACTTCCGCCCCCGAAAACGCCTGCTTTATTTTACTTACAGCGTCTTGTGAAACGGGGACGTTTGTTTTTCCAAGAAGCATACGAACCGCGTTCCGGGCAGTACCTTCCGTTCCGTCGAACAAAACCGCCTGCGGATAAACTCCGCGAAAAACCTCTTTGACGAGCGGATAGTGCGTACATCCAAGAACCAGCGGAAACGTTTTCTTCTCCTCTATACGGGCGCGTTCCGTAAGGTAACCGAAAAGCTTTTTATAGGGCGCGCCCTCTTCGATAAGCGTGGCAAGCTCGGGAAGCGGAAAGATTCGCGTTCTTTTAAGCACGCTTTGAAACCTTTCCGAAAGCCTGCCGCTCGACGAAGTGAAAGTCGTGGAAAACAGGTAGACTGTTCCTTGCGGAAAAGCCTTAACCGCAGGCAAAAGCGCGGGTTCCACGCCCACGACGGGAAAACCGAGTTTCTCTCTTAAACCGTCCGCCGAAGCCAAGGTTAAAGTGTTGCAGGCGATAACCGCAAGCTCAAAACGCAGAATTTCGTTAAGCCTTAAAAAGATCTCGTTTGCCCTCAGAGAAAGGAATTCAAGGCTTTTTTCTCCGTAAGGGAAGTTGGCTTTATCGGCAAAATACACGTAATCCCGATCGGGACTGAGTTGTATAAGCCTTTTAAGAACGCCCAGTCCTCCCGCTCCGCTGTCCAAAACAAATACGCTCATAGGCTATCTTATTCGGTGGACTCCGGTTATATAACGCAACGCTGAAAGTTTCACACGTACGGTAATGTATATAAAGAACGCAACGCCCGGATTTCGCCACGTTGAACGCTTTTCGGTCAGTCGGTTTTACTTTGCGCAAAGGCGAAAACTCTCAGAAACTCGAAGTGCATAAGAACGAGCGAAAACAAAATTCCCATAGCTCCCAGCCATTCGAGCTTTTTGGGAACGACGCCGAAAACGCAATCAAAAAGTCCGTCGAGCGTATCGGAAAGAGCCAGAGCGGAAGAAGTTACGAAAAGCGCGGATAAAAGCAGTTGAAGCCAGTATTTACCCGAAAAGAAAGCGAGTTCGTCCGTAAAAACCAAAGTTAAAACGAAAAAAATCACCTGCCCCACCGTAAGTCCCGACAAAGCGCAGTAAATTACGCGTAAAGCTTTACTTAAAGACCTGAATTTC
Source organism: Eubacterium sp. (assembly GCA_963653425.1). Classification (GTDB taxonomy): domain Bacteria; phylum Bacillota; class Clostridia; order Christensenellales; family CAG-314; genus UMGS692. The sequence goes on along the minus strand of CAVJWC010000002.1, from coordinate 181,971 downwards.
TCGTAAGCGTGCAGAATTACCGAAACGAAAACCGTAGAAAAGGCTGAAAAGAACGCCGAAAAAACGATGAGAGAGTATAGTTCCTGAAAAATCATAGAAAAAAAGCCCGTCGTAAGCCCCGTAAAAAACGCAAAGACGGGCGCTGTCACGACGTCCGTTCGGGGAAGCCACACGCCGAGAAGAAAGGCAAAAGCTCCGAAAAACGCCGAAACGAGAAACAACACGATATAATCGATTCCGAAAAGAAGTCCATCCTGCGACCACTCCTCGAATATCGTTCCGTAAGAGACGAGTTCGCAAAGAAGAGCGGAAACTACGGAAAACGCAAGCAAAATCAACGACTTTATCGCAATTTTAAGCATAGAAGCCTGTCTTTTCGCGCTTTCAGCCGAAAGAAGGGAAATTCTCGTAACGCACGGGTTGCTTATAATCATAGTTTTCTCCGTAAAATAGCACTCCTCTTTCGTTATTATGCCCCTTTTAAGTAAAATTATCGCGGCTTGGCTTGCTTTAAGCGTAAAAGCGTAAGTTAAGTTCAGAAATTCAATCGTAAAAGCCCTTCTTGGCTTGTAAATTAAGCGTAAAAGTCCTTCTTTGCGTGATTAAGCGTAAAAAACCGTTTCTCGCGTAAGTTTAGCATAAGTCAAAGGCAAAAAGTTCTCTTTGTAAGGTTAAGAGTAAAAAAGCACGCTTCTTTATGAGTTCAAGTGGCAAAAAGTTATTTTCCTTGTTGGTTCAAGCGTAAAAAAGTTCTTTTCCTTGTTGGTTCAAGCGTAAAAAGCATAAAAAAAGAGAGCCAAAAGGCTCTCTTTCCGCGGAAAACCCGCTTTTATTGAGGGAAGGAAATCTTTTCAAAGAAGTAAAAGCTTCTTCTACAAAGCGTGACAGGCGTTATTCGATAGTAACGTGTTTCTTTTCGGGAGCTTTCTTTTCTTCCTTAGGAACGACGACGGTAAGAATACCGTTATTCATCTTAGCTTTGATGTCGTCTTCTTCGATGTCGCCTACGTAATAGCTTCTCGTCGCGCTTCCTACGAATCTTTCTCTGCGAATCATCTTATTCTTGCCTTCGCCGGTAGAAGTGTTTTCGTCCGATTCTCTCTTTACGGAAACTACCATATAACCGTCGTCAACGGAAATTTCCACGTCTTTCTTATCAATACCGGGAACTTCTATGCTGAATACGGTTTCTTTCTCGTTTTCTTCTACGTCGGTCTTCATCATTCTGCCGAAGCCTTTGCCGAAGAATTCGGGAACGGATACCTTACCGCCGGTAAGCGGATAGATGTAAGCGTTAAGTCCGTTTAAGTCCTCGTCAAAAATGCCGTTCTGACATCTGTTGCAGTTACCCTGATAATTCTTGTTGTCTCTATAATCTTTCATATCGATACCTCCGTGATAAAACTCTTGTTATGCGCAATCTCGGATTCCGTTTTTCGCGCCGTCGGAACTTCGTCTGTCAGACGCTACGGATGATTGTTAGCAACATACATTTGTATGTGTTAGCAATCGTTCTTCTTAATTGCTAAGTACATTATAGCACGTTTATTGTAGGTGTCAAGTATTTTTACGAAAAAATTTTCGGAAACTTTTTACATTTCGTGAAACGAAAGTATAAAGGCGAACGCTGCCCCTATAGCCAAGAGTTTTGACGTAAACATTACGCGAGAAGAATAACTATAAATACGTCGGCTATCCGTCAAAATATCCATTATAAAAAGAAAAAGCCTACCGCCGAAATAGCGATAAGCCGAATTCCTGTCAGGACTTTATCTAAAGACTTAAACGGTGAAGTTTTACGGAGCACGAAAAAGACTTAAACTGTGAAGCCTATATGTAAAGAAGACTTAAACCGCAGTTGCTTTGCAATGCGCGAAAAAGACTTAAATGCGGAATTTACGACGTAAAAAAGACTTGAAGGGTGGGTCGATTGCTCGGAATACGGAAAAGACTTAAACTGTGGTTACTATGAGACTTTTTATTCCGAGTTCTCGGCAGAGGCGTTGCGGATCTTCCGCCCAAGGCAAAACGAGAGTGCTTCCGCTCCCCGTCATAAAGGGTTTAAGTCCGTAGTTTTCAAGCTTTTTGACGGTCAATGCCAGTTCGGGATTCAAAGCTTTTGCCGACTCTATAAGAGAATTATCGAAGTTAAGCCCGGATATTTCGTTTTTGTAGGTCAAAGCAGAGATTTCACCGCTTTTATAAGCTTTAACGACAGGCAAAAGGCTCATAAAGAGGTCGCGGGCTTGATTTTCACGGAATTTAAGCGGATTTTTATCGAATTCACGGAAGATTTCCGCAGTTGAATCGGGTGTTTTTACGTTTATCAAGGTCAGATCCATTTTAAGTTCGGGCAGGAATTCCAGCTTTTCGCCCGTTCCGCTCATAATCGCGTTTCGTCCGTAGAGCATAAAAGGAACGTCCTTTCCGACTTTCTGAGCCACGGGGAGAACGCAGGAAATTTCCCGTCCGTCCAAGGCGCAAAGCAGTCTCAGAACGCCCGCCGCGTCGGCTGAAGAACCGCCCAGCCCTCCTCCCGACGGAATGTTTTTGCGTATAAGGATTTTATAGGCGTGTTTCGTTCCGAAGTATTCGTTGTAACCTGAAATCGCCCTGAACGCGGAATTGTTTTTAAGCGGAATTTCAGGGAAGTTACTGCCGAAAACGTCGGTTTTATTCACGATTTCCACTGAAGTTTCGTCGGCTCTTATAAAAGAAACTTCATCCGTTAAATCCACCGCAACCGACAGCGAACTTAAAAGATGATAACCGTTCTCTTTTTCGCCCACCGAAAGCGATAAATTTATTTTTGCGTTAACTTCAACGCTATATAATTCCTTAAAAGAGGAAATTTGCGGATTTACAGACATATTCGTTCTCCTTACGAGCTTCTACGGTTAGATTTTACCATAAATCCTGCCGTTATTCAACAGTTTGAAGCTTTTTAAGCGAAAAAGACAGAAATTGCTTTTCTTAGCGCAAAAGGCGGAATTTGCCGAAAAGAAACAAGACGTAAACGTTGCCGAAAGGAACAAACGGCAAAGTTGCCGAAACGGCGCGAAACTCGAAACAGCTTTCGTTGAAGCAATGGAAAACGCAAAGATTACTAAAACGGCGCAAAGCGTAACGTCGCTTCCGTTAAAGCGAAACCGTAAACGTTATTTTTTGCGTAAAGACGGCAAAAATCAAATCGGGAGCGAAAAGCGTTGACCTTTTCTTTTCGGTGTGGTAAAATTCAGCGTGGTAAAATTCGGCAAAACGAAAAATTAACCGAAGAAACCGCGATCGGTAAACAAAACCGCGCAGAACGGATAAAAAACAAACGAAACGAACGATATAACGAATAAACGGGCAAATAAAAGATAAAACGAATACCGGACGAGTAAATAAACATAATATCAGGTCAGAATTAAACGATGAAAAACAACGATAAAAACAACGAAAACATAACTTCCGCTCTTACGGACAAAGAACGGAAACGCGAAGAAAGACTTGCTAAAAAAGCCGAGAAAATCGCCCGAAAGGAAGCCGAAAAGCAGAACAAAAAGGATTTTGCGGAATGGAAGGCTCAGCAGAAAACGCTTAAAGCCAAATCCAGACAAGCCGAAAAGCTTCAGGAAGAAGAATCCGAAGCTCAGGAAACCCGTGAAGAAAAGCTTTTCAAGAACTCTCAGGAAGCCGAAATCCCCAAGGAAAGGCTTTGGGGAAAAACGAAAAACGCGGACTTGCAAGCCGAAAACACGCACAAAGACGACTTGAATAATGAAAACGCTTCGGCTGAAACGGACTTAAACGAAAACGCCGAAACGACAGGCTCGAACGCAGAAAAAGCTTTAACTACGGACGAAAAAGCTTCGGAAACAGGCAAAAAAACGGAAACTACTGACGAAAAAACGCAGAAGGCGGACGGAGTTCCGAACGAAAAGGACGAACCGATCAGCCGTAAAAAAGCCAAGAAAACCCTATATATGACGCAGGAACAGTTTATTGCGGCAGAAGTCAAACGTATAGCTTCCCGTCAGTCAACCGACGCGGAATGGATAAACCTCGACAACGCGGCTCTGATTTTCCCGGCAGCCGAAAACGCCGACAAAAGCAATATGTTCCGCATTTCCGTACTGCTTAAAAAGCCGGTGGATCCGCTCGTTCTTCAATCCGCTCTCAACGAAACCGTTCCGAGGTTCCCGTCGATAACTTCCGCCGTAAAACACGGACTTTTCTGGTACTATCTCGAACCTTCCAACAGACCTCTCGTTATCGAAAAGCAGAAGGACTTCCCTATGAGAAAGATTCCTCTGGACGCCCGCCACGCTCTTATACGCGTAACCTACTTCAATTGCGAAGTCTCGGTGGAATTCTTCCACGCGGCAACCGACGGCACGGGCGCGGTTACTTACGTAAACAGCCTTATGTACTGTTATTTCAGGCTTTTAAAAGAGAAAGAAGCGGAACTTGCGGGCGAAAAGCCGTCAGAAGAACAGGACGCGGATATGTTCAACTGTCTCGACACCCGCGACAGACCGAGACCGGAAGAACTTGCCGATTCTTTCCAGACTTGTTTCGACCACAGGAAAAAGGGCGAAAACAAAGCCGTCAAAGCCTATTACTACAAGTGTAAACGCCTGCCCGGAACGGCTCTTATTCTCACCAAAGGCATAGCCGATTCGGAAGAACTCAACCGCGCAGCCGCCCGTAAAAACGTTACCGTTACCGAACTGCTTACGGCAATTCTCATATGGGCGATAAACGAAGACCGAATGACTCTCGGAAAGGACGGTAAAAAGCCTATCGTTATCTCCGTACCCGTAAACCTCAGACGGCTGTACCCGAGTAAAACCATAAGAAACTTCGTTTCAATGATGGCTATAAAACACGGAACGGAACGGGATTTCGACGTTATTCTGGAGTCGGTAAGAAAACAGTTCGCCGAACAGAACACAACCGAGTTTTTCGACAAACTCGTCGGCTTCAACGTCAACGCTCAGCACAATCCCGTAATAAAACTCATGCCTCTCTTTATAAAGAACGCAGCTCTGAGTTTCTGTTCGAGAAACTACGGCGACAAATCGAGAACCATATCCTTTTCAAACCTCGGAAAAATCAAAGCTCCCGAAAGTTTCCGCGAACACATCGTGCGCTACGAATTCTCCTTGGGTCCGATGATCCGCGAAGGAATAGATATTGCCTGCGCTTCCTTTAACGGCGTGTGCGTAATGTCCTTTTCCAAAACCACCAAAGATTCCGCCATCGAAAGAAGCTTCTTTAATAAGCTTTCGGAAATGGGCGTAAAAATCGCGGTGGAAACAAATTACGAATATTAAAAGGCAAAATATATGAAATACTGCAACGAATGTAAAGTTTACGTCAACGAAAAGCTCAGTCGTTGTCCTTTGTGCGGTTCTCACGTCGCGCAAAGCAAAGAAGACTTTTCGCTGTACAGAGAAAAGGTTCAGCCCTACGTGGACTATCCGAAAGTTTCTCTTAAAGGCAGGGAAAACTCCAACTTTTTAAGGAAAAAATCCTTGCTTCTTATCGTCGTGATAACTCTCGTATGCGTATGGGTGAACTTCATCGTAACTCCTGCGAGCATATGGTCGGCTTATACGGCTTTATCCATGCTTCTTCTCTACTTCGGAATAATCCGTCCCGTTATAGGCAAGTCGAGACTTTATCTTCTTTTACCCCTCTACGGATTCCTGTCCCTTCTTTTCAGCGTGCTGTTCGACTTTATCTGCAACTACGCGTCGGGCAATCCGCAGAACTTCGGCATAAGCGCGGAATTCATCGCTCCGAGTATACTTCTTGCTCTCGTTATAACGACCGACGTCTTCGCCTTAGCCGACAGAAGCAAGTATAAGTATTACATCGTGTCGCTTATAGCGCTTACGGTCTTTGCCTGCGTGCCTCAGGCAATCGTATGGCTGTATAAAGAAAAAGAACTCACGGGCTGGCTTTCCTTTTCGGTTATGAGCTTCGCCGTTTTGAATATTGCCGTCTTTACGATAGTTTTCTGGAAGAAAATGAAAGAAGAAGTCAAACGGAAGTTCTTTATATAAGCGAGCCGAAAACGGTTTTACGTAAACGGACTACGTGACTTTACGCAAACGACGGACGACTTAATATAAATATACGGTGCGAATTTATAAAAACAAAAACTATACGACAAAACGGGATTCCTTATAAGGAACCCCGTTTTTATTCGTTTTATCAGAGTTTATTTCGTTTTGTGCGGGGTTTATAACGCGCAAACCCGCTTCTACTTAACGTTTTTCTGCGTAACGCTTTGTAGCATTAAGCCGTAAAGCGTTCAATTCGGTAAAACCGAACGTCAAAGTTACGGTCTTTAACAATAATTACCTGTCTTCCTGAGCGTAGTCGGAGAGCTTTTTACGAAGTTCTTTACTGCACATAAGAGCAACGCCCACGCCGATAGCTATCGCTATATCCACGAAAACGAAACTGTTATAAGCTATACTGTAAGCAAGAGGCGTCTGGGTTGCGGGAGCGTACGCCGCAAACGCGAAAACACCGCTTATTACGTGGCAGATAAATCTGAGTACGGAAGCCAGAAGCGAACCGCATATAAAGGACGCGAATTCGTTCTTTATGGGCTTTCTGAAAATGCCCGCAAGACCTATGAAGCAATAAGCTATGGGGTAATCGATAAGGAACTGCGCCGGATGAACGATATACGGATCCTGAATTGCCTGTAAGAGTCCGTAGGCGAAACATACGATAACGCCCTTTTTAGGTCCGAAGTAGAAGGAATACAGAAGAAGAGGCGTAAGAGAAGCTATCGTAACGCTACCGCCCTGAGGAAGCTTCCACGGAGCCCAATAGGAAAGCGCGAAGCTCATAGCCACGGAAATCGCGCCGAAGACTATGGATTTCGTGTTCATCTTATCTTTCGTTCCCGCCATAATGATAACGGGGATTGCGATTAAAACCACTGCGGATATTATAAGCGCGACGCTCTGAACGTTCTCGGGAGCGTTTCCGCTGTTTTTAACGTAAGAATAGATAAATCCTCCGCATACCGCAAAGATCACTATAAACGCGATAACGGCAATCTTTCCGTAAGTTCCCATCTTTTCGGGATTTTTCTTTCCGGCAAGAAGCACGAACAAAGTACAGCCCGCAAGCGCAAGGATTATTACTGCGACGGGTATCACGTAGCCCGCTTCGAATCCTTTTTCTATGATCTTCATAACGAGAAGGACTATTCCCGCAATTGCGGTAAGCGCAACCACTACGATTGCGGAAATTTTAAGCGCGCCGTAGAGTTTGGCGTTTTTGTTTTTCAAAGCTCCGACGATAACGGCAAATATAACCCACGCCGCAATAAGAACGAAGCAGGGAATAATCAGCTTCTTTGCGGTTTCGTCGAATTCAGCCGACAAAATTAAAGTTTTTAACATTTTTTAGCTCCTTTCGGTGCCGTGAGACAAAAAAAAGTACCCCTTTGGGGGTACTTTCAAGAAAACTCATATGATCCCCTACCGGCATTACCCGGTCAGGTTCAACGGGTTTGATCTCAGCCTTGCCCTGCAAAGCACCCCAATTTTCAGCTCCCGTAATCCGCGTCGCGCGAAACGCTTCTACCGAAGCATGCGTCTATTCTATAACCGAAAAACAAAAAAGTCAAGCGTTTTTCGTATATTTGCGGTAAATCGCGGATAATACGCAAAAAACCGCTCTCGTTCCGGATTAAAGACCCGTTTACGTTCAACAAAACCGTCTCAAAATCAGCCTATGGCTTCGTTGATTGCGGAGATAATGTCCGACGTGACTTCGTCCTTATTGATTTCGTTGAGAATTTCGTGTCTTCCGCCTTCGTAAAGCTTCATGGCTACGTCTCTTACACCCTGAGATCTATAGTAATCGTAGAGCTTTTTAACGCCTTTACCGTTCTTTCCGACGGGATCGGAGTCTCCCGCAAACAGTCTTATGGGGATGTTCTTGTCAAACCCATTAAGTGCGTCTTTTGCGTGAAGAGACTTAAGACCTCTGAAGAAGTTGGAGTAAAAGTTAGCCGAACACTTGAAACCGCAGAAAGGATCGGCGTTGTACTTATCGACTTCTTTTTGGTCTCTCGAAAGCCAAGCCGCTTCTCCGCCCGCTTTTTTGTTGTAACTCTCGAATGTGAAGTTAAGTATCATATCGGGAACGCGCTTCTTGTCCTTTGCGGAGTATCTGTCGGCAACGAAAGAACCGAACTTCGGCTCGAATCCGCTCATAAAGCAACTGCCCGACAATATAAACATATCGGCTTTTATTCCTCTTTCTATAAGAGCCTGAGTCAGAAAACTTCCGTAACTGTGTCCGCATACGACGGTTTTGATTCCGTACTTTTTGTGAATCAGCTCGTTCAGAATCAGCTGGTCGGAAATAGTGCCGTTCCAGGTGTCGCCCTCTGCGTATCCGAGTTTGTCGTCGAAGTTCTCGCCGTGGCATCTCAAATCCGAACCTATGAAAATTATGCCGTTCTCGCTGAGCTTCTTTGCGAAATTCTCATACCTTCCGATATGTTCCGCCATTCCGTGAATCATCTGAAAAGCTATACGCGGATTTTCAGTTTCGTAGGTGTAAAACGCCGTTCTGCGTCCGTCTTTTCCCATAAAATAATCTTTTTTCATATCGTACTCTCCCAAATTTAACCGCAAAAACGGCTTTTATCACTGTTTTTTGAAATTCTTGTTCTCGGCTTTTTCGTAAGCCTTTACTATTGCCTGAACGAGCGGATGACGCACTACGTCCTTTTCGCTGAAAAAGCAGGTTGATATTCCTTCCACTTCTTTGAGAACGGAAACGGCGTGCTTTAATCCGCTTTGTTTTCCGTCGGGAAGGTCTATCTGCGTAAGGTCGCCCGTTATAACCATTTTACTGCCGTCGCCCAGTCTCGTCAGAAACATCTTCATCTGTTCTCTCGTGGTGTTCTGCGCTTCGTCAAGGATAATAAAGGCGTTATTTAACGTTCTTCCTCTCATATAGGCAAGCGGAGCTATTTCGATGGAACCCTTTTCGAGAAGCTTGTTGTAACTGTCCTGTCCGAGCATTTCCGCAAGAGCGTCGTATAAAGGTCTCAAATACGGATTTACCTTTTCCTGAAGGTCGCCGGGGAGGAAACCGAGTTTTTCGCCCGCTTCGACAGCCGGACGGGTCAAAATAATCTTGTCCACGTCTTTGTTTTTGAAAGCGTTTACCGCAAGAGCCACCGCAAGATAGGTTTTACCCGTACCCGCGGGACCTACGCCGAAAGTTATCGTCGTCTTTTTGATTGCGTCAACGTACTTCTTCTGTCCTACCGTCTTGCTCTTTATTACCTTTCCTCTGTTGGTAACGGCAACCACTCCGTGAAGAAGCTGATCGATTTCGTCGAGTCTTCCTTCCTTTGCGCAGGCGCATATATAAGTCGTTCTTCCCGAATCTATATTCTCTCCGTTCATTATGAAAGAAATAAGCTTTTCCATAACGATATAAGCCTGTTCGACGTTTTCTTTGGTGCCTATAATCTGCGTGTTTCCGCCCTGATTGATTATACTTACGTCAAATTCCGAAGTGATTACTTTAATATTCTCGTCGAACGTTCCGAAAAGTTTTACGAGAACGTCTATCGACGGCACGGATATAGTTCTGGTTATTCTGTTGTCTTCCATATTCCCCTTCTGCGGTAAAAACCGCTCGCTTTTATTCTTCTTTGCCTGCCGTAATGTCTTTTCGTTTCGTTTATACCGCCGTTATACGCCCTTTTATAACGCCGTCCGTTTACGCCTTACCCGTCCGAAACGAGAATGTTGCCTTTGACGGTCGCGCGCACGAAACGAATTTCCTTTCCGCCTTCGTTATCCGTAAGTTCTTCGGTAATCCTTTCCGTTATTTCGAAATCCGCCGAGCTTTCGGCAAGTTCCAAAGCTCTCTTTATAAGTTCGTCCCTGACTTCTTCGTACTTAACGTCAACCAAAGTCTTTTTAAGCTCGTTATAAATAACTCTTATCCGCTTTACGGGCGCAGGCGTAAGAATAGTCACGTACTCTACTTTTTCGTAAAATCCGAAAGGAACGGTTTTCTTTGACTTTACTCTGTACCCGAAAATCTCGTGTTCGGTAAGAGTCATACTTTCGCCCGTAAGAACGAAGGTTTCCCGCCGATCGATAAAAACCGCGTCCCGACTTACCGAGGCTTCCGCGTAAACTCTTCCCTGCGCCTTTACTTTGGCTGTGCTTCCGTCGGCGTAGGTCAACTGCCCTTTTATAAGAACCTGCCCCGCGGTAACTTTATCGCCGACTTTGACTACGGGCGTTCCTACGATAACGACGACTTTTGTGACAGTTCCGTCTTTAACGGCGACTATATCGAACCGTTCGTCTTTCTGCTCTATGGGTTTGCTTCTTGCGGTCACGGTAACCGTAATGTCTCTGCCCTTTCTCGAAATAAGAACGTATTCCGCGTCTTTTATACGCACGGAAAGCTGATTTTCAAGGTAATCGGTATTGACCGAACTTAAAAGTTCTCCCGTTTTTACGCCGTACTCGGCAAGCATACTCTTTATTTCTTCCGCCGAAACCAGTCCTCCGCCGTCCGCAAGAGTGACGTTGCCGATTTTACACGAAAAAATCACGCAGGAAATAACGGCAAGAACTATCCCTATAACTAAAACCGAATTGCGTTTAAGACTTTCAAGGCGTTTTTTGCGCCCTACGGCAACGGGTTCACCGAGAGTATAACATAATTTTTCGCATAAATCAATCAATGCGGGCAGGTTTCTCTGAGAAAACGTAACGACAAGGCGATTTTTTTCTTTTTTTACGTCAAAAACGTCGATTTTTCTTCGCGCAAGCTCACTCAGCAGAAGTTCGTGATTATATCCCTTTATCTCGACTCTTACCATAAATCTTCCTCCCTTTCGGCCGAAACGAGAACCAAGCCTTTTTAATCGGTCTTTCGAATGCGTTTAATTAGTCCTTCAATCGCCTTTTAATCGGGCTTTTTAATGCGTTTAATAGTCCTTTCGGGCTATTTGCCAAAGCTCTTTCGGGTTACTCTCTGCGATTTGTCGTTCAATCGGTCTTTCGGGCTACTCCGTCCAGTTAACTCCGTCTATTTTTCCGCCTATAACGGCAAGTCCTTTCGAAAGGTGTATAAGTCTTAGTTTTTCGCCGTGAATTTCCACGCTCTTTTTTCTTACGGAAAGCGTTATGAATTCGTCCGAAAGCTTTTTTATCCCGGTATGTCCTTCGACTATAACGGTATCCCGACCGAAAAAGGTTATTTTCGTACCGAGAGTCAAAGCGACCGCTTCCTTTCCGCTTAACTTAATCATATCCCTTTCAAACGAAGTCATTTTCTCTCTCCTTTTTTGTCATACGCCGAGCATAGGTTCATTTTTACAAACTATTTCACTATATGGATATGATAAACTCACCCGAAACCATCATTTTAATTCATATTCCGTTCATATTTTACACGCAATAGTCGGTTTTTCATTTTTTGTTAATAATGGGTTGCGCAAAACGGTAAAATACTATATAATGTAGTTGCATACAAGAAACCTTTATGCAAAATATCGTATTCGGTCAAGAGGGATTTATTATGAGTGTTTTATTTATCGATACCGACGGCGAATTGAGATTTGACTTGGCAGATGAGGTAAAAGCAAACGTTATTCGTATGCCCTACACGTTAAACGGCGTCGAATATTACGACGACGGCGGAAGAGAAATAGATTACGCCGACTTTTTCAAAAAACTCAGAAACGGCGGTTCGTCCACCACAGCCGCGCTTAACGCCAACGATTACGTAGGTTATTTCGAACCTTACTTCAAAAAGGGCGAAGATATTCTTTACATATCTTTCGGTTCTCATTTCAGCGCGACTTTCACGCATATGGAAACCGCACTCGGCGAACTTAAAGCAAAGTACCCGAACGTGAAGTTCACGCGTTTCGATACCGATTCCATTTCTATGGGAACGGGATTCATGCAGTACTACGGAGCAAAGAAGTTCAATCAATGCGGAGGTAACATCGAAGAAACGGTAGCTTATCTGAACGAACTTAAAAACAGAGTCTACACTATGTTCGTAGTGGACGACCTTCACCACCTTAAAAGGGGAGGAAGAATTTCTTCCACGGCAGCCACGTTCGGTTCTCTTTTAGGCATAAAACCCGTTCTTAAAATAACCGACAAGGGCATTATCGAAAACGTAGACAAGATTAAGGGAGCCAAGAAAGTCATTTCTTATCTTACCGACCGCTTCGAAGAATACTGCGACGATACGGATAATTACGACGTCTGGCTTATGGAAGCCGACAGAAAAGACGACGCGGAAATTCTCAAAGCGAATATCCTTAAAACTCACCCAAAAGCAAACGTTCACATTCAGTTGGTAGGTCCGGTTATCGGCACGCACTGCGGTCCCGGTACGCTGGGTATTATCTTCCACGCAAAGAGCAGATAACTTAAAAGCGAATTTCTTAAACCCGACGAAAAACCGTCGGGTTTTTTATTTAGGCATTACGGCATTTTACTTGTTTTTATCGAATAAAAAGCGGTTACTGCGGTTATCTGCGATAACGAACGTGAGCCTGTTTTTACTTTTTTTATGTTTTTACCTCTTTTATTAAGAACGGCGTTCGTTTGTTTTTGCTAATGACGACGTTCGTTGGATTCAGATAAAAAGACGTCGAGTTTCGTTCCTGCGGGAGCGGAGAAAAGAGCCTTTTCAAGCTCGAAAACGGTAACGGTAACGGCTTTTTTGCCCGACGAGTATATATCTATAAGCCAGAGCTTGCCGAATCCGCATTCTTTATACGCCGAATAGAGCGAAACCGAGCTGTCGAAGGAAAGAATCGCAGTTTCCGCGCCTTTTAACAGCTTTTCTTTATAGTCGCAAAAGGTTTTACGGCAATAAACGTTTTTGATTTGTTTTCCGAGCGTTCCGTCCCACAAAAGACAAAGCCCGAACATTCCCGCGCTGAAATTGACTTTCCCCGAAAAAGCCGTAACCGCAAATATGACCGCGCTTATCACGCCGAAAACGACGTTGTTTCTTCTCAGAACCGAAAAAGCTTTCTTTCCGCCGAACTTAGCCCGCATTACCGCAAAAACCGCCCTTCCGCCGTCCAAGGGATAACAGGGGAAAAGATTACAGAAAGCCATTCCGAAGTTTGCAAAAACGAGTTCCTCCGTCCAGACGTAACTTATCGGAAAAATCCACCACAATGCGGTAAACCCGAGCGCAACGACTGCGTTGAGAAGAGGTGCGGAAAGCGCAACGAAAAGTTCGTCACGCCTTCCCATAACTTCGAAATCACCGTAAAGAACGGCTCCGCAAAGGGAAATTTCCAGCCTTTGACAAAGATAACCGCGCTTCGTCGCAACCGCGTAATGGGTGACTTCGTGCATAAAAACCGTCAAAATATAAGCTATGGCTCGTTTCCATTCGCCCAGCCCCAACGCGAAAATAAGATAAAGAAGAAGCGTGGGCGAGAAACTTATTTTCATATTCCCGTTTTTCATAAGCCGTAAAAATCAAGCTTTTTACATTCCGCAAAACAAGTTCCGACTTTCCACAGGTCAAGGTTCTACGCTTTCGGAAAGTCGAAGCTTTATACTTCCCATACGATGGAATTGCCGATAACGGCGACGTTCTCTACTTTTTTTCCTTTGGAAATCACGTTCACGACGTAAGATTCGTCGTAGTAGCCCAGAATATCGTAGCAGGACAAAACCTGACCGGAAATTACCTTTACGTCTTTAAGCAAGCCGTAAACTATTTCGGTGTCGGCGTCGAATTCCACGGTAACGGAAGAGTCGGTGACGGTTTTTACCTTTCCGCCCACCAAAGCCACGGCAAGCGTTCCGCCGTTTATGACTATATCGCCTCCGTCCACGCTTCCTACCGTACTTATCGCCGAAAGCACGAGTTTGTTTTCCTTGGCGTTTATCCCGAAAACCCCGAGAGCCTGCTTTTTTACCGCCGTCCACCACTCGGTAGCGTCCGCTCCGCCGAATGAAAAGGCGCAAAACGCCGCAAGAATTATAATTAACGCAAGCGAAGCCGCCAATATTCCTCGCTTTCCGAGCCTTTTGCCTATATTCTTTGCCCCTCTGCCTATCTTCGCGCCCGCATTTTCTTCGCAATTGCTTTCTTCGGCTTTTTCGCTCTCGTCGTTTTCGTTTTTCTCGCCGTAAACGCCTTTTTCTTCCCGAAATTCACCGCTTTCCTTATCGTTTTCTTCGGAATTCCCGGTCTTGCCGTACTTTCTTTGGACGTAAGAAAGTTCGAGCCAATCGTTCTCAACCGCAACGTTAACTCCGCTACCGTAAATACTGCTCGCGCCCTCTTTGGCTAAAATCCTGCCCGCCGAACTATCTTCGCCAAGCGCAACCACGTCGCCGTACGCCCTGCCGCCACACGTCGTATTTCGCTGATTTTTGCCGTAAAACTCAGTCTTTTCGCCACTTTTTAAGCTATCTTCCCGCATTCCCGAATAAGCCTTTTCTTCTTCAAATTTTCCGCCGAAAACTTTACGCTCTACGGAATTTCCGTCGGAAAACCTCTTTTCTTCAGGCTTTCCGTCGGAGAACCTCTCTCCTTCCCGTCTTTCTTCGGAATTTTTACTCTCTCCGAGCTTCACGAAAGAAACTTCGTCTTTTCCGAAAACCTCTTTACCCGAGTAACCGCTACCGTAAGTCGCGCTTTGCTCTTTTTTTGAAACTTTGCTTTCGTTTTCACCCGAGAACGTTTCCCGTTCTATGTAAGTTTCCGCGTGTTTGCAATCGGTTTTATCGCCGTTCCTGTTGTCGGAAACGTCGTTTTTGTTACCGTTTCTGTCGTCCGACGTGCCTTTTTTACAATCGTTTTTGTTATCGGCTTTGTTATCCGAAACGTCGTTTTTGTTGCCGTTTTTATCGTCGGAAACGTCGTTTTTGTTGCCGAAACCGAAAAACTCCGCAAAATCGAATCTGTCACTGCTACCCATGAGCCACCTCCCTTCGTTTGTTCAATAATATGCGCAAAAAACGCAAAGTAGACTTAATTTATAGGGAAAAAGCTTTTGAGGGTAACAAAGAAAGAGTAAACGTTTTCCGTAAAAAAAAGACAGTCTGTAATTACGGATTTATTTGCAATTACAGACTGTTTGCGCATTGTTTTTTTGTTGAAATTTGTTCGTCTCTCGACTTGTCTTATTACAATGAAGTTCTTTGTTGAGCTTCCCATTTAACTTACTTTCTTTAAGAAAAGAAAGTAAGCAAAGAAACTTTCATTATCCCCATATTGAAGTTCTTTGTTGAGCTTTCCCAACCAGAAAGTTGCGAAGTTCTTTGGTTCTTCTTTCAAGAAAGAACGGAAAAAGAAGCTTTTTTTGCTGCTTTCTTCGTGAGAAGAAAGAAGGAACAGAAAACTCACGTAAGTTTCACGCTGACGGAGACTCCGTCGCCTATTTTGAGGGTGACGGTACTCATATCCTTATCGTTTGAGAGGTTTTCGAGGAAGGCGTGGAGGTTTCGGGCGATGGTGATATGTTTATGCCGTTTGTTTTCGGGGACGTTTTCGACGAGTCCTTTATAGAGAACGTTATCGCAGACGAGGACTCCGCCCTTTACGAGCAGTTTTTTGAGGTAGGGGTAGAATTCGGGGTATTGCCCTTTGGGACCGTCCATAAAGATAAAGTCGTAGCTACCCGTAAGCATAGGGACGATTTCGCCTGCGTCGCCTTCAAAGAGGTTAACGCGGTCATAAACGCCGTACTTTTTGAAATTCTCGCGGGCTTTTTCGGCAGATTCGGGCAGTTTTTCGATGGTGTTGAGTCTTGCCTCGGGCGCGGATTTAAGCATAAGAATACCGCTGAACCCGATAGCCGTTCCTATTTCGAGAATTTCTTTGGGTTGTTTCATTCGGACGAGAACGTCGAGAAGCCTTTCGGTCTGACTGAAAAGCACGGGAATATGTTCGCCGTAAGCGTTTTTTCTCATATCCGCCATATCGCCGACGGTTTTACAGTTAAGCAGTTCGAGAAAATCCATTCTTTTCTCCTTGAATAGTCCGTTAAATCTGTACGATTACGGGCAGAATCATCGGGCTTCTTTTAAGCTTTTTGGTAAGATAACCTCTCAGCGTTTTCTGAATGGTCTGTTTGAGATGGGTGGGGTTGAATTCGGGATAATCTATATCTTCGATAATACCCAGAACGAGCTGACGCATATCGTCCACGAGGTCGTTCGCGCTGTTGTCGCCCGTGTAAATAAATCCGCGACTTATAAACTCGGGACCGCTTATCATTCCGCCTTCCATAGAAGAAATGCCGAGAACGACGATAAGCATTCCGTCTTCGCTGAGCTGAACCCTGTCTCTCAGAACGATGTTTCCGACGTCGCCTACGCTCAGTCCGTCCACGAGAACGCATCCCGCGGAAACCTTTCCGTTCTTCTGAATGCTTCTCTTGTTGACTTCGACAACGTCGCCGATGTCGGCAATAACTACGTGTTTTTCGGGAAGTCCCATTTTTACCGCAAGAGCCGCGTGTTGTTTCAGGTGGCGGTATTCGCCGTGAACGGGAATGAAATACTTTGGATGAATGAGCGTCTGCATAAGTTTAAGCTCTTCCTGACAGGCGTGTCCCGAAACGTGAACGTCGGCAAGCCTGCTGTAAATAACCTTTGCTCCAAGCCTATAAAGATTGTTTATAACTCTGTAAACGTCCTTTTCGTTACCCGGGATGGGACTTGCCGATATGATAATCGTGTCGTCCTCGTCGATTTTCACCTTACTGAACTCTCCCGAAGCCATTCTCGTGAGCGCGCTCATAGGTTCGCCCTGACTGCCCGTGGACAAAACGACGAGGTTGCTCTTGGGAATTCTGTCGATTTTATCGAGATCGATAATTAAATTGGGGTTATAGTGAAGATAACCTACTCTGGTCGCGGTATCGAGAACCACTTGCATGGAACGCCCCGAAACGGCTACCTTTCTGTTGAATTCGCGCGCAAGATCGAGAACTATCTGAAGCCTGTCCACGTTGCTCGCAAAGGTCGCGATGATTATTCTGTTGCTGTTCGCGTCGGAAAACACCCTTCTGAAACTTTCGTAAACTATCTGTTCGCTCATGGTGTAACCGGGCTTTTCCACGTTGGTGCTGTCCGCCATAAGAAGCAGAACTCCTTCGTTTCCTATCTCGGCAATCCTGCTGAGACTCATTACTTCGCCCGCAAGAGGCGTGTAGTCCACCTTGAAGTCTCCCGTGTGGAATACCGTTCCGACGGGGGTTTTAAGGGCAATTGCGAGAGAACCTGCCACGGAATGGGAAACGTGTACGAATTCCGCCGAAAAAACGCCCAGTTCGGCAACAGTTCCGCTGCTTATGGTGACAAGTTCGGCGTCGTCTATATGGTGTTCGTGAAGTTTGTTTTCGAGAAGTGCAAGCGTCAAAGCCGTTCCGAATATCGGAAAATCGATTCCTATCTCTTTAAGAACGTAAGGAACGGCTCCTATATGGTCTTCGTGACCGTGCGTCAGTAGCATTCCCTGAATCTTGTACGCGTTCTCTTTCAGATAGGAAACGTCGGGTATAACCACGTCTACTCCGGGCATATCGTCGGACGGAAAACTGAGTCCGCAATCGATTATCACAATCTGATCGCAACACTCGAAAACCGTTATGTTCTTACCGATTTCACCCAATCCTCCGAGAAACATAACTTTAAGATTATTTGCCATTTATATATTTTTCCTTTTTAATTCGCCACGCGGGCAATTTTAGTTCGTAAATTTACGCTTTGCAATAAGTCTGTCCCTACTGCAATAGCTTTTTTCGGTTTTACAGCGGAATTTCCACGAGTTTATGCCCGACTATATCCGTAGAAACGAGATAGAATTCCATGCCGAAACGTTTTATGTACTTATCGGCGCGACAGTCCTTTCCGTGAAGATGTCCGTAAACGACGGTTTTTATTCCGTATTCTATAAAAAGCTTTATAAAATCCGATTCTTCTCTGTATACGTTAAAGGGCGGATAGTGCATAATGCAGACCACTTTATCGTTATCAGTCTTGAGTTCGGACATTTTTTTAAGAGAAAGTTTAAGCCTTTCCACCTCTCTTAAATAAATCTTCTCGTCGTGTTCGGAAAGTTTTTCCGCGCCCGGACACATCCAACCGCGCGTTCCGCAGACGATAACGTCGCCGAAACGCATAGCGTCGTTCTGCAGGGCGTAAAACCTTTCGGGCAGAATACTCTTAACCTGACTTAACGTATTCCACCAATAATCGTGATTGCCTCGGAGTATTACCTTTTCTCCCGGGAGAGAAGCCAGCGCGTCGAAATCGGCTTTTACTTCTTCGGGCTTCATCGCCCACGAGAAATCCCCCGGCATCAGCACCACGTCTTCGTCCGTGACTTTCTCTTTCCAGTCGGAAATTACCCTTTCGAGATAATTGTCCCAACACGCGCCGAAAACGTTCATGGGTTTATTGACCGAAGCCGACATATGCAAATCGCTTATCGCGTAAACCTTCAAAAGTAAAACTCCTTTTTCCCTCGGCAAAAGCTTCGGGCTGTTAACTATACGAAGAAGAGAGTTTTTCCCTGCAAACTTTACAGCACTCTTCTCCTTCGGAAAGAACGCGGATTCCGCAATCGGGACAGATTCTTTTTTCGTCCTCGCCGTAATCCCATAGTTCTCCCTTTATTTCCCGTCTGCAAATCTCGCAATAAGGTTCGCCGACGGGCTTAAAGTTTATCTCGCACCTTTCACACCTTTCGTATCTCATAAGCCTGCCTCACGCATTTATTTCAGCTTATGCAAAAGCGCGGATAAATGACACGACGTCAGCGTTTTTCTTCGCCGTCTTTATCGTGTTTTTTAAGTAATTTCGTTATGCCCATTTTGTTTTCTTCGCCGTGATAGAGCCTCTTTATGTTATGTCTGTGCGCAAACAGCACCAGCGCGTAATAAAGCACGACGACTATAAAATGCGGAAGTTTCTCGGGAAGAAGAGAAAAAGCGCTCCAGAGCGTCATTATCGTGAAAAACAATATCGCGAAGGGCGACATCATATCGGTTGCAAGCAACACGACGCCCCCTACGAGAACAGCCATAACCGCAACCAACGGATCTACCGCAAGGAAAAGACCTATGCCCGTAGCAAAACCCTTTCCGCCTTTGAATCCGAAAAGAACGGGGAAAACGTGACCTATGCCCGCGCATAAACCGCCCAAATATCCTCCGAAAAGAGAAGCGTATTCGGCTTCCGCGCCCGTAAGTCCGACGGACTCGGCGAGCCACGCGAAAAGCAGTTTTCCGCCCATAGCGCAGACGAAACCTTTGAGCATATCGCAAACAAAGGTAATCAGTCCGAATTTAAGCCCGAAAGCGCGGAACATGTTGGTCGTGCCGGGATTTCCGCTACCTACCGTTCTTATATCGGTGTGCTTGAACTTTCTGGATATAAACACGGCAAAGTTGAAGTTGCAGATAATATAACAGACTATCCCGAACACTGCGTATTGCCACAATAATTTACTCAATTTGAACTCCTCCGAGCCTGAAAAGCTATCTTCTGTCGTCTTTTTCGCCCGAAGTCCTTATAAACAGCTTCATCGGCGTTCCGCTTAAATTGAATGATGCCCTCAATTCGTTTTCTATATACCTTTTATAAGAGAAATGCATCAGGTTTGCGTCGTTCACGAAAAGAACGAAGGTAGGCGGACATGTGGTCGGCTGAGTCATATACTTGATTTTAAGCCGTCTGCCGTTCTTGGAAGGCGGTTCGACCGCAGCCGTCATATCGGCAAGCACGTCGTTGAGAACGCCCGTGGACGCTCTGAAACAGCTGTTAGCGTAAACTTCGTCTATCATGGTCATAAGCTTCGGAAGCCTCTGTCCCGTTTTCGCGCTGACGGTGATATATCTGAAATAATCCATAAAAGCAAGATCGGCGTTGAGCTTCTTCTTGTACTTTTCTATGGTAAAGGTGTCCTTTTCGATTAAATCCCACTTATTGAGAACGATAACCGTAGGCTTGCCCTGTTCGTGAGCGTAACCCGCGATTCTTACGTCCTGTTCGGAAATCTCTTCGCCCGCGTCGAGAACCACGAGACAAACGTCGCATCTTCTTATCGCGCCCAAAGCCCGCATTACGCTGTAGGCTTCTACCGACGAATCTTCTATACTGCGTTTTCTTCTTATGCCCGCCGTGTCGATAATCGTATATTTCCTGCCTTCGTAATCGAAGGGCGTGTCTATGGCGTCGCGCGTCGTTCCCGCAACGTTACTTACAATGGTTCTGTCGTAACCCAGAATGCAGTTGGTCAGACTGGACTTTCCCGCGTTGGGCTTGCCTACCACGGCGATTTTTATTCTGTCGTCGTCCTCTTCTTCGTCCGTTTCGGGGAAGTATTTTATAACTTCGTCCAGCAAATCTCCCACACCCATAAGATGTTCGCTGGAAATGGGGAAAACTTCTTCGCCTATTCCCAAACTATAAAAGTCCGAAAGGTCTACGTCTTTGAAGTTATCTATCTTGTTGACGACGAGAAAAACGGGTTTTTCCGTCTTTCTTATGAGCGAAGCCACTTCGTAATCCTCGGACGTGAGTCCGTTCTTTCCGTCTACGAAAAAGAGAACTACCTGCGCGAGATCGAGAGCGATTTCCGCCTGACGACGAATGTGTTCCGCCATTTTATCTCCGCTTTTTATCTGAATTCCGCCCGTGTCCACGAGCGTGAACTGTCTTCCCAGCCATTCCGCGTCGGCATAAAGTCTGTCGCGCGTAACGCCGGCAATGTCCATTACTATTGATTTTCTGTCGCCCGAAACTTTATTGAAAAACGTGGATTTTCCGACGTTTGCTTTTCCGACGATTGCTACGAATGGTTTCATTTTTCTGTTTTCCTGCCTTTTATAAGGTCTTGCCCGTTCTATCTGGTCAAAGCTTCCACGAGAGGAATTCCGCCCGTTTCCACTATTTCTATGTTTCTTTTTCCCGCTTTTCTGAGTTCGTCTACGGTCATACCGTCGAGAAATACGTTTTCGAACTCTTTAAGCATAACTCTCGGAAGAATAACGGTTGCGTTTTTCGGGGTTTTCTTTATAGCTTTAAGAAGGTCTCCGCCCGTTAAAAGTCCCGTGACGGTAACGGTTTTGCCGAAAAACTCGTTTTCCACCGCCGTAACGGTAACGTCGAGGTCGGGATAGAGATTCTTTATTCTTCCTACTTCTCTGTTTACGTAATCGAAAGCCGAAACGCCCGTCAAAAGAACGAAAGTTCCTTTTCTTGCGCGCGACGCTCCTTCCAGACCTTCTTTACAGTCGCGTTTGAATTCCGTGAGCAAGCCCACACCGTTTTCGATCTGTTCGAAATCGCCGTAATATTCTTCTTCGGGGACTTCTATACCCGATTTTACGTACATTTCGTCCGAGCAGAAAACGAAGTTCTCCCCGTGCGTTTTACGGAATTCTTCGTTGAACCCGTCGCAGTCTCTTATCGTGCGGGCAGCGCATTCTTCGTCAACCGGTTCAACGCAGGAAAGTCCGTTTCTGTGTCCCGTAAGTCCCACGGGAACGACGGCAAGGCTTTTTACCTGAGGGTAAAGCTCCGCAAGGTCGCGGACGGTTTTCATAAGGACTTCTCCGTCGTTTATCTCGGGGCACATAACGACCTGAGTGTGCATAACTATCCCCGCCGTAGCAAATCGCCTTAATATCGGCATAAGTTCGGCTGCGTCGGGTTTTCCCAAAAGATAACGTCTTATCCTGTCGTCCGTTGCGTGAACCGAGATATAAAGGGGCGAAAACTTCTTTTCTATTACCCTGTTTATCTCCTTTTCGCCTACGTTGGTAAGCGTAACGTAGTTGCCCGTAACGAAACTCAGTCTGTAATCGTCGTCTTTGATGTAAAGCGTTTTGCGAAGTCCTTTGGGAAGTTGGTCCACGAAACAGAAAACGCACTTATTGAGGCAGGACTTGGGAGTGTTAAGATAACAGTTCTCGGTGAAATTGATACCGATTTCTTCCCAGTCGTCCTTTTCTATCTCGTAATCTTCGGTAACTCCTCCGCGTTTTACGGTCATCACGAACTTATCCGAAGCGTCGTAATAACTGTAATCCAGAATGTCGAGAGCTTCTTCACCGTTGAACGCGGTTATCGCGTCGCCGGGTTTAAGTCCCAATTCTTCGGCTATACTGCCTTTGTCTATACTTTTAATCGTTAACATAAACTTAAAAAAGGGCGCAGCGCGCCCTTAGTCAAACGAAATCGTTCACTTTTTCCGTAGGTTTCCAACGGGACAAAGCCCGCAAAGGAAACTCCTAAGGCAAACGCACCGCCATAAGGCAGTCGCGCCGTCTTATTTCTTGATGGTTTTTGCCTTGGGGAAGGAAACGCCGAAAGTGTCTACCGTCATATTAACGGTGATGGTAAGGCTGGGAACTTTAACGGTCGTGGAAGTTTCTTCCGTGGTCTTCATAGTCTGCGAAGACGCGCTCATATTCATAATATCGTTATAGAAAACGGAAATCATATCGCTCTGAGAAGCTATCTCGAAGTCGACTGTTTTTTCGTCGTTTTCGTTGGTCTTGTAAATCTTTCCGCTCATGGATTTAAGCGTACCGAATACGGCGTAGTTACCGTCTCTGGTCGCCCAGGAAGACATACAGATGTACCAGCCCGTGGAAGCCGTATCGAAACTGCCCGCACCGGAAGTTCTGTCCATTACGAGATTGCCTATTTCGTGTTTAAGAGGAGTTTCGTCGTCTTTCATCCAGAGGTTAGCTTTGAATTCGCCTTTGATGTAGTAATCTTTGGAAAGAACGTCTACTTTACTGTCGCCTTCCGCAAGTTTATACTTTCCGCCTCCGATGTAGTAGAAAGTGCTTGTAGCCGAGGGCGTGGAAGATATGTTAGCCGAGCTTATGATACTTCCGTTATAGAAGCCTTCGCTCACGAGATTAACGAAATTGGTAACGGTGATGGGAGCTTTTTCGTAATGAAGCTCGTATACAAGAGTAAATTCTTTTTCTATATCGTTGGAATCCGTATAGCTCATGGTAATGGTAACTTCGGGATTTTGCGTAAGTTTAAGCATTTCGCTTTCGCTCATGAATCCGGACGAACATCCGACCAGTACCAGCGCGGTCATAATGACTGCAAGCAATAAAGCAAATTTTTTCATAAAAAGCACCTCGTTGTTTTTATACTTCGTAATCTACGGACACCGCTTTTTCAACGGCGGTTTTCATAAATGCCTTTACCGGCAGATGAACCGGATGTTCCGCGTAAAGCGCAAGATCTTCTCTGCTCTTAAGCGTTACGACAAGACAGACGTCGTAACTTCTCTCGCTCGCAAGAAAATCCGCTCCCGCTTCTATATCGACGAGTAAGTCGATTTTGCCTTTCATAGACATAAGCTTATCGATTACGGCTTTTCTCGAAACTTCCGAAGAATCGTAAAGCTTATAAAGCACAACGTGTTTTACCATAAGTCACATCCTATTGAAAATTATGTCCGCGTGAAGCGATACAATCTTCATTATTATAACCTATTTCACCTCTCGTGGCAAGTATTTCAGACTAATTGACGGGAAAAATTTTTGCCCGAAAGGTAATAAAGTTTACCGTTCTTCGGAAATTCTCCCGTAAGCGATACGCAGGCAAGCCTCTGTCGGGTTTCTCCGACGAGTTTGTTCAGTGCGAAATCCCCGTATTTGCAGTCGCCCACGACGGGCAGGCCTTTATAGGCAAGATGCGCCCTTATCTGATGGGTTCTTCCCGTCTGAGGTTTAACGAGAAGGGTGGAAATCTTTATCTTTTCTTCCGCAAAAGCTCCGCACTTTTGTTTTTCCGACGTCTTTTCGTTAAATTCCGCGCGTTTCAGGCAATTATCCCGAGCCGTTTTTGCATTTATGGAAAAAGCCTTGCTTTCCCCGTCCGGAACACAACCTTTCGGCAGGAAAAACGACTGCGCTTTAAGTTCGTACTCGGTAATTACAGGCGCAGAGCCTTTTACCATGCTACCGACGACGCGGCATTTGCCTTTTTCCGCGTCCTTAACGAGATAATCGCTTAAAAGAGCGTGTTTTTCGGGGTTACCGAAAACGTCGGCTATATATTCCTTGGAAAAACGTCTTTCTTTGAAGGCGGAAAAGGCTTCTTCGCGGGCGGTTTCGTTAAACGCGAAAAGATTCACGCCCGTGGTGTTGGTGTCGAGTCTGTGGCAGGCGTAGACGGGCGTTCCGAAAAAAGCCGACAGTCTTTCTTCCATGGAAAAATCTCCCGACGACTCTATTCCCGCGGGCTTAAAAACCACGATAACGTTTTCGTCGCGGTAAATAACGTCGAAAACCTTCTCGTAAAAGTCGTCGGCAAGATAAATTCCTACCTCGTCGCCAGTTAAAACTTCGGCGTCGTCCTTGATTTTTCTGCCCGAAAGACGCACGTCTCCGTTCTTTATAAGCCTTAAAACGCGGTTCTTTCCGCAGCCTAAGACCATAGCCGTGTAAGAAGAAAGACTTGCGTTTCTAAGGCACCTGAATTCTACGTATTTCATTATCCCGTCCTTGTTGTCCGACATTCGTCGTTTTTACATTTAACTTTCGTCGTTTGCGATTGACTTTCGTCGTTTTATCTTCGGTATCGGTCGTTTTGCATCCGACGTTCGTCGTTTTCGTTTCGGTTTCGTACCGTTCGGATAAAACGGTCTTCCGTTTTCCGATTAAATTATACCACGATTCCGACTTTTCCGCAAGCACTGCGTTCTTTATCGCAGGTTAACGCAAAAAACGCGCTTTTCACCCTCAAAAAAGCAGATTCCACACAAAAAGCAGATTCCACGGCGTAAATTTTACGGGAAGCTATATCGGGCGATAAAACGGCTTCCAAACGAAAACGCTCTCCCGTTCGGATAAAACGAAACGAAAAAAACGGCGGGGAAAGCGTTCCCGCGCTTTCTCCGCCGCCCAAAAAAAGGAGGTGTAACAAGATGTGCTTGTCGTTTTATCTATGCATCCGGTTTTCCCGTATCGTCCAAAGCTAACGGGACAGCCGATGGAGTTATGCGTTTAAGAATTGGTACCGCCCGAATATTGATACCGATAGATTTTAATATCGAGGCTCTTTTCGGTTGCTACCGATTGTACGTAGGAAACCGCCTGATTGGAACGGATGGCAAAACCTATACCGTCGGCAGAGTCTTCCGCAATCTTGGACGTAACTACGCCCATGCAATAGCCCGTTGCGTTGAATATGGGACCTCCGCTGTTGCCGTGGTTTACAGCCGCGTCCGTCTGAATGTATTCCTGTACGTTATTTACAAGTCCGATGTTGGTGACCGTTCCCGTCGCGACGGATATTCCGAGTCCTTCGGCGTTGCCGATAACTACGGCGGACTGTCCCATTACCACGCAGTCGGAATCCATAAAGGTTACGTAAGAGAAACTCGTGGGCTTTTCTTTGAATTGCAGTACGGCAAGGTCGAGGTCGGTGTCGTAAGCTATGACGTTGAGTTCGTAGAGAGCGTCGGAATCT
Organism: Eubacterium sp.; assembly: GCA_963653425.1. Taxonomy (GTDB): domain Bacteria; phylum Bacillota; class Clostridia; order Christensenellales; family CAG-314; genus UMGS692. The sequence goes on along the minus strand of CAVJWC010000002.1, from coordinate 156,448 downwards.
TTGAACTTACCGAGAACTTTACCGTAAACTACGGTTTTGGTGGAATCTTTCCACATACCCACGACGACTTCGTAGGTGATAACGTGAGCGTTCGTAAGAAGATAACCGTCTTCGTTTATAATGAACGCCGACGCGGTCGCGCTGTAAGAACTCGTTTCGGCGTAGGTCGTTTTGTAGCAGTAAACTTCGAGAATGGCGTCTTTGTTTTTGCCCCATACGACGGAACCTATATCCGCCGTACCGTTGCTTATCTCGTACTGGTAGTTTATCTTTCCTATAACGCTCTGAACGAGGTCTTCGCTGACTTTATCCAGCTGTTCGGTGTATTCCTTTTTGAGGTTGTTGGAAAGCCTGTTATAAGCTACAGTCGTTACCGAAACCATAATCAGACCCAAGACTACCGCAAAAACCGCTGTGAAAACGATGAGTCTTCTCTTTACTGCGTCGGTCTTGCGCTTTATCGCTTCTTCTATTTTAAGTTCGTCTGACGGATTCTCGCTGAAAAAGTCGTATCCGTAATCTCCGTTTCTGTTCATATGGCTACCTCTCGATTTAGTTTGCTTTTCGGTAGGCTTTGGGAAACTCCGTTCGTCCCTTTAAGCCCTCCGCTTTTCGGTTTACAACTACGATTATACTCGGTAAAATTAAGGCGATGTTAAACCACCGTGTAGATTACGAAATGTTGAGAATTTTCCGAAGTTTTTTTCGTTCGGAAGCAAGTTATAACGGCAACCGACTTTTTTCTTATATAATCTTATATCCGCTCGGGCGAAATCGTTTTTACCGAAAAAATTCCCGTAAAAAACGGCGCGCTCTTTCGTAATAAAGAACGAAGCTTGCTATTTACTTGACAGCTTTTTTCCCGCATAGTATAATGTATGGGAGTGTATTCTGTCCATATGCGATAATTTCGGGTTTTACACGGAAGTTAACGCGTACAAGGCTTATACTCGGGGAAAAGGGGACATGAAAAAACAGGGACGAATCGTCAACCGAAGAGGATTTACTCTCATAGAAATGCTGGTTACAATCGTAGTGCTTGGAATCTGCATCTCTTTGTTATGCTCTTTATTTTATTCTCTTTACATCATTAAAAACAACACTTTTGCCGACGCCGACACACAGGACGCGGTAAGCATTACGGACGATTACCTTTCAGCCACTTTTTCTTATTACGATAAAACCGACCATTTCTTCGAAGTGGTGAATTATTCTCAGCCTGCGGAAGGCTCGGACGAACCCTTCCCCGTAGACGACGAAATGAAACCGACGGCAGGTCAGACCGTTCTCGTTTTTTATAACGCTTCGGGGAAAGCCGTATTTTCGATATACTACTATAAGGATGCGGAAAACGGTAAATATTTCCTTGTGTGCAGAGGCGCGGAAGACAACGGAAGCGTTCGTTCGGATTTTACCTATACTTTGACGAAAAGGCTTTCGGGTTTAGAGTTTTCCGCATTCGGTAAGGACGGAAAGGAAATAAAAAATCCGACTGCCGTAAGCGGATCTTCTTCGGGAACGGTTCTTAAATGCAAAATCGTGTTTACCGATACCAAAGGCAAAGAGTCGGCGAAAACGGTTATTCTTTCGAGAAAAACCCAATTACCCGGATAGCAAAGCCGTTAACGGGCGTTCCCTCAGACAGGGACGAACGACGGAAACATAAAACCACATCAGATTAACAACACTTATTAAGGAGTATATATGCAGAACGTATATATAAGCATAAATCCTTTTGAAAAGAAAATGAACGTTCTTTTCTCTTCGAACGAAGCCGACCTTTCTTCGGTTTCCATTTATCCGCTGTCGCTTCCGAGAGGCTGTCATTTCGGCGCCTGCGATTACGAACAGGTTTTCAGCGAATCGTTTACCGACCTTCTTCGGATAAACAATATTCCCGAAGCCAACATAACCGTTGCGCTTCCGAGCGGAGACGTGTGTTTCGATTTCGTGACAATACCCAACGTAGGAAGTTCCAGACGAAACGACGAAAACTTCTTTACGGAAATCAAGACCATGTATCCCGACGTAAAGAAGCCCGAAGAGCTTAACGCGACTTTGATTAAAAGCGACAAAAGTCAGTGCGTTTATCGTTACTCCATGCTCGGACGTAAGAATTACGATAAGATAAAGGACTTCTTCGTAAATACCAACCACTCTCTGGACTTCATTACCTCCAATATCGTTGCGAGCGCATATCTCGTCATGACTTTCGCAAACACGAGTAAAGGTTTGTTTTCCAAAGACAACGCCTACGAATTTGCCTATATAAAGAAAAAACATACCGAAATCGCGCTTATTTCCGACGGACAGATATGCGCGGTAAACGTTATTCCCGTCGGAACGGACGCTCTCAGAAAGTTCGGCGCGAAAGATATTACCGATTACCGCTCTTTTGCCGATATGGACTCCGCGTTCTCTTCTTTCTGGCATAACTATAACCTTTACAGGCTTCACGTTATGGAACTTGGGCTTCCCGTGGCTAAAAAATGTCAGTTCCTCGCGCCCAGAAACTACTCCGCTCTCGGCGAATATCTCTCCGCGGGCAGTGACCTTAACTGGACGCCTCTCGACCTTCCCGAACAGTATAAGAACTTCGCGGACAACCTCGAACTTGTAGGACTGTACCTCGGAAAGGTTCCGCCGGAATTCAACTTCGCTCCGAGCGAAAAGACCAAATCGATACTTTCAAAATAACCGAAAAGATGAAAAAAACTTGCAGAAAACTTAATAATCACGCGGTTACGCTCGTGGAAGTTCTTGCGGCTATAGTTATCATAGGCATAATAGGCGCGGGTATTCTGTCCATTATGAATTCTTCCGTCAAAACGACGCTTAAGACTTCGCGCAAAGAATACGCTGCAAGTTACGCCCGCAACGTCAACGAGATATGGCTGTGGCATAAACGTTATAATCCGCAGAAAGAATTAAACTCGGAAAGCGATTTTCAGACCTTCCACTATTCTCTCGCACGGTTTATCTTTAATCTGAATTACGCTGACGAAAATACCGACGATCCCGAGATTTACGTTTGTCTGAAAGACGAAAGAAAGGAAGCAGACGGAACGGTTCATCCAAAAACCTTCTTCACCGTCTATTTCGACTCGAACTGGCAACAGCTTAAAGTTCCGATAATCGGCGATACGAGAGGAAACCCGGACGACGTTCTCGAATCGGACGTGGCTTTCAGTATCATTATCTCTCCGGGTACGGTTACCTCTACCGCAGATGGAACGGTCGGACTTTCCGAATCGATAAAAATCGAAGTCTATACGGGCTTCGTCGATCCGTCGGCTGAAGATTACTCTTCAATCAAAACTCAGGCGGACAGACTTATAGCTTCATATTAAAGGCAGAACTATGAAAAGACTTAACCGAAAGAAAAAGACGATAAGAAACGAAGGCTTCGCGCTTGTGGAAGCTATGATTCTGCTGGTCATTTTTTCCATAATCGGAACGTCTATAATGGCTCTTTGTACGAGAAAAGTCATTTCCGCAGCCAAAAGCAGTTCGGAAATGAGCGAAAGACTTGCGCTCTATCAGTCGGCAAGCGTTATTCTCGAAAATATAAAAACGAAAGTGGCAGACGATTCCGACTTTTCCGATCCTTTCGGAGAAACAAACGGAAGTTTCACGCTTTACGTCAACGCCGATCTCTCGGACGATTTAACCGACGAAGAAAAACAAACCCAAATCGAAAAACACGCCGTAATTGTCAGCGGATACGATTGCAAAGAATCTGATGAATCTTCGGAAACGACTACGACGTATAACGTGACTTTCACCGCGACTAACGGAAACAAACTGCTTTTCGTCACCGCAAACGTCGTGAAAGACGCGACTGCGGATACGGTAACTATAAACGTCACTCAGTGGAATTACGGAAACAAACCTCAGTCGTAAGCTCGCTATAAAAGAACAATGGATAAAATAATCGACGCTCTCTGTCTTGCTTTATCGGGAGTATTGGGGTTGGTTTTCGGAAGTTTTCTGAACGTCCTCATATACAGGCTTCCGAGAAATATGAATATAGCCTTTCCCGCCTCTCACTGCCCCGAATGCGGACATAAACTCAAATGGTACCACAACGTACCCGTTCTTTCGTGGGTTTTTCTCGGCGGAAAGTGCGCTTTCTGCAAAAAGCCCATTCCTTCGAGATACACGGTGGTCGAACTTCTTAACTGTCTTTTGTGGCTTATGTGTTATATGAAGTTCGGAATGAGCGCGTTTACCTTAGTGTCGGCGTTTTTCGTTTCGATACTCATAACCGACGGCTTTATAGACGGCGAGCATCGTATAATTCCCGACAGCCTCAATATCGCTACGGCTGTTTTGGGCGTATTTGCGTGCGCGTTCTGTAACGGAAGCCTGCTTTCCGTATGGTGGGAAAGACTTATCGGCGGAGCGGGCGGATTCCTTATAAGCCTCGCTTTAATGCTGGTCGCGGAGAAGGTTTTTAAGAAGGAAGCTTTCGGCGGAGGCGACGTGAAACTCATAGGAGCCGCGGGATTGGTTCTCGGCTATAAACTGCTGCTGTTTTCGGTGTTTTTCGCGGCTCTCATCGGTCTGTTTTACGCACTTATAAGTAAAATCCGCGGAAAGGACGCTCAGGCTCAGATTCCTTTCGCCCCATTTTTAGCCGTGGCTATGATTTACAGTCTCTTTCTCGGAGACCTTACCGTAGAAGCGTATATATCGCTTTTCACTTTGTAACAACGTTACGTTCTTTATCGACGGTTACCGCAGTAACCGCTTTTGATTCGTTAAAAACGGGTATCTGCGGACGCAAAGCGTTTTTTGCCGGGAAGAACGGAACGCCTGACATTAACGCTAAACTATCTTTTATTCAGGAGAAACGATGGAAAGATATTCTTACGTTGCCGTGGATTCTCATAACAAGAAAACCCGCGGACAAATACTCGCTCAGGACGAAAAACAGCTTGCCGATCTTCTATTTAATCTGGATCTGTATCTCGTTTCCTATAAGCGGATGAAAACCACCACTCCCAGCACATTCTTTTCGATGTCGGGATCGATAAAAATCAAAGACATCGCCGTTTTCTGCAAACAGTTCGGAACGATGATAAATTCGGGCGTATCCATCGTAGAAACGCTCGAATCGCTGTCCATTCAGCCGGCTTATCCGCAGACCATGAGATTTACTCTTCAACAGGTACTCGGCGACGTTACTTCGGGACTTCTTCTTTCCGAAGCCATGAGCAAGCACAAAAAGATTTTCCCCGAATTCTTCCTTTCGATGATTTCGGTAGGCGAAGTCAGCGGAAAGCTCGATTCGGTCTTTATAAATATGGGCGAATATTACGATAATCAGGTTCGTATGAAATCCAAAATGATTTCGGCGATAAGTTATCCTATATTCCTTCTTGCGATGACAATAGGCGTCGTTGGTATAGTTTCCTTTATGGTCGTTCCGCAGTTCCAGCAGGTATTTTCCGATCTCGGACAGGAACTCCCCAAAATCACGCAGATAGTTTTCGACTTCGCGGAATTCGTCAAAGCCAACTGGATGACGCTTCTTCTCGCTGTTCTGGGAACCATTCTCGCTATTATCGGACTTAAACGTACCAAGAAAGGCAAATACTTCTTCGATATGCTTGCGGCTAAATTCCCGTTGTCGGCAGGCGTTATCTCGGCAGGTTTCGCGGCAAGATTCGCAAGATGTTTCTCCCTGCTTTTAAGCAGCGGTATGCAAGCCGTTCCCGCAATGGAAACGCTTTCTTCTCTTCTCGGCAACGCTTTTTATACGGAAAGATTCACTCAGTCCATAAACGACGTCAAAAACGGCGTGACCTTAACCAAAGCTTTCCGTAAAACGGGCGTTTTTCCGCCTATGCTTCTTCAGATGGTAGCCATAGGCGAAAGAACGGCTCAGCTGGAAGAAATGCTTTCCAAAACCTCGTCGATATTCGAACAGCAACAAAGCGAAGCCATCGACAGAATGACTTCCGCCCTCCAACCCATACTGCTTATAATCATAGCAGGATTCGTTATGGTGGTAATGCTCGCGATATTCCTTCCTCTTATGGATATGACCAGCAATCTCGGCTGAATCAATGAAAATTCGGCTGAAATCAACTAAAATCAGGACTATACAATGAAATATACGTTATCCGTCGTAAAAGCCTTCACGGACAAAGGCTTAATTAAAAAATCAGAAACAGACAGGCTGGTAAAAGCCTCCGAAAGCAGAGGGATTTCTCCCGTCAGAATAATGGTGGAAGAAGGACTCGTTTCCGAACGCGAACAGGCTAAGGTTATGGCAGAATACGCGGGACTGCCCTTCGAAGAGTTCGATATGCTCTTTATAAACAAGGACACACGGGCAAGCGTTTCCAACCAGTTCCTTAAACGGCACAGAATCATTCCGATAGATATAGATTCGGACGGCGTAATGACCGTCGCGGTATCCGATCCGTCGGACTTCCATTCGATTGCCGCGCTCAACTGCGTTACGTCGTATCCCAAAAAGCTTATCGTCTGCGATCCCGTTAAAATCGATAACTATATATCTTCTCTCTTCGCCTCGGGCAACACTTCTCTCGCTATAGGCGACCTTAAAGCCGAAACGGAAGCCGCCGCCCGCAAGGAACAGGAAGCCGTTTCCGACGAAGAAGATTCCACCGTAAACGCGCCTTCGGTAAGACTCGTGGATTCTATAATCCGCGAAGCCATCCCTCTGAGAGCCAGCGATATTCACATCGAGCCTTACGAATTCAAAGTCCGCGTAAGATACAGAATAGACGGCGACCTCGTGGAAAGATTCGACTTCCCCGTAAGTTCTTATCCCGCTGTGCTTGCGAGAATAAAAATTCTGTCGGGCATAAACATCGCCGAAAGAAGAATTCCTCAGGACGGCCGTATAGAAATGACAATATCGGGCGTGGAATACGACTTCCGTGTATCCACCCTTCCCACTGCGCACGGCGAAAAAGTCGTTATCCGTATTCTCGACAAAAACGCTTTCGCGATGTCCCGTAACAAGCTGGGTTTTTCGGAAAAGGAAAACCGCATGATAGACAGGTTCCTCGCTCAGCCCCACGGAATAATTCTTCTGACGGGACCTACGGGAAGCGGTAAGTCCACCACGCTTTACTCCTTCCTTCAGGAACTCAACAAACCTTCCGTCAACATCATAACGGTAGAAGATCCTATAGAATATACCATCCCGGGCATAAATCAGGTTCAGGTCAACAACAAAGCCGGACTTACCTTTGCTTCGGCGCTCCGCGCAATACTCCGTCAGGACCCGAATATCATTATGATAGGTGAAATCCGAGACGAAGAAACCGCTCAGATAGCCACGAGAGCCGCAATAACCGGTCACCTCGTGTTCTCCACCCTTCACACCAACGACGCCCCGGGCAGTATTACCCGTCTTCTCGACATGCACATCGAACCTTACCTTCTTTCCGACGCGCTCACGGGCGTTATCTCCCAAAGACTCGTCAGAAAGCTCTGTCCTCACTGCAAGGAAAAGGTTCTTACCGGTCCCAACCTCACCAAGTCTCTCGGACTCGACGCGCCTGCGGAAATTTACGAACAGCGCGGATGTAAGTACTGTAATTACACGGGCTACCGCGGAAGAACTGCCGTTCACGAAGTTCTCGGCATAAACGAATCGCTTAAAGCCGCAATTGCCGAACAGAGAAACCTCGACGAACTCCGCTCGATAGCTATGGAAGGCGGACTTATTCCTTTGTGGGACTCGGCGAAAGCTCTCGTTCTCGACGGAACTACCAGCGTTGCCGAACTCCTGTCCATTACGGAAAAATAAGCCTTGGCACTGCCTGCAAAATAGCGGGAATTTATAAAAACCTATAACATATAATCAAAAACAAATAAAACGGGCTGTTTTACCAAAAAAACAGCCTTTTTTAACGCAAAAATACGGTTTAACGACAGACAGAACGTGACGACGAACGGGCGACGATACGTAAAGAATAGCGACGGACAAAGCGATTAAAGCGACCGAAACGCGATAAAAACCGCAAAACCCGACGGCAGAAAGCTATCGGGTTTCTTACAGTCAAGAATAAGGCTAACTGTACCGACCTTCGACAAGAGCAGTCGCAACCTGAGCCATTTTCAGAATTTCCCCGTCTATCGCTCCCTCTTCTTCGGCTACGATAACGACCGCTCCGTATAAATCTCCGCGAACGATTACGGGACTGACGAGAAATTCGCTTATCTGCTTTTTAAGTGGCAGATACCTCGAACACGAATCTTTTATACGGCACATTCTTCTTCGTCCTATAAGACCGTACATTTCTTCGTTTATATCGTTTTCCGTAAGATACCTGTCCGTTCCCGAAATAAACCCGTCGCAGTCCGCAATCATCACTCCTACCGAATAGGTTTTGCGGAAAGCGTCCGAAAGATTGTCGGCAAAATCTTTTATCTCTTCCGCTACGCTGTATTTCCTTAGTATAAGCTCGTTTTGTTCGTTGGTGTAAATCTCCATGGTCGTCCCGTTTTTGATTTTAAGAGTGTTTCTCAGCTCTTTTGGTACGACTATTCTGCCGAGTTCGTCGATATGCCTGATTATTCCGGTGGCTTTAAGCATTTCTCTTTCTCCTGAATTTCTTAACACCTTTAATATGAAGCCCCGAGGCTTCTTTTATTCGGCGTTCTTTCCTTCGGTATTATGGCAGTTTTCGCCAAAAACGCGCTTAACCGTAATTTCCGCGCGCTGTGAGTAAAGAAAGCGCAGGCGTTTCAATTCGTAAAGCGTTACGTTCGTTGCATAACAAAAAAAGAATATTTCGTACAGCGGTTGCAAATAAAAAACTAATGTGATATAATGATTTTGATTTCGATTTTTTCGATTCGAGGTGTATTATGTACTCTATAAGAGAATTATACAGAATCGGCACGGGACCCTCGAGTTCTCACACTATGGGCCCCGAAACCGCCGCAAAATATATATTACAGCGCTTTCCCGACGCAGCGCGATTCGAAGTAACGCTCTTCGGTTCGCTTGCTTTGACGGGCAAAGGACACGGCACCGACGTCGTACTCAAAAAAGTTCTCGGCGACAAGGCGAACATCGTCTTTAACCTCACCGAGACAAATCTTCCCCACCCCAACACCATGACCATATCCGCTTTCGACGAAAACGGCAACCAACTTGTTTTCAAAAGGTTTATGAGCGTAGGGGGAGGCGCCGTCGTTATCGAAGGCGAAGACGAAATTAAACCCAAGACGGTTTATCCGCACAATTCTTTCGACGAAATCAAAGCTTACTGCCTTGAAAACGATATGACGCTCAGTCAGTACGTATTCGAGTTCGAAGGCGAAGAAATAAGAGAGTTCCTGCTTAACGTATGGGCGACTATGCGCGCGGCTATAAAACGCGGACTTAAAGCTCAGGGCATTCTCCCCGGCGGACTTAACGTAAAAAGAAAGGCTTCCCTGCTTTACGGCCGGTCGCATATAGACGAATCGCCCGAAACGCGTGAAAACAGACTCGTGTGCGCCTACGCTTTCGCGGTAGCCGAAGAAAATGCCGGCGGAGGAACGATAGTTACCGCGCCTACCTGCGGAGCCTGCGGAGTTATGCCAGCAGCCCTTCTCTATATGTCAAACAGACACTCCAAGACTCAGAGCGACATCATTCGCGCGCTTGCAACGGGCGGTCTTATCGGTAACCTCATCAAAACCAACGCTTCCATAAGCGGAGCGGAATGCGGTTGTCAGGCGGAAATCGGCAGTGCGTGTTCCATGACTGCGGGCGCGCTCGCCGAAATGTTCTCGCTCGATATAGACAAAATCGAATACGCGGCGGAAATCGCGATAGAACACCATCTCGGACTTACCTGCGATCCCGTATGCGGACTTGTTCAGATTCCCTGCATAGAAAGAAACGCCGTCGCCGCTATGAGAGCCATAAACTCCATGAACCTCGCAAGCTTCCTTGCCGACACCCGCGAAATCTCGCTCGACCTCATAATAAAGACGATGTACGAAACGGGTAAAGACCTCGCTAACGCTTACAGAGAAACTTCGGAAGGCGGACTTGCAAAGTTCTATACGCATAAACCCATAGGTTGCTGAGTTCCCTTTCTTACGTAATTCAGGGCGCGAAAGACAAAGACAGCCTCGTCTTAACAAAGAAAACGCGACAGTCCGGGTCTTACCCGAAAAACCCGTGTAAACCCGACGGCTTTGTCTTTACGGGAAAAGCTCTTTCAGCAGGTTGCGCAAAGGAAAGCTACGGCTTATCTTTGCACTTTACGGTAAGGTCGAGACAATGGTTTTTAACCCTGAGTTCGCTACCCTTATCGGTAACGCTGAGACTGCACCCGCAGGTTTCTTTCTCGGATTCACGGTTACAGTCTCTTTTCTTTGAAAGGGCTTTTTCGAAGTCGCTTTGATTTACGTATCTCACGCGGTCGTTTTTCATGGTTTTTCCTTCCTTTTACGGCTTAAAGTAAACGTAATTTACTTTATTTTATGCCTGCGCGGTTTACGGCGACATAAAAACGGAAAAACAGCCTCGATTCGATTGCGTAATCTTTAATAATAATGTAAAATGATATGTGTAAACTCATTTCGGAACGCGGAAAAGCGTTCCGTTCGTAAAGGAGCGTAAAATGCCGAAAAACACAACGTCGGACAAACAACAAAAACAATACCATAAGGTAGTTCTCGCGGGAGAACGAAGCGGTCATCTCGAAAAAAAAGTCAACGAACTCGGTTCGTGGGAATTTTTCAAATACCTCTACGGCAATTTCAGCTGGAAACTCGTAGTGGTCAATATGATCATGCTGGTTCTGATTCTTCCGCTGGTTATTCTTACCGTTAATTATACCATGCTCGCGGGCGTCAACTTCGCGTCTAATCTTCCCACAGACGAAACTTTCCTTGCCGGCGGAACCTATTGGTTCGGAATTAAGGATTACGCCACTTCGCTGAAAAGCGGAAATATGCAGAACTCGGCTATATGGATAGCTCTTCTTATCATATGGTCCACGCTCGTTCTTGCGGGCGGTTTCTCCATAGTAAGAGATTCCTTCTGGTCGGGAGAACTCAAAATCTTCAAACCCTTCTTCCGCGGAATAAAAGAAACGGCTCTCTTTATGTTGCCCTTTATGATAATCCTCGGCGGACTTTATTGCGGATTCACTTACGCTTTAAGTCTTCTTCTGCCTTTGATTCCTACCTTCGCGTACGTTATGATAGCCGTAACTCTATACGCCGTTCTCGTTCTCGTGGCGATTTACGTTCTTATCGTGTTCTCCACCTACGGCGCGTATAAACAGAACCTCAGAACCACTCTTATGGACAGCTGGGAGCTTTATAAAGTAAGTTTCGTCGCAAATCTCTTCAATTTCATATTGAGTTTCGCGCCCGTCGTTCTCGTCCTGATTTTCGGCACGAGTACCAGCAACTTCTTTATAACCCTCCTTCTTGCGGGCTTCGTAATTATCGGATTCTTCTACACGGTTTTCGTCTGGGAAACCCATATGATGAAAACTTTCCGCCTCTACCACCCCGTAGAAAAGAAAATCGTCAAAAAGAAAGCTCAGTAACTTTAAGCAGCGAAAAGCGTTCCGTCGTCGGAACGCTTTTTTTGCGTTTCCGTTCCGTTTTACGGTATATTTTGTATTCTGCACGCATTGGAAAAGACGCAAGTTTTTTGGTTTTTTTCGGTACAAACGCACTAAAAACAGTTGACAAAAAAGAAAAAATATTATAGAATTTACAGGCTGTGGCTATCTGGACTGCATTAAGCTCTACAGTCCGCCGCGTTTTCCACTTGCGCAGATATCCGTCGTGAACAGCATAGCTTAAAATTTACGGAGGAATTTCCATGAAAACGTTTATGGCTCATCCCGAAACCGTTACCAGCAAATGGTACGTAGTAGACGCTACGGGTATGGTTCTGGGAAGACTTGCAAGTCAGGTTGCGGCTATTCTTCGCGGCAAAAACAAGCCCGAATTTACGCCTCACGTTGATACAGGCGACCACGTTATAATAATAAACACCGATAAAATCGTTCTTACCGGTAACAAACTCGAAGAAAAGAAGTACTACCGTCACAGCGGTAAAGCCGGCAATCTTCATATTATCCCGGTTAAAACCCTTATGCCCGAACGCAGCGATTACGTCGTTATGCGCGCAGTAAAAGGTATGCTTCCCAAGAACAGTCTGGGCGCAGCTATGCTTAAAAAGTGCCGTGTATACAGAGGTTCCGAGCATAATCATCAGGCTCAGCAGCCGGTTGAGCTGAAGTTGGACTAAAGAGGTGTGGTTATGAAAACTTTAAGTAAGAAAAAGAATCAGATCTGGGGAACGGGCAGAAGAAAGAAATCCGTAGCCCGCGTTCGTCTCATTGCCAACGGCAGTGGCGCCATCACCATCAATAACCGCGACATCGATAAATACTTCGGTCTCGACACTCTTAAATACATTTGCCGTCAGCCTCTTATGGTTACCGACACTCTCACCAAATACGACGTTATCGTTAACGTTCACGGTGGCGGTTATACCGGACAGGCAGGCGCAATCCGTCAGGGCGTAGCCCGTTCTCTCGTTCTTGCAGGCGAAGACAAGGCTGCTTTGAAATCCGCGGGATTCCTGACTCGTGACCCGAGAATGAAAGAACGTAAGAAATACGGTCTTAAAAAAGCTCGTCGCGCACCGCAGTTCAGCAAACGTTAAAGTTTATACTCAAAAGAGTTTATCTTTACCAGTTCGTTGCGAATCAAAAAACAACAAAATCCTCTTCGAAAGAAGAGGATTTTTTTATGCGATATTATCTGATATTATCGGACTTTTTATATGTGGCAAAAAACGTGGCAGACTTAGCGTTCTTACCGAATTAAAAGATTTTCATTAAAAGATTTTCGGTTGCGGTAATTATTGATAAAGAACGTAATGTAACGGCATTTCAGACGGAACGCCTGATTTTTAAGTCGCAGGTACGTAAGAGGGAATAAAGCGACGGATAAACCCATTCGTTCCCGTAAAAATAACCTGTAAGAAAGAACGGAACGCATTGTTTTATATCGACGTACGCAAAAAAACAGTCTGCAAATCGTACAGACTGTTTTGTGGAGCTAATGAGGGGATTTGAACCCCTGACCTGCTGATTACGAATCAGCTGCTCTACCGGCTGAGCCACATTAGCACTTAACAGAAGCTGTACTAAAAAGTACAGCTTCCTTATGAACCCGATGAAGCTTAAAGAAAAATTTATTTCTTCTTGGCAGTCTTAGCAGCTTCTTTAGCGGCAGCTTTTTCTGCTCTCTGAGCTTTAAGCTGTTCGGAAAGAGCGGCTTTTTCAGCTGCTTTACGTTCTGCGGCTGCCTTCTGTTCTGCCTGCTTTAAGGACTTCTTGTCCATCTTGACAACGACTACGCCGTTCTTAAGCTGATAGAGAGCCTTAGCAATCTGAGCCTTTTTGTGGTTTGCAGCGTTTTTGTGAATAACGTGATGAACTGCGGCGTTATCGATAAGCGAAGCCGTAGTGGGCATAAGCTGTTCTGCAAGCGCTACGTCGTTTTCGGCGATAGCTGCGTTAAACTTCTTGACAGCCGTGTTCATTCTGCTGCGAACTATCTGGTTATTAAGTTTCTTGACTGCTGTAACTTTTACTCTTTTCTCTGCTGATTTAATATTCGGCATATCTATGCTCCTGTTATGTCTTTCGGAATTCTCCGATTTATTACTTCGTTAGCCTGTCTATTTTATCATAATTCAGGGAATAACGCAACGGTTTTTCCCTATTTTATCAAAAATATTTCGGCGCATATTTTTATTATTCGTTATCCGAGGTTAATTTGCGCCCCTTATGTCAACAATCCTTTTATACAAGGAGGCGTAAATTTTATGCGTAAAACCACGGCGACGGTCAGCCAGTGTCGTAACGCTGTATCTTCTCTGCTCGGCAAAAAAGTAACGATAAGACAAAACCGCGGAAGAAACAAGATTATGACTTTCTGCGGAATCGTCAGCGAAGTCTACGACGGAATATTCGTCGTAAAAACCGCGCACAGCGTTGCCGGACGTATGACTTTTTCCTATCAGGATATGCTTTGCGGAGAAATCAGACTGAAACCGCACGGGGATTCTTCCGAGGCTTAGTCCGTCCGCTTTTTAGCGCTTATTAACTCCCGACTTACTCCCGTCCGCAGGAATAAGCGTTATTAAAAATTATCGTCGTCCTCTTCGTCGTCGTCGAAATCATCGTCGTCGTCATCGAAATCTTCTGCTCCGACCTCTTCGAAATCGTCGTCGTCATCGTGGAATTCTTCTTCCTCTTCTTCTTCGTCGTCTTCGAATTCTTCGTCGAATTCTTCGTCGATATCGTCGGGCGGAAGTTCGTCGTCGTCTTCGGAAACTTCGTCTTCGTCGTCGAGATATTCTCTCCAATCTTCGTCTTCTTCGGCAGGATCGGCGCTTGCTTCCTTGGCAAGTCTGCATTCCTGACACATATCCTCGTCAAAGGATATGAAATTACGTTTGCAGACGGGGCAAAGTTCGAGATCTTCTTCCTCTTCGGTAAAGGAATTCAAAGGTTCTCCGAGTTCCGCTTTGCAGACGTCGCACATATCCTGTCTCGGATCGATATAATTAAGTTCGCATCGAGGACATTTAACGTATTTTCCCATATTCTTTCTCCCCCCGAAGCCTCAGATTAAAAAGAGACTCCGAAATGCTGTCATATTATATATGCATTTCAAAAAAAAGTAAACTATATTTACGCATGAAACGATAATTTTTTTGTATAATTTAAGTCTTTCTTTATTTACGCTCGGCATTTTCTTCGCTTTCACTCGTATTTTAACGAATTAAAAGCTTTGCGGTCGCGGTAATAATGATAACGAACGCGAACCCGCACCCGACTGCCTTATAACGACTAAAAAGCGACCTTGCGGAAATCTCCGTAAAGTCGCATAAAATCGGCGATTTTTGTTTTAGTAGTCACGCGTTCTTAATTGCCGTTGTTTCGGCAACGTAACCGTCGTTTTAATCAATATCGTTATCGTTTCTTAATCAGCGCAATTGTCGGTTTTTGAAAACGTCGCTATCGCTAAAATCAACGTGATTATCGTTTTAGTCAACACAATTATCGTTTCTTATCGGCGTAACTGTCGTTTCGGGCAACGTAACCGCCATTTCGGGACAATCGTTTTTACCGATTATTTTTTAGCAAGTTCTTTTTCGACGAAATTAACTATATCGCCTACGGTTTTAAGATCGGTAACGGCTTCGTCGGGAACGCTTACTCCGAATTCGTCTTCAAGGTCCATAACCATTTCCACTACGTCAAGCGAATCTGCGTTAAGATCTTCGACTATTCTGCTGTCTTTCGTTATATCTTCGCGTTTGAGCTGAAGATGATCCACGATTATATCTTTCAATTTTTCAAATACCATAATAGACCTCCGTCGTTTTGTTTGTTTTTGCGTATCTTCCGCTTAACTTTATATGTAAACGTAAAACCGCCTTCCGCGCTCATTTCTTATCTCTGCCTGCCATAAACGAATTTCCGATTAAACCCGCAATCTGCGACGTAAAGCTTATGAGCCGTCTGAACTTCCGCTTTATTCTATCATAAATCGAGTTTTTTTACAAGTGTTTAGAAACATTTAATTGATTTTTTTACTATTTTTTGAAAAAGACGCCGAATAGCTTTACGTTCGTTATCGTCCGTTACCTCAGTAACCGCTTTTAATTCGCCGAAAACGGGCATTTGCTGGCGCGTGGCGTTTTTTACGATAGAACCACGCCTTTTGGTTTGATTTAGCCGAGGCTTTGGGCGGAGAGCGTACTCTTGCGGTTCGTAAAAGGGCGTAAAACGACGGACAAACCGATTTATTCCCGTAAAAATAATCGGTAATAACGAACGTAGTGCCTGAACATATAATCTTTCTTTTTCGTGCATATATATAGAGAATCCGTGCGTTCGTGCGTATAAAGCCGAAATATCCTTGCGTTAGTGCGTATAAAAGGAGAATATTCGCGCGTATATATAGGTAAATCCACTCGCTTTTGGCATATATTAAAAAGAAAAACTACGTTCATGAAAATATTAAAAACACCGCGTTACGCATTCGGGAAGTCCGTTCGGGCGGAAAGCAATGCGCAGGGCTTCACGTTGCGCAAGGGGGTATAAGGAGAAAATATGAAATACTTTTTTATAGGAATAGGCGGTTCGGGAATGAGCGCGCTATCCGGTTATCTCGCGGAAAAGGGCGAAAAGGTTTCGGGGTGCGACGAAATTATGAGCGAAACGACAAAAAGCCTTCGTCTCAGAGGCATTGACGTCACGCTTAGCGCGGAAGAGCTTCCCGAAGCGGACGTTTTCGTCTATTCGGCGGCAATTCCCTGCAGCGACGTTATTTTACGGAAGGCTCGGGCTTCGGGCAAAAAAGTAATGCGACGGGACGTTCTTCTTGCGTCGGTTTTCAACCGCTTTCCCTGCTCCGTAGCCGTGTCGGGAATGCACGGAAAGACCACCGCTTCGGCTCTTTTGACTCACGTTCTGTCCTTTGCGGGGCTTAATCCTTCGGCTTTTCTCGGCGGAAAGCTCAAACAAGGCGGACGGAATTTCATTTGCGGAGGAGAGAGTTACTGCGTTGCGGAAGCCTGCGAATACAAAAAGAGTTTTCTTCATCTGTCGCCGACGATTGCGGTCATTCTCAATACCGACCTCGACCACACCGATTGTTATCCCGATATGGAAAGCGTTTATAAAGCCTACAACGAATTCGTTGCGGGTTCGAAGGAAAACGCGGTGATTATCGCTCACGAAACCTGCAGGGACTTTTTAAGAACGGACAGACGGGTTTTGTATTTCGGAACGGACGCAGACAGCGATTTCAGGGCGGAAAATTACGCCGTAAGCCACGGAAAGTATTCTTTCGACGCATTCTTCGGGAAAGAGAAAATATGCAGAATAAAGCCCAATCTTTACGGCAAACACAATTCCATGAACGCTCTTGCGGTTTTTGCCTGCGCCTGCCTTCTGAAAATCGACGGAAGCGTTATATCCGAGGCTATGGAAAGTTTCTCAGGGATAGAACGCAGAATGGACGTGAAGCTTATAGGAAACAAAGAGATAATCGAAGACTACGCCCACCACCCCGAACAAATCGTAAATCTCATAAAGACCGCGCGCGAAACGGGAAGAAAGAAAGTCGTCGCCGTCTTTCAGCCTCACACTTACAGCCGGACCAAAAGCCTTATAAACAGGTTTGCCGAGTGTTTCGACCAAGCCGACGAAGTTATCCTTCTGCCCGTCTATAAGGCGCGCGAAAGCCTTATAAAAGGCGGTACGAGCCTCGACCTTATGGAAAAAATCCGCGAACGTAATCCGACGCTCGAAGTCCGTTACGCGGAATACTTTTTCCAGGCGGCGAATATGATAAACGCTCTTCCGCCCTTTACCTGCGTGCTTTTAATAGGCGCAGGCGACGTAACGAACGTCGAAAAATTCCTTTAAGCAAACCGAGTTTGCGGAAAAACAGCTGAATCCCGTAAAAAAGCCGAATTTGCGGGGAAACGGGCGGGATTTACTAAAAAGAAAAGGCTCCCGAATCAGGAACCTTTTACTATATTATCGCGCTCGGCGTATCGTTATCGCGTTTTCGTTAAACCTGACTTTGAGCCGAAATGCGTCTTAAAGCGGTTACTACAAAAAACTCTTTTATAAGCGATTACTCTTTCACGAGTACGCTTTTGGCGTCGAAATTAACGGAATCGGCGTCTTTATACACGGCGGGGACGTCGTCGAAGCCTACCGTTTTATCTATAAGAAGCTGAGTTTTTACGGCTTTGGTGGCAAGCAGATTTATAGCCGTAGGGAATGCGTTGGAACCGCTGTCTATCGTGCAGACGGTAAGCTGTTTTTTGCATATCATAGCGAAATCCGCGGAAGCTTCGGCTTGTTCGTAACCGACGGCGCACATGATTCCGTAGGGAGCGCAAATGGACAGTCCCAAGTCTATCTGGTCGGGCTTATTGGTCATATAAATGACCTTTTCGCACAGCCTTCCGCCCGTCATGGACACGATTTCTTCTTTTATATCGACTTTATCGGGATTAAGCGTATAAGGAATACCCGCTTCGACAGCCAGCGCAAGCATTTCGTCGCTATTGTCGATAACGATGGGTATCGCCTGATAATAGGCTATAAGCTGAGCCATGATGTTGCCTATTTTGTTAGCCGCAAGAACCGCAACGTGATCGCCTTTCTTTATATCTATCTTGTCTATCGCGTTGATAGCCATAGCGACGTATTCGGCAAATACAGCCGATTCGAAAGGAACGTTTTGCGGAAGTTTATGCACGCATTCCGTCGGAAGAGTAATGAAGTCGGTCTGAAGACCGTCCGTATCCCTGCCGAGAATACGTCTTTTCAGGCATCTTTCGGTATGTCCCGTCTTGCATTCTATACATTCTCCGCACGCAATGTACGGATCGACTACCACTCTGTCGCTCTTCTTGAAAAAAACGTCCTCCGCGTGAGCTTCGCTTATAACGCCGACTCCGTGTCTCCCGGGAATGATCGGCGCACCCGAACCCGACGTATAGGTTTTGACGTCGCTCCTCGAAATCGCAAACTGTTCGATTTTCACTCTGACGAACTCCGTCGAAGAAACGTCTCCGCTCTTAGCTTCGTATTTTTCAATTTTCTTTGGTGCAACTATTCGCCAAGCCTGCATAATCTTTATCTCCTGATTATTCGATAAACTCTACCGAATCACTCGTATTATATATAAAAACTTCCTTTCTGTCAAGTCGTTTACGTTATTTAAGGCAACGCTGATTTTACTTCTTTTTCATTTTAACCGATAAGCACTGTATTTCTGTAAATAATTAAATATAAACAATCTGCTTTTATGGGGGAATTAAATGCGATTAAGCAATTTTTCGGGTATTACCGCAGATCGGATAAACGACGATTATCCGTAAAAAAGAAATTTATAAAGAAAGGAAAAAGCACTTTATAATAAAGTGCTTTTATGTGGCAGGGGAGACGCGATTCGAACACGCAACCTACGGTTTTGGAGACCGCTACTCTACCGTTGAGCCACTCCCCTACTCCGACTATTATACTAAACGGAGGGCTTGTTGTCAATCGAATATCGGTTAAACTGCGCTTCGTTTTTTCTTTTTTGCAAAAATGCGATCCGAGGTTTCCCCCGAATCGCACTTAATCCGTTCGTTTTTGTCTTACTTAGCGTATTCGACGCTTCTGGTTTCCCTGATGACGTTGACTTTAATCTGTCCCGGGTATTCCATTTCGCTTTCGATTTTCTTCGCGATGTCCTTTGCAAGAAGAACCATAGTCGGATCGTTGACCACTTCGGGTTTAACGATAACTCTGATTTCTCTGCCCGCCTGAAGAGCGTAAACCTTCTGAACGCCGTTGAAACTGCTTGCGATTTCTTCGAGTTTTTCAAGACGTTTTACGTAATTCTCTATGGTTTCGCGTCTTGCGCCCGGTCTTGCACCCGAAACGGCGTCGGCTGCCGCCACGAGAACGGCTTCTATCGTCATGGGATCGACGTCGCCGTGGTGAGCCATAATAGCGTTGACCACTTCTTTGCTTTCGCGGTACTTCTTTGCAAGGTCCGCGCCTATCTGAACGTGCGTGCCTTCGACTTCCTGATCTACGGCTTTGCCGATGTCGTGAAGCAGACCCGCTCTTTTAGCCAGCATAACGTCTACTCCGAGTTCGGCAGCCATCATTCCGGCTATATAGGATACTTCGAGAGAGTGGTTAAGAACGTTCTGTCCGTAGCTGGTTCTGAATTTAAGTCTTCCGAGCAGTTTGATAATCTCGGGATGGAGTCCGAAAACGCCCGTGTCGAAAGATGCGGCTTCACCTGCTTCTTTGATGGTGACGTCCATTTCCTTTCTGACCTTTTCAGCCATTTCTTCGATTCTCGCCGGATGAATTCTTCCGTCGGTGATAAGTCTTTCGATGGTAATTCTCGCTATCTGTCTTCTTACGGGATCGAAGCCCGACAGAACAACCACTTCGGGCGTATCGTCGATAATAAGATCGACGCCCGTCGCGTTTTCGATAGCTCTTATGTTTCTGCCCTCTCTGCCGATAAGTCTGCCCTTCATATCGTCGTTGGGAAGAGGTATCGTAGTGATCGTTGCTTCGGAAACCTGTTCGGCAGCGTATCTCTGAATTGCGCTTCCGATAATTTCCTTGGCTTTCTTCTCGCCGTTTTCCTTGGCTTCGTTCTCGATGTCGCGAACGATTACAGCGGCTTCCTTTCTTGCGTCGGCAACGATGGTTTCAACGAGAGCCGAACGCGCTTCTTCTTTGGTCATCTGAGAAACTCTTTCAAGCTCGGCATTGAGCTTTTCGTTGAATTTCTCCATTTCGGCTTGCTTCTTCTGAAGTTCCGCCTGCTGGCTGTGCAACGTTTTGAGTTGCTGTTCCTGTTGTTCCTGTCTTCTCGTAAGAGCGTCTTCTTTCTTGTCGAGAGTAGCTTCTCTTCCGATAAGTCTGTCTTCCTGTTTGGAAAGTTCCTTGGATTTTTCCTTACTTTCGCGGTCGAATTCCGTTTTAAGTTTAAGGATTTCTTCTTTTGCTTCGATAATAGCTTCTTTTTTCAGTGTCTTAGCTTCGATCTTAGCGTCATCAATAATAGAATTTGCACGGTTTTTCGCGTTGTTGATTTTCTTATTCAAAAGGTATCTGTCAACAAGATAAAAAACGCCTGCTCCTACACCGATGCTCACTATCCCGATAACTACGAGCAGCCAAGCGTCAACCTGACCGGCACTGAGCATCATGTTAAAAAACATCTTTTTCCTCCAGATCTATTAGTACAGAATATGACGACGGCAAGCGGTGCCTGCACGGCGTCGATATTATTGACACAAGCGGTTATCGAAATAACCCCATAGTACTTTATATTTTAGTATATCCTCGTGAATTTGTCAATCGTTTTAAGTAATTTGTCGTCCCTTTCGTTCCCCCTACGCCGAATATTTTCCTATAAGCCTTCGTTTACGTTAATCGCAAAATATCTTTATATAATCATAAAACGTCGTTTCGTTCGTCCCGTTATCGCTTCGTTCGCCCCGTTTTTAAGCGCAAAAAAATCAGCCGCGCACATTTTACCCGTGCGTGGCCGATTGAGTTTCGTTTATTTCGTTTTACAGCCGTTTAAGCTTATCTGCGGTTGCGTTCTTCTTTACAGCCGTTTAAGCTTATTCTGTGGCGTTAGCCGTGTTTTATTTCTCCGTTTCACGGGCTGTATCCGCGCTATCCGCCCGAAGTCTACTGACCTTGTTTCTGATTATACGGAACGGGTTCGATTTCAACGCCGAGAAGATAACGGACGGCTACTCTTACGAGACAGTCGTTAAGATATTCCACCACGTAATCGCCTACGGTGGGGATAATCTTTTCCTCTCCTATTCCGCTGTGGTTGGTCAGGAAGACGTAAGTTCCGCCCGTGAGCATACCGTGCTGACGCATAAGAAGTTCGGTAACTTTATCCACTCCGCTGCTTGCTACGGAAACAAGTCTTATGCCCTTTTCTCTCATCTTTTCGATTGCCGTAAAGTAACGGTCGTTGTATGCGTTATCGAAACTGTCCTGTACGTCCTTATAGTGGTGAGGAGCGTCCGCAACGTGAATTATGAGTTTGGATGCGTTTTCCAGCCACTGTTTGTCAACGGCTTCGGTAAAAGCAACGTCTACCGCTTCTTCGAAGTCTCCTCCGCCCTGAGCCTCCTGAGCGGAAATGTTCTTCGTTACTTCGTCTATGTTCTCCGTGAAGGGGAAATATCTCGTAACGTATTCGTCGCCTTTGTCGCGGTAGAATAAAAGCGCGATCTGAAGCGTAACCTTTTCTTCCGAAGCAGCCGATATTTTAGCGGCTACGTCTTTGATTTCCGATTTGAGGTAATCTATTTCGTCGCCCATGGAACCGGTGGTATCCACAACGAACATAAGCTGACAAATCTTCGCGGATGACCGAACGTTATTAAGTTCTACGTTTATTGCAGTGAAAGGCTGAGCGTCCTTATTAAGCTCGACTTCTTCCTTTTTCTCTCCGTAAGAAACTTCTATACGCGTGCCTTCCTTATCTCCCGCAAAAACGTAAGCTTTGCCCTGAACGTCGGTAAACGCCGTATCTATGACTTCTTCGCCGTTAAAAAGCTTTACGTTCGCGTTGAAAACGGGTTCGCCCTGACTCGAAACCGCGACTTTCACTAAGCTCAAAGTGCCTTGGTCGAGATTTTTATAGGTTTCCAAAGCCCTTTTCAAACTTCCGTCTTCGAGATTTTCCGTTTCGGTCGTGAGTTTTTTCCAGAACTCCATATTGTCGAGATCGTTCCACTCTCCTGCGGTAAGCTGTCCCGCGGGAATTTCGAATTCTTCCTGCCGATCATCGCCGTCTCCGCCGTCGCTTTCGGAACCGCTCATCTTGTAAATACCGCCGGATATGTCTCCGGGCTCAAAATCGCCGTCTTTCATACTGCACGAACACAAAATCAATATAAGCGCGGTTATAATAACCAGAAGTAACGTTTTCTTTTTCATATTGAAACCTCCCTTGAATCGATATTTATACGAACGAACGCACGCTCCGACCTTTTTTCGCCATTCGTTCTTTTTAAGTATACTTTCGTCGTCCGTCTTTGTCAAGCGGTTTGTTTTATTTATTGCGTTTAACCCATTATTTTTGCTTTATATTTGCTAAAATTAAAGCGGAAAATTATACGGGAAAATTCCTTTACAGGGTTTTCCGAAAAAAGGTTTTTTGATTTTTTGACCAAAAAAAGCATTTTTATACATTTCTGCTTAAAAAAGTTGCTAAGCGGGTTTTTTTATGTTATAATCGGATTGTCTTAGTAAAAATACAACAGGAGGCATCAGTCACTTAAATGAGTTACAAAAACAGATCCGAAATTCCCGAACAGTATACATGGGACAAAACCGCCATTTTTAAGACGCCCGCAGATTGGGAAAAAGCAATGAAAGAAATCGAAGCTCTTATTCCCGCTTTCGCCGCTTATAAAGGCAAACTCAACAACAAGGAAACCATTCTGGAATACTTCCTTTTCAACACCAAACACGACAAGCTCATAAGCCGCGTTTACCTCTACGCTTTCCTTGGTCAGGACGAAGACAGCAGGAATACCGAAGCTCAGTCCCGTATAGGCAGAGTTATGGGTTTGTTCTCCAGACTCGGCGAAGCTACCGCTTACGCAAGCCCCGAAATTTCCGCCAACCCCAAGGAAATGCTCGAAGATATGATCGCAGATCCGAGATTTTCGGATTACGACGTAAGCCTTAAATCCATACTTAAAGGCAAAGATCACATTCTTTCCACGGCAGAAGAAAGAATTCTCGCTTCCTTCTCTCCCGTTCTCGGCAACTTCAAAGGCGCGTTCGACAGATTGGACAACGGCGACATCAGATGGGCTAAAGTAAACGTTCGCGGACAGAAAGTTCCTCTTTCTCACGGTTCTTACTCTCAGCTTCTTCACGATCCCGATCAGAAAGTCAGAGCAGACGCTTTCAAAAAGTATTATAAGGGCTATATCGACGTTATAAACACTCTCGCTTCTCTTTACGCTTCTCAGGTTAAGGTTGACTGGACTCGCGCAAGAACCAGAAAATTCGGCTCCACGATGGAATCCGCTCTCTTCTACGAAGAAGTAGACAAAGCCGTTTACGAAAACCTCATCAAATGCATAAACAAGAACCTTGCTCCTCTCCACGATTATATCGCGCTCAAGAAGGAAGTTTTAGGTCTTAAAACGCTCAACATGTACGATCTGTACGTTCCCATGATCGAAGACGCCGACATCAAACTCGAATTCGACGACGCTTACGAACTTGTCAAGAAGGCTCTTGCTCCTCTCGGAAAGGACTACATTAAAGTTCTCGAACAGGCAAGAAAAGAACGTTGGATAGACGTTTACGAAACCCCCGGAAAACGCAGCGGTGCATATTCCATCGGCGTAAGCGGAGTTCACCCCTTCGTTCTTCTGAATTATCAGCAGACCACCAACGACATCAGCACCATCGCTCACGAAATGGGACACGCTATGCACAGCTATTACAGCAACGGCACCCAGCCTTCCGACAAAGCGGAATATAAGATTTTCGTAGCCGAAGTCGCTTCCACCTGTAACGAAGTTCTTCTTCTTAAATATCTTCTCTCCACCACCAAGGACGAAAACGTTAAGAAGTACCTCCTTACATTCTATCTCGATATGCTCAGAACGACCATGTACCGTCAGACTATGTTTGCCGAGTTCGAATATATCTCTCACGCAATGGAAGAAAGAGGCGAAACTCTTACCTACGAAAACCTTTGCCGCGAATATCTCAAACTCAACAAGAAGTACTACGGAAAAGCCGTCAGACACAACAAAGAAATCGCTTACGAATGGGCGAGAGTTCCTCACTTCTACAGAGCTTTCTACGTTTACAAGTACGCTACGGGCATCATCTCCGCCGTATGTATCGCGGAAAAGATTCTCAAAGAAGGCAAACCCGCAGTCGACAATTACAGAAAGTTCCTTACTCTCGGTTGCTCGATGGATCCCGTCAGCGAACTTAAAGTTGCAGGCGTAGACCTTACCACCGACGAACCTTTCGACATCGTTGCAAAATCCTTTGCGGACACTCTCGAAGAACTCAAAAAACTTCTCGGTAAATAATCTCCGCGAAAGCAAACGTCAGACTCAATAAA
The DNA here is from genome assembly GCA_963653425.1 of Eubacterium sp. Classification (GTDB taxonomy): domain Bacteria; phylum Bacillota; class Clostridia; order Christensenellales; family CAG-314; genus UMGS692. Next base: position 131,731 of record CAVJWC010000002.1, on the reverse strand, counting down.
AAACAAACGCGTATCTTCGGGTACGCGTTTTTTTATACGGTTTATCGTGTTTAAGTAAGATTCGGATTTTAGCAGAAGTTCGGGGTTAAGCAAAACTTCAAGGTTAAGTAAATTCGGACTTCTTTGATTTAAGTAAAATTTGAAGTTTCTTCGATTCGGGCAAGAATCCGATTTAAGCAGAAGTCCGGGTTCAAGCAGAAATTCGGTTTTCCTTGCGGAAACGATCCTATAAAGAAAAAAGAAAAAAGAAAAGCTCCTTTTGGGGGAGCCTTTCTTTTTAGAAAACTATAACCGTACAAAGCCTTTAGGTTTTTACAAACCTTTGTACATAGGATTTGTGCGTTTGCCTCTCGATTAAGCTTTTAAGCGGGATTTTCCGGGCTTACGGTGCCGTCTTCGAGAAGAATTTTGTGGTTAGTGAAATAATAACTCCAAAGGAAAGAATCGAAGGAAGCGTCGGCTTTGTGGACAAGCGTCAAGCCTTCGACGTAATCGATATGTCCCACGAAGTTCTGATAGAACCAGCCGAGCTTAGCGTAATTTGCATCGTAAAGGTCGTAAAGACGAGGAGCTTTATCGCTTAAAATCACCACTTCCGTAAGAGCTTCCGCGCCGAAAAACGCCTTGTCGCCGATGGCTTTTATGGTCGTGGGAAGAACGACTCTCTTAAGGGTTTTGTTGTCCTTGAACGCTTCGGGCGCGATAAAGATAACGCCTTCGGGAACGACCACTTCTTCCGCGGTGCCTTTATAAGCGTAAACGATGGTTCCGTCTTCGCTCATATCGAAGTCTTCCGTCGGGGTTGCCTTATCGTAGGGCGGATAAATCTGCGCGTTGACTACGTTTCTGAGAGCGTTTGCGTCGCCCCCCTCTTCGCCTTCACCCGGCTCTTCGGGTTGTTCGGGCTGTTCGGGTTCCTGTTCTATAAATTCCGACAGGTCGAATATCCAAGCTCCGCTGTTAAGCGCCCAATCCTGGAAGTAAACGCATATGTAGGTGTTTCCGCTTGCCTTGACGGCTTCCAGATAATCGGTCACGTCAATGTCGACTACGTTGTTTTCGCCCTGATTCCAGGTATACATGGGAACGGGATAGGAGGTAAGACGGCTACCGATAGCGTTGTTTTCGGCATCGTAAGTGAAGAGCTGATAATTCTGAATTCTGTGGTTGTCGTAAATCTTGACGGAAAGTATCTTTCTTTCTTCGACGGTCTTGGTTTCGGCGTCGTCCCAGAGCATGGGATCTTCGAAGTCAACGAATATCGGGAAGGAGAATTCTTCTGTAGCTTCGCGCCAGAAGTCGAGCGTTCCTCTTACCGTCATACGAATGGTCTGGTTGTTGGAAAGACCGAGTTCTACGGGATTAAGGCTGAGACCGTGATAAGCGAATACCACCTTTCCGGTGTTGGTGTAATAGAAAGTCTTTCTGACGTTCAGTGCGTAACCTTCCCAGAGAACTTCGCCCGTAATGTCGTCGGTGATGATGTACTCGAGAAGCTTGATGTTTCTTAAAGAATAGAGGTAGATGCTGTAAATACCGTTGGTGGAATAGCTGTAAGCCGACATAGCGATGTTGCCTTCGTCGAATTCCACTTCTTCGGCGCCTGCGGGAAGGTTATAGGGGTAAATACCCGCAACTATAGCCTGATTTTTGCCGTAAGAAAGTAACGGAGTAACTCTGCCGAAGTGGTAAACGGAATCTTCTTCCCAATAGAGGCTTTCAAAGATAGGAGCCTTCGTGAAGTCGCCGAAGAATGCCAGCCACGGAATGCTGAGGTCGATTTCGTCTTCGTTACGGGAAGCGAACTGTACGAAACCTTCTACGTAATAACCGTTTTCGAAGTAATATCTGATGTAGTCCTTTTCGTCTTCGGAAAGGGTAATCTTAATCTTTATAACCGCGGTGTTTCCGCCTTCAACGGTAATCGTAGTTCCGTCGAGTTTTGCGTTCTTCGCGGTGATCTCAACCTTACCTTCGTCGAGCATATGAGCAAGATAAGCTACGTTGTAACCGTTTGCCGCTACCGATTCGGTAAAGGTCTTGGTGACTATATCGTAAGAAAGAGCTTCTTCGGATATATTGACGAGGTTGAAACGAAGGGTATAAACGCCCGCTTCGTCGGGATCGTCACCGAGTTCGAGTTTTGTTCTGTTACTGCCGGTAACGCTGAGGTAAGCCTTGGTGTTGACGGCATTGTCGAGGTTAGCCAGACCTGCGCCCTGTTTACGGACGAACGCGGGGTTGCCTGCTTCGTCGAGAACGGTGGTAGCCGTACTCATAATGAGCTGATATGCAAGGTTCTGAACCTGTTTTTCGGTGTAATAGGGGTATCTTTCTTTAATGTACTGTCTTACGATAGTAGTTACGCCCGTTACGTTGGGAGCAGCCATACTGGTACCGCTCATGCTTTCGTAAAGAACTCCGCTGCTCTGAGGAACGGGAGCGTATACGTCTCCGCCGAAGCCTGAGATTTCGGGTTTAATGGTAAGGTCGGCAAGAGTTCCCCAGGAGGAGAAGTCGGACATATACGGACCTACGCCGTTGGACTTCTTTATTTCGAAAGTCTTGACGGAAGCTTCGACGAGCTGAATACCTACCGTCTGGGAAACCGAGCAGATAGCGATGCCTACGTCTTCGGTAATGGACATGGTTATCGAACCGGGCTGATTGTTACGGACGACGATAGCGATTGCTCCGTGGTCGCGGGCTTTTATAGCCTTATCCGTGAAGGTCGTACCGCCTCTCTGAACGAGAGCGATTTTGCCCGTAAGGTCCAAACCTTCGTAATCGGCGTCTTCGCCGTTACCCGGGACGACTACGTATTCGTAAGTGCCTTCGGGATTTTTAGCGTAGAAATCGCCGAAGAAATCCATATAGTAAGAGGACGCGTTTGCAGCCTCGGAAATGAAGACCTGAAGTCCGTCGCCCGAAAGCATATACGGAACTTTCTGAGTTTCCACGCTGGCAACCGCCCAGCTGGTAGCGTAAGAACCGGGAGCGCCTATCGTACCGATTTCGGGGTTCCAGGTGTAGTTTGCGCCCGTGTAAGATCTGAGACCGGTGTTGTAGCTGTTGCCGGCAGAAGTAACGATATTTACGCCCGCTCTGTCGATAAGTCCGTAGATTTCGTTAACGAAAAGCATGCTCGAACTTTCTTCTTTGGTAAAGCCCATAACCGAGCCGAGCGACATATTGATGGTATCCGCGCCGAGAAGCATAGCGTCGGAAGCCGCGGCTACTATATCGGAAGTGTATCCGCCTCCGCCGTAATCGCCGAATACTTTCATTATGGCGAGCTGTGCGTTATAAGCAACGCCTTTGAATCCGCTTTCGGCATTGCCCGCGGCGGTACCTGCAACGTGAGTGCCGTGAGACAGACCTACGTACAAAACGCCGATGGGGGAAGGAATAACGTCCGTGTCAATGTCCGCATAGTCGAAACCGAAGCCGACTTTGCCGTTTATGTAAAGGTCGTCCGCCGTATATTCGCCCTCTTCGTTAAAGGAGAAATAGGGAGCGAGAGCTTCTATATCGCTGTACTGAAGAACGGAAACTTCCGGCATAACGGTAAAGGCTTCGTGCTTCCAGTCAAGACCGGTGTCGATAACGCTTATAAGTCTTCCCGTTCCGTCGTAACCCGTATTGTTCGCGAAAACGCCCGTTTCGGAAAGGAGAGATTCAACGCTTACCTGAACGTCGGGAGCTGCGTACTGAACGTCGAAGGAAATATCCCTGACCATTTCGAGTTCCTGAAGCTTTTTAACGTTGCGGTATTCGGTTTTAAGAGCGACAGCCGTGGAAAGCGTCGAGTATCTGTATTTGTACTCCATCGATATTCCGAGAGCGGAAGCGGCAGCGCCGAATTCGTCCTGAACTTTCGTAATATCGCAGAGAAGAGCCTTACCTTCTTCGGACGAGGCGAAAGCGGCAAAAGAACCGAATTTACCGTCGTCAAGGTACTGTTCGTAAAGACTCTTACCGCCGAATTCCACTATAACGGACACTACGTCGGTATCCGATATACCTGCCTCGGCAGCTATCGAGTCGAGAGAGAGTTGCGCTCCGTCCGCGTCAAGCCGAACGCCTTCAACGGTCGAAACGGCTTTCACCGTCTTGTTGCCCGGCACGGGATTAACGCCAACGGCGGAACACGCTACGCAGAGAAGCATGACCATAGCCAGACAAATGCAGATTAACAGTTGCTTTTTCATATTTTCCTCCGAATTTTTTTATTTTCGTACAGCTCGTCGCGAGCCGTAAAAATCATGGTGAAAAAAGGTTTATTTTTAAGTCTTTTGTGATTTTTTATACAGGCAGTTACATTCGTACAAATCCGCTCTGTAATGCTTTGCTTTTTATGTACGTTATAGTCCGTTTTGTCTGTCGTAACGCGAAAAAACCGACCTTTTATTCCGCCGTCATACGGTTCGGACATCTTGGCATATTGCCAAGTCATTTTTCCTGTTACAAGCCGATTTTGAGGCATTTTCGGCGGTTCGTCGCTCCGAGCTTTTTTGCTCAAAGTCAAACTTAAGTGTATTAGTGTGAAATAAAATTTCAAATTTCTAAATTGTATAATTATAATACTACAAAAAATCAATCGTGTCAACCCGTTTTTCGCATAATTTTTCATTTTTTTGAAAGTATACGTCACTCTCTAAAAAATACTTTCAAAACTTGACAAGCGGAAATTTAATTGATATAATAAAAAGTATAAGGGGGATTTCGCCGTGAAAAAAGAAACGCTTATCGATCTCATAGATTGGCTTTTACACATTCCTATAAATATGGATAATAATTTTCTTTCTCCGCGCTTCGGAAAAAACGGCAACGACGACGAGTTCTCTTCCCTTAACGGAGTCAAGGAAATTATTATGGTGCTTCTGACGCTCAACGAAAAAATGACCATGTCTCAGCTCGCGGATTATATCGGTTCGTCCAATCAGAGAATGACCTTTCCCGTAAACCGACTGGTAGAAGACGGACTTGCGGAACGTACCCGCGATCCCGACGACAACAGAATCTTCTTTATCGCGGCTTCGGAAAAAGGACGCGCAATCACTCAGGATTATCTCAAAGCCGTTTACGAAAAACTCAGAACGACCTTCTCGGAAAAACTCACGGACGAGGAATTCGACAGATTTGCCGAACTTCTCGAAATCAATATGAAATACATGAAGGAGCTTGCGGACAACGTAAAAACCGACTATGGAAAAAACAATTGAGAATATCACTAAAAATTACGTTACGGGGCTGAATTGGGCGTGTTATTTCACAAAAGGAGTTATCTCCCCCACTCAGCACGAAATCAATAAGTTCTACGATTTCACCTGGACGCAGATTCTTATTCTCGACCTGTTGGACAGAGAAAAGAAACTGAGTATGTCTCAGGCTGCCCGTATGCTTGCCCTTCCTCCGCAGAATCTTACGAAGACCATAGATTCTCTCGTGGAAGCAAATCTCGTTATGCGCCGTCACGACGACGCAAACAGAAGATTGGTTTACATATCTCTCACTTCGTCGGGAGTTTCCGTCGCCCGTCATTGCCGTAAAATCCGTCTGGACTTTTACTCGCAACAGCTGTCCCGTATTTTTAACGAACAGCAACAAACCGAATTCCTTTCTTCTATGAAAGAACTCGACGCTCTCCTTTCTAAATTGGCCTGAACGCGTCAAATCGGGAAAACGCCCGCTAAGCCCGAATCAAACCGAAACTGAACGGCGTTAAAAAACGATTATCCGTTGTAATCGGAACGGGCAACCGAAACACATATGTAAAAACGAAACCGCAGGTTTTTGCCTGCGGTTTTTCTTCGTTTAACGAATTTAAGTTTACGCCGATTTATTGCGGTTTTCGTTTGTTTTGGGGTTTACTCCTTTACGGCAAACTTACAAAACTTTTCGTTTTCCATTTTATTTAGCGAGCAGTTCGCATACGCTCTGAGAAAACTCGGCGGGATTATCCAGTTCGAGTCCCGCGATAAGACGAGCTTCGCCGTAAAGGACTTCCGACAGCTTTTTAAGCGAATCTTTGTCGCTTTCGAAAAGCTCGGTAATTTTCCTGAAAATCGGGTGATTTACGTTGATTTCGAGAACCTTTTTGGCGTTGACCGTCTGAGCGTTGGGCATACTGTTGAGAATCTTTTCCATTTCTATGGAAAGTTCGCCTGCTTCGACGAAACATACGGGATGATTTTTAAGTCTGGCGGTGGCTTTTACGTCGCTTACCTTGTCGCCAAGAGTATTTTTAACGAAAGCGATGGCGTCTTCCTGAAGCTTATCGAGCTGTTCGGATTTTTCTTCGCCCGTGAAGCCCGAAAGCGACTTAAAAGGTTTATCTTTGTACTTATCGAGAAGCTTAACTACGAATTCGTCCACGTTTTCGGTCATTGCGAGAACTTCGTAACCCTTTTCGGCAACGAATTCCATCTGAGGCATTGCCTTTATTCCTTCGAGGCTCTGTCCGCAGGCGTAATATATAGCGTCCTGTCCTTCTTTCATATTTTCGACGTAATCGTTAAGGCCGGTGTAGTCGCCGTTATCCGCAAGACGATAGAAAAGCAAATCTTCTATCTTGTCTTTGTCCGCGCCGAAAGAGGTATAAATGCCGTATTTAAGCTGAGTTCCGAAAACGCCGAAGAACTGTTCGTACTTGCCCGTATCTTCTTTCATAAGGTCCAAAAGAGCGGATTTTATCTTCTTTTCTATGGCGTTCGCGATAATCTTGAGCTGACGGTTGTGTTGAAGAGTTTCTCTCGAAAGGTTAAGACTCAGGTCGGAAGAATCCACCACGCCTCTTACGAAAGCAAAGTATTCGGGGATAAGTTCGGCGCACTTTTCCATAATAAGAACGCCGTTGCTGTAAAGTTCGAGTCCTCTTTCGTACTCTTTCGAATAGAAATCGTAGGGCGCGCGGGAAGGAATAAACAACAGAGCGTTGAAAGATACCGCGCCTTCCACGCTTACGGGAATGGTAAGCAAAGGCTTGTCGTAGTCGTGGAACTTATCGCGGTAGAAGTTGTCCGTTTCTTCGTCCGTAAGCTCGGATTTTTTCTTTTTCCACAAAGGAACCATACTGTTGACCGTCTGATCTTCGAACTTCTTCTGCGTTTCGCCCTTCTTTTCGGGATCGGGTTCGAAGACTTCCACGTTCATTATAATAGGATAACGGATGTAGTCGGAATACTTCTTGACGAGAGCTTTAAGCTCGTAAGTGTCGAGGAATTCGTCGTAGTTCTCTTCTTCGGTGTTGTCTTTAAGATAAAGAATAACGTCCGTACCCGCGGTTTCTCTCGTCGTTTCTTCTATCGTATAACCGTCTACGCCTTCCGACGTCCATATCCACGACATTGCGCTTCCGTAAGGATGAGAAACCACTTCTACTTTCTTGGCTACCATAAAAGCCGAATAAAAGCCTACGCCGAACTGTCCGATAACTTCGCTTGCGGCGTCTGCGTTGCCCTTTCTGAAAAGGTCGGTTCCGCTGTGAGCTATCGTACCGAGATTTGCTTCCATTTCTTCCGCGTTCATTCCGCAACCGTTATCGGAAACGGTAAGCGTTCTTTTTTCCTTGTCTACGCTTATTCTTATGGAATAATCTCCGCGGTTCATACCCGATTCACCGCCCGAAAGCGACTTGTAATACTGCTTGTCTATTGCGTCGGCAGCGTTGCTTATAAGCTCTCTGAGGAATATTTCCCTGTGCGTGTAAACCGAATTTATCATCATTTCCAGCAATTTCTGAGATTCTGCCTTAAATTTTTTCATAACAGCCTCCTTGCATGTTTATTATATTAAAGCAATCGTAACCTTCCGTTCGTTACCAACGATAATAAACGGAACGCCGACTCTTGCGTCTGCACTATCGATTATATACGCGCGAATATTAAGTTATTGCTAACTTATTAAAAACACACGCGTATAACGAATAAAGCGTCGGTACGGAATGCTAAGCATTCCGTTCGTTATCACTGATTACCGCAATAACCGCTTTTTATAAAAACAAGTAAACTGCGGCGCGTAGCGTTTTTACGGAGAAGAAATCGCCTTTGAGGCTTGGTTCAGGCAAGACAAACGACCGAAAGCGTACTGTATGTACGTACGAGGGCGTTTAACGATGGCTAAACCGATTTATTCCCGTAAAAATATTAGTGAGAGCGAACGGAATGCTAATATATTATAACCCGATTATGAAAAATGTCAAGCGGTTAATATGTTTCACATATGGGAAACGGCACTTGCAAAAGAGTAAAGCGACGGCTAACCCGATTTGTTTTCACCAATAGTGTGTGAACGGAATGCAGGCATTACATTCTTTATAAATAATTACCGTAAACGGAGTCTTTGTTCTTTGAAAGGCAAAGCTTCCTTTACGGCGCGTAGCGTTTTTACGCGGAAGAAATCGCTGCCTGCAGCTTGGTTCAAACAAGGCAAACGACCGAGGGCGTACTGCATGTACGTACGAGGGCGTTTAACGCAGGATGAACCGATTTATTCCCGTAAAAATAATTATTTATAAAGAATGTAATGCAAAGAAAAAAACACCGCCTTAACTAAAAAAGACGGTGTTTTATGCAAATCTTATTCCTGAATTATAATCCGCGGTCAAGTCCCGACCGAAGGACTTTTTTCGCGGTCTGCGGAAAGCGACCGAACTCTCCGCAGAATATATCGTCGGTTTTCCCGACTTCCGTCACAAGACGGATTTTATTTATTTGTTAAGATTTTTGATGAAATCGCAACCTACCGCGAACATCTTCTTGTTGGGTTCGATAAGCTGAGGCTTCTTGCTGAAGAAGTATTCAACGCCTTCGATTGCCTTGTCGTCGTCAACGATACCCGTTGCTTCGACTACTGCGCCCAGCATAACGACGTTGGAACCTTTGGGGTTACCGTTTTCGGTAGCAAGTTCGAGAGTGGGAACGTAGAAAACTTTAACGTCGGTTCTTTCGACTTTGACGTCGATAAGAGAGCTGTTGATGAATACGTATCCGCCCGGAACTACGTTGTTGATGAACTTATCTACGGAAGGTCTGTTCATTGCTACGAGAACGTTGGGATGGGTGATCATCGGGTTAGCTACGGGAGCGTCGGAAACCACTACCGAGCAGTTAGCCGTACCGCCTCTCATTTCGGGACCGTAGCTGGGAAGCCACGTGGTGTTCTTATCGTTATACATCGCGGAATAAGCGATTATCTGACCGAGAGCCAAAACGCCCTGTCCGCCAAAGCCGGCGGCTATCATTTCATAAGTCTTACTCATCTTTCGTTCCTCCTGTCACAGAATACACCTAAGGGATAGAAAGGTATAACTTCGTCTCTGATGTGTTCCATAGCTTTAACGGGCTGTAATCCCCAGTTCGTGGGACAAGCGGCAAGAACTTCGATAAGCGCAAAGCCCTTCTTGTCCATCTGAACCTGAAACGCCTTCTTTATAGCGGCTCTTGCCTTTCTTACGTTTGCGGCGTCGTGCGTGGAAACACGTTCGATATAGGTTGCGCCGTCAAGCTGAGAAAGCATTTCGGCGATTCTTACGGGGTAACCGTTAAGAGCAACGCTTCTGCCGCCCTGGCTGGTGGTGGATTTCTGACCGAGAAGAGTCGTGGGAGCCATCTGTCCGCCGGTCATTCCGTAAATACCGTTGTTGATGAAGATAACGGTGATGTTTTCGCTTCTTGCGGCAGCGTGAATGATTTCAGCCGCGCCGATACTTGCAAGGTCGCCGTCGCCCTGATAGGAGAAGACGATTTTGTCGGGGTGAACTCTCTTGACCGCGGTTGCGATGGCGGGAGCTCTGCCGTGAGCCGCTTCTATCGTATCTACGTTGTAGTAGTCGTAGTTATATACTGCGCATCCGACGGGTGCGATACCGATGATGTCTTCGCATTTTACGTTAAGTTCGTCAAGTGCTTCGCAGATAAGTTTGTTTGCTATACCGTGGGAACAGCCGGGGCAGAAGTGCAACGGCTTATCCGTGAGCAATTTGGATTTCTGATAAACGATCTTTTCTTCCATCTCACTATTCTCCTTTCTTTACTACTTCTACGAGTTCTTCCGCAGTAATAACGTTACCGCCGTTTCTTCCGTAGAATTCAACGGGCTTCTTTCCGTTGACTGCAAGTCTTACGTCTTCTACCATCTGACCTTTGCTGAGTTCCGCAACGAGGAATCTCTTTACGTTGGGCTTTTCCGCAAGAGCCGCGATCTGTTTCTCGGGGAACGGGAAAATGGTGATGGGACGGAACAAACCGACCTTGTAACCCATTTCTCTGAGTTTAGCGACGGAAGTCTTTGCAATTCTGGACGTCGTGCCGTATGCGCATACGATGGTGTCTGCGTCTTCGCACATATATTCTTCGTAACGAACTTCTTTTTCTTTGAGTTCGTCGTAAACTTCGTAAAGATGATCGATCATGCCTTCGAACTTATTGGGATCCATTTCGAGGGTGGTGATAATCTTATGATCTTCGGCTTTATGACCGGTAATAGCCCACGGTTTTGCGGGGAACGTAGCGGGATCCTTGAATTCGGGAAGTTCTACGGGTTCCATCATCTGACCGATGGTAGCGTCGCCGAGAATATAAGTGATTACTCTGTACTGATCGGCTTTATCGAAAGCGTTGTAAATAAGGTCTACCGCTTCCTGAATGCTTGCGGGCGTATAAACCAGCATCTTGTAGTCGCCGTGTCCGCCGCCTTTGGTTGCCTGGAAATAGTCGCCCTGTGCCGGGAGAATCGTTCCGAGACCGGGGCCGCCTCTTACCATGTTTACTATAACGCAGGGAAGAGAACCAGTTGCGATATAGCTGATACCTTCCTGTTTAAGGCTGATTCCCGGGCTGGAAGAGCTGGTCATAGCTCTTGCGCCGGCACTTGCCGCACCGTAAACCATGTTGATTGCGGCTACTTCGCTTTCGCTCTGGATAAAGGTTCCGCCGACTTCGGGGAGTCTCTTGCTCATATACTCCGGAATTTCATTCTGCGGGGTGATGGGGTATCCGAAAAAGTATCTGCATCCGCCGCGTACTGCCGCTTCGGCAATCGCTTCGTTACCTTTCATTAACTTCTTAGCCATTTTGTCCTCCTGATTATCTCATAACGGTAATAATGTTATCCGGACACATCGTTGCGCAGGACGCACAACCGATACATTCGTTCATATCAGTCACCGTTGCGGGATTGTATCCCTTGGGGTTTACCTTTGTCTTGTCGATGAAAACGATTTTCTTGGGACAAGCCGCAACGCAAAGGCCGCAGCCCTTGCAAATCGCTTCATTAAAAATTACTTTTGCCATTTACCTGCTATACCTCCTGTTTTGTCGGCTGTTTAAGCCGCTTTATTGAGTACGCTTTTATTTATTAAAAACGGAACTTTGTCCGATTTAATACCTTGTTATTCTTCGTCTTTGTCTTCTTCGTCTTCTTCTATTTCAAGTCCTTTAAGCACGCCGAGAATGGAATCTTTTTCGTCTTCGTAATCTTCTTCGTCCTCTTCGTAGTCCTCTTCGTCGGAAGTTTCTTCGTCGGCGTTTTCTGCTTTTTCTTCGGCGGAATCCTTTGAAGCTCTCTTTTCGGCGAAAGCGACAGCCATATCTTCTATAGCTTCGTTCATTCCGCTTTCGTCTTCTTCGCCGAGAATAACGTCGTCCACGAAGAACATGCTTTCTTTGTCGAGATTATCCATAGCCATAATGCTTACGCCGTATTCTCTGAGCTTGGAGAAAAGCGGAACGAGATCGGAAGGCGCGCAGACTATCGCGACGGTGTCTATCTTTTCGTTAGCCACTACGATTTCCATAACGTCGACGAGAATTCTGTTGTCGAAAACCTTGCTTCCGCGCTTTTTAACGCGCATCGGCGGAGCCATATCGTATCCGCGGTTGACTATGCAATCAATGATTTCTTTATTTTTTCTGTCTATAACGCCGTATATTTTGCCGTAAACCACTTTGCCGGCAGAACTGACGTAATCGGTTATCTCTTTGAACTGTTTTGCGGAAAGTCCGAGATTGTCCACGTCAACGAACATTGCTATTTTTCCCATCGATACCTCCGTTTGGTGTGTGTATTGTCGCACTGCGACGGTACGCGCGTTACGTCCGTTATCCGTTTACCGCAACGCAAAGCTTTTAGCGCAACGGAAACGGCAGGGGTTACGGATTGGTTCCCGTAAAAATATCCGCGATAACGAATGTAATGCTATCTTTCTAATTGTACTATTTTTTTACGGTTTTGTCTAATATTTTAAGCCGTTTTCCCGATAATAATAAAAAAGATACTGTTGCGCGTAACCCGAAAGTTCTCCGAAACGTTTTACGAGAGAACGGGATATGTCTTTATCCTTGGCTCCGTCTTCAAAAGAAGAGTGATAAACTCTCTTTATCCATACGTCCGTTGGGAAAACGTCCTTCCTGCCCATTCCGAAAAGCAGAATGCAGTCGGCAACCTTAGGTCCAACGCCTTTAAGCGAAAGCAAAGTCTTTCTCGCTTTATCGGTAGGTTCTTCTTTAAGCCCCGAAAGGAAATCTTCGTCAAGAAGTTTCACCGTCTCCGCAAGGTACTCCGCTCTGTATCCGCAACCTATACCCGCGTAAAAATCCGCGTCGCAACGCATCAGACTTTCTCTCGTCGGAAAGGCAAATCCGAAGGGCTTTTTCTCTCCCTTAGCCTGACACAATCTCTCTATGATAAGTCGGATACGTCCGATGTTGTTGTTTGCGGAAATAATGAAGCTGACAGTCGTTTCGAATAAATCCTGACGGAGAATTCTTATTCCGCTTCCGAATTTTACCGCCTCGCAAAGCGTTTCCGATCCGAAAGACGAAAGCTTTCTTTTAATTTCGCCGTAATCGCCGATCGGGTCAAAAAAATTACGGAAATATTCTTCGTTCGTGCAGGTTATCTCTGCGGCGTCGCCCTTTTCTCTTATCTCGGCGTACTCGTCTTTACTGAAAACGCGCAGGAAATCCCCTTCCTTATAAAACCTGAAAATCTGCCCGCATTCGAGCGTTTCTTTGGCGTTAAAATGTTCCGAACTTATCGTAAAATCGTACATAATGCTCCGCTTGCGTCATATCCGGACCGAAGTTACGATCTGACGCTTTTTGTAAACAAACGATTTTTCTAAAAAAATAAGGCGATTTTCTCGCCTTAGTTTTTATAATCCGTTATTGGGGATAAACGCTGACCTGTTTCTTGTCCTTTCCCTTGTGTTCGAATCTTACGATACCGGGGATAAGAGCAAACAATGTGTCGTCGCTTCCGATGCCTACGTTGTTGCCGGGATGGAAATGAGTTCCTCTCTGACGAACGAGAATGTTGCCGGCAGTAACGAACTGACCGTCGGCACGTTTTGCACCAAGACGTTTGGATTCGCTGTCACGGCCGTTCTTGGAAGAACCGACGCCCTTCTTGTGAGCGAATAACTGCAATTTTATAAACATATCGCTGCCTCCGTTTTTATATATTTCGGATAACCCTTTTCAATATCGCGTATACCCGTCATCATCGTTTCGAGAATAACGTCCGCGTCGTGTCTTTGCTCCTCTGTAAGCTTTTCGGGAAGAGTTATTCCGAAGAACCCTTTAAGCTCGTCCCGTGAAAAGTGAGCGTCGATTTTCGCCACCTTTATGAGACCGAGAGCCGCGGTCTGCGACAACGCGCTTATCGCCGCGCACACTATATCGTGTCCGTATACGGCAGTTCCCGCATGTCCCTGAATAACGACCTCCACTATGTGGCCGTCCCGCGTTTTCAACTTTATTTCAGTCATGATTAAAACGTAATTTTTTCGATTTTCAAAGCTGTGAACGGCTGACGATGACCCTTTCTGCGACGAACGTTCTTCTTTGCCTTGTAGGTAAAGATACTGATCTTCTTGCCTTTGCCTTCGCCTACTACCGTAGCGGATACTTTAACGTTCTCTGCGTCTTTGCCTGCAAGAACTTTTTCACCGTCCGCAGCCATAAGAACTTCGAGTTCTACCTTTTCGTCCTTTTCTGCTTTCAGAAGCTCTACCTTGATGATATCGCCTTCGGAAACTTTATACTGTTTTCCGCCGGTTCTGACTATTGCGTACATTTGCATTACCCTCCTATACTAAGAAACTCGCTGAAAACCCCTATGGGATTGAAGCCGAAAACGGTTCCGTCATATTTTCGTAAAAAAAGCACGAAAAAAGAGCGCTCCACTCAAGCGGCTTTGCTATTTTACCACTTTTCGGGGTATTCGTCAAGCAATTTTCCCGTCGTGTACGCTCTTTTTTGTTTTCCTTTTTAACGCTTTGCCGTCTTTTCGGCTGTCTTGTCCGTTATCTTTCGGTTTTTCGCTGTTCAGCGTTTGGCTTTGGCGGCTTTCTTTTCGGCTTTTTTCGCTTCTTTTTCTTTAAGTTCGAGCTGTTCTTTTTCCAGTCTGTCGGTTATTTCGTCGTGATAAGGATGACGAAGAACGTCGAGATCGGCGAAGAGCTTTTTAAGCACTCTCGTGCTTATCGAGTAATAAAGTCCGTCGCAGAATCTTTCGTCGGTAACCACGCCCATGGTAAGCACTTTACCGGGGACGACTTCGCCGTTTTCGACTACGGCTTCCATATGTTCCTTACCCAAAGCGAAGAAGATACCCGTCGTTCCGAAATCGTAACAGTGATGATAGATGTAATCGCCCTTTATGGACTTCATATTGGTTATAAAACAGCTCGTGTGGAAACAGCTCGTCTTTATGAGCGACTTGGGAAGAATGTTCCACTTGTCGAGTTTTTTAAGCGTCCACCACAGGAGTCTCATGGCGAAGTTGGGAAGTTTCGCTATTACGGCTGCTGTTTTGTCGAGGTTGTTTTCGGTTGAAAGACCGCTGTTTGCCGCTATAACGGCGTCCACCTTTTCTTTCACTTCGTAAATGGTTTCAGCGCCGGTAAATCTTATCTTTACCGCCGTGGCTACCGATTCGGCTTCACGCAAAGTCTTTTTGACTACGAAACTTATATCGATGTAATCTCTCTGATAAACTCTTCCCGCGTTTACGAAACGGTTAAGATGTTTTCTCATAACCATAAGTCTTACCATGCAGGCGATAAGAATATCGAGGTAAGTAAAATACACTCCGTCTTCCTCCCTGCGCTTACGGACGAATTCGTCTATCGGCTCGCATCTGACCTGAACCTTGGCGTAGTTAAGCGCGTCGGAACGTTTACTCATGATGTGAGGCGGTTGCTTGGAGTAGGGATCTACTTTTACGACTCTGCCGTCGCTTCTTTTTCCGAACATATTGTCCTCCAGATAAAAAATAAAAAATAACACGGATAATAAATCCGTATCCATTATATCACAAAATCCCGTAATGTAAAACGTTTTGTCTTTTAATAGTTAATATGTATTTAATGTGCGGAAAACTTGTCGTTTTTAGTGGTAATTCTTTGTGCTTATCAATAAAATTAAGGGAAAATCGCCCTCTTGAAAGTTACAAAGCCTTATTTTTTGTCCGAATGAAAGTTTTTTGGCTCAAATAAGTTGCTTTTAAGGGCGATTTTGTTTATACTTAAAGAATGACTATTCCTAAACTTCCCGAGGGAACGGGTTTACTGCTCGCTCTCAGCGGAGGCGCGGACAGTATGGTTATGCTGGATTTACTCGTAAAGGAAAACCGATACAGGTTGGAAGCCGTTACCGTCAATCACAACATCAGACCGGAAGGTATGTCCGACGCCCTGTTCACAAAAAGAATATGCGACGTTAAAGGCGTCCCGTGTCATATCGAAAGCGCGGACGTTCCTTCTTTCGCGCGCGAGAAAGGGCTCAGCGTGGAAACGGCGGCGAGGATTCTTCGTCACGAAGCCATTGCCCGCCATAAAGGAAGTATGGATTACGTGGCTTTTGCCCATCACGCCGACGATCAGGCGGAAACGGTGATTATGCATCTTCTTCGGGGTTGCGGAACGGACGGACTCAACGGAATGAAAGTTCTGTCGGACGGCGCTTTCAGACCTCTTCTCGGTATGACCAAAGCCGAAATTCTTGCTTACGCCAAAGAAAACGGCGTGGAATTCGTGGAAGACTACACCAACTACGACACCGATTACCGCAGAAATTACGTTCGGCTTAAAGTTCTGCCCGAACTCGAAGCCTGCTACGGCGGTGCGAAAAAGTCCATATGCGCGCTTGCGTCGAGAACTTCGGTGGATTCGGACTTTCTTAACTCGGAAGCACGAAAAATACCCTTTTTTGCCGACTACGGACAGGGTTTCGTTCCATTTACCGAAAACAAGTCGGAAGAAAACGCTCTTTCGGTATATATAGAAACCGAAACGCTCAACGGTCTTCATCAGGCGATAAAAACGCGGGTTATAAAGAGAATGCTCGTAGCTTTGGGCGCGCTCGTCGACGCGGAAGAAAAACACATTTCGGCTTTATGCGCTCTTTCGGGTAATCTCAGCGGAAAGGAAACGGCTCTTCACAAAGGGCTTCGCGCATACACGAGTTTCGGCAAACTCTTTATAAGCAAAAACGCGCAGAAAAAGCCGTCTTCCGTTAAAGAAGTTCCGTTTTCCCTTCTCAAAGAAAAGGGACGGCTGGAATTCGGAGATTACGTCGTGACTTTAAGCAGGTCTTATAAGGCTTCGGACGAAGGACTCAGAACGCTTACAGCCGACCTGTCGGGACTTCCCGAAAACGCCGTCGTAAGAGTAAGAAAGGAAGGCGACGGGTTCAGGAAGTTCGGCGGTAAGAACAAAAAACTCAAAGACTTTTTTATAGAACGAAAAATTCCTGCGGATATTCGCGGAGGACTTCCGCTTATATGCCTCGGCGGTACGGTTTACGCCGTATGCGGAGCGGAAATAAGCGAAAATCTGAGAGCGAAAGATTTTTCCGCGGAAAACATATATTATATTTCCATAACTAAACGGAGGGTAAACAAATGAAAACACACAAGGATATGGAACGGGTTCTGATTTCCAAGGAAGATATTGACAAACGCGTAGCCGAATTAGGCAAAGAGATTTCCGACGACTACCGTTATAAATCCACTCCTCTGCTCATCTGCATACTTAAAGGCGCGGTAATGTTCTTTGCCGACCTCGTAAGAGCTATCGATATCGACGTAAACATCGAATTTATGGCTATATCTTCTTACGGCGCGGGAACGACGACGAGCGGAGAAGTCAGACTTCTTAAAGACCTTGACACTTCCGTTGACGGCAGAAATATAATTATCGTAGAAGACATCGTCGATTCGGGCGTTTCTCTCGACTATATAATGAGAATGCTTAAAAACAGAGGCGCGGAATCGGTAAGAATATGCACTCTTCTTTCCAAGCCCGCACGCAGACGCGTACATATCCCCATCGACTACCTCGGATTTGAAATTCCAGACGAATTCATTATCGGTTACGGTCTCGACCTTAACGAACAGTACCGCAACCTCGAAGATATAGGCGTTTATAAGCAGACCAAAGAAGAGGAAGAAGAATAAACTTCCGAAAAGGGTTTCGGCGGAAAAGGGTTGAATTGAACCGAAGAACGCCGATTTCGCCAAAAAGTATTTAATTAAAAACGTAAACTAAAGCCACGGAAAACTTATCCCGTGGCTTTGCTTTTTTCGTTGTTTTTCGGTCGGTTCGTCTTACTTATCGGAAAATCAATTCGTCCCACTTATACGGAAATCAATCCGTTTTACTTATCGGAAAGTCGCTTCGTTTTACTTATCCGAGAGTCCGTAACGCTTTATATATTCGTCGAGTCTGCCTGCCGTGCGCAAAATCTTTTCTTCGCGCATTTTATATACTTCGTCCTCGCCGAATATTCTCGCGACCTGATCGATCATATTGTAAACGTCGGCGGTCTCTTCTATGACGTGGCGTCTGTTTTCTTCTATCTTTTCTCTTACCTCGGGCGTGTCTTCGTGAGCGTTTACAAGCCTGAAATACTTACAAAGCTCTTTGGTGAGTTCGCTCATTTCTTCTATGCACATTCTGAGCTGAGCGTCCTCTCCCCAGAACTTTATCGCGTCGTCGTAGAATTTCCCGTACTTTTCGGTAATATCGTTTTTCATTCTCTCCTTCTCCTTTTGCGCCGATTATTTTAGTTCGCACAAGTCGTAAGCCGACTGAAAAACAACGTTTACTCGTTGGCTTTCATGGCTTCGACCATATCGATTTTTCTTATCTGTCCGCGCATAATGAAGTTTACTATCAAAGTAAATACCATAGATATAGCGAAGGCGATAAGGAAGCTCGTGAAGTAAATGTCACGTCCGAACATAACAACGTCGATTTCTACCGTTTTAACTATGAACGCGTGTAACCACGTGCCTATCACGAGACCTAAAAGCGTTCCCATAACGCTCAGCGTGTTGATTTCGCGGAAGATGTAGTTCTCCACTTCGCGTTTGTGGAAGCCCAGAACTTTCAGCGTTGCGATTTCCTTCTTTCTCTCGCAGATGTTTACGTTGGTGAGGTTATAAAGAACCACTACGCACAGCAGTCCCGCAGCGATTATAAGCACTCCGACGACTCCGTCGATACTCTTTATGGATTCGCTGAAAGAGTTTATAACCGTCGAGGAAGAATATGCGTAAAGCACGCTTTCGCAGGCGATAATGTCCGACGTAAGCTTACTTGCGTTGACTCCTTCGGGCGCTCTGCATAAAAATACCGAGTAATAGGGATCCGATCCGAAAGTTTCTTTATATCTCGATTCGGAAATATACGCAAAGGACGATATATGGTTCTCGCATATGCCCGTAACCACGATTTTTCCCGTGCTTCCGTCGTAAGCTTCGAGAGTAATCTCGTCGCCCACTTTTATTCCCATGGTTTCGCACAGTTTCTCGGTAAGAATTACGCCTTCGTCGGTGAAGGGAATGGTTTTACCCGACTTTCTCTCTCTTAAAATTACGAGTTCGCCGAAAACCGACGGATCTTCGGGAACGCTTATCGTCAGCTTCTGTTTTTTGTCGCCTACTATAGCGTAGCCCTGACTTTCGGAAAAGATACTGCTGTTTTCTATATAAGCCTTGTTTCCGAGTATCGCCTGAAGCGAAGCGTCGTTTTTCATTGCGTTTATATCGCTTCCCATTATACAGAGGTTATAATGGTAAAGCTCCTGAAACTGCTTGTCGACTATATCGTTTACCGAGTCTCTTATGCCGAATCCCGCCACGAGAAGCGCACTGCAACCGGCTACGCCTATAATGGTCATAAACAGACGCTTTTTATAACGGAAAAGGTTTCTGCAGGTAACCTTGTGAATGAAAGACAGATGATTCCAGATAAACGGAATTCTTTCGAGCAGAATTCTCTTTCCTGCGGCGGGCGCTTTGGGTTGCATCAAAACGGCGGGAACCGATCTGCATTCCGTCCAAGCCGCCCATAACGTAGCAAGCAGTATGCTTCCTATGGTTACGGGCGCAACCCATAAAACGATTTCCCAACGAATGGGAGTTATCGTTTCGGGAATTATAAACATCATAGCGTAAGCCGAGCTTATCGCCTTGGGGAAAAGCACGAAACCTATCGAGAAACCTATCACGCAACCGAGAAGGGAGGCAAGGAATCCGTAAAGAAGGTATTCGCCTAAAATGTTGCCCGTAGAGAAGCCCAAGCCTTTGAGCGTTCCTATCTGTCCGCGCTGTTCGTCCACCAGTCTCGTCATCGTCGTGAGCGACACCAGAAGAGCCACCACGAAGAAGAATACGGGGAAAATCTTTGAAAGAGCGGAAACCTTTCCTACGTTGCTTTCAAAGGACGAAAAGCCCGAGGAATCCGAACGCGTCATCGTTATCCAGGAAGTCGCGGTCAACGAAGCTATGGTCTTTTCGTACTGAGCCTTTTTCTCTTTGAGGCTTTCGAGCATCTTTTCGTCCGAACCGTCGGGATCGCTCAGAGTCTTTCTGAGTTCTTCGTTGACTTTTCTGAGTTGCTCGGCAAGCTCCGGATCGGTCTTTTCGACGAGAGCGGCTGTCTTTTCGTTGGCTTCTATTCTTTTGAGCGCGTCTTCGTCGAGAGCCTTATGAACGGCTACTATCTCTTCGTACTTGTCTATAAGACCCTGAAGCGTGCTTAAAAGCGCGTCGGTCTGTTTTTTCATTTCTTCCACGCGAAGAGGCGCGCGCTCTTTTCCGAGTTTCTCGAAAGGCTCGAGCGAATTGCTTATAAACGTTTCGTACTCATCCGTAAAAGTGTTGTAATTTCTCGCTCCTTTTATCGTTACGAAAACGTCGGAATAATAATCCACGTCGAAAAAGTCGTTTTTAACGTAGATATTAAGTCCTATCGAACCCGTTCCCACGAGAGTGGCTTCGGACGTTATGGATATACAGCCGGGGCTTTCCACGAAACCTACTACGGTAAGTTTATCCGTCTTCATAGCCGAGCGGAAAAGCGCGTAAATATCCGTTCCGCTGACGGCAGTGGGCGTTAAAACGTCGCCTACTTTAAGCGAACCGCCGAGATATTTGCCCATAACCGACTGAACCACGCATTCTCCGTCGCTTTCGGGAAGTCTGCCTTCTTTCAGAATAAAATTATTGAGCGTGGTTTTGTTGTTTTCGTCAAGCAAAGCGAAAATTCTCGACGTGTAGTTGTCGTCGCCCTGAGTTTTCATTTCCATATCGACGACGTTCACGCCCTGAATTTCGTCGACGCTCGATATTTCGGTTATCTTCTCCACGTCGTCTTTGGAAAAACCGAGCGTGGATTTCAGATCGAGGTCGTAATACTTGTATTCCGTCATATACGCGTCTACCGTGTCGTACATATCGGGCGACGTAGCGAAAAGTCCAGCCATAAAACCTGCGCCGAGAGCCACTATGAACATAATGGACAGAAAACGGTTGAGACTTCCTTTTATATCGCGGAAAACGTTCTTATTTCTTGTTCTTTTTACGATTTTCTGCATATTGTCACCACTCGATATTCTCCACGGGAACGGGATTTGCGTTGGTTTCTATGGAAACCGCCTGTCCGTTCTTGACTTTTATAACTCTGTCGGCTATCTGCGTCAAAGCTCCGTTATGCGTGATAATTATAACCGTTTTTCCCGTCTGTCTGCACGTGTCCTGCAAGAGTTTGAGAACCTGCTTGCCCGTGTTGTAATCCAGAGCGCCCGTAGGTTCGTCGCAAAGAATGATCTTGGGATTCTTGGCAAGAGCGCGGGCTATCGAAACTCTCTGCTGTTCACCGCCCGAAAGTTGCGCGGGAAAGTTGTTGATTCTTCCGCTCAGTCCGACTTCGCCGAGAACTTCTTCCGCGTTAAGACTGCCTTTGCATATCTCCGCCGAAAGCTCTACGTTTTCCTTGGCGGTAAGGTTCTGAACGAGGTTATAGAACTGGAATACGAAACCTACGTCCGTTCTTCTGTAATCGGTAAGCTCTCTTTCGTTAAAAGAACTTATCACTCTTCCGTCAAGCTTTACCGTTCCCGTCGTCACGCTGTCCATTCCGCCGAGAATGTTGAGAAGGGTGGTTTTGCCCGCTCCGCTCGGTCCTACCATAACGCAGAGTTCGCCTTTTTCAACGGTAAAAGTCATTCTGTCAAGCGCGTAGATTTCGTTATCTCCGCTTTTATAAATCTTGCATACGTTATTGAACTCTATATAAGCCATCTTTCTCTCCTACAGCTCCAACGTGAGCTTTATCATTGCTTTATACGTAATGGGCATATGCTGAATAAGCATACTGATCGCAAACGAATAATTGTTGTCGGTAAGTTCCGCAACCGTTGCCATAAAGGGCGCGAAATCGCTTTCGGAAGAAAGCATCGACATGGCGTCAACGGAAGAACTTCCTCCTCCCGAAAGCGAGAAGTTGCTTACGAAGTTCACAATAACCGCCATAAGTTCGAAGGGGGTTATGCCTTCCTCCGACAGCCCCGCTCCCGTGAGAGAATGTCTGTCGCCGTAATAACTCCCGACCGTAGGCGCAAGTTCCGTAAAAGCCTTGGTCATGGAAGAAACCAGTTCGTTGAGGGTTTGAGGCGCAAAAACCGAATCGAGTTTAACGTCCACGCCTACGCGTTCGTAACCCCACTCGGAAAAGGGCAGAAGAGGAACTATATCCGAACTTCCTATATAGTTAAAGATATTTCTGCAATCGGTGCTTATCGTGTATTCCTTCTTTCTCGTATTGGGCGAAGCGAAAGTGTAGCAGAAAACGTTGTCCGTGCCGTATTCGGCGTTAAAAAGCAGTCCGAGAAGATTTGCCACCGCTCCTCCTCTGCTGTGACCCGTAACGAGAAACAAAGGCTCGGGCGCAAGAATTCTTTCGTCGCCGTCTATAACTTCCTTAGCTCCCCAGAAAACGTCTTCGGCTGCAAAAAGGAAGTTTTCCGCAAAGGGCGAATCTTCCGAACGGGAAGGCGCGAAATCGAAGTTGGAATACCATTCTCCGTACATCGTTCCTCTCACGCAGACGGCGTATAACGTTCTTAACTCGCCTTTATATAAAACGACGCGTTTTCCGACGGTATAAGCCGCGGTGTGCGAAGGATCGCTTTTGTCCTTTTCGTAATTTACCTGCGAAACCACCGAAAAACCGTTGTCCGTGAACTTGCTTTTAACCTTCATCGGGTGAACGGCAGAACAAAGATCCAACGCCGTGAGCGCGAGTTTCTTGCTCTTGTAGCGGGTGTTATCGGGCAGATATGTACTTATCTGCAAAGCGGAACCCACGTCCGTTGTCGCAATCGAAGAAATCCGACCGTCGCCGAAAGCCGAAACGATCTGACTTTCGTTAAGACCGCCGAAAACCGAAGAAACCAAACTTTCGTCAGGTTCAGGCAGGCTCTCTTCCGAAACGACGGGAATACGGGGCGCAGTCCACTCCTGACTGTCTGCAGTCTGCACGGGCGAACCCGCGAGCGTTCCGCATACGAAAATCAAAGCCGCCGCCGTTACCGACAAAAGACTCAAAAACGTCGTTCTTTTTTGTAATTTTCCTTTTTTAACCATTTTCTCACCTTTTTTAATCATACTTTCATCGTGACTGTCACATACTTTATGCCTTTCTCGTGTACTCTATGTTAAATTATATTGTTTTTCAGCCTTAAAGTCAAACAAACTTTATCCTCACGAAAAAAAATTTAAGAAAATTTTAGTTATATAGACATTTTCGCTTGATTTGTATAAATAGACTTACACATTCGGCTGAATTTGTGATAAAATCGCAATAATTTCGGTAAAAAACGACGCCGACGAAAAAACGACAAAAACCGCTCCGTTGTTAACATAAACTTAAACAAAAAATGAGAAAATGTTTAGTCAGGGATAATGCGTTAAGAAACGGTCGAAAACGGGAAACGAAAAACAAGTCTTCCGGTCTTTATAAAAACGCAGGAAAAGCAAAGCTTCCGCCTACCAAAAAACAGAAAACAAAGCTTACCGCTTACCAAAAGACAGAAAGCAAAACTTACCGCTTACCAAAAAAGACAGAAAGCAAGGCTTACCGACTTTTTATGAAAAGCGTTCTTTGTAAAAGACAAGACTTACGATATTTGACAAAACAAAAACCCGATATAAAGAGAAAAGGTAAATCCGACAGATTTACCTTTTTTTCGTGGTCTGGGTGACAAGAATTGAACTTGCGACCTCCAGAACCCCATTCTGGCGCGCTACCAAACTGCGCTACACCCAGTCATTTCCGAAATTCGAAAACGTCGTCGTCCTTAGGAGCCGAAAACATTTCCTTTTTCTCTTTTGCTCCCAAATCTCCGAAAGTCGCGTCGCGTTTGTTTCTGCCGTTCAACAGCAAAACCACCGCTATGGCGATAAGATTGAGAACCGCAAAGGCGATAAGCGGATAACGATAAGAAGTGACGTTCTCGCTGACCATCGTTGCATTGCACATTGTATACTCAAAATCGCTTTTTGTCAAGCTATTAACGACGGTTTTTACCAGAAATTCCGCCTGATTGCGAACTTTATTTTCATTATTGGAAAAATAAGTCAGATTATCCGCCGACGTATGCATAACCGAAGAACCGTCGGGATTCTCTACGTACACGCCGAAACTATTGTCGAGACTTCCCGAGAAAAAGTCTACGGTAGGAATGCCTTTGTTTTTGAAGGACTGATTGTCGCTTCTCATTCCTATATGGATATAGTAGGGATTTATGGAAGATGATACGAAAACGGGTTTCATATCCACTCTCGCCTCTATGTCCGCGTTACATTCGTCTATGACCTTGGCAAAGAAATCCAGCTGAGGGGTTTTTACGTCTTCGCAATACACGAAAAGCTTGTCTCCGCCCACGCACACGTCGAAGTTGATGTAGACGAGAACGTTACCGCTGTCGAGAGAATTTGCAAATTCCTGCGAACCGATAAGCCCGGGTTCTTCCGCTCCGAAAAAGACGAACTGAAGGTTATAGTCGAGCTTAACGTCTTTCATGGCTTCCGCCACGGTAAGCAAAACGGCTACGCCCGAACCGTTGTCGAAAGCTCCCGTTCCCGACGTGGAAGCGTCGTAATGCGCGCCCAGAACAGCCGTTTTTTTGGAAGAAGCGGTTTTTTTGGTTGCGATTACGTTAAAGGAAGAAAGCTGAGTCGTTTCAGAATAGTAACCCGAATAGTTCCGTGTGAATTCCTGACGGGAAATGTTATATCCGAAACCCGAAAGAAGGTCGCTTATATATTCGCCGGCGGAGTGTTCGTTCTGCGTGAAAGCTTCGCGCTTGGGGTTTTTGCCTACGAAGTCGTTAAGATAATAATAAAACCTGTCGGCGTAGTTTTCTTCCGCGTAAACGGTATCCGCACGGCAGAAAAGACACGCGGAAGCTACGATCAACGACAAAAACAAAACCAACGTTATCTTTTTCATATTATCGAACCTCCGTAAAGCGTAAGAGCCATATTGGATATAAGAAAGGTCATCATCGACCAGAGGAAAACGTATCTTGCCGACTGAGGCGTGAGATAACGCTTTCTGAGCATTGCGTTAAGCCACAATAACGCGGGGAAGCCCGAAATCAGTCCCGAAAGATAGTGGCACCAGATATAAGCCGTAGGGGTAATAAGAAGGGACAGACGCAACGTTCCCGCTATAAGATGAGCGCCCGAAAAGGCTATTACCGTAAGCAGATAGGTTTCGGCTACGGGAAGAACGAAGAATTTTCCGACGTTTCTGAAAAGTCTTACGGCAAAATAAAGGACGAGAAGGGAAAACGCACCCAGAATAACGCACAAAAGCCCGTTATAAAGCCAGAAAGGCGTAAGCGTGGGCGAAGAAGTGTTTATCATTCGTATAACCGAACCTCCGCGCGTCCATTCCGAATAGACGAAGGTGATTATAAAAACGATAAAACACAGCCACTTGGCAACGTTATAGTTGTTTTTCAACTTGTCTGTAAGTTTCGCCATTTTTAAGTCTCCGAAGGCTTTTCGCCTTTATAAATTACAAAGCTGTATAATGAGAAGTTCGAGAGCGTCGTCCTTATTACCGACGGAAGTTTTCATTCTCTCGTCGGCGGTAAGGCAAAGATTCATAGCCTGCATAAGTTTTTTAACTCCGAAAGCCGAAGCTTTTTCGCGGGCGAGTTTCACGGCGAAAGGTTTTACTCCGAGAGCAGAAGCCGTTTCTTCATCGCTCCCCGAAGAGTTCTTCGCAAAGAACATTCTTCTGAAATTTCCGTATATAAGAGCCATAACTCCGGGGTAGTCGTCGGGCGACTTCACGAGTTTACGGGTGAGAATCAAAGCTTCGCCGAGGTCTTTTTTCGCAATGCTGTCGGTAAGACGAAAAACCGAATATTCGGGTTCCGTGGTTACGCACTGAGCTATATCTTCTTCGGTTATCTCTCCGTCCGAATAGCTGACGAGTTTACACATTTCGTTTTTAACGGCGGACATGTCGCAACCGCATCTTTCCGCAATCGAAAGCGCGTTCTTTCTTGAAACGGTCTTTCCGTTTCTTCTCGCGTCGACGTCTATCCACTGCGCTATCGTATCGGCTCCGAGCTTGTCGCAATCCACTTTAACTATTCCGTCGGCGGTTTTCGCCTGAGTCTTAACGACGTTTACTATAACGAGGCAATACCCGTCGCCACCGTTTTTAAGGAAATCGGCAAGAGTTTTCGCGGTCTCGGAAGTTACGGGACAGTCGTAAAGCACGGTAAGTCTTTTTTCGCTCAGAAAAGGCGCGACGAGACAAGCCGACAACGCCCTGTCCAATCCGTCTTCCGCGGAAAAAGTCGCGATATTGAGTTCGGGACAGGAAATGTCAAGCGAAGCGGTTATCCTTTCTATTGCCCGTAAGCGAAGAAAGAAATCTTCGCCCTGAACGAGATAAATTTTTGCGGTTCCTTTTTTAAGTTCCGCGTTAAGTTCGATAAAACGCATAAAAACCTTTTAAGCAGGGAAGTTCCGTTCTTTAAGCAGTTTACGCTTTTTACGCAATTAAGCGCGTTTGCTACGGTAATTATTCTTAAAAAACGAAAACTACCGTCCTTTTATTATACATCTTTGCGGATAAAAAGTAAAGTCTAAATCGAAGGCGGAAGAAAAACATTTTCCTCCGCAGACAGCCGAGTCGGTAAGAGCCGTGCATAAGTAGGGAAGGTTGTCTTCGGCTATTCTTTTTGCGTAAAGAAAATCGATCTTCCCCGTTTCGGGCGCAAACTTATCGAAATCCACGGTTTTTCCGTCGCGCATAAAGACGATAACAAAGCCGTTCGTCTCTATAACCGCGCAGTTTTTACCTTGAATTTTCTTGGCGGTAACAGAGCCTCCTCCGCTTTTATACTCGCTTAAAATCTGCACTCCGCACCTTTCGAAAAACAGCCGTGCGTCGGTTTCTCTCATATCTGCCGAAATCACGCCTTCTATATTCATTTCGTTTATAAGCCCGTGCAGACCTTCTACCGAAAAACACATGGGCAAAGTGTCCGCGATAAGGAAAATTCTGCCTTTTTCTACGCCTCTCAAAGCCTTTTTGAGTTCGTAAACGTCGTATTCGTTCTTTATATCGGCAAAGACGAAAACTTCGCCCCTGTCGGTAGTTAAAAAAGCCACGCTTTCCCTTTTATAAAAGGCGGTTTCCGTCGGAAAAGCAGGGAAAAGAAGGGGCGTCAGACAGACCGCGAAAAGAGCGGACGTTACCGCTATAAGCTTTATCTTTCCGCCCGATTTGATTTTTCCGCAGAGAGCGATTAAAATTACCGCAAAGGCAAGGAAGATCAGAAATTCGCACGAAACCGACGGAAGAGAAATCGTTCCGACTTCGGAGGCTGCGGAAACCACGGCGTCCGTTACCGAAACTATCGCCGACGAAAGAGCGATAAGAGCGTTTAATGGCGGAATAAGACAGATTACCGTCATTACGAAAGCCAGACTCAGCGTAAAGACCGAAAAGATATTGACGGGAAGGGACAGAAGAGAAATTTCGCCGTAATAACTCCACACGAAAGGAAGCGTTCCGAGGCTTGCTCCCACGGAAACGACGAATGCGTCGAAAAGGCCTCTCATTCGTCTGCTTTTTATCTTTTCTTTAAGATTTCTGCACGCCGAAGAAAGCGAGATTATTCCGAAAACGGCGGAAAAACTCATAAGACAACCGCCCGAAAAGAGCGAATCGGGACTGAAAAGGAACAAAACCGCTCCCGCGTAACACAAAGAGGACAGAACGTCGATTCTCCTGTATGGACGGGCAATCGTCACCGCGGAAGCCATTATGGCGGCTCTTACCGAAGAGGGCGCGAATCCGCATATCCAGACGTAAAACCATATCGGAATAAGGCTTAAAAGGAAGCCGAGACGTTTGTTTTTCTTAAAAACCTTATCAAAAATCCACGCGGAAACCGCCGACGCAAAGCCTACGTGAAGCCCCGAAACGGAAAAGATATGCGCAAGCCCGGTAGTTCTGTAATCGTTTTTCGTTTCTGCCGAAAGTCCGCCCTTCTCCCCTAAAATTATCGCCGAAAGCAAAACCGAGCCTTTTTGGGAAGAAGAATACTTCTCTATAGTCTGCGTTACGTAATTTCTTACGCTTGCGGTAAAAGACGGTTTTATCGTTCCGTGCGACAGAATTTCGTCCGTTTTCAAGGCGTACCGAACTCCGTTTGCGATAAGTTCGGCGTCCACTCCGCCGTTATAGAAGGGCGACAGACGGTAAAGCTTTCCTTTCAGAATAAAAATCACGCTCTGACCCACAGGCAGTTCCGTTGCGCCCGAATAAAACTCGGCTTTGACCTTTCCGTCCAAAGGAATTTCTCCTTCTTCCGTAACGATTTTTCCCGAAAAGAAACCCGAAACGTATCCCGAAGAACCGTTTATATCGTTTGACGTGAGTTTCACGGTTACGTCCCGAAAAGAGGGCGAAGAAACGTAATATCTCTCGTAAACGCCGTAAAAAGAGAAAAATCCGCCCGCGAAAAACAAACAAGCCAGAGCGAAAATCCGTAATTCTCTTAATCGCCCCTTAAATTTAAGCAAAAATAAAACCGCAGTGAAAACTGCGGCAAAAACACAGGGAAGAACGAAAGAAACCTTCCTTACGAAAACCGAAAAAGAAAGAAGAATTCCGCACGCCACCGCCACCGCTATAACTACGGCGGGACGAAGGTTTATTCGGTTTCCTCTGACTGCGTTATTCATATCTCGCGCGGTTTAACCGACGTTTTTCGTAACTACTACGTTTACTCCCAGACCGCAGACGTTCTCAATGGCTTTATAGCCTATCTTTGCGTTTTCTGCGACCTTAACGCTCTTCATTTCTTTCAGAACGTCGAAAATTCTGTCTTTGGGAACGGGTTTCTCGGTTTTAACGGGAACTATTTTGCCCTTTTCGTTCTCCATAAGTCCCGTAACCACTCTTTCGGGCGCGATAAGCTCCTGCTTTCCGTAAGCTTCTCCGCGCTTGCAGGTGTTGCCCGTGACAGTAACGTTATAATCGTTTATATTTCTGCTTCCTTTCTCTGCCTGCGGAAGAAGTTCGGCTTTAACCGTAAGTCCGCAACCCATGGGACAGCATATACAAATCATTTGTTTTTCCATTTTTCTCCGCCTCGGCTATTGTCTTTCGCCTTCGGTCATCTCAACCGTAACTTCTCCGCGAACGTCCGCAAGATCTACCGCGACGCTCTGCATTTCTCCCGGCGCCATAATGACTTTTCTTACCGTTTTAATAACTTTGTCTCCGCTTATAACCGAAATCTGCGGACGAAGGTAAACGTTGTCCGTTCTGAAATAAAGCGAAGCCGTTCCTTCTTTTCCGTCTATTCTTTGCGGAAGAACGTATTTTATACCTTTTCCTGCGTTAACGGAAAGATTCCTGCCGTCGTTTTTGCTTTGCGAAAGAGCGTAATCGGCAGCCGACGCGCCCGCTATTTCGGCTTCGCAGGTCACGTTATCCACGAGATCGTGAACGTGAAGCACGTTTCCGCAGGCAAATACGCCCGATTCGGAAGTTTCGCGGTATTCGTTGACTTCGAAACTGCCCGTACGGGGATCGGTTTTTATACCGCTGCCCGTAAGCAAATCGGTTTCGGGGATAAGTCCGACGGATAACAGAAGGGTGTCGCATTCCACGAATCTTTCGGTGCCTGCCTTGGGCTTTCCGTTTTCCATATCGGCAATATAAACGCCTTCCACGCGCTTGTCTCCCACTACTCTCGTAACGGAAGTGGATAAAAGCAGAGGAATGCCGAAGTCGTTGAGGCACTGAACGATGTTTCGTTTAAGTCCTCCCGAATAGGGCATTATCTCGCAGACCATTTTGACTTCCGCGCCTTCGAAAGTCATTCTTCTCGCCATGATAAGACCTATGTCTCCGCTTCCCAAAATAACGATTTTTCTGCCGACGAGCATTCCTTCGATGTTGCAGAGTCTCTGGGCAAATCCTGCCGTCCATATTCCGTCGGGACGGGTACCCGTAAGTCCTATAGCTCCCGCAGAACGTTCTCTCGCGCCCATGGCAAGCACTATGGCTTTGGCTTTGATTTCCGAAACGCCTTCGGTCGGGCTTACCGTAACGAGGGTTTTGTCTTTACGGATTTCCACTACGAAAGCTCCCGTCATTATATCCGCACCGCATTTTTCCGTTCTGTCGATAAATCTCTGCGCGTATTCGGGACCCGTGAGTTCTTCGCCGAAATAATGCAGTCCGAAACCGTTATGAATGCATTGATTGAGAATACCGCCTTCGGTGCGGTCTCTTTCGATAATAAGAGTTTTTGCGCCTTTTCCTGCGGAAGCCACCGCGGCAGCCATTCCTGCGGGACCGCCTCCTATTACGGCAACGTCGTATTCTTTCATTCTCATTCTCCTTTAATCGATAACGTCGCCCGCAACGATTTCGCTGCCTTTTCCGCATTTGGTTATGCTTTCAACGGGCTGACCGTAAAATTCGGCTAAAATTTCCATAACTCTCGGCGTACAGAAGCCTCCCTGACACCTGCCCATACCCGTTCTCACTCTTCTTTTGAGAGCGTCGGCGGATTTGGGCGGAAGAGGCTCGTTGAGAACGTCGAGAATCTCTCCTTCGGTTATTCTTTCGCACCTGCACACTATAACCGCGTAAGAAGGATTCTTCTCGGCGAGTTTTCTCCACTCTTCGACGGAAAGTTCCCGCGTTACGGGTCTCTTAGGAAGGTATTTAACGTCTTTTTCTTCTTTCTTTTCGCATCTGAGCGAAGTTTTCGCAAGAAGGTCGTTTACGACGTATTCGGCTATTGCGGGCGCGGCTGTAAGACCGGGGGAACATATTCCCTGAAGGTAAACGTAGTCGGGATTTTTGCCGTTGCCTATGACGAAATCCTTTCCGCTACTGCATCTCACGCCTGCGAAAACACGTATTCCTTTACGGAAATCGACGTTTTTCATCATTTTGGGTACGGAACTCTTTATAAGATCAAGTCCGTCCGAAGCCACCGCTGTATCCGTTCCGCTGTCCACGGAAAATCCCGTAGGACCTAAGATAACGTTGCCGTCGGCTGTGGGCGAAACGAGAATGCCTTTGCCGTTTTCGTCGGGAAGAGGGAAACAGGTGTGGTTAAAACGGCTGCGTTCGGTCTTGTCGAGGATTATATAGTCTCCTCTCTTATAGGAAACTTCGGGAAGTTTCTCGCCGAGCATATCGGAAATTCCTTTGGAACCGTAACCCGCGCAGTTTATCAGAACTTTGCATTCGTATACGCTTCCGTCCGCGGTTTTAACGGAAAAGCCCTTTCCGCTGTCGGAAACGGAAACAACTTCCTTTTCGGTAAGGACTTCCGCGCCGTTTATAACGGCGTGCTGAGCCTGAGCTATGGTAAACTCGTAGGGGGAAACTATTCCCGCGGTAGGCGCGTAAAGAGCGCAGTCTATACCGTCCTGAACGTTGGGTTCGAGTTCGAGAAGTTTTTTCCTGTCCACGATTTCCAGCCTTTTTACGCCGTTTTTTACGCCTCTTTCATAGAGAACTTCTATTTCGTTTCTTCTGTTTTCGGGCGCAAGAACCAAAGAACCCACGTTCTCGTAAGGAACGTGAAGTTTTTTGCATAATTCGGGGTACATTTCCGCCCCTCTTACGTTGAAACGGGCTTTAAGCGTACCTTCTTCGGCGTCGTATCCCGCGTGAACTATTCCGCTGTTGGCTTTTGAGCATCCGCAGGAAACGTCCTCTTCTTTTTCGAGAAGAAGGGTTTTTATTTTAAGATGCGACAGCGCGCCGAGTATCGACGTACCGATAACGCCGCCGCCTATTACGATGATGTCGTACATTTTTCGTTTGTCTCCGAAACGGCAACCGCCGTATATTTTCTCCTTCGTATTATATCACCGACGGCGTTTTTTTACAATTATTTTTAAGGATTTTTCACGAACGCGGTTGGATTTTTCGTAAAATTTTTCGTTTTTACGGGTATTCCGCGCTTTCTCTCGCCTTATAAAACGCACTAAGCTCAAAAAAAACCAGAAACTTTGATTCTGAAAAAGACTGAAAGACTTATAAACGGCAGGCTTTAATCCGTCGGGGAACGGGGCGACTTCCGCGCTCCGCGCACTTCCCGCCCCCAAGCGTTACGTTCTTTATCGCCGACGACCGTAGCAACCGATTTATTCCCTTAAAAACACCGGTGAGAACGAATGAAACGCTACACTCTCGTCACCACAGCCGAGCCTTTGACTTCGACCACCCTGAAAACGCCCGCAAGGGTAGAAAACCCGCCGAGAAGGCTTTTCATTACGGGCTGATTTCCGGCGTCCGTTTTAAGAGAAATTCCGCACCCCGTCCTTGCCGATGAAGGCGTGTTTATAAGGCTTGCCCGTAAGCCTTTTCCCTTAAAAAAATTCACCGCTCTGACGGCTTCGTCGGGCGACCTGAACGCCGCTATCACGTATTCACGGCTCATAGAACCTCCTTTTGCGTAACTTACGTTTCGCTTCGCGGTAGCCGTCGTTTTACGGAAACGAACGGGTGTACCGTAATAAGCTGTAAAGAGCGAAATCGTTGCGTTTACCGTAAAGGATAATAATAAACGCGGATTTCCGGAGCTTACCAAGCGGAAACGAAGACAGAACCGACCTTACCTTGCATACATATATACAAAGCGGACGGAACGCCGTTTAACTCGTTATATCTTATGAAAAAGGAGCTGAAAAGGTTATGATATATCTTAATAACGCAGCGACTTCTCTTTATAAACCGAAAGAAGTTCTTTCCGAGGCTCTGAATATAAGTCCGTCAATAGGTCGTTCTTCAGAAATTTCCGCTTCGGCTTACTGCGCGTCGGCTTTAAGAGAGAAGCTTCTCGGATTCACGAATGCGATAAGTCACGACGCGGTTTTAACTCACGGATGTACGTTTGCTCTCAATCAGGCGATTTTTGGGTTGGCTATGCAAATGAAAGAGTGCGATATACTCGTAACTCAAGCCGAACACAACGCCGTTCTGCGCCCCGTTTACGCCCTCGGAAAACGAGGTTTCGGCATGGTAATCGCAAAGACGGACGAGCAGGGACGAATTACGCCCGAAATTCTCCTTAAAGCGCTTACTCCCAAGGTTAAAATCGCCGTCCTTACTCACGCGGGAAACGTTACGGGAGGAGTAAACGACATTCCGGCTCTTACAAAACTGCTGAGAAGCCGAGGCGTTTTTTCGGTTGTCGACTGCGCTCAGTCCGCGGGGGTAATCGACGTCGATCTGTCTTACGCGGATATGGGGGCTTTCCCTTTCCATAAAGGTCTTCACGGACTTTCGGGCATAGGCGCGCTTATAATAAGAAAAGGTCTCCGTCTTACTCCGCTCGTCTACGGCGGAACGGGAACTCTTTCCCAAGAAAAAGACATGCCCGATTTTCCGCCCGAACGTTACGAAGCAGGAACGCACAATATCCCCGCTCTGTTCGCGTCTTTATCGGCTCTTAAGTGGCACGAACGCTATAAAAAAGAGATAGGCGGTAACCTTGCCATTTCGGGCGAATATATCCGCTCGGGACTTTCGGTTCCGGGAATAAAACTTCTCTCCGATACAAACCCGTGCGGAATCTGCACCTTCATAGCGGAAAAGGAAAACTTCGACTCGTCGGTTTTTGCCACCAAACTCTACGAAAAAGGCTTTATAGTAAGAGGAGGACTGCACTGCGCGCCTCTTATGCACGAAAGACTGGGAACTCTGAATTCGGGCGCAATCCGCGTTTCCGTCGGGATAGACACGACTCTTAAACAAGCCGACGCTTTCATAAAAGCAGTAAAGGACGTTCTCAAAGAGTAAACCCAAAAAACGCAACTTACGAACCGATTCCGGCGCAAAAAAACGGGCAAAAACAAGGAATAAACCGCAATAAAAAAGCCTGCGTTTTGTGTTTCGCAGGCTTTAACGTTACGCAATCGTCTATAAAGAAAGCAACGCTTTTGCGTTTTTTGTGTGAAGGCTAAACCGATTCGTTTCCGTAAAAATACGAGTGCTAACGAACGGAATACCGACGTTTATAATTTAGTCTTCGTCGTCTTCGGCTATGATTTCAAGGAAAGCTTCGCGGTTGATTTCGTCGCAGTGACGCGCGCCGAAAACTCTCTTGTCGTCTTCGGAATCGGTCTTTCTTCCGTAAGCTTCCGACTCGAAGAGCTTTTTGAACTGTTCGGAGAAGTAATCCACGTCCACTTTTCCGGCAACTCCGCCGAAAAGTCTGTTCTTTCTCACTCCGTTGAGAATACTCAGGAAACCTTTGTCAAGGAAGAGCGCGCCGGGCGTTTCGTTCCAGTAAGTCCTTATATCCTCTTCGTAGAAGAAGAACTTTATATATCTGACCGAAGCGGTTTCGGTAAAGCTTATTCTGACTTTAAGACAAGGCACGCCGTCTTCGTCTTCCGTCAGAACGCCTTCCGAAGCGATGGCGTAAACCTCTCCGCCGAAACGGAAAACCGCTTCTTCGTCCTTTCCGAAACCTACGGGTACGGAAAAGGCTTCCGTTCCTTCGGTGAAATCGATACTGAAAACGCCGTCTCTCACCGCAAAACCTATCTTATCCACGCCCGTGGTGTAGTTGTTCTGCGTCATCTGCAAAAACAGCGGTAAAACGCCCGTGTTTTTCGCCTTTTTGGAGTTCATTTCGTATACGACTTTATCGTACTTTTTAAGTTCTTCGGGGAAACCTGCCACGCATTTAGCAGCGTCGTCCACGTAGAATTTAGCCGTTCTGTCGTAGGTCTGAAGTCCGTCGGGAAGTTCCTGACCGTCCTCTATAAGTCTTTCGGGGTATCCCCAGAACTCTTCCGAAATACGGAAGAAGTTGTTTGAATGGAACATATCGCAGTTGCCGGCGGTACTTGCGACGACTATTCCGCTCTTTTTGAAGATATTGATATTCTGACCGAAAAGCCCGTTGAAAATGCACTGTTCGGGGTTATCGGAATGCCACATCTGGTAGCCGTAACTGTACCTCGAAACGTTTTCGGGAACGTCCGCCTGCTTTGCGCCCATTTCTTCTATCCATTCGGGAGAAACCACTCTCTGTCCGTTCCACAGTCCTTTGCGCGCGAAAAGAACGCCTAATTTAAGCATATCCTTGGGCGTTATAAACAGTCCCCAACCGCCTTTTTCTATTCCGTCGGGGCTTTTTTCCCAGAAAATACGCTTGATTCCAAGAGGATCGAAAAGTCTCGGAGTGAGATATTCCACCAGACCTTCGCCCGTAACTTCCTTAACGACAGCCGACAGCATATAAGTGTTCATACTGTTGTAATTGAAGCCTTTGCCCGGTTCGAAGGTTATCTGCGAAGAAAGGAAGGACGAAATCCAGTTATCGCTGCTGACCGAACCCGCTTCGTTGAAACTTACGCCCGACTGCATGGTAAGCAGATGTCTTACGGTAAGCGTAAAGAGCTTGATGTTGGTGGTAAAGAAGGGCAGTTTCTTTTCGAATATCTTGAAAATTCTCGAGTCGAGAGTAACTCTTCCCTCTTCGATAAGAAAACCTACGGCTATTCCCACCAAAGTTTTTGCCATGGAATAACTCGTGTGCCATCTTTCGGCGGAATAAGGTCCCCATTCTTTTCTTGCTATTTCGAAACCGTCCTTGGCTATTAAAATGCTGTGCGGAAAGACAGAGCCGTCGCTTTCTATGGCGTCGAAATAAGCCTTTACCCGTTCGGAACTTACTCCGACAGCCTGCGGAAGAGTCTTGGGCAAATCGGTTTCGCCTTCGTCCGTCCTTTCGGGAGTAAGCAGAACCTTCTGAGGAGGAGTGTCTATAACCGTATTGGTAGCGCTTTTTTTGTCGGCAATGCTTAAAAGCAGTCTGACGAGATTGGAAGAATATTTAATGTCCATTCGTAAACCTCACGCAATAAATTCATTACTTGGCGTTATTTATAACTTAAACCGATTTATTCCCCAGAAAACATCGGTTATAAAGAACGTAACACCTATTATTTTACATATTTTCCGCAAATTATCAAGCGATTTTCAGACGATTTTTGCAAATTGTTTCCGAAAGCGTTCCGTTCTTTATTCCCCGTAAGTTTTCGTTCGTCGGATTTTAGCGGAGGTTATTCGCGTTTTGCGGATTTTAGTCGGGGTTGTTCGTGTTTTGCGGAGTTCAGCGACGACTGAACCTATTCGTTCCCCTGAAAATATCGGTGAGAACGAATGGAAGGCTGAGTTTTACGCGTATAATAAAGAAAGCGGGTATAATTCGGTCTGAATCGGGGAATATGATTCAACCGAATTAAACTATCGGAACTACTTACGAGCAAAGAGAGGCGGATATGAAAAAGATATTGTTTTGCGGTGGAGGAACCGCAGGTCACGTTACTCCCAATATAGCCCTTATAGAGAAGTTTTCGGGGCGTTTTTCCATGTGCTACTTGGGCGTCGGCGGAATAGAAAGAACGCTTATAAAACCCTTTGCCGAAAAAGGCGTGTTTTATTCGGAATTCCCTGCCGTGAAGCTTAAAAGGAAACTTTCGCCCGAACTTTTCAGGCTTCCAAAGAGACTTTATTTATCGGTAAAAAGCTGTGAAGGGTTTTTGTCTCTCTATAAACCCGACATCGTGGTGTCAAAAGGCGGATACGGAGGTCTGCCCGTCGTTATTGCGTCGAAAAAGCTGAAGATACCTGCGATTGCGCACGAAAGCGACTTTTCCTTGGGGCTTGCCAACCGTCTCTGTCTGCCCTTAGTGGAAAAGATGTTCGCGGTTTTTCCGAACGCCGTAAAACAATCGGGTAAAAAAGGCGTTCTATGCGCCGTTCCTTTAAGAGAAGAAGTTTTCGGGAACGCCGAAAACGCTCTCAAAGAGTGCCGTTTTTCACGCAAAAAGCCCGTGCTTCTGGTTCTCGGAGGCTCATTGGGTTCCGAAAGAATCAACTCGGCTCTCTCGGCGTCTCTGGGCTTTCTCACCGAAAAGTTCAACGTCATTGCTTTAACGGGCAGAAACAAAGCCGTTTCGGGAAGGGGCGACGGACTTTATCAACGGGAATTCGCTCATAAAATCGGGGATTTTTACGCCTGTGCGGACGTGGTTTTGTCGCGCGCGGGAAGCAACACTCTCTCAGAACTTACCGCAAACAATCTGCCCGCTCTGCTCGTTCCTCTCGAATCGGGAAGTCGCGGAGAACAGCTCAGAAACGCCGAATTTTACGAGAAAAAGGGTTGCGCGAAAGTCCTTCGCGAGAAAGAACTTACTCCGCTTTCCCTGAAAACCGAAATAGAAAACCTGTTTATTCACCGCGACGAAATCAAACGGAATCTCGGTGGCTTTATCAAAAGCGACTCGATTATGGAAGACTATATAATAAACCGCCTTTTATAAAAAAGACGGTTTTTTTGCTGTTTTTTGCGTGTTTTTAGGGTGTTTTTTGCAAATTGCGTTTTTTGCGTGTTTTTGGTGTGTCTTTTGCAATTTACGGTTTGTTTTTTGTGGTTTCGCTTATCGTAAACTACTTATTCGCAATCGGCGACTTATCCGCAATCGCAGGCTGTTTATCCGCAATTGCTTTGACTTCTTCGAGGGAAGAGATCACGAAGTCGGGCTTGAAGCCTTCTTTAAGCGCGAGAAAGCGGGGATTATACCAGACGGTAGCTATTCCGGAAGAATTTCCGCCCTTTATGTCCGACGAAAGCGAATCGCCGATAAGCAAGGCTTTTTCTTTGGAAAAACCTTGAATTTTGCCTGCGATAATTTCGAAAAATCTGACGTCGGGCTTACTTACGCCAAAAGTCTGCGAAACGAAAACGTCTTCTATATACGGAAGCATACCGCTTTCTCTTATTCGTTTTTTCTGCACCTTTATAAGCCCGTTGGTAACGATAAAAACGCGGTGATTCCGGCTCAAATCCTTAATAAGGTCCACCGCTCCGCTTATCGGAAAGCATCCGTCGGCAAGGTAATCGGTGTAAATCTCGTTCCACTCCTTTCCGTCCACTTTCACGCCGAAATGCTCCATAGTGAGCGCAAAACGGCTTTCCGCAAGCGTATCGAAGTCGGTTTCGCCCCTTTCTATAGCCAGCCAAAGCCCTCCGTTTACCTTGTCGTACTCGGCTCTGAACGTCTTTTCGTCGGCAATACCGAACCTTTGGGCTAACTTTTTAAGCCCGTAATCTTCGCACTTATCGAAGTCAAGCAGGGTGTTATCCAGATCAAACAGCAGTATTTCGTACATCGTTTCCCTTTTTACGCGGTAATTACCCGTAAAGATAACGCTATCTTTATAGGTAATCGGATTTTCTTTGAATTATACCACAAAATAACGGGTTTGTCACCGATTTAAGCAAACGCGAAGACGGCTTGCGCGAAAAAGGAAAATGTGATACAATAAAAACGGAGGGAAAAATGAAACTTACTCTTATAGCGCACCCCGTTCTTTCGGGAGCGAACGAAATGCTTCTTTCGAGCATAAAAAACGCCGACATCGGGAATCTTTCGGAAAACTACCTTCTGGTCGTTCCCGACAGATACACGCTTAACGCGGAAAAAGAACTTCTTTCTCTTCTCGGCACCTGTCTGAACGTTCAGGTAACGACTTTAAGAAGGCTTTCTTCCCGACTTGCGCCCGT
This sequence comes from Eubacterium sp., assembly GCA_963653425.1. Taxonomy (GTDB): domain Bacteria; phylum Bacillota; class Clostridia; order Christensenellales; family CAG-314; genus UMGS692. The sequence goes on along the minus strand of CAVJWC010000002.1, from coordinate 93,278 downwards.
AAATTCGAATTACGTAAGCAGTGACAAATGCCTTCTTATACTCACAAAACTGCTTTCGGAAAACAAATCCTCGCTTAAAATTCTTCTGACGGGAGGGATTACTTACGGGCTTGTAAAATCCCTTCTGGACGTTATAAATCAGCTTCGTTATTCTCTCGTAAAGCCTCAGGATATTCAGCCCGAGAAACTTCCCGAAAGATTACGCGGAAAAATCGGCGACATCAGGCTGGTTTACGAAAAATACCTCGAATATCTGAGTCAGGGCTACGCGGACAGCGCGGATAAACTCACTTCGCTTTTCGACGTTATTCCCTATTCTCCTCTCGTCGCCAAGTCGCATTTCTATTTCAAAGACTTCGACAACTTTTCCGCGCAGGAACTTTCCATCGTGGAAAAGCTTATTCTGCACGCAAAATCGGTTACCGTTTCCTGTACTTATTCGGGAGAAGAATCTCACGCGTGCCTGTATGACAACGAAGTTTTCGATGCCGTTCGTCAGACGGCGGAAAAACTCATAAACAAGCAAAAGCTTAAACCCGATAACTTCGACATAATTTTCGGCAACGTTCCGGACGAAGAAACGGCTTTTATGCAGAAATACTTTTTAAGTGCGCTTATTCCCGAAAAACCGAGAGTTCTCCCCGAAAAGTTCTCGCTTTATAACGGGGCTTCGCCCACCGACGAAGTGGAAGGACTTGCCAAGTACGTTTCGGAAATGATAAGCAACGGTTACCGCCCGGACGACTTCACCGTCATAATGAGCGACAAGTCAACCTATTTTCAGCCCGTAAACGCTATCTTTTCGCTGTACGGCATTCCCTACTACATCGAGCGCAAAACTTCTCTTTTCGATACGCCCTTAGGGCAGTTCGTAACGTCGTTTATCCGTCTTTCGGAAGAAAATCGCCCGACCGTAGACAGAATAACCTCCTTTACCGAAAACTTCTATTTTTCCGCCCAGAAAGAGGACAAATGCGCGTTCGGAAATTACATAAGAAAATACAACTGCAAAATAACCGACAAACCTTTTATTTACGGGAAAGATTCGCCTTGGTACGAACAAGCCGAAACCGTCCGCGCTCAATACGTAACGCTCTTTAAGGAACGCCTCCCCGAAAACGCGCCGACCTCCGTTTACACCCAAGCGATAAGAACGCTTCTTTCGGACGCCAACGTCGACGAAAGAACGCTTCTTCTCTCGGAAATGCTCACTAAAGAAGAGCTTTTTTCGGCTTCTCTTCACTCCGAACAGGTCTCTCGGAAGCTTATTGAAATTCTTGATTCCGTAGACGAAATTTTAGGCGAAACCATGCTCGGTTTCAGAGTTTTTTCGGATATTCTTTCAAGCGCCATGGAATCCGCCGATCTTTCGCTTATTCCCCTTACGGGCAACTGCGTGGAATTCATCGAAATGGCTAAGGCGCGCAGGCACAATTACCGTCACGTTGCCGTTCTCGGCGCAAACGACGAAGTTTTCCCCATTGTCAAAAGCGACTCAAGGCTTCTTTCGGACGAAAATCTCGAAGTTCTGGCTCTTGCCGGCGCGGATATACGTCCGTCTGTAAAAACGCTCAACAAGCGCGAGAAATTCGATATTTATCAGCTTTTCCTCGAACCGTGCGAAACTTTCAGAGTGAGTTACGCTTCGGTTATCCCCGTGGGCGGAACGGAACTTCTGCCGTCGGTATGCGTAAAGACTCTACGCAGGATATTCTGCGACGAAAACGGGCTTGCGCTTCGTGCTGAAACGCGTTTCGACTGCAGGCACGAGAATTATCCTAATAAAACGGCGGCTTCTCACGCTCTTAAAGAGAAAATCAGCGACCATTTTTCGGCGGGACTTCCTCTTTCTTACGCCTCTCCGCTCTATTATATGCTGGGTTGTCCGCCCGTTTCAGAGCTTATCGCGCCCCCTCAGGCGGAATACGTTACTCTTCCCGAAAAAGCCGAAAAACAGCTTTCTTCCATGAGCGCAAGCCGTATAGAAAGCTTTTATTCCTGCCCTTACCGCTATTATCTGCGTTACGTGATGAATCTCGTTCCCAAGGACGAAGACGAAGACATTACCGCGACCATTATCGGAAATATCGTTCACGCCGTTCTCGAAAAGGGACTTCTGCCCTTTACCCGTAACCCCGATTACTCCGAAACGCCCGAAGAGACGGCTTTAAGATGCGGAAAAATCTTCGACAAAACCGTTCAGTCGGACGAATACGTAAAGTCTTTCCTCGAACGCGAAAAGAACGCGGCAATCCTTCTCAAACTTAAAAACGAATGTATAGCCACTCTCACGGCGGCGATAAAACAGATAGAGAATTCCGATTTCAAACCTCTTTATCTCGAAAAGAAATTCGATTGCGTGAAAGTAACGACTCCTTTCGGAACGACGAAAATCACGGGTAAAATCGACCGCGCCGACGTTTTCCAAGGAAAAGCAATCGTTATAGATTACAAGACGGGCGGAAAAACAAGCGCGGAATTCGACGAAAAAGATCTTTACAAAGGGAAAAAACTGCAATTAACCACCTATCTCACCGCTCTTAAAGACGAATTCGACGTCGTGGGAATATATTACCTTCGTTTAAGCGACGGCTACCTCAAAAACGACGAAGTTCCTTTCTGCTGGTCGGGAATTACAGACAGCAACACGGAAATCATCTCTCACGTAGACAGGCATTTCTCTCTTACGAAGGAAAGCACGAAACTCAGGATTTTTACGAAAAAAGACGGCGAACTTTACTCAAAATCAAAGGTGCTTTCTTCAGAAGGCTTCGAAAAGTACGAGGCTTACACTCTCAGAATGTACGAAAACGCAATAAAAGCCTGCCACGAAGGGTTTATTGCGCCCACCCCCGTAGAAAAAACCTGCGACTTCTGCGATTACGAGAGAATCTGTCCTTTCTTCGATACCTCGGCTTCGCCCAAAAGGTAATTTTACCGAAAAACATAGCTTTTCAGACAAATAATACACGTAAAAACGACTACGGCGCTCAATCGGCAGGGTGTCGCCCGCGTAGCGGGCGGGAAGGTGCCGAGCGGGCGCCGTAAATTCCTTTTTCGTTTTTAAGACTATTGATTACAACTTTCTGTACACTACTATACGCTGAGGCTCGGAAAGAGGTTTACTCAGTTCCGGATTGAGTTCGGTTATTTCGTCGGGCGTCATATTAAGCGCCTTTCCTACCGACCACGCGTCCTCGCCCGCCTCGGCAATAACGGCTTCAACCGTCCAATCCACAGGCGGTTTTTCTTCGCCCGGAAGGACGCCCGAGACGACTTTGGTTTTCCTGTTTTCGATAACGTAAACCGAAACGGTAACCGTTCCCGCGACGTCGGCTCCCGCTCCGTTTCTTTTTACGGCTGCGTCGGTAATTACGGCGTCGGCTATTATTTCCGAATCGTTCGTACAGCCTTCCACTCCCGCAAGCACTGCGAAAGGAAGTGTAAATCCTGCCGAACCGAGTTTGTCGTCGGCGTCTATGTATACGAAGTTACCCGTAACCATTCCCGAAAGCTGAACGCTTCCGTCGCCCGCTTCGGCAGAAACCGACGAAGCTTTCGCGCAGAACACGCCCAAAGCTCTCGCTACGGGTTTTTCGCAGTCGATATTACCCGTAAAGCCCACCTGAACGGACGTCACGCCTTTATAAATCGCTCCGCTTATCTCCGATTCGGTGCATTCAAGCTCGTTATTTACGCTGTAACAGTCTTTTACGCATTCCACGTTCGTATATTCGAAACTTACCGCCGTTAATTTAAGGGTAAATTCCGCGTTCAGAAAGACGCCGTTTTCTTCTTCGATTATTCTGACGCGCGTATCGGTAACCTTCAATCTTACAAGAGCCGTTCCGTCGGCAAAATCTTTCGCCTGACTTTCGTGGCTGAAAGGAACGGCTGTTAAATTCACCTTGGGAAGTCCTTCTTCCGACGAATAAACCGTCTGAAAATAGATTTTACCCGAAACGGTCATAACTTCGTCCTTTACCGAAACTCCGCCGAGAACGGCTTTCGCGTCGGTTTGAAGCAATGTTTCTCCCGCAAGCACGGGCATTTCGTGGATAACGACAAATTCTTCGCTCAGCTCGGCTTTTATTCGTCCTATAAGGCAGTTTCCCTTTTTCATAATCAGGTTTTCTTCGGGTAAATCGGTCTGCGTTCGGTTGTCAAGCCGAATTTCGCCCGAAACTCCGCATCTTACCGTAATTTCGGCTTCTCTTCCGCCGAGAAGGTTAACGTTCATTTCTTCCGCCGTGACTTCCGCGCCGAGTCTGCTGTCGGGTTTTACGTTATTATCCGTAAACTTCTCGTCGTAATCCACGTTATAGTTAAGGGAAAGAGGTTTGCCTTCCTCGTCTTCGCACAGTATTTTTACGTTTATTCTTCCCGAAAGTCGGAATTCGCCCTCTCCGCAATGGACTTTTGTTTCCGTTACGTCGGCAGAGGAAGCAAGAACGTTTCCGAGATTATCCTGACGGGCAAGTATTCTCGCGTTCACGGTAAATTCGTTGTCGTTTATCTTTGCCCAATGACTGCTTAATATCGTGTTTTCCATATGCGCACCTCGATTGAATTGCTGGTACATTATATTGATTCGTTTTCCGCATTATGCAAACCAATCGGGATTTAACGCAGTCTGAACCGATTTATTCCCCTAAAAACAATCGGTTATGGAGAACGGAAGACAATAAAAAAGCCCGACGCTTATGCGTCGGGCCGAGAAACGATTTAATCTGTTTTCTTTGCTTAATTTATTTATTTTCTTCTTCCACGGCAATAGTGGGCTGTTCGATCGTAGCTTTTCTGGAGAGCGTGATACGTTTGTTTTCTCCGTCGAATTCGATAACCTTTACGTCGATAACGTCGCCGACTTTAAGAACCTGAGATATATCGGAAATCCAATCCCAGGATACGTTGCTGATATGAAGCAGACCGTCTATACCCTTATCGAGTTCAACGAAAGCTCCGTAAGGAACAAGTCTTGCTACCTTACCCTGATGTACGGTACCTACGGCAAATTTTTCTGCCGCTACCTGCCACGGATGAGGCTGAAGCTGTTTATAACCCACGGAAACTCTGTTAGCCGCTCTGTCAAGTTTAAGAACTACGAATTCGTAGGTCTTACCGATTTCGAGAACTTCTCCGGGTTCTTTAATGTTGTTCCAGGAAAGATCGGAAAGATGAGCCAGACAATCGAAACCTCTTACGTTTACGAACGCGCCGAAAGCTGCGAAACGCATAACTTTACCTTCAACGATTTCGCCGACTTCGATATTGTTCCAGAAATTGTCTTCCTTTTCCTGTTTTTCGCGGAGGAGAATATCCTTCTGACTTGCCACTATCTTCTTCTTTGCTTTATCTACGGTAAGAGCTACCAGACGGAGCGTCTTTCCGTTATAAGCTTCGAGATTCTTAACGTAGCCGTTTCTGATATGGGAAGCAGGGATGAATACTATGTAGCTGCCGATCTTGGAAAGCAGACCGCCTTTAACTACCTTGTTTACGGTTGCGGAAAATTCCGCTCCGCCTTCGATGGCGTCTACCATAGCGTCATACTTGTTGATTTCGTCTACCTGTTTTTTAGACAGAATGACGTTCTTATCCGTAGACAAAACAACGACTTCGAGACTATCGCCTATCTGCATTCCTTTCTTGATTTCTTCGATATCGCCTTCGGCAGCGATTTCGTCGTTAGGAATAAAGCCGTCACGTTTGGATCCGAAGGATACGCTTATGCCGTCTTCAGCTATGTGCGATACGGTGCATTTGATTCTCTGACCTGCTCTTAAGGGCTTATACTTGGTAGGAATCTTTTCAACCGCCTGAGTAAACTCGTTACCTTCGCTTGTTTGCTCCGCTGCATTATTCTCAACAGCATCCATTACCTTGTTGTCAACAACAACTTCATTCACATCGTCTTTTGCGTTTACGAACATCTTAGACAAAACCTCCTCGCCTAACTCTTTGGGAGTTGAGGCACCTGCAATTATACTGATATTTTCATAACCTGTAAGCAAATCCGTATCCAATTCGTCCGCACTTTCCACAAGCACCGCGCGCTTGCCGTAACTTTCCGCAAGTTCCAAAAGCTTCCCGGTATTGGAACTGCCTCTGTCGCCTACGACGAGAACGCAGTCGCTGACGCGAACGGCGAAATCGATAAACCTTTGCCTACCTTTAGTAGTATAGCAAATTGAATTAAAAATCTCAAGTGATTTTACACTATTAGTGTCAATATTTTTCAAACTTTTTTCAACTTTTGACTCCATAAAGGTCGTTTGAAACAAAATCAACGCTTTTTCACTCTCAATTTTCACATATTCGTCACCGTTTGTTAAAATTGCGCTGTTGTCTATCCAACCGTCTATACCCTGAACTTCGGGGTGATTTTTGTCCCCGACGATGACGACTTTGTATCCTCGGCTGTAATAGTCCACGGCTTTTTCGCGGATGGCTTTAACGTATCTGCACGTAGCGTCCACGACGTTTATTCCTCTTTCTCGGCATTCGTCGAAAACTCTTTTCGGAGCTCCGTGCGCGCGGATAATGAGCGTATCGCCCTCTTTCAAACCCGTCAGGTCGTTCACGCAACCCACGCCTTTTTTTTCGAGTTCAGCCACGACGCGCTTGTTATGGACTATCTGTCCGTAGGTAAAAACGCGGTCGCCTTTCGTTGTTAAAGCCGTTTGCACGGCGCGCGTTACTCCGTCGCAAAATCCGTTATTCCTGTACGTGTAAATCTTCACAGTCTGCGTTTTCCTTTTCTTTCATAGCCATTTCGAGAATTTCTCTTGCCTTACGCTCTTTGATTTCGTCCAAAAGTCTTTCTCTTTCGGGACGTTTTTCGTCAAGCTCGGCAATGGCTTTTCTTACGCCCGCGTCGTCTTTATGTTCCGCGAAAATGTCGTTAAGCTCGGTAACTCTTCTGTAAATCTTTTCCGTGGCTTTTTTAAGGGCGTCTCTCGACGTTCTGTCTTCCGAATAAAACTCCGAAAGGTCGAATTCGGGACCGATTATCATTCTGTTGCGGACGCCCGCGTGCGCGCTTTTTTCTATGGCAATGGGAATAACGGGCGCTTTGGATTCCAAGGCAAAGAAAGCCGCGCCCGTTTTGAACCGCCGTATAACGCCGTCGTTCTGCTTGTTTCTCGTTCCTTCGGGGAAAAGCGCGAAAGGTCTTCCGTCTTCGAGAACGTCGAAAGCCTGCTCCACGGCAGTCATATCGGCTTCGCCTCTTTTAACGAAAATAACGTTGAGATGTTTGAGAATCCAAGCCACGAATTTGTTTTTCGCAAGGTCTTCTTTTGCCATAAAACATATCGCAGGTCTTAAAAAGTGCGACAATATAAGCGGATCCCACGCGGATTTATGGTTCATTACGAGAATGACCTTTCTTCTTCCTATATTTCGGGTGCCGTAAACCTTGGTGTGAAAGAACAGTTGAATGGGAATCCATAAAATCGTTCTCGCAAACCAATAGAAGAACTTATATTCCCTGACTTTCTTCTCCTTGCGCCTTTTTCTTCTTTTCAACCAGTTCATATTCAAGCCTGCTTTAAGCGATTGTATTTTTCGGCGATTATATCCGCGGCTTCTTCGGCTGTCATAAAAGTCGTGTCGAGAAGCTCTGCGTCTTCCGCCTGACGAAGGGGAGCGAATTTTCTGGTGGAGTCGTTTTTGTCTCTTTCTTTAATGTCGCGGAGAACGTTTTCAAGTTCGGCTTCCTGTCCTCTCGAAAGAAGTTCGAGATACCTTCTCTTCGCTCTTTCTTCAACGCCCGCGGTCAGGAATATCTTAACGGCTGCGTCGGGAAGAACGAAAGTTCCTATATCCCTTCCGTCGAGAACGCAATCGCTCTTTCCTGCGATGGCTCTTTGAAGTTCGACCAGTTTAAGACGGACTTCGGGGATTGCCGAAACGTCGCTTGCCGCTTTGGAAACGGCGTGTTTGCGGATGTCTTCCGAAACGTCTCTGCCCGACAAAAAAACCTTTTGTTTTCCGTTTTCGCTGTTTACGGTAACGTCCACGAAAGGAAGGACTTTTTTAACCGCTTCCGAGTCGCTTATGTCAACGCCGTTATCCAGCATATAAACCGCGACCGCGCGATACATTGCGCCCGTGTCGAGATATTTGATTCCGAGCTTGTCGGAAAGTATTTTTGCAACGGTGCTTTTGCCCGCACCGGAAGGTCCGTCGATTGCGATATTTATCATAATTCCTCCGAATTTCCGTTAACGACGTCGGGTCTCAGCGTTTTTGCCCCGCCGAGATAAACCGGACGTAAGTCGTCTTTGTCCTTGCATAAAAAAACGAGAACTCTGACGCATCCTTTAAGCGAATCTTTTACTGGCGGTTCGAGCGACGAAAACAAAGAAGCCTTCGTAAAGCCCATAAGTCTTGCCGCCGTCGCGGGATAAGCTTCGGTAAGGTCGACGGTAGACGAAAAAATAATTGCTTCCACGTCGCTTACGCAAAGAGAATTGACTTTCATAATTTCGCTTATAAGGCTCTGCGTTTTTTCGGTTATATCCGATTTCGTGTTTTCTGCGGTTATCGCGCCTCTTATCGTTCTCATAAATCCGCCTCTGAGTTTAAGTTTGCCGCCGAAAGACCGGCAAGTCTTCCCGTAGACAAAGCTATCTGAATGTTGAATCCCCCCGTCAGCGCGTCGACGTCTATTGTTTCGCCCGCAAAAAACAGATTGGGAATCTTTTTGACCGCCATAGTCGAAGAGTTGATCTCGCTTACGGCTACACCGCCCGACGAAACTATAGCGTTTTCTATGGGTTCGAGCGCGGTAATCTTCATGCGGAAGTCTTTAAGCGCGCTTACAAGGCGCAAACGCTCGGCTTTGGTTACGGAATTAACGGCGGTTTCGGCGTTGACTTGGGCGTATTCCGCAAGAACGGGCGCCATACTCGCAGGCATAAGTCCCGTAAGAACGTTCCTCAGCATTTTATTTTTATATTCCGCAAAGTCTCTGAGTATGCGCGCGTCGAGTTCTTCCGCAGAAAGCGCGGGCTTCATATCTATACTTATCACGCAGTCGTCTACCTGAAAGGGTTGACTTTTTATCTCTTCGTCAAACCTGATTTTCCCGTTCGGAACTTCCCGTTTTTCTTTGTTTTTGTCCTTTTTTCCGCAAAGTTTACCTATCTCGGACGATAAGGTCAGAATAACGGGTCCCGATACTCCCGTATGAGTGAAAAGAAGTTCTCCGAACTGACTTGCTTTTTCCTTTCCTTTATGGAAGAGAGTGACGTTCACGTTTTTAAGAGTAAGTCCCGAAAGCGGATAGACCTTCTCCGTGTACATTCCGCACAAAGAGGGCTTGAAAGGCACGACGGAAAGTCCGAGTTTCCGAGCAAAAGCCGCACCGCTGCCCGTACTGCCCGTCGTCGGGTAACTCACTCCGCCCGTCGCCACGATAAGCGCGTCCACGGGATAGGTTTTTCCCTGAGAAACGACGGCTATAACCCTTCCGTTTTCCGTTTCCACGTCGGAAACGGGGCTTTCAAGAAGAACTTTCACGCCCGTTCTTTTCATATTGCTTTCGAGAGCGCGCGTCACGTCGCTGGCTTTATCGGAAACGGGGAAATACCTTCCGCCCCTTTCGAGTTTAAGCTTAACGCCCGACTTTTCCATAAGAGCGACGGTGTCTTCGGTCGAAAAACGGCTTAAAGCGGCGTAAAGAAACTTGGGGTTCGTGGGGACGTTGCTTAAAAACTCCTCGCCCGTACGGACGTTGGTGACGTTGCAACGGCCTTTACCCGTTATATACAGCTTTTTGCCGAGTTTTTCGTTCTTCTCGAAAAGAAGGACTTCCGCGCCCTGTTCCGCAGCGGAAAAAGCCGCAGTCATTCCCGCGGGGCCTCCGCCTATTACGGCAATTTTCATAAATTATCCGCCTTGAAAAGCTTTTCGGCACGTTGCATTTTTTCGAGAGCGTCGTAATCGGTTCTGTCCATCTTTATGGGCGAAACGGTGATATATCCTCTCTGAGCGAACTTCACGTCGCAATCTTCGTCCTCTTCGCGTTTAAGGACGGGACCGCCTTTGAGCTGATAACTTATCGAGCCGTCGGCTTCCTTGATGTCGTAGTAGTCTCTGTATGCGATAACGCCCGTTTTTGCTACTTTAACGCCGAGAACTTCTTCCGTATCGGGGAAATTGACGTTAAGCATACTTCCCTGTTTTTCGAATTCGAGAAGAGTATCGAAGTTGTCGATAAAGAAACGGATAAGTCTTTCGGGACTTATACTGCCCGTTCCGCACTGAGATATGGCTATTGCTTTGTATCCGCAGATAACGCCTTCCATCGCGCCCGCAACCGTACCCGAATACATAACGTCCGTTCCGAGATTGGAACCTTCGTTGGGACCCGAAAGCACGAGGTCGGGATGTATTCCGCAATATCTTATGGCAAATTTAACGCAGTCCGACGGCGTACCGTCCACCGCTACGACTTTGTCTATTCCTTCCCACTTCACTTCGGAAACGGAAAATCTTCTGTGAACGGAAAGAGCCTGACCGCACGCGGATTTCTGGGAAGACGGCGCGAAAACGTATATTTCGTGTCCCTCCTTTTTAAGAACTTCCGCAAGCATTTTTATACCGACGGACTCTATTCCGTCGTCGTTGGTTAAAAGTATCTTCATTTTTTCTCCGTACCGCATTCGCCTCAAATCGGACGAAGGGCTTGTGTTTTTCGTTTTGTATAATCTTTAACGGTTGAGTATTTAATTATATAACCTATACATTTTAACACACTGTAAACACTTTTGGCAATCGTTTTGTCGCCTTAATCGGGAAAGAAAAAAAAGGCGATACTTTCGTACCGCCTTTGTAAGCGTTCCTTATACGGGAACTACCATATTCTTTTTGTCGAGATTCACGACGTCCGCGCCGTATTTCTGCATCTGTCTGTACTTGAAGAAGTTTATCGCCACCTGCGGGAAAAGCGCGTAACTCAGAACGTCTTCTTCCTGTTCGCAATACTCTTTGATTTCTTCGCGGAGTTTATCGAGTTCGGGTTTGAGATCGTCTGCCGGACGGTAAGTGATTCTGTCCGAAGAACCGAGAATCTTCTTAACGAACTCCGGATCGGGGTCGCAGGGAAGCTTGCCGTAATCGCCGTGAAGCAATCCTTTGAATTCCTTGGTGCAGACTTTGTATCTTTCACCCGAAAGAACGTTCATAACAGCCTGCGTTCCGACTATCTGGCTGGAAGGCGTAACGAGAGGCGGGAAACCTACGTCCTTTCTTACGTTGGGAACTTCCGCAAGAACCTGTTGGAACAATTCCGCCTTGCCCTGCTGTTTGAGCTGGCTTAAAAGGTTACTCATCATTCCGCCGGGAACCTGATACATAAGCGCGCGAACGTCTACCGAAAGGATTTCGGGAGAACGGAAACCGTCCGCGGTAAGTCTCTTTGCGACCTTCTTGAAGTGTTCGTTGATTTCGCTTAAAAGCGCAAGGTCAAGTCCCGTGTCGTATTTCGTGCCTTTAAGAGCGGCTACGAAAGGTTCGGTAGCGGGCTGACTGGTACCGTTTCCGAGAGCGGAAAGAGCGGTGTCGACTATATCCACGCCCGCTTCGACGGCTTTAAGGTTTACCATATCGCCCGTGCCTGCGGTGTTGTGGGTGTGAAGATGAACGGGAACTTTAACGGCTTTCTTGATTTCCCTGATAAGCTCGTAAGCTTCGTAAGGAAGAAGCAGACCTGCCATATCCTTTACGCAGATAATGTCCGCGCCCATTTTTTCCATGTCTTTCGCAAGTTTTACGAAATACTCTCTCGTGTGGTACTCGCTGGTGGTATAGCATATAGCCATTTCGCAGGGAGTGTCCTTGTGATAGATTTTTCCGTACTTTTTGCAGGCGGAAACGGCAGTTTTGAGATTTCTGAGGTCGTTGAGAGCGTCGAAAACTCTTATGATGTCTATGCCGTTCTTAAAGGAAAGTTCGACGAACTTTTCCACTACGTCGTCGGCGTAGTTTCTGTAACCCAAAATGTTCTGACCGCGGAGAAGCATCTGAAGTTTGGTGTTGGGCATAGCCTTTCTTAAAGCGCGCAGTCTTTCCCACGGATCTTCGTTAAGGAAACGCAGACAGGCGTCAAATGTAGCTCCGCCCCACACTTCGAGGGAATAATATCCGACTTTATCGAGTTTTTCCGCAACGGGAAGCATTTCGTCGAGGCGCATTCTCGTGGCTGCCTGCGACTGATGAGCGTCCCTGAGTATCGTATCGGTAATCTTTACCATAAATTAACCTCCTAACCGAACAGTGCAAGCAGGAATCCGGCTGCGACTGCGGAACCTATAACTCCCGCGACGTTGGGACCCATTGCGTGCATAAGCAAATAATTCTGCGGATCGCTTTCCTGACCCACTTTATTGGAAACTCTTGCCGCCATAGGAACTGCGGATACGCCCGCCGATCCGATAAGCGGATTGATCTGACCTTTCGAAAGTTTACACATAAGTCTTCCTATAAGCAGACCGCCTACCGTAGCAAAACTGAACGCAACGAGTCCCAGTCCTACGATTTTAAGCGTGCTCCACGCAAGGAAGGTAGGTCCGTAAGCCTTACATCCTACGGAAAGACCGAGAAGAATGGTAATTACGTTCATAAGACCGTTTTCTGCGGTTTTGGAAAGTCTGTCCACCACTCCGCTTTCGCGCATAAGGTTACCCAGCATAAGCATACCGAGAAGAGGAAGCGCGTCGGGAAGGAACAGTCCGCAAACTATGGTTACGGCTATGGGGAAGATTATCTTTTCTTTCTTGGAAACCACTCTCTTCTGTTCCATTCTTATGAGTCTTTCTTTCTTTGGAACGATAAGTCTCATAAGAGGCGGTTGGATTATAGGAATAAGAGCCATATAAGAGTAAGCCGCAATCGCTATCGCAGGAAGAAGAGCGGGCGCGAGTTTGGACGTAAGATAAATAGCCGTAGGTCCGTCCGCACCGCCGATAATACCTATCGAAGAAGCTTCCTGATCGGTAAAGCCGAGAGCCTTCGCACCCATAAAGGTTACGAAAATACCCAGCTGAGCCGCCGCGCCTAAAAGAAGACTGGACGGACGGGAGATAAGCGGACCGAAGTCGGTCATAACGCCTATTCCGAGGAAGATGATGGGCGGGAATATTACCCATTCGACACCGCGGTAGAAATACCACAGCAAACCGCCCGCGTTGCCGTCCTTGGGTTCGGCGAAAAGAATTTCGTGACCGAGAGGAAGGTTAACGAGAAGCATACCGAAAGCTATCGGCAGCAAAAGCATAGGTTCGCATTCTTTACCTATTGCGAGATAAAGCAGAACGCAGGCAATGGCAATCATTATATAGTTCGTAAGATTGCCGTTTGCAAAGCCCGACGCATGCCAGAACTTTACGAGGGAATCGATTATACCCGATCCTTCAAGTAAGAGAAAATTCATCTTTTCCCTCCGATTCAGGCGATATAAGCCAAAACGTCTCCGCTTTGTACCGACGCGCCGGTATTAACCGCGAAAGTAATAACTCCGTCGGCTGTCGCGCGGATTTCGTTTTCCATCTTCATTGCTTCTATGATAAGCACTACGTCGTTGGTCTTAACGGTTGCGCCGCTCTGAACGACGAATTTAAGCACTACGCCCGGAAGAGGAGATACCATCTTGGTACCCTTTCCCTGAGGAACAGCTTTGGGAGCTGCGGGAGCTGCCTTGGGAGCCGCGGGAACCGCTGCGGGAGCAACCGCTACGGGAGCGGACTGATTTTCGGCGCCGATTTCTTCGACTTCCACTTCATAAGAATTACCGTTGACGTTTATTCTGAATTTACGCATTTTATTTTCCTCCGTACTAAATCTTCCTTATCCTTCTTACCACGAAATCGACGTTTTCGTCCGCGTCCGAACTTTCGTAATAAGCCGCGATTGCGGCGGATATTGCGGCTATTTCCTCTTCGCTTATTCCGCTTTCTATTGCGGGAACTTCGGCGCCGCTTATCTGAGCTTCCGGCTCAGTTTTATTCTTTTTCTTTTTGTCGAAAACTCCTATGACCTTTTCCTGAATTACGAGATAGCATATAAGTATCGCGAGAACGGCGAATACGATAGCCATACCAAGAACGGAATACAAAAGGTCCATTAAAGAGAATTCCAGAAGCATACCGAGCATTTCCGTTTTCTCCTTATTTTCTTATGATCTGAAGACGGGAAAGCAGATATTTTCTCGTGTCTTCGGGGGCGAATATCTTTTCGATAAGTCCGAAGGAAGCTGCGTTCAAAGCGTCGCCGTCTACTTCGGCGTAAAGCTTTTTAGCTTCTTCGCGCGACTTCAGAACGTCTTTGGTCTTGATTTTGTCGCTGTAAAGGATTATTCCGCCGGCGTCTGCGGTAAGAGGCGAAATCTGCGCGTCGTTCCAAGCCATAACGCTGTCGTAAGCGAAAGCCGAAGCGAGAGCCGTATAGCCCATACCTACTGCCTTACCCGTGATCAAAGCCATCTTTCCGGCATATACGCCCGAAAGTTCGCTCTGCAAAGCGGCAAGTTCGCAGTCCATTGCCGAACGTTCGATTTCGCCCGAAATCAGAACGCCCTGACAGTCAACGAGGTTGACGAAAGGAATTCCGAACGCCGAAGCGAGAGATACGAGACGTCTGATTTTGCCTATGCATAAGGGGCAAAGAGCCGAGCCGTCGCCCGACGCAAAAGCAACGGGAATACCCAGAACTCTTGCAAAGCCCGTAGTAACGTGAGATGCGTAACCTTCGTAAAATTCTATAAAAGAATCTTTGTCGCAAAGCTCTTTTATGAGTTCTGCGCCTCTCTTGTCTTCTATACCGTTCGCCTTTTTGTTATAAAAAGCTATATCTCCGCCGTCGGCGTCTTCCGCGCCCGTGCAGAAACATTCGGGTACGAACGGGAAAACCTTTCTGAGAACGCTTCCTGCGTTATCCTTACCCGCGTAAAGCATTGCTCTTCCGTTTGCAACGGATACTTTTGCTCCGAAGTTCTTTTCGTTATCGAGAGCCTTGTTTTCGCTTGCGAGAACTACCGCGGGAGAATTAAGCGATATAACCGAACCTTCTACGGCAATGGATATATGCGCCATAGCTTCAAGTAAAGCGGCGTTGCCTACGCACATTCCTCTTGCTATTACGATAAAGGGAACTTCTTTTTTCATGTCTTCCGCGCATTTAAGTATACGCGCGAAGTTTTTAAGCACGAGAGGACCTTCCGTTACGTCCGCGCCGAACGAATCCGCCGCAAGAATAAAAGGAACTTCACGGCTCTTTGCGCCCTCCATTATGCTTACGAGTTTGTCTGCGGTGGCTTTGGTCATTCCGCCCTGATTTATCGACGAATTCTGTACGGCGAGAGCTACCGCTCTTCCGTCTATCGAAGCGTATCCCGTAAGAAGCGCGTCGGTCTTTTCGTCGGGCGTACCCGTCATAGCCAGACAGTCGTTTATTTCAACAAAACTCTTTTCATCGACGAGCGACGCTATAAACGCAGCTGCGTCGGCTGTATTTGCCGAATGCTGCTTCAATCTCGACTGAAGCATTTCCGTTTTGTCCATTATGATTCCTCCAAAAAATCGAAAATCGGTTATATACTAACATATTCGCATTCTTTTTGCAAGCAAAAGAACCGCCGTTTTGCGCTCACTCGTTTTACTTTCAAAAACTCTTCCGATAAATAACCGATTTGAAAAAACAGACCGAAGAAACTTCCCGTTCCTTCGGTCCGAGCCTTGTATCAGGCTAAGCGTCTGATAGGTTATTGAGCCTTTCTTGCCTTGATTTCTTTAATCAAAGCTTCGCAGAAAGCTTTTGCGTCGCAAGCTACGCCAGTCTGAGCCACGCTCATGATGTTAGCGCCCTTGTCTTTGTTTACGGCGATAACGTAATCGCTGTTTTCCATACCTGCAAGATGCTGAACGGCACCGCTGATACCAAGAGCCATATACAGTTCGGGACGAACGGTCTTACCCGTCTGACCTACCTGCTTGCTCTGAGGAAGAATACCTTCGTCAACGATAGCTCTGCTGCAGGAAACCGTTCCTTTAAGAAGAGCAGCAAGTTCGAACGCAAGGTCTTTATACTTCTTCATACCTCTGCCCATGGAAACGAGAACCTTTGCGTCTTCGATGTTGTCGTTTTCAACGACGTCCTTGACTTCTTCAAGAACTTCTACCGAGAACAGTCCCGTGTCGAAGGGAACGTTTACCGTAACGATTTCGCCCTTTCTGCCTGCGTCGGGAGCAAGTTTCTGCATAACGCCCGGACGGACGGTGGACATCTGAGGTCTGTGGTCGGGGCAGATAATGGTTGCGAAAAGGTTACCGCCGAATGCCGGACGAGTCATGAAGAGATTGCCTTCTTCGTCGGCTTCGAGCTTGGTGCAGTCTGCGGTAAGACCGGTGTTGACTCTTGCGGAAATTCTGGGCGCAAGGTCTCTGCCGATGCTGGTTGCGGGGTAGAGCAGAATGTTAGGATCGTATTCCTTGATGATGTAAGCCGTAGCCTGTGCGTAAGGTTCGGTTACGTATTTTTCGAGGCAAACGTCGTCCACGACGAGAACTCTGTCCGCTCCGTATTCGATAAGGTTCTGAGCCTTGTCTTTTACTCCGCTTCCGCAGAGAATAGCCGTTACTTCCTGACCGCAAGTAGCTTTAAGGGAATTGGCAGCTCCTAAAAGTTCGTAAGAAACGTTCTTGATTTCGCCGTCTCTCTGTTCACAATAAACAAAAATACCTTTACTCATAAAATATCCCTCCTCCTGCTTATATAATGTGCTTTTCGGCAAGAATATCCGCAACTGCTTTTGCAGCTTCGTCGGGAGTCAACTCGAGTACGTTTCTCTTGCTGTCGTACTGTTTATTGAAGGTTGCCTTAACTTTTGTGGGAGATCCTTCGAGACCGATTCTGGATTTTTCGGGCTTAAGATCTTCGAACGTAAGAATGTGTATTTCTTTGGAATCCTGATCGACGATACCCGCAACGGACATGTATCTCGGTTTAGCCATAGTGGAAAGAACCGTGAACAAAGCCTTGCCTTTAACTTTAAGTTTCTGGTATCTGTCTTCGAAACGTCTGGTAGCTATAAAAGCGTTTTCTTCCTTTACGTATTCGAGAGCGGAAACGTAGGTTACCTGAGGCAGATGAAGATGTTCTGCTATCTGCGGACCAACCTGTGCGGTGTCGCCGTCGATTGCCTGACGACCTGCAAAGATTACGTCGTAACCTATATAGCCTATAGCCTGAGCGATTATACAGCTGGTAGCGATGGTGTCGCTTCCCGCAAACGCCCTGTCGGTAACCAGATAAGCTTCGTCCGCGCCCATAGCAAGAGCTTCTCTGAGAGCGATTTCAGCCTGTCCGGGACCCATACATACGACGCTTACCTTTGCGCCGTAGTTATCCTTCATAACCAGAGCGGCTTCGAGCGCCGTTCTGTCGTCGGGATTGATAATACTTTCGACACCGTCTCTTTTAAGAGTATTGGTGACGGGATCTATTTTTATTTCCGTGGTGTTCGGAACCTGTTTCATACAAACGACTATATTCATAAGTGCCTCCCGTTTATTTCCTCAAAAGCGCGCCCGAGATAACCATTCTCTGAACTTCGCTCGTTCCTTCGTAGATTTCGGTGATTTTTGCGTCACGCATCATTCTTTCGACGGGATATTCTCTCGTGTAACCGTAACCGCCGTGAAGCTGTACCGCAACGGTAGTGACTTCCATAGCCGTTTCAGCCGCGAAGAGCTTAGCCATAGCCGCTTTTACGGAAAGATCTTTTGCCTTGTTCTGTTTTGCGATGACTGCCTGATTAACAAGTCCTCTTGCAGCTTCGATCTTGGTAGCAAGGTCTGCAAGTTTGAACTGCGTGTTCTGGAAAGCCGAAATGGGTTTTCCGAACTGTTTTCTTTCTCTGGTATAATTGATGGTCTCGTTGAGAGCGCCTTCGGCAATACCGAGAGCCTGAGCGGAAATACCGATTCTTCCGCCGTCAAGCGTTTTAAGAGCAAGCTTAACGCCTTCGCCCAATTTACCGAGCATATTCTCCTTGGGTACGAAACAATCTTCGAAGATAAGTTCGCACGTGGAAGAACCTCTGATACCCATCTTCTTTTCTTTCTTACCGAAAGAGAAGCCGGGGAAACTCTTTTCTACGAGGAAAGCCGCGCATTCAACGCCCTTGGGATTTCTGCCCGTAACGGCGATTACCACGTAAACGTCTGCGACGCCTGCGTTGGTGATGAAAATCTTGCTTCCGTTAAGGATATAACCGTCTCCGCTTTCGGTTAAGGTTGCGGTAGTGGTCTGGTTGTTCGCGTCGGTGCCGGCGTTGGGTTCGGTAAGACCGAAAGCTCCGAGCCATTCTCCGCTTGCGAGTTTGGGAAGATATTTCTTCTTCTGTTCTTCCGTGCCGTATTCGATAATGGGCGCACAGCACAGACTGGTGTGAGCGGAAAGAATAACGCCCGTCGTTGCGCAGACTTTGCTGAGTTCTTCAACGGCTTCGATATACATCTTGTAGTCTCCGCCGAATCCGCCGTATTCCTTGGGAATGATAATTCCGAAAAGACCGGCTGCAGCCATCTTCTTTACGTTCTCATAGGGGAAGTGTTCGGTTTCGTCAACTTCCGCCGCGTTGGGTTTGATTTCATTTTCGGTGAAATCTTTAATCATTTTTGTGAATAATTCGTATTTATAGCTTTTTTCCATACTCTC
The DNA here is from genome assembly GCA_963653425.1 of Eubacterium sp. Lineage (GTDB taxonomy): Bacteria > Bacillota > Clostridia > Christensenellales > CAG-314 > UMGS692. The sequence continues at coordinate 74,555 of CAVJWC010000002.1, read as the reverse complement.
ACTCCGACTTGCGTTCTTAGCCGTTGAATTTAACGGTGGAAACGCCCTCTATAACCATTTTTCCGTCCTGATTATAGCAATTGCTCTGAAGTTTTACGATGTGTTTGTCTTCTCTTATTTCGATAACGGTAAGTTCAGCCTTTACGTCGTCGCCAAGGAAAACGGGCGCGGTGAATTTAAGTTCCTGACCGAGATAAATGGTTCCCGGACCGGGAAGAACGTTTGCAAGTACCGCAGAAATAAGACTTGCGGACAGCATACCGTGCACTACTCTTTTTCCGAAAAGAGAGGTTTTTGCAAATTCGTCGCTGATGTGAAGGGGGTTAACGTCCGTGCTGATGCCGGCAAACAACTTAACGTCAGCGTCGGTAAAGGTCTTCTGTAAAGAAGCTTTCTGACCGATGTAAAGATCTTCAAATTTCATATATCTTTCTCCTTTTCTAATGCGTCTGCCCGACGCATGTTTTTGACTTTTATACGAGGAATTCTCTTAATCCGAAAATTCCTTCGAAACTGTAATCGGCGCGGATTTCCGACCGTTCGTAAGTTTCCTTCGTCGTTTCTCCGCTGAAAACCAGAACCGAAACGAAACCTCCCGCGTTCCCGAAAGCTATGTCGGTGGAAAGTCTGTCTCCCACCATCGCGATTTCCTGCGGGGTAAGTCCGAACTTCTCGGTAACGGCTCTGCACATAGGCTCGAAAGGTTTTCCGCATATGACGTCCGGTCTTCTTCCCGTGCTTTTCGCGATAAGCTCGATAAAGCTTCCTACGTCGGGGACGTAATAGGGTTCTGCGGGACAATTCACGTCCGAATGGGTGCATATATAATAAGCGCCTTTGTTGAGCAAATCGGTAGCTCCCGTGAGTTTCCCGTAAGTAAGCTCGGTATCGTATCCCACTACTACTATATCCGCGTCGCGCGAGATTTTTATACCTGCGTCGGTAAACTCTTTTTTAAGGCTTTCCGTTCCCAGAAGATACACCGGGCTATCGGGGAAGTGCTTTTTAAGGTATATCGTAGTCGCGTCCGAAGAAGAGAAAACGTCTTCTCCTTTGGCTTCTATTCCCAGTCCGTTAAGCTTTTTAACGTAATCTTCTCTGCTACGACTGCTGTTGTTGGTTAAAAAGCAATATCTTCTTCCGCTTTTCTTTATCTCCTCGAGCGTTTCCAAAGCTCCCGGTAAAAGCTTTCCTCCGAGATAAACCGTTCCGTCCATATCCAGAAGAAACAGCCTGACTTTTTTAAGGTCCTTTTTCATAATCAATCCTTTTCGCCGTGAGTAGCGTTCCTCATAAGAAACTCTCTTACGACAGACAGCATTTCGTCAAGCTCTTTGGCTTTACAGACTTCGGCAACTACGGGGCGGTATCCCGTTATGCCTTTCAGATAGGCGGCTATATGCTTTTTCATTTCGCACGCGAGAACGTAAGGCGGAAGGTAACTCAGCTTCTCTACGTGGAAAAGAATATCTTTAAGAAGGTCAACCTGAACTTCTTTACCTTTAAGAGAAGCAAAAATCTGAGGTTTTCCCTGTGAAGCCCTGCCTACAGCGACTCCGAAACATCCGCGTTCCATATAATCGTCGACGTCGGCTTTGGTTCTTACGTCACCGTTCCCGAAAACGGGAATTCCGACCGCTCTGCAAACCTTCCCGATTTCCTCTCTGTCGGCTTCCCCGGAATAGTACTGTTCGCGCGTTCTTCCGTGAACGGTCACCGCGTCTGCTCCCGAAGCTTCGCACATTCTCGCAAAGTCCGTGGCTACGATATTGTTTCCGTCAACGCCCAGCCGGAACTTTACCGTTACCGTCTTGCCCGCGGATTTAACGGCCCGTATGATTTTCTCCGCAAGAGCAAAGTCGTTCATAAGCGCGCAACCGTCGCCGTTCCCGAAAATCTTGGGCATCGGACATCCCATGTTTATATCCACGACGTCAAAGGGTCTGATTTCGTCCCTCTCCGCAGCGTCGCGCATAACCTCGGGTTCGTGACCGAAAAGCTGAACGCATTTAAGCTTCTCTTCCTCCGCCGTTCTCAACAGGTCTATGGTAACGCGATTACCGTAAACCAAGGCTTTGGAAGAAATCATTTCCGTCACGGTAATATCCGCTCCGTACTTCGAGGCAAGCGCACGGAATCCGACGTCTGTGTAACCCGCCATCGGCGCAAGCATCAACGCGCCCTTTTCAATCTTCTGTGCTTTCATCGATTGATTTTAACATAACATTTCGCCGTTGTCAAATTAAAACTATCCTATTTTCAAAATAAAAGTCGATTTTTATAAAAATTTTTTCCTGTGTTAAAGCGTTTGAGGTTTTTCCGTCACCGTTGCAAAGCTATGATTTTATCGATATATCTGTAACGATTATTGCGGTTTTGCGGAATTTTTCTAAATTTTTCCCTTAAAACACAATTTCACGGCTTTATTTTATTAGAAATTTTGAACGTTCGTTTTTTAGCCGTTCGGTCGTCCGTTCCGACTCTTTTCCGAAGGAAAATCGGCTTTTCTTTTCAAAAAACGCGCGAAAATCCGATTTTTAGTAAAAAAAGCGTGAAAATTCACCCGAAAAACGTGATTTTTCCGCTTGAAAAAGCCTTGTGTTTGCACGTGCGTCCCCGTTACTTACGGACAGTTTCGCTCTTTCACTATATATAACATATCTTCGTTACAGTAAAAACCTCTCTTCGCCGACGAAAAAACCTTGCTTAATTGCACCGAGGCGCATACGTCCTGACTTGCGCAGACCTGCATATATCCTACCTGCACAGAGGCACGCAGGTCCTGCGGTAAACTTCCCGTCTTTCCGACGGAAAAAACGAGATTCGCTGAATAATGTCAATACATAGTTTCAGTGAAAACCGCGGTTGGCTGAAATAACGTTCTTATTTCGTTACAGTAAAAACCTCTCTTCGCCGACGAAAAAACCTTGCTTAATTGCACCGAGGCGCATACGTCCTGACTTGCGCAGACCTGCATATATCCTACCTGCACAGAGGCACGCAGGTCCTGCGGTAAACTTCCCGTCTTTCCGACTGAAAAACCACGGTTCGCTGAATAATGTCAATACGTAGTTGCGAAACAAAACGTGGTTGGCTGAAATGACGTTCTTATTTCGTTACGGAAAAGGTGTGGTTCGCCGAAATGAGGTCAATACGTAGTTGCGGAAAAAGCCGTGGTTGGCTGAAATAACGTTCCTACTTCGTTGCGGAAAAGCCGTGAGCTTCGATTGCACAAATGCGCAATAAAGTTCATTCCTTAAAACGGACACTACCGAAATTCTCGTTATAAAATGACAATACCGAACTTCATTATCAACAGACAATACAGGCATTCAGAATTTCCGCAAAGACTTCGGAATTTTTGGCGAGAGCGAGCGTTATGACTCTTCCGAAACGGATGTTCCGGAAATTACGCAAAAAATTACGCCGTCACGAGGACGGCGCAATCGAAATACTTTTAAAACATAAGTTTATGCAATAATAATGCGTAAAGAGAGATAAGTATCATTATTCCCCCTACGACGAGCAGGTGCTTGTATTCGGCTCTCTGCTTGTCTTTACGGAGGCGGTATTCGTAGAAATCTTCTTTCTTCTTCCAGTTTTTCTTGAAGGAAAAAGCCATATCCAACGCAAGACCTATTCCGTAACCGAACATATCGAAAGTTCCGAGTCCGGCAGCCCACACGAGACCACCCGCACACGCTACGAATATGCCCGACAGGAAAAACGCGTCGCTCAGGTCGCGCATAACCTGTTGAGGTTGTCCTACCGTGAAGAAATCACGGGTAAAAAGCACTACCGCCACGAAAGCGATGGCTATAACGGACGCTATGAGATAGTTTCTTAACTTATCGCGAGCGCTCATTTCTTAGCGGGACCTTCAGCGTATTCCTTCTTCATCTGTTCGAATTCGGCGTCGTTTGCCTTTACCCAGTGACCGGGAGCGATTTCTCTGAACGACGGCTTGTCTACGCTGTAATCGTGAGTAGCGATCGCGTTGTACTGAATTCTCACTCTCTTACGCTCGTAAAGCGGATCGGGAAGAGGAATAGCCGAAAGCAACGACTTGGTGTAAGGATGCATCGGGTGTGCGAAAAGCTCGTCCGAATCAGCCATTTCAACCATATTTCCGTAATACATAACGCCGATTCTGTCGGAGAAGTATTTTACGACGGAAAGGTCGTGCGCGATGAAAAGAATGGTAAGACCGAGTTCTTCTCTGAGTTCGTTAAGAAGGTTGATAACCTGCGCCTGAATGGAAACGTCCAACGCGCTTATAGGTTCGTCGGCGACGATAAGTTCGGGACGCATGATCATTGCTCTTGCGATACCGATTCTCTGACGCTGACCGCCGGAGAATTCGTGAGGATAACGACCTGCGTGTTCACGAACGAGACCTACTTTTTCAAGATATTCGTAAACCTGTTCGTCGATGTACTTCTTGTCTTTGATACCCTTAATGATAAGTCCTTCTGCGATGATGTCGCGGACGGTCATACGGGGGTCGAGCGAAGCGATAGGATCCTGGAATATCATCTGAATCTCGTTGATAAGTCTTTCTCTCTTAGCAACGCGGATTTTGTCGTTATACTCTTTCGTTACGAGAACCTGAGGATCGCTGCTCTTGATTTCAGCGGCTTTCTTCTCGTAATGCTGATTTTCTACTCTTAAGATTTCTTCGTGCTTTGCTTTAAGCTCTTCCACAAGACTGAGTGCGGCTTTGGATTTGTTGATCTCTGCCATTTCTTCGTCGTATCTTGCTTCTTCTTTTTCTATCTTGGCTTTGTGAGCAGCGTCGAGTTCTCTTAAAAGTTTGTCTGCGTATCCTGCCTGAGCCGCTTCCTGAAGCTTTTCCTGCTTTTCGATTTCGAGAGCGGCAACCAATCTCTTGGAGTGGTCTTTGTCGCAGCACTTATGGTCGTGTTTAGCCGACGCCATAAGTTTTTTCTGTTCGGCTATATATTCGTTGGTTTTCTGAGTTTCTTCAGCGACGGCAGCCGAATCGCCTTTATGTTCTTCGGCAAACTTTTTAAGGTCTGCCTTGGCTTTAGCTATATTTTCTTCGTAGTTTCTGAGACCCGCAACGATTCTTTCGCCTTTGAAATATACGTTACCTTTGGTGGCGTCGTATAATTTCATGATCGTTCTGCCGGTGGTGGTTTTTCCGCAACCGGATTCGCCTACAAGACCGAAAACTTCGCCTTTATAAATGTCGAAGCTTACGTCGTCAACGGCTTTAAGTTCGAAATTGGGACCGTTCCTGAAATACTGCGAAAGATGTTCGACTTTCAGTAAAACCTCTCTGTTATTGTTATCCATTAGCCTTTTCTCCTTCTTTTTGCTTTGAACGGGCAATTCTTTCCGTTACGATCTTAGGCGGATCGATTTTGGGTGCGTTAGGATGAAGAAGCCAGGTTGCGGCGTAGTGAGTATCGCTTACCTTGAACATAGGAGGCTGTTCCTCGAAGTCAATTTTAAGCGCGTATTTGTTTCTTTCCGCAAAAGCGTCACCCTTGGGCGGATAAATCATATTCGGAGGCGTACCGGGAATGGACTCGAGTTTCTCGTCCGTATCGAGGTCGGGCATCGAAGAAAGCAAAGCCCAGGTGTAAGGATGTCTCGGATCGTAGAATACGTCTTCCGCAGTACCCGTTTCGACTATCTTACCGGCATACATTACGGCGATTCTGTCCGCCATGTTAGCAACGACGCCGAGGTCGTGCGTAATGAATATAATAGAAAGATGTCTCTGAACTTTAAGTCTGTTGATAAGTTCAAGAATCTGAGACTGAATGGTAACGTCGAGCGCGGTGGTCGGTTCGTCGCAGATAAGAATATCGGGGTTAGCCGACAACGCTATAGCGATAACTATTCTCTGTCTCATACCGCCGGAGAACTGGAAAGGATACTGTCTGTAACGCTTTCTCGGCTGAGGAATACCAACCTCTTCCATAAGCTTGATAGCTTTGTTCTTAGCGGAAATCTTGGTTACTCTGTAAACCATGCCCGAGCATTTTTCTTTCAGGAACTCGATAAGCGCAATCATCTTTTCGGTAGCGTTGATTTCGCCTGCGTGTTCTACCTGAGAAGCAAGGTGTTCCTTGACCTGCTCGATAACGCGGTTCATATTTGCCATAAGTTCGTCAAGGTCTGCAACGTCCGGATCGACTACGACCCAGTCAAGCTCTTTGCCCTTAGCGGTAAGACGTTCGCTCTTTGCCGACTGACGGGCGTAACGGGCTTCTTCCTTGACGTTCTTCTTTATGGAATCGTAATATCTGTTGATAGCCGACATAATACTCGTTTTGAAGGTATAAGTCAGGCTGTCCTTTTCTATTTCGAGTCTGTCGATGGAGGACTCTACTTCTCTGATCATTTCGACCGCGATGGCTTTCTTTGCGCCTCTGGTCTGAGCGGCTTCGAATTTAGCCTGCAATTCGTCGAACTTTGAGAGAACATTCTTCTTGGTTTCGATGGACGACTTGAAAGAGCAGTCTATACCGTTCTGGAACACGGAAACGAATTCCTGAAGGAATTTCTGTTCGAGAATATCGAAAACGGTAGCGTTGAGTTCTTCAACCGAAGTATAAGCGGGTATCTGACCTTCCGATTCGAAGGTAACGTAATAACCAAGAGCGAAGAAGTCGGGCTTATGAGCGTTGATAGCGACTTCGAGAATCTTATTGATGGAGGTAAGAGGCTCGATAACGGCTTCTTTATCCTTATTCTTTATACATTCTCTTACTTTGTCGCAAAGCTCGTTGAGTTCGGTCATATCCTTAACGACGAATTCGTTTTCGGAATGTTTTACGAACTTGAGAACGTAGGTAAGCTGTTTGATAAGGTCTGCCTGCTGATAAGCGTCCTTGGGGATACCTATAAGAAGGTCTTTGATGTTTTCGTAAGCTTCTACCGCCGATTCATAAGCCGCGTTGTACTCGCTTTCCATTCTTGCGTGAGCAACTTCGAACTTCTTGAACTTTTCGATAAGCTGTTTATTGTATTCGGCTTTTTCGGAGTTACCTGCAAAAGAGGGACTCTTGTTTGTCCATTCGAGAAGTTCTTTGACTTTGGATTCGAAGTCGTGTCTGCTGTTTCTTCTGTTAACCTTATTCTTAAGAATCATAGCTTCGGTAAGCTGTTTACCGATACGGACTACGGGGTTAAGAGAAGACAGAGGATCCTGGAATATCATAGCGATCTTATCGCCTCTGATCTTGTGGAAGTCTTCTTCGTCGATTTTCAGAAGGTCTTTGCCGTCGTAGAAAATCTCACCGCCTTCAACGATTGCGTTGTTGGCGAGAATACCGAGAATGGCTCTTACCGAAACGGATTTACCCGATCCGGATTCACCTACTATACAGAGAGTTTCGCCCTCTTCGAGGTCAAAACTTATATCTCTTACTGCCTGAACCTTACCGTTACCGGTTCTGAAGGATATTTTCAGATTATTTACTTCAAGTTTCTTCATATTTTTAATCCTCCGAGCCTCTGAGTGACGGGTTGAACGCATCTCTCAAGCCGTTACCGAACAGGTTGAACGAAATGAGCATGAGCGCAAGATAAAGGGACGGAATAAGCATTGCGTGAGGCGCACTGGTGAACGTTGCGTTCGCGTTACTCAACATAATACCGACCGTGGTTACGTTGTCGCTGCTAAGGCTGATAATGCCGAGGTAAGTAAGCATCGTTTCGGAAGAAATAACGCCGGGAATCATAAGCGCGGTGGAGGTAACGATGGTACCCAGAGAGTTGGGCAGAATATGCTTGAACATAATTCGCGTATCCTTTGCACCGAGCGATTTTGCAACCGTTACGTATTCCTGACTCTTGAATCTGTAGAACTGCTTTCTTACGAGGGACGCCGTTCCTATCCAGCCCGTTGCAACGAACGCTATGATAAGCATTGCTATGGGCGACGGATTGAAGTTATACGCAGGCGACGCGGCGTAGAAGGTGATAAGCGATACGACGACGGTGAAAGGTACGCCCGAGAGAATATCGGAAACTCTTTCGAGAACCATATCGACTGCTCCGCCGTAGTAACCTTCGATAGAACCGTAAATCATACCGATAAGGAAGTTAACTACCGATACGCTTACCGCAAGGATAAGAGAGAAACGCGCGCCGATAGCGATACTCGTGAAAATATCTCTGCCGTTTACTTCGGTACCCAGAATGAAGTTGGGGGTATAACCCTTTTCGTACTGGAAGTAAGCCGAATAACGTATTCTGCAGACTATCTGAATGGACGTAGCGTCGCTGGAATTTTCACCGGTACCGGTAATCTTATAATATTCGTAATCGTAAGATCCGTCTTCGTTACGGCCGAATTTACTCTGATAAAGTTCACCCGTGGAAACGTATCTCGTGACGATCTTTTCAACGACCTGTCCGTCTTCGCCCACTTCGCTTACCGTTTCGGTCAAAGCTCTTACACGTCTTGCCGAATAGGGCGTGTAGATAAGCTGAATCTGATCGATGTTGGTAATGTCGCCGTTTTCGTCGATTTCGGGAATGATGATATTACCGTTCTTGTCCAGAACGTTACCCTTGCTGTTAACCATATAATAATAGTTAGCTTTCGTACTTGAAAGAGAAGTTTTGTCGATTTCGAAACCGAGCGTAGCCTTATCGGTGTTGGTCATAGGATAAATGATCTGTATGCCCGTTTCGTCCTGCCATTTCTGCATCGCTATAAATTCGTCTGCAGAGAAAGCTCTTTGCAACAAACCGATTTTCGTGTACTGATTCAGACGGACTTTATAAATTCTGTTTATCGAGCCGTCCTGATCTTTGTTGTCGGTGACTTCGAGTACTTTCGTTATAATAGTGTCGCCCGTTTCTTTTTCCCAAAGTCTATACTGCAAATACTCCTGAGAGTTGAGGTTCTGAACTTTGGAACCGTCGGCAAACCATTCGTTTCCTGCGGTGTAAGCCGGAAGGTTAATGTAATATACGTCCTTATCTTTCAGCGAGAAGGGAGAGAAAATCGGAACGATTATAGCGTACAGAATGAGGAAGCCTATGATACATGCGGCAACAACGGACGACTTGTTTTTCTTAAAACGCGTCCACGCGTCCTTCATATAACTACGGGGCTTGGTCTTCAGCTTCGTATCGTGAAAGGAAACGCCCTCCGAGGCAAATTCAAAACGATCTGCCGGTATACTATTCATATCTATTGTCTTTTTCATTTTCTGGAACCCATCCTTATTCTCGGATCGATAAATCCGTAACTTATATCAATGATAATTCCCGACAGCAGACCGACTACCGTATAGAACATCGATATATACATAAAGTAGTTGTAGTCTCTTCTCTTGATGGAGTCAAGATAAAGACCGCCGATTCCGGGTATGGTGAATATGTTCTCTATAACCATGGAGCCTCCCAGAATTCCGATGAACTGACCGAAAATTGCGGGAAGAATGATGATCATACAGTTTCTCATACCGTGCCTCATGACTGCCTGAGCCTTGGTAAGACCTTTAGTTCTCGCAAGCAACATAAAGTCGCTGGTAAGAACTTCGGTAAGCTCTGCTCTGGTTACTCGGGTGAAGCCCGCGATCGTACCGAAAGACAAAGCCATAACCGGCATCAGAACTGATACGAAACAACGCCAGGAGAACAGAGGCGCCGTCGCGTCCATGAAGGGTTTGTCGAAAAGATTTAATTTGTAATATAACAGGTACTGCAGGATAAACGCGTAAACAAAGCTCGGAACGGAAATGAAGATCATAACGCCCGTGCTTATAAGGTGGTCTATCCAAGTGTTCTTTTTAAGTGCAGCATATATACCTAACAGTATACCGATAGGAATACTGAGTATAATCGAAAGTAAGTTAACGTACATCGTGTTGGGAAGTTTTTCACCAACGATCTCCGTTACGTCGTAGCCTACATAGAAACTTTCGGATTCACCCCATTCCCACTTAGTGAAAATCATTTTGAGGTAAGGTCCGAGCTGTTCGAATACAGGCAATTTATTTCCCTGACGGTCAGTCCAACCCATTGCATATCTTCTTGCAATAATGGCTTGTCTTTCGTTTTCTTTCGCCGTATCTGGTATGGGCGTAAGCGGAAGGGCTCTGATAAGCACGAAACAAATCAGGAATATACATGCCGTCACGAATACCATAAGCGCAAGTCGTTTCAAAAAGTATTTCATAGTTTCTCCGTATCATCCGAACGTCGCCGTTCGTGTCGTTCGATAAATCAAGTAAAATTTTCCGGGAATCCCGACCTGAGTCGGAATCCCCGGGGGAAATGATTATCTAAGCGTCAGCTTAAATCAATCAATAATTCGTATGAAACTTACGCTGCTTTGTAGAGAGAAGCAAGGTCGTTGTTCATGCTCTTAACGAATGCATACCACTGAGCATCGTCATAGTCGTAGGTGAGGTAGGTGATTCCGCCCCAACCGAGAAGAGCGTTGTATTCGCTGTTAGCAAAGTGAGCCTTTGCGGAACGAAGCGAAAGACCTGCGTTCTGCATCATCGGGATGTAAGATCCGGTTTCGAGGATAGCAAGTTCAAGACGGGAAAGGATATAAGTTCTGGTTTCAACGGAAGCTTTGCCGTGACCGAAGTTGTATTCCACACCGTCAACTTTCTGAACGTTACCCTGAAGAGCTTTCTGCCACTGATCCATAGTTAAAGTGATTTCTTTGCCTTCAACCGTGATGGTCAACTTGGTGTTGGTGTTGTCAGCCCAAGCTGCGTCGTAAGCTCTGTTGGTGTCGATATAGAGTTCGGGAAGTCCGAACGGATCCATTCTTGCGCCGGTCCAGCCGCAGAGACATGCATCTCTGGAACCGTCTTTAATGAAGTCGGACCACTGATCGCCTGCGTTAGCGGTAACGGTGAACTTAATTCTGTTTTCGTAACCGGTGCCTGCAAGGATTTTGTTAACCTGTTCGGTCATGTAGTTCAAAGTCTTGTCGATGAATGCGGAAGAGTCGCCGGAGTAATCGATTATAACGGTCTGCTTGTCGGTAAGGTTGCCGGCAGCGATTTCTTCTTCGAATGCCTTAACAAGATACTGTTTAGCAAGGTTTGCGTCGAAACCGGTGATGGAATCTACTGCTTCGTCAAGAGTTTCGTAAGTTTCGCCTTCGCCGTATTTAACGCCGTAGTATTCGCAAAGAACTTCCTTAGCCGCGTCGGTTTCTCTGTAAGTTTCGCCGGTAGCGGGATTGATAACGTAGGTGTTACCGATGATACCGTAAGCGCCGGTTCTTGCGGGAGAAATGGTGGAGCAAAGAGCTGCTTTATCGTAAACAACTGCCATACCTTTTCTGAAGTTTTCATTGAGGATCATGGATTTGTTAACGGTTTCGGTCTGTCTGTTGAGAATATCTTTGTGTCCGGAAAGAACGAGGAAGAAGATAGTATCAGCAGGGGTGTGATAAGCGTATCTGGAAAGTCTGTAGTCTTCCATGTCGGTAGCCTGAAGACCATAACCCATAATCTGTCCCTTGAGGAACATAAGTTTATTGGTTTCAGAATCCTTAACGGTGTTAACGGTTACACGGTCGGTCTGGTAAAGTCCCTTATACTGAGGATACTTTTCGGTGTTGTAACCGAACCAGTTTTCGTTTCTGTCGTACTGCATATAAGCGTCTCTCGTGAACTTGGAAAGCTTATAAGGACCGTAAGACATCGTGGTTTCGAGGCTGGTGTTATAAGTGGTGGTCTTATAAGAACCGTCGTCGTTGTACTGGGTGTACTTCTCATAATATTCGGGGTAAACAAGGAAGTTTCCGCCAAGAGCGTAGAGAAGATAGAAAGCGTCTTCGCATTCTTCGTAGGTGGAGCCGGTAGCGCCGCCGATGGACTTATTCAGAATGAAAGTAAGTTCATATTCGCCGGTCTTAAGGATACCAACGTTATCGAAGGAAACGTGTTCGTGAGTAATGGTAACGTAAACCCATTCCTGCCAAGCAAGAGGATTGGTGTCACCGAACTTAGCGGAAACCGCATTGAGTTCTTCGATCATTTCAGCCGTTACTTTAACAACCTTACCTGCATATTTTTCATAAACGTTGTAGGTTTCGCCGTTGATGGTAACATCGAAGTAAGCGGTATAACCTGCTTTGTAATAGTCACCTGCGGGTCTTCCGAAGAATACGCAGTTGAAGTTGTCGATGTCAAGCCACATATCGGTGGTTTCATAGCTGAGTTCAGCCTTGTTTTCAAGATAGTAGAGGCACTTGTCTTCACTCTTATCGGACCAGTAATATTCATAACCGCCCTGAAGCGCGAAGGAAGCAGTGTCCATCCAGTCACTTGCACGATAGTTGTTTCTCTGAGGATCAAGGAGCATCTTCATCGAGTAGAGATACGTATCGGCATTGATAACGGTACCGTTTTCGAATTTAGCGTCGGGATTAAGAGCGATCTTCCAAGCACGATATTCGTCGTCTTCGTCAATGCCCCATTTTTCACCGACATATTCGCTGGTAACGTCTACCGGGTAAGCGGCAGCCATAGCGGGAACGATTTTGTAGGTGGTGTACGTATCGTCTGCGAAGAGTACATCGTAGAAACCGTACTGAATGTAGCTGATAGGATAGCTGTCGTTTTCAGACTGGTAAGTGTGAGGGTTCCAGTTGGTAGCCATCAAAGATACCGTGTCGCCATAGGTGTAAAAACCTGACTGGTTGGGGAGATCGGGATCTACAGGTGTAACCGGGTCGTCAGGGTTATCCGGATTATCCGGATTTTCCTGCGGGCAACCTGCAAGCACGAAAACCAACGCCAGACAAAGCACGAGTAACAACGCGAGCTTTAATGTGTTTTTCTGCATAAGAGTTCCTCCTGTTTTTGGCTTATAGCCATTATTTTTTTATAATATTGAAGAGCGTACTCTTCTAATATTCCTTATTTTGTATTGATCCTGTCACCGCTATATTACTTTAGACAGTTATCAACGAATTTAACGGACGTATCGCTTAAGAAACGAGATTTCTTTGTGCTTTGCGCCCGCCAGACAACAAACTCCGAATCGTATACAAAAAATCAACTTACGACCTTTCGGGCTTTGTATCATTTTAACATACTTCAAGTCATATGTCAAGAAAAAAATAACTTTTTGTTTCGGGTTTTTTGACCTTGAACGCAAGTTTACGCTCTTTCGGTAATACTCCTTATTTTTTACGGAAATTGCGCGATTTCTGTCGTTTTACGCGCGTTTTTTCGGTTTTAAGCCCGTTTGAGCCTCGTTTTTACGGATAAAAAACTATAAAGCTATTAAAGCCTCGGTTTTTTTCGTAAATAAAACCCTCTTCCGCAAAAACCTCGCTTTTACCGTGACTTACAGAAATAACCGGCGAAAAACAGGCTGTTTTTTACGATTATTTCGGAATTTAACCCTTTTAACGCAAGAAAACCGATTTATCTGCGGATTTACCGTCCGTTAGCGGAATAAAAATTCTTTTTGTAAATTTTTATTCATTTTAACATTCGTCCGAAATTCAGCGCAAAATTTAATCAGATTAAGCGAATATGTAAAAATCCGTCTGTTTTCAAAAAATAGCCCGTTAAAGTCGGACTTATACGTTATTCTGCTAATAAAGTAGTTTTGTAATAAAATCGGGTTGTAATTCGACGTCTTCATTCTATGCCCGAGGACAATCAGCCGTTTGCCCGTTTAACACAAAACAGCAATCGAAAAAGCGCGCGGACGGGGAGTTGCGTTTAAGCGTTTATAAAGATGCATAAATTCGCATTCCCGCGTATAGCCCGTAAAAAGCCTTGTTTCTGCACTTGTCCACAGCTTATCCACCTCAAAAAGTGCGGTTATCAACAGGTTATCCACAAAAGTTATCCACTTATCCACATTTTTCTGCATAAATAAAAGCCCCGCGAATCGGATATTCACGGGGACTTATAAGATATTCGCTAAAAAATCATTTGCGGATTTCCGATTTTTAAGGATAACCACGTTGACTTCCGAGCCGTATTCTTTTATAAGTTTCATAAGTCTTCTTCGGGGCTTGCCTCTGAAACCTATTATCCACATAATAAAACTAAGGTCGAACCTTTCCACGCACCCCTCTCCCATATCGGGACGAACGGTGCCTTTATGTTTAATAATACGCTTTATCGCGCCTTTAAGACAGGTAAAAGTGCTGTAATCGAGGAAAATCAGCGTATCCGCGCGTTTAAGGCGAATATCCAGCGTTCCCGAATAATTCCCGTCGATAATCCATTCGTCTTTATCCGCAATGTCGGTTACCGTCCGTTTCCACTCTTCCGCAGGCGTTTCTTTCCAGTCGCGCCAGTAATATTTATCCAGATGATAGACGGGAAGTCCGAGTTTCTCCGAAAGAGCGAGGGAAAAGGTACTTTTTCCCGCTCCTCCGCAACCCGTTATCATTATGCGTGAACCGAGTTGTTCTTTACGAAGTCTAACGGTCTTCTCTTTCCCGCGCAATTTTAACTATCCCCCTGAGTCTGTGATTTACGCCGCTTTTGCTGACGCCGTCGTGTTTACACGTAAGTTCCTCGAGCGTAGCTTCGGGGTAAGCCTTACGAAGAAGAGCCGTTTCTTTCATCTGAGGCGAAAGAGAATCCAGCCCGTCGGTCTGTTCTATGTATTCTATCGCGCGAAGCTGATTCTGTGCGGCTTCGACGGCTTTGTCTATGTTTGCGGAAATACAGTTGCCCGCTCTGTTGGCGTCGGCACGTATGCTTCTTGCCGCAATCGAGTTCTGAATAGCCATAACGCCCGCGCTTGCTCCGAAAAAGGCAAGAACGTCGCTTATGGTTTCGCCGTCCTTGAAGTAAACCAGCTGTTTTTCCTTTCTGTAGCCGAGTCCCGCCGTAAAACCGAATTCCGCGAAAAGATTTACCGCGTCGAGAGCCACGTCGAAGTTATAGAGCGCAAGTTCGAAGTGATAGCCTCCCTTTGCTTCGGCCCGGACGTCGTCGGTCTGAGGAATTCTTACCGTTCCGCAACCCAAAAACAAGCCGATAAGGTAGCTTTTCGCGCAACACTCTTTTTCGGTGAACTTTTCGTTTATTCCGTCCACGAGTTCGAGAGACTTACCCGTACGGACGATTCCGCATTCGCGAAGAAGTCTCGCGGGATTCTGTACGTCGGTGGCGTAAATCCCCGTTCTGCCCTCTTTGACTACGGCGTATTCGCATTCGGGATAGTCTTCCTTTATAAGTCTTTCTATAAAAAGAGTAAGCTTTTCGTTCTTACTGACGAAAGTAAGAGAAAAACCTTTTGCTCCGAAGCCTATCGTGCCTGCGGAACGAACCAGCGCGGAAAGATAAGCCTTTCTGCAACACGGCTCGGCTTTTCCGAGTCCTTTCAGAATCTCTGCTTTGACAGTCTGAGTAAAGGTCATATTCTCCTCCTTTTATAGCGTTGCGCGTAACGTTATTTAAGTCCTTGCTTTATAATCTGCATTTTGCAATCGGCTTTCGTCAGTTTATCCTGCCCGCCGAAATAACCCTGCCTTTGTTTATGACTTTGCCTTTGTGCTGGCGGGTTTCTATCGAAATGTTTTCGGTGTTAAGGATATATTCTCCGTTATCGGTCACGACTTTAACGTCGTAAGGTTCGGTTACGTAAGAAGCAAAGACGAGTTTACTGCCGTTTATTCCGAATTCCACGGCTTTAACGCCCTTTCTTCTGCGTGCGGAAGGTTCGAAATCGAATATGAACACTCGCTTTACGCTTCCTTTGTCGGTCATAACCACGACTTCGCCCGCGTCGCATACGGCGTCGGCGAATATTACGTAATCGCCCTCTTCGAGAGTCATTCCCTGAACGCCTCCCGATATTCTGCCCTGAACGGGAATTTCCGAAACCTTTACGTTAAGTCCCATTCCTCCGCCGCTTAAAATCATAATTCCGTTTCCTTCGGTAGCCCGGCAGACAGAAACGACTTCGTCGTCTTCTTTAAGGTTTATAACGGGATAGAAATCCGACCTGACGGAAGCGCATTCGCCGAA
Source organism: Eubacterium sp. (assembly GCA_963653425.1). Classification (GTDB taxonomy): domain Bacteria; phylum Bacillota; class Clostridia; order Christensenellales; family CAG-314; genus UMGS692. The sequence goes on along the minus strand of CAVJWC010000002.1, from coordinate 58,584 downwards.
AGCCGTGCGTTTAAGCGTTCCGTTTCTCGTCGTCCAGACGAGAGTGCAGTCGGGAATGTCTTTGTAAGCGAAAAGACTTACCACCATTTCGCCCTCCGTCATAGACTTCACGTAGTCGTGAATTTCCGTTCCCTTAGAGGAAGCCTTGGTAACGGGGATTTCCGTCAGAGGAAGTCTGAAACAGTTGCCTTTATCGGTAAAACCTAAGAGCGTGTCGAGAGTTTTGGCTTTTACTCTCGCTTCGGGTATAACCTCCTGATTTACTCCGTGGGAAACGGGAACTTTCTTTATTCTTCCCGAAGCTACGGTTACGTCGAAATCTTCGATAACTATATCGGCTTCGGTCATTATCCTGCATTTGTCGGGGGAAGAAACGACCACGCTTCTTCTCGGAACTTTATACTTCTTTTTGATAGCCGTAAGTTCGCTCTTTATAACTTCGTCGAGTTTCAGTCCGTCGCGTAAAATAGCTTCGAGTTCCTTTATCTGAGCCTGAAGCTCTTTGAGTTCGTCAAGAAGCTTGTCGGTTTCGAGCTTTGTTATTCTCGCAAGACGAAGGTCGAGTATAGCCTGCGCCTGAATGTCCGAAAGAGAAAATCTTTCCATAAGTTTCTTCTTTGCGGCCTGAGTATTTTCGGCTTTTTTGATTATATCTATAACTTCGTCGATGTTTTTGACGGCGATAACAAGTCCGCTTATTACGTGTTCTCTGTCGCGGGCGACTTTAAGACGGAATTCCGTTCTTCCCGTCAAAACCTTTCTCTGATAATCCACGTAATAGCCTATTGCGTCTTTAAGCGTAAGCAAAACGGGCTTCGAGCCTGCGATAGCCACCATATTTACGTTATACGCAATCTGAAGGTCGGTCTTCTGATAAAGCAGTTCGACTATCTTATCCACGTCGGCTTCTTTTTTAAGTTTTATAACGGCTCTTATTCCGTCCTTGTCCGACTCGTCCACTATATCCACTATATCTTGAAGATTGTGGGTTTCTTTGAGCTTTGCTACCGACGCAAGCCACGTAGAACGCACTACCTGATAGGGAAGTTCGGTAACGACGAGAAGTTTTCTGTCGTTCCTGTCCGTTTCGACGGAAAGCTTTCCTCTTAAAACGAGTTTTCCTCCGCCCGTCGCGTATATCTGTTCAAGCTCGGGCGCGATTACGTATCCGCCCGTAGGAAAATCCGGACCTTTTACGTATTTGAGAAGCTCGGGTAAAGTTACTTCCTTATCGTTTATATAGGCGACGCACGCGTCTATGACTTCTGCGAAATTGTGAGGCGGAATATTGGTGGAAAGACCTACGGCAATTCCGTTCGCTCCGTTGACGAGAAGGTTGGGGAATCTTCCGGGAAGCATATCGGGTTCTTTACGGCTGTCGTCGTAGTTTCTGCTCCACGTAACCGTTCCTTCGTCGATGTCGGCAAGAATTTCCATAGCAAGCGGGGAAAGCTTGGCTTCGGTATAACGCATAGCCGCCGCTCCGTCGCCGTCGTTACTGCCGAAGTTACCCTGTCCGTCTATAAGAGGCATACAGAAGTTGAAGTCCTGCGCCATTCTTACGAGAGCCTGATAGATGGAAGCGTCTCCGTGCGGATGGTATTTACCCATACAGTCGCCCACGATTCTCGCGCTTTTAAGGGTAGGCTTATCGGGCGTTACTCCCAGTTCGTGCATGGTATAAAGAATTCTCCTCTGCACGGGTTTCAGACCGTCCTCCACTCTCGGAAGCGCGCGTTCCATTATTACGTGTTCGGCGTAAGGCATCATGGAATCGTGCATAACCTTTTCTATATCTTTAAGTATAAGATTGGTTCCTTTACGTTCAGCCGTGTTTTCCGTGATTTTCGTTTTTCCCATTTATCCGTCCTCTCCTTGTCTCTCTTTTTGTCTTAACGCTAATCGAGATATTTGTCTACGGTTTCGTCTTTGTTTTTATTGAATTCCGCATGTTCCATAATGTACACCTGACGGACTTTGGAATTGTTGCCCATAAGAATATCCGTAATTCTGTCGGCAGCCGACGCGTCTTCCATGGTAACGCGCATAAGCGACCTCGACTTGGGGTTAAGCGTGGTTTCCCAAAGCTGTTCGGGATTCATTTCGCCGAGACCTTTGTATCTTTGAAGCGAAACGTTCTTTCCCGCCTTTTCCATAACTTTTTTAAGTTCTTCGTCGTCGTAGCAGTAAGTCGTGAAATCCTTCTTCGACACCCTGTAAAGCGGGGGCATTCCTATATAAATATGTCCTTCTTCCACAAGTCCGCGCATATATCTCAAAAAGAAGGCGAGAAGTATGGCTCTTATGTGCGCGCCGTCCTGATCGGCATCGCTTAAAATAACGATTTTGTCGTATTTGAGTTTCTTTATATCGAATTTGTTCCCGAGATTTGTTCCTATCGCGGAAATTATGCTTCTCATCTCGTCGTTGTCGAGAATGGACCCGAGTTGCTTCTTTTCGGTGTTGAGCGGTTTGCCTTTAAGCGGAAGAATTGCCTGAAATCTTCTGTCGCGCGCCTGTTTTGCGCTTCCGCCCGCAGAATCGCCCTCCACTATATAGAGTTCGTTGACCGAAGCGTCCCTGCCCGTACAACCGCTGAGCTTTCCTACGAGGTTAAGCTGAGCGTCAAGCGTATTGTTGAGTTTTGCAAGCTCTTTCTCTTTGTTTATTTTGATTCTGAGCTTCTGGGCTTCGAGAGCGCGTTTAACTATAATCTCGCCCGTCTTTTTGCCTTCTTTCGTCTGAAGGTAAGCTCCGAGCGAAGAAACCACTACGCTTTCCGTCATACTCTTGACTTCGGCGTTTCCGAGTTTTCCTTTTGTCTGTCCTTCGAACTGGACGTTTTTGAGCCTTATCGAGATAACGGCTGTCATTCCCTCTCTGTAATCGTCGCCCTGAGGGGTATCTTCCTTTTCTTTTACCAGCTTATTGGTGCGCGCAAAATCGTTAAAGACTTTGGTCAGTCCCGATTTGAAGCCCGTTTCGTGCGTGCCTCCGTTTATCGTGGGGATATTGTTTACGTAAGAAACTATCCTGTCGCCGTAGGTCTTCTTGTAATCGAAAGCCATTTCCGCGTAAAGTTCGTTGCCTTCGAAAGACTGCCCGCTTATAACTATAGGCTTGGGAAGAAGCGTTTCGTCCCCCGTCAAAAACGCAAGAAAGTCGACGACGCCCTTTTCCGAGAAGAATTCATCGTACCTGCCTATTCTTTCGTCGCTGAAAACGAAAGTCACGCCTTTATTGAGGAAGGACAGTTCTCTGAGCCTTTCTTCTACCGTGTCCGCGTCGAATTCCGCTTCGCCGAAGATTTCGGGATCGGGCATAAAGGTAACCGTAGTACCCGTTCTTTCGAGGTCGCCCGTAAATTCTTCCGTCATAGGTCCGTCGGGAACGCCCGCAAGAAGCTTGCCTTTCTGTCTTATCGTATGGAAACGGGCGGTGTACTTCTTTCCGTCCTTATAAACTTCGGCTACGAGCCACTTGCTGAGAGCGTTGGTAACGCTTGCTCCCACGCCGTGCAGACCGCCCGACGTGCTGTAAGCTTTGTTTCCGAACTTTCCGCCCGCGTGAAGTTTGGTAAAGACCAGTTCAACGCCCGAAACTTTGTATTCTTTGGATATATCTACGGGTATGCCTCTGCCTCTGTCGGAAACCACCGCGCTTCCGTCGGACTTTATCGTTACTTCTATGCGCTTTCCGTGTCCGTTGGTTGCTTCGTCCACCGAGTTGTCTATGATTTCCCACAGAATATGATGCAGACCGCTTTTATCGGTATTGCCTATATACATACCGGGACGCACTCTTACGGCTTCGAGACCTTCGAGAACTTTCAGCGAAGACGCGTCGTATTTATCCGCATTTGCTTCCTTCGTTTTTTCGACCGAAGCCTTTTCCGCGGATTTCGTCCTCTTCTTTACGGCGGGCTTTTCTTCCGCAACGTCCGTAAGTCCGAAAGATATTTGCTGTTCATCCGAAGTTTTTGTCTTTCCCATTATCTGCTCCTTAATCTGAAAAGCCGCCGTTTTCTGCGGCGGCATAAATGCTTTTTTGCGTTATAGTCCCGACGCCCGACAAATAACCGTCCTTTTTACAGTTCTTTGTCCGATATGAATTTAAGGTGGTCGGCTGCTCTTTCGAGGTTGTTTATCGTGTTCATATAAATTCCGCCGCTGTCGGGATTGCACTCTCCGCGGTTCATTCTTTCTATATGATTTTCGAGGTTCTGCGTTCTGTATTCGTCAACCTTGTCTTCCAGTTGGTTGATAGCGTCGCGGTTTTCGCCCGATCTCTTGGCTATGTCGCCGATAACCAGTTCGAACATCTCGTCTATACATCCGAACATACCCTGAACTTCGCTCTGAATGGCTTCGGTGAAGTAAAGATTGCGTTCTCTCGCGCTTACCGTGTATCTCATAATGTTGGTGGAAAGGTCGGCAACTCTTTCGAAGTCGCTTATGACGTGGTGAAGGTTGGAAGCGGCAAGTTTGTCTCTCGACGACAAATCAACCGCGTTGACTTTAACGAGGAACTTATTGATTTCGCCCACGATAAAGCTTATTTCTTCCATTTCTTCTTTAACTACGCCCTCTTTGGAAACGTCGGCTTCGAGGAAAGCCTGCACTGCCGTGGTTAAAATCCTTCTTGCAAGCTCTGCAAGACGTTTGGTTTCTTTAAGTAGCTGATCCATTGCTATCGAAGGGGTTTTAAGTATACGGTCTTCGATAAAGGCAAGTTTGAATTTTGCTTTTTCGGGTTTGGATTTTACAAGTTTCTGAGCTATCTTTACGAGAACGTTCGAGAAGGGCAGTAAAATCGCCGTGGAAACGAGGTTGAATACCACGTGGAAAACGGCTATCGCAAGACCGTGGTTTCCGCCGAGAAGTTTCGAAAGCACGTCGTCGTAAAAGCCCGTCCATACGGACATTATGATAAAGAACACCACCGAACCCAATATATTGAACATCAGGTGGATAAGAGAAGCCCGTTTACCGTTGGTCGCACCTCCTATACTTGCTATAACCGCGGTAACGCACGTTCCGATGTTTGTGCCGAGCACGACGTAAAGCATTGCGTTTCCGCCTCCGCCTATTATAAGACCGTTGCTCGCCATGGTAATAAGAATACCCGTAACGGCTGCCGAACTCTGAATAATTCCCGTGAATACCGCGCCTATGAGCAAAAGAAGAAGGGGATTGGTAACGGCTATAAGAGCGTTTCTGAATTCGGGAAGTTCAGCCATGAATTCCATGGACATGGACATACATTTAAGTCCGACGAAAACCGCTCCGAAACCAGCAAGGAAGTTGCCCCACGTTTTAAGACGATCTTTCTTGCAGACCATATTCATTATTACGCCGATGAAACTCAAAAGCATCAGCAAGTCCGTGGGCGACGGGAAATCCGAACCCGCAGACAGCGTGGGCAAAGCCGCTATAAGACCCGTGATGGTCGTTCCTATATTTGCGCCCATTATGATGTTGGTAGCCTGAGAAAGCGTCATTATACCGGCGTTTACCATACCTACCACCATAACCGTGGTTGCCGACGAACTCTGAATAATCGCCGTTACGCCCGCGCCTATTCCTACGCCCGACAGTTTATTGCCCGATATTTTATCAAGTAATTTCCTGAGCTTGTCGCTGGCTATCTTTTCCATGCTTTCGCTCGTCATATGTATCGCAAGCATGAAAATACCCACGCCTGCGAACAGGAAAATTATGTTTGATAACAGATCCATATTGTTTTTTCTCCCTGATGTAAACGGACGGCCAAGCCTCCGCTTTTTGTATATCACGGCGCGCACGGACGGTTACTCCGCGCACGCGTCGTTATCTTTCGAATCGCTATCCGTTATATAGTCCGAACCGATTTGTTCTCCTGAAGATATAAGCGTTACCCGATGAAACGCCGACGTTTTCCTTTACATAAGGACGGTATCGTTTATACAAAGCGAAAACTGCGTTCCGAGATAATGAGCCGCCGACTGACACATATACATTCTGTTGAGGAATATCTTGAAATACTCTATAACCGAACATATCTCCGTGTCTATCCTGAGTTTAAGAATTATCTTTTTGTTTTCTATATACAGTCCGCTCTCGGTAACGGCGTAGTTCACTCTGTCGTGAATGTCGTCGTTTATAAAGTGACTTCTCACTCTCATTCTGTGAACGTCGGCTTTATCGGCAAGAATAAGCGCGGCGGAAATGTTACTGACCACTTTACCCGTGGATTCGTCGTGGTTGCCTATGGCTCCCGCGATAAGCGCGTAATCTTCGGGAGGCATACCCATTCGTCTCAAAATATCCACGGCAAGAATAGCTCCCGTATGGGCGTGGTCGTACCTGTTGACCATATTGCCTATGTCGTGCATATAACCCGCTATTCCCGCAAGCTCGGCTTCCCTTTCCGTTCCGCCGAATTCTTCCACTATACGCTTCGCAAGAACCGAGCATTTCACGGCGTGTCCGAAACCGTGTTCCGTGAACCCGATTTCGCCCAGAGCTTCGTTGCCTGCCTTTATAAAACAATTTATTTCCGGATTTCTTTTTACGTCTTCCAACGTGACCAAAATAAATTCCTCCCGTATGGCGGAACCGTACGTTTGCTTCCTGCCATACTGCCTCAGTTTATATTCTAACAAAAATAAGGGCGGTTGTCAACGCCAACCGCCCCGATTTCATATCTTTATAAAGATTTTTAGACCTTCCGTTTTTGCTTTTGACTTAATAATCAAGCGGGAACGGAATTTTTACTTTTTAACGTTCATTCTTACGAGAACGACGTTTTCTTCTTTGGCGTGATTGAGAACGCCCGTCGCGCTTCCAACGAAGTTCTTGCCCAGCATATCGAAGAAGTTGCAGGAAATACCGAAGTCGCCCTTTACTCTTCCCAAGAACTTGCCGTTCTTATAAACGAGAGCCAGCTGAACGGGAGTAGAGAAGTCGCCCGTCTTGGTGTAATCTCCGCCCGACGCCATAAGAGGAAGGATAACCGTTTCGTCCTTAACGATTTCGTCGAAACTTCTGCCGTCCTGACCGATTATGAGCGAACCTCTTAAACTGTTGCCCGGAACGGTGTCGTAAGCCGCCGACGCGCTTCCCGAAAGAGGAAGATTATAAAGAGCGGATACTCTCTTGTTTGCGAGAACTCCGCAGAATTCGCCGTCTTTTACGAGGTAGAATCTGTCGCCCGCAAGAACCGTTCCTTCCGCGTCGAAGAAAGGCGACGCTTCGGGTTCTTTGGCGTAATCCATATACATTGTTACTTTTTCGCTGAAAAGCTTTTCGCCCGTCTTTCCCGAAAGAAGCGACGCGCCTTTACTGAACTTTTCGCCTTCGAAGTTATCCGCAATGAATCCTACGAGGAATTCTTCGGGATTCATGGATACGATATATTCGCCGTCTTCGATTTCAACGTCCTTATGGAAAGCGTCGTAAAGACGTTTTACGTCGGCTACTACTTTGTCTTCGTCGTAATCGGTAAGAGCCACGAAATAACTTGCGTCGAAAACGTTCGCACTGCTCTTATCCTTAATAATAAGACCTACGAGTATATATTCTCCTCTGTGAGAAAGCCTGCTTCCGTTATCGCATTCGTAACGGGAAGAACTTCTCATTATTCTTACGCTCTGGCTGTAAAGGAAATCGGGCGTTTCTTTTGCAAGGCGGGCAAGCAGTTTTTCGGTAAGCTTTACTATTTCGCCGTCTGTCACGTTAAGAACGGGACCCGATTCGCTTCTTATAATCTTTTCGCCCGATACGCAGGGATAAGCGATTTTGTTGTCCAGCATTTTTTCGGCTTTCTTTTCGAGTTCTCTTTCGTCGCATTCGCCTATCGCGCCCGCAACTCCGATATAGCCGTCCTTATAAATTCTGACGGTGGTCTTTTCTTCCTGTTTTTTTCTGTAAGAAGCCACTTCTCCGCCCATAATACCTACGGTTATGCTTTCGTTACTTGCGAATATTTTCTCTTTCATCTTCTCGCCCTCCTATTTTACGCTCATTCTGGAAATCGAAACGTACGGTCCGCCCAGTCCTACGGGAAGAGGACCCTGTTCCATCTTACCGCAACCGCCGGCAACGTCCACTTCTATTTCAACGTCTTTACCCAGTCCGTCGATAAGACCGAGAGTTTCGAAAACGTTACCCGAAATAACGGATATTCTTACCGGACGGGTAATCTTGCCGTCCTTGATTTCGTAAGCTTTATTGGGAGCTATGGTAAAGGTACTCATACCCGAACCGTGTTTGTAACTCTTTATAAAGTAACCGAATTTGATTTTGCCGACGAGTTCTTCGAAGGTGCTGTCGCCCCCTTCTATATAAGTAGTGGTCATTCTGACTATGGGTTCGAAGGTGCAGTTCAAAGCTCTCGAATTGCCCGTAAGACCTTCTTCCAGAATGTCCGCCGTAACAGCCGAATGCAGACGGCCTTTAAGCACGCCTTTTTCTATGAGGTAAGTCTTCTTGGCTGCCGTTCCGTCGTCGTCGAAGGGAACGTATCCCGAGCCGTCCATAAGACCCGTGTCTATAATGGAAAGCTTGGGAGAAGCTATCTGCTTACCGAGAGTCCATTCTTTCTTCATGGTTTCGTCGCCTACCATAAAGTCTGCTTCGCTCTTGTGACCGAAACTTTCGTGCGCGAACACGCCCGCGACTTTGGGTGCGAGAATAACGGGGAAGTCGCCCTTTTCGCAGGGAACGCTGTTGAGAAGGAAGTCTTCCGACTCTTTATAAGACTCTCTTATCTTCTCGGCGGGATCTCCTATACCTTGGAAATCGAGCGCCGTCGAATAACCGAAAGAAGTTTCTTTGTTTTCGCCGTTTGAAAGTTCCATAACGAAAACCAGTCCAGCGACCTGAAAATCGTGACGGATTTCCGCGCCCTTGGAAGAATAGAAAGTGAAGTCGTAATTCTTATCCATATAAATTACCTGACTCATGACGGTGTACTTGCCTTCTGCGGCAACGTCCACGTACTTTTCGGTAAATCTTCTCTTTTCGTCAAGGGAAACCTTTCTTACGCTACTGTTTCCGTTAAACTTTCTGACGTCGGCTTTGTTGACTTCGAATCTTTTGACTATAGGGTTCTCGTCGATGTCGGGATTGGGTTCGGCAACGTCGTAGAGCGCGTCGAGTTCCTGCTGAACGTGAGCCACGTCGGTAACCGACGAATAATACCACATTTTTCCGTTGAAAACTCTTATGAACGCACGCTTTTCCGTTCTGTCGAGAACCTGCTGAAGCTTTTTGTCGAGAAACACCAGCGTATTATTGAATCTGTCCTCGATTCTTACGTCCGAATAATATCCTTTTCTGAAATTATACATAGCTTTTACTCTCTCGCAATGCCGTTGGGATTCGGCCCCTGCCGTCGGCACGCGTTTTTGCTCTCGATTATAAAGACGGAGTAAACCCGCCTTCCGTCCGAGATTATACCATATTTTTTGTAAAAAATCCATTAAAATTTCAAAACGAAAAACTTTTGCTTAAAAAAACGGCTTCCGCCCCCTTTAATATTCGCCTTTTCTCCTCTTTTACGCCCGAAAAGTTTCTTAATAGCTCTCTGCCGACGTAAAACCGAACGCTCCGACGAAAAAGCCTTTAATCGGGAAAATGTATTATCTTCTGCTGCTTAAAACCAAAAACCTGAATAAACGGCTTTTCCGGGCTTCGGTTATAGTCTTTGCCGATTAAAACCGAAAGCCTTTAATTCGACACGTCCACGAAAACGTTGACTTTGAGATTTTTCAGCCAATCCTTATGAACAGCCGAAAACTCTTCCCATTCTTTGCCCTTTCTTTTGAAAAACAACGCCCACAACCCCACCGCGTCGCAGTCGTTTGCGATAAGCACGCCGTAGAACTTCTCTATATCGGCGCGGACTTTGTTTCTTACTTCGATTTTATTTGCGTCCGAGATTTCGCCGTAAGACTTTGCCGTGAAACGCGAAACGCTTCCGTCGGTGTCCGTTCTCAGTCTCTTTACTTTGAGCTTTACGTTTACGCCGAGAACCGCCCGTCCGTCTTCCGTTCCGCAATCGAAAGAAAGGCTTTTACTGACTATTCCCACGGCGGCTTTTTTGGAAACGGCAGGATTAGAAATCTTATCGTTTATAACGTAAGTCCGAAAGCTCTTGTCTTCCGTAATAAACACGAGACTTTCGCCGAAAGCTCTGTCCGTTTCGGTAATGAACTTTCCTCCGCCGAATAAAGCCGTGGAATTGATTTCGAGGTGTCCCGAAGGCTTATTATCGTCTTTCTTTTCGTCGCTTTCCAACGGATCCATAACGAAACTCACCACGGGCAGATAACTGCTTTGCTTTTCGGAAAGCTGCATTTTCGTGAAGTCCACCACGTTGACGTAAGGAATTCCGAGTTTCGCTCCGTCGTTGCGGACGGTGTTTTCCAGAGCAAGCCCCACGTACCCGTCGAAGGCAAGCTTTACTCCGAGAAGGTCGGAAGCTTTGCCTTTGCAGGCAACTACGGACGTTCCGTCCCTGAAAGCGTCGGAAAGCGAAAAGTAGGAAAGCACCTGCGCGACGTTGCTTTTCGTGTAGTAATCTTCGCCTATTATTATAACGCTGCTCTGCCCTAAAGAAACGAGCTTGCCCGAGCGTTCGTTTGCCTGTTGCAGTGCCGTCGACAGCGTAGGTCCGCTTCCCTTTACCAGTCCGCCCGACGTTCCTCCCGAAGAGTCTCCCTCCGCCTTGATTGACGGCTGAGCCGACTCGTAAGTCACGTCGAAACCTTCTCCCGACGGCGGAAGGTCTATGCCTATACTCAGCACTATTATCTTTTCCTGCAACGGCGAACTCCCGTAAAAGCCCGCAAAAATCAATATTATCGCCGTTACGGCAAATATGATTCCCAACTTCTTGTATATATCCATAATTTACGCTTCCTTGGCTTATCCCTTTTGTTTACGCTTCCCTATCTTTGACTCCTTTCCGTTTGCTTTAACGCCGTCCGCATCCGAATAATTGACTTCCGTCCGTTCTTTATCCGTACGATTGACTTCCGCCCTTTCGGAGTGAATTTACGCTTTAACGACGGACTTTCCGTTCTTTCAGTCCCGAAGAAAGTCCGCTTTCGGATTTTCGTTTCAATGCGGTAACCGCCTGATACACTCCGAAACAAAGCAAAAACACGCCGAATATCCGACGAAGAAGTTCGGGCGAAGTCTTCTGCGCCGAAAGCGAACCTATAAAAGCCCCAATAAAAGCGAAAACCACCGTCCAGCCCGTTCCCGATATTCTGAGCAAGCCGTTCTTGCCGTGGATTATAAGAGCCACGAAGCACATCGGAATAAAACTTATAAGGTTTGCCGTCTGCGCCGAATGCTGAGAAACTCCGAGCGCTCTTAAAAGCGGAATAAGAAAAGTTCCTCCGCCCATTCCCATTCCTCCGACAACGCCCGAAAAAAACGCGCTTAAAAACACGAGAAAACCCATTCCAATTCCTCCTATAACATTCCTATTCCCGCAAAAATCAATATCATAGCGAAAATCAGTTCCACCGACGGCGCCTTCAGCTTCCGTAAAAGCGACGCTCCGACTATTCCGCCCAAAGTTACTCCGAGAGCCGACAAAAGCGTGACTTTAAGGTCTGCATTTCCGCCGATTATATAGATTACCGCCGACAAAAGAGTAACGGGCAGAATAACGAAAAGCGCGGTGGCGTGCGCCTCTTTGGTGGCAAAACGCAATACGCATAAAAGAACGACGACGCACAGAACTCCTCCGCCTCCGCCGAGAAACCCGTTCGTAAGTCCTATAATAAGCCCCGAAATTATAAGAAGCGTCCTTCTGAATCCGTCCGTCAACCGTTTTTCCTCCGTTTTACGGGCAAAAAAGAAAAAATATTTTTATCCCGCAATTTTTGACGCTCCGAAGGCTTAACTTCGCCCGCTCGCGTCCGTTTTCTACGTTAGTTTAAGCAACTAATCGCTTTTTATTGCAAATTCGGCTAAGAAAATAGGTAAATTTATTTGATTTTTTACGGATTATGTTATAAAATATACGAGTAAGTTTATCGGGAGACGGCTCGGACTATATACCCAAGTCGTATTTTTCCCTTACACCGCGCGGGAGAAAACTCTTTTCAGCGCAAACACATCATTCTATTACAGGTGGTTAAGATGAGTAAAAACAAGAAAACCAACGCAGCCGCAGCGGCTGCTCAGACAAAAGACCCGATGTTCGGCAAGAAGATACTCCTCACCGTAATCGTTTTCATCGTTGCGGCAGCCGTTATCGCAGGCACATTGGTCTTCGTCAATCACACAGATCCCGAATTGTCGGAAATCACTAACGAAACCAGCAGTCCCGAATCCAGTTCCGCTACCATTAAAAACGGCGGTTTCGATTTCACTCTGGACGCTAATAAAATCGGCGCGCCTTACGTTGCTCAGGCATGGAATCTTACCAGAAAGAACAACGTCGTTACGGTAGCCGGTATCGTTCCCACCGATGAAAAGAGCTGGACTTCCGTTTCCAAAGAACTTGGTTCTCTTGGCGTTGAAGTTTCCAACCCCGGCGTTCCCGAGGCAGGCGAAAAAGAAAAGAACGACGACACGGATACCAATTCCGTTTATATGATTCATAACAGAGAAGCTACTTACGCAAACATAAAGAATTACAGCAGCTTCACCGTTTCCGCCAACAACTACTATAAACTTACTTTCTGGCTTAAAACCGAAGGCATTACCGAAGGCGCAAGCGAAGTTTATATGTTCCTTAAATCCTCTTCTTCTCAGAGCGAATCTTTCCCCGCTTCCTTTACGACGATAGATACCAAGGAAGAATGGCAGAAGTTCACCGTTTATATCGAAGGCAAAGCTTCGGGTTCTCAGTCTCTCTGGGTTGAATTCGGTATCGGCCGTAACGTTACCGACGGTTACGACACGGCAACCGGTACTCTTTTCGTGGACAACGTAGTTCTTAACACCACGTCCAAGGGCGAATACAAGAAAGTAGAAACGGACGATTTCACGCAGGTCGCTTCCTTCTACAGCCAGTCCGAAGAAGTTACCAACGTAGCCGAAATGGACGTTAAAGGCTTCGAAGCCATCACTTCCGCTCAGTTTATGCAGGAAAACGACATCGACCTCTACCCCTTCGAAGAAAGCGACGAAGCTAACGTTTACAAGCTCGTTAACGACGGTTCTGTAAAGTCGGTAGGCGGTTCTCTCATTAAGCCCATAACCGTTAACGCTCCCTCGAGCAACACTCATTACCTTCTTTCCTTCTACGTAAGAACCAAAGACGTTCGTATCGATCAGGGCGCTAACATTTACCTCTACGACGTAAACGCAAAGAACGACAATACCCACACCACCTATTTCAGCAAGGTTCGCGCACAGGCTGACGCCGAAACCGATTCCTTCAACGGTTGGGTAAGATATTCCTTCTATATCAAGCCTTCCAATACCAAAGATTTCACTCTTCAGCTCGAATTGTGGCTTGGTAATATGATTAACCAGAACGGTCTTACCGAAGCGGTTAAAGGCACTCTTTACGTTACCGAAATTTCTCTCGAAGAAATCTCCGCAAGCGATTATTCCAGCGCTTCCACGGGTTCTCAGGCTAAGAAAGTAGACCTTTCTTCCTCCTCCTTCACCCCTCAGGGAAGCTCGACGCTCACCAACGGTTCCTTCGATAACTTCGCTTCCAACGTTTCCGCGTCCGTTTATCCGCACGCCGTTTCCGATTGGAGCGCGTCGGTAGCTTACACTCTCGGACAGGTTACCTACGGTATCGTCGTAAATAACGACGCAAGAAACAGCGAACTTCCCACCGCCATCACCGAAAACGACTTTGCTTTCGGCAGTGACGTAGGCACGGTTTCCCAGCTTTATATCAACAATAACGAACTTACCTCTTTCGGTCTTTCCAGCTCGAGAATCACTCTTTCCGCAAACAGCTATTACAGAATCAGCGTTGCGGCTAAAGAACTTGGCGGTAAAGCTTACGTTTACCTTACCGGCGACGTTACGGCAGAAATGAGCTACGACGAAATCGTTGCTTCCGATATGCTTCAGTACTCTTCCGATAAGATCGAACTTGCAAACGGTTTCGTTCAGTTCAACTTCTATATCGCAACGGGCGCCGTTGAAAAGAACGTTTACCTCCACCTTTATAACGGTAAGAAATCCGCTTCCGCAGACGAAGACAAGGCTCAGGGCGCAGTCGTATTCGATATGGCTGATTACGTTACCATGACCGAAGACGAATTCACCGCTCTTTCCGCCGAAAAGGAAGATAACGTTCAGATCTTCGCAACCTACGACCGCAAACAGAAAGTCGACGGTAAACTCGTTGAAAAGATCGAACTTACGGCTAAATACAGCAACGTAAAAGGTTTTGACTTCGTTAACGAACAGGGCGACACCAGAGACGACGCTCCTTCCACCGACGCGGACAACACCGAAACCAAAGGCGATTACACCGTAAACTGGCTCACGATAGTTATTTCCGCAGCTTCTCTTCTTATGATAGCCGCTGTCGTATACGTTATCGTAGTTATCGTTAAACGTAACAGAAAACACTAAAAACAAACTTAATCAAGGCTGCTTTCGGGCAGCCTTTTTTTTATGCGAAAAAACGGAAAAGACGACTAACCACGCAAGAATAAAAACGGGAAACACGAATAAACGCACGAGTAAAAACGGTTACGAGCGACGCAAAAACGACTTATAAAAACGCTGAAAAGCTCGTAAATCCGTGCGCACGAAACATAAGTGCGAAATGCGAAAAAACAAAAACCGACTTATCCGCACGTGCGAAATACGCAAAACCGACTTATCCGTCTGTGCGCAAAAAATCCGAAGAACGACCGCCTTCGGATTCTTTAAGGAGTGCAAATAACGTGAAAAACACTTTATTAAACCGTATTTTGTAACGCAAAAAACTTACTTTCGATTGCAGTATTCTCATAAACCGAACCTTTCAACCGTGTTCCATAACAAAAACGCGTCCGTTCAGGGCGGTTTTTACGGCTTTCTGTCTTGAAAAGCACGGCTTTCCGTACGCTTTTTCCTGCGAGCGAGTCTTTCATTGTAAGCGAAACGCAGAAGCTTTATAAGCCGATAGGTAGCGGAGATTATTACGACCGAACAAAGAACTATAACGAAATAAGTCAGAGCCATTGGTTTTCCCTCCCGATAAGCCCATTATAAAGCCAGGAACGCACGGAAAAGCAGGATTTTCTGTCATAAAAAGGCTTTTTTGGCAGAAAGTCGCTTTAAGCTAAAATACGCGTTTTCTCTTTTTTATAAAAACTTCAGGGAGAACGAAGGGAATGCCTATAAAAAACGCGTTCCCTTTTTTAAGAGAACGCGCTTGTAATTATCGTTAATCAATTACCGTTCGGAAAAATCGATTCCTTTTTATCGTACCGTTTGCGGAGGTAACTATTTCGCGAAGCCTATACTATTTTGTAAAGTCGCTTAAAATGGTCATAGCGGCGGTTTTTCCCGCGCCCATGGCTTTGATTACGGTGGCGGAACCCGTTACCGCGTCGCCTCCCGCATAAACGCCTTTTTCCGAAGTTCTTCCGTTCTCGTCGGCTTCCAGCGTTCCTTTTTTGGAAACGTTAAGGTTCTTGTCGCTACCTGCAATCATCGGATTGGGAACGGTTCCCAAAGCTACGATAACCGCGTCGCAGTCTATTATAAATTCGCTTCCGGGAATTTCGACGGGACGTCTTCTGCCCGAGGCGTCGGGTTCTCCGAGTTGCATTCTTATACATTTCGCGCCCGTAACGCTCTCTTTTCCGATGAATTCCACGGGATTGCAAAGCAGATTAAAACGGACGCCTTCTTCTTCGGCGTGTTCGACTTCTTCACGGCGTGCCGGCATTTCTTCTCTGCCTCTTCTGTAAACCAAATCCACTTCCGCGCCCATTCTGAGAGCCGTTCTCGCCGCATCCATAGCGACGTTGCCCGCGCCTACTACCACGACTTTCCTGCTTTTCATAACGGGCGTATCGTAGTCGCTTCTGTAAGCCTTCATAAGATTTATACGCGTAAGATATTCGTTTGCGGAATATATACCCGGGAGGTCTTCGCCTTCGATATTCATAAACATGGGAAGTCCCGCGCCCGTTCCTATAAACACGGCGTCGAATTTGTCTTTAAGTTCTTCTATGGTGAGCGTTTTGCCTGCCACGCAGTTCATTTCGAACTTCACGCCCAAGCTTTTGAGCATATCGATTTCACTTGCCACGACGCTCTTTGGAAGACGGAACTCGGGTATACCGTACACGAGAACGCCTCCCGCAACGTGAAAGGCTTCGAAAACGGTAACGTCCACGCCCTTTTTGACGAGGAAGAAAGCGCAGGTCAGCGACGCAGGTCCCGAACCTACGACGGCAACGCTTTTACCCGCGAACTCTTTGTCGGTTGCGATTCCGCACTTGCCTTCCGTTCCGACGTAACGTTCGAGCTGTCCGATGGCTACGGATTTGCCTTTGACTCCGAGTATACAGTTCTTTTCGCACTGCTGTTCCTGCGGACAGACTCTTCCGCATATTCTCGGAAGGATATTGTCTTCGTAAATAACGCCTTTCGCGCCGTCAACGTCGCCTTCCCTGAGCTTTTTGATAAAGGTCGGTATATTTATCCTGACGGGGCAACCTTCTCTGCAACGCGGATTTTTGCACTGCAGACATCTTTCGGCTTCGCTCAAAGCCGTTTCTTTATCGAAACCGAGACTTACTTCGTTAAAATCTTTTATTCTTTCCTGTGGGTCTCTTATAACGGGCTGATGTCTTTCGCTCATAACTCCTCCTTAGCGCGCAGGAAGCACTCTTTTTCGTGTTCGCGATAGGTTTTACCGCGCAGTATGGCTTCGTCGAAATCCACCTGACTTCCGTCGAATTCCGGTCCGTCCACGCAGGCGTAAAGCGTTTTTCCGCCCACCTTTACACGGCAACAACCGCACATTCCCGTTCCGTCAACCATAATGGAATTGAGCGAAACCACCGTTTTTACGTTGAATTGACTTGCAACGGCGCAAACGGCTTTCATCATGGGAAGAGGACCTACCGCAAAAACTACGTCGTATCCGCCCTTTTCAAGCAGTTTTCTTTCCGCGTCGGTAACGAAACCCTTTTCTCCGTAGCTTCCGTCGTCGGTCATAATAACGAGATTATCGGTAGTTTCCGCAAACTCTTTTCTGTAAAGAAGCAGACTTTCCGTTCTCGCGCCCAGAATAACGTCGGCTTTTTTGCCAATCCCGGCTCTGTGCTTTGCCTGCGGATAAATAACCGCGCTTCCTATTCCTCCGCCTATAAGCAGAATTTTCTCCTCTCCGTCGAGGTCGGTGGGCTTACCCAAAGGTCCGATGAAGGCAAAAAGTTCGTCGCCCTCCTTCATTTTCGAAAGCTTATAAGTGGTTGCGCCTACCGTCTGAACGATTACGGTAACGGTGCCTTCTTCTTTATCGTAGTCGGCTATCGTAAAGGGAACTCTCTCGCCCTTTTCGTTTACCATAAGTATTATAAACTGTCCCGGTCTTGCGCTTTTCGCAACGAGAGGAGCTTTTACGACGTATTCTTTTACGTTTTCGGCAAGCTCCCTTATTTTCAGTATTTTATACATTATTTCCTCCTGAAAACGCGAGGAAGCGTTAACTTCCCCGCGACTCGGATATTAAAACCGTTTTTGATTTTGTGTTTTTTATGTCTTTGCGTTTTACGGGTTACCGCTTATAACTCTTCGCCTATGAAAGCCTGTTCTTCGGCGTTTTCGCGGGCTTCTTCGGCGGCTGCGTTTTCGTCCGAGTAATCGTTTTCCTCGGTGTTAAGAATAGCGTCGTCGTTTTCTGCCGAAACGCATTTCGTTACGCTGACTATCTTGGCGTCGCCTTTGAGTCTCATAAGTCTGACGCCCTTGGTGGCTCTTCCGAACTTACTGATAGCCGAAACTTTCATTCTTATAGCCACGCCGTTATCGGCTATTATAACCACGTCGTCTTCTGCGGTAACGAGTTTAAGTCCGATAAGGTTACCCGTTTCTTCGGTGAATTCGCCCGCCTTGACGCCCTTTCCGGCTCTTGTCTGTCTGCGGTAAGAATCGAGGTCGCTTCTCTTGCCGAAGCCGTTTTCGGTTACCGTCAGAATCTCCGAACCTTCTTTAAGCACAGCCATATCGACGATATAGTCGCCCTTTTCGAGCTTCATGCTTCTTACGCCACGGCTGTTTCTGCCCATATCGTTGACGTCTTCTTCGCTGAATCTTATGCACTTTCCGAAGTGACTTGCGACGATTATGTCTTCGTTGCCTTCGGTGAAGTCCACCGAAACGAGTTCGTCGCCTTCGTCAAGTCTTATAGCGATTTTACCGCTCTTTCTTATGGAAGCGAATTCTTCCATCTCGGTCTTTTTGACAACGCCGTTTCTGGTCGCCATAAACATAAAGCCTTCGCATTTTTCCTTCATGGGGATAACCGCGGTTATCTTTTCGCCCGTTTCCACCTGAATGAGGTTGATAATGGCTCTTCCTCTCGCGGCTTTGAGCGTTTCGGGAATCTCGTACGCCTTAATCGAATAGACTTTGCCTCTGTTACTGAAGAACAGCAGACTGTCGTGCGTGGAAGAAACGAACATCTTTTCCACGAAATCTTCGTCTTTGGTCTTATGCGCGGTAACGCCTACTCCGCCTCTGTCCTGAACTTTGTATTCGGAAAGCGAAATTCTCTTTATGTAGCCTTCGTGCGTCATCGAAATAACCACGTCTTCTTTCTCTATGAAATCTCCCACTTCCATTTCCTCGTAATCGGTAGCGAGTTCGGTTCTTCTGGGAGTATTGTACTTGTCTTTGCACTCGGTAAGTTCGGTTTCGATAATAGCGTCCACTCTTTCGGGCTTATCCAGAATATCTCTGAGGTCGGCTATGACTTCCCTGAGCTTTTCGTACTCGTTTCTGAGGTTATCCACCTGAAGATGGGTAAGTCTCTGAAGTTGCATTTCGAGAATAGCCTTGGTCTGTCTTTCGGAAAGAGCGAATTCAGCCATGAGTTTCTCGCCTGCTTCCGCGCTGTCACGGCTGTTTCTTATAATCTCTACCACGCGGTCGATGTTGTCCTGAGCGATTATAAGACCTTCGAGAATATGGCTTCTTTCTTCGGCTTTTTTAAGGTCGAAACGCGTTCTTCTCACTATAACGTCTCTCTGGTGTTCGATATAGCAACCTATGATTTCTTTGAGCGTCAGAAGCTTGGGCTGTCCTTTATCCAGAGCCAGCATAATGATACCGTCGGAAACCTGCATCTGCGTGTGCTTGAAAAGGTTATTGAGAACGACCTGCGCGTTGAAGTCCTTTTTGACTTCGATAACTATACGCATACCGTTTCTGTCGCTTTCTTCGGTAATATCGCTTATGCCTTCCAGTCTCTTGTCTTTTACGAGGTCGGCTATGGTTTCTATGAGCTTGGCTTTGTTGACCTGATAGGGAAGTTCGTAAACTACGATACGGCTCTTCTGCTGTCCGTGGGAAACGTACTCTTCTATTTCCGTTCTGGCTCTTACTATAATGGTGCCTCTGCCCGTCTTATAAGCCTTCTTTATGGCGTTTCTTCCCATAATTATACCGCCCGTCGGAAAATCGGGCGCGGGAATGTATTCCATAAGCTGTTCTACGGTAATATCGGGATTTTTCATCTGCGCGATAACGCCGTCTATAACTTCGCCGAGATTGTGCGGAGGAATGTTGGTCGCCATACCTACGGCTATACCGTCCGCGCCGTTTACGAGAAGATTGGGGAATCTTGCGGGTAAAAC
This sequence comes from Eubacterium sp., assembly GCA_963653425.1. GTDB lineage: Bacteria > Bacillota > Clostridia > Christensenellales > CAG-314 > UMGS692. The sequence goes on along the minus strand of CAVJWC010000002.1, from coordinate 38,801 downwards.
CACGGGTTGCATTAAAGTGTCGTCGAAGTTGGGGTAGAAGTCTACCGTTTCCTTGTCGATGTCGCGGAGCATTTCGCCCGCGATTTTACTGAGTCGGGCTTCGGTATAACGCTGTGCAGCCGGCGGATCTCCGTCCACGCTTCCGAAGTTGCCCTGTCCGTCTACGAGCGGGCATCTTATCGAGAAGTCCTGCGCAAGTCTTACGAGAGCTTCGTAAACCGCACTGTCGCCGTGAGGATGGTATTTACCGAGAACGTCGCCTACGATACGGGCGCACTTTCTCGTGGGCTTGTCGTAGAACATATTGAGTTCGCCCATAGCGTAAAGTATTCTTCTGTGTACGGGCTTTAATCCGTCCCTTACGTCGGGAATGGCTCTTGAAACGTTTACCGCCATAGCGTAGGCGATAAACGAGCGTTTCATTTCTTCTTCGAGATTAACGGGGACTACGTTGGTCGTTTTTAAGGCTTTGACGTACTCCACTCCCGATATATCTTTATTCTTTTTCATTTCTTACCTCGGTTAAATATCAAGTTCTTCCACCAGCTGTGAATTCTCGACTATAAACTCACGTCTGAGTTCGGGCTTTTCGCCCATCAGCACGCTGAAAATCTCGTCCGCCGCAATTGCGTCCGCCATGGTTACGACTTTCATGATTCTCGTTTCGGGATTCATGGTCGTCGTCCAGAGCTGTTCGCTGCTCATTTCGCCCAAACCTTTGTATCTTTGAAGGTCGGTGCCTTTCCGTCCGAGTTCCTCCATCTTTTTGTTCATTTCGTCGTCGTCGTAAGCGTAATACTCCTGACGGTTTTTGGTTATCTTATAAAGCGGAGGCATTGCGATATAAACGTGACCGTTTTCGATAAGCGGACGCATAAACCTGAAAAAGAAGGTCAGAAGCAGAATTCTTATATGACTTCCGTCTACGTCGGCATCGGTCATACAAATTATTCTGTCGTAACGCAGTTTGCTTTCGTCGAAATCGTCGTTTATTCCGCATCCGAAAGCCGTTATCATATTCTTGATCTCTTCGCTTTCGAGTATTCTGTGAAGTCTTGCTTTTTCTACGTTGAGAATCTTGCCTCTTAGGGGTAATATCGCCTGAAATCTTCTGTCCCGTCCCTGTTTAGCCGTTCCGCCTGCGCTGTCGCCCTCAACGAGGTAGATTTCGCAGTATCTGGAGTCTTTTTCCGTACAGTCGGCAAGTTTACCCGGGAGAGTAGTGCTTTCGAGAACGGTTTTTCTTCTCGTGAGTTCGCGCGCGTTTCTTGCGGCTTCTCTCGCCCTCTGCGCGGCTATACACTTGATAACTATATCTCTTGCCTGTTTGGGATTCTCTTCGAGGTAGGTGCCTACTTCGTCCAGAACGACTTTATAAACCGCGGTACGCATTTCGCTGTTGCCGAGCTTGGTTTTGGTCTGTCCTTCGAACTGAGGTTCTTCCAGCTTAACCGAAATAACCGCCGTAAGACCTTCTCTTATATCGTCGCCCGTAAGTTTGTCGTCGTCCTTTATCTGATTGGTCTTTTTCGCGTAATCCACAACGGCTTTCGTGAGAGCCTGTTTGAATCCGTCGAGATGAGCTCCGCCCTCTTCGGTGTTGATGTTGTTTGCGTAAGAATAAACCGTTTCGTTGTAGCTGTCGTTGAACTGCATTGCGATTTCCACTTCGCCCTCTTTTACCGACTTGTCGATATAAAGAACTTTGTCGAGTAAAACGGTTTTGTTTTTATTGAGGTTCTGAACGAGTTCTTTGAGTCCGCCCGCGTAATGATAGGTTTCTTCCTTCTCTTCGCCCTCTCTGAGATCGGTAAGCGTGATCTTTATGCCTTTATTGAGGTAAGCGAGTTCTCTCAGTCTGTGACGCAGTCTGTCGAATTCAAACACCGTCGTTTCGAACATTTCCTTGTCGGGCATAAAGGTAACCAGCGTTCCGTGTTCGTCCGTGTCGCCTACGATTGCAAGTCTGTCGTCGGGAACGCCTCTGTGATATTTCTGAAAATAAACGTGACCGTTTTGTTTTACTTCCACCGTAAGCCATTCGGACAAAGCGTTGACTACGGACAGACCTACGCCGTGCAGACCGCCCGAAATCTTATATCCGCCTCCGCCGAACTTACCGCCCGCGTGAAGTTTCGTAAGGCACACTTCCACCGCCGAAACGCCTTCGTGTTTATGTATGCCCGTGGGAATACCTCTGCCGTTATCCTGAACGGAAAGACTTCCGTCTTTGTTTACGGTAACGGCAATGTCCGTACAGTAACCGGCAAGAGCTTCGTCTATGCTGTTGTCTACGATTTCGACGGCAAGATGGTGAAGTCCTTTAACGTCCGTCGAGCCTATGTACATGCCCGGGCGTTTGCGGACGGGTTCCAGACCTTCCAGAACCTGTATCTGCTCTTCGCCGTAATTGTTTGTAATCTGCTGAGTCATTTATATCCTCCGTAATAATCGCAGACTCTTTCGCCTGCGGATGTTCTGCGTAGTATGATGTGTGGTTTTTGTTAAATATTACCCTGTATACATTATACCACATTTTGCGATTTTCCTTAACTGTTTTTAAGCATTTTTCTCTTAATTATTGAAAGATTTTTTTGCGCGATACGTTTTTTCAGGCTTAAAAACGGCTCTCAGACGAACGCGAAGGCAAAATCGTCGGTTTTTTGCAAACAGCGCAATATATATATCAGCCGAAAATTTTTCCGTTTTTCAGGCGGCGACTTTTTATAGAAAATCCGCTGAATTTTCCCTTTCCGAATAAGCCCGAAGAAAACTTCCGAACGCCTTAAACTCATTGAAAACGAATTTCCTCTTCCCGAAACACAAAAAACTCTCCTCTATTAACGCTCGGCTTGAACTTACACGCAGAAAGCCTTGGTAAGGCGGAATTCTGTTTGAATTTGTACACAGAAAAACCTGATAAAGCGGAATTTGAATTGAATTTACACACGGGAAACCTGCGTTAATGGGAATTTGAGTTAAGTTTACACAAAAAACTACGTTAAGCGGAATTTGAGTTGAATTTACACACGAAAAATACTTAATAAAGCGGAATTTACGTTGAATTCCCGTATAAAAAAGCATACGAAAAAGGCTCCGAGCAAACGGAACCTTACGACGAAAAAAGGCTCCGAACGCGCGGAACCTTTTGAAATGCGGGATTAAACCCAAAAAATCACAGTCTTTTGCCTTTGAAAATAACGGAAATTCCGCCGAGAATGGACAGAACGCCGATTATTATATAGAGCCAACGAAGATTCTGGTTGATTTCGGCAACGATAAGCATTACGCCGAGAACGACTGCGCCTATGGATATGAGAAGGGACATCTTATCCGCAGCGCCGAGTTTGACTATTGCGAGAACGCCCGAACCGACCAGAAGCGCGCCTATAACGTAGAGCGAAATGGACAGAATAAGACTTCCGCAAAGAATGATAATCACGCCTATAACGGCTTCTATCACACCGAAAACGGTCATTTTCTGACAAAAATCTATTATCGCCTGTACGAGGAACAAAGCTCCCGCGCCGATAATAATTACCTGAACAAGTTCGTGTCCGCAAACGCAGAACAGTATTCCCGCGATGATAAGAATAATTCCCAGAAGCCATCTGCCGGAAAAGATATTGTTGTTCATTCGTGTTTCCTCCTTTTATCCTTTTGGTTTTAACCTATCTTAATCTCGGCGCAGGCGTTTTCTTATAACGACTTTCGGCCTTTCTTTCGTTATGACTGCCGTTTTTCGGAACGAAACGCCTTTGCCTTGATAAATACGGACTTAGTGTTTATGAATTGCTTCGTGGATAATCTCGCATACGGTGGGATGCGGGAAAATCAAAGTTCCGATTCTGTCGAAGTCAACTTCGAGGTCGATAAGTTCGGTTACGGAAGAAATGATTTCTCCTGCGTAAGAACCTACTATCTGCGCGCCGATAAGTTTATTGGTATCGACGTTTATTATAAGTCTTATAAATCCGTCTTTGGTGTTGTTTTCCGCAACGTATCTGCCCGAATAGGTCATGGGAAGTTCGTTGACTTTTATATTAAGTCCTTTGGAAAGCGCGCTTTCTTCGGTTTCGCCTACCGACGCGATTTCGGGAACGGTATAGATAACCGACGGAACGCAATTGTATCTTACTTCGTCTTTAACGCCGAGAATAGTGTTGACCGCCGTTTCCGCTTCTCTGTAAGCCGTATGAGCAAGCATTATCTTTCCGTTAACGTCGCCTACAGCATAAAGATTGGGAACGTTGGTTCTCATCTGCAAATCGGTTACGATAGCGCCTCTGTTGAGTTCCACGCCAAGATTTTCAAGACCGAAGCCCTGCGTTACGGCGCGTCTGCCTATACAGAGAAGGACTTTTTCCGCTTTGATTTCGGACTGCTCGTCACCGCACGTATATTTAACTCCGTCTTCGGTGATTTCCGTAACGGCGCAACCGAGTCTGAAGTCTATACCCTTTGCGGAAAGAGCCGTCTGAAGAACGTCCGAAGCCTTCTTATCGGTAGGACCTGCGATTTTATTCATCATTTCGACGACGGTGATTTTGCTTCCGACAGTTCCGTAATAAGCAGCCATTTCGAGACCGATAACGCCTCCGCCGATTATAACCATAGATTCGGGAAGAACTTTAAGGTCGAGGACTTCTCTGTTGGTTAAAACGAAACCCGCTTCCAAGCCTTCTTTAAGACCTTTTATGGGCGGAACGACGGGACTGCTGCCCGTAGCCACTATAAGGTTTTCCGCAAGATAGCTTTCTTCACCGCACTTTACGGTAAAGCCTTCTTGGGTTTTGCCTTCTATGAAAGCTTCGCCCTTGACCATAGTTACGCCTGCGGATTTAAGCTGAGCTTTTACGCCTGCGACAAGCGTTCTTACGACTTTCTGTTTTCTCTTTACGACTTCCGCCTGATCGACTGCGGGCGTGCATTCCGCTTTAACTCCGTAACCGCCTGCGTGTCTTACGTATTCGAGAACCTTAGCCGACTGCAGGAAACTCTTGCTTGGGATGCAACCTTCGTTAAGACATACTCCGCCGAACTCTCTCTTCTCGATAACCATAGTTTTCTTTCCCGCAACTGCGGCTCTTTCTGCGGCAAGATATCCGCCCGGACCTCCGCCTATTACCAAAACGTCAAATTTTTCCATTAAAAAATACCTCTTTACGGCGAATTTTCTCTTCGCCCGTTAATACCGTTTCATCGTATACTTTTTTTACGATTTTGTCAAGTTTTTTAGGCTCGAAGCCTTATTCTGCCCGTATATTTATGAGCTTTTTATAAATTCCCGCTCCGTACGTTCCGAGCCAAACCCGACTTTATTTACTTAATTCCTCTGCAAGAGCGGAAATCTCCTTTAAGTTCTCTTCGCTAAGCGCCGAATTGATTTTAACGTTCGCTTGGGTGAAAGTCAGGTTCTTACTCTTTTCGAGCATGCCTTTCATAACTTTAGTTGCCGTGGGCGCCCACGAACCGTTTTCTATGAAGCCTACCGTTCTGTTCTGATAATTCCTTTCGGCGAGAGCGTCTATAAATGTACGCATAAAGGGGAAAACGTCGCCGTTATAGGTGATTGTGGCAAGCACGAGTTTATTATAACGGAAAGCGTCTTCTACCGCCTCAGCCATATCGCAACGCGCCAGATCGTGTAAAACCGCCTTTTCTCCGCGGGCTTCGAGTTCATTGGCAAGTTTTTCGGCAGCCTGCCTGGTGTGTCCGTAAACCGAAGCGTAAGCCACGGTAACGCCTTCGTCTTCGGCTTCGTACTCAGACCACTTATCGTATAAATTCACGTAGTAGCCGAGGTTTTCCGTCAGAATCGGGCCGTGCAGAGGCAGAATGGCGTTAATGGGTTTACCTGCCAGCTTTTTAAGCAGAGCCTGTACCTGCGCGCCGTACTTTCCGACTATTCCGAAATAGTATCTGCGGGCTTCGCAGTCCCAGTCGTCCGGACTCGCAGTCGCTCCGAACTTACCGAAAGCGTCCGCCGAGAAAAGAAGCTTATCCGTCGTTTCGTAAGCAAGCATAACTTCCGGCCAATGCACCATGGGCGCGGACACGAAAGTAAGTTCGTGCAATCCGAGTTTAAGAGCAGAACCTTCGCTCACTACTATTCTTCTGTTTTCGTACTCGTTTCCGTAGAAGTTTTTCATCATAACGAAAGCTTTCTGAGAAGATACTACGGTTGCCGTGGGATACTTTTCCATAAAAGCGGTTATGCTTGCGGAATGGTCGGGTTCGAGATGCAGTACCACGAGATAATCGGGTTTTCTGCCCTGTAAAGCCTTTTCGACGTTACCGAGCCATTCTTCCGTAAAACGTCCGTCCACGGTATCGAATACCGCCGTCTTTTCGTCCGAAATCACGTAAGAATTATATCTCATTCCTTCGGGAACGATATACTGTCCTTCAAAAAGATCGATCTGCGTATCTGTTACGCCTGCAAGTTTCAAAAATTCGTTCATAATAACCTCCGTATCGGTTTGTCTTTGCAATTTTTCTTTTGTTTTATCTCGGTGCAATTTGCGTTTTGTTTATCTCAGTGCAATTTGCGTTGTGTTTTTTGTATTAAGTAAATTCGGTTTTCGCCCGTCCGAGTTCAGGCTTTTTCGTTTTTTTTGCTTGTCCGAGGTTCGGTTTTTGCCTGTCCGAATTCAGGTTTTACTCGTCCGAAGTTAAATTTTTTGCTTTCCGTTTTTGCTTGTCCGCAGTTTGGATTTTGCGGTTTTTCCGTTAATCGCTCATAGCGACCGTTACCCTACGGGAACGACTATTTCTCCGCCCGAAACGCCCGTGATTTTAAGTCCGTGAGGCAGACAGACGATTACTCCGCTTCCGCTTAAAGGGGCGAAAAAGTCCACGCACTCTTTTCCTCTGCAGTTGCTTTCGGTCATTTCGGCAGTGCCGTCCGCAAATTTAATCGTGTTACGGTTACCGTCCCTTTCCACAGTCACGAAAACCGCGCCGTTTTCCTTGTTTTCTGTAACGCAGTCCGAGTAAGAAACGCCTTTGCCCGTTTTACAGTCGTATTCGTAGACGGTTTCTCCGTAAAGCGACACCACGAACCTGTCAGCCGAATTTTTTCCCGAAAACGGAATGAGAAAAAGCACAGCCGTGATTATTACTATCGCGGTATAAACAAAAATATCTCTTTTGCGGAAAAAAACGTACTTTGACTTATCCATTATTCCAAATAGAACGACTTGTCCGTTAAGGTCAGGGGAAGATTAGTGTTCACGGCGTACCTTTCGCCGACGTCGAAAACCAGCGAATATCCGCTCGTAACCGAAAGGAAGAATTCGCCTTTTATAAAGGACAGAACGTCGGTTTTATCCATACACAAAAGGACGGTGGCAAGCGCGTCGCCCATAGCCGAATTCTCGCTTACGACGGTGGAAGTTATGCCTCCTCCGCTTATCGGGAAGCCCGTTTGAGGGTTTATTATATGGCAATATCTTACGCCGTTTTCCGTGAAGAACTTCTCGTAATCTCCGCTTGCGGCTATTCCCGTTTCTTTAAGAGGAACGCGCGCGTAGTAGTTACTGCCCGTTTTATCTGCTCTCGGGTTTATCAGGTTGACGGTGATGGTTCCGTTTTTGTCGGTGGGGTTACTTAAAAGCGCGATACTGCTTCCTCCCAAGGAAACGTAACCGCCCGTGTAGCCCTTTTCTTTAAGGAAATCTCTCGCCTTGTCTACGGCAAAGCCCTTTCCTATTCCGCCGAAATCCAGTTTAAGCCAAAGTTCCCTGCCCATATAACTGACGGCTTTTCCGCCCTTTTTAAGGTAAAATTCGCCTTCTTTGCGGATAAGTTCAGCCGAATCAAAGTCCAGCGTGTTTTTAAGCGCGTTGACACACTCTTCGTCGGAAAAGTCCTCGGAACGCTTGGGGATACTTTCGCTTCCGTAATTACCGAAGCCCCAGTATTCCACGAGATAATAGACCGACGGATCGAACAGTCCGTCCGTTTCTTTATAAAGCCTCTTTGAAAGGGAAAACAGCTCGGCGGACTCTTCGCTTATGCGGACTTCTTCCCCCTGTTGAAGGTCGTTGAACCTGCAGACGTCGGACTCGGGATAAAGCGACGAGTTGGAACTTATCTTGCTTTCAATCTCTTTCAGAAGAATGTAAAGTTCGTCGGCGGTTTTTTCCGCGGTAGCCGTATCGTCCTTTTCTCCCAGAATAAGCAGAATATCGAGATTCGTGCCGAAAACGTCGTAGTAGCTTTTAGTTACCGTATAAAACCTTTCTCCGCAACCCGAAAGACAGAAAACGGCGGAAAAGACTGTTATAAGGCATAAAAGGCAAATAAAATCAACGCGGATTTTTCCGCAAATCGTGTGTTTCATTAGGTTTTTTCCTCCTGCCGAACGCGGTTTTCGGTCTTAAAAGGCAAGGCGCGCATAAGTCTTTCCGAACCGAGAAGAAGGGTTACCGCAGCGCCCACTATCATACCCGCGGGAATACCCGCAAGCGCAAGATAGGGGTAATAGGTCGCCATTCCGGGGGTTGCCGACACCAGAATAAACGCCGTGTTCTGCAAAAGGTTATGAAGAACCGCGGAAAAAGCGCTTACCGCCATAACCGAACACTTGGTTTTTTTAAGTAAAAATGCCGACAAAAGCGAGATTATCCCCGCAGGAAGGGAATAAATCAGCGTGGAAACCGTTCCCGAGAAAAAGCAACCGAGAGTTATCCTGATTACGAGAACGGAAAGAGCGTAAGGCAAACCCGCCGTATAGAGCAAAAACAGCGTGGGAATATTGGACAGTCCCGCTTTCGCTCCCGGCACGAAAAGAGGCGGAAAAAGATTTTCCACCATAAACATAATAAGACTTACCGCGGTAAAAAAAGCCGTTACGGTGATTTTCTGCGCGATTTTATCCTTTCCTTTGGAATTTTCGGTTGTTTTCTGCATTTTTAATCCGTCCGTACCCGAATATTATACCATATCCTCAGGCGATATGCAAACAAAAATCACCGTGCCCGCGTCGCTTTTCTTTTTTCGCGCCTTTCTCCGCCGACGTCAGCGCTTGACAGTATAAGCCTTTTATGTTATAATAAGGAAAACTCCGCAGACAAGCGGACAAGGAGGATAAAAATGAAAATTCTGCTTCTTGCCGACGTTAAAGGTCAGGGCAAAAAAGGTCAGATTATAGACGTATCGGAAGGTTATTACAAGAACTTTCTCGCTCCGAAAAAACTCGGCGTCGTTGCTACCTCCGATACAGTCAACAGCGTTAAAATTCACGAAGCCGCGGAAGAACGCAAAAAAGCAGAAGAAAAGGCTGCTTTCACGGCTATGGCAAAAGAAATAAAAGGCAAAGAATTCACCCTTCCCATAAAATGCGGTGAAAACGGCAAGCTTTTCGGAAGCGTTACTTCCAAGGAAATCAGCGAAGTTCTCGTTAAAGCCGGCTACGAAATAGACAAAAAACAGCTGGTTATAAAAGAACCCATAAAAACCGTGGGTAAACACCCCGTTTCGCTTAAACTTTACGCCAACGTTTCCGCCGACATAACGATTAACGTCGTTCCCGAATAAACGGCAGTTTAACTTTCGCGCCCCGACTTTTCGGGGCTTTTTTCTTGTTTCGATTTAACCATAGGTTTGGTTTGTCTTTCCGTAAGTTTGCTTCTCGTTTATAAAATTTACGATTTTTGCGTGTCTTTAAGTAGTTTTGCGTGTTTTCGGGCAATTTTTATGTATTTTCGGGCAGTTTTTATGTGTTTTGTGGGCTTTTTCTTTTTTATAGGAAAAGCGTTGCCCTTAACGAAAAGAACGCCTTAAAAATCTGGTTTGAAAAGAGACTTATCCGTCAATAATCAAAAGAAAAACGAGGTTTTTATGACGTTTTTAGTTATTACCGCAAGCGTGATTTTCGTAGCCGTTTACGTCGTTTGTCTTGCGCTTGCAGACGAAGTTCTTTTTCTGAAATCTTCCCGTGAAAAAGGGGATAATAAGCGTTCCGCCCCAAAAAGCGCAAAGACAAATCACACGGGAAAGCGCGAAATCGAAGACAATGCAGACTGCTCGATTCGTGAAATCAAAGATAAAGCCGACTGTTTTCGCGAAATCGAAGACGAAGCAGGCAACAATCAAATTTACGAAGCCCCCAATAATCCCGACTGCAATCGAATCTGTGAAATCGAAGTTTCCAACGGGCGCGCCTATTCCCGATGGTCTGAACTTTTGCGCGCAAAAAAGAGCCGTTCCGAAAAGAGAAACGGCGAAGTTTACGGAAAAAACGGTAGTTGTTACGGCAAAACAAGGGATTTTTACGGGGAAAAACAGAGCTTTACGAGTGAAAACGAAGTCTGTGGAAAAACTAAATTCTGTAAGAGCGGAGTTTACGGGGAAAACGGCGGTTTTTACGGAAAAACGGACGGAGTTTACAGGGAAAATTGCGATTTGCGGAAAGATAATCAGCGAGCAAAAGAACTACCCGACGAAGAGGTCGGAACTATTCAGAGTCAGGTCGATTTTCTCGTAAAAAACGGTCTGCCACCCCTTCTTGCCCGCGAAACCGTAGGTCTTCTGCACGAAAAACGCCCTTCCGCTACCTTCAGCCGAGATATACTCCTTAGCCGTGTAATGAACGAAATCTACCTCTTAACCAAAAACTCGGGCGAAAAATAAAGGCTCGGACTTTGCGTTCGGTATAGTTTATTATGCAGACGGAAGAGTTTTGCGTTCGGTATAGTCCGTTCCGCAAACGGAAGGGTTTTGCGTTCGGTATAGTTTATTATGCAGACGGAAGAGTTTTGCGTTCCGAAAAACGCGTAAATTCGGACGAAAACAAGGCAAGCGCCTACGGCGGGAACCGATTTTAACGCAGAATCTTTACGATAACGAACGAAACTGCTTACGTAACGAGCTTTTTCTGCATGTCCTTTTTGAGTTTCAGGAAAATCTTCTTTTCAAGTCTCGATATATAAGACTGAGAAATGCCCATTAAATCGGCGACTTCTTTTTGTGTGCAGACGGCTTTACCCGACAGTCCGAAGCGCAAATCGACTATGTTTCTTTCCTTTTCGGAAAGCATTTCCATACATTCGTAGAGAATACCTACGTCGCAACTTCTGTCAAGACTGCCCGAAACCGAATCGGGTTCCGTTCCCAGAACGTCGGAAAGCAGAAGTTCGTTCCCGTCGCCGTCCACGTTCAGAGGTTCTTCGAGAGAAACTTCGGCGCGCCTTCTCGCAGTCTTGCGAAGGTACATCAGAATTTCGTTTTCTATGCACCTCGAAGCGTAGGTCGCAAGCTTTATGTTCTTTTCGGGTTCGAAACTGTTCACCGCCTTGATAAGCCCTATCGTTCCCACGGAAATCAGGTCGTCGGTCTCGGCTCTGTCGTTGTCGAACTTTCTCGCAAGGAAAATAACCAGTCTGAGATTATGCTCGATAAGCGAGTTTTTGGCTTTTTCGTCGCCCGATAAAGTCTTCCCTATAAGACTTGCTTCCTCTTCGGGCGAAAGAGGCTTGGGAAGAACCGCGTTTCCTCCGAGATAGGCTACCAGCCTGTCGTAAAGGCTGTCCATATTAAAAAACGATTTAATGAGTTCTATAAAAGCTTTCATTTTGTGTCCTTTCCCCGTCCGTCGTAGTCTTGCGAACGGAATGTCTGAGCTTATTCCGCTTCACGGTTACGTCGTTTCTTCTACTTCACGATTACGTCGAAGTCTTCCGAGCAAATCTTACCGAAAGCCAGAAAACATTGGGTTTTTTCGCCGTCAACGTAGAGTTTTTCCGTTTTTACCGCAAGACAGACGGAATTTCCCGCGACGGTAGTAAGTTCTATTCTTGCGTTGTTTTCTCCGCCGTGAAGAAGGTTTTCCGCGTATTTCGACACGGTAAGAGCTTTGAGCCTTTTACTTACCGCAAAAAACACGGGAAGTCCTTCGTGCGTCAGTAAGTTTCCCGAATCCTTAAAACCCGTGAGAGAATATTCCTTATCCCAAATAAGCCTTACGGGAACGAAATCCGCCTTAGACCGAGCTTTTGTGCGGTAAAGAAGCTTAGCCGCCTTAACTCCGAGAATTACGGACAGCCACGCTCCGCCCGCTATAATCCCCACGGGAACGCCCGCCGAGTAATTAAAAGTCAACGCGCCGAAAACGTCCTTTTTCAGCATAAAAAGCAAAGCGAGAATAAGTCCTCCCGTTATAAAAGAATATGCGCCGAAAATCAAAAAATACCTCAGTGGTTTGTTCTTTCCCACTGCGATAAACGCCATAATCACGCCCAATGCGATTTTTACGGGCAAACCTATATACACGGGAATGCTTACGAGCGACAAAACAACCGCGCTTACCGTACCCGTAAACGCCGAAAGAAAGATTCTGACCGCATTTGCCTTGATTTTAAGCGTAACGCACGACAGATACAAAAGCAGTCCGTCGATAACCATATTGTCGATTATAACGTATTCTACGTAAACCTTCATTTCGCCTCGCGTTTATCCGTTTCGGTTTTTTCCGTTCTTCACCCGCTCTCGGTGAGTTTTCCGTTCGTCACCCGTTTTCGGTGAGTTTCTTTGCGTTTTTCTCGTTTGAAAGTAATTTTTAGTCCGTTATCGGCTCTCGGTGAGTTTTTCGTTCGTCACCCGTTTTCGGGCGGATTTTCCTTGCTTTTCGCAATTTCGCTTTCGCTCGGGGCAAGCTTTCTTTTTTTCGTTCAGGAAAAATCCTTGCTGTAATTGTATCTTCGTTCGTCGTAAAAATAATAACGAAAAACGCCGATTGGTCGGTAAAAAGGTTGTAAACGATTGCACGCGCGCATAATATATGTTATACTCAGGGACGTAGAGATAAAAAGAATAGAATTAAACATAAAACGGCCAAAAAAACAAACGGGTAAACGTTGATTTAACGAGCAGAGCTTAAATTCGTAATAGTTAAAAAAACGCAAATAAAAGACTAAAAAACGCAACTTAAAGGGCTTAAAACAGCCGAAAACATAAAAACGAATAAGAATATGGATAAAAAACAACTTACGATAAAACGAGTTATCGGCATAGTCAGTTTTATTATATTTCTGCTTCTTTCGGGCTTTATCGCCTGGTTTCTGTTTAAGTATTTCGATTTCAGAAATCCCGAAGCTTTCCGCAGTCAGATAGAAAGTTACGGCTGGGCGGCATGGCTTATCGCTCTCGGAATACAGATTCTTCAGGTAGTTATCGCGTTTATCCCGGGTGAAGCCGTGGAAATAGGCGTCGGTTACGCTTTCGGCGCGGTCGGAGGAACGCTTATCTGCATAGCGGGCGTAACTATAGCTTCCGTCGCGGTTTTTCTGCTTACGAAAAAGTTGGGAATAAAGTTCGTCGAGCTTTTTATAAGCCGTGAAAAGATAGAAAGCCTTGCTTTTCTCGGAAACGAAAACAAATTGAGAAAGCTGATTTTTATACTCTTCTTTATCCCCGGGACGCCCAAAGACCTTTTGACTTACGTGGCGGGCTTAACGCCCATAAAGCTTACGGAATTTCTGCTTATATCGGGCGTGGCGCGCCTTCCTTCAATAGTAAGTTCGACCGTGGGCGGTAAATATCTCGCCGAAAAGAACTACGTCGCCGCAGGCATAGTCTTTGCCGTAACCGCAGTCGTGAGCCTTACGGGACTGCTTGTCTATAACGCGATTACCAAAAAGAAAAACGAAAACAACGACGGAAACTCCCCCGAAAACGAGAAAAATCGGACGAATTCCGACGAAAACGAGAACGACGCTCCGACCCCGAATAAAGACGACAATAGCCAAAAACACTCGGACGAAAACGAGAAAAACAAACCTTAACCAATCCTGTCAAACGAAAAACGGACTTAACTAATCCGACCGCAACGGACTTCACAGAAAAGCGTTTTAACGCAAAAACGGCGTTCCTTATAAAGAAACGCCGTTTTTTTATGTGTTTATGGTCTATTGCCTGCACGTAAAGACTTTTTTATTCGTCGTTAAGCCAACGCCTTGTTTTTTTCGGTATTCAACGTGCAAAAAAACAGCGACGGTCAAACCGATTTGTTTCCGTAAAAACAGACTGTTATAAAGACTGTAACGCCTATTATTCAGCCCAAAGAAGAGACTTATAAAGTCTGAGGTACTTTTCCGCGCCCTTCTTCCAGGAGTAGTCGCAAGCCATATCCCATTCGATGAGCTTTTTGAATTCCTTTGGCTTTTCCGAGTACATTTCCAGTCCGTCGTAAAGAGCCGTTCTGAAATCGAAAGCAAAGGGCTGTTTGAACACGAAACCCTTTCCGCCGTCGCCCGTGTCTTTCAGACGTTTGACCGTATCGTAAAGTCCGCCCGTCGCTCTTACTACGGGAATCGTTCCGTATTTCATAGCAATAAGCTGACTTAATCCGCACGGCTCGAACCTCGAAGGCATTATAAAGAAGTCGGAAGCCGCGTAGAGCTTGTGAGCCAAAGCGTTATCGAAGCCAAGAACGGCTTTGAATTTGTCGGGGTATCTGCCCGTTGCATCTCTTAAAGCCTGCTCGATGTCGTAGTCTCCGCTTCCGAGAACGATAAGTCTTACGTTCTTTTTCATAATATCGTCCAGCGCGCCCAAAAGCATATCCGGACCTTTCTGTTCGTAAAGACGGGAAACCATGGATATAAGAGGAAGATTTTCGCCCGTAAGTCCGAGATCTCTAAGAAGTGCTTTCTTGTTCTGCGCTTTTCCTTCGACGTAGTTCTTCACGCCGTAGTTTTTGTATATGAGTTTGTCCGTTTCGGGCGAATAAACCGAATAATCCACGCCGTTGATTATGCCCGAAAGCTTATACGCGTATCTCTTTATAACGTCCTGCAAGCCTTCGCCGTAATCGGAAGTGGTTATTTCCTCGGCGTACTTTTCGGAAACGGTAGTTACCGCGTCGCTATAAACTATCGCGCCTTTGAGAAGGTTGCATTTTCCGTAAAACTCGAGCTTATCCACGGTCATATAATCTCCGTGCAGTCCGGTTTTGTCTATAACGTCGCCGATGTCGTATATTCCCTGATATTTAAGGTTATGAATGGTAAACACCGTCTTGGTCTTGGCGTAAGTTTTGCTTCGTCCGTAAAAACAGTTGAGCATAACGGGAACGAGAGCCGTAGACCAGTCGTTGCAGTGAATTATGTCGGGTTTATAATCAAGATGCTGAGGAGCGTCCAAAGCGACTTTACAGAAGAAAGCGAAACGTTCGAGGTCGTTTTCGTCGTAAATGGTCGGTCCGCAATAGTAGTAGGAACTCTCTACGAAATAAAAGGTGACTTTATCCCGTTTTATCTCTAAAAGTCTGCACTTTTGTCTGCGCCAACCGAGCCACGTTTCGAATTCCGCCACGGGTTTCATTTCATCGCGATATTTCTCAGAAATAACCGAATAACACGGCATAATTACTCTTACGTCGTGTCCTTCTTCGGCAAAACATTTGGGAAGAGCGCCTACGACGTCGCCTAAACCGCCGCTTTTGGCAAAGGGTTCTACTTCAGCCGAAACAAAATAAATATTCACAATAAAACCTCCGTATATAAGTAGTATCTTTTTCGTTGGTTTCCCGTTCTTAAAAAACCTGTTTTAAAAAGGGAAGGCTTGTAAGGCTTCAATTCTTAAAAACGACTGCCGCGACCAAAATCTTTCGTTTACGAAAAACGTATAATTGCGGCGCGTAGCGTTTTTACGCGGAAGAAATCGCCTTCAGGCTCGGTTTAGCCGAGGCAAACGTCCGATGGCGTACCTCGCGGTACGGAAGAGGACGTGTAACAAAAGATAAACCGATTTATTCCCGTAAAAACAGTCTTTTTTAAGAAGGGAAGGCTTTTTACTATATTCTCCTGTTCTTACCCACTACGAAGGGATAATTTGCATCGCCCGACAGAACTTTATCTCTGTTGACGAAAACCTGTTTGTCGAAAATAACGTTATTGAGACGGCAGTTTTCCATAATTTTACCGTCCTGCATTATTATACTGTTTCTTATCTCGCAACCCTTTCTTATCTCGACGCCTCTGAATAAAATACAGTTTTCCACGTAGCCGTCTATTCTGCAACCGTCGGCAACCATACTGTTTTTCACGCAGGAATTTTTAAGGTATCTTGCGGGAACTTTATCCTTGACTTTCGTATAAACGGGAAGTCCCGATTCGAAAAGCTTTTCTCTTACGTCGGAAGAAAGAAGTTGCATACTGAAATCGTAGTAATCGTCGATGTCGTCGATGGTTTTTACGTATCCGTCGTACTTCCAGCCCACGATTTTGAGTTTTTCCGTCTGTTTTGCGAGAACTTCCGAAACGAGGTCTTTTTCTCCCCTTATAACCGCCGTTTCGACGAGGCTTTCGAGAAGTCCGCTGTCGATAATGTAAAAGCCGAGAGCTTTTGCGGGCTGACGTCTGTAACCGCTTCCCTTTTCTATGGAAGTAACTCTTTCGCCGTCCAGAGTAAGATAATCTTTGGTCTGGTCGTAGTCTTCCATAAGCGAAACGTCTGCGTAAGCTACGGTAACGTCCGCGTTCTCTTCGAGATGTCTTAAAAGCATAGCGTCGAAATTAAGGTTACAGATAACGTTGCTCTGAGCCAGAAGAACGTGTTTTTGTCCGCTTCTGCGGATGTAATACATAATTCTGTGCAGAGTTTCGAGCGAACCCGACGCAAGATTCTCGTCCTGCTTATAAAAGGGCGGAAGGATAAACAGTCCGTAACGTTTACGATTGAGGTCCCAGGGAGAACCGTCTCCCATGTGGTCCATAAGAGAACGGTAGTTGTACTTCGTGGCTACGCCTACGTTGGAAATACCGCTGTTTACGAGATTGCTTAAAATAAAGTCGATAAGTCTGTATCTGCCTGCAACGGGCAGTGCGGCAAGCGATCTGACGCGCGTCAGTTCGCCCATTCTTGCGCCTTCGTCTTCGGCAAAAATAATTCCCAGAGTGTCACGCATTGTAGTCACCTCCGCATTTTTCCTCGTTTTTTCCGCATTTAACGCAATCCGAAAGGTTTCCTACGTTCCCGCCTATAAGGCAATTGCCTCCGACGCAGACTCCGCTACCTACTTTTATGCGTTCCGACACGAGCGTAATACCGTTCGTGCAGTAATCGGATTTAAGTTCTTCGGTATAATCTTTGACTTTTACGCATTCCATATCGCCGTCCGCGTAGCAGTTCCTGCAGTTTTCCGAAGCGGCGCGTATACAGTCGGGTTTACCCGAAATCAGACTCATTGCGCCTTCGCCTATAATCGAACCTCCGTAAATTTCCGCGCCCTGACCGACTATTACCTTGTCGAGAACGGCTCCGCTTCTTATGGTTACGTCGTTCATTATAACGCTTCTGCGGACGATTGCGCCCTTTTCTATTCTTACGCCTTCGCTTATGACCGAACGGTCGACTTCGCCGTCGATGTAACAGCCTTCCGTTATGAAACTGTCTCTTATGCAGGCGTTCTTACCTACGAAATGAGGCGGTTTTACGGGACTTTTACTGTAAATAGGCCAATTGTCGTCGTAAAGGTCGAGTTCCGTGCCTTTAAGCATATCCATATGAGCTTCCCAAAGGCTGTAAACCGTTCCTACGTCCTTCCAGTAGCCGTCAAAGGGGAAGCCGTACATCTTCTTCCCGTCTTTAAGCATGGTCGGAATGATGTTCTTTCCGAAATCGTTACTGCTTTCGCTGTTGCTTTCGTCGGCTATGAGCTGATCTTTGAGTTCTTTCCAGGAGAAAACGTATATGCCCATGGAAGCGCGGTTGCTTTCGGGATTTTTTGGCTTCTCGGCAAACTTGGTGATTCTTCCGTCGCCGTCTACCGACAAAATACCGAAACGACTTGCTTCTTCCATAGGTACGGTAATATAAGCCACGGTAATATCCGCGCCCTTCTTTTCGTGGAAGCGAATCATCTTGTTGTAATCCATTTTATAGATATGGTCGCCCGAAAGAACGAGAACGTACTCGGGATCGAACTGCTCTATAAAGCTCATATTCTGATAAATAGCGTTAGCCGTGCCTTTGTACCACTCTCCGCTGTGTTCCTGCATATAGGGCGGAAGAACGTAAACGCCTCCGTCCGCGCGATCGAGGTCCCACGACTTACCGCTACTGATGTAAGTATTGAGTACCAGCGGTTTATACTGAGTCATAACGCCAACGGTGTCTATTCCCGAATGAGCGCAGTTAGTGAGAACGAAATCGATGATTCTGTATTTCGCGCCGAATTTCACCGCGGGTTTTGCAACGTCTCTCGTAAGCGAAGCCAGTCTGCTACCCTGTCCGCCCGCAAGAATCATTGCGATGCATTTTTTGTTCTTCATTATATTATTCCTCCTTTCATAGAGAGAATTAAGTTCGGATTGTAATTATATATATTCACAGTAAAGCTCGCTGTACCGCGAGTTTCCAGCCTCCGTAGAGTTTGTCTGCGTAATCTTTGTCTATAGTTCTTTCGAACACGGCTTCGCTTTTATAAAGAGAACGGATTTCCTTTTCCGAATCGAACGCGCCCGTTCCCAATCCGCAGAGATAAATCGCGCCCATAGCCGTACTTTCCTTTACTTCGGGACGGACGATTTTAATTCCCGTAATATCCGCCTGAAAACGCATAAGAAAACCGTTTGCGCTGGCTCCTCCGTCCACTTTAAGAAGGGGTATCTTTATGCCCGAATCGCTTTCCATACACTCTATGACGTCGCGCGTGGAATAAGCCATACTTTCGATAGCCGCGCGCACTATATGTTCTATACCCGTGTTTCTCGTTATGCCCGAAATAACGCCTCTTGCGTTCGGCGCCCAATAAGGCGCGCCCATTCCCGTGAATGCGGGAACGAGATAAACGCCGTCCGTGCCTTTGGTTCCGTCGGCGCACAAAGCTTCTTCGGCAAGCTTTTCGCTTTCACTGCTTCTTTCTAAAAATTTAAGTTTATCTCTGAGCCACTGAATAGTGCTTCCGCCGTTGAAGATACTGCCTTCCAAGGCGTAATTTACCTTTCCGCGCGTCTTCCAGGCAACCGTGGTCAGAAGTTTTTTCGAATAAACGGCGTTTTCGCCCGTGTTCATTAAAATAAAACAGCCCGTTCCGTAGGTGTTCTTGGCTTCGCCCTGAGAAAAACAACATTGTCCGTAAAGCGCGGATTGCTGATCGCCCGCTATGCCCGCAACGGGAATATCGCTTTTGAGAAGAACCGTCTTTCCTATAACCGCGTCGCTGTCGACTATTTCCGCGAGAGCCTTACGGGGAATACCGAAAAAGGCGAGAAGTTCGTCGTCCCAATCGAGCGAATTTATATTCATAAGCATTGTTCTCGAAGCGTTGCTTACGTCGGTTACGAATCTTCCTCCCGTAAGCTTGAAAATAACGTAACTGTCTATCGTTCCGAGACAGATTTCGCCCTTTTCCGCGCGTTCTCTGAGTCCGTCGACGTTGTCCAGAAGCCATTTCATCTTGCTGGCGGAAAAATAGGGGTCGATGGTAAGTCCCGTTTTCCTTTTTATCGTATCCGCCGTGGCTTTGTCCTCGGAAAGAGCGTTGCAATAATCCGCCGTTCTTCTGCACTGCCAGATAATCGCGTTATAAAGGGGCGCGCCCGTGGCTCTGTCCCAAACGACTACCGTTTCTCTCTGATTGGTAACGCCTATTCCGTAAACGTCTTCAAGGTCGATTCCGCTTTCCGCAATAACTTCGCCCAAAGCTCCGTACTGCGCTCCCCAAAGACGGACGGCGTCGGTTTCCACCCAACCCGAACGGGGATATTCGAGATTAAAGTATCTGTTTGACTGAGCGACGACTTTGCCCGTAACTACGTCGTATACGACGGCTTTCGCGCTCGTGGTTCCTTCGTCAAGAGCGATTATGTAACGCATAAATTCACCTCGCTTAAAAAGACAACAAAATATCAAGTCCGCTTATTCTTCCGTAATCTCTTGCGTAAAAGCCTTCGAGAATAGTTAAAAGCTTCTTGCATTCCTTTTCGGTATACCTGCCGTAATCGCCGTAACTAAGCCCTCTGAGCCTTTCGCCTACGTATTTTAAGCCTTCTTCTTCGTAAAAAGCTTCTTCTCTTTCGGGAAGAAAACCGTTGATTTCACCTATTTCGTACATAAACAAAGCCAGCGAAAAATAAGGACAGGCTCCCAGTTTAAGCGCGGTCAGGAATTTCAGAAAACATCCGAAAAGCCTGCCGTAAGAACCTCCCAGAGAAGTTTCGTCGCGAGCCATAATCCAAGCCCCCGCGCCCGCCGCGTAAAAGCAAGCCGAATCTTCGGTAACCTTAAAAAAGCTCTCCTTCGTGAGGCAACCCGTCACCGTTCCGCCTTCGTGCGTCAATTCGTACGAACCGTAATTAAATATCTGAGCCGCGCTTTTTAGTTTGGAATCCTTTTTTCTGACTCCCTTTGCACAGGCTGAAATTTTACCCGAATCGGGCGAAAAAAGCGTTAAAATTTTATCGCTGTCTTTGTATTCAACGCTTCTTATTACTATCGCGTCGGTTATTATCACAATATTTTTCCTCTCCGAGCCTGCGGTAAAGACAATAATAGGAAATTTTACCCGTTTCTCTGAAAAGTTCCCAAGCCAATTCTCTCGCGTTTTTCATTTTTTCCTCCGCTTAACGACGCCGTTACGATAAAGTCGTATATATCGTTATAATGCGGAAAAAACGCAAAAGTATTCCGTTTGTTTTAGTTTGTTTTATAATGAGTAAATCGCAGTCAAACCCGATTTATTCCCGTAAAAATAATCGGTTATAAAGAACGGAACGTCTACTCATCGAGTTCCTCTTTTTTGTCGTAGCCTATGTCTTTAAGCAGGAAATCGCTGTTGCGCCAATCTTCCTTGACTTTTATCCACAATGAAAGATAGACCTTGTCGCCCAGCATTTTTTCTATGCTTAAACGGGCGTGAGTGCCTATTTCTTTGAGAGTCTGCCCGTGTTTTCCTATAATTATCGGCTTATGCGAAGCCTTTTCTACTATTATGTTCGCGTCGATATTCCAAAGTCTGCGCCTTGCGTCGTATTCCATTTTGTTGAGCTGAACGCCCGTACCGTGAGGAACTTCTTCGTCGAGAGCCAGAAGAATCTTCTCTCTTATAATCTCGCATACGATAAATCTCTGGCTTCTGTCGGTTACGTCGTCTTCGTCGAAATAGAAAATATCGTCGGTCATAAAACGTTTAAGATATTCTCTGAGTTCTTTTATGTTCCTGTTCTTCTTGGAAGAAACCGCCCATACGCTCACGAGACCTTCTACGGAATTGAGTTTGGCAAGTTCGGGCATAAGTTTTTCGGGCTGAGAAATATCCGTCTTGGAAATAACCGCAACGGTAGGAATTCCGCTCGCTATATGCTTTTTAAGAAGCTCTATGTCGTTGTCCTTTATACCGTTGTGTCCGTCGATAACCACGAGAATGCAGTTTACGTCGCGGACGGCAGAGGTTATGCTCTTTGCCATAAAGTCGTTGAGCTTGCTGTCGGCTTTGACCGTGCCGGGCGTATCCACGAATATCATCTGCGTGTCGCCTTCGGTGTAAATACCGAGAATTTTGTTTCTCGTGGTCTGAGGCTTGGGCGAAACTATGGAAACTTTCTGCTCGATTATGCTGTTAAGAAGAGAAGACTTACCCGCGTTGGGCTTTCCCACTATCGCGATATAGCCCGATTTAAGCTTTCTGTCCGCGTTTTCGTTTTCGTCTATGTCCTCTTCATCTTCGTCGTTTTCGTCGTCAAATTCTTCCTCTTCCTCGTCGGGTTCTTCGTCGGCTTCGGATTCTTCGCGGGAAGAATCTTTTTTACCGACGTAATCCCTGCTTATATCGAGATCGGATAAAATGCTTTCGGCAAGGCTTTCCATTTCGACGCGGTCGTCCTCTTCGATGTGATCGTAGCCCATAAGATGCAGAAAACCGTGAAGCGCAAGAAAGGCAAGTTCTCTTTCGTAAGAATGTCCGTACTCCTCCGCCTGTTTTTTAACCATATCCTTGCAGATTATGATTTCGCCGAGCATTATGCAGCCCGATTCGGGATTTACGTCAAGCGGAAAATCCTTTTTGAAAACGGGCTTTCCTTTGATTCCGTCAAGCGTAGGAAAACTAAGGACGTCGGTAACTCTGTCCACGTTGCGTTCCTCGGCGTTTACCTCTCTTATAGCCTCTCTTCCGACGAAAGAAATCTCTATTTCCACGTCGTCGGTTTGCGAAAGTTTTTCCGCCGCGTGCGTAAGAACCTTCTTTATAAGCGTTTTATCTTCTTTTCCTATATATCTCGTGTTAAGTCGCAACATTTTTTCACCTTTACGGCAAGAATTCCTTTTTCGTTTTTACTTTTTCGTTATCTTCTGGTCGGGATATTTTACTCTGTCGTGTTCTATTCCGATATAAGTCGTAACTACGGTTTCTTTAATTATATCCAGCTGTTTCATCGTTATGTCGCAATCGGTAAACTGTCCCAGTTCGAAACGCTGATTGACGATCTTTTCTACGATTTCGTTGGCGCGCGATTTATCGTTATTTGCTCTCAAAGCGGCTTCGCATGCGTCGCATATCATAATAATCGCGCTTATCCGGCTGGTGGGTTTCGGTCCGTCGTAACAGTAAGCGGAAATATCTTCGTTTCCGCCTTCGGTGATCCGGTTAGCCTTATGATAGAAGAACATAATGGGAAGGGTTCCGTGGTGTTCCATAATGACTTTCTGAATCTCGACGGGAAGATGGTTTTCCCTTGCAAGAGACACGCCTTTGGCGACGTGCGTCTTTATTATTCTTACCGAAGCTTCGGGCGAAAGGTTATCGTGCGGATTTTCACCGTCCATCTGATTTTCGCTGAAATACTTGGGCGCGGTAAGCTTTCCTATATCGTGATAATATCCCGCCGCTCTGGCAAGGAAAACGTCTTCGCCTATTGCGGAAGCGCAAGCCTCTGCGTAATTGGCAAGAAGCAGGCTGTGATTGAATGTTCCTATGGCTTCGGCTCTCAGTCGTTTCATAAGCGGACGGCTTGCCGACGCGATTTCCGCCAGTCTGAAGTCCGAAACGAGGTTGAATATCCACTCGAAACAAGGCACGAGAAGCATAAACAAGCCTATATCGACGACGCCCGCAAGAAGCGAGAACAGACAAATCTGCATCATATCGGGCGGAACGGTTTCCGTCTTTACGAAAAGAACGGATACCGAAGCTCCTATAAGAAGCGAGAAAAGCCCGAGTTTCGCGCCCGTGGCTATATACTGAATTCTTCTCGTACAACTGCTTATCCAGAAAGAACCCAATATACCCGTGGTTATGCCCACGAAAAGCGGATAATACATTCTCGCGGGATTGCCTTCGAAACGCATTTCGTTCATAAAGAAGATAAGCAGAACGGTGAAGTTTGCGAAAAATCCGCATTTAGGATTTATGAGAAGAGCCGTTACGAGAGCGCAAACCGCAAAGGGCGCGCAATAAAGCCCGTATTCCGACGAAATCACGTTCGAAAAAATAAATTCCAGAGCAAGACTTACCGTCATTACCGCGCAAAGCGCAAGTAGTTTTCTTCTTTCCGAAAGAAGCTCTCTTTCGTTACACCAGATATAGACGTCGAAAATCAGACACGCCATGAGAATCAACGCAAAAAAGGCAATCTTATCCCATATATCCAGTTCTTTAAGAGAATTGAAATATATAAGATAACTCATTAAAGACGCAAGCAAGAAGAACAGCGCCGTCATTAATATGACGATAAGCATATTCCTGCCGTTTCTGCCCTTTGCGGGATTTAAGGTTTCGCCCTTCAATTTAAGCCTCCTTTGCGATAATAAGACCGTTTACCGCGGCAAGTTCCGGGTGTTCGCCTATAACGCGCGCTCCCGTGTTAAGACAGTCGCGGAAAAAGTCGCTTATTCCGTAAATATTAGCGCATCCGCCCGCAAGAAATACTCCCGAATTCCTTATATGTTCGAAAGCCTCTCTTTCAAGCGAATTGTATACGCTGTTCACCGCAAGAACTATAAGGTCCGTCTGGGAACAAACCGCTTCGAAAAGGTCTCTTGCGGACACGCGAACGGTCGTTTCGGCGTTTTTGATACGGGACATTCCCGATATAAGCGTGGTGCTGACGTCCTGCTTATTGAGTCTTACGCAACATTTCCTGACGTCGCTTAAAGCCTTTTCCGAAAGAGATACGCCGAATTTATCCGAAATAACTTTCTGTACTGCGTGATCTATATGCTTTCCGCCGATAAACACCGAACATCCGTCTACCACCGTTCCGTTATAGACGGCGGTAATCTCCGTCTTGTCCTTTCCTATATCGACTATCATTCCGCTCTGAATGCCGAATTCTCTCGCAGCCGAACGAAAACAAGCCATTCCGCTCTCTATGAAACGCACGGGCTGAATTCCAGCCTGAGCGAAAATCCTTTCGTAGCGTTCGGCTTCCGATTCGTCCGCGCACCCGGGAAGAGCTATAACCGCCATAATTTCGGGTTCTTTGCTCGACTGGGAAAGATACCTGCTGCAAACGGTATTGATAAGCGTTACCGCAAAGTTTTCGTCTTCGATAACGCCGTTTTTTACGGGACGTATGAACCTGTAATTCTGCACGTTCCTGAAAAACGCGTCGGCGGCTTCCGTTCCGCAAAGAAGCGGTTCGCTGCCGAGAGGCTGAGCGACGAGAGACGGATAGGTTTTCGTAAGAGCGGCTCCCGGAAGGGATAATTTCATGCTGTCCGCTCCCAAATCGATTGCAAGTTCGTATGATTTCATATTACACCCACTGTTATTGTCTGTCGGTTACAAATGGTCGGGACTGCCACCGACCGAGTTTCCAAGTTGACTTTTCCCGAATTTACGCGTCGGCGCTCTCCGAGTTTACGCATTTGCGTTTTCAGAAAAAGAATTCAGTCTGAGTTTAAGTTCTTCGGTAGGAAGCCCCATAACGTTATCGTAGCTTCCTATTATTTCCCTGACGAAACCGCTGTCCTGAACTCCGTAAGCTCCCGCTTTATCGAAGGGCGAACCCGTGGCTATATAGTCGAGAATTTCCTTTTCGCTTAATTCTCTGAAAACGACCCGACTGGTTTCCACGAAAGTTTCTTCCTTTTCGTTGAGTTTCAGGCAAACGCCCGTATAGACGATATGCGTTTTACCCGAAAGGCGGGAAAGCATTTCTTTTGCCTGCTCGACGGAATGAGGCTTACCTAAGATTTCACCTTCGAAGTAAACCACGGTGTCTGCGGTTATTATAAGAGCGTCTTTATATTCTTCGCCGTCAAAGAAGCTCATTTTCTGTTTTGCGACTTCGGCAACGGCGCGCTCGGGAAGCTTTTCCGTGATTTTTTCTTCTGCCTTGGAAGCTATCATATCGCAAGTCGGAACGACTTTCTTTATAAGTTCGCGTCTTCTCGGCGAAAGCGAACCAAGAACTACGCGCATTACGCTTTCTCCGGCTGGGGATATTCTACGCCGAATGTTTCAACCGCTACCGAACGCATAATCTGATCTTCGTACGGCATATCGTTTCTGCCCGTAGGAACGCAGGCTATTTCGTTTACGACTTCCATACCTTCGATTACCTTACCGAAAGCGGCGTAAGCTCCGTCGAGATGGGGCGCGTCTTCGTGCATAATGAAGAACTGACTTCCCGCGCTGTTGGGCGCCATGGTTCTTGCCATGCTGATAACGCCCGCCGTATGGCGAAGTCTGTTATCGAAGCCGTTCATTTTGAATTCTCCTCTTATCGAGTATCCGCAACCGCCCATACCCGTTCCCTGAGGATCTCCGCCCTGTATCATAAATCCGCGGATTACTCTGTGGAATTTAAGTCCGTCGTAGAATTTCTTATTTATAAGAGAAATGAAGTTATTGACGGTATTGGGCGCGGTTTCGGGATAAAGCTCTATCTTCATAACCTTTCCGTCCGCCATGGTAACGGTTACTATCGGGTTACGTTTTTCAATGTCATTTATCATAATACGATTTTTACTCCTTGAATATGATCTCCGCACAGGCGAAGACGGAACGTATATAGTTCCGCGTTTAACTAATTATACTACTTTTTTCATCGATTTGCAAGACTATATAATATTTTTATCTCTTTCTTTCGGTTTTCTTTGAGAAAGGCTCGTTTTTCCGTAAAAAAGCCCGTTTATTCCCCTAAAAACAGCCGAGAGTGAAGAACTTAACTCTAAAAGAAAAAGACCGACGGTTTTCGGTCGGTCCTTTTCTTAGGAATAACGTATCTGTCAATACAGGATTGGTTTTTATACTTAAAGTCTCAGGCAGCTCAAACTTAAAGATTTCGGTAAAGATAAGTTCAAGCCCGCAATTACGCCCGTCTCAGACTTTAACAAGCCGACCGTTAAGCAGCCTGTTCGCCCTGAAGAGCTTTTTTAGCGTCGGACACTTTCTGATCTGCCTTGTGGATAGCGGTCAGGAACTGTTCTTCGTACTGAGCAAGGATACCGTCTTTAGCGTCGTTGATACCGTTTTCTACTTTGGCAAGAAGAGCGTCAACGTCGATGTTCTTGCAGAGTTCCTGCTGATATTCGTCGAGTTTTGCGTAAAGGCTGTTGATGGATTTGATTGCTTCGTCAATCTGTTCTTTGATTGCGGAAACAACTTCTTCCGACCAGTTAACGCCGCCGACGATGATTACTACGGAGTCGCAGATCTTGTTAAGGAACTGTTCTTCGAATGCGTTAAGAGTGTTCATGGAAACTTCGAGAGTACCCATAACGGTGTTGAAGGCAACCTTCTTTACCTGAAGAGCGATGTCGTCTATAGCGGAGATAGCCGATTTGAGTTCTTCGTAGTAACGGAATCTGAATTCGGTTTCCTTAAACTTGTAGTATTCTTCTTCGATGGAAACGAGTGCGAAGTGAGCTCTTTCGAGAACGTCGGTCTGAAGAAGGGTGATAAGTTCCTTTTCGGTCATAGCGTTGAGTTCTTCTTCGGTCTTTTCGGGATGAGCCTTAAGAGCAAGTTTAACGAGCTCGTCTTTAGCTATCTTCTGAACCTTTTCAACGGTAACGTTGTATTCGTTCTTAAGAGTTTCCATAGCCTTGTTGAAGCTCTTTTCGATGTTGATCTGGAACTGGTTGTTTTCGGTAGCTACGTCGAGCTGAAGGGTTTTACCGCTTCCGTTTTCCTTGGTGACGAATTTGAGTTCGACGAGAAGGTCTGCGATTTTAACGGTAACGAGGTCAAGGTCCTGACCTACGAAATCTTCGTCCTGAAGAAGAAGTTTACCGTCGTCGTTAAGTCCGTTAACCGCAACGACTTCGTTTTTGCCGTTTACTACGATTTCAACGGACGGGTTAATGCTCATGGTTACGTAAGCAAGTTCGCTTTCGTCAACCTGCTGACTGCAGGCTACCATAACGGTTGCGCCTGCGCACATAACTACTACGAGCGCAATACACATAAATAAAGCTTTCTTATTCATATTATCCTCCTGAATTAAAGCGACTTCTGAAGGCGTCGGAAACCCGAGCAAATCTTCGAATTTCTTTCAGGCACCTTTCATTCGCTTTTTCTGTCGCTATTCTATCATAAAAAGCACATTCTGTCAACGACATATACGCTCTTTTTGTAAATTTTCTAAAACTTTTCACTTTAACAAACAAAAATCACCACATAAAAAGCCCCTAAATTTTACTTTTCAGCCCTTTTTCGGTGGTTTTTGTCTTTGAAAAAGAGTTTTTTGTCTTTTTCTGCGGAAAAACACGATTTTCTGCCGTCGGTTTTGTGAACAACGCTTTCACAAATCTTTCACTTTGAGTAAAACCCGATTTCTGATTAAATCTTCTGAAAGAGCCGTAAAGTTTCTCTCTTATAAGTCGCCGCCGTATATATAAGTTTTAAGCTTTGCGTTCTTTATATCCGCTTTCCGCAAGTCAATCCGAAAAGCCGACTTTGCGTTCTTTATACCCGGATTTGTCTTGGCTGTATTTGAGTTTATCCCGAATAAGTCTGAGTTCGTATCAGCCGTTTCCGAGCCGTTTTACAGGCTTTTATTCGCGTTTATTCTTTTCGTCGGCGTCGCCGAGATCTTTTTTCTTTTTAGGCGGAATAACGAGAAGAACCGCCGCAAACGCGGGCAGAGTCGCAAGCGAATTCACCTGTCCTCCGCAACTGTTGCAACTACCGCAACTTCCGCATCCGCCACATCCTCCGCAACTTCCGCAACTTCCGCAACCCTCTTCGCTCGGATTGTCGGGATTGTCGGGATTATCGGGGTTATCGGGATTATCGGGCGTAACTTCCTTACTTTTATAAACGGCAACGAGCGAAATGTCTTCGGTGACTTCTTTTAGTTCGGTAACGAAATCTTCACTGCCGTAAATTTGCCAGCCGACAAATTCGTACCCCTTTTTAACGGGACTTATCAGCGTAACCGCGTCGAAATAAGTGACTGCCGTGGGGTTGCTTGCGCCTTCGTAACGTCCGCCGTCGAGGTCGTAAGTTACGGTGAAGGTCTTTATCCGAGATTGAGCGGAAAAGGTCATACTTTCGGAAAGAACCACTACGTATTCTCCGCTTTCACGACGTTTGGGAGTAACGAGCTTATCGTTTCCGTCGCGCACGGTAAGTACGCCTTCGTAACCTATGTCCGTTTCGAGAGTAAATACAAGACGGGTGAACGCCTGAAAGTCGTATTCGCCCGAAAGAACTTCGCCGTTCCTTGTAACCTTAACGCCTGTATCCGACGAGAAAGTCGCGGTAACGTTGCCTGCCGAACCCAAAACGTCAAGAACTCCGTCGACGTTTGCCGTTACCACGCACTTATAGTCTTCGCCCGAGTCCGCTAAGTTTTCAAGGACTTTGCCGTCGAGCGCAAGCCCCGAAAAACCAAAACCTTCCACGGCTTCGACGGTAAGCACGGACGGACAGCCTTTTTTAAGGTATATAACTCCGTCTTCGCTGTCGTCGAGTTCTCCGTAACGAATCACTGCTCCTCCGCTCGGAACTTCGAGTTTTACAAGCTTATCCACGGTTACGAAAATATCCACCGTTACGGGTTCGAACCCGAGCGTTCCCGTGTTCTCGTCGCGGTTGGTGCGGACGGCAAATTTATCGCTGAAAAGGTATCCGAAATTACTCTTTTCGCTTAAAGTTTCTCCGTTAATCTCGGCGCGGATTTCGGTAATTCCGTAACCGTTTCTTAAAACCGAACTTATATTTGCGGAATCGAAAAACCACAGCGTATTGTCGGTATAAACTCTTCCGCCTCCGCTCATATCGACGTTAAGCGTTCCGTTTTTAAGCGTAGCCTGTTTGCCGTTGACGGTAAGAGTCACATGATCGCAAAAACTATCGAGAAGTTTAAGGTTCCTCGACGGCGTGGAATAACTTCCTTTTATCTCGGTAAGGTTGCCGTCTTTGTCCCTGACTGCGGTTTGTCCGACGAAAATATCCCAACGCGAACCGTTGAAATCCACTTCCACGGAAGTAAGTTTATCGTCCTTTTTAAGCGTTTCTTCCGCGGGAATCGGGCTGTCTTTGCTTCCCGAACGCAAAGAACTTACGGGAATGACTATCGTTCCGTCTTTACCCGCAGGCAAAGAAAAGACCGCGCCCGCCTTGCTTCCAGAAGAAAGAGAGGAAGTTATTTCGGAATTAACTCCGCCGGGAAGAACGAAGGTGAATTTATTCTCGGCTTCTTCTATCCACAGCGTATCGGAATCGGTTTTAAGACGAACGGTTATAACGCCGTCTTTGTCGTTGGCTTTATTGACTTCACGGCAACTGATTTTTATGCGGATAAGAAAAGAACCTTCCGCACCGAGAGAAACAGCCGAATCGGCTTTAAGCCTTACCGTTTTCGTACCCGTGGACGAAGAATAGGCGTACACTCCGCCCTCCAGACCGAGTGAGATTTCAAAGCCTTCCGCCCTGTCCGACGGACTTACCGCAAGAAGACAGCACGCAAATATTATAAGCAAAGCAGCCGTTATATATCTGATTTTTTTCATAATTTCCTCCGCCCGAGCCTTAATACCTTTGTCAGCCGAATATTTATAACGCGTCGTTTTCGCGTCGGCGTAACGTTCGACGTCTTTATATTCGTTATTCTTATAATGCCAAATTATACGACTTTTGTCAAGTCTTACGCGCGGTTAACTTGCGTTCGTGCGCATATCTAACTAAAATTTAACAAGTGCATTCGTACGCATATCTGTTAAAGTTTTACAGGTGTGTTCATTCGCACATCCGATTGCGTTCATTCGCATATCTGTCAAATGTCGGTAAACGTGTTCATTCGCATATCCGAAGAGTCGTATAATCAAAAAAGGACGGCTTTTTAAGTCGTCCTTTCTGATGAGTAACCGAGTCCGATTACATAATATCGTTTGCGTAAAGCGGATATTTAGCGGTGAGTTCGAGAACTCTCTTGTTGCAACGTTCTTTAGCTTCGTCTCTGTTCTTGATAAGGTCTGCGATGATTTCGCCGATAACGACCATATCGTCTTCCTTCATACCTCTGGAAGTTACGCTGGGAGTACCGATTCTGATACCGCTGGTAACGTTGGGGCTTAAAGTGTCGAAGGGGATACCGTTCTTATTAGCGGTGATATGAACTTCGTCGAGAAGGTGTTCGAGTTCCTTACCCGTCATACCCGTTTCGGAAAGGTCTACGAGCATAAGGTGGTTATCGGTACCGTTGCTTACGAGTTTAACGCCGTTGTTCATAAGGGTTTCTGCGAGTTTAGCCGCATTTGCCTTTACCTGACGCATATAAACCTTGAATTCGTCGGAAAGAGCTTCTTTGAGGCAAACTGCCTTTGCTCCGATGATGTGCATAAGAGGACCGCCCTGAATGCCGGGGAATACAGCCTTGTCGATAGCCTTAGCGTACTGTTCTTTACAAAGAATCATACCGCCTCTGGGGCCTCTGAGAGTCTTATGGGTGGTGGTGGTAACTACGTCTGCGTACGGAACGGGACTCATATGAAGACCTGCTGCAACGAGACCTGCGATGTGAGCCATATCTACCATAAGGAGAGCTCCGCATTCGTCCGCGATTTCTCTGAACTTCTTGAAGTTGATCTCTCTGGGATATGCGCTTGCGCCCGCAACGATAAGCTTGGGCTTGCTTTCGAGAGCGATCTTTCTGAGTTCGTCGTAATCTATTCTGCAATCAACGGGGCTTACGCCGTAAGGAACGATGTTGAAGTACTTACCGGAAATGTTGACTTTGCTGCCGTGGGTAAGGTGTCCGCCGTGAGCAAGGTTCATACCGAGAATGGTGTCGCCCGGCTGAAGAAGAGCGAAGTAAACGGAAAGGTTTGCCTGTGCGCCCGAGTGAGGCTGAACGTTAGCGTGTTCTGCTCCGAAAAGTTCGCAGGCGCGCTTTCTTGCAAGTTCTTCCGTCATATCGACGTACTGACATCCGCCGTAATATCTCTTTCCGGGATAACCTTCGGCGTACTTGTTGGTAAGGTGGCTTCCCATTGCAGCCATAACTGCGGGGGATACGAAGTTTTCGCTTGCAATAAGCTCTATATTGTTGCGCTGTCTTTCAAGTTCGAGTACGTAAGTCTCGTAAACTTCGGGGTCTGTCTTTTTAATGGTGGTTAAATCAATCATTTCAATCAATTCTCCTTGGCGTAAACGCCGTTTATTTTATTGTTCGTCTTTGCGAACGTAATTTTGTATCTATACGTTGTCGATAAAATCCATAAGGTCGCCCGTGAGTTCTTTTTCGGAACGATAACCTTCGATTTTATTTACTACGACGCCCTTTTCTATAAGGCAGATCGTAGGAATGACTTTTACTCCGAGAATAAGAAGCAGTTCTTTGTTGTCGTCGGCAGGCATGGCTCCGCAGGAAAAACCTCCGTCCTTTTTGCCTTGCCCGTCGTAGTAGCCCTGGGCTTTTTCAAAGGCTTTTTCCGCGCTGTTATTCATAGACCGCGACGGAGCCGCCCAGTCCGCGTAGAAAAACACTGCCGTTTTTTCGTTTTCGTTGACTTCGGTTTTGAAGTCCGAAAGCTCGAATTCTCTCATAAAAACCTCTTATTTTGCCGATTCAGTCGTTTTCGTCCGACCCGTCGGCTTTTTCGTCTTCGTTTTGGCTGTCCTCCGTTTCCGTTAAAGGAAGAATGGTTACCCGTCTTTTTTTGGAAAAGAATTTACCGTCGAGAAGTTTGACGCAGAGATAACCTATGCCTATGCCGAGAAGCAGCGACACGAGAGACAGAATTTCGTTTTTTGAAGTAAGATATACCGCAGTAAAGGGTATAAGTCCCGTGGCGAGAGGCAACGCGTAAGCCGCAAGCGACATCTTTACGACGCCGCCGTCCGGAATTTCGACTTCGACCTTGTCGCCGACCTCCGCTCCGTCATACGCGGGAGCTTCCAGATCTATATGCGGATCTTCGGGTTTCATACCGCACGCGTGGCAATGCCCGCACGCCGATTTTCTGTTGACCCTGACGGTTGCCGTTCCGTTCTTTATTTCAACAATTTCGCCCCGTTCTTTCATAATGGTTATTTATTTTCTTTATCTTTGCTGTAATCGTGGTACATAAGATAAAGTTCGCGAAGCTGTTTTTCGTCTACTTCGGTAGGAGCCTGCGTCATCATACAGCTTGCGTTCTGAATCTTGGGGAAGGCGATAACGTCTTTGATGTTTTCCGTTTCGAGAAGAAGCATCATAAGTCTGTCGAAACCGAAAGCAAGACCGCCGTGAGGAGGCGTACCGAACTTGAAAGCGTCCACGAAGAAGCCGAATCTTTCCTGAATCTGTTCGTCGGTCATACCGATGGCTTCGAACATGGTCTTCTGAATTTCTCTGTCGTATATTCTGAGACTGCCTCCGCCCGCTTCTTCGCCGTTTATAACGAGGTCGTAAGCCTTTGCTCTCGCCTTTGCGGGATCGGTCTTAACCAGTCCGAGATCTTCGTCTTTGGGGCTGGTGAAGGGGTGATGCTTAGCCACGAATCTCTGTTCTTCCTCGTCGTATTCGAACATCGGGAAGTCGGTAACCCAGCTTATAGCGTAAACGCCCTTGGGAATCATATCGAACTTTCTCGCAAGTTCGAGTCTCAGCGCGCCTATTGCGGTAAGCGCGGTTTCTTCGTTCACGTCCGCAACGGTAAAGAGAACGTCGCCGTTTTCTATATGGGAAGCGGATTTTATTCTTTCCAGAGCTTCGGGCGCAAGTTTGTTGGCGTAACTGCTTCTTACCGTACCGTCCGCGCCGAGAGCAAACCACATAAGACCTTTAGCCTTATAAGTCTTGACGCATTCCGCAAGTTTATCGAATTCCTTACGGCTTATATCGTGTTCGTGACCTTTAAGAAGAATGCTCTTTACCTTTCCGCCCGCTTCGATATTGCTGTCGAAGGGTGCGAATCCGCTGTTTCTCGAAGCTTCGGTCATATCGAAAATTTCCATACCGAAACGCAGGTCGGGCTTATCGCTGCCGAATCTCGCCATAGCGTCGGCGTAGGTCATCTTTGCGAAAGGATGAGGAAGATCTATTCCTTTGATTTC
This sequence comes from Eubacterium sp., assembly GCA_963653425.1. GTDB lineage: Bacteria > Bacillota > Clostridia > Christensenellales > CAG-314 > UMGS692. The sequence continues at coordinate 5,365 of CAVJWC010000002.1, read as the reverse complement.
CTTAAAGAGTCTTAAAATAAGACCTTCGGTCATATCCATAACGTCGTTTTCGCTTTCCACGAAACTCATTTCTATATCGACCTGAGTAAATTCGGGCTGACGGTTGGCTCTTAAGTCTTCGTCGCGGAAACACTTGACTATCTGGTAATATCTGTCCGTTCCGCCTATCATAAGAAGCTGTTTGTAAAGCTGAGGCGACTGCGGAAGAGCGTAATAGCAACCGGGGTGAACTCTGCTCGGAACGAGATAGTCTCTTGCTCCTTCGGGAGTGGACTTGCCGAGGAAGGGCGTTTCCACTTCGATAAATCCGTTTTCCGCAAGATATTGTCTTATCGTATGAGCGGCTCTCGAACGCATGAGAAGATTTCTCTGCATTTCCTCTCTTCTGAGGTCGAGATACCTGTATTTAAGACGAAGAAGTTCGCCGGCGGTGGTATCGCCTACCACGAAGGGAAGGGTATCCGCTTCGGAAAGAATCCTGAGTTCGCTTGCGACCACTTCGATTTCGCCCGTTTTCATATTGGGATTTACGTTGTCGCCCTCTCTGCGTCTTACTTTGCCTCTGACTGCGAGAACGTATTCCATCTTTATGCCGGAAGCCTTTTCAAAAAGCTCCTTATCGGTCTTGTCTGTATCAAAAACTACCTGAACTATACCAGTGCGGTCGCGAAGCTGTACGAAAATAAGTCCGCCTAAGTCTCTTCTGCGGTTAGCCCAACCCATAATCGTTACTTCTCTGCCGATGTCCGCTCCCGTAAGAGTTCCGCACATATCGGTACGTTTCATTCCTTTCAAAAATTCTGCCATATTCTCTCCGTGACGGCTGTTATTTCTCGGGCGCCGTCTGAATTCCGCCTTGGGGCGCGGTTAAAAATCCGCACGCCGTAACGAGAACCGTTCCGTCCCTCTGACGTTTTACGCCCGTAACGAGATTTTTGTCAAACGTTTTTTGTTTGTCGGGCGTAACTATACGAAGGAAAACGGTTTCGCCTTGCTTTTCGAGATCGGCTTTGACGAACTCCGCTTCCCGTCCGTAATATTTATCTTTTTCCATCAGACAACCATGATGTCCTTTTCTTTTTCCTTGGTAAGCTTGTCGATGAGTTCTATCTGTTTGTTTATGTTCTTATCGACTTCTTTTTCGTAATCGGCTACCGCGTCTTCGCTGAGCGTCTTGTCGGTTTTGAGCTTTTTAAGCTTATCCATAGCGTCGCGACGTTCGTTTCTTACTATAACCTTGGTGTCTTCTCCCAGTTTCTTTATCTGTTTCACGAGGTCTTTTCTTCTTTCCTCGGTAACTTCGGGGAATACCAGTCTTATAACCGTACCGTCGTTGGCGGGAGTAACGCCTATGTTGGCGGCAAGAATAGCCTTTTCAACCGCTTTAAGCGCGGTCTTATCCCAAAGGGTTATAACCAGCGTTCTCGGATCGGGGCTGCTTATGTTACCCATGTTCATAAGCGGAGTGGGCGTTCCCCAGTAATCGACCATTATTCTGTCGAGCAATCTGGGATTAGCGCGTCCCGCACGCATAACCGCGAACTCGTTTTTCATATATTCTATCGACTTTGCACAACCCTGCTCCATCTTGTCAAATAATGCCTGTACCTGTTCGTTTTCGTATACCATAAGTACACCTCCGTTTATATTTTTCTCTTCCTGTCTATTGTACTAAAAAAAATAGATTTTTTCAAGCGTTTTAAGGAAATCCGCCGTCATTTTAATCTTTTTTACGAGGGGAAACCGTTCTTATCGGCGCGGTTTGTTCCGCACAGAACCTTTTCAGTCGATAAGCGTTCCTTCCACGCAACCTTTTACCGCTTTCATAACCGAGCCTTCGTTTTTGAGAGCGAAAGCTATAATGGGAATTTTGTTTTCCATACAAATGGTTATAGCCGTGGTATCCATAGCTTTAAGACCGTTCTTTATAACGTCCATATAAGAAATTCTGTCGTATTTTTTAGCGTCGGGATTGGTTTTGGGATCGCTGTCGTAGACTCCGTCCACGTTCTTTGCAAGAAGCAAAGCGTCCGCGTGGATTTCCGCCGCGCGAAGAGCCGCTCCCGTGTCCGTAGAAAAGTAAGGGTTACCCGTTCCGCAGGCAAAAATAACAACTCTGCCCTTTTCGAGATGACGAAGAGCCTTTCTGAGTATATAAGGTTCGGCAACTCTCGTTATGGTAAGAGCCGTCTGAACTCTCGTAGCGACGTTCTGACGTTCAAGAGCGTCCTGAAGAGCAAGCGCGTTGATAACGGTAGCCAGCATACCCATATGGTCTGCCGTGGACTGATCCATACCTTCCGCCTGTCTGCCTCTCCAGAAATTGCCTCCGCCTATTACCACGCCTACTTCGACGCCAAGTTCGGCTACTTCCTTTATCTGAGAAGCGATGTTTTCCAGCGTGGAGTTATCGAGTCCGAAACCGTTTTCGCCCGAAAGAGCTTCTCCGCTGACTTTAAGTATTATCCTTTTATATTTTACGTTTTCCATATTTAATCCGTCCTGACTTTCGTATATACGAGAAAGGGAACATTACCGAGAATGTTCCCTTCAAAAAAGTTATCCGGATTATAACTGCTTCAAAGAGTCAGCAATTTCCTGAACGAACGTATCCTGTTTCTTTTCAAGACCTTCGCCCATTTCGAAACGAACGAAACGTCTTACGGTGATCTTTTCGCCGATAGCTGCGATTGCTTCGTTGATAAGTCCCTGAATGGTCTTGCTGTCGTCTTTTACGAAAGGCTGTTCAAGAAGGCAAACTTCTTTGTAGTACTTGTTGATTCTGCCTTCGACCATCTTGTCGATGATGTTCTGGGGCTTGGGATTGGGTTCGTTAAGAGCCTGAGCTACGAGAATTTCTCTTTCGGCGGCAACCTTAGCGGGATCTACGTCGGCAATAGCGACTACTTCCGGCTTAGCTGCGGCTATCTGCATAGCGATGTCGTGAACCAGTTCCTTGAACTTGTCGCTTCTTGCAACGAAGTCGGATTCGCAGTTGACTTCGACGAGAACGCCGATCTTTCCGCCCATGTGAATGTAGCTGTCAACGACGCCTTCCGCTGCGATTCTGCTTGCTTTCTTGGCAGCGCCTGCCATTCCTTTTTCTCTCAGATACTTAACGGCTTCGTCGAAGTTTCCGTTGGTCTCGACAAGAGCCTTTTTGCAATCCATCATACCTACGCCGGTAGCTTCACGGAGTTTCATAACGTCTGCGCTTGTAAAATTAGCCATTCTATATCTCCTTTATTCTTTATATCGATTATTCTTTATACGTGAGCCGATTATTCAGCCTTTTCTTCTTCTTTCTTTTCTTCTTCCTTCTTCTCGTCGCCTACGGAAAGAACTACGCCTTCTTTAGCTTCGATAACGGCGTTAGCGATAATGGAAGTCATGATCTTTACTGCGCCGATAGCGTCGTCGTTACCGGGGATAACGCAATCCACTTCGTCGGGATCGCAGTTGGTGTCGACGATAGCAACGATGGGAATACCGAGAACTTTCGCTTCGTGAACGGCGATTGCTTCTTTCTTGGGATCGACTACGAACATACATCCCGGAAGACCTTTCATGTCTTTGATACCGCCGAGGTTCTGCTGAAGCTTATCTCTTTCCGCTTTGAGCTGTGCTACTTCTTTCTTGGGGAGAAGGTCGAATTCGCCCATCTTTTCCATATTGTTGATCTTGTTGAGTCTTTCGATACGGGTTTTGATGGTCTTCATGTTGGTAAGAGTACCGCCCAGCCAACGATTGTTAACGTAATACTGTCCGCATCTTTCCGCTTCGCTCTGAATAGCTGCCTGAGCCTGTTTCTTGGTGCCTACGAAAAGAATGGGCTTACCCGTTGCGGCGATGTCGCGAACGAAGTTGTAAGCCGCTTCCGCAAGAGGAACGGTCTGCTGAAGGTCGATAATGTGAATATCGTTTCTTACCTGATAAATGTACGGCTTCATCTTGGGGTTCCATCTGCGCGTCTGATGTCCGAAATGAACGCCTGCTTCCAAAAGTTGTTTCATAGAAACTACTGCCATAAAAAATACTCTCCTTGGTTTGTCGTTTTTATTCCTCCCTACGGGCCTGACGGCAAGCCCTGACCGCCCGAAAAGAACGGCACGACGGCTTTTCAGCCCGTAAGTGCGTAATAAACCTTATGGATTATATCACAAGTCGAAAGTTTTTGCAAGCGTTTACAAAAGATTTTTAAGCTTTCCTTATCCGTAATCGTTTTCATCCGTAATCCGCAATCGTTTCCATCCGTAATCCGCAATCGTTTCCATCCGTAATTGTTTCCGTAAAAACGCCGAGCGTTAAAAGACAGCCGTAAATTATTGAAAATATCAAACGTTGAAAATATCAAAAACAAAAGCTCTTCGGTAAAGCGCAGTCTCCATAGGGAAATAGAAAAATAAAAGAATTGCGCTTTCAAACGATTTAAAAGGCTCACAAAGATCGTGAGCCTTGTTTAATATCTATATATAATAACGTCTGATAACAATTTTTAAATCAATATATTGCTATCCGTTCAGTCGGTATTCTTTCGGGGTTTTGCCCGTAACGGATTTGAATACGCGATTGAAATGGCTTTGAGAGGAGAACCCGAGATAGGAGCTTATGGCAACGATAGGTTTGTCGGTGTAGCGCAACAGACGTTTTGCTTCGGCGATTTTTTCTTTTCGGATGAAATCGGATAGATTTTCGCCCGTATCGGCTTTGAATTTGGAAGACAGGTAAGCGCGACTAAAATATAATTCGTTTGCAATCTCGGTTGTTGTGACGGAATCGAACAAGTGATGGCGAACGCAGTTTGCAACGTCAAGCGCAAGTTTCGTAGGCGATTTGCCTTTTCGGACGTTTGAAACGCGCTCCGTGTAGTCCACGACCATACGATACTGCAGGTTGATTATTTCAGACAAATCTTTCAATAATTCGCATTTTTGAATATACATATCGCTTAGCGACATAGAGTCTTCGATGTCCATTCCTCCGGATATTGCCGCTCGAGAAACGAGCGTTGCGGTTACGATAAAAATATTTTTGATTTGTCGCAGTTGGTTTTGCGCGACTACTCCGCCACGTATTGCAGGGGCGTTTTGTCCCCACCGTTTAAGTGCGTCGACGTCTCCCTTTGCTACTATGGTTTGAATCGTGTTTTCAACGGATATAGTGTTGTGCAAATCGTTGGGACGGTCGAACGGAGAGGCTATCGTTTTTTCAACGTGAGATTGTTCTATGAAACTTTCGATTTCCTTTTGTTTGTCTTCGAAAATAGATACGTCTTTCAATTCGGTTTTCTCACCGTTGAGGACGTGATTCAACACGCAAAGCATTTGCATTATACTTTCGAGAGGCATCGGAATTATACTCCGCA
>CAVJWC010000001.1:0-371797 GCA_963653425.1 Eubacterium sp. | reverse complement strand
TTTTTGCAAAAGAAAAACCTAAACCGAACACTTTCGTATTCGATTTAGGTTTTGTCTGGCGGAAGCGGTGGGATTCGAACCCACGATACGTTGCCGTATACCTGATTTCGAGTCAGGGCCGTTATGACCACTTCGATACGCTTCCATATTCGCTTTTAGCTCACCTATTTTAGCATAATTTTTTGCCCTTGTCAATGTTTAATGGCGGTTTTACGCGTTTTCTTTTCGTTTTTACTGCAATCCCCAATCTCATTTCCCATGAAATCCCCCGTTCGTAATTCAAGTTCTGTCCGAGGCAGTCTGTCACTTTATCTCGTCGTAATTTTCCGTTTTTTTCTATGATTTTTTATAACGCCAAATCTCTTCCGGTAACCGTCCGTTTTACGCAGTGCAGTTTTTCCCCGTTTCTTTTCAGGCTTTCTCCCATAATCTCACGTTTTTTTGTTTGCAACAACCGCAATCTTTCCCGTTTTCCCGTCAACCTTCCCAATCTGTCCGCATATATTAAAGTAGTTTGCGGTGGCGGAATTTACGCGAAACCGCTTCAAGCGCGAGTTTTTTGCTTTCAACGCGCAAGCTTTTTGCTTTCAACGCGCAAGTTTTTTGCTTTCAATGTGCAAGTTTTTTGCTTCAATCGGCTTTGCGTTCACTTCGAATGCAGGTTTTTCGCCCTGAACGCAAAATGCTTTTACTTGGACTTGCGGACATTTTCGTTTCAATCGGCTACGTTTTTACTAAAAACGGCAACGTGTGCGCTCTGAAAAAGATACGTTCGTTAAAAACGCAGACAGTTCCCCGTTCCGAAGAAAGCTTTGTTGCTTAAAACGGCGGTGTGTTTACTTAAATCGGAGGTAATTTTGAAGAAACAGGATAGAAAAACGCTTGATTTGCCTGACGCAGGAAGAAAGATTTTCGATTTACACAGCGACGTTCCGAGTTTGCTTTTGCGGAGGAAACTATCGGGCGAAAACCTTTCTCTCGACGAGATTATGAGCAGGTTTTACCGCGCGGAGAATCTTTGCGGAGTGATTTTTTCCGTGTTCGTTAGTAGCGACGTCGTTTCGCAAGGAAAAGCCTGCGAGAACGCTATGGCTCAGATCTCGCTGACGAAAAAACTGATTGCGGAAAGCCGCGGCTACTTTCTCGTTCCAAAATTTCACGTAGCGCCAGGAAGCGCAAACCTTTTCCGATCTCACGTAATGCCCGACAGTAAACCTTTCTTTGGACAACGTAAACTTGCATTTAACGAATCCAGTTCAGACTCTCACATAGCGCCCGAAAACGCGTCCGTTTCCGAAAATCCCGAAACAGCTTTTAACCGCACGTTTCCTGAACCTTACAAAACGCCGTATAACGAACGCTTTTCCGCCTCTTTCGATTTTGCCCAAAACAAAAACAAAATCCCCGTGTTTCTGTCGCTCGAAGGGGCGGAACCTATCGGTAGTCCCGAAAACCTCGAAGATTTTGCATCGGAAGGAATATCCGCTCTGTCGCTTACTTGGAGCAGGGATAACGATTACGCGGGCGGTTGCCGTTTGTCGAAAAATCCGGGTCACAGGGGGCTTGCCCGAAAGGGCAGACGGCTTTTGCGCGAAGCCGAACGCCTCGGGATCGCGGTGGATTTGGCGCATTCGGGCGATTTTACCGCGCGGGAAATTCTCTCCTGTTTCGGCGGAAAGGTCTTTATAAGTCACACGGGCTGTAAGTTTCTCACCCGTCTTGACAGGAACGCGGGCGACGACCTCCTTTCCGAAGTGGGCAGGCGGGGCGGAGTGGTCGGAATATGCGGAGTAAGTATGCTTTGCGGAGGAGGGCTGCAAGAAACGGCAAAACACGTCCTTCACGCGGAAGAGATTTCGGGCGGACGAACGGCTCTGGGCTTGGATATATCCGATTCCCGCGTCGAAAGAAGGAGGGCAGACTGCTACGAAATCGACGGAAACCGCGTCGTTTCCGAGGACAATATTCCTTCATATAAAGACGCCGATTTACTTGCGGAAGAACTTAAAAAATCAGGACTGAACGAAGAAAAAATCGCAAGAATTTTCTCCCTCAACGCTTATAATTTTATGTTCGGACGTCGGTAACGCCTGCTCTTTTCCGTTTTAGCCTTAATAAAGTTAATCCGTAAATTTTAAGACGAAAAGTTCGGAATGCGTCCTTACTTTCCTTTCGGAAACGCTCGGTAACGCTTCCGATTTAGCTTCTTTGAAGGTTCGTAACGTTCGGAATTTCACGACAAAAACCGTTTTTTAGCAGGGCAGGGCGCGATAAAAATCGTTTTTATCGATAGAAACATACTTTTTTATACAAAAACCGCCGTAAAGTATTTGAAATAATTTTTGATTTGTTCTATAATATAGAGATAGAAAACACGCTATGCAGTTATGCAGCGTTTTCTCGTAACGACGAACGCGTCGTATTCTTTATCGCAGGTTGACTTAAAGGCAGTCGGCGGTAACGAACGGTGCTTGCCGTCTTTAATCACTAAAAAAGGAGTTGTAACCGGAGTAGTAATATGAAAGTGTTTACGTTTGCCAGAGGAATTCATTTCCCCGCCAAAAAAGAGTTGAGCGCAAGTCTTCCGATCGAAAGGCTCGAACCGGGAGACAAGGTTTATCTCTGCGTTCAACAGCACATGGGTGCGCCTGCGCAACCGATTGTGAAAGAGGGAGATTACGTCAAAAGAGGTCAGCTCGTTGCGGAAGCCGCAGGAGCATTTTCTTCCAATATTTTCAGTTCGGTAAGCGGAACGGTGGACGGTATCGTTAAAAGAAAGAATAATCTCGGCGTCGCTTGCGACTACATAATTATAAGCAACGACCGAGCTTACGAAACCGTGAGCCTGCCTAAAATTCAGGTCAGCAAAGAGAGCATTCTCGGCAGAATTTTCGAAGCCGGTATCGTCGGAATGGGCGGTGCGGGATTTCCTACCGCAATGAAAACCAAGCCCAAAACGCCCGTGGACACGCTGGTTATCAACGGCGCCGAGTGTGAACCTTATCTTACCTGCGACTACAGGGTAATGCTCGAATACACCGAACGTTTCGTCGAAGGCATAAAGCTCGTTATGGAAGCACTCGGCGTAGTCCGCGCGGTTATAGGCATAGAAATAAACAAGCTCGACGCTATCGAAAAGATAGAATCGGTTCTTAAAGAAAAGAACGTTTTTCTCGAAAGCACGGGAGAACTTCACAAAGAGCTTAAAGAAAACAAGTGCGATAAGCGCGGAATAGCCGTCGTCGCCCTTAAAAACAAATATCCTCAAGGTTCGGAAAAACAGCTTATTTTTGCGTCCACGGGAAGAAAAGTTCCCTGCGGAGCATTGCCTTCGGACGTAGGTATAGTCGTTCAGAACGTTCAGACCTGCCTTAACGTCTATTACGCGGTAGTCGAAAACAAACCTCTTTACGAAAGGGTTATGACGGTTTCGGGCGGAGCGATAAATCAGCCAAAGAACCTTATCGTCGCCAACGGAACGCCCTATTCGGAAATTCTCGGATATTGCGGAGGAGTTACCGAAGACATAGCCAAGCTTATATGCGGAGGACCTATGATGGGACTGGCTCTTTCCGACGACAGCGGAGTTACCACCAAGACGGAAGGCGCGCTTGTTGCTCTTAAAAAGGGCGAAGCCAATACCGACCAGCCTACCGAGTGTATCAACTGCGGAAGGTGCGCACGGCATTGCCCCATGCATCTTATGCCTATGTATATCGACTTCTATTCGAGAGCGGGCGATTACGAATCGGCTATAAAATACGGAGTCAAAAACTGTTTCGAATGCGGAACCTGCACTTACGTTTGTCCCGCCAAAAGAACGCTTATGCAGAGCATAAAGCTGTGTAAGAGCAAACTCAGGGAAATGAAGAAATAAGGGGGAGAAAGACAATAATATGGAGAAATTGATTTATTCGGGTTCCCCTCATATAAGAGGAAAATCGTCCACTAAGAGAATTATGATAGACGTTATCATCGCGCTTATGCCTGCGGCAATCACGGGTATTGTGCTTTTCGGAGCAAGAGCGGCTTTGATTCTCGCGCTGTCGGTAATTTCCGCGGTAGTTTCGGAATTCGTCTATAACCTTACTATAAACAGAAAGTCCTTTTCGGACTGCACGAAAGACTTCGACTTCACGTCGGTAGTTACCGGTCTTCTTCTCGGAATGAACCTTGCGCCCGGTATCGACTGGTACGTTCCCGTTCTTTCGGCAATCTTTGCAATAGTCGTAGTTAAAATGATATTCGGCGGAACGGGTAAGAACCTCTTTAACCCCGCGATAGCCGGAAGAATTTTCGCGTTTATAAGTTTCTCTGCCGCTATGACCAAGGCGGGTAACTTCGTTTCGGGCAGTATAACCCTTCCCGCTTCGGGAGCAACGCCCCTTACCCAGCTTCTCAACAACGGCAACATCGGAGACTACACGCTTTTACAGATGTTCCTCGGAAACACCCCCGGCTGTATAGGCGAAACAAGCGCGCTTGCCATACTTGTCGGCGGACTTTATCTCGTTATAAGAGGCGTTATCGATATAAGGTATCCCGTCCTGTATCTCGGTTCGCTGGGACTGGTTTCGGTATGCTTCGCGGGCTTTGATTTTTCGGTATTTCTTCCGTCCATTCTCGGCGGAGGAGCAATGTTGTGCGCCTTCTTTATGGCTACCGATTACGTTACCACGCCCAACACCACTGTCGGCAATATCGTTTACTTCATAGCTTTGGGACTTTTAACGGGCGTTCTGCGTTATTCCAAAACGAGCGACAAGATAGAAGCCGTAAGTTTTGCCGTTATGATGATGAACATAACCGTACCGCTTATCGACAAGTATATAGTCAATAAGCCTTTCGGTTACGTAAAACCCAAACGCAAGGATAAGGAGGAGAAAAAAGGATGAAGGGTTCGCTTAAAGCAGTTATCGTTCTCGTTACGATCGCGCTCTGTTCTGCGCTTCTTCTCGGCGTTCTGAACGACGTTCTTTACGTCAGCGACGACGATAAAGACAATATGAAATTAAAGAAAGTTTACGCAAGCGACGTTACGAAGAGAGTAACCGACGTTACCGCGGAGTTCGGAGATTCCGCCGAAAACGACGCTTACGGCTCGGTAACGGGCGTATATTGGTGCGAAGACGGTACGGTCATTATAAAAGCCAAAGGAAAAGGCGGTTATTCGAGCGGTTGGGTAGAAACCTACGTAGCCGTGGGAACGGACGGACTTATCAGGAAAGTCGTCGTCGCAAGCAACAAAAACCAGTCTTTCATATCTTCCGTCAAGCAGTCCTGGCTCGACGAGAAGTTTATAGGAAAAGACACGGCTAACGAATTCGTCCTGTCGGGAAGCTCTTCTTCGGAAACGGGCAGAGAGTACATTTCCCCGGCTTCGGGCGCAAGCAAATCTTCCAACGCTACGGTAAACAGCGTAAGTATGGCTGCGTATTTTTACCGCACGGTAATCAAAGTTTCGGACGCGAGCGCCGACGCTGCGGTTTACTTTTCGGCGCATAAAAACGTAAGGGAGGCGGCGTAAATTTATGAAAGCAAAAGAATTCAGAAAAATCGCTCTTGACGGCGTGGTTCGTCAGAATCCCGTATTGAGACTGGTACTCGGTACCTGTCCTACGCTTGCTCTTTCCACGGCTGTTTCCAACGCTCTCGGAATGGGCGCGGCGGTAACTTTCGTGCTTATGTGTTCCAATATGATGATTTCTCTTCTGAGAAACGTTATTCCAGATAAGGTAAGAATACCCGCTTTCGTTATGGTCATAGCTACCTTCGTAACGGTAACTCAGCTCGTCGTTCAGAAGTTCTCGCCCGAACTTTACGACAGTCTGGGAGTTTACCTGCCTCTGGTCGTGGTAAACTGCGTAATTCTTGCAAGAGCAGAAGCTTTTGCTTCGGCTAACAAAGTAATTCCTTCCATGTTCGACGGTCTGTTTATGGGTATAGGCTACACACTGGGACTTACCGCAATAAGCACGGTAAGAGAAATCCTCGGTTTCGGCACTTTCCTCGGAATCGAACTCTGGAACTTCAAAATCGGATTTTTCGCTCAGGCTCCCGGAGCTTTCTTCACATTCGGTATGGCGATTTTCGTATTTAACCTTGTAAGCGGAAAGCTCGAAAAGAAGCGTAACGCGAAGTACCACGCTTTTCAGCCTCAGTCGCTTACGGAAAACAAGTAGGAGGGACGTTATATGAATTATCTGATGTTAATAATCGGCGCTGTTTTCGTAAATAACTTTATTCTCGTGCAGTTCCTCGGAATATGTCCCTTCCTCGGCGTTTCCAAGAAGACCGAAAGCGCGTTCGGTATGGGTATTGCGGTAACTTTCGTTATGACGCTTACCGCCGCCATAACCTATCCGCTGTATATGTGGGTGCTTAAACCTCTTTCTCTCGAATTTATGACGACTATCGTATTTATCTTCGTAATAGCGTCTATCGTTCAGATGGTCGAGATGGTTATAAAGAAAGTATCCCCGTCGCTTTATTCGGCTCTCGGCGTTTATCTTCCCCTTATAACGACCAACTGCGCTATTCTTGGCGTAGCTACCTTGCTTATCGAAGGCGAGATAAAGGGTATTATCATAAGCAATCTTTTCGAAGCCGTATCTTACGCCTTCTTTGCGGGACTGGGGTTCCTTCTTGCAATCGTTCTTATGTCGGGACTCAGAGAAAAGCTCGACAAAAGACACGTATCGCCGGCGCTTAAAGGTTTCCCGCTTACTCTTATCACGGCTTGTCTTATGGCTATGGCGTTTTCATTCTTTTCATTCTGAGGTGAAGTATGACGAAGTTATTTTTAATGACAGAAGTATCATTTACGGATTTATTGCTCAGAGCAATCAACTGGAACGTTGTGCTTATAGCTCTCGGAATAATGGGCGGTCTTGCCGTTCTTTTAGGTCTGCTTATCCTGCTCGTATCCAAAGTCTTTGCCGTTAAAACCGACGGCAGAGTAAACGAAATCGCCGCGCTTCTTCCCGGAGCCAACTGCGGAGGTTGCGGATATGCGGGCTGTCAGGCTCTTGCCGAAGCTATCGTCGCGGGAAAAGCCGATATAGATTCCTGCGGAGTAAGTTCGAGAGCGAGAAAAGCCGAAATCGCAGGTATTATGGGTATGTCCTTTACGGGCGGAGAAGAAACGGTTGCCGTCGTAGCCTGCGCGGGCGGAAACAAATGCAAAGACAGATATATTTATCAGGGTTACGGAGACTGTCGCAGTCAGGATATTATGGCGGGCGGAAGAAAGCAGTGTTCCGTAGGCTGTATAGGAAGCGCTACCTGCGTCGACGCATGTTCGCACTTTGCTATAGAAGTAAAAGAGGGCGTCGCGGAAATCGATCCCGCTCAGTGTATAAGTTGCGGAGCGTGCATCCGCGCCTGTCCCAAGAACATTATAAAGAGAGTTCCCAAGAGCGCGAAGGTTTACGTCGCGTGTTCGAGTACCTGCAAGGGCAGAGACGTTACGCTTATGTGCGAAGCCGGCTGTATAAGTTGCGGTTCGTGCGTGAGAAACTGTCCCGAAACGGCGATAGTTATGCAGAACAACATTCCCGTCATCGATTACAGAAAGTGTACCGGTTGCGGAATCTGCATGGAAAAATGTCCCCGTAAGGTCATAAGAGAAATGAAATAGCAGGTTTTATGCTTGCGTTAACCAACTGTAAAGAACGTCGAATTCGGCGTTCTTTTCGCTTACGGTAACAAAAAACTCGCAAAAACGAGCAGTTTTTTCCGAAAAGGGTATTTACAGTAGAGATTTTTTGTGATATAATCGAAGCGTAGAATAATGTCCTCGCGCCGTACGGGTAGCGAAGAGAGGTGAACATGGAAAGGATTGCTTTAATAGATATGGGTTCCAATACCATCAGACTGGTGGTTTACGACGTATACGACGGCGGATATTACATCCCCGTGGACGAAATGAGGGAATCCGTAAGACTGGGAGAAACCGAGAAAGACGGTTCGCTTAAACAGTCGCGCGTTTTGCAGGCCCTCAGCGTTCTTAAAACTTTCAAGAAAGTCTGCGCCGTAGATAACGTGGAAAAGATCGTCGCGGTAGCAACTGCGGCGGTGCGTCAGGCGCGTAACCAGAAAGCTTTTTTAAGCGAAGTATATAACGTTACGGGCATAAAACTCAGGGTTTTGAGTGAAACCGAAGAAGCCACCTACGTTTATCAGGGCGTTATAAATTCCATGGATATCCCTAAGGGGCTTATTATGGAAATAGGCGGAGGAAGCACGAAGTTCGTTTACTATAACAGAAGGAACATTCTTCAGGTAGCCATTCTTCCCTTCGGCGCTCTTACTCTCACGGAGAAATTCCACGACGGAGCTTCTTCTCAGTACGATATAACCGAAAACGTCGAAAAGTTCTTTAACGAATATCTCGAAACTCTTCCCTGGCTTAAAGAACTCGATCCCGACACGCAGTTCATAGGCGTGGGAGGCAGTTTCAGAAACATTGCGAGAATAGTCAAGAAGGTCAACAACTATCCTTTGGATATGGTTCATAACTTCCGCGTGGAAAGGAACGAAATCGTAGGCGTTTACGAGAAGATGCGCGGACTTAACCTTGACAGACAGATGAGGATAAAGGGCATAAGCTCGACGAGAGCGGACGTTCTTCCCAGCGCGCTTGCGGCTATAAAGACGGTTATGGATTATTGCGGATACGAAAGCGTAACCACTTCGAGTTGCGGTTTAAGAGAAGGCTTTATGTTCAATTACGCCGTTCCGTCCACCATAGAAAAGCCCATAAGCGACGTTCTCGGACATTCTCTTTTAACCTACGTTACCGTGCTTAACGAAAACAAACAGCATTGCGAACAGGTATTCTTCCTTTGCGTACAGCTCTTCAAGCAACTTCGGGTTTTGCATAAATTCCCGCGCGCTTACGTAAGAATACTGAGGTGCGCTTCGTTCATGGTAGACGCTGGCAAACGTTTCAAGTTCTATAACAACGAAAAACACGCCGCGTATATGGTGCTTAACAGCAATCTCTACGGCATAACCCATCACGATCTTGTGCTTGCGGCTCTGGTACTCGATATGTACGATTCGGGCGAAGTCAACAAGTCCGATTGGGAAGGATATAAAGGTCTGATTACCGACGAAGATACGGAAATAGCCAAAAGACTTGCGGTTATCCTTAAACTTGCGAAATGCTTTGACAGAAGTCAGGCTTCGGTTATAACGGAAATCAACTGCGACGTTCTGGGCGACAGCGTAATAATGAAAACCGAAGTCAACGGCGACGCTTCTCTCGAACTTAAAGAAGCAAACGCCGCGGCAAGAGATTTCAGACGCGTTTTCAAAAAGAATCTCGAAATACTCTGACAGGCTGAGGCAATCGGCGTCGATGCCCCGACGGTTATAAGTATGCGCAAAGGGGGCGGATCGTCCCCTTTTTTAGTTTTTTAGGCGTTATATCCGTTGCCGCTACAGGCAGACGGTAAAGTTTCGGCAGGGCGATAAAGAATGAAATGCACGGCGTTTAGTCGTTGATTATCGCCGATTAAGGAGTAATTTTGGAAAAAGAATACAAACTCGCGGCTTCCGTTTCTTCGGGAATGGAAACCGTAACGAAAAGAGAACTTCAGAAAATGGGATTCGGAGACTGTCCCGCCATAAACGGCAGAGTTATTTTCCGCGGAAACGGAAGAGACATTCTCAAAGTCAACATGGGTATCAGGACGGCGGAAAGAATTCTTATAATAGTAAGCGAAGGTGAAGCCTGCGATTTCGACGCGCTTTACGAACTTGCGTACAATGTGGACTGGAAAGGTTTTCTTCCCGTCGACGCAAAGCTTTTAGTCAGCGGAAAGTGCGTAAAAAGTAAGCTTTCCGCCGTTTCCGCCTGTCAGAAAGTAATAAAAAAAGCCGTCGTGGATAAACTTTCGAAGCAGTACGCGATAAATACTCTTACCGAAAGAGGTATGGAAGCCAAGATAGGCTTTTCCATTCACGAAGACAAACTTCTTCTTACTCTCGATACGTCGGGAGAAGCTCTTCATAAACGCGGTTACAGGGATCTGAGCGTTCCCGCGCCCATAAAAGAAACCATAGCCGCGGGACTCGTTATGCTGTCCGACTGGGGCTTTAAGTATCCCTTTGCGGACGTTTGTTGCGGAAGCGGTACCATTCCCATAGAAGCCGCGCTTTACGCCGCCAACATCGCCCCCAACCTCAACCGTTCTTTCGTCGTAGAGTCTATGAACGGCGTGGTTGACGACAAAACGAAGAGAGAGCTTAAAGAAGAGTTTGTAAGCCGTGAATACAAAGGCAATTACGACATTCTCGGCAGGGATATAAATCCCGAGTGCGTAAGTATTTCCGTCCGTCACGCAAAACGCGCGGGCGTCGGGAATCTCGTTCGTTTCGAAACGGGCAACGTCGCCGATTTTTGCCCTGAGAAACGCCACGGAACGATTATTTCCAACCTTCCCTACGGCGAAAGACTTATGACCGCCGAGGAACTTTATAACTTCCACCGCGATCTTGCGGAAGGCTTTTTCGGACTCAGATCGTGGTCGGCTTACTTCCTTACGGCTTCGCTCGTTTTTCAGGACGAATTCGGAATGAAAACCAACAGAACGAGGAAGATTTACAACGGGGATATAGAATGCAGGGTTTACCATTACAAGAGGAGAGAGGAATGAACTTATTTGAAAAGCAGTTTACCGATATTTATACGACTTATATCAAGAGAGAAGGTTCGCAGAAATTTCTCGAATATCTTAAAAACACGGATTTCTTTACCGCGCCCGCAAGCGCGAGATTTCATTCCAATTTCCCGGGCGGACTGTGCATTCACAGCATAAACGTTTTCAACCGCGCTGTCAGGGAATTCAGGGAAGAATACGGAGAGAATTTCGAAGAAAAATTCCCTATGGAAAGCATAGCCATAGCGGCTCTTCTTCACGATGTGTGCAAAATCAATTTTTACCGCGAAGAAACGAGAAACGTTAAAGAAAACGGAGAATGGGTTCCCAAGAGATTTTATCAGATAGACGACAGTCTTCCTTACGGACACGGCGAAAAGTCGGTGTATATGATAAGCGGATTCATGAAGCTTACCCGTAACGAAGCCATGGCTATCAACTGGCATATGGGCGGATTCGATTCGCGCGTCAAGGGCGGAGACTATTCGCTTTCGGGCGCGTTTTATCAGTATCCCTTCGCGCTTATGCTTCATATTGCCGACGTAAAGGCAACCTATCTCGACGAAGAGGAAAACAGGAGATAACTCAATGGACGTTAATCTTAATTCCGAAGCCCGCAGAGGTATGGAATGCGCGGCGGAAATCGGTAACAGACACGGCAGCACGGAAATAGGAACGGAACATATCATTCTGGGAATGCTGTTTTCGGGCGGAAGAACCGCGCGTATAATGACCGATTACGGAGTCAGGAGCAGTATGCTGAGCGTGTCTGCGGGTTCCGCAGGCGGAGAAATCGTTTTTTCC
Organism: Eubacterium sp.; assembly: GCA_963653425.1. GTDB lineage: Bacteria > Bacillota > Clostridia > Christensenellales > CAG-314 > UMGS692. Next base: position 360,326 of record CAVJWC010000001.1, on the reverse strand, counting down.
GAACGCGTATGGAAAGCCTTTCAGGAAGCTTTAAGGCTTGCCGGGGGCGATAACTGCGTGGTTACGGCTCACCATATCCTTATCTGCATACTTAAAATGAAAGATTCTTACGGCGTAGGTATGCTCACGAGAGGGGGCGTTGATACCGACGCACTTTCTGACGCTCTTAAAAGAGATCTGGATTCGCTGGTTTCCAAAAACGAAAACCTTCCGCCTCGGGTGCAGAGCGAAGACGAAGACGTTCTTTCGGATTTCGGAACGGATTTAACGGAGCTTGCAAGAGAAGGCAAGATAGACGAAGTTATAGGAAGAGAGGAAGAAACGGAAAGACTTATCGAGATTCTTGCGAGAAGAACGAAAAACAACGCCATGCTTATAGGCGAAGCGGGCGTGGGCAAATCGGCAATAGCCGAAGGGCTTGCGCTTTCCATAGCTTGGGGAAGAGTTCCGCCCGAAATCGCTGGTAAGCGCGTTTTTTCGCTCGATTCGGCGTCTTTGCTTGCGGGTTCGAGATACAGAGGCGACTTCGAAGAACGTCTGAAAAAGATTATATCGCGGTTAAGTCAAAGAAACGACACCATTCTGTTTATAGACGAAATTCATAATCTCGTTGGAGCGGGAGCTTCCGGAGAAGGAAAAATGGACGCTCTCGGTATGCTTAAACCCGTGCTTGCAAGAGGCGGACTTCAACTCATAGGAGCGACGACTTTCGACGAATACAGGAAATTTATAGAAAAAGACGGCGCGCTTGCAAGGCGTTTTCAGCAGATTACAGTAAACGAACCTTCCGTAGAGGAAACGGTAAAGATTCTCAAGGGCATACGAAGCAAATACGAAGACCATCACGGCGTGGAAATCACCGACGACGCTCTTTTTACGGCGGCTGCTCTTTCGGACAGATATATTCCCGACAGATTCCTTCCCGATAAAGCCATTGACCTTATCGACGAAGCCGGTTCGGGCGTGAGAATGCACGGCGGTTGCAGAAGAGTGGACGGAGAAACCATTGCGCTTCTCGTCGAAAAGATAACGGGCATTCCCATGGAACAGCTCACCAAAAGCGAAACGGATAAGCTCTTTTCGCTTGAAACCGAACTCAGACGCAGGATAATCGGACAGGACGAAGCGATTTCTGCGGTTTCGGCGTGCCTCAGAAGAAACCGCGCGGGACTTCGCGATCCGTGGAAACCTATAGGAAGTTTTATGTTCTGCGGACCTACGGGCGTAGGCAAAACCGAACTTGCCAAAGCTCTTCAAAGCGTTATGTTCGGGGAAGAAGCTTCGCTTATCCGCATAGATATGAGCGAATATATGGAAACTCAGAGCGTTTCCAAACTTATCGGCGCGCCCCCGGGATACGTGGGTTACGACGACGGCGGAGGAAAACTCACCGAAGCGGTAAGACGCAAACCTTACAGCGTGGTTCTTTTCGACGAAGCCGAAAAAGCCCATCCCGACGTTATGAACCTTCTTCTGCAGGTGCTTGACGAAGGCAGACTTACAGACAGCAAAGGCAGAGAAGTAAGTTTCAGAAACTGTCTTATTCTTCTTACCACGAATCTTGGTTCCGACCTTGCCCGGAGCGGAAATAGTTTTTCGCGCGAAGAGATAACCCAAAGTCTTTCGGGCTTTTTCAAAACGGAATTACTCAATCGTCTCGACGACGTGATTCTGTTCAGTCGGCTTTCGGTGGAAGACTGCTCGGTTATAACCCGCAATATGCTGGAAAACCTCAGACAACGGCTTAACGAAAAGTCCATAGGTTTTGCCTACGCAGAAAGCGCGGTAAAATATATAGCCGAAAAAGCCTGTCGCGCTCGTATGGGAGCAAGACCTATAAAGAGAATTATCCAGTCCGAACTCGAAGGTCCGTTGTCGGACGGTATTCTGAAAGGCGAAATCGTTAAAGGCGACAGAGTCGTCGTTTATTTCAGAGAAGGCGAAGGTCTTAAATACGAAGTGGACTTTCCTGTCGAATAAAACGGGTTTTTCTTAGGGAAGTTCATAGCGGACTTTGTGCGGATAAAGGAAAACCGAGCTTGGCGCGGTAAGCTTAAAAGTAACGAAAAGCTTTCGCCGAGCATAAAAAGGGAAAAGGGGAGATGAAAAGTTTTGCATAACGCACTGCTTGCCTTGGCGAGCGAAGAATTACAGACGGAAGCCATAAAGAACGTGAGCGTCGTAACGGTTTTTCTTTACGAGCTTTTAAGCTGCTGCGTAATTTTGGCGTGTTGCATGTTGTTTCTTAAAAAGAAGTACGACTCGAAAACCACTTACGCCGTGTTCTTTTTGTGGGCGATAGGAGTTTCGGTAGTTTCCGCGCTCGTACAGAAGCTCGCCGAGTACAGAAATTATTACTCTTACGCTTTTTATCTCGCAATGATAATTCCCGTATTAGGTTTCTTTTCCGACAACTTGGCAAAGAAGATTTTCGTCTTCGTTTCGTCTGCCTTCACGGAAGTTATCTTTCTCGGTATTTCTCAGACTCTCTCCTGTACCATTTTCGGAGAAGAGTTTTTTACGTTGGGCTTTTTGCCTTTACTCGTGCGTGCGGTAACCTGCGCGCTTACCGTTTTTCTTTACTATTTCCTTGTAAAAAGCGTTTTCTTTATCGCAAAGAAACCTCCGCGCGAAGACGTGTGGTATATCCTGACGCTCTTTCCGCTTATATACACCATGCTTCTGGTGGCTTTGTTCGTGAAAAACACAGTAATTCCCATACAAGGTTCTTCTCAGCTTGCCTTTACTTTGTGGTCGATTTTCGGAGTCGCGGCTTACTTCTTCGTCGGCAGATATATCATTATGACCACCGACAGAACGGAAACCAAGCGCGAACTCGAACTTATAGATCAGTTCATAGGTATGGAAAAGCACTATTTCCTGCTCCTTAACGACAGCCTCAACAAAGCCCGTATTCTTCGCCACGACGTAAAACATCACGTAACCGTACTTCACGCCCTTAACTCTGCGGGCGACAAAGAGGGCGTTGAAAAGTATCTCGGTTCTATAATGGAAGGCTTGGAGAGCAGTGAAGTCAGAAAGCTTTGCAGTAACGACGAACTCAACATAATCTTTTCCCATTATCTTTATAAAGCCGAAAACGCGGGCGTCCGTATCGTTTTCAGGCTCGATTTGCCAAAGGATATTAAAATCGACGTAACCGAGTTTACCGTTATATGGGGCAACATTTTAGAGAACGCTTTAAGAGCCGTTTCCGAAGACAAAGACGAAAGACAGACCAATGAAATCGAAGTTTCCTGTAAATGTATAGGAGATTCGGTTATTATGATGGAAAAGAACCTGTTTTACGGAAAAATCAGACGGGACGTCAACGGAGATTTTCTTACCACCAAGGAAAACGGAGGACTTGGACTTAAGAGTATCCGCGCCATTGCGGAGAAGTACGACGGCGACTGTACCGTCCATTTCGAGAACGACGTTTATTCGATATACGTCACGCTTAACGGAGTGGTTTGATTTATCGGTTTATCACATAGGTTTGAGTTTATCGATTTAGTAAAAAACCGTACAAGTTGTTTTCGATTAGGTAGTGTTTTGCGTTGACTTTTTTCCGCGTTTGTGGTAGGATACTTGCTGTGTGCCGCTGTCTTTGCGGCTTTGCTTTCGGAGGGTTTCGATGTCAAAGGGTGAGGTTGCAATCAAAAGTAAGAGAAAAGACGTAGACATGACGCAGGGTAACATTCTCCGTCATATAGTCATCTTTTCTTTACCGCTGCTTGCGGGCAATTTATTCCAGCAGTTTTACAATATGGTCGATACGATCGTCGTAGGACAATTCGTAAGCGACGAGGCTTTTGCCGCGGTAGGAAACGTAGGCCCCATTATCAATACGCTTATAGGTCTGTTTTTAGGACTTTCGAGCGGAGCGGGCGTGGTCGTTTCCCAGTATTACGGCGCAAAACAAAACGAAAACGTTAAAAAGACCGTACATACCGCTATATTCCTGACGGTAGTTTTAGCCGTGATTTTTACCGTTCTCGGCGTGCTTTTGACTCCATTCGCGCTCGGAATGATGGACATCAAACCGGGTAACGCCGTTTTTAACGACGCTAAAAGTTATCTTACCATTTACTTCGCGGGCGTTTCGGGACTGATGATATATAACATCGGCGCGGGTATTTTAAGAGCGGTAGGCGATTCCAAGAGACCTTTCCTCTATCTCGTCGTTTCCGCGGTTCTCAATACCGTTCTCGACCTCGTGTTCGTTCTCGTTTTCGGAATGGGCGTCGAAGGCGTCGCGTACGCTACGATTATAGCTCAGTTCGTTTCGGCTGTTCTGGTAATGATCTCGCTGATGAGAGCAAAGAGCAGCGTGCGTTTCTCTTTCAGGGATATGAAGATGGACTTCGAAATGCTCAAAAAGATTATGAGCGTAGGTCTTCCTTCTTCCTTGCAGATGGCTATTACTTCCTTTTCCAACATCTTCGTTCAGTCCTATATCAACCACTTCGATACCTATTGTATGGGCGGTTGGACGGCTTACTCCAAGGTTGACCAATTCATTCTTCTTCCCATGCAGTCGGTAGCTTTGGCGGCGACGACTTTCGTAGGTCAGAACCTCGGCGTAGGCGACGAAGAACGCGCAAGAAAGGGAGCGAGAATTTCGCTTATGCTTGCAATGGCAAGTACTGTCGTTCTTACTATAATAGTCGAAATATTCGCGCCCGATTGCGTTATGCTCTTCAACGAGAATCCCGAAGTAATAAACTACGGTTCGCTGTTTTTGAGATGGCTGTCGCCTTTCTATGTGCTTTGCTGTATAAATCAGGTATACTCGGGCGTATTGCGAGGCGCGGGCAACAGCAAGATTCCTATGTTTATAATGCTCGGTTCGTTCGTCGTTTTCAGACAGATATATCTGTTCCTTATGGCGAACTACATCGCTCCCGATAACGTTCTTCCCATAGCCTTGGGCTATCCCGCGGGCTGGCTTGTATGCAGCGTGGCTACGCTTATCTATTATAAGCACTGTTCGCTCACCAAGAGCAGAGTCGTAGGAGATATGGAAGTTCTTTCGGGTAGCGAAGGCAACCGGGATAAACAGTAAAACGACATTCGCCCTGTAAAGTGCGGAGAAGCGAGGAGGGGAGAGATGAAAATCGAAGACGTTAACGCTTATCAGAGCGTTTACGGTTTTATTCTTGATTCTCAGTCCGTTTACAAATCCGAAAAAGCCTTGATTTATCTTGGCAGAACCGTGAGTACGGACGGCTTTCACGCGCTTATAAGGAAGGCTCGTACCGCCCTCAGAAGTTTCGGACTTAAAAAGGGCGATATAATGACGCTTCAACTGCCCAATATTCCGCAGAACGTCGTGTTGTTTTACGCCGCGTCGGCAGAGAATATCACGCTCGATATAATTCATCCTTTGACGCCGTTAAAACAGTCGGCGGAATCCATGAAAGAAACGGGAAGCAAACTTCTCGTGACTTCCGATAACGTGCTTTTACGCGGTGACGAACGCTTTTTCGATTCTGACGTCAGGGTTGCCTATTGCAGGATAGGCGAATTTGCGGGCGGAATCAAAAAGCTTATGTTAGCTTTGAAGTCCAAAGGTAAAGCCGATCTGGCGGAGTTTATCGACCTCGATAAGCTCATAAAAGAGAGCGAAGAATGCGCCGATCCTGACAGAGGAAGCGACGACTATCCGTGCTGTATTCTTCACAGCGGAGGAACTACCGACACGCCCAAGAAAATCGTGCTTTCTCATCACGCGCTCAACTGCCTGATAAAGAGAAAGGAATATCTCGGCAAAGGCATAAACACTTCCGATAAGGTTTGCCTTTCGGTTTTGCCGTCTTTCCACGGTTTCGGACTGTGTATGAATCTGCATCTTTCCACTTCTCTCGGAATGACTCAGCTTCTTATGCCTAAATTCCGTTCGAGAGAAGCGGTGAAGCTCATAAAGAAGTATAAAGTCTTTTTGCTGAACGGCGTTCCCGCGATCTTCTACGGGCTTATGAAGGTCAAAAGCTTCAATCCCCGTTCGGCTTCGAGCCTTAAACGCTGTTTCGTTGGCGGAGACAACGTTTCCGACGCTATGGTCGCAAGGTTCAATAAATGCGTTACGGGTAACGATAAGGACAGAGTGCTTTTCCCGGGGTACGGCATGACGGAATGCGTAGCCGTGTGCGCGCTTAACGTTCCCGAGTTTTACCGTGAAGGAACGGTAGGGAAAGCCATTCCCGGAGTGGACGTCGAAGTTATAAAGGACGGAAAGATTCTTCCGCGGGGAAGCGAAGGAGAGTTGTGCGTAGCCGGGGACATCCTTATGGACGGCTATTATAACGATCCCGAAGCCACTGAAAACGCCGAAGTTTTCGTGGACGGAAAGAGATTCATAAAATCGGGAGACTGGGGCGTCGTTGACGGCGACGGATATATCCGCTTCAAGCAGAGAATAAAACACGTTATCATGCGTAAAGGCGTCAACGTTTTCCCCGCCGAAGTGGAGAACGTCATAGGTATGCTTCCTTACGTTGAAAAGTGTTGCGTAGTGGGTAAGATTAAAGGTCACGAGAACACTCAGACCGTCTACGCTTACGTAAAGCTTCGCGATAAGAATCTCAGGTCGGAAGAAACGGCTGAAGCCATCAAAAAATTTGCGTCGCAACATCTTATAAGATACGCGGTGCCCGAAAAAGTGATTTTTACGGCGACGTTCCCGAGAACGCCCGTCGGAAAGATAGATATAAAGTATTTTGAAAATCGTGACGACTGATTATTCCGAAGGGATTTTCGGTCGCGGGATTTTGTGCGTTTGGAGGAAAACGAATGAGCACACAGGAAAACGAAATTTACAAAATGAATATTGCTGGTATGGACGCGGAACTTCCCGTTCTGCCTCTTCCCAGCGGAGTTAAGATTTGCTTCTTTAATCTTCACGGCAATCAGAGACTTACCGAACATTGCGGAAAAGAACTTGCCAAGAAGCTTGACGGTTGCGAAGTTATCTTAACGGCAGAGTCCAAAGGTCTTCAACTCTCTCACGTTATCGCAAGAGAACTCGGACACGACTATTACGCGGTCGCAAGAAAGAGCAAGAAGCTTTATATGCAGGACGGACTGGAAGTTACCATAGATTCCAGCATAACCACGGGCGCTCACCAGAAACTTTATATTTCCAAACACGACGCCGACCTCATAAAAGGCAAGAAAGTCGCTATCATCGACGACGTTATCAGCACGGGTAACAGCCTTAACGGTCTTGAAGAAATCGTCGGACTTTGCGGAGGCGAAATCTATAAGAAAGCTTTCGTTCTTGCCGAAGGAAAGGCTGCCGACCGCGACGATATAATCTATCTGGATAAGATTCCTCTTCTGTAATCAAACGAAAAACGGTATTATACGCCTCTGAAAATCGCTTCAGGGGCGTTTTCTATGCTTTTTTACAGGAGCTTTAAGCGTTTTCGCGCCGTGAATGAACAGGCTGTAAACCAAATCGTTCGAAGATAAACGGGCGTTTCCCGTAACTCGCAAAAAAAAATTCGGAAATTATTAAAAAATACTTTACAAAACAAGGAAGCTGTGCGATAATTATCATGTAGAGAAGAAAGGAAGGAATAAATGGACAGTACCGACGTAAAAATACTTGAATGTCTCAGAAAAAACGCGCGTATCAACGCGTCCGATATAGCGGAAAACGTTAACCTTTCCGCGTCGACGGTGAGCGACAGAATCAAAAAGCTCGAGTCGAGCGGTATCATTAAAGGTTATACGGTAGTTCTCGATCCGCAGAAACTCAATAAAGACATAATGGCGCTTATAACCGTAGCCATAGAAGATCCTAAGTATAACGAAGGATTCGAAACCGCGGTAAAACGCAACCTCGATATTACCGAGTGCTTTTACATTGCGGGCAGTTTCGATTACCTGTTGAAAGTCATTACCGAAAATACCAAGTCTCTGGAGCAGGTTCTTAATTATATCAAGAGCATTGCGGGAGTAGGTAAGACCGTCACCAATATCGTGCTGAACGTATGTAAGAACGAACACGGCGTTTCCGTCGAATAAAGATTATTAAAGGGCTTGAGGCTCTTTTTATAAAATATTATTAAAGAAGGAAAAGAAAATGATAGTTGGTATCCCCAAAGAGATAATGCACGGAGAAAACCGTGTTTCCGCAACTCCCGAAACAGTTAAAAAGATGGTAGCAGACGGTTATACCGTACTCGTTGAAAAAGGAGCCGGCGACGGCGCTTTCTATCATGACGACGCGTATGCCGAAGCAGGCGCGAAGATGATCGACAAAGCGGAAGACGTTTACGCTCAGTCCGACGTTATTCTTAAAGTCAAAGAACCTCTTTATAACGAACAGCTTAAAAAACACGAGATCGAGCTTATGAAGAAAGATCAGTATCTTATCACCTTCATTCATCCGGCTTCTCCCGTAAATCATAAAATGGTAAAGATGATGGCTGATAAGGGCGTTATCGGTCTTACTCTTGACGGTATTCCGCGTATCAGTCGCGCTCAGAGCATGGACGCTTTGAGTTCCATGAGTACCTGCGCAGGATACAAGGGTATCATTATGGCTACCGACGACATCGCTAAGTTTATGCCTCTCATAGGTACGGCTGTCGGCGTTATCAAACCCTCTAACGTTTTCGTTATCGGTACGGGCGTTGCAGGTCTTCGTGCCGTTGCAACGGCTAAATCTCTCGGCGCTGTCGTTTATTCCACTGATATTCGTCCCGAAGCCAACGAACAGGCCAAATCTCTCGGCGCTAAGATAGTCGAGAACGGTATTCCCGCAGAAATCGGCGTAGCTCCCGACGGAAAACACGCAAACAAACTTTCCGACGAATGGCTTGAAGTCGAAAGAAAGAACATTTCTCAGGCTGTTGCCGACGCGGATATAGTTTTCTGTTCGGCTCTTTTACAGGGCAGAGTAGCTCCTATCCTTCTTACCGAAGATATGGTTAAATCCATGAAGCCCGGTAGCTGTATCGTAGATATTTCCATCGATCAGGGCGGTAACTGTCAGATCACTCCTCCGGGAGCAAGAGAAGTTAAACACGGCGTCGTTATCGAAGGTATCAAGAATATCCCCGGAATGCTTCCGACCAGCTCGACATGGATGTTCGCGCATAACATTTATAACCTTCTTAAATACCTTACCAAGGACGGCAAGATCGTTCTCGATATGAACGACGAAATCGCAAGTTCCATTCTCGTTACCAAGGACGGCAAGATCGTTCACAAAGGAACGCTCGAAGCTATGAAAGCCTGAGTAACAGACGCTTACTTTATTTAGTTTTTACGAAATTCTCTCGCCCGCATATAGGCGGGAGAATTTTTGAATATACCGCATTCCGAACCGTTTTTAATGCGGATTGCGGGTAATACATAAAAATACGGAGATTAGATTATGACTTGGTGGATTCTTCTGATTATCTTTGCGGCTGCTACGGTCGTAGGGTATCTTCTCATAAAAAACGTTCCCAGCCTTCTTCATACGCCTCTTATGTCGGGTATGAACGCTCTTTCGGGCGTAACCGTTCTTGGCGCGCTTACGGCAACCGCGTGCGCGATAAAAGAAATATCGCCCGTCGTTGCGTATATCTGTGGCGGTCTTGCGATTATTCTTGCCATGATCAACGTCGTGGGCGGTTTCGTAGTTACCGACAAAATGCTCAATATGATAGTTAAAAAGGACAAAAAAGACAAGGAGGATAAAAAGTAAATGTTCAGCAACGCTTTATATTATTCTCTTTGCGGAGTTCTTTCCGTCGGAGTTCTTTTCGGCATATATCTTATGAGTAAAGTAAAACATTCCGTTCTCGGTAATCGTCTGAGCGCGGTTTGTATGCTTCTTGCCATCGTTCTTACTCTTTTGCAGAACGAAATCTTTGACGTCTGGTTCCTGTACGCCATGCTTATCGTAGGCAGTGCAATAGGCGTATGGCTTGCGGTTAAAGTCAAAATGATTCAGATGCCTCAGATGGTCGCTCTTCTCAACGGTCTCGGGGGCGGAGCTTCGGCTATCGTCGGAGCTATTACCATGTTCGGCGTAGGTCTTTCCGTTACCACGAAGGGAGAGTTTATTTTCTCCATGATAACGGCGGCTCTTGCTCTTGCGGTAGGTATGATTACCCTTATCGGAAGTCTTGTCGCCGCAGGTAAACTTCATAAGGTTATAAATCAGAAATCGGTGGTTTACCCCGGTCATCAGTTTATTACCGTAGCTTCGGCAATTCTCATGCTCGTGGGCGTAGTCGCGTTCGGCGTTATGGCTGTAAACGCAACCGTAGCCACCTTCACCACCATAGCTTGGGTATTCCTTGCGTACGAAACGCTTTTCTCGGCTATTTTCGGCTACTTCTTCTCGATAAGAGTAGGCGGTGCGGATATGCCCATAACCATTTCTCTTCTTAACTCTCTTTCGGGCGTTGCGGGCGCGATTGCCGGTCTTGCAATAAGCGACCTTCTTCTCGTTGCAATCGGCGGTATCGTAGGTGCGTCGGGACTTCTTCTGACGCAGGTTATGTGCCGTTCCATGAACAGAAAGCTTATGGATATTCTTCTCGGTAAGACTTCCGCAAAACACGTTGAAGCCAATAAGCCCGCGGGCGAAAACACCCTCGAAGGTAAAAATGCGCCCGAAGAAGAAACCGCCAGACAGGAAAGCGATCCTATCGACGTTTTAAGAAACGCTAAGGACGTAATAATCGTTCCCGGATACGGAATGGCTATAGCTCAGGCTCAGCATCTCGTAAAACAGCTTGCCGACACGTTAACGGAAAGAGGAGCAAGAGTAAGATACGCCGTTCATCCCGTAGCAGGCAGAATGCCCGGACACATGAACGTTCTTCTCTGTGAAGCCAACGTAGACTACGAAGATCTTTACGAAATGGACGACATCAACGGCGATTTCGCAAAAGCCGACGCAACCATAGTAATCGGAGCTAACGACGTAATGAACCCCGCGGCAAGAGAAGCGGAAGGCACACCCATTTACGGAATGCCCGTTCTTAACGTAGATCAGTGCAAAAACGTATTCGTCTTTAACTACGACACCAAGCCGGGATACGCAGGCGTAGAAAATCCTCTTTACACCCGTCAGGGAGTACATCTCTTCCTCGGTAACGCAGCCGACACTTTGAGCGAAGTTCTTTCGGCTATCAAAAACGGAAGTTCCGTAAAGAAGCCTCAGGTTCAGGAAACGCCCAGACAGGAAAGCGATCCTATCGACGTTTTAAGAAACGCTAAGGACGTAATAATCGTTCCCGGATACGGAATGGCTATAGCTCAGGCTCAGCATCTCGTAAAACAGCTTGCCGACACGTTAACGGAAAGAGGAGCAAGAGTAAGATACGCCGTTCATCCCGTAGCAGGCAGAATGCCCGGACACATGAACGTTCTTCTCTGTGAAGCCAACGTAGACTACGAAGATCTTTACGAAATGGACGACATCAACGGCGATTTCGCAAAAGCCGACGCAACCATAGTAATCGGAGCTAACGACGTAATGAACCCCGCGGCAAGAGAAGCGGAAGGCACACCCATTTACGGAATGCCCGTTCTTAACGTAGATCAGTGCAAAAACGTATTCGTCTTTAACTACGACACCAAGCCGGGATACGCAGGCGTAGAAAATCCTCTTTACACCCGTCAGGGAGTACATCTCTTCCTCGGTAACGCAGCCGACACTTTGAGCGAAGTTCTTTCCAAGCTTAAATAACTATAAATCGGATAACTAAGTTTAATAACCGCCAAAACGTAGTTTTTAGTTCGGACAAAACCACAAAACGCTTCGGGTTTTCACTCGGAGCGTTTTTTATGCTCTGAGCCCGTATGAGTTGCGTTAGGAATTAAAAGCGGTTACCGCGTTAAGTAGCGATAAAGAAGGTAATGTTTTTGCGTTGCTATCTGAGGTAAAGCTCGCATGCCGTGCGCTTACGCGTAAAAGCGGTTTTAACGCAAAACTCCAATTTTTTTACTCTAAGCGATTGACAAACGGGGCAAAAAAGAGTATAATAAGAGAAACTAAATATTCGATAGAGGTGCGACAGATAAGGTAACCGTTTCGATGCAGTCCGATGCAAACGGAGAATGTGTCAGTCGCCGAAAGTTTTGCGTATTCGGTACGGCGCATTACTTGGGGGCAAAGCTCAGGGCTTTGTCACTGTCACGTAAACCGTGATGCGCTGGTATTCTTTTTGATGCAGCGCATTTTTTTATTTTTTGAATGGAGGAAAACAAAAATGAAAGCAATGATTCGTGTAAGAATGGGAGCGCACGACGCTCATTACGGCGGAAACCTTGTGGACGGAGCTAAAATGCTTCAGCTTTTCGGCGACGTAGCTACGGAATTGCTTATAAGAAACGACGGAGACGAAGGTCTTTTCTGCGCTTACGACAACGTTGAATTCAAAGCGCCCGTATTTGCAGGCGATTATATCGAAGCGGTAGGCGAAATCACTCACGTCGGAAATTCTTCGAGAAAAATGACCTTCGAAGCTTACAAAGTCATCTGTCCCCGTCCCGACGTAAACGACAGCGCGTGCGACGTTCTCGAAACGCCCGTACTTGTCTGCAGAGCAAGCGGAACCTGCGTCGTTCCCAAAGATAAACAGAGAAAATAATTCAGTGCGGAGGCATATATGGAAAAACTTATAATAACCGCGGCTATCTGCGGAGCGGAAGTTACCAAAGAGCATAACCCCGCCGTTCCGTATACCGTTGCGGAAATCGCGGAAGAAGCTTATAAGGCGTATAAAGCCGGCGCTTCTATAATTCATCTTCACGTCAGAGAAGACGACGGAACCCCTACGCAGAGCAAGGACAGATTCGAAGCCTGCATAAAAGCCATAAAAGAAAAATGTCCCGACGTTATCGTTCAGCCCAGCACGGGCGGAGCCGTAGGAATGACCAACGACGAAAGACTTCAGCCCATTACGCTTAATCCCGAAATGGCTACTCTCGACTGCGGTACGTGTAACTTCGGCGGAGACGATATTTTCGTAAACACCGAAAACACCATTATCGAATTCGCGGAGAAAATGAATGCGAGAAACATCAAACCCGAAGTCGAAGTTTTCGATAAAGGTATGATAGATATGGCTGTAAGACTCAATAAAAAGGGCTATATCAAGTCGCCTATGCACTTCAATATGGTTATGGGCGTAAACGGCGGTATAAGCGGAACTCCGAGAGATTTGCTTTTCATGGTTGAAAGTATCCCCGCGGGAAGCACCTTTACCGTTTCGGGCGTAGGAAGAACTCAGCTCGATATGAACGTTATGGCTATTTTACTCGGCGGTCACGTAAGAGTGGGCTTCGAGGACAACGTTAATCTTGCGAAAGGCGTAAAAGCTCAGAGCAACGCCGACTTCGTCAAGAGAATCAGAGAAATCGCAGAGTCTATGGGCAGAGAAATCGCAACGCCCGACGACGCGCGCAGAATTTTAGGACTTAAATAAGGAGAATCAGATATATGGAAAAGAAAGGTAATAAATACGGTATCCACAGAGTAATCGAGCCTAAGGGCGTTTTGACTCAGGCTGCTCTTAAAATCGACAACAGCGTAGACGAATACTACGATAACGAAATCGTATGCGACGTTATAAGCCTTAATATCGACTCGGCTTCTTTCACGCAGATAGTCGGCGAAGTAGGTCACGACGAAAAGAAAGTCGCAGAAAGAATCATGCAGATCGTAAACGAAAGAGGCAAAATGCAGAACCCCGTTACGGGTAGCGGCGGAATGTTCATCGGAACGGTTTCCCACATCGGCAGCGCGCTTAAAGATCTCGACATAAAAGTCGGCGACAAGATCGCTTCCTTGGTTTCTCTTTCTTTGACTCCCTTAAAGATCGAAAAGATCGAAAAAGTTCACCTCGATATAGACAGAGTGGACGTCGTAGCAAAAGCCGTTCTTTTCGAATCGGGTATTTACGCTAAACTTCCCGACGATATGCCCGAATCTCTCGCTCTTGCGGCTCTCGACGTTGCAGGCGCGCCCGCACAGGTAAGAAAGCTCGTTCACGAAGGCGAATCCGTTCTTATTCTCGGCGGAGCAGGCAAATCGGGCGTTCTCTGTTGCTACGAAGCAAAGAAGAGAGCGGGCGACAGCGGAAACGTAGTAGCAGTCGTTCTTACTCAGGCAGACGCGGACAAGGTTAAGGAACTCGGAGTAGCTCACAAGGTAGTTATCGCTTCCGCAACCGAACCCGTAGCCGTTCTCGAAGCCGCTCTTGCAGCAAATAACGGAAAAGAATACGACCTTTCCATTTCCTGCGTAAACGCTCCCAACACCGAAATGGCTTGTATCCTTCCCGTTCACGACGGAGGTATGGTTTACTTTTTCTCCATGGCTACCAACTTCGCGAAAGCCGCTCTCGGCGCAGAAGGCGTAGGCAAAGACATCGATATGCTTATCGGTAACGGTTACACCAAAGGACACGCGGAAGTAACCCTCAGCGAACTCAGAGAAAACGAAAAGCTCAGAAAGCTCTTCGAAGAAAAATACAAAGCGTAAACGGAGGATATATAAATGGCTAATCATCTTTTTGACAACGTTCCGAGAGAACAATGGAACGACTGGCATTGGCAGCTTCAGAACCGTATTTCCACGGTAGAAGAACTTAAACAGTATCTCACCCTTACTCCCGAAGAGGAAGAGGGTATCAAGCGTTGCCTTGAAAAGCTCCGTATGAAGATAACGCCCTATTATCTTTCGCTTATTAACCTTGACGATCCTCACGATCCCATAAGAAGACAAGCCGTTCCCACCATCAACGAACTGCACACCTGTCCCGCAGATCTTTGCGATCCTCTTCACGAAGATACCGACAGCCCCGTAAAAGGACTTACCCACAGATACCCCGACAGAGTTCTTCTTCTCGTTACCGACCAGTGCAGTATGTACTGCCGTCACTGTACGAGAAGACGTTTTGCAGGTCAGCAGGATCAGGCTCTTCCCATGGAGCAGATTGAAAAGTGCATAGATTACGTCAGACAGCACACCGAAGTCAGAGACGTTCTTTTAAGCGGTGGCGACGCTCTTATTATTTCCGACGAAAACCTCGAACACATCATCAGCGAACTCAGAGCTATTCCTCACGTGGAAATCATAAGATTGGGTTCGAGAGTACCCGTAGTTTGCCCGCAGAGAATCACCCCCGAACTCTGCAATATGCTTAAAAAGTACCATCCCGTCTGGCTCAACACCCACTTCAATCATCCCAACGAAGTTACCGAAGACTCCAAACGCGCTTGCGCAATGCTTGCCGACGCCGGTATCCCTCTCGGAAACCAGAGCGTTCTTCTTGCCGGCGTAAACGATTGCGTTCACGTTATGAGAGACCTCGTTCATAAACTTGTAATGATGAGAGTCCGTCCCTATTATATCTATCAGTGCGACCTCAGCGAAGGACTCGAACATTTCAGAACGCCCGTTGCCAAGGGAATCGAAATTATGGAAGCTCTCCGCGGTCATACCAGCGGTTTCTGCGTTCCGACTTTCGTAGTAGACGCTCCCGGCGGAGGCGGAAAGATTCCCGTTATGCCCAATTACGTAGTAAGTCAGTCTGCGGACAGAGTTATTCTGAGAAACTTCGAAGGCGTTATAACCACCTATACCGAACCTCGTAACTATCACGAAGAATGCCATTGCGAAGTTTGCGAAGGCAAGAGAGAAGACCACCTTCAGGGCGTTGCCGCTCTCGAAGCAGGACTTGCGCTTAATATCGAACCCAAGGTTCTCGAAAGAAACAAGAGAAACAATCACTAAGTGTAATTAAGGCGGTTAATATGGGAAAACTCGGATTAGATCAAAGAATAATCGATGAAGCGAGAAGCTACGCTAAAGGTATAGCGGAAGACACTCAGCTTTTTATCGACAGACATACGACCGCTTCTACCGAACGCGCCGTTCTTCGTCTTATGGGCGTAGACGGCGTGGACGCTCTTGAAGTTCCTCTCGTAAACGTCATCGTCGACAAACTTATGGAAAACGGAATGCTTTCCGACGGTGCGTCGTATTTTATGGGCTGTGCGATGGCTCAGACGGGCAAAGATCCTCAGGCAGTAGCTGAAATGATAAGCGGAGGAGAACTTGACGTAAAAGACGTTGCGAGAATAAGTTCGGAAGAAGCGTACGATACCGTTCTGCCTATCGTAAAGGAAAAAGTTTCCTTTATCGCAAGCAGAAGAGCCGAAAGAGAAGCCTTTCTCAGTGAATTCGGCGACAAAACGACCCCCTATCTTTACTGTATAGTCGCAACCGGTAATATCTACGAAGATATAGTTCAGGCTTCCGCAGCCGCAAAACAGGGCGCGGACATCATCGCGGTTATAAGAACTACCGGTCAGTCCCTTCTCGACTACGTTCCCTACGGAGCAACCACCGAAGGTTTCGGCGGAACTTACGCTACGCAGGAAAACTTCAGACTTATGAGAGCGGCTCTCGACGAAGTCGGTAAAGAACAAAAGAGATATATTCGTCTCTGTAACTACTGTTCGGGACTTTGTATGCCCGAAATAGCCGCTATGGGCGCGCTCGAAAGACTGGACGTTATGCTTAACGACGCTCTTTACGGCATTCTTTTCAGAGACATCAACATGAAGCGTACCATAGTCGACCAGTTCTTCTCCCGTGTTATCAACGGCTTTGCGGGCGTTATCATAAACACAGGCGAAGACAACTATCTTACGACTGCCGACGCGGTAGAAGAAGCTCACACGGTGCTTGCTTCTCAGTTTATGAACGAACAGTTCGCTCTTAAAGCGGGTATTCCCGAAAATCAGATGGGACTGGGACACGCGTTCGAAATTTCGCCCGACGTTAAAAACGGCTTCCTTTACGAACTTGCTCAGGCTGAAGCCGCTAAGGAAATTTTCCCCAACGCTCCTTTGAAATATATGCCCCCGACAAAGTTCATGACGGGTAATATTTTCCGCGGTAACGTTCAGGACGCTCTCTTCAATATGGTTACGATTATGACGGGACAGAGACTGCATCTTCTCGGTATGCTTACCGAAGCTATTCATACGCCGTTCATGTCGGACAGATACCTTTCCATCGAAAACGCTCAGTATATCTTCAATACCATGGCTGATTTCGGTAACGACATAGAGTTCAAGGAAAACGGTATAATCAGAAACAGAGCTTCTTTCGTTCTCAACAAAGCAAAGGACCTTCTTAAAGAAATCGAAGGACTCGGACTTTTCGCAACTCTCGAAAAAGGTATTTTCGCCGACATCAAGAGAAGCGAAGACGGAGGAAAAGGTCTTAACGGCGTTGTCGCAAAATCCGGCGTATACACCAATCCTTTCGTAGATCTTATGCTTAACGGCAAGGAGGGGAAATAAATGAGCGGCGGTCTTTATAATACCCATAAACGCGATTTTTCCACGGTTCTCGATAAAACCAAATTAAAGCCCTACGGCGATACGATGAACGACGGTAAAGTTCAGATGAGCTTTACTCTTCCCGTTAAAAACGACGACAGAGGAGCGGCAGCCGCAACTCTGATTGCCGAAAAGATGGGACTTTCCGAAGTCAACGTAGCTTACCGCAAGGCGCTCGATACCGAATTCACTTTCTACGTCGTTTACGGAAGTCTCGGATTTACCGTGGATTACGAAAACATCAAAGTCGCTGCGGTTGAACAGGAAACCATGACTATGGAAGAAACCGACGAATATATCCGTCAGCATATCGGCAGAAAGGTCGTCGTAATAGGCGCTTCCACGGGAACGGACGCTCATACCGTAGGTATCGACGCGATAATGAACAGAAAAGGTTTTGCGGGTCACTACGGACTTGAAAGATACGACATGCTGGAAACCTACAACCTCGGAAGTCAGGTTCCCAACGAAGATTTCATAAAGAAAGCCGTAGAAGTAAACGCAGACGTGCTTCTCGTTTCGCAGACGGTTACGCAGAACGATATTCATATCAAGAATATGACCGAGCTTATCGAACTTCTCGAAGCCGAAGGACTCAGAAAGAGATTCCTCGTTCTCTGCGGAGGCGCGAGAATAACCCATAAGCTTGCCAAGGAACTGGGTTACGACGCAGGTTTCGGCGCAAACACTTACGCCGACGACGTTGCCACCTTCATGGTAGAAGCTCTTGCAAAACGCATGGAAAACAAGGAAAACAAAGAATAAAAAAGAAAAATGGAACTGCTCAAAAAAGCATTCGTAAAGGACTATAAAAACACGTCGTCGCCCGAAGTCCGCGTAAGATACGGAATGGTAGCCGGCATTATAGGGCTTGTAATAAACGCCCTGCTGTTTGCGATAAAACTTACCGCGGGGTTATTTGCGGGAAGTATAACGATAGTTGCCGACGCGGTGAATAACCTTTCCGACGCAGGTTCTTCCGTGATAACCTTAATAGGTTTCAAACTTTCCGGAAGACCTGCCGATAAGGAACACCCCTTCGGACACGCGCGTTACGAATATATAACGGCGATGATAGTGTCTTTCGTGGTTCTTGCAATCGGTTTTATGCTGGGCGAGAGTTCCGTATCGAAGATTATATCACCCGAGAAAGTCAGCGCGGATTTGCTGACTTTTTTGGTACTCATAGTTGCCGTGGCGTTTAAGTTCTTCCAGATGAAGATGTACAGAAGTTTCGGTCGCGATATAAATTCGCCCGCGCTCGACGCCTGCGCAAAGGACAGCCGTAACGACATAATCTCTACGCTTGCCGTTCTTCTGGCAACTGCGGTTATGAGTCAGACGGGTATTATGCTGGACGGATACACGGGACTTCTTGTGTCGCTTTTCATTATAATAACCTCGATAAACCTCATAAGAGAAACCATGAATCCCCTTCTCGGCGCAAAGCCCGACAAAGACCTCGTTAACAGAATCAGACAAAAGATATTGTCTTACGACGGCGTTCTTGGAATTCACGATATGATGGTTCACACCTACGGCGAAGGCAGGATTTTCGTAATGGTACACGTCGAAGTTCCCGCAAACGTCAGTATTCTTCAAAGCCACGAAGTCATAGACCGGATAGAAAGAGATTTTCTTAAAAACGACAACATCGTTCTTTCCGTTCATATGGATCCCGTGGAAACGGATAATCCGATTCTCAACACGCTGAAACCGCATATTATAAACGAAATCCGTAAGTTTGACGACAGGCTTTCCGTCCACGATTTCCGCGTCGTCCCGGGCAGAGAACACACCAACGTTATTTTCGACGTAACCGTGCCTTTTGACGAAAAAACAGACGTTTCCGTCCTTGAAACGCTGTCTTCCGCGGTTGCACGCGAGTTTTATCCCGAAATGATCTTCCATTTCATAATATCGACCGAGCATTCTTACGTGTAACTTTGCGTGGATCAGATAATGCAAGCCTGATCGGGTTTTTCCGTAAAACCGTCGGCGAGACGAACGGAACGCTGAGTTTTTACGGGCTTTTACCGCAAAGACGCAAGCGTTACAAAAGGCGTAAGACGCTGAACCCAAAGACAAAAAAATAAAGCTGCGACTGACAGTCACAGCTTTTTTTAACGCAATTTTTCTGTTAAATAATGTCCTTGAAGTAGTAATTGCTGATTTCGGCGATGTACTTCTGAGTGGTCTGAGAATCTTCTTCCGCGTCGAGGATGCCGAGAATAGCGTTAAGGTATCCCGAGGAGATAATGGAGAAGAAGTTTCTGTTTACGATGGATTTAACGTAAAGAGGACGCTTCTGATTGAGAACCTGTTCGAGCTTTCTTGCGATAAGGTCGCTGAGTCTGTCGAAGAAGTAAGAGAAGTGGGTGGTGTTGGAAATTCTGATAATTCTGTATTCGTCGATATGATCGTTAAGATAGCTTAAAATGGTTTCGATGGTCGCTTCGAGAGAAACGTCTTCGTCAAGGACTTTGGAAACGGACGGCTGTTTGGTCATTTCGGTGAGAGGATTGATTATAGTAAGAAACAGATCTTCTTTATTTTCGTAATAACGATAAATATTACCGAGACTGATGTTTGCCACTTCGGCAATATTCCTGATGGAAGCGTTGGAATATCCGTATTCTTTGAATTCAGCTATGGCTGCGTTGATAATACGGGTTCTTACTACGTCTTTTAAGTATTGCATAAAATTTATTCTCCTATGTGCAGAAAAGTGTTAGCGGAGCGCGGTTCTTTATTGTACTGCGCTGCTACTGAAAAACTTGTTTTTTAGACAGCTTGTTTATTCTACCATAAAATCCGAAAAATCACAATGATTTTGAAGCAAAAAATGGAAATTTTTTTAGATTTTTTTTCAAACCGATTTTCCTTATGAATAAAATATCCGTTCAATCGCACAAAAGAGAACGAATAAACCTGTGATTCACATAAATATTTACCGTTCGGAAGTTATCTACAAACGAGCGCGGTTTTCAGAGCCATAAGCGTATACTACGGTAAAAGCGGAGCGGAAACTTTTTGGACGCAGTTAACGATTCTTGCGACTTTACCTTAAATTTACATTCTTTTTACAAAAAAGCGGTTTCGGGCTTTATTTTTATAGGTTATAATGAAGGCACAAAAAAACAAAGGAGATAAAAAACATGAAAAAGATTTTAACGATTATGTTGGCACTCGTAATGACTTTGTCGGTAGCAGCTATGTGCGGTTGCAGCGTAAAGTTCAGTGAAAACAAACAGATAACGGTAGTAGTTCGCGAAGACGGTAGCGGAACGAAGAAAGCGTTTATGGAATTTATCGGTCTCAAAGACAAAAACGACAAATCGGGCGTTATAGTTGCCACGGGAACGCCTGCCGTTCTTACGGAAGTTAAAAACAATCCTCACGCCATCGCTTACGAAAGCCTCGGTTTCGTAACGGACGAAGTAAAGATTCTTAAAGTAGACGGCGTCCTTCCTTCGGTAGAAAACATCAAAAACGGAACGTATAAGATTTCGAGGCCCCTGTCGGTCGTATATAAGGAAGAAAATATGACGGGCGTAAACGCGGCTTATCTTAAATTCCTCGCAAGCGCCGAAGCTCAGGAAATTATCTCGGCAAACGGTTACGTAATGGTAAACGAAACTTCCGAAAAGTACGTAATCGACGCAGATCTCAGCGGTTCTGTCGCAATCAGCGGAAGCACTTCTCTTAAACCTCTTATGGAAAAACTTGCGGCTAAATTCGAAGCTTTGCAGAGCGGAGTAAAGGTAAGTGTAGGCGGAGGCGGTTCCGGTACGGGTTACAACGACGCACAGAACGGCGTAAGCGCATTCGGAATGATTTCGGAAAACTTCGTTCAGACTAAGGCAACCGACTGCGTATACTTCACTGTCGCAATGGACGGTATAGCGATGATAGTCAATAAGCTCAATCCCGTAGAAAGCTTGACTATGGAACAGCTTAAGAACATATACGACGCGGAAGCGGGCGAAAACGCAATCACCGTCTGGAAGCAGATTATAGGTTAAAACGGAGAATAAGATGGTATCTTTATACAGACGGGTTTCTGCAAAAGAAAAATTGATGAAATGCCTGTTTCTCTGTTGCGCGGTATTTGCAATCGCCGCCCTCGCGGTAATAACGATATTCTTATTCGCAAGCGGAATCCCGTTTATAAACAAAACGGGATTTTCCGAGTTTATATTCGGAAAGAAATGGGCAATAATGGGCGAAAATCCGACTTACGGAATATTCCCGATGATAGTCGCTTCGCTTTATGTTACGGCTCTTTCGGTGGTTATAGGAGTGTGTCTGGGCTTGTTTACGGCGATAGCTCTGTATAAGTTCATTCCGAAAAAGGTTTCCGCCCCGATAAGACAGACGATAAATCTTTTGGCGGGAATTCCTTCGGTTATATACGGCTTGTTCGGAATGACCTTTATCGTGCCTTTCGTGAGAGATTATCTTTCTCCGAGCGGAGTGGGCTACGGAATATTCTCTTCCTCGCTCGTACTTGCGATAATGATTCTTCCCACGATAGTAAGCGTAAGTTTGGACAGTCTCGAAGCCGTACCCAAGGAGTATTACGAAAACGCTCTTGCTCTCGGAGCTACTAAGGAAGAAGCGACTTTCAGGGTTTTGTTGCCTTCGGCAAAAAGCGGAATTCTCGCGGCGGTCGTGTTATCCATAGGCAGAGCGATAGGCGAAACCATGGCGGTTATTATGGTTATCGGCGGAAGCCCCGATATGCCCGAAAGCCTTTTCCAGAGCGTAAGAACGCTTACCGCAAACATAGCCATGGGCGCGATGGAACTTTCGGGAGATTCTCTTTCGGCTCTGATTGCGACGGGCGTCGTGCTGTTCGTTTTCGTACTTATAATAAACGTAAGCTTCTCTCTGATAAAGGAAAGCGGAAAGGAAAAGAAAGTCGGTAAGGAGAAGAAAAAATGAGTGCAGAAGGTAAAGCTCGGACGGCTAAGATAAAGAAAGCCACGGCTTCGGGAAAGTTTTGTTTTTCGCTCAGAATATTCAGTTATATAACTACGGGTATCGCGGTTATAGCGCTCATAGCGATTATACTTTATACCACGGTGGACGGAGTAGACAAAATCACTTTGGATTTCCTTTTCGGCGACGGAAAAACGACGCCTTCGGTTCTTCCCGCTCTCGTTGGAACGCTCGAACTGATTCTTATTTCCATGTTTATAGCCGTGCCTCTGGGAATGGGAAGCGCGATATTCCTTGCCGAATACACCAATAAAGAAAGCAAACTCGTGAAAGTAATAAGACTTGCCACGGAAACTCTTGCGGGCATTCCCAGTATCGTATACGGACTTTTCGGATACCTCGTGTTCGTAGTCGCGCTGAAAATGGGCTATTCCGTTCTCGGCGGAGGAATAACCCTTGCCATCATGGTTCTTCCCGTTATAGTAAGGTCGGTGGAAGAAAGCCTTTTGTCCGTACCCGCGGGTATAAGAGAAGGTGCGTTTGCTTTGGGAACGGGAAAGGTCAGAACGATATTCAAAGTAGTTATCCCTTCGTGCGCTGGCGGAATAGTAACGGCGTTGATTCTTGCCGTAGGAAGAGTGATTTCCGAAAGCGCGGTGCTGATTTTAACTATAGGTATGGTAGTAAACCGCGTCCCCGAAAGTCTGCTTTCCCCCGGAACGAGCCTCGCTCTCGATATTTACTACTTCGCAAGTCACGGCTATCCCGATCAGGCTGCAGCAACGGGCGTGGTTTTAATGGTGTTCGTCGTGCTTATAAACTTAGGTGCGTCGGGAATAGGTAAACTCATAAAAAGAAAAACCGGAGAAAAATAATGTCAGAAGAAAGAAACGATATAAAAGTTACCGATTGTAATTTGTATTACGGAGATTTTCACGCGCTCAAAAACGTAAACGTAGAGATTCCCGAAAAGAAAATAACCGCGTTTATAGGTCCTTCGGGTTGCGGAAAATCCACCTTCTTAAAAATATTCAACAGAATGAACGACCTCGTGGAAGGCTGTAAAATCACGGGAGAATTCACGATAGGCGGAAGAAACATTTTCGGTAAGGACGTGGACGTGAATCTTCTCAGAAAAAAGGTAGGTATGGTTTTTCAGAAACCCAATCCCTTCCCGATGAGTATTTACGACAACATAGCCTTCGCGCCGAGAACTTTCGGTATAAGAAAGAAAGCCGACCTCGACGAAATAGTGGAAACTTCGCTTAAAAGAGCAAGTATCTGGGACGAAGTCAAAGACAGACTGAGAAAAAGCGCGCTCGGAATAAGCGGAGGTCAGCAACAGAGACTGTGTATAGCCAGAGCTTTGGCAGCCGGTCCCGAAATTCTTCTTATGGACGAACCCACTTCTGCGCTCGATCCCATTTCCACGGGCAAGATAGAAGAGCTTGCCTTGGAGCTTAAAAAAGACCTGACCATAGTCATAGTTACCCATAATATGCAACAGGCAATGAGAATTGCCGATAAAACCGCGTTCTTCCTTTTGGGAGAACTCGTGGAATTCGGCGATACGGAACAGATTTTCGGTTCGCCCAAGGATCCGAGAACGGAAAATTATATAACGGGAAGATTCGGTTAATACGCCGATTAACTTGAAAAAAGGAGAAAAAAAGGTTATAATATGAGTATAAGAAATAAATACGAATCCGAACTCAGAAGCGTTTTCAATAAGCTTATCGAAATGTGCCGTGACGTCGAAGAAGCAATAGAAAGGTCGATAGAAGCCTTAAAAAACCGCGACGACGAACT
The DNA here is from genome assembly GCA_963653425.1 of Eubacterium sp. Taxonomy (GTDB): domain Bacteria; phylum Bacillota; class Clostridia; order Christensenellales; family CAG-314; genus UMGS692. The sequence goes on along the minus strand of CAVJWC010000001.1, from coordinate 336,197 downwards.
TGCGCGCACGGTTATGGAAGAGGACAAAAACATCGACCTTAAAGAAAGAGAGATCGAACAGGATTGTCTGAAAATCCTTTTGATGGAACATCCCGTAGCGGGAGATTTCCGCGACGTTTCGGCGGCTCTCAAAATGATCACCGACCTTGAAAGAATTGCCGATCAGGCGGCTGATATATCGGAAATCTCGCTTCAATTCGGAAAAGAAGAATTTATAAAAAAGCCCGAGCATATCGAAATGATGGCTAAAATCGCAATAAATATGGTTAAGGACGGCGTCCACAGCTATATCAACAAAGACCTCGAAACGGCGCGATCTCTTGATAAAAGAGACGACAGAGTAGACGAATTGTTCGAGAAGGTAAAGGCGGAACTTATTTCGCTGATCAAGTCCGATCCGAGTAACGCCGATCAGGCTATACTCTTTATGATGATTGCGAAATATCTCGAAAGAATAGGCGACCACGCGGTTAATATAGGAGAGTGGGCGGAATACGCCGCAACGGGACAACACAAGCCGGGCTAAGGAGAGAAAATGCAAGAAAAGAAACTCGTTTATGCCGTAGACGACGAAGAATCCATACGCGACGTATACAAATTCGCTCTTTCGGGAGCGGGTTTTGAAACGGAGTGTTTTTCCTGCGCAGACGAACTGTATTCGGCTCTTAAAGAAAGACTGCCCGATATATTCCTTCTCGACATTATGCTTGACGGCGAAGACGGATATTCCATTCTCGAAGAACTTCGTAAAGGAGCGAAAACGAGGGATATTCCCGTTATTATGGTGTCGGCTAAGGGTAACGAAATCGATAAGGTCAAAGGTCTCGACCTCGGAGCGGACGATTACGTTTCCAAACCCTTCGGCGTTCTCGAACTTATCGCGCGTATCAACGCCAAGCTCAGAGTGAAAAAGCCCGACGGTTCCCTGTTTTGTTATAAGGACGTTACGGTAAACGACAAGATACGTACGATTACCGTAAACGGAAAGCCCGTTTCGGCTACCCTTAAACAATACGAACTGCTTAAACTTCTTGTAAAAAACGCCGGAACGGTGCTTACGCGCGATTTCCTTCTGGATAACGTCTGGGGAGAAAATTACGGCGAAACGAGAACGCTCGACATTCACGTAGCGGAACTGAGAAAACTTCTTTCGGAATCTCAGGCTACGATAATTACCGTCCGAGGAGTCGGATATTCTCTTAAATAGAAAGATGAAAAACAAGATCGTACTTTTTAATATACTTATAATTGCGGTTTCGTTGATTTTCGTGTTCTTTTTCGGAGTTGCCGTTAACAGAAGCACGATATACAAGGAAGCCGAAAAGAGCGTTATCGACATAACGAAGATTTACGCGGAGAACTACGTCAGTCCCGAAAAGACGGTAAACGGAACGCCCGACGACATCAGAGTATCGGTAATAGCTTCGGGCGGAACGGTTCTTGCCGACAGCGAAAACTTAGACGTAGGAACGCTCGACAACCACGACGACAGAGAGGAAATAATCTCTGCCTTTAAGGGAGAACCCAAAGTAGTTACGCGTTACAGCAAATCTCTTAAAAAAGACTTCGTTTATTACGCAGAGAAGGTCGAAATCGACTCGGGCTACGTTTTTATAAGAGTTTCCATGCCCGTCGAAAACGTTAACGCTTACGTCGTCAGTAACGCCGTAACCATGGTGTTCGTCCTGATTTTTGCTCTGCTGATTTCTTCGGTTTTGAGCGCGGTTGCGTCGAACGGTTTGCTTAAACCTCTCAAAGACGTAAAAAACAACCTTGCTTCCATAAGAAACGGAACGTATAAAGAGGTTATTCCTTCTTCGGGCGACAAGGAAATCAATTCTCTTCTCGTCGAAATCAACGGCGTGGGCGAAAAGCTCAGCCGGAGTATTTCCGAAGCGAGAAGCGACAAAGAAAAACTCGATTATATTCTCGACAACATTTCCGACGCGATAGCCGTGCTTGACGAACAGGGGAATATAGTTATTCTCAACAAAAACGCTCAGAAAATTTTCGACGTTTCCGATTATCTCGGAAGAAGCTATATGATTCTCTGCAGGGAATCCGACTTCGTGGACAAAATAAATTGCGCTTTAAGCGGAAAAACCGACGAGAATTTCGAACTTCGGCTTCCGAGCGACAAGGTATACGCCGTTTCGGTAAGACCTCTGGAAAGAGGACTTACGGCAATCGTTCTTTCGGACATAACCGCGGTAAGGAACAGCGAAAAGATGCGTAGCGAGTTTTTCGCCAACGCCAGCCACGAACTCAAAACGCCTCTCACCGCAATAAAAGGCTTTAACGACATTATTTCGCTTAACGCAGAGAATCCCGAAATAAAAGAGCTTTCGGGAAGAATAAACAAAGAAACCGAAAGAATAATCGGACTTATAAACGATATGCTCGACCTTTCGAAACTCGAATCGACCAAAAAGCCCGACGGCGAGAAACTTCAGCTCGGCGACGTAGTTGACGAAGTTAAATGTAGCCTTGAAATTCTTGCCGGGAAGCGCGGAGTGGAGATAGAATCTTCGGGTAGCGGATTCGTTTGCATGGAACACGAACACGCCCTCGAACTCGTGAAAAATCTTATGGAAAACGCCGTCAGATACAACGAACAAGGCGGACACGTGAAAGTTACCGTCACCGACGGGAACGGAAAAACCGTTCTTACGGTAGCCGACGACGGAATAGGCATAGAAGAAGAACACCTCGGTCGCATTTTCGAAAGGTTCTACCGCGTAAATAAATCCCGTTCGCGAGAAACGGGCGGAACGGGACTGGGACTTTCCATCGTCAAACATATCTGTATGCTCTACGGCGCGGATCTGGATTTCAAGTCCACATACGGCGTAGGAACGACCGTTACCGTCACTTTCAAATCGTAAATCTTCGATTTAATAAAAACTCTCAATAAACAACTTAAAAACGCGCTCCCGTATTATGAAAGCGCGTTTTTCGTATTCTTTTTATTAAAACCGATTTGGTTTTTTAAGCCGTTTAGTCGTCGATAGACGAACCTACGAAAATTCTGTCCGAGCAATCGAACTTATAAACCTTTCTGTCCTTGAATTCCTGAGACTTTCCGTCGTTCCAGTTCTGTACGGGGCGATAGTATCCCGTTATACGGCTGTAAACTTCGGCTTTTCCTCCGCAAACGGGGCAGGTGTAATGTTCGCCCGCGATATATCCGTGTTTCTCGCAAACCGAATAGGTGGGAGAAAGGGTATAGTAAGGAAGCTTGTAGTTTTCGGCAATCTTTCTCACGAGGTTGGCGGTGGACTTCCAGTCGGGCATCTTTTCGCCGAGGAAGGTATGGAAAACCGTTCCCGACGTGTAAAGAACCTGAAGTTCGTCCTGAATATCCAGAGCTTTGAATATATCGTCGGTATAACCTACGGGAAGGTGAGAGCTGTTGGTGTAATAAGGAACGCCGCTCTTGTCGTTAGCCGTGATAATATCGGGGTATCTCTTCTTGTCGTGTTTTGCAAGTCTGAAGGACGTGGATTCGGCGGGAGTGGCTTCGAGGTTATAAAGGTCGCCGTACTGTTCCTGATAATCCGAAAGCTTCTCTCTCATATGATTGAGAACTTCTTTCGTGAATTCCACGCTTTCTCTGTGCGTAAGGTCTTTTCCGAGCCATTTTGCGTTAAGGCAGGCTTCGTTCATACCCACGAGACCGAGAGTGGAGAAGTGGTTGTTGAAAGAGCCGAGGTAACGCTTGGTGTAAGGATAAAGACCTGCGTTCATAAGCTTGGTGATAACGTCGCGCTTGATTTTAAGCGATCTTGCCGCAAGGTCCATGAGCTTGTCGAGACGTTTGTAGAAGTCTTCTTTGTCCTGCGCAAGATAAGCTATTCTGGGCATATTTATGGTAACGACGCCGATAGATCCCGTGGATTCACCGCTTCCGAAGAAACCGCCCGACTTTTTACGGAGTTCGCGAAGGTCAAGACGAAGCCTGCAACACATACTTCTTACGTCGCTGGGTTCCATATCGCTGTTGATGTAGTTGGAGAAGTAAGGCGTACCGTATTTAGCCGTCATTTCGAAGAGCATACGGTTGTTTTCGGTATCCGACCAATCGAAGTCCTTGGTGATGGAGTAGGTGGGTATAGGATACTGGAAACCTCTGCCGTTTGCGTCGCCTTCGATCATAATATCGATGAAGGCTTTGTTGACCATAGCCATTTCCTTTGCGCAGTCGCCGTAAGTGAAATCGACTTGCTTTCCGCCGATTATGGCGCGTTCGTTTTTAAGGTCGGGCGGGCATACCCAGTCGAGAGTTATGTTGGTGAAAGGCGCCTGCGTTCCCCATCTGCTGGGAGTGTTTACGCCGTAGATAAAGGACTGTATGCACTGTTTTACTTCTTTATAAGAAAGGTTATCTATCTTTACGAAGGGAGCAAGATAGGTGTCGAAAGACGAGAAAGCCTGCGCGCCTGCCCATTCGTTCTGAAGAATACCGAGGAAGTTTACCATCTGGTTGCAGAGGGTAGAAAGGTGACAGGGAGGAGAGGAGGTTATTTTCCCGGGAATACCGCCGAGACCTTCGCAAATAAGCTGTTTAAGCGACCAGCCTGCGCAGTAACCCGTAAGCATGGAAAGATCGTGCAGATGGAAATCCGCGTTTCTGTGCGCTTCGCCTATTTCTTCGTCGTAAACTTCCGACAGCCAATAGTTTGCGGTGATTGCGCCCGAGTTGGAAAGAATAAGACCTCCTACCGAATAAGAAACGGTAGAATTTTCCTTTACTCTCCAGTCTTCTGCCTTTACGTAATTATTGACCAGTTCTTTGTAATCGAGAAGAGTGGACTTCATATTACGTATCTTTTCGCGCTGTTTGCGGTAAAGTATATAAGCTTTCGCAACGTCGGTATATCCCGCGCTTTCGAGAACGTGTTCCACGCTGTCCTGAATTTCTTCCACGTGAACTTCGTCGTTTACGATTTTATTTTCGAAATCCGCCGCCGTTCTAAGTGCGAGGAGTTCGATTATCTGCTGATTGTACGCTTTTTGTTGTGCGTCGAACGCTTTTATGATGGCGGCAGAAATCTTATTCAGGTCGAAATCGACTATACTGCCGTCTCTTTTTATGACTTTGAAATTCTTTCCCATAATACTCTCCTTCAATATTATACACGGCATTCAGCCGTTTGCGGGGTAGTAAAAATCCGCGCCTTTAAGTTACGCGGCTTAAAAACTTATTGCATTCATTATAAGCTTGCCCTGAGGTTTTGTCAAGCGTTTACAAACGGGTAAAAACACAACATCTTGTGGTGTTTTGTGAGAGTGGACACAATATATTGTATTTTTATACTGCATAATCGATATTGTTTCAAGTTAAAACGGGAATTTTTCGCATAACGCCGATAGCTTATAAACACGGCTTTTTCGTAGAGTGCAGGCGCAAAAAAGCAAATCGGACTTAATCTTAAAGCTCGACGAATTTATCGAAAGAAAATCTATTAGCGAATAATATTCACCGATAAGTCGCGCGTATGCACATAATATTCATTCGGTACTTTTTGGTTCAATGCTTTAACAAAGGAAATCGATTCATTATAAGAAACCGCAAAAAACTTGCGAAAAATGCTTGACAAAAGAACGAAGAAGAGGTAAGATTTAGCAGTCAAAAGGATAGAGTGACAGCAGATACAGAATGTAAATGCTAACACAAGTGTCTGTAAAGACGCTGACCCGTTAGCGGACATGACGTAAGCAAAGCTTCTATCCTGAGACAATCTGAATCTACGGAGGTGGATATGGACAATAATTTCACAAATAAAGCGATGGACGCTCTGAGAAAAGCAGAGTCGCTGGCTATAGAAAAAGGTAACACGGAAATTGCAGCGGAACATATACTTGCCGCGCTTCTTTCCGACAGAAGCGGATTCGTTTACGGAATCCTTAATAAGAGCGGAGTAGACGTCGAAGGTTTGGCTCAGGACAGTCTGCTTGCGCTTAACGAACTTGCGCGCTATACGGGTTCCGTAAGCACGAGCGTAGGTTTCGGACAGACGGGCGGAATAGTCCTCAACGAAGCCACCAAGCTTATGCAACAGCAGGGCGATTCTTACGTGAGCGTAGAGCATCTTTTCGAAGCTCTTATGAATAAGCCCACGCAGAAGATTTCCGCGCTTTTCAGAAAATACAATATAGACAAGAAGAAGTTTACGGAGGAAGTTTCCAAGGTCAAGACTTCGCCCATTACGAGCGAAGATCCCGAAGGAACTTTCGACGTTCTCAATAAATACGGCTACGACCTCGTTGAAAGAGCCAAGAGCGGAAAACTCGATCCCGTTATCGGCAGAGACGAGGAGATAAGAAACGTAATAAGAATTCTTTCGAGAAAGACCAAGAACAACCCCGTTCTTATAGGCGAACCGGGCGTGGGTAAGACGGCTATCGCGGAAGGACTTGCTCAGCGTATAGTCAACGGCGACGTTCCCGAAGGACTTAAAGACAAACGGGTTTTCGCTTTGGATATGGGCGCGCTTATAGCCGGAGCCAAGTACAGAGGAGAGTTCGAAGAGCGTCTTAAAGCCGTTCTTAACGAAATCAAAAAGCAGGAAGGCAGAATGCTTCTGTTTATCGACGAACTGCACACCATAGTAGGCGCGGGTAAAACCGAAGGCAGTATGGATGCCGGTAACCTTCTGAAGCCTATGCTTGCAAGGGGCGAACTTCACTGTATAGGCGCGACCACGCTTGACGAATACAGAAAGTACATCGAAAAAGACGCCGCTCTGGAACGTCGTTTCCAGCCCGTTATGGTAGACGAACCCGACGTTTCCGAGACCATAACCATATTAAGAGGTATAAAAGAGCGTTACGAGCTTTATCACGGCGTAAGAATTCACGACGACGCGCTTATAGCCGCCGCAACGCTTTCCGACAGATATATAACCGACAGATTCCTTCCCGATAAGGCTATCGACCTCGTGGACGAAGCATGCGCTATGATAAGAACGGAAATGGACAGTATGCCTGCCGAAATGGACGAACTTTCGGGTAAGATGATTCAGCTCGAAATAGAAGAGATGGCTCTTTCCAAAGAGACCGACAAACTTTCCGAGGACAGACTCAAAGCGGTAAGAGAAAAACTTGCCGAAATGAAAGACAAGTTCAACGAAATGAAGGTAAAGCTCGACGCGGAGAAAGCAAAAATCGACGTTATCAAAAAGCTTAAAGCCGACATCGACCAGATTAACGTTGATATAGACAACGCTCGTCGTCACGGAGATTACGGAAAAGCGGCGGAACTTCAGTACGGTAAGCTTCCTCAGCTTAAAAAACAGCTCGAAGACGCAGAAGGTCAGGAAAAAGATTCCAATCTTCTTCGCGACGAAGTAACGGCAGACGTTATCGCGAAAATCGTTGCAAAGTGGACGGGTATACCCGTAAGCAAGCTTATGAGTAGCGAAAAAGAAAAATTACTTCATCTTGCGGACGAACTTCATAAGTCGGTTATCGGTCAGGACGAAGCCGTAACGAAAGTTTCCGAGGCTATTATGAGGTCGAGAACGGGTATTGCCGACGAAGGCAAACCCATAGGAAGCTTCCTGTTCCTCGGACCTACGGGCGTAGGTAAAACTCAGCTTGCAAAGTCGCTCGCGGCAAACCTTTACAGCGACGAACGCAATATGATTCGTATCGATATGAGCGAATATATGGAGAAATACTCCGTATCCAGACTTATCGGCGCTCCTCCGGGATACGTAGGTTACGACGAAGGCGGACAGCTTACCGAAGCCGTAAGAAGAAAGCCTTATTCGATAATCCTTTTCGACGAAATAGAAAAGGCTCACCCCGACGTATTCAACGTTCTTCTTCAGGTTCTCGACGACGGAAGAATAACCGACGGACAGGGCAGAACGGTTGACTTCAAGAACACCGTTATCATTCTTACCTCCAACCTCGGTAGCAATCTTATACTCGACAGTATGGAAAAAGCCGAAAGAGAGGGCAGAGACGTTACGGAAATCGATCAGGATACGAGAGAACGCATAGACAAGCTTCTTAAATCCACGTTCAGACCGGAATTCCTCAACAGGCTCGACGATATAGTTCTGTTCAGACCTTTGACCAAGGACAACATCAGAAGCATTGTCAACTTGTTTATCGAAAAACTTCGTTCTCGTCTTAAAGAGAAGAACCTCGATATAGAAGTTACGCCCGCGGCTATGGATTATCTCGTAGAACACGGATACGATCCCAACTTCGGCGCAAGACCTTTGAGAAGATACGTTACGACCTGTCTCGAAACGCCCGTTGCAAAGGCAATTCTGAAAGGCGACATAAACGAAGGCGACGTCATTCGCGCCGACGTTAAAAACGGCGAAATCGTCGTCGGATAAAAAGCGGTTTATAAAAACGAAGGTTACCTCGCGTAGCCCCGTGATAAAACGAAATACCGTAATTTGCCAAAAAAACCGACCGAATTAAGTTTCGGTCGGTTTTTTATGTGTTTTCGTTTGTTTAGTTTTTAGCGAGCTTTCATTTACCAATTATATACTTAAACTCAGAACTGTTTTTTGCCCTTTATATAAAGGTGTTCGACGCTGTTGTCCGCGATATGATAGCTCAGGAAATCGGGATTGCTCCATTTAAGGATAACGAAATCGGCTTGCTTGCCCGACTGAATGCTTCCGAGAACGTCGGCTTTTTTAAGAGAAGCAGCTGCGTTCAGAGTAAGCGCGGTAATGGTTTCGGGAACGGTCATTCTCATGTTTATCGTAGAAAGAGCGATAAGGAAGGGCAGGCTGTTGCAGAAACAGCTTCCGGGGTTGAAGTCGGACGCTACCGTAACGGCAGCTCCGCCGTCTATGAGTTTTCTTGCGGGCGCGTAATTTTCACGGAGCGAGAAAGCCGTTGCGGGCAGAAGAGCGGCGATGGTGTCCGAGTTTGCGAAAGCTTTTACGCCTTCGTCGGAAACGTAAAGCAGGTGGTCTGCCGATACGCAACCGTTTTTGCAGGCAAATGCGGACGTTCCCGAGTCAGCCATTTCGTCGGCGTGAATTTTAAGTCCGAATCCGAGTTCTCTTGCCTTTCCGAACAGTCTTTCCGCCTGAACGGAATTGAAGACGTTGATTTCGCAGAAGATGTCGCAGAATTCCGCTATGCCCTGATCTTTGACGGCAGGCAGAACGGTATTTATCACGTAGTCTATATAAGCGTCGCCGTCGCCTTTGAATTCCGCGGGAATAGCGTGCGCGCCCATAAAGGTAGCCGTGATATTCATACCCGATTCATCGCGAAGACGTTTGATTACGCGGAGCTGTTTGAGTTCGGTTTCGAGATCCAATCCGTAACCGCTCTTGATTTCCACCGTCGCGATACCGTAGGCTTTCATTTCGAGAAGGTGTCGCATTCCCTGCGCCATAAGTTCTTCTTCGCTTTCTTCGCGGGTGCGGTTGGTGGTGTAAGCTATACCGCCTCCGCAATTCATTATCTCCATATAACTTGCGCCGTTCATACGAAGGTTGAATTCTCTTTCTCTGTATCCGCCGAAAACGAGGTGAGTGTGGCTGTCTATGAAGGCGGGAAGCACGCACGCGCCTTTGCAGTCGATTTTTTGAGCGGCGGGGTAGAGATTAAGAGCTTGTTCTTCCTTTCCCACGAAAACGAATTTTCCGTCTTCGACTACGAAAGCTCCATTTTCGATAACGGAAATATCGTTCATTTCGGCGCCTTTCTTTGCTTTAAGTCCGTTTACGGTAGCAAGACAACCTATATTATAATATAATTCCATATTTTACTCCTTAAAAAAGCGGAAAGTTTTGTCTTTCCGCTTTCTTCGTTTTTATTTAACTTTCTTTTCGAGAAGAACTTCGAGAACCTGATCTTCGGAGAAGTTTTCTATTTTAAGGTAATTCCTTGCGGTTTCTATGATTTCACTGCGGGAAAGTTTTTTGATTTCTTCCTGAGTCTTGCCTTCGCACATAAGGTGATATTCCGCGCAGGCGTAAAGAGCGTCGTAAGGAACGAGACCTATAATTTCACTGCCGACGATTTTCGCGCCGTAACGTTTGCTTTCCATTCCGATAAGTTCGTAAGAGAAGTAAACGGGAGTCTTGGTGTAGTCGGTCATATTCATGGAAACCTGAGTGATATGACGTTCGGTAAGGTCAACGCCCATAGCTTTGCAGAAACGCAGTCCGCCTCCGATAAAACGGACTTTCTTTGCGGTTGCGGTAGTCTCGGCAAGATTGGGGGAGTCGAGGTTTACGTTGAAAGCGACGAGGGGCATTCTTGCGCCCATAGCGATTGCGCCTGCCGTCGGGTGAGGCTTATCGAAGCCGTAGTCGGCGTGCCACATTTCGTCTTTCATCTTTTCCGCAAGTCCTTCGAATTCGCCCTTTCTTACGTTGGCAAGATTTTCTCTGTGAGGAGCGGTTGCGGATTTTTCGTAAAGGAATACGGGAATTTCGAGTTCTTTCCAGACCTTTTCGGCTACTTCCTTGGAAACGGTTATCGCTTCTTCGGTGGTAACGTTTTTAATGGGAATGAAAGGAACGACGTCGGCTGCTCCCATACGGGGGTGCTGACCGTGGTGAACTCTGAGGTCGATAAGTTCTTTTGCGGTTTTGATTGCGTTGAATACCGCGGTTTTAAGAGGTTCGATGTCGCCTACAACGGTGAATACCGAACGGTTATGGTCTGCGTCGCTGGAATAGTTCAGAAGAACGACGCCGTCGACGTTTCTGAAACAATCCGCTATTTTTTCGATCTTGGAATGGTCGCGTCCTTCGCTGAAATTAGGAACGCATTCGAGAATTCTGTTCATAATATATTACCTCTTTTTTCGGCTGTGCCGTAAATCAATACTTTTTTAATTCTTTGGCGATTTTGTCGTCGTCGGCTATAACGGGGAGGGTAACCGCGCTCTTTTCGTGGTAACCGTTGAAAATCTCGGCTGTTTCGATAGAGTGAGGATTTCTTGCCCAGGCGCGTCTTGCAACGCCTGCCATAACGTCCCAGATCATTGCGGTTTTAAGAATTTCGTCCACTCTGTCGCTTCCGTCGAGAACCATACCGAATCCGCCGTTGATAGCGTTTCCTATACCCGTTCCGCCTCCGTTGTGAAGGGCGACGAGACTCATTCCGCGCGCGGCGTTACCCGCGAATACCTGAGTAGCCATATCAGCCATGATATTGCTTCCGTCTTTTATGTTGCTGGTTTCTCTGAAAGGCGCGTCCGTTCCTCCGCAGTCGTGGTGGTCTCTTCCCAGCATAACCGGACCGATTTCGCCCTTTCTTACCATATCGTTGAATTTAAGCGCGATGTTTCTTCTTCCTTCCGCGTCGGAATAAAGAATTCTTGCCTGCGTTCCTACGACGAGTTTGTTCTTTTCGGCGTCTCTTATCCACACGTAGTTGTCGTGGTCCTGGAAACGTCTGTCTTTGTCTATGCAGTTCATAGCCGCCATATCGGTTTTATGAAGGTCTTCGGGCTTTCCGCTGAGACATACCCATCTGAAAGGTCCGTATCCGTAGTCGAAACATACGGGACCTAAAATATCTTCCACATAGCTCGGGAAAATGAATCCGTCGAGAGTGTTCTTTCCGTTCTTTGCGATTTCCGTAACGCCCGAATCGAATACCGATTTCATAAAGCTGTTGCCGTAATCGAAGAAGTACGTTCCGTGCGCGGTAAGTTTTTTGATTGCTTCGAAATGCGCTCTGAGAGTCTTATCCACCAGTTTTCTGAAAGTCGTTCTGTCGGTATCGAGAAGACGGGTGCGTTCTTCGAAGGTTATGCCCTGAGGACAATATCCGCCGTCGTAAACCGCGTGACAGGAAGTCTGGTCGGAAAGAAGGTCGATATGAATATCCTTTTCTATCGCGTATTCGAGAAGGTCTACGATGTTTCCGTGGAAAGCGACCGCAACGCCTTTTCTGTCGTTTTTAGCGTTCAACGCAAGTCTGAAAGCTTCTTCGGGCGTTTCGGCTACGTCGGTAACCCAACCCTGATCGTAACGCGTTTTAATACGGCTTGCGTCTACTTCCGCGATAATGCCCGCTCCGCCGAGAATGGAAACTGCCTTACCCTGAGCGCCGCTCATTCCTCCGAGACCGGACGAAACGAAAAGGACTCCGCCGAGGTTGGAAGTTATATGAGGAAGTTTCATTCTTGCCGCGTTGAGAATGGTGTTGTACGTGCCGTGAACTATACCCTGAGGTCCTATATACATCCATCCGCCCGCGGTCATCTGTCCGTAGTTGGCAACGCCGAGAGCCGCCGCTCTTGCCCAGTTGGCCTGATCGTCGAAACAACCTATCATAAGAGAGTTGGTGATAACTACTCTCGGAGAGGTTTTGGAGCTTTCGAAAACTCCGAGAGGGTGTCCGCTCATGACTACGAGCGTCTGAGTGTCGGTAAGTTCTTCGAGATATTTCTTTATAAGAAGGTACTGCATCCAGTTCTGACAAACCTGACCCGTTTCGCCGTAAGTTACGAGTTCGTAAGGATACAGAGCGATTTCGAAGTCGAGGTTATTGTCTATCATAACCTGAAAAGCCTTGCCTTCTATGCATTTGCCTTTGTATTCGTCAATAGGTTTTCCGTAAATTCTGCCTTCGGGACGGAAGCGGTATCCGTAAATTCTTCCGTGAGTCATAAGCTCTTCGGTGAATTCGGGAATAAGTTCTTCGTGCCATTCTTCGGGGCAGTAGCGGAGCGCGTTTTTCACGGCGAGAATCTTATCGCTTTCAGAAAGATTGCTCTGTCTTTTGGGCGCGCGTCTTATTCCTTCTATAAAAGGTTTTTTGGGCGGTAAAACGGTAAGCTTTGGATAATCCATTATTTATTCCTCCATATTCCGTATAATGTCGTAACAATTATCGATGAGCGGTTTAAGATACATATCCGTTTCGACGAAAGGAACGGTTTCTCTTACTTTGTCGTAGAGTTTTCTCGTTGCGGGAGCGAGTTTATCCGAGCATTCTCTTATATCTATCGCCTGACAAGCCGTCATAAGTTCTATGCCGATAACTCTCTGCGTGTTGGTAACGATTTCACGCGCTTTTCTTGCCGCGGTCATACCCATACTTACGTGGTCTTCCTGATTTGCACTGCTGGTTATGGAATCCACGACTGCCGGATGCGCAAGAACTTTGTTTTCCGAAACGAGAGCCGCCGCAACGTACTGCGGAATCATAAATCCGTTGTTGAGTCCGCCGTTCTTTACGAGGAAGGGCGCAAGACCGTTGCTGAGCTGAGGATTTACCATTCTTTCCGTTCTTCTTTCGGAAATATTCGCAAGTTCGCTTACGGCTATGCCGAGAATGTCCATAGCCATGGAAAGATACTGTCCGTGGAAGTTGCCTCCGCTTATAGCGTCGTCGGTTTCGGGGAAGAGAAGAGGATTGTCGGTAACGGCGTTGATTTCGTTGCCGACGATTTTATCTACGTAAGCGATGGTGTCTCTCGACGCTCCGTGAACCTGAGGCGCGCATCTCAAAGCGTACGCGTCCTGAACTCTGAGCTGTCCCTGAAGGGTAATGTTTCCGCTTCCTTCGAGAATGCTTCTTACGTTCTTTGCGGTTTCGATCTGTCCATCCTGGCGACGGATTTCGTGAACTCTCGGATCGTATGCGGTAATAATACCCGTCAAAGCTTCCATAGTAAGCGAAAGCGTCATTTCCGAGGAATGAAGAAGTTTTTTCGCGTCGTAAAGAGCGAGCGTTGCGAATCCGTTCATCGCCTGAGTTCCGTTGATGAGCGCAAGTCCTTCTTTTGCCGATAAAACAGCGGGTTTTATGCCTGCTTTTTTAAGAGCTTCACCGCCGTCCATAAGTTTTCCTCTGTAATAGGAACGTCCCATTCCTACCATGGAAAGAGCCATATGCGAAAGCGGAGCAAGGTCGCCCGACGCGCCAAGGCTTCCCTTTTCGGGTATATAAGGAATAACGTTTTTGTTTATCATTTCGAGAAGCGTCATAAGCGTTTCGGGCTGAGCTCCGCTGTAACCGAAAGACAACGCGTTGAGACGCAGAACCATAAGAGCGCGAACCACTTCTTCGGGCATGGGGTTTCCCACTCCGCAAGCGTGACTCATAATAAGGTTAAGCTGAAGCGTTCTGGTGTCTTCGGGCGAAATAGCGACGTCGGAGAATTTTCCGAAGCCGGTGTTTATTCCGTAAACGGGTTTTTTCGCTTCTACTATTTTATCGACGAAAGATCGGCTTTCCGCAATACGACGAAGACAAGCGTCACTGAGTTTTACCTTTGCTCCGTATCTTGCAACAGAAACCACGTCGTCCAATGTAAGTCCGTTTTTGATTGTAACAGTTTTCTTGATCATACCTGAAAGCCTCCATATCGCCTCGGTTTTAGTTCTTTATAGGTTAACGGCCTCGGAAAGATTAAGCTTGCGAAAGTATAACAGTCCTGCGAAAGCTTAAGTAATCCCGCAAAAAGTCGGTAATTCATTAAAAGAACGGTAAAGCCGTATATATTCTTCAGTTGAATTATAAAACAATTAACCGCCCGTGGCAAGAATATTTAAGAAAAAACCGTACAGAAATATCGGTATCATATTATCGTATTATAATAAAAGCAAGGTTTTTAGCTGTTTTGTACGGTTTTTTTTCACTTAAAAAAGCCTTTATCTTTCTTTATTCCCTTTCCCGTTGACTGTTTTTTTAATTTTTACAGCAGAACGAACCTTCTTATTCCGCTTTTCGGTAAAGGCGATAAATCTACCGTCTTTTATGATTTCGTTTGCGTAGCGCCGAACTTTTTTATTCCGTGTTTCGGTAAAAACAGCGAGCGTTTTCAGGTTTCCTTAGCGCAGACGTCAGGCATTCGGTCTTTTCCCGCAAAATCACGGTTAACGCTTTTATCGTACAAAAACCTTCGGTTTATCGCGCCGAGATATAATTATATGCATCAAATGAATATTTATTTATACAAAACCGCCTTTTTTATAAGAAAAACTTTTGCTTTTTACGGAGAAGAAAACCTTTGCCTGCTCGGTAAAAATCTACGCGCAAAGTCTTTTTAGTCGTAGCGTAGCCGATAAGCCTTCGGGTTTTGGCTTTGATTACGGGTAAAAGGAAAGATAAAATCGACGAAAAGTCTTCTTTGCCGTAATAAGCGAAAAAGAGGGAAATATACGCTTCGTTCCTTAGAAAAACCGTTGCATATTTGACTAAAAAAACGCATATTCGTAGTTACGGACCGAAAAACGGTTTTAATCAAGTAAAGTATAACGATGGTTCTAAAATGCGAATTACACTTGCAATATCAAAGCCGATGTGTTATAATGAGGCTGTGCATATTTATTCGCTTTCGGAACTTCCCGTTATCGGGAGCGGATGAATGAAAAACGAAGAAGAATTTTTGAGTCGTTACGAGAGGACCACGGCAGATATATCTTTGGGGAACCTCATAAGTAACGCCGTCGCTATAAAAGAAAAGATCGGCGGAGCAAAACTGCTTGCCGTCGTTAAAGCCAACGCTTACGGACACGGAGCGGAGAAAGTCGCGGACGCACTTTTGCCTTACGTCGATTATTTCGGAGTTTCCGATATAACCGAAGCTTTGAGCCTTAGAAATTCGGGAATTAAAAAACCCATTCTCATATTCGGCAGAACTCCGCCCGAAGCTGTCGGAATTTTAAGCGATTTATATATAACGCAGACCGTTACCGATTACGAATACGCTAATAAGCTCGGTTTGTTCTGCGAGAAAAGCGGAAAACGAATTAAAGTCCACGTTAAAGTAGATACGGGTATGTCCCGTCTGGGCGTAAGCTGTGACAGAGCCGAGGAAGAAATTGTAAAGATTATCGGCTGTAAAGGCTTGATCGTTGAAGGAATTTACACCCATCTTTCCGCTTCGGACGAAAGAAGTCTGTTTTGTTCCGCTTACACCAAAAAGCAAATCGACGATTTTCTCGCGCTCACGGGCAAACTTAAAACCGCGGGAATAACTTTCGATTTAACCCACGTTTCGGCGTCGGGCGCGCTTGCGGATAACCTGAAAGAATTTAATATGGTGAGAGCGGGGCTTGCGCTTTACGGCTGTCCGCCTTACGGGAATTATCCATTGAACCTCAAAGAAGTTATGACTTTAAGAAGCCGTATCGTTTCGGTTAAAAGGCTTGAACGGGGTTCGTGCATAGGTTACGGCTGTACGGAAGTCCTCGAAAAAGACGCGAACGTTCTCGTCGCCTCGATAGGATACGCCGACGGCTTTCCTCGGAGTCTTTCGGGTAAAGGACGGGTGTTCGTGAGAGGAAAACAACTGAAAGTTCTTGGCAGAGTCTGTATGGATATGATAATGCTCGACGGCGGAAACGAAACTTTTGCCGTGGGCGATAAGGTCGAAATTTTCGGTTTCGGCACATCCGTAAGTATAAACGAATTTTCCGCTTGTGCGGGAACGGTCGCTTACGAAACGCTTTGCAGGATTTCGCCGAGAGTGAAGAGAAATTATATAGTATAAACGTCTGCGCGGGAAGTTCGTCGCGGACTGAAAATAAACGTCTGCTTTATGCGGAACGAAAACCGCGTGGAAGTAGCGGAGGTGTTTATGGTTTGTAACAGAAACGAGGTCGGAAAGCTTAAAAAGCTTTTGATTCACAGACCGGGCAGAGAACTTGAAAATCTCGTGCCGGACTATCTTGAACGTCAGCTTTTCGACGATATTCCGTGGCTCGAAGAAGCTCAGAGAGAACACGACGCCTATACGAACGTCGCTCGCGATCACGGCGTGGAAGTGTTCGAGATAAGGGATCTTATCGCGGAAACTGCGGCTTTATCGGAAGAACTCAAAAGAAAGTTTCTTGGCGACTTTCTCAAAGAGACGCGTATTACCGAAGACAATATGGTTTCGGCTCTTATAGATTATCTTGCGGAAAAAGACGTTTACGAAATGGCGGATACGCTTATCGCAGGACTCAGAAAGAGCGAATTCGATTATAAAGGCTGTTCGCTCGAAGACTGTATGCCCGACGCATATCCCTTCGTATTCGATCCTCTGCCCAATATGTACTTCACGCGCGATCCCTTTTCTTTCGTAGGAAGCGGCGTTATCATCAGCCGTATGTACAGCACTGCAAGAAACAGAGAATCTCTTCTCGGAGAATTCGTTTTGAGAAATCATCCGATGTTCAGGGGAATTCCGATTTATTACGACAGAAGCGACGGTTATTCCATAGAAGGCGGAGACGTTATGGTACTTGCGCCCGATACTCTCGCAATAGGCGTTTCTCAGCGTACTCAGGCGGGAGCGGTTGAAAAAGTCGCGAAGAGAATTCTTGCCGACGAAAGCAGCGGTTTCAGAAAAGTCATTGCGGTCAACATTCCCAAGACCAGAAGCTATATGCATCTCGATACCGTTCTCACTATGGTGGACAAGGATAAATTCGCCGTTCATCCCAACGTCGAAAACAGTATGGAAATGTTTGCGCTGACTCTTAAAGACGGAAAGTTCGATATTAAAAAGGAAGAAGGCAGTTTCAGAAAGAATCTTGCCCGCCACCTTTGCCTCGACGAAATCACCTTTATAGAATGCGGTGGCAACAGTTTCATAGACAGCGCGAGAGAGCAGTGGAACGACGGCGCGAACACGCTTGCTTTGTCCGAAGGCAACATAATCGTCTACGCCCGCAACAGCGTTACCAACAGACTTATGGCAAAGAGCGGTCTTATCCTTAACGAAATTCCCTGTTCGGAACTTTCGAGAGGAAGAGGCGGTCCTCACTGCATGAGCATGGCTGTCGAAAGAGACTGAAACCGTTTGTTTTAATGACAAAAAACAGATAAAAATTATTGCTTTACACAAGCAAAAACAAAATAAATAAAATCAAAACAAAAAAAGGAGAATTACCACAATGCCCGTTAATCTTAAAGGAAGAAACTTTTTAACTCTTAAAGACTTTACTCCCGACGAAATCCGTTATATGCTCGATCTTGCTCAGGATCTTAAAGCAAAGAAGCGTCTCGGAATAAGAAACAAATCTCTCGACGGAAAGAATATCGTTCTTATTTTCGATAAAACCAGCACCAGAACCCGTTGCGCGTTTGAAGTTGCCGCTCTCGACGAAGGAGCTCACGTTACCTATCTCAGCAACAGCCAGATGGGCAAGAAAGAAAGTCTCGAAGACACCGCAAAGGTTCTCGGCCGTTTCTACGACGGTATCGAATACAGAGGTTTCAAACAGTCCGTCGTTGAAGATCTCGCTCGTTTCAGCGGAGTTCCCGTATGGAACGGACTTACCGACGAATATCACCCGACGCAGATTCTCGCCGACTTCCTTACTATAAGAGAACACGTTGCAAAGCCCTTCAATAAGATTAAATTCGTTTACGTAGGCGACGCAAGAAACAATATGGGTAACTCCCTTATGATAGGTTGCGCAAAGATGGGTATGCACTTCACGGCTCTCGCTCCCAAGGAACTCTTCCCCAACGAACACCTCGTTGCCGAAATGCAGGAAGTTTGCGGTGAAACGGGCGGAACCATTACTCTTACCGAAAACGTTGCCGATATCAAAGGCGCAGACGTTATTTACACCGACGTTTGGGTAAGCATGGGCGAAGAAGATAAATACGCCGAAAGAATCAAACAGCTCGAACCCTACAGAGTAACGATGGATATGATTAAGGTAACGGAAAATCCCGACGTTATTTTCCTTCACTGCCTGCCTTCCTTCCACGATCTCGAAACCGCAGTAGGAAGAGACGTTTACGAGAAATTCGGTCTCAAAGAAATGGAAGTTACCGACGAAGTGTTCAGAAGCAAATATTCCAAAGTATTCGACGAAGCCGAAAACAGAATGCACACCATAAAGGCTGTAATGGTTGCAACTATCGGAAACGTATAAGAGCTTGTAAACGAAACGAAAACACAGCCGCGGATAATTCTGCGGCTGTTTCAGATTAGAAAGGAGTTTTAAGGAGTTTTTATGAAAATAGTAGTTGCGCTCGGCGGAAACGCATTGGGAGACAGTTCCGACCAGCAGAAAGAGATAGTCAAGAAAACCGCGGCTGTTCTTGCCGACGTAGTCGAAGCGGGCAACACGCTTATAGTTACTCACGGAAACGGTCCGCAGGTAGGTATGATAAACCTTGCTTTCGATACGGCTTTGATGCACGAAGAAAAGGTAAAGTATATGGGTTTCCCCGAATGCGGAGCAATGAGTCAGGGATACATAGGTTATCACCTTCAGAACGCTCTTTATAACGAGCTTGAAAGAAGAAACATTCCTTCGCCCGTAGTCACTCTGGTAACGCAGGTCGTGGTAGATCCCGCCGATCACGCTTTCGATAACCCCACCAAGCCCATAGGAAGTTATTACACCAAGGAAGAAGCCGAAGTTCTCGTTAAAAAGAAGGGTATGATAATGACGGAAGTCCCCGGCAAGGGAATGAGAAGGGTAGTTCCTTCGCCCATTCCGCAGGATATAGTGGAAATCGATCCCATACGCCGTCTCGTGAACGCGGGTTGCGTGGTTATATCTGTAGGCGGAGGAGGAATTCCCGTAATCAGAACGGAAAACGGACTTGTTGGCGTGGACGCCGTTATAGACAAGGACTACTCTTCGGCTAAACTCGCGGAACTCGTGGGCGCGGACAGATTCGTTATTCTTACCGCCGTAGACTGCGTTTCCTTGAATTACGGAAAGGAAAATCAGGAAGACCTCAGAGAACTTTCCGTTTCCGATGCAGAGAAATTCGCGGCTGCCGGCGAATTCGGAAAGGGCAGTATGCTTCCCAAAGTCAAAGCCGCCATGTCTTTCGTCAAGGCTACGGGTAACGGCGCGATTATCGCAAATCTCGACAAAGCCGAAGCCGCAATCAAAGGCGAAACGGGTACGCACGTAATCAACGAGTAAAAAGCTTCCTGAGCGAAGTAAAGACGCGTTATAAACGAAGTAAAGAAAATCGCGCCGAAAAAGAAGACCGTTTTCAGAAAAACCGAATTACTTTTACGGCAACGAGCGATAAACAAAAGAGCAAAAAGGCGGTTTTTTTGCGCAAAAACCGCTTTTTTAATTTACTTAATCAACGAGATAGTAAAACTTTCGGGAATTGTTGGCGTTTTTATGTTGACAAGGACGAAAACAGATTATACAATGAAGATGATATTTATGCCTCGGCATAAGCAAGGAGAATGATAATTATGAATATTTCCGTTACCAAAACCGCTACGCCCAAGGAAAAACCCACCGGCGCCTTAGGATTCTGCAAATATTACACCGACCACATGTTCCTTATGAATTATTCGACCGAAAAGGGTTGGTATAATCCCCGTATCGAACCGTACGCACCCATAGCTCTTTCCCCGGCTACCACCGTTTTCCATTACGGTCAGGCTATCTTCGAAGGTATGAAATGCTACAAGGGCAAGAACGGCGAAATAAGATTTTTCCGTCCCTTCGATAACTTCAAGAGAATGGACAATTCCGCAGACAGAATCTGTATGCCTCACCTTAACGTAGAAATGGCTATGGAAGGTCTTAAAGAACTCGTTAAACTCGACGAAAGCTGGATTCCTACCGAAAAAGGCACGTCTCTTTATATCCGTCCCACTATGATAGGTACCGATCCTTATCTCGGCGTTAAAGCAAGCGATACTTACCTCTTCTACATCATCCTTTCTCCCGTAGGAAGTTACTATTCCAAGGGACTTAATCCCGTAAGCATTTACGTAGAAGACTTCTATTCCAGAACGGCTCCCGTCGGCGGAACCGGCGCTGCTAAATTCGGCGGAAACTACGGTTGCAGCCTTAAAGCTTCCTACGAAGCAAAGAAGAAGGGCTACGATCAGGTTCTTTGGCTTGACGGCGCACAGAGAAAGTACATCGAAGAAGTCGGCTCCATGAACATCTGCTTCGTTATCGGCGGAAAGGTAGTTACTCCCGAACTCGACGGTTCCATCCTCCCCGGTATCACCAGAAACAGCATAGTAAACCTTGCTCGTTCTTTGGGCTATGAAGTAGAAGAAAGAATGATTACCATCGACGAACTCGTTGAAGCCGCTAAGAACGGTCAGCTCACCGAAATGTTCGGCACGGGTACCGCAGCTGTAGTAAGCCCCGTAGGAATGTTCTCTTATAAGGGACAGGAATACAAAGTAGGCGACGGCGGTATCGGCAAAGTTACCCAGAGACTTTACGACACTCTCGTAGGTATCCAGAACGGTCTTATCGAAGACACCCACAACTGGATTTACGTTATGGAGAAATAAGACGTAAAAACGTTGAAAATCCAAACGCACCCGAGCGACGAAAGCGTAATTGACGCTCAGACGCAACGGAGTGGAAAATTTAATAAAGCGTTGAGCCTGAAAGTTTTTAACCCGAACTTTTAAGCTCGCAGGTAAAGACAGACGATAGGCTGAGGCTTTCGTCTGTCTTTTATTTTTCCGTTATTGTTTTTTGTTATCGTATTTAGCTTATTCCCGTTTTTCCTCGTCCGCTACGTAAAAATTGCGTCTTTTTCTCGTTTTTACGGCGATTTATCTTAAAACCTTTTTTCTCGTTTTTACGGTAATAACACTTTTTCTTGTTTTAAGGTGACTTCTCTTAAATCCTTTTTTATTTTTTACGGTAATTTCTCTTAATCTGCTCGTTTTTCGGGGCAAAGCAGGACTATAAGTTAATGAAGATTTCAATATATGAAAACTTCATATATTTGTGCAAAACGCTTGACAATATCCTTTTGTGCTGTTATACTATAAAAAACGGATAAAGCGATGAATTTTCAAAGTCTGCAAAAGCAAAACAGGAGGGCAAAAATGGAGAAAGAATTAGCCGATATTTTCGTACGTAATCATACCTTCAACACGATATACGTGCAGAGGCATATATGGGAAAAGATTCCCGATTATTATCCCGGACTGGTGGGCGTTCAGTATTACGCGCTTATCGTTCTTAACTGCGTGGGAGAGTGTAAAGTAAGCGAGCTTGCTCAGATGATAATAAAGGAAGAAAGCGCGGTTACCAAGCTTCTCAATAAACTCGAGTCCGCGGGGCTTATCCAGAGGAGAAGTTCCACGAGCGACAAGAGAGTGACCTACGTAAGTCTTACTCCCGAATGCGCCGCAAATATAGAACGAATGCAGAGCCTCGGAGCGGAAGCCATGAGTAAAGACGGAGGAGGACTTACGGAAGAAGATTACGTTTCGATTGCCGAGCATATGCTTGCGCTTAACGAGATATTCGCCCGTGTGGACAAGGTAGGTCCGCTCTGTTATATGGAAGGCAAAGAAGGCGTCCTTAACGATATAGCTTCGTCTAAGGCAGTTCTGGAAAAAGCACGAAGACGGCTCGAAGAGAGCAGGAATAACAAAAATCCATCGGAAAACACCGAAAAATCGATCGAAACCGCAAATGCGGATTAGATAAATAAAAAACGGAGGAAATTTTTATGAAAAAAGCAACAGGTATTGCTGCGTTTTTAATGAGTTTCGTGCTTGTTATTGCGGCGATAATAGGACTTGGGTTCGACCTTCCGACCGTCTTTGCGGAAGACGAAACGCCGGAATTCGAAATCGAAGACAACGTTCTCGTTAAATACAACGGTACTGCGTCCGAGGTAACGGTTCCCGATAACGTTACCAGAATCGGAAAAAGCGCGTTTAACGGCAACTCTCAGGTTATCAGGATAAATCTTCCCGAATCCTGTAAAGCCGTAGGCGATTACGCTTTTGCTTATTGTTCTCAGCTCGTTCAGATCAATATCGATAAACTCGAAGAGATCGGAGCTTACAGCTTTATGAGTACCGCTCTCAACGAAGTAACCGTTCCGGGCAGCGTCAAAAACGTAAGCGAAGGCGCGTTCGGCAGTATCTATCGTCTTACTTCGGTAGTCGTATCCGAAGGCGTAGAAACTCTCGGCAACAACTGTTTCAGAGAAACTTATTCTCTCAAATCGGTTACCCTTCCTTCCACGCTTTCCGCAATCGGTTCGGCTTGCTTTATGCAGAGCGCGATTACTTCGATAGTTCTTCCCGAAGGCATAACGGAAATTCCGTCGCAGGCTTTCAGCAAGTGCGGCAGTCTCAATTCCGTTACTCTTCCGTCCACTCTTAAAACCATAGGCGCGTCGGCTTTCGTTCAGTGCTGGGGACTTTCGGAAATAACTCTTCCCGAAGGAGTAGAAGTGCTTGGCGAACTTTGCTTCCAGTCCACGGGATTAAAGAAAATCCATCTTCCCGCTTCCGTAAAGGACATCAGAGATTGGGTTCCTTATACCGACGACAACGGTAATTCTTACATATTCAATAACCACGCTTTCTTCGGTCTCAGCGGACTTCAGGAAATCACGGTTGCTTCCGAAAACGAAAATTACGCCGTTTACGACGGAGCTTTGTATACGAAAGATTATTCCAGACTTATAATCTACGCTTCCGCAAGTTCTCAGACCAAAATCGAACTTCATGCAGATACAAAACTCGTTATGGAAAGAGCTTTCCAGTATAACTGGACGCTTACCGACATCGTTATGAACGAAGGTCTCGAAAAGATCGACCATTACGCTTTCAACGGTTGCGGTATGGTAGAAAACATAAACGTTCCCTCCACGGTTACCTTCCTCGGCGGCGGTGCGTTCTACGGAATGTCCAAGGTTAAAGAATTCGTTCTTCCCGACGGTATAACCGAAATCGGCGGAGAACTGGTTTACGACGGAACTTTTGAAAACTGCTCGTCTGCCGAAAACATCAACCTTCCCAAAAACGTCCTGCACGTTTACGGCGGAGTTTTCAGAAACTGCAAGAGCCTTAAAACTCTTTACATCCCCAAGGGAATAACCACTCTTCCCGAAGGCTTTATAGAAGGTTGCGAAAGTCTTTCTTCCATCGAAGTAGAAGAGGGCAATACGTCGCTTATAAGCGATAACGGCGCGCTTTACGCAGACAACGGAAAGACTCTCGTCATGTATCCTTTCGGTATCAAGTCTTTGACTTACGCCGTAAGAGAAGGAACGGAAACCATCAATAACAGCGCCTTCAAGGGCAACAAAAACGTAGTAGTCGTTTCTCTTCCCGCGTCGATTAAGACCATAGGTACGGGACTTTTTGAAAGCTGTACCAACCTTACCACGGTTGACCTCAGTCAGACTTCTTTAACGGAAATCCCCGACTGGACGTTCAAGAACTCCGGAATAAGATTTATCGACCTTCCCGACACCGTTACGACTATAAAGTATCAGGCGTTCTACGGCTGTAAGAGCCTTGAAACCATCGACCTTAAAAACGTTACTTCGATAGGCGGTTGGGCTTTTGCAGACAGCGGTCTCGTTTCCCTTTACATTCCAGATACCGTAACCTATCTTGATACGGGTATCGCTCAGCAGTGCCTGAATCTCGTTTCCATAAGATTCTCCGCAGGCGTCAACGTTATTCCTTCCGCTCCCGTATACGGTTGCCACAGCCTCGAAGAAATCATTATTCCCGAAGGCGTTGAAAGAATCAACGGTTACACCTTTGCGGATCTTCCCGCGCTTAAATCTTTAAGCCTTCCCAGGAGCATAAGCTACATCAACGGCAGTATGTTCAATTCTTGTCCCAACGTTGCAAGCATAACTATCGATCCCGAAAACGAATATTACAAAGTGGTAGACGGTATCGTTTACAACAAAGACATGACTCAGCTCGTTTTGATACCCGCGGCTCTCGAAGTCGAAACTCTCGCTATACCCGAAGGTATCACGACCATCCCCGATAACGCTTTCAGCGGACTTAAAGTCAGGAACGTTATTATTCCCGAAGGCGTTACCTCTCTTCCTTACGGCGGATTCAGAAACTCTTCCGTAGAAACGGTTAAACTTCCTTCGACCGTTAAATCTCTTCCCTACGGAGCATTCCAGAACTGCACCAACCTTAAGAGCGTAAACCTCGAATATATCGAAAGTTACGGCGGATCGGTATTCTACAACTGTACTTCTCTTACCGAATTCAACCTTAAAGAAGGCGCAAATCTTTCGGGAGCGTTCTCGCTCTTCAGAGGTTGCGTAGGTCTTACCGAATTCGTATTCCCCGAAGGAACTACGGTTATCCCGCAGTATATTTTCGAAAAGTGCGTCAACCTTAAAAAGGTAGTTATTTTCGAAACGGTTGCTTCTATCGAAAAGAACGCTTTCGACGGTTGCATTTCTCTTCAGTCGGTAATTATTCCCTCTTCGGTACTCAACGTTCAGTCGGCTATATTCATTAACTGTTCCTCCCTTAAAGACGTAATGTTCGCAGGCAACGCTCCTACGTTCGGTTCCGACTTCTTCAGTCCCGAAGGCGATTGGTTCAAAGGCATTGCCGAAGACGCAATTCTTTACGTAGGCGACAAAGAACAGTTCTCGGCTATTTCGGGTTATTTCGCGGAAGTTAAAGGCGTTTCCGTAGAAGATATGCCCGCGCTCGAAGTAACTTTAACCGAAAACGAAGGCAACCTTTACATCTCTGTACCCGATTTCTTCTACGCTCAGAAGTACACGGTAAAGGCTGACGGCAAAGAACTTACATTAACCGAAGGCTACTACGTAGTAGAAAACGTAAAATTCGGCGACATTATAAACATCGAAACAGAAGTTTACGGAAAGTACGGCGACGTCGAACTGGTTAAAAAGTCCGAAACCGATTATACCGTTCGCGGAACGGAAATCGAGAAACTTCAGGCTGAACTCGACGAAGCCGAAAAACAGCTTAAAGAAACGACGGCAGACAGAAACGCCATAAAGAAACAGCTCGAAGAATTACAGGCTTCTCTCGACGCTCTCAAAGCGGAAAAAGGCAGTCTCGAATCGACGAACGCCGAACTTAAAAAGTCCATCGAATCTCTTAACGCAAAAATAGCTCAGCTTCAGAGCGAGCTCGCAAAAGCAAGCAGTTGCGGCGGCGAAGTGGTTTCCGCTCTCGGAATTTTCGCTCTCGTAGCTCTCGTTCCCGTTCTTTTCGTAAGAAAGAAAAAGGAAGACTAAAACTCTGAAAACCCGTTATCGGCTTTCCGTTCTTTATCGTCGGTTACCGTAAAATACCGTAGAGAACGAACGGAAGAAACGAAGAAAACTATAACGCAGAGCGGAGGGGAGGCTTACGGTCTCCCCTCAACTCGGGTTTTTCCCGAAAAGCCGAAAAGCTTACGACAAACGCTAAGGAAGAAACAAGAAAAGCTAAGGAAAACAAAAAAACAAGAAACCGACGCGTTCGGAAACCCGGGAAAAGATAAACTAACCTAAGAAAGCTAAGGAAGAACAAGAAAACTAAGGAAGACTAAAAAACAGAACTCCCAAAAACCAAGGAAAACCATAAACTAAAAAACCAAGAAAAACTAAGGAAAACCATAAACTAAACTCTAAGGAAAACTATAACAGAAAACTAAGTGCGAAGTCGGCGTTTTTACGGGTGTTCCGCAAAAATGCCGTTAATTCCGCAGAGGCGGAAAGACGGATAGCGTGGCTATCTCGTCGGAGGAAAAAAGAAATGAAAAAAGGATACGTTATACTTGCAGCCCTGCTGGTGTTTATTCTGTCGGCTGTGGTCAGTCCCGTTACGGCAAACACCTACGCTCAGGATCAAACCGTTTATAACGGAACGAAACTTACGAAAATAACCGAAAGCGATTCGGCTTTTATGAAACAATACGATATAACTCTCGATCAGACTTTGCCCGTTATCGTCGAACTCAAAGGCTCGTCGGTAGCCGACGAAACCGAGCTTATCGAGACCTACGGAAGCGTATACGACGCGCTTTTAAGCAGTGAAGGCAAGAAGCTCACCGAAGAAAAGAACGCGATAATTTCGTCCGCAAAAGCTTCCATAACCCGGCTTCTTCCCAAAGGAAGCTATACCTTCGGTTACGAATACAACACGGCTATACTGGGAATTTCAATGACCACGACCGTGGGCAATATGTACAGAATAAGAGAACTCGAATGCGTTTCGAGAGCCTATCTCGCGCATTCAGTCGTTCGTCTCGATACCGAGCTTACAGCTGAGCCTTATATGCTTTCGAGCGGTTCTATGATAGGAAGCGCGGGGGCGCACGACCTCGGTTATACGGGTAAAGGAACTTTGGTTGCCGTTCTCGACACGGGTATAGACGCTTCGCATGAAGCTTTTCAGGGCGAAGTTCCCGATCCCAAATACACAAGGGAATCCATAACCGAATTCCTTAAAACGGCTTCGCTGACTTCGGGTGCGGTTTCGGGCAACACCTACCGTTCGCAGAAACTTCCCTACGCTTACGATTACGCCGACAACGACAGCAACGTTACGTCGACTCTCGATCACGGTATGCACGTTTCGGGTATAGTCGCCGCCAATTCGGGAGAAATAGAGGGCGTTGCGTACGACGCGCAGATTGCGTTTATGAAAGTTTTCGACGACTACGGATATTCGAGTTCCGTCGGAATACTTGCCGCTCTCGACGACGCCATAAAGCTCGGAGCCGACGTGGTAAATATGTCGCTCGGTCTTTCCGCGGGTCTTCTCGAAGCCAATCAGTCGGTTGCCGAAACCTACGAAAGAGTCTTTAACAGCGGAGTAACTCTCTGCGTTGCTATGGGTAACGATTCCTATCAGGGACTCGGTGACCTTCAGGAAACCAATCTTCCTCTTGCCGCAAATCCCGACTACGGTCTTACCGCAACGCCCGCCGCTTATCTTGCTTCTATGGGCGTGGCAAGTGCGGATAACGTCAAAGTTTTCACTCAGTACGTCGCTTCCAACGGAATTATGACCAACTTCTCCGACAGCGCAGAAAAAGAGTCGGATATGATTTTCAACCGTTTTAAGGGACAGGACCTTGCTTACGAGATTATCCCCGGAACGGGCAGACCTGAAGATTACGAAGGAATAGACGTCGGCGGAAAGGTTGCCGTGGTGGAAAGAGGCGTGCTTTCTTTCAGCGATAAGATCAAATACGCCTACGAACAGGGCGCGATTGCGGTAATCGTTTACAATAACGAAGAAACTTCCCGATACGTTTCCATGCAGATAACGGAAAGATATATTCCTTCCGCTTTCGTTATGAGACAGTTCGGACTTCATCTTAAAAACCAGACGAACAAAATTCTGCGTTTCGACGAAGGACTTCTCGGTAATCCTTCGGGCGGACAGATAAGTTCTTTCAGTATGAGAGGAGCAACCAGCGACCTTCGTCTTAAACCCGAAATCACCGCGCCCGGCGGATCGATTTACTCTTCTATAGCAAACAATGGGTACGCGTCCTACAGCGGTACGAGTATGGCTTCGCCTCAGGTTGCGGGCGGCTCGGCAGTCGTTCGTCAGTATCTTAAAGAACTCTTCCCCGATAAAGACGCTCACGAACTTTCGGTTATCACGAAACAGCTTTTAATGAGTACGGCTACGCCTATAATTCAGGAAAACGGCGTTATCGCAACGCCGAGAAGTCAGGGCGCGGGTATGATGAACCTCGAATCCGCGGTCACGTCGGGAGCTTATCTTTACGTTAAAGGCAGCGACTACACAAAAGCCGAACTCGGATATAATACGGAAGGCAAGTATTCCTTTGAATTCGTGGTTAAAAACATAACCGATAAACCTTTGGAATATTCGGTAGACTATACGGTAGTTACCGACGAAGCCACCGAGATAAACGGAATCAAATACGTTACGCTTAATTCGAGAGAACTCGGAGGCGATTACGCGATAGTGGCAATAAAAGGTCTCACGGACGGAAAGGTTAAAGTCGATGCAAACGGAGAAACCACATTGTCCGTAGAAATCGAACTTACCGAGGCGGGCAAGAGATACATAGAAGCCGATTTTGAAAACGGAAGTTTCGTTGAAGGTTTTATTTACCTTAAACCCGAACTTAACGCAACGCAGGAACTTTCCTTCGTGTTTATGGGCTTTTACGGCGACTGGCTGGCAATCCCCGCTCTTGACGGATCTCTTTACGGCGACGAAAGCGACATTTTCATGCAACCTTCAGCCGCGCTTCTTCTCAACACCAACAGCGGACAGGGAACCTTCCTCGGTATCAATCAGGCGGACGGAACGGTTCTCGGCGACAGAATACGTTATTCCAATAAACTGGGTTCGGCTGCGAGATTTACCTACCTTCTCGGACTCAGAAGATCTATAACTTCCGCAACCATGACAATTACGGATAAAGACGGAAACGTCGTCTTTTCCGAAAGTTCGGGCGCAGGCTCAAAGAGCTTCTTCTATAACAGCTCGCAATCGGTTACATATTACTTCGGTTCGGACGGCTGGCAGGCTTACGACGAAACGGGTTCGGCTTATCCCGACGGAACGGAATTTACATGTACGATAGAAGTTATTCCCGAAGCCGGAAAGCCTGCGGATAATTCCCGTAACGTCTTTACTTTCGATTTTGCTATAGACAATATCGCGCCCGTTATAGAGAGTTACGAAATCAAAGCGGAGGAGGGCAAAACCTACCTCGAACTTAAAGTTTCCGATAACGATTACCTTCAGTACCTTCAGATTACCGACTTTACCGATCAGTACAGACTGGGCGACCTCGAAGCTTTTAACGAAAGCGAAAGCGGATCGACGCAGACCGTTCTTTACGACATAACGGGTCTTGCCGACGAAATGAAACAGGCCGGACTCAACCCGTCGAGAATCAATCTTCTCGTTGCCGATATGGCGATGAATACGACAACGCAGAGTATAGTTATCGGTCCTCAGCTTCTTCAGATCGAAAGTTCTGCCGAAATAGCCAAAGGCGCGACGCTCGGACTCAACTGGCAGTGCTATCCGAGAAGTTATCCCGCGGAAAAACTCGTCTGGACGAGTAGCGATCAGTCGGTCGCAACCGTCGAAAACGGACGCGTAACGGCTAAAAACTTCGGCGAAACCGTGATAAGAGTAAGTTCTCTTTCGGGTTTATACGCCGAATGCAAAGTAACCGTCCGCGGAATAGCCGACAGAAGCGTTTCTTTGGACTTCACGCTTAAAACGGTAACCATAGGAGACGAATTTACCCTTAAAGCAACCGTATACCCAACCGAAGCCACCGATAAAACGGTAAACTGGAGCAGTTCCGACGAAAGCGTAGCTACCGTCGAAAACGGAAAGGTAACGGCGGTGGGCGTAGGCAGTGCGGAAATTTACGCCCTATCCAAGTACGGCAACAGCGCTAAATGCGTCGTTACGGTAAATCCCGTTTATGCGGAGGAAGTTATCCCGTCTCTTACTCAGGCGGAGATAATCATAGGCGACAGTCTTACTCTTTCCGTAAAAGTAAAACCCAATACCGCCACTTATAAAGACGTCACGTGGTCTTCTCGGGACGAAAGCGTAGTTACTGTGGACGAAAACGGAGTTATTACCGCAGTAGGTATAGGCGAAACCGTAGTAAGAGCCACGAGCTACGACGGAAAAGCTTACGCAGACGTCAGAGTAAGCGTTCTTCCGAGAGAAGTTACGGAAATTTCGGCGGTTAAAAACGTAAGCGTGGATATAGGAGAAGAAATCGGGCTTGTCTATACCGTTCTTCCCGAAAACGCAACCTATAAAGACGTAACCGTAACCGTGGACGGAGAATGCGTTTTTTACGAAAACGGCGTTATAAAGGGACTTAAAGTAGGTAAAAGTACTTTGACTTTAACCGCAAACAACGGCGTAAGCGCGACGGTTTCCGTTTCGGTTAACCCCGTATACGCTCAAAGCGTAACTTTCGAATCTTCCGTTTCGATAATGACCGTCGGCGACGTGGCTACCATTAAAGCGACCGTTCTGCCCGAAAACGCTACCTTCCGCAAGCTCTTCTTCGTAAGCAGTAACGAGGCTGTTGCGGTAGTGAACGGCGACGGCGTTATAGTAGCGGTTGGCGAAGGAAACGCGGTTATTTCCGCCGAAACTTTTGACGGAGTAAAAGCCGTTATGAATCTTACCGTCAAGGCTAAGACCTACGCGGGAATTTACGTCGAACCCGTACGCGATATGAAAACGGGCGAAAGTAAAGTTCTTCAGGCTGAAATAGTTCCTACGGACGGCAATATAAGCGATATAGAATGGACGAGTTCCGACGAAAACGTAGCTTTCGTAGACGGTAACGGAGTGCTTCGCGCGCTTAACAAAGGCAAAGCTACCATAAAAGCTACGATCGGCAACGTTTCTTACGAATTCGAAGTAAAGGTTTCTCAGCCCGTTTCCGTGCTTACGGCTGTTCTTCTCGTAGCGGTGATTTTCTTTGCCGGCGCGTTTGCGGCAATTCTCATCAAGCTCAATAAAGACAAGAAGAAATCCGCGTAACAGAAAAACCAAACCAACCAAAACAAGCGACTTGCATACTGTCTCGGTCGTAATTTATAAGGCAATCTCATTCGTAATGTATATTCTGATTACGACGGAAGAGGAGCCGAAACTTAAAGAGTAAAAGTTCCGTCGACGTTTCTTCGGCGGAACTTTTTTGCTTAGTTGTTACCTGCTTGTAAAAGACAAAAATTTTTCCGCTTTCAGATTTATAATCCTTGACAACGGGACGCTTTTCTGTTATAATTCGCCTTAAATAAGGAAGCTTGGCGTTCTTTTGTCACCAAAAAACGAAATGCGGGTGATAAAGAAAAGAAGTAGCTTTCAACGGAGGAAATCTGCTATTATGGATAGTGACGGCGACGGTAACCCTTACCATCTTCCCGTTTATTCGTTTTTGAGGACATATCTGCACGCTAAAAAACGCAGGTATGTCTTTTTGCGCTTATAAAAGCGTTTTATATTCTTAAAAACGAATTAACCTGAAACGTGAGGATACTATGACTGTAACTTATATTCTGATAATGTTTGTTTGTCTCGTCTTTTCGGCGTACTTTTCGGCGACCGAAACGGCGTTTTCTTCGATGAACAAAACCAAAGTAAAAACTCTTGCGGAAAACGGAAACAAAAAAGCCGCGCTTGCAATAAAACTAAGTGAAAAATACGACAGACTGATTTCAACTATTCTTATAGGAAACAACATCGTCAATATTACTTTGGCTTCTATAGGCACGATTCTTTTCGTCAAACAATTGGGCGACGTGGGAGCAACCGTTTCGACCGTCGTTTGTACGGTAGTCGTACTTATATTCGGAGAAATTTCGCCCAAAAGCATAGCCAAAGACTGTGCAGAGAAATTCGCAATGTTTTCCGCGCCGATTTTAAGAGTTCTCATATGGATTTTTATGCCGTTGAACTTCATATTCTCGGGTTGGAAAAAACTGCTCACCAAGATTTTCCATCTTCAGCCCGACAATAAAATGTCGCAGGAAGAATTGCTTATGCTTGTGGACGAAGTTCAGAAGGACGGAAGCATAGATAAAAACGAAAGCGACCTTCTTAAAAACGCGATAGAATTTACCGAACAGGAAGCCAAAGACATTCTCGTTCACAGAGTGGAACTTGCCGCTCTTCCCATCGATTCGGAAAAATCCGAAATAGCCAGGATGTTCGAAGAAACCAAGTTTTCGCGTCTTCTCATTTATAACGACACCATAGACAATATCGTCGGAACGGTTCACCAGAAAGACTTTTACGTCGGTAGCGGAATTACCGATAAGAAAATAGAGGAGATTATCTCTCCCGTTATTTTCGTTCCCGAAGACGAACCCGTAAGCCGACTTCTTAAAAAGCTGCAGAAAGCTAAAACGCATCTTGCGGTAGTGGTGGACGAATACGGAGGAACGCTGGGAATCGTCACCATGGAAGACATTCTCGAAGAACTCGTAGGAGAAATCTGGGACGAACACGACGAACTCGAAACGGACATCACCAGAAAGGGCGGAGACGTTTTCGTAGTCGACGGCGGAATGAGTTTCGACGACTTCAAAAAAGCCTTCCACGTAAAGGGCGAATCGGAAATGATTTCCGTGGGCGGTTGGGTAACCGAAATGCTTGACGGTACGCCCGAGCAAGGCGACAGCTTCACCTACGAAAACCTCAGCGTTAAGGTCCTGAAAGTAGAGGAGCATCGTATTACCGAAGTCGAAGTCAAAGTTCTCGATCCCGAAAAGCTTCCCGAATAGGTTTCCGGAAGTGTTGATCGTCAGCGTTCCATAGTGAAACGGCGTCCATTTTATCCCTTAAAAAAAGAT
Source organism: Eubacterium sp. (assembly GCA_963653425.1). Taxonomy (GTDB): domain Bacteria; phylum Bacillota; class Clostridia; order Christensenellales; family CAG-314; genus UMGS692. The sequence continues at coordinate 303,182 of CAVJWC010000001.1, read as the reverse complement.
AAAAAATGCGAATTGTCGTTGACATCTTCGGCGGAATATGATAAAATACATTAGTAACGCGAGGTTACCTTGTTTTTACTGCGCTTTTTACTTGAAAGCACGTGGTTTTAAGGCAAACGGCTTTGCGTTAAGGAACTTTAATCGTCGGTCTGCGTCCTTCCGTAAAAGGCGCGATTCCCAAGCGGAAACAATTACGTTTAAGTTAAAAAATAGCTTTTCGCCGACGGCTGAACGGCTATGAATTATGGAGGAAAAAAGTGAGTAAAAAGAACTTGAAATTTGCCGTACTGCTTCTTGCCGTACTGTGCATGGTGTTCGTTTTAGCGTCCTGTAAGAAAGAAGGTCTGACGGACGAAACGTTTGTTTTCAGTAACGGCCGTATAACCGGTCTTACCGAAGAAGGTAAAAAGAAATCCGAACTCGTTATTCCCGCATCTTTCGGCGAAGGCGAAAATATCGAAACCGTTACGACCATCGGCATTTATGCGTTAAAAGACGCGGACAACCTTAAAAAAGTTACCATATCCGAAGGTATCACTAAGATCGAAGGCGGAGCTTTCAAAGATTGTACGGTGGAAACCGTCGTTCTGCCCGAAACCATGGAATATATAGGCGATTCCGCATTCGTAGGATGCACCAATCTTACTACGATCAATATACCCAAATCCGTAAAATATATCGGCAAGAACGCTTTCCAATCCTGCAGATCGCTTAAAAAGATCGAAATCAAATCGGGCTTCACCGTAGTTCCTCAGGCTATTTTCTCGAACTGCGAAAAGCTTGAAGAAGTCGTTCTTCCCGAAGGCGTTACCGCTATAGGCAACAACGCTTTCACCAGTTGCGACGCTCTTACCAATCTCGATTTCATTTCCGATTCTATTACCACTATCGGCAACAACGCTTTCTACGGTTGTCTCGGTTTGGTTGACCTCGTTATTCCCGAATCCGTTACCGAAATCGGAACGAGCGTATTTGCACGTTGCACGTCGCTTAAGACCGTTTACATTCCCGCAAGCGTAGTTAAGATGGGTACGACCGTATTCTCAGGTTGCGAAGCGGTAGAACTTATCAGCTGTGAAGCTGAATTCCAGCCTGCAACGTGGAATTCCAACTGGAATCCTCTCGGTCTTACGGTTGAATGGGGCGTAACGAAATAATCGCTTCTGCCTTATAGGACAAGCTTAAAAAACTATAAACAACGCTTCCGAAGTCTTTCGGAGGCGTTTTTTATGCGTTTTCGTGCGTGAATTCCGACATCTTTATGCGTTTGCGTAACGTTTGCTTCGTCGCTCTTTATATCAAAAGCCCGCGCTATAAAGTAAACCCGAACTTTCTCCTTTAAGTCTGAATAAAAATCCTTTTTGTTGTCGATAACAATATAAAAAACAAGGAGAGCGGAGTATTCCGCGAAATATCATGAAGCTTAATCAGAAAGAAACCCAACTTATCACCGAACTCAAAAATCAGGAACGGCTTTGCGTAAGCAAGTACGGATTTTATGCCGAACAGGCGAAGGATTCCGAACTTAAAAAACTGCTGAAAACGCTTAAAAACAAAGAAGAGAAGCACCTTGAAATGCTCGAAAAGCTTCTTGCGGGCGAAATTCCCAAGTCCGCGCGTTCGTCTGTTTCCGAAAAATACGAGCCTACGGTTTCTCACGGCGGAACTCAGGAAGAAAAAGAGTTCGATAAATTCCTTTGCACCGACCTTATCGCCACCGAAAAGTACGTTGCCATAGACTACAACAACGACCTGTTTTATTTTGCTTCCACCGAAGTCAGAAACGTCCTTAACGCCATTATGACCGACGAGCAGAACCACGCCGAAATGCTCTGGAAGTACAAAGTCGCCAACGATATGGTTGCATAAAAAGACTGTTATGTAATAACGCCGTCGTTTGCGGATTTATAAAAACGATACGCAACTAAAAAACGACGTTTTATAAACGCTTAAAGACGCTATAAAAGGCGTCTTTTTTCATTGCCGTAAGTTCTTCTTGCCGTGAATTTTCCTTATTTCCGTAAGTTTCCCGGCGCGGTAGCTTTCCGTTTCCGTAGCCTTTTCCGTTGCCGTAAGTTTTCGTTACCGTAAGCTTTCCGTTGCGCAGAGTTTTTTATTGTGCTATAATAATAAAAATGCCGTCGATAAAAACGGAACCGAAAAGGGAGGGAATTTTATGGCGAGCGACAGAAGTTACGTCGGGTTCGTGTGCGAATGTCTGCACGGTTTTGAGGTGCGCTACATAAAGATGTTCGGGAATTATTGCGTTTACGTCAAAGATAAGCCGATTTTTCTTATTTGCGACGACGTTGTTTATATAAAGAAATTCCCCGAACTTGCAGGGCTTATGAGTAACGCCGAATGCGGTTATCCTTTCGACGGCGCGAGAGAACACTATATACTTGACGTTGAAAACAGAGAACTTGCAGAAGAAGTCGTGCCGTTGCTTTACGAACTTACGCCGATTCCGAAACCCAAGAAGCCTAAAAAAGCCAAAGCCAGGTAGTCGCAACGCGAAAACTCTGTTATCGTGGTACCGAAAGAATAAATAATTTTATAGGCTTATTTGAATAAATATTCATTATTCCCGTTATAACCTTGACTTTTATAAAAAAATACGGTATAATACCGACACGGAGCAATAAAATCGCGAATGCGTACAAAAGTCTGCAAGTAAAACGGAGGGGCTACGGGCTGTCCGTTTTGTTGCTTGCGACGTAAAAAGGGAGAAAATGATGTCAAGAAGCACAAGACAGTCGAAAATTCTGGATATTATCAAAAGCAAGGATATAGAAACGCAGGAAGAGCTGGTTGCGGAACTTATAGCTTCCGGAATAAGCGTAACTCAGGCTACCGTGTCGAGAGATATTAAAGAACTCGGACTTATCAAAACCATGACGGACAGCGGAAAGTACAAATATTCCACCATGAAAACCGCCGACAATAAGATCCCGGGTAAGCTTATAAGTCTTTTCAAGGAAGCCGTTCTTTCGGTAGTTACGGTCAATAATCTTATAGTCGTGAGAACTCTTCCCGGAAGCGCGGGCGCTGTCGCCAACGTTATAGATCAGCTTAATTCGCCCCTTATGATAGGTACGCTTGCCGGCGCAGACCTTCTTATAGTTATCTGCGGAAAGGAAGAAAACGCCCTCGAACTCGAAGGTAAACTTTCCGATTTAATTAAATCTTAAAGTTAAGAAGCAGAGGCAAAAAATGCTGACAGAGCTTTACGTAAACAATATCGCGCTGATAAAAGAGCTTACCGTGGACTTTACCGCAGGCCTTAATTGTCTTAGCGGAGAAACGGGTTCGGGTAAGTCGATAATAATAGATTCGCTGTCTTTCGTTCTGGGAGACAGAGCGGACAAAAGCCTTATAAAATCGGGTGAAGAAAAGGCTCTCGTGCAGGCTGTTTTTGAACTCGAAGACTCTTCCGTTGCCCGGAACGCGCTTTCGGAAAACGGTTTCGAACCCGAAGAGGGCAAAGTTATAATATCGAGAATGATGTCCGTAGGCGGTAAAAGCGAAATCCGAATCAACGGCAGGCTTACCACGCTTAACGTTTTAAGGAACGTCGCGGCTTTTCTTATCGATATATTCGGACAAAGCGAACATCTCAATCTTCTGCGTCGCGAAAGTCATCTGGGAGTTATCGACGGATACAGGACTTGTCCGCTTTTGCCCCGATTAAATCAGGAATACGCCAAGCTTTGTAAGGTTCTCGCGGAGCTTAAAACCTACGGCGGAGATCAGGCTCAGAGAGCGAGAACGACTGACCTTCTGAATTATCAGATAAACGAAATCGAGTCCGCAGATTTGACTGTCGGCGAAGAAGAAAAACTTTCCGACGAAAGACTTGCCATCGTCAACGCCGAAAAAATCAAAGAAAACATTTCGTCCGCGCTCAACGCTTTAACGGGTGAACTTTCCGCTTTCGACAGAATTTCCGAAGCTCTGGGAGAGTGCAGAAGCGCAATGCGTTTCGATTCTTCGCTCGAAAGTCTTTACGGAAGGATAGAAAGTCTGAATTTCGAAATCAACGACATAGGCGGAGAGCTTGAAACCTATATCGAAAACAACGAATTTAACGAAGACCGTCTTGCGGAAGTGGAAGAGCGGTTGACTTTGATAAGAAATCTCAAACGCAAGTACGGTAATTCCGTGGAGGAAGTTCTTGCTTTCTGCGAAAATGCGCGCTCGGAACTTTCCGCTCTCGAAAACGCTTCCGAGGCTATCGAAAAGCTCGAAAATGAAAAACGCGCCCTTCTCGAAAAGATGTACCTGATTGCAAAGGATATAAGCGATTTCCGTAAAGAATCCGCAACTCTCTTTTGCAAGGAAGTCGAAAACGAACTCAAAGATCTCGGAATGGAAAACGCCGTTTTTTCCGCCGAATTCAACGAAGTCCCCGATTTTGAAACTTACGCGTCGTCCGTTTCCGCAAACGGTTTCGATAAAGCCGAATTTTTTATGTCCGCAAATAAAGGCGAACCTCTTAAACCTCTTATCAAGGTTATTTCAGGCGGTGAAATGTCGCGTTTTATGTTGGCTGTAAAGAGCATATCCGCGCGTATCGAAGGCGTCGCGATTATGGTTTTCGACGAAATCGACACGGGCATATCGGGCGAAATGGCTTTGAAAGTCGCAAAAAAGCTCAAAAAAATCTCGTCCACCGTTCAGTGCGTGGTTATTACGCATCTTCCTCAGCTTGCTGCTATGGCGGACGCCAATTTCCTGATTTCCAAGAGCGTCGTGGACGAAAAAACGCAGACATTTATAAAACGTCTCGATTCCGAAGAGAAAATAAAAGAAGTCGCCCGTCTTTGCGGAGGAGAACGCGGAGAACATTCCCTTCTTTACGCAAAAGAACTTATCGAAGCCCTCAATAAACCGCAGTAATTCGCCATAGGCAGGTTGTTGCAATCCGAAAGTAATTCCGGCGTCCGACAGGTTGTTGCAATTCGTATGCCCTGACAACCGCGGTAATATAATAACCCGACAGGTTTAAGCATTCGGACAACGTAGCTACGTTACCGATTTACATAATTTGTACGAAGGTCGTTTTACTCTTAAACTTTTATAAAATCAAATTCTTTTATCCCGATTTCCCTTAAAGAAGGTCGGGATTTTTTTTACGCAAATTTTTCGTTTACGGCAGTAAGTAACGGCAGATATTCTCGTTTGTTTTTTTTCGCGTGCAACTTTGTTTTTGTTCCGAAATTTGTCTTTTTCCCACGAAAAACTCACTTAATCGCACAAATGTATAATTAAATTAAAAGCGATAAAACAACCGTTTGAGTTCTGCGCGAAGTGAACGTTTGGTCGATAAAATCGGGTTTTTTAATAACTCAAACGTTTAATAAAAAACTTTTCTGGAATTCGTTCCCATTTTTTACACAAAAAAAGTAAAAAAATTTGTTCAAAGTGGCTCAGAATGGTTGACAATGGCTCGATTTTCTTATAAAATGTTAGTACCAAGATAAAAGGAGGACTGCATATGTGGCATTCGGGCAGATTTGAACATCAGCTTGACAGTAAAAACAGAATGCGTCTTCCTGCGTTCAAAAGAGAAGAATACGGCGATGAATTCGTTATTTCGGCAGACCTCAGAGGTTCGCTTCTCGTTCGTCAGAAAGAAGACATGGACAAGCTTTCGGAAAAACTCAGTACCGTGCCTATGGGCGACTTTGAAAGAATGGACGCTATCGGCTGGCTTTACGAAAGATCCCCTTGCGTCAAACAGGACGATCAGGGCAGATTCGTTCTTCCTCAGATTTTGAAAGATTACGCTAAAATCGATAAAAACGTAATTATCATAGGCGTTCCGAGAGGTTGGACGATATGGAGCGAAGAGGGTTACGCCAAAAGAAGAACCATTTACGACGAAGAAGACGCCGATACGAAATATGCCGATTATAAGAGGTTCGACGAAGTTGCCGAACTGCTAAAGGGGTACGGAGTATAATGGAATTCAGACACGTACCGGTAATGCTTGGCGAATGTATCGAAGGGCTGAATATCAAGCCCGACGGAATATACGTAGATTGTACGATAGGCGGCGGAGGACACAGCGAGGAAATACTCAGAAGAATTCCTCAAGGTCTGCTTATAGGAATAGATAAAGACAGCGAAGCTTTAAGACACTGTGAGGAGCGTCTTAAAAGCTTTACGAATAAGAAACTTGTAAAAAGCGATTACTGTAATCTCGACGACGTTCTTTCGGGACTCGGAATAGACAAGGTAGACGGCGTGCTGATGGACTTAGGGGTAAGCAGTTATCAGCTCGACAACGCTGAAAGAGGTTTCTCGTATATAGCCGACGCACCGCTCGACATGCGTATGAATAGCGACCAGCCGTTCAGCGCGTCCGACGTCGTGAACGGATATACTCAGGAAGAGTTGAAGAGAATTTTACGCGATTACGGCGAAGAGAAATTCGCGGGAAATATCGCGAAAAACATAGTTATCGAGAGAGAAAAGGGGAAAATCTCAACTACCGGCGAGCTTGTAGGGATTATCGAAAGATCAATCCCTGCAGCTTGCAAAAGAACCGGAGGCCATCCGGCAAAAAGAACTTTTCAGGCAATAAGGATAGAAGTCAACGGAGAGCTTGATCGCCTGAGCGAATCCGTTATCAAGGGCGTCAGAGCCTTAAAAACAGGCGGAAGAATCGCAGTAATTACCTTTCATTCGCTGGAAGACAGAATAGTCAAACAGACCATGAAAGAACTTGCGGCGGACTGTGTTTGTCCTAAGGATTTCCCGGTGTGCGTATGCGGTAAAAAATCGGAAATAGCTATCCTTACAAACAAACCTCTTATTGCAACCCCGGAAGAACTTGAATCGAATCCGAGGTCGGCGAGCGCAAAGCTCAGAATAGCCGAGCGTAAAGCCGTTTAGGATTTTATAACCACGTACCTTAGCCGCGTTTCGTAAACCGCGAGTTTCGTCGGAATTATCGGGCGGCGCCAACATTTTTTGCCGAGGCATAAAAACGGATTTGGGGGAATAGAATATAATGGCCGGAAGAAATTACACGACGAAAGAAGACGTGAGAGAACTTCATAATTCGGTTTACGACGAAGAAATCGAACGCGAGAAAGTCAATGAAATTCTGAGTAAATTCGCCAAAGATTCAGAGTTTAATCTGGACGACGGCTACGATACGGATATAGTCAGGGAAAGCGAAGACGCAAGACCAACCGAGCGCACTCTGGGTTACGTCAAGACTCAGAAGGCTTCCGAACGCGAAACGGAAAAAGCAGGTCTGTCGCTTAAAAACAAGGTTATGATCCTGATTTACGTTATCGCGGTATGCGGTCTTCTGCTTGCGATAATGATTACCAACGCCAAAATCAACGGTTCTCTTGCCGAGTACAACGAGCTTTACGAACAGCAGAAAGCGCTTGCGGGCGAAGTAGCGGAGCTTAACTCTCAGATTGCCGAATTCGAAAAGAACCTGGACGTCGAAGCAAAAGCCCGCGAACTCGGGTTCGATTTGCCGTCGGCTTCGAGTCAGATGCAATTCAGTGCGCCCGTTCAGCGCGCGCCTCTTACCTATACCGTCGATAAGAACTTTTTCGACGCAATATGCGATTTCTTTTCCGGACTTTTCGGCGCGTAAGGTTTTTTCCTCCGCGCTTTGGAGGACGAAATGCAGACCTATTATTCGGTTAAAAAAAGGCTGATAACAGTAATAATGTTATTGGCTTTTATTTTTATACTGGTTATTTTTCGTCTCGGATACGTCCAGCTTTTCTGGGGCGGAGAACTTCGTAACCGCGCTTACGGACAATGGATGAGACAGCTCCCTCTGATTGCGGAAAGAGGGGACGTTCTCGACAGAAACGGAAAAATCATAGCCTCCTCGAAAAGAGTTTACGACGTTTACGTAAGACCTAAAAGCGTCAAAGAACCCGAAAGCGTGGCGACAGCTCTTTCCGAAATTCTCGGAACGCCCTACGACGAAATGAAAGAAAAAGTTACCCGTAAAGGCGTTTCCGACCTTCGCGTAAAGCGTGGCGCGGACGTAGAAGAAGCGAAAAAAATAAGAGAAAGAAACCTTTCGGGCGTTTATCTTGCTTCTTCCGCCGAAAGAAGCTACGCAGACGGAACGTCGCTTTCTCAGATTTTGGGATTCGTTTCGGCAGACAATCAAGGTCAGGCTGGCATAGAAGCCTATTACGACAAATACCTTTCGGGTATAGACGGCAGAATTTTAACTCCGAGCGACCTTATAGGCGACGAACTCAAACAGGATTATATAGATTATATTTCGGCAAAAAAAGGTAGCACCGTTATCCTTACCGTAGATTCCGAACTTCAGAAAGCCACCGAATCCATTCTGGATATTGCATATAAGGCGCATAACCCCAAACGCGCGAGCTGTATAGTAATAGACGTTAACAGCGGAGAGATTTTAACGCTTGCTTCCCGTCCGGGCGTGGATTTCAATAATCTTCCGCGCGGAGACCTTCAAACGCTTCAGAATAACACCCGCAACGTCCTTTTTACCGACGTGTACGAACCCGGTTCGACTTTTAAGATTTTAACGGCTGCGGCTTGCCTCGAAGAATACAAAAACGGGAATCCCAAGGCTTTCGGCGTGGCTCACGTTTTTACGAACAACAGTAATTACCGCATAGTAGACAAAGGTGCGAAGATAAAATGCTGGACTTCTCACGCAAACGGAAAGCACTGCAATCAGAATCTTTCCGACGCCCTTAAAAACAGTTGCAACCCGATATTTACCGATATTGCGCTTTCTCTCGGGAAAGAAACCTATTATAACTACCTTAAAGCTTTCGGCTACGGAAGTAAAAGCGGAGTGGACTTTTCGGGAGAGCAGAGCGGGCTTATAATAAGCCTCAAAAGCGTAACCGCAGGCGACCTTGCCCGAATAGGTTTCGGTCAGTCAATAGCCGTAACCGCAATTCAGCTGGCTATGGCGACCTCCGCCGCTGTAAACGGAGGCTACCTCTATACGCCTCGGCTGGTCAGACGCATAGAAGACGAAAACGGCGTAGTCAAGGAGTTTTACCCCGAAGTCAGAAGCCGTCCCGTAAGCAAAGAAACGAGTAAACTTATTGCGGAAATGCTCGAAGGCGTGGTAAAAAACGGCGGAGGAAAAAACGCTTACGTGGAAGGCTATAAAGTAGGCGGAAAAACGGGAACGGCTCAGAAATTCGAAAACGGCAAGATAGCGACGGGCAAATACGTAAGTTCTTTTGTAGGCTTTTTTCCGTCAGATTCGCCTGAATACCTCGCTCTTATAATTATCGACGAACCTGAGGGACAGAGCTACGGAAGCATAGTCGCCGCCCCTTACGCAAAACTCGTGTTCGAGAAGATGATTGCCCTTTGGGATATTCCGCCTTCAGAATGAACTTTTACGCAACGAAAACGGCTTTTTAAGAACGACAAAATCACCTTTTAAGTACAGCAAAACGGCTTTTTAAGAACGATAAAATCGTTTTTTAAGTACAGCCAAACGGCTTTTTTGAAGAATAAAAACCGCCTTTTAATCGCAACGAAACGATTTTAAGCGCAACGAAAACACGAATTCATATAAAATTACAAACAAAAAACAACGGAAAAACTCGGACGTTCTGAACGGGTCGCACGTTCGGGCAATAAAAAAACCGCCCTGTGAGGCGGTACGAAAAATTCAGTTATCTATAAGTTGGTCGTAAATCGTCTGATAAACCGCAGGAGCTTTTTCTTCCCACTTCTCGCAAACCGAAGAAGCGAGTCCCCTGCTCGGTACGGTAATTATGACTTCTACCACTTCTTTATCGGGTTCGACTATGCGAAGATTTACCCTGTAATTCCCGTCGGCGCACTTGTCGTAATCCGCAAAATATTCCTGTTTGCGCTTAAAACTCATTCTCTGTGACTTAACCTGACAGGTAATGTCTTCGCGAATGGATGACGGAAGCTTGGGGAAGAAGTGCGCCAGACAAATTCTGCCTTCGGGCGCAAGCGAATAAAGCCTTTCTTTTGCGGCGTTTTCCGTGGTAACGAGAAAACCTGCGCCGATAAGTTCTTCGAGAGCAAGTTTGCAGTCGATATAAGTAAGCCAGGTGTTGGTGGCGGTGCAGAAGTCAAAAACGGTGTTGTCGGTAAGCGGCATTTCCATTTTATCGAACACGAAAAGAAGCAGTATTTTATGCTGCGTGTGGTCGATTTTTATTGCATTGTTCGTTGAAGCAACCGAAGGTGACATTTTATTCCGCCGAGTAATGCAGACAGCTCTGCAAATTTTTAGATATATATTATACAATAATTCCTTTCTAATATCAATTCTTTTGAGAGAAAATGAAAAAATTTTTTTTAATTATGACGAAGACCGTTGTTTTTTAAGGAAAAATATGGTAATATTTAAGATACGGAGGTATGCGAAAAATGGACAGCAGACTTAAAAATTTCGATAATTGTGTATCCGCTCTTCAATCGGGAAACTTTATTTTTATGAGTAAAGGCATATCCGAGCTTCTGAAAACGGTAGTCGACAGCGAATTTCTGAGTTCGGTTATAACGCAAACGAGACAGAATTTCTCTTACGAAGACGAATTCAGACGCGCAAGAGTTATCCTTCCCGAAAAGGACGGAGAAATCCGAAGCAAGCTTATCCTTCCCGAAGGCGACGAAAGACGGTTTACCTTCATTACTTATCTGCTTTCCGAGATGGACCTCGGGAAGAGAGATCCGTTTAAGTTTATTTCCGAATATTTTCCCGCGCGCGATAAGCAGGAGTCTTACAATCTTTTTTGCAAAGAACTCATATCCGAGTACAGCGTGTGCGCGCATAACATCGCCAAGGTCGTATACAACGAAGCCTACGATCTGCGTAAAGATTTCTTTGCTTCGGATATAAAGCTTTCGGACGAGGACAAGCAGGAACTTTGTGCGTTTTTCGGCGGATTTTCCAAGATTAAACTTAAAGGTTCTCCTGACGCGAAAAAAGATTTCCGTCTTCTTCTTGACGCCGTTATTGCATCTTCCGAATCGGGAAACGCCCGCCTTGTGGCTTTATTCGCGACGTCGCTTAAATTCGCCCTTACGGAATTAAAAGCTCCGCAGTCGGTAGTTAAGGATATGCTGAAACTTCTTGAAAACAAAAGAATTATCTGAGGATTATTATGAAATTTGCTTTAATAGGTAATTCCGTGGAAAAGTCTCCTTCCCCTTACCTTCACAAACTTCTTTTCGCAATTAACGGAATAGACGCGGACTACGAAAAGATTAAAACCGAAAGCCTTACGCGAGAAGACTACGAAAAGATAAACCGCGATTTTGACGGCTTTAACGTTACCATGCCCTTTAAGTGCGATATAATTCCCTACCTCACTAAGGTCAGCACCAAGGCGGGCGCTGTCAATACGGTTAAAAAGGGCGTGGGCTATAATACCGACATCCCGGGCGCGGAATTCGCCATAAGAAACGCTTTCCCGAATTTCGGAGGAAGAGTTCTCATTCTCGGAAACGGCGGAGCGGCTCGGGCTGTTTTTTTTGCCGTGAAAAGAATTTCAGGTAACGCTTCGGACGTGGTCTTTGCCGTAAGAAGCTTGGAAAAGGCTCAGTCGGTGTCCGATTTGTCTTTGCGCGCGGTAACTTACGACAACGTGAAGCCCGAATACGATTACGTAATCAACGCGACCAGCGTAGGCTATAAAACCGACGCCAAACTTCTTTCGGACGAAGTTATAAGTTTTGCAAAGGGCGTTTTCGACGTGGTTTACTCAAAGAACAAGACGCTTCTGGAGCTTTCGGCAGAAAAAGCGGGAATAAAATACTGCGGAGGACTTTCCATGCTCGCCTATCAGGCGGCTTTTGCTCAGGCTATATGGCTCACGGATAATAAGTTCGACGACGAAAGTTTCTCTTCTTCGGTTATTCCCGAAAGAAGCAAGATCGCCGAAGTAGAAAGGCTTCTCGGCGAATACGTTTCGGTTAATTTTTAACTGCGTTATGATTATAGAAAAAGAATTCGGGTATATAAAACGTATAAACGGCTTACAGAGCGGTGAAAGCAAAGTTCTTTTCGTGTTCGACGAAAACACGGAAAGGCTTTTTAAGAAAAGAGCCGAAGAGCTTGAACTTCCCAAGGCTTTTTATTACGTTTTACCTATGGGCGAAGAACACAAAAACCTCGAAGAAGTAAGTAAACTTTATCTCTTTCTTAAAACCAACGACTTTGACAGAAACGACGTAGTTATAGCCGTGGGCGGAGGAGTCGTTACCGATACGGCGGGTTTTACTGCTCAGACCTATATGCGAGGATGTCGGTTTGTAAGCGTTCCCACGACGCTTCTTTGTATGATTGACGCGGCTTTCGGAGGAAAAAACGGCGTCAACGCTTTCGGGTTCAAGAACCTTATCGGCGGTTTCTATACGCCCGAAGTCGTAATAGCCGACGTGAGCTTTTTGAAAACCTTACCCGAACGGGAATATTCGAGCGGACTTTGCGAACTCGTCAAGTACGATATGATAACGACGGACGGTTTCGCTTCTTTGCTTTTAAGTAACCCCTGCGCTCTTGGCGAAGTCATAGAAAAAGCCTATAAATTCAAGCTTTCCGTTACGGAACGCGACTTTACCGACTTTAGCGAAAGACATATTCTCAATTTCGGACACACCGTCGGTCACGCCGTGGAAGAACTTACTTTGGGTGAGATTCCCCACGGAATAGCCGTTGCCGTCGGAATGAAAACGGAAATCGAAGTGTCCGCGCTTTTCGGTAAAAAGGTTGACGGCAGAAGAAAACAGCTTGATGCTCTTTTTAACGGCTTAAACGTTCGGCTTCCCGAGGTGGATATTCTTAAAGCTTCCCGTCTTATTAAAAGCGACAAGAAAAATCAGGGCGAATATATCCTTTCCGTCCTCGTTTCGGACGGAAATCCTGCCGAAGTCAGAAAGATAAAAACCGACGAATATATTCTTGCGGTAAAACGGACGTTAAAGGAGAAAACGTAAATGGCTTCAATTCTCGTAGAAAAAGCTTTTATTTGCGGAAACGCACCCTTTCTTCCGTCGAAATCTCTTCTGCAAAGAGGTTTGATAACCGAAAGTCTTTTCGGATGCGGAAGGCTTTCGGAGTACAAAAAGTTTCTTTGCGGAGAGGACGTAAAAGCCTGCTATAACGCTTGCCAAAAACTTACGGACGATTATGCGGAAATCTTTTGCGGTGATAACGCCACGCTTTTCCGTATGCTTATGCCAGTAAGAATCGCCTTGGAAATCTCAACCGTCTACGTTATTTCGCGGGTTTTGTATGAAAGAACGAAAACCGAGATCGATTTTCTGCGTTCGCTCGGCATAGACTGCGAAGTTTCTTCGGGTGAAAATTCGACTCTTCGCGTTAAAGTTTGCGGTAAGCTTTCTTCTTCCCGTATTACCGTAGACTGCACCAAAACTTCTCAGCTCTTCTCGGGCTTTCTTATAGCTTCCGCCTTATGCGGTACGGAAATAATCCCCGTAGGCGACAGCTCTGTGGGCTATGCGAAAATGACAGCCGAATGTCTTAAAAAACTTGGCTTTATCTGTGAGAAAAGAGAAGGTTTCGTTTTGCACAGAGAATTCGTCCGTATGCCCGAAATTCACGAGTTTATCGAAAACGACTGGACTCACCAGACTAACTGGATAGTTGCGGGTTTGCTTTGCGGAAAAACTTTTGCGCCCGATTTACCTCAGAATTCTCTTCAAAGCGACGCTCGCGTTTCGGAACTTCTTCAAAAAGCAGGCGGTAAAGTTTCCGTGAAAGACGGAGGCGTGCTTGCCGAAAAAAGCAGTTTCGACGGTTTTGTTTGCGACGCCTCTCGAAATCCCGATATAGTGCCGATTTTGTCGGTTACGGCTTGCTTTGCCGAAAGCCCGTCGGTCTTTCTTCACGTGTCGCGACTTAGAAGCAAAGAAAGCGACAGACTGACGGCAACTATTGCTCTGATAAAATGCGCGGGAGCGGAGTATGAATGCTACGGAGAGACTTTAAGGGTTTTTCCGCAAAAAACGCCGATTTCGGGTTTAACCGAAATCCGGACAGGAAACGACCACAGAATATCTATGGCGTCAGCCGTTCTCGGCGCAAAAAGAGGCGGACTTATCGTTTGCGATTACGATTGTACGGGAAAATCCAGCGCGGACTTTTACGAAAACTACAAACTCTTGGGAGGAAAATACAGTGTCGTCGACTTGGGGTAGATATATAAGACTTTCGCTTTTCGGAGAATCTCACGGCGTCGGAGTCGGAGGAGTGCTTGACGGACTTCCCGCAGGCATAAAAATAGACGAAGATTTTCTTTCCGAATGGATGCTCAGACGGACTTCCCGCACGCAATTCGGAACGGCTCGCCGTGAAAGCGACGAATTCGAGATACTTAGCGGTGTTTATAAAGGAAGAACGACGGGTTCGCCTGTTGCCGTGCTTATAAGAAACAAAGCCCACGGAGGCGACGAAGCAAAGTATTCCGTTGCCCGTCCTTCTCACAGTGACTACCCTGCGTACAAAAAGAACGACGGCTTTAACGACATCCGAGGCGGAGGACATTATTCGGCAAGACTTACCGCGCCTTTGACCTTTTTCGGAGGAATCGTAGCTTCCCGTCTTGCGGAAAAGCAGGGTTTGGCTTTGGGTTCTCACGTTTTGTCCGTAGGAGATAAGCGCGACCGTCCCTTTAATCCCATGGGCGAAGACAAAGAATTGCTTTCGTCGCTTGGTAAAAAGCTTTTTCCCGTCATAAATCCCGACGCCGAGCAGGAATTTTCTGCCGTTATAAACTCGTACAGGGCAACCTGCGATACTATCGGCGGTGAAATCGAATGTATTGCGGAGAATCTTCCCGTCGGTAAAGGCGGTCCGATTTTCGAAGGCGTCGATTCGCTTATAGCTTCGCTCGTTTTCGCAATTCCGTCGGTAAAATCGCTGGAATTCGGCGCTGTGAACGCCTGGAGAAAAAACGCTTCTGCCGTTAACGACGTTTTTTGCGAAAAGAACGGTGAAATTTCCTTTGCTACCAACAATTCGGGCGGACTTCTCGGCGGTTTCACGTCGGGCGCGCCGTTGCTTTTCCGCGTGGGAATGAAACCCATTCCTTCTTTATCTCGAGTTCAGAGCGGAGCGGATCTTCTTTCCGGCAAGGTCAGAGAGTTTTGTTCGGAATCCCCTTCCGACTGCAATCAGCTTATAAGAAGTTGCGTAATCGTCGAATCTGCCACCGCCCTTGCAATCGCCGAAGCCTTCGAAGGAAAGATCTGAGCCGTTTTTATGACGACGGAAGTTTTTAAGGAAAATCTATTCCGCAGATATTGCCGATGCTCACGTCATTTTACGGTTTTTCTGTAAACCAACGGAAAATCCGAAACTCAACTTGTTGTATAAAATCGTTATTTAATTCCCGAAAAGCCCTTCACGCAAGGGCTTTTTATCCTTTGTTTCGTCATTTTGTTCGATAGTGTCGCGATTTTTGCGTTATTTTTACAAATTTTCCCGTAAACCGACGGCGTTTCTTTGACAGCTACCGAAAAATATGTTATTATCATTTATGCAACACGTTCTCTTTTTAATCAAGCATTTGTTTGCTTTACAGTGACGTTAAGGTAAACTGTGCGCGTTTTTTGTTTCTTGTAACAGTTTTCGTATCGGGAAAAATCCGATTATTATCCTTGCCTGCGGAGTAATTCTCGGCGCAGGTGGGGTTTGCGTTATAAAAAATTCTACCCGTAAAACGCACTACAGATTTTGCGTTTTTGAGCGACAGCGCATTTTTATACTATTATGAAGAAATTTATGAAAAACGTTAACTTTTCCGCTACAAAACTTTACGCCGACGAAAAACAAAAGATAACCCATTCGCGAATATTCATACTTGGCTTTACGATCGTGGAACTTCTTGCCGTCATCGTGATTATAGGTATTCTTTCGGCAGTGGTGGTTCCGAAAATCCTCTCGTCAATCAACAAAGCTTCGCTCAACGCCGACAAAGCCGTCCTTGCTTCGATAAACCGCGCCATCGAAACGCTGAAAATCGAGAACAGACTGCCCGATTCGGCATTTATGCTGAAAGAGAAACTTGACGAATTCTCTCTGAAAAACGTCGTGCTGAAAAGTAAAAACGCCTGTATTTTTTACGATAAAACTCAAAAACGCGCCTTTTTGAAGCTGATTGCAGACGATAAATTGATAAATATCGACGGTGAAAGCGCGCCTCCGATAAATTTCAGTTCGGACGACTACGAATCTTACGACTTTATGCGCGAACCCGAAGAAATTTTCGACGGAGGTTTCGTCATTGCCGGCGAGAAAAAGCTGGTTCGCGAAATCGAGCGTTGCCGGCGTGGCGATTTCGTCCTTCCCGACGTCAAATTCGACACGAATCACGCTAAAATCGACGAAAAACTCGAGAACTTCGTTCGTTACGTCGCGTTTTTCCGTGACGGAAAGCTTCATTTTTCCGATGAAAAACTCTCCATACTCCTTCTTTTTTACGGTTTTTTCGAAACTCCGCTGACCGATCATTGCGACGAAACGATCGTTGAACGCATTTTTATTCCCGATCTCGGCGACAAAACCAAAGAATTTTTCGAAAAAATCGATCTGCCCGTAAGTGAAGTGATTTCCGACAGTCACGACGTCGTCGAAGAAGCCAAAGTAGACGAAAAAGGCTATGAAATCGTCAAAGAAAAGGAAAAAATCGGCTATAAACTGACTGTAAAACAGGGAAAAGGCTACACTTCCGTAAAAGACGAATTTACTTTCTGCGCAGGGAAAATCATTCCTTTTCACAAAATCGCTCAGGCTGAAAAACATTATTTGCTATCGGATTGCAAAATGTTTTTCGGTGAAAACGAAATTTCCGTAGATTTTTCGGAGGATGAAAAGGGCTTCGTTATGCCCGAAAAAGACGTTTCCGTGGAATTCGCGACGGAAGTTATGAAGTACAAACTGACGATAATTCCGAAGTTTTTCGAGAACAAGGAAGAAAATTTTTCAGGGAAAGACAAAATCGAAATGTTTCTTCCCTATAATGAACCGTTTAGCCTCGATAATGTCGATTTCGAGCCTTCTGACTTTGCGGAATTTTGTCGTTTCGAGAGGCTCGGAGCGGAAATTCCGTCAGAATTCGTTATGCTCGGGGAAGACGTCGAAATTTTCGCCGTTTTTAATTATAAATCCTTTGAATTAACGCTGATTCCGTCTCTCTATTCTCATAAGACCGAAAAGCATTCGCCTGTCGGTATTCCCGCAGACTTTTTCTGCAACGGTAAGCTCTTTGACTTAAAGACGGAAATTTATTGCAAAAATACGTTTACGCTGACTTTTAATCTTAACGGCGAAAAATACAAATTTCTTTATTGGATTGCGGACGAAAATATTTATTCCGACGAAATTTCTTGCGAAATGCCCGTAAAAAATTATGAAATCACAGCCGTTTTCGAAAAGCTTTACGAAATAAAAACAAATCCGAGTCAATTCGGATCACTGTCTGCCGATAAATATTCGGTGAATTACAAAGACGCGTTCACTTTAACCGCAACGCCCGACGAAGACCATAAATTCAGGCGTTTTACCGTTAATAATCAAACGAATTCTCTGCTTGACGAAAGCCCCTGCACGATTTCGATGAGCGCACTTGACCTTCCCGAAACCGCGGACGTTCTCGAAATAACCGCGCTTTTTGCCGATAAATTCGAAGCCCCCGAAAGCGGGAATTACGTCGAGCTTTACGTAAACGGCAAGAAAGCTGAGTTGCAAGAATTTTTAAGTGACAATCAGCCGATACATTTTTCTGAAATTACAGTCGATGAAACAGACGGCTTCAAAACATTTTATCTGGAAAAATACGAGAACGGCAGTTCTGTGGGATATTATGGCGCAACCAATCAATTTACTGCGTTTACAGAAGATAAGTTTATATATTGTATGCTTTTTGTTGTCGGCAGATATAAAATTGTTTTTAATCCTACTGGAAACAACGGAAACGGGTTGTATCGATGCTTTTATGTACAGCATTCTGTTGACGGAAAGGAGTGGAGCAATAAAATTTCTTTCCCGCAAAACACGATTTATTGTTTGTGTTATAAAAAATGGGAGGAAATATCGTCCGGCAAAATTTCAATTGACGTTGCAGGTTTGGAAAAAGAATACTCGATTATTGATAAAACGGGCGTTGTTAAAATAGACGTTGCGGATGTTTCAACGCCTTTCGGGATAACGATTTATAAGCCGAGGGTAACTAATAAAAATCAAAGAAAGAAAGCTGCAAATAAAATAGAAATTAGTTATATAGACAAAAAATGCGGCGTTATAAATTCTTCAGCCTTTTTAGAAGAATTGACTTACTGATACCCATGATTAACTTCCCGATTTCGGGCATATAATAAGTGGTATGTGTACCTTTTCTATAAATATCGACAGCGCAAAAAGCGGTTATTTAAGGCGAATTAAAGACGATCTCTTCTACTTGGTGACGAATGCGAACGGTTTTCAGCGACTCAGCGAAAGCGACGGCAGGTGTTATCTCGACGTGAGCGTTTCGGACGAATACCGCGAACGCGTGGCTTTGAGCGTGAAAAGCGCGGTCGCCGAAGCTATTGCTTTGGGCTTCAAAATCGACTATCTTTCGGATAAGCTGAAATTTCTCAAAAATTCTCTGCTGAGCCGAACTCTCGTCAACGCAATGAGTATTTTTGATAATTCCGCCGACAAGAAAATCGCCTATTCCGCAATCGACAATCTTACCGAACTCAGCCTTGACGGACTGTTTCTTTTCCGCCTCGGGAAACTCAAAAATCGTTGGGACGAAATCGCTTCCGTGACTCAGGGCAACGGTTTTCTTCTTTCGGGCGATAAGCTTTGCACGGAATTCCTTCAATACCTGATAACTTCCGTTCCGTCGGCTTACGGAGAGCTGACGCTGGACAAAAACCTTCACAGAACGTCGCTTTACGACGAAAACGGCGCGCCCGTTCCCGCTCTTCGTCTCTGGAAATCCGCGCCTTACTCGGAAGAAGAGGAGATTCTTTTCACGCTTGTGACCTTTGCGCCGAGAAGGCTGACCGTTACGGGCGACAAACATCTTTTCTCGGAAGAATTCCTTTCTCTTATAAGCGACCTTTTCCCTGCCCGTTCCGAATAGTTAGTAAGGAATAACCAATGGACACTCTGTAAGGCTTAACAAAAAGTAGCGCTCTATAAGGAATAACAGAGAGTAACACTTGCTAAAGAGCAACGAATAAGCAATAACAAAGGGAATAACCGATAAGCAATAACAAACAAGCAGAAACAAGGAACAACCGATAAGGAACATCCGATAAGGAGCGATAAACCGGGGAATAACGAAAACCGCATCTCTATCCGTCGGCTGTTTTGCGTGTCGCGCGGAAGAAAGCGGAATTTATACGGCGCGCGGAAGGAACCAGAAGATCGGATAATTCCGCCGAACGCCTGAAAACGAACGGCGAAAATCGTAAAAAACTTAAAAAACTTAAAATTCTTGCGTTTTTACCCGAAAAACTTCGTTAAAAAGCTTGACGAAGAAGACTTTTTATGGTAGAATAACAAAGCTCAAGCAGAAGTCCGCTTCTCACCAACCGATTTTCGTATCGTTTGGTTATCCTATATTTCGGTCAACGTTATAGGCGCGGATTTTTGTCCGCGCTTTTTTATTACATATCCAAAGGGGGTATACGACTATTAAGGAGACTAAGGATCTTCAGATCAACAATCAGATAAGAGACGAGCAGGTTCGCCTTATCGATTCCGACGGTACGCAGGTAGGCGTCGTTTCTTTGAGAGAAGCGTTTGCCATTGCCGACGAAAAACAGCTTGATTTGGTCAAGATTTCACCCAACGCGGTTCCGCCCGTATGTAAGGTTATGGATTACGGCAAATACCGTTACGAACAGATCAAGAAAGAAAAGGAAGCCCGTAAAAATCAGAAGATAGTTGAACTCAAAGAAATATGGCTTTCCATGACCATCGACGACGGAGACATGCAGACGAAGGCTAAAAGCGCCGCTAAGTTCATCGCCGACGGAAACAAAGTAAAAGTTTCGTTGAGAATGAGAGGTCGTCAGACGACTTATTCAAAAAGCGCAGTAGAAGTAGTGTCGCGGTTTGCAGAGATTCTTAAGGACGTTGCGACTGTTGAAAAACAGCCTCTCGTAGAAGGACGTAACGTAACTATGATCCTTGCGCCGATAACCAATAAAAAGTAATATGGAGGAAAGATAAATGCCGAAACAGAAATCTCATAGCGGATCCGCTAAACGCTTTTCCGTTAAGAAATCGGGAAAGGTCAAGAGAGCTCAGATGGGTAAAAACCACATTCTGACCAAGAAAACAACCAAGAGAACGCGCCACCTTCGTGCTGCCGCATACGTAGACAAGGCACAGGCAGCGACCGTAAGACGCATGTTGCCGTATTGATTGGGAGGAATAGAAAATGAGAATTAAACGTGGTGTAAACGCGGTTAAAAAACGCAGAAAGATATTGAAACTCGCTAAAGGTTACTTTGGCCTTAAAAGCACTAACTACAGAATCGCCCGTCAGGCGGTAATGAAATCCGGCAACTACGCTTATGCGGGAAGAAAACAGAAAAAGCGTGATTTCAGACAGCTCTGGATTGCCCGTATCAATGCAGGCGCTCGCGCAAACGGTCTTTCTTACAGCAAAATGATGCACGGTTTGAAGCTTGCAGGTATCGATCTTAACAGAAAGGTTCTTGCCGAACTTGCGGTATCCGACGCTCAGGCATTCGCTAAACTTGCGGAAACGGCAAAGTCCAAACTTAATTAGAAAAAATGCGATAAGCCTTCAGATCGGAGTCACGGCTCCCTTTATGAAGGCTTTTTTTAACTATCGTAATGTTTATAACGGGAAGCAATAAAAACTATATAAATGCCAAAAAACTCACCGAAAAGAAATACCGCGCGGAAACGGGGCTGTTTCTTATCGAAGGCGAAAAACTTGTGTCCGACGCGATAAGACTTAACGCAGAGGTAGAAACGCTCTTTATAGACAAAGACAAAGCGGAGCGTTTTTCCCGTTTTGCGGATAAGTTCGGGAGCGTTTACGAAATGGACGAGAAGTTTATATCCGCACTTTCGGAAACGGTTACCCCGCAGGGTATAGTCGCCGTATGCAGAAAAGCCGAAAGACGGCTCACTGCGCCCGCAGGAAGCGCGCTTATTCTCGAAAACGTTCAGGATCCCGCCAACGTCGGAGCCGTTTTAAGAACGGCTGCCGGTATGGGTTACAACGACGCCTATATAGTGTCTTCCGCCGATCCCTTTTCGATGAAATGTCTTCGTTCGGCAATGTCCGCTCAGTTTATTTTAAGGATATACGAATGTTCCTTGGAAGAAGCGATAGAGGCAAATTCGGACAGTCTTCTGATTTGCGCCGATATGGACGGAGAAAACGTCAGAAAAATCAAAGACCTTCCCTTAAAACACACTCTTCTTTTGGGGAACGAAGGCAACGGCGTTACGGAAAAGGCAAAAAAAGCCTGTGGCAGAACGGTCGCCATTCCCATGGAAAACGGGCTGGAAAGTTTTAACGTCGCGGTTTCGGCAGGCGTCCTTATGTACGCTCTTTCGGGTGCGGTAAGAGGCTGAAAACGAACGCGTAAAAATTGACATTACGGATCAAATATGATAAAATAAGAAAAAACCACGGAGGAATAAGTATGTCCGGACATAGCAAATGGGCGAATATAAAGAATAAGAAAGCAAAAGGCGACGCGGCTAAGTCGAAGATTTTCACGAAAATAGGCAGAGAAATTGCGGTTGCAGTTAAACTCGGCGGAAGCGATCCCGCAAGCAACAGTAAGCTTTACGATGCAATCGCAAACGCTAAGATGAACAATATGCCCAACGACAATATCAACAGAAGCATAAAGAAAGCCGCGGGCGAACTCGGCGCCATCAACTACGAAAACATGCTTTACGAAGGATACGGAATAGGCGGTTCCGCGGTAATTATAGAAGTTCTTACCGATAACAAAAACCGTATTGCCGGAGAAGTAAGACATTATTTCGATAAATTCGGCGGAGCGATGGGTACCAGCAACTGCGTATCTTATATGTTTGACAGAAAGGGCGTAGTCGTTTGCGAAAGAAACGATAAGAGCGAAGACGAAATTTACGAATTGGTTCTTGCTGCCGAAGCGGACGACGTAAGCATAGAAGACGACGTGTTCGAAGTTTATACCACGCAGGCCAACATTTCTTTCGTAAGACGTTTCTTCGAACAGCAGGGCTTTACGCTTATTTCCGCGGGTATGGAATGGCTTCCGCAGAATCTCGTTACGCTCGAAGGCGAAAACCTTGAAAAATTCGAGAAAATGATCGAAGCTATGGAAGACAACGACGACGTTCAGAAAGTATTCCATAACGTTGACCTTCCCGAAGAAGAAGACGAGGAAGAATAATTTTGAGGATACTTGGTCTTGACCCGGGGTTTGCGACTGTAGGTTACGGGGTGCTGGATGTAGAAGAAAAATTTGTCAGGCTCGTTGATTACGGCATAATTTCCACTCCGAAAGAAGAAAGCGTGCCGGTGAGACTGGCTATGATTTCCGAGGCGGCGGACAGCCTTATAACAAACTTTAAGCCCGACGAGATTGCGATGGAGGAATTGTTTTTCAACACCAACATCACGACGGGCATTAAAGTCGCGGAAGCGAGAGGCGTTCTTATAGTGAGCGCGGTAAAGCAATGCGGACGGCTTTTCGAATATACGCCCCTTCAGGTAAAGATAGCCATGACGGGTTACGGACGAGCCGACAAACATCAGATTCAGGCTATGGTAAAGAATTATCTGTCGCTCGATAAGATTCCCCGTCCCGACGACGCCGCGGACGCTCTTGCCGTGGCTTTGACGCACGCCCAGTCAAGAAAAATGAGAAGCAGAGAGATGTAAGCCTGACGTTTTTCGGTGAATTAAAAGCAATTACCGATGTAATCGGCGATAAAAAACGGAACGCCCGAGATAACGGGCGATAAAGAACGTCACGCTCGGAAAAGCGGAGTAGTTATGATCAATTTTATTTCGGGAGAAGTAGTCAGAGTAGAAGACGGACTGCTTGTCGTGTCCAATAACGGAATGGGCTTCGAAATCAACGTTTCGAACAAAACTCTGTCGGATTTTTCCGTAATCGGAGATACCGTTACCGTCTACACTTATATGCAGGTCAGGGAAGACGATATTTCGCTTTTCGGTTTTTCCACCACGGAAGAAAAGCAGATGTTTTTAATGCTTATTTCCGTAAACGGAGTAGGTCCGAAAGTCGCCCTTCAGATTCTTTCGGGCATGAGGTGCGACGACCTTCGTTCGGCTATCGTTACCGAAGACACCGCAAGTCTCGTTCGCATAAAAGGTCTCGGCAAAAAGACCGCCGAGCGTATCGTCCTTGAGCTTAAAGGTAAGATTTCGCCTATGGACGTTTTGCTTACCTCCAAGCGTGGCGTTTCTGCTTTGGAACCTCAGTCTTTTTCCACGGGCGCGACCGCAGAAGCTCTTACCGTCCTGCTTTCTCTCGGAATGACCAGAAACGAAGCTCAGCGCCACATAGGCAACGCCGTTAAAGACGGTTGCTCTTCTTCCGAAGATATAATCAGATACGCGATAAAGCATAACGCCTGATAATCTCAGACTATGCGTTCAAACTCAACGCTATATAAACCTACGAGAGTCCGATTCCGTCGGATTCTTTTTTTATAAAAGCAAAGGCTCTGCGGAAATCCGTAAAGCCTCTGCAAACGTTCGTAAAGTTTTTGCCGGAATCAAAGCCTTTTTAATCAAAAGCTTTACTCTTCGCGGAAAGTGGTGTTACTGCACTTGGGACAAGGCGGCATTTTGTCTTCGGACCCAAGTCTTATATCCGTTCCGCAGTTGGTGCAAACGTATTTTCCGTTCCCGGGCTTTTCGCCCGTGTGAATATAATTGCTCATTTTTTACCTCCTGAGTTGAGATTACCTTTATTTTGAGCGGAAAAACTTTTTTTATGCGAAAAACTTTTTTATTGCGGGACAAAAGTCTTGTCTTTTACCGGAATTCGCACCAATTCGATATAATTCATTAACGCACGAAAAAAAACCGTGTCGATATTGACCGAATTTGATTTGACAAGCCGAGAAATAAAGTATAGAATAAAAAGAGGCGTGCAAAAACGGCATTTGCCGTACGAACGATTATGCATAAAGACAGGAGAGAATTATGTTAAACAGAACACACGGTACAGTAAAAGTATTTGCGGGCAACTCCAACAGAGCGCTTGCCGAAAAGATTGCGGAAAAGCTTCATATGGGGCTGGGTCAGATGGATTGCGGTAAGTTTTCCGACGGCGAAATCATGGTCAACATCAAAGAATCCGTAAGAGGTTGCGACGCTTACGTCATTCAGTCCACATCCACACCCGTCAACGACAACCTTATGGAAATGCTCATTATCGTAGACGCTCTCAAGAGAGCTTCGGCAGACAGAATTACGGCGGTTATGCCCTATTTCGGATATGCCCGTCAGGACAGAAAAGCTCACGCAAGAGATCCGATTTCCGCGAAACTCGTTGCTGAACTTATTGAAAGAGCCGGCGTTGACAGAGTACTTACCATGGACCTTCACGCAGTACAGATTCAGGGCTTCTTCAATATCCCCGTGGACAACCTTCTCGGTATGCCCGTTCTGTGTCAGTATCTCAATAAACAGAAAATCGACAGAGAAAATCTCGTAGTCGTTTCCCCCGACGTAGGCAGCGTTGCGAGAACGCGTAAACTTGCCGCCGCTCTGGACGCTCCTTTGGCTATCATAGATAAGAGACGCCCCAGAGCCAACGTTATGGAAGTTATGAATATCGTAGGCGACGTCGAAGGTAAAGAATGTCTTATGATAGACGATATGATCGACACCGCGGGAACCATAACTCAGGGCGCGAAAGCTCTTATGGATAAAGGAGCAAAGAGAGTAGTCGCTTGTTGCTCTCACGGAATTCTCTCCGGTCCGGCAATCGAAAGAATCGAAAACAGCGCTTTGGATAAGGTAATCATTCTCGATACCGTTCAACAGCCCGAAGGCAAACTTACCGATAAGTACACCGTTGTTACGGTTGCGGACATCTTTGCCGAGGCTATCGAAAGAGCTTATTCCGATCTTTCCGTAAGTAAGCTTTACGAATAATTAAATAGAAAATCTGTCGCGGGAATTCGTTGGTTCGGGTTCCCGTGATTTGAATAGAAAGGGCATATCGTTTATTGCGGACGGAATGCCGAAAAGGGGACAAAAATGCTTTGTTATAAATGCGGAAAACGCGAAGCCACGGTCAAAGTCATGACCGACTATAACGGAAATCCGTCCATACGTTATTACTGCAGGAACTGTTACGACGAGTATAAGATGGAGAACGCGTCTCACGGCGGAGAAAATTCGCTCAGATGTCCTGTCTGCGGAAGAAAGTGGAGCGATATAGAAAGCTCTATGTTTCTCGGTTGCGTGCAGTGCGTCAAACACGGCAGTTTCAGACCGAAGATAGACTTCATACTTAACGAAACGCAGGGTTCGTCCGTTCATATAGGCAAAAGCATAGACGACGTTCTTGTCGAAGACAAACAGGCTTACTGCGAGAAACTCGAAAAAGAATGCGTCGACGTAGCCAACGGCGGAAACGGTTATCTTGCCGAACAACTGAGACTTCAGCTGAAATATTTCAGAGAAAGAAACGAATTATAGGATTACGAAAAACTATGGCATCTGCATCCGTATTGAAAAACGATATAGTTATCAGCACGAGAATAAGACTTGCGCGTAACGTGGAAGGCTTGGTAAGTCCGCAAAGCATGACGGAAGTTTCGGGAAGCGACGGAAGACGTTTTGCCGAAAAAGTCTATGAAATCGTGTCGGAATCGGGAGATTTCGAGCTTATGCTTATGAACGATATTTCCGACCTGTATAGGAAAGCTCTCATAGACAGGCATTTTATCAGTCAGGCTCTTGAAAAGAACAAAGTCGCAGGCGCGGTTATAATGAACGAAGAAGAACGTCTTTCCATTATGGTCAACGAAGAGGACCACCTGCGTTTACAGTGCATTCTCGAAGGAATGAGACTTACAGAGGCTTACGAAAAGCTTGACGCAATCGACGACCTTCTTATAAGAAACCTCAATATCGCCTACGACAGACGGTACGGTTTCATAACATCCTGCCTTACCAATATCGGTACGGGCATGCGCGCTTCGGCTATGTTGTTTCTGCCCGCTCTGACGATAATGGGTTATATCGACGAAAAGATGAAGATTCTTTCGGGTAGCGGTTTTACCATGAGAGGAACTTACGGCGAAGGAACCAAAACCGTAGGCTTTATGTATCAGGTAAGCAACAGGATTTCCATAGGCAAGACGGAAAGAGAAATAATAAAAGACGTCGAAGACGTGGTGGATATGCTTGTCGTGGCGGAAGAAAACGCGCGGACCGAACTTATGAAAGGCTCCGTTTCGGAACTCAAAGATACGATTATGAGAAGTCTGGGCGTTATGAAATACGCTTATATGATGTCTGAAGACGAATTCGTAAAGCGTTTCTGCTACGTTAAACTGGGTATAGCTCTCGGATTTATCGCGGTTGCCGACCTCAGAGGTTTCGATAAGCTTCTCGACGAATCCATGGACGCTCCTCTTCTTATGATGACGGATAAAGACCTTACCGAAAAGGAACTTACGATTTTCCGCGCGGAATTCGTAAGGAACAGGCTTAAAACCGTCCTTATGTAAATAACGATTTAACTTTGAGCCGAAAGTTTTGCGTCGATAAACGCAATACTAAGGCTATAATATAATAAAATATCCGAAGAATCTTACGGTTCTTCAAAAAACAGGAAGTAACGAAAATGGGAAACGAATGTAATCACAATTGCGAAGGCTGCTCGGAAAACTGCAGTTCCCGCAACGAAATCGTAAAAGAAAAGCTTATGGACGGCTCCCGGGTAGGGAAACTCATCGCCGTAGTCAGCGGTAAAGGCGGAGTCGGTAAATCTTTCGTGACGGGGCTTCTTGCTTCGGGAATGAACAAACAAGGCAAAAAGGTTGCCGTTCTCGACGGCGACGTAACGGGTCCGTCCGTACCGAGAATGTTCGGCATAACCGAACACGCCGCCGCCAACGCGGAAGGCACGGCTATAATCCCGGGCGAGAGCAAAGGCGGAGTGAAAGTCGTATCGGCAAATATGCTTCTTGCCAGCGAAAACGATCCCGTACTCTGGAGAGGTCCGATGATTGCCGATATGGTAACGAGATTCTGGACGGAAGTAGAGTGGGGCGACGTAGACTATATGTTCGTGGATATGCCTCCGGGAACGGGCGACGTTCCGCTTACGGTGTTCCAGTCTCTGCCCGTAGACGGAATCATAATAGTAACTTCTCCGCAGGAACTTGTTTCAATGATAGTTGAAAAAGCCGTTAAAATGGCTCGTATGATGAACGTTCCCATAGTGGGCGTCATCGAAAACATGAGTTATATAAAGTGTTCCTGTTGCGGAAACGAAATAGAACTCTTCGGTAAGAGCAACATAAGAAGAATTACCGACGAATTCGGACTGCGTTTGCTTGCGAGAATTCCCGTGGATCCCGAAGCCGCAAAAGCTTGCGACAGAGGCGAAATAGAAAAGGTCGACGCGGAATGCGTAGAGTGCGCGCTTAACGAAATCATCGCGCTTTGATTTTTGGAATCGGTAAAACCGATTGAGTACGGGTCGGCTTTACCGATTATTTTATAAGGGCAATTATGGCAGATAAAAAAACTTCTTCAGGGAAAAAGAAAAAACCGAGCGTTAAAGCTCTTCCCGAGATAATAGTCGTTATCGCGCTGGTACTTATAGTAACGCTGTATTATTTCAGCGTTCCGCCTTTTTCTTTCGACCTCGGAATAGGCTTTAAGTACAGTGCGGACAAAACGCCCGAGGATAAAGATCCCGAAGGCGGAGGAAACGATCCCGTAGTCGCTTCGGACGGCAAATTCGTTATGACCGTTATAAACGTAGGTCAGGGAGATTCCGTTCTTCTGGAGCTTCCCGACGGAAAGACCATGCTTATAGACGGGGGCGATCAGGGAAGTTTCAAAGTCGACGACAGCGAAACGCGTTTCAAAGTCTCCGACGCGATTCTCGACGTTCTTGCAAGTAAAAACATCACCGACCTCGATTACCTTCTTTTGACTCACACCGACTCCGACCATTGCGGAAGTCTGGGCGCGGTCGTAAAAAGCGATAAAGTTCTCGTACATACGGTGTATATGCCCTACGTTAAGTCCAAATACGTCGGCGATCCGATAGCTACGGGAACGGTCGATATTCCCGATTCTTTTAAGGACGTTCAGGTTCAGAGCATAACTACGGGCGTTTACGAAACTTTCGTGGAATCGGTGGTTGCCGAAGGTTCGGAGATCCGTTATTCCGAAAAAGGCACGGTTATAAGCGGAGAGGGGTACAGAATGACTTTCGTGACTCCCAATCCTTCGCAGTATTCGAGCCTTAAAAACGCCAAGGACAAGAACAACGTTTCTCCCATAATTCTTCTGGAATATTCCTCGGTCAAGGTTATGCTTACGGGCGACGCCGCCAAAAAGGGAGAGGAGATTTTCGTGGAAAACTATCAGGCTATGAATCTCGACGTGGACGTAGACGTGCTTAAAGCAGGTCACCACGGTTCCAAAGAGTCTTCCAATCAGTTTTTCCTCGACGTAATAAAGCCGGAATACGTAGTTATCAGCGCAGGCTATAAGAACAGCTACAATCACCCGGAAAAAGAAACGCTGGACAGATTTTCGGCTATCGGCGCGGAAGTCTACTGTACTATAGACTGCGGAAACATATCTCTTTCAGCCGATAAAGACGGCTTCTCTTTCAAGTGCGAAAAAATCAAGGCTCAGTCTTATAAAATCGTCGATCCTTTCGGTTTCACGGCTTCGATAAGATTGCCTTTAGGTGTAAGAATATGAAAATTCTCGTAATAAACGGTCCTAATCTCGGAAGCCTCGGCAGGCGCAATCCCACGCATTACGGAACGATGAGTCTGGATTCTCTTAATAAGGAAGTCTTGGCTTATGCAGGCGAAAGAGGGCTTGACGCGGAGTTTTTCCACAGCAACCACGAAGGCGATATTATAGATAAGATAGAAAGCTCGGACGCGGACGCCGTTATTATCAACGCGGGGGCTTACTCGCATTACAGCTACGCCATAAGAGACGCGCTGGAAGTTTTTGACGGAGTGAAAGCCGAAGTTCACCTCAGTAACATTCTCGAACGCGAAGATTTCCGCGCCGTGAGAGTATTCTCGGGCGTAGTCGACGGCTTTTTCTGCGGAAAGAAAGAAAAGAGTTATTTCGAAGCCGTGGATTTCGTCCGCGAAAGACTTTCTGGCAAACGATAAAACGACGGAGATAAACGATGAAAGGAAAGAAAAACATAGTTCTCACGGGAATGCCCGGAGCGTCCAAAACGTCAGTAGGAAGGGTTCTTTCTCGGCAACTCGGAATGATGTTTATGGACACCGACGCCATACTCGAATACGAATATTCCATGCCGGTTTCGGAATTCATAGCAGCCTGCGGTGAAGATTACTTCCGCCGTCAGGAAAGCAAGGTCGTGGAACGCCTTGACGGTGAAGATATAGAAAACATTCTTGCCGCTGTGGGCGGAGGAGCCGTTCTTTCGGAAGAAAACCGACGTATTATCAAAAACAACGCCGTTTGCGTGTGGCTTAAAGCAAAACCGCTTACCCTTTACGACAGACTGAAGGGCGACGAAGTTAAGCGTCCGCTTCTCGAGCCTCTTTCGGTAAAGAAGATTTCTTCGGTTATGAACGAAAGACGTAAGTTTTACGAAGAAGTAGCCGACTTCGAAGTCGATACCGACGCTCTTACCGTCGAAGAGACGGCGGAGTATATAAGAAAACTGCTTAGCGAGGAATGAAAGCGCGAGGCAAAAAGTCTTTTGAACTTATTACGTTAAAAGACTTGACAAATCGGGCTGATTATTGTAAAATAACAACCGTGTTTCGAAGCTCTTTCATTGCTTCGTTAAACCCGTGATACAGTGCGGAGATGTAAAAAAAAACCCCTTTCGGGGCTTGGTTTTGCGTCTCTGTTTTTATTTTGTGCAATTTCGGATAGGAGAGAGTTATTAAATGAAGTATGTATTTGTTACGGGCGGAGTTGTTTCCGGCTTGGGAAAAGGTATTACTGCGGCGTCGCTCGGAAGATTGTTGAAGGCAAGAGGTTATAAGATTATATCCCAGAAACTTGATCCCTATATAAACGTGGATCCGGGTACGATGAGTCCCTACGAACACGGAGAAGTTTTCGTTACCGACGACGGAACGGAAACCGACCTCGACCTCGGACACTACGAGAGATTTATCGACGAAAACCTCAATAAGTACAGTAATCTTACGACAGGTAAGGTCTACGACAACGTTCTGAGAAAGGAAAGAGAGGGCGAATATCTGGGTAAAACCGTTCAGGTTATCCCGCATATCACCGACGAAATCAAGAATTTCATCTTTCAGGTAGGTAAAACCGCAGACGCCGACGTTATCATTACCGAAATCGGCGGAACGACGGGCGATATAGAAAGTCTGCCCTTTATCGAAGCCATCAAACAGGTCGCTCACGACGTAGGAAGACAGAACTGTCTGTTTATTCACGTTACGCTCGTTCCCTATCTGCACAGCTCGGAAGAACATAAATCCAAGCCCACTCAGCACTCCGTAAAAGAGCTTAACTCTCTCGGTATCTTCCCCGACATAATCGTTACGAGAAGCGATCGTCCTATCGCTTCCTATATAAAAGACAAGATCTCCAAGTTCTGTTACGTTGACAGAAGATACGTAATCGAAAACAGAAACGTCGGACTTCTCTATGAAGCTCCCGTAATGCTCGAAAGCGAAGACTTCTCTCTTATCGCCTGCGAAAAACTCGGTCTCGACCCGAGGAAAATCGACCTTTCCGGCTGGAACGAAATGCTTGAAAAAGCAAAGAGAAGAGAAGGTTCGGTTAAAATCGCTCTCGTCGGCAAGTACGTCAAGCTTCACGACGCCTATCTTTCCGTTGCGGAAGCTTTACAGCACGCAGGTATAGACAGCGGAGTATACGTTTCCATAGACTGGGTTCAGAGCGAAGGACTTACTCCCGAAAACGTCGGAGAAAAACTCGGAAACGCCGACGGAATCATAGTTCCCGGCGGATTCGGAAGTCGCGGAATCGAAGGTATGATATGCGCGGCGGCTTACGCAAGAGAAAACAACGTTCCTTATCTCGGTATCTGCCTCGGTATGCAGATTGCCGCGATAGAATTTGCCCGTCACGAACTTGGATACGCCGACGCAAACTCCAGCGAATTCGATCCCGAAACGGCTCATCCAGTAATCGACATTATGGAAGGTCAGAAGGACGTCAAGATGGGCGGTACCATGAGATTGGGCGCATATCCCTGCGACGTAAAGGAAGGTTCTTTGCTTCATAGATGTTACAAAGAAAAACTCATTTCCGAACGTCACCGTCACCGTTGGGAATTCAATAATTCCTACCGCGCGGGTTTTGAAGAAAAAGGCGCCGTTATCAGCGGAACGAGCCTCGACGGCACTTTGACGGAAGCTTTCGAAGTTCCCGCAAACGACTTCCATATCGGCGTTCAGTTCCATCCCGAATTCAAGAGCAGACCTAACCGTCCGCATCCGCTTTTCCTCGGATTCGTAAGAGCTTCCATCGAAAACGGAAAGAAGAAAGACAAAAACGACAAATAATAACTCGGACGAATAATTAACGTCAGAAAGTACATTTATTTCCGCCTCCGCATATAATTAAGTAATCGGATTTATAAAAATACTTTAAGGAGGCAGATACAGATGAGTATTATTACCGATTGCGCGGACAATACGAAAAAGATATGCGTTCAGGTGAAGAGAGTTTTCGACGCCTGCCGTAAACAGCTTTCGCTTACCGACCGGTCCATAACGGTAACGAACCTTTCTTCTGCGGAACCTGCTCTTCCGTTGACTTACGTCGGAGCAAAGAGTTCTTCGCCCAAAGCCACGCTTTCGAACGTGGAAGTTATCCCGCTCGAATGCGGAAACACGGCGAGATACAAAGGCAGTGCGGTCGTTCCGCTTTCGGTAACTTATAAAGACGCTGGCGGAACTTCGGGTTCGGGCGTTTCGAGTCTCACCATTCCTTTCGATATAGCTTTAAGTCTTCCGCAGAGTTCCATTATGCCCTATACCGTCGAAGCCGTCGTTTCGGCGCAAAGCACGATAGGTTCTTACGCGGGGAGTAGTGAAAGCGGATATAATTTCGTTATAGACTGTTGCGTTCTTCTGGTTATCAAAATCGTTATGGAAGCGGAGATACTCATTCCGTCCTACGGCTACGCAGTCATTCCCGAATGCAACGATTTCGGCGACAGAGTGTGCGATCTCTTTTTCTCGCAACCCGTTTTTCCCGAATAGACACTGATTTTGAATATATTTGATTTTTGTTGCGTCCCGAAGATTTTCATTCGGGACGTATTTTTATATCTTTTTATAGCCGAGTAAAATCTCTCTCAAACTCGAAAATCGGAAATTATATCAAATTTTGAATAACTGATACCGAGAGAATAAAGCGCCGTTTGCCAATGAGATTGCCCGAACGATATGCGTTTGCCCTTTCCGTTTTTTATAGCGTATTTTTGAGAAAAACACCCGATTTTAAGGCAATTCCCCAAGAAAGCGACAGAAACGCCCGAGTTTTTGCGATTTGTCCCTAAGGTCAAGGGCGGAGTAATCGGAGGGGAAAACCCAAACTTCGGGTAGCTTTTATCAGTTAATGTGGAAACGATAAATCTGTTTACAAAAAAGAAAATATAAAATGTTAGTTTATCAAAAAACAACTAAACTGCTAAGTCAACCGATTGACAAAAGACAATTTATTAACTATAATTTACAATACACAATCATACGCACGGAAGCCTTTATCCGGGAGCGATTGTAAAAACAAAGGAGGAAAAATGTATGCAACGGAAGAGAATTATGTCTGTCATAATGCTTATTCTCACGGCTATGCTGCTTATATCGTGCAGCGTGGTTATGGACAGTCCCGTCGTTAACGATAAAACCAACGGCGTTACTGTAGCAAAGTTCACTAACGGCTATCTGAAAACCGTTGACTTCCTTAAACAGGAAGGCGAAGCTTTTTCAGAAGACGAAATAACTCAGGTTTTACAGCCTGAAGACGAAGTTTACGTTACCGTAAGATTGGGTGACGGTATCACTGCCGATATGCCCGACGGTCTTTCGGTAGGAGACTTCATTGTAACTCCCGAAGGAGAAGAACTCGTTGCCGAGTACAGAAGCGCTCAGGAGGGTATCTACGACGAAATCGTAGCAAGCGGAATATCCGTCGTAGAACGCAAACACAGCTATACGGTTCTTCAGAACGGTTTTTCCATTAAGGTAAAATACGGCGATATAGCTTCCATCGAAGCTCTCCCCGGAGTCGAAAGAGTTATAATTTCCGAACAGTACGCGGTGCCTGACGTTACCACCGGCGAAATTCAGGAATCTTTCGCTTCCACCGGTATTTTCAACAACAGCACGGGTTACAGCGGAACGGGTACCGTTATCGCAGTCATCGACACGGGCGTAGATTATACTCACCCTGCCTTTGCAACCGCTCCCACCGAAGAAAAGATTACGAAAGAATACGTAGATAAACTTCTTTTCTCTACCAACGCCGCAGAGTCCTACGGTAGCAAAATTACTACCGCAAAAGTTTATTACAGCGCAAAAGTTCCTTTCGGATACAACTACATAGACAAAAACTTCACCATAAATCCGTCGGCTTCCGACTGTTACAGTTACGGACACAATCACGGCACGCACGTTGCGGGTATAGCCGCAGGTAACAGCGACACCATAAAGGGTGCTGCCTGGGACGCGCAGATCGCCGTTATGAGAGTCTTCGGTAAGGGCGGAGCAGGCGCGTACGACGTTGATATTTACGCTGCCGTAGAAGACTGCGTAATTCTCGGCGTAGACGTTGCCAACCTTTCTCTCGGCGCAGTTTGCGGCGTTACCAAGAGTGCTAACAGCTACGTAAGCGACATTCTCGAAAAAGCTGAAAGAGCGGGTCTTCTCGTTCTCTGCGCAACCGGTAACAGCAATACCGCCTGGTATTATTCCGATACTCTCGACTCTTTTTCCACTACCGATTCTCCCGATAACGGCGTGGTTTCTCAGCCCGCTTCTTACGACGGCACGTTTGCCGTAGGTTCCGCTCAGAACTTGCTCAGAGTATACTTCAAGCTTGACGGCGAAAACGTCATGGGCAGAAACGGCGTTGCGAGCGAAGGTTCGGCTTCTCACAGCTTCCTTCATATCCTCGGCGATAAAGAAAGCGCAACGTTCGAATACGTTATCGTTCCCGGCGTAGGCAGTCAGGAAGATTTCAGGAGCGTTGACGTTAAAGGCAAGATTGCCGTTATACAGAGAGGCGACATCAGTTTTGCCGAAAAGATTAAGAACGCAGGCGACAACGGAGCTATCGGATGTATTCTTTACGATAACGTAGAAGAATCCATCAATCAGTTCGGCGCTCTCGTAGGCGAAGACGCTATCCCGACGATGACGATTACTCTTTCCGACGGATTGAAACTTGCAAACGCCGAAAACAAAGTCATCGAAGTAAATAAGGCTTATTATCAGATTGACTATTCTTACTTCTCTTCCATGGGCGCGCTTTCCGACCTTTCTATCGGCGTTGACGTAATCGGTATCGGCGGAAACGTTTATTCTTCCATAAGCACCCTGTACGCTAAGACTTATTACAACAATCAGATATACGCTTATATGAGCGGTACCAGTATGGCTACTCCTAACGTAGCCGGCGTTATGGCATCTCTTCGCGGATATCTTAAAGAAAAGTATCCTTATCTCACGGGCGCTCAGATTTCGGCTGTTGCTCAGCAGAGAATTATGAGTACGGCTAACATCCTGACCAACGAAGAAAACAATCCTTACACCCCCAGAAGACAGGGTTCCGGTCTTGCTGATATATATAAGGCTATGCAGACCGAAGCTTATCTTACCGTTACGGGAAGCAATAAGACCAAACTCAACCTCGGTACGGATAAGAACAAAGACGGTGTTTACACTCTTTACTACAACCTCGTAAACGACGGCGAAAACGAACTTTCCTATACGTTCGACACACTTGCGTTTACCGAATCCGCAGTAAGCGCGGTATCCATAGGTTATACCGTTAAAGGCAACGACGCTAAGGTTATAGCCGAAAAGGCTTATATGTTCGAAGACGCAGAATTCAGTTACTACGTAAACGGACAGGAATCCGACGGTACCGTTACCGTTAAGGGCGGGGAAACCGTAAAGATTAAAGTAGTCATCAGACTCAGCGAAGAAGACAAAGCTTATATGGACGAAACCTTCGAAAACGGTATCTACGTTGAAGGTTATTCCGTTCTTAAATCCAACGATAACGACATAGACCTCCACATCCCGTTCATTTCGTTCTACGGCGATTGGTACGCTCTTCCCGCATTCGAACCCACCATTTTCGACGGCGAAGTTCCCACCTACGGTAACTATTCCGGTCTCGGTCTCGTATATTACGAACCCGTAGCAGGAAGCGTATATTACATGGGCATGAAGTTCAACGCAGGCGCTTACTACTATGCCGTTCCCAACGGATACGCTACCCCCAAGGCTTCTCCCGATAAAGTAGCCATCGGTATGAGCGACCTTGAAGACGGTGAAAAGAACGGCGTAGTTAACGTAAGCTACGTTACTCTTTACAACAAGAGAACCGCAGATACTCTCTACCTCGATATAATCAGAACCAACACCGGCGAATATCTCGGCAGAAACACCTTCACGGGAATAGGTAAATTCTGTGCGGCTCTTATCAGCCGTGGTAACCTTACTTTCAGCGACGGTATCAACGTTGAAGACAGCATGATTGCCAACAACGAAGAATTCCTTATCACCATGACTTACGATTTCGACGGCAAGCCCACCGGACAGGTCCTCGAAATGCCCGTTTACGTTGACCTCGAAGCTCCCACGCTTGAAAAAGCGGTTTGGAGAGAAGTTGACGGCAGAACTTACCTTGATCTTACCGTATACGATAACCATTACTTCATGTGCACCGGTTTCATGACTTACGGCACGCCCGAGTCTTACGCCGCACTTGCAAACGAAGTTATCCCGGCATACGCTGAAAAAGGATCGAGTTACAGCTACACCATAGACGTTACCGATTATCTCGCAAACGTAGTTAACAACGTATTCGCAGTTAAACTTTTCGACTATGCAAGAAACACTTCCGTTTACGAAATCGCTCTTCCCGGAACCGAAGTAAACGAAAACGAAGCAAACACTATCGTTTCGGCTGCAGAAGAGGGCAGAGACCTTTACGTAATCGAAACTATTGACAACTCCGTTGTTTACGGCGACAGAAACGATCCGTCTTACAGACTGACCACCATGTCCGCGGTAAGCGCTAAATCCAACACCGTCGTTCCCGCAGGCGAAACCGATCCCGACGCGGAAGAATTCGTTATCGAAGACGGCGTTCTTACGGCTTATAACGGCAAGGGCGGCGAAGTTGTGGTTCCCGACGGAGTTACCACTATCGGTCCCAACGTATTCGTAGGACTTGAATCTATCACCAAGATTACCCTTCCCGAAGGAGTCGAAACCGTTAAAGCAGGTTCGATTTACAAACTCGGAAATCTTACCGAACTCGTTCTTCCCAAGTCTTTGAAGAGAATTGAAGGCGGTATCGGCGCT
Organism: Eubacterium sp.; assembly: GCA_963653425.1. Classification (GTDB taxonomy): domain Bacteria; phylum Bacillota; class Clostridia; order Christensenellales; family CAG-314; genus UMGS692. Next base: position 266,356 of record CAVJWC010000001.1, on the reverse strand, counting down.
TCCTCGATAACGGGTCTTCCCAAGCTCACCAAGATGAACCTCGAAGACACCTCTATCAGCTACGTTTACGAAGGTTTCAGCGCTCTTTCTTCTATTGAAACTCTTACCTTCCCGCAGACCGAAGAACCTCTTAACATGCAGTTCTCCGTACTCGTAAACGCAAATCTTAAGAAAGTTACTTTCAACGGCGACATCGACGTTTTATGCACTTCCATAAGCTTTAACGATTCTCTTACCGAAATCGAATTCTTCGGAAAAGTAAACGACCTCGGCGGATCCAAGAGCCGTATGAACGCAATGACGATCATCTGCTGTAAGAGCCTCGAAAGAATGGTATTCCACGAAGAAGTAGGCGAAATCGGTTTCACTTACGAGAGAACCATGTTCGGTAGCAAATACAGAACCTATTCTCTTACCTTGGCAAGTCTTCCTTCCCTTAAAGAAGTTATCTTCGAAAAAGACGTAGGAACCTTCGGCGGTATGCTCTTCTCCGACTGCGCGGAACTTTCCAGAGTAGTTCTCGGCGGTAACGTCGGTAAAGTAGGTTACTCCGCATTCGGTAAAGATCCTAAGCTTTACAGCTTCGAATTGACCGAAGACAACGCATATCTCGTTAAGGACGAAAGCGGTCTTGTTTACGATCTCGATAAGACCCGTATAATCGCTCCTCACTCCTGGGAATACGACGGCGTTGCCGTTATTCCCGAAACCGTTACCGAATTTGAACCCTTCCAGTTCGGTACTCCCGACTATGTACCTGCAGGCGGAGCGTTCGTTTACAGAACGGAAGCCGATTACACCTATTATTACAACGTTGTATCTATGTCCAAAGGCTCGACGCACACCAAGAATCAGGTTAAGGGCGTAGTTATTCCCGAACACATTACCCAACTCCCCGAATACTGCTTCGCCGGTAACGCAAACCTTGCGGAAATTAACCTCGACAACATTACCGTTTACGAGCAGAGAGCGCTTTCTCGTACGGGCATCACGAGCTTCACCGTCGGCGATAACGTTAATATAGGAAGGGAACTCGTATTCGGTTGCGCTAACCTCGAAGAATTCAACTTCAACAAAAACGCTACCTATAAGAGCTGGGGTAACTTCTTCGCAAGCACGGGCCTCAGAGAAATAGCTCTTCCGGACTTCATGTCCACGGTTGACTCCTATATCTTCAACAATTGCGAAAAGCTTGAAAAAGTAACTCTTCTCGGCGAAGTTAAGACCGTAGATAGCAGCGCGTTCAACAACACGCCCGCTCTCAGAGAACTTATAGGTTTCGAAAAGGTTGAAACCATAAACCTTAAGGCGTTCTATCAGTCGGGACTTGTAAACGTAACGATGCAGAACGTTCAGACTATTGCAGGCGGAGCCTTTGCAGAGTGCGCAAACCTCGAAAGCGTTGACTTCGGCGAAAGCCTTAAGTTACTCAAGAACAGCGACGAACAGTTTGCTGACTGCGTATCTCTTAAGAGCTTCTACATTCCCGCAGGACTTGCTCAGTTCACGGTAGGAAGCGTATTCGTTAACTGCGTAGGACTCGAAGAAATCACCGTAAACGAAGAAAATCCCTATTTCTCTTCCATCGACGGCGTTCTTTTCGATAAGAATTACACTCAGCTTCTTCTCTTCCCGTTGGTAAGCGAAGTAAGCGAATTCGAACTTCCCGAAACCGTTACCTATCTCGGCGACAACGTATTTGCAAACGCAAAACTGCTTAAGAAGGTCGTTATGCCGTCCGTTACCGAACTCGGTGCAAATACCTTCACGAATTCCGGCGTAGAAGAAATCGTTCTCGGCGCAGGTCTTAAAGTGATCCCCGAATACACCTTCTCGGGTACTCCTCTTAAACAGATCAACCTTGAAAACGTAGAAGAAATCGGTCCGTCCGCTTTCGCAGGCACACAGCTCGAAGAAGTCGTTCTGAACTCTCTGACCTACATCGAAGACAGAGCATTCCTGAACAACGTAACTCTTAAGAGCGTAACTCTCGGCAACGTCGCAGAATTCAACTTCGCAAGATCCTTCTTCGGCTGTACCGCAATCGAAAACATCACTCTCAACAATTGCGAAACCTTCGTTCTCGAAAACGGCTTCCTTATGAACGCAGAAAAGACTCTTCTTTACAAGTACGTAGGAGAAGAATCCGAAGTAACCGTTCCCGAAGGAATCGTTAAGATCGAAAGCGAAGCGTTCGTAGGAAACGAAGCAATCGAATCCGTAGTTCTTCCGTCCACCCTTAAATATATCGGCGACTCGGCATTCTACGGTTGTACCTCCCTTAAGGAAGTTACCTTCCTTTCCGAAAAAGCTCCTCTTCTTCAGTGCTATTTCAGAAAAGACGTAAGATATCCTTACAATCAGTTCGTCAAAGAACTCGATAGCGAAAAGCCTCTCGATATAACCGTATACGTAAGCGGTGACGCTTCCTATATGACGCCTATCTGGAGAATGTACTTCGCAAAAATACTCGTTCCCAACGCTCTTTAATTCATAGGATTGAAGCTACCGCGTCGTTTTTCGGCGCGGAGCGGAGGAACGAAACCGTAATTGCCATTCTAAACGACGATTATCGTATATTTAACGACGAATATATCACCCGTTTAACGGCAGGTATCGCGAATTTAGCGACGATTATTGCGTGTTTTAGGGCGAATATTGTAAAAACAAAACGACAAACTTCGGATAAGTAAAACGAAGTCGGATGTTCAAGGCAATTACGGACAACTAAAAAAACAAGCGTCTCGGCTTCTGTCGGGGCGCTTTTTATATAGGCAGTTCATTCGTTCTCACTAACATTTTTACCTGAACAAATCGGTTTATCCGTCGCTGTTTCCTTCGTACCTACAAAAACATCATCGACCGATAAGCGCAAGCTTCATTACACAAAAAACAAGCTGCCTTTTAAGCCGAAACTTCGTTTATGAACGTTTGTTTTTCCGCGAAATTTTCGAGTGCTTTGTTGCGGGATATTTTTCGTTTCCCTTTACGCGGGCTTGACAAAACAGGACGGATATGTTATCCTTGTCTGTATTCGGAGGTGCGATATGAACACGAATACAAAGAATATCATTAAGTGGGCAATCGTTTCGGTGTGTACGCTTCTTCTCGTTTTTCTTCTGATCTTCCTGTGCGTTTACGCAGGCCGTTTCAGCACTATGTCGTCGATAAAGAAGCTGTCCGATTACGAAAAGTACAATCTCTACACGATGGACGTCAATTACGACTACGACCTTGAAAAGATTATAGCAAGCGGAGTTACCGACGATCAGTCTTTCGTCGAAGCGGTGGTCAGGGAGTGTATCCCCTTTATTCCCGTTAACATAAAAGCTCCTCAGTACGGTTGCAGTGCCTTTACCATGAAGGACGGCGACGTAGTTTTAATGGGCAGAAATTACGATTTCAAGAACGACACGTCCTGTCTTATAGTCAACGCAAAACCTCAGAACGGTTATAAGTCCGTGGCTCTTGCCGCTCTCGACAATATTTCCGCCAACGCTATGAGCGGTATTAAAGACAAGACGGCTTCGCTTACCGCGCCTTTCCTTTGCCTTGACGGTATCAACGAAAAGGGCGTGGCAATAGCCGTTCTTACCCTTGACAGCACGCCTACCCGTCAGAGTACGGGCAAGCAGGTCATCACCACGACTATGGCGATCCGTCTGGTTCTCGATAAAGCCGCTTCCACGGAAGAAGCCGTAAAACTTCTCGAAAAATACGATATGTTCGCTTCGAGCGGAAGAGATTACCATTTCTACATAACCGACGCTTCGGGCGACGGCAGAGTAATCGAATTCGATCCCGAAAGAGAGGACAGAAAACTTACCGCAACGCCCGTGAGAGCCGTTACCAATTTCTACGCAATGTATGCCGATAAGGTCGTCTCCAATCAGAAAAACGGTATTTACGGCCACGGTAAAGAACGTTGGAATAAAATCGAAGAAGTTTTTAATACGAGCGAACACCACGATAAAACGGCTGCCTGGAAGGCTCTCGAAGCCGCTTCTCAGAAGCCCAATCCCGAAGACATAACTTCCAACACTCAGTGGTCGGTCGTATATAACCTTAAAGACCTTTCCGCGGAAATAGTTATCCGCAGAGATTGGACCGATAAATTTACCTTCGGACTCAAAAGGTAACGTTAAACAGCGGACGCAACGCTTATAAATCAAATATTTTAATAAAAGTAAAAAGGCTTTTTCACTCGGAAGAAGCCTTTTTTATGAATACTTGCCAGCTTCCCTACATACTATACGGTATGGAAGAAGCAATTTATAAAAGGGTTATTCTTGAAGCGGAATATATCCTCGAAAATCGATCCACGCTTCGCGCAACGGCAAAAGAAACGGGAATCTGTAAGTCCACCGTACATAAAGACCTCACGGTAAGGCTTCCCGAGTGCGACGCCTTTCTTGCCGAAGAAGTCAGAAAACTATTGAATTTCAATCTGTCCGTCCGTCATATACGCGGAGGCGAAGCTCGGAGAAAGAACTCAAAAAAGCCGTAATTCCCGCGCCTTTAGCGGAGTAATTCTTAACGGCATAATTCCTGATGCAAACCGCAACCGTCGCCTTATTCCGTCAAAATATCAGCCGTAACCAAAGGAGGCCTGCGTATAGGAAGTCACACGCAGGACAAAACGATTTATTCCCGTAAAAATATCGGATGCAAAGAACTTAACGCCCAAGTAACACTTTTTTCTGCGGTATCATAGAGTATTGTAGAAAGGGGTTAGCCCCGAGGAGGTGTTTATGTTTAATTTCGGCAACGGTTCTGACGGAAAATGCGGTTGCAACTGGATGATTCTGCTTATTTTGTTTATAATTTTCTGCGGTTGCGGAAAATGCGGAGATAAGCAGTTTTCGCTGTGCATCAATCCCTGTTCTCTTGCTCCGATACTTGCTCTCGCTTTCTGTTGCGGAGGAATCGGAATTTCCAAAGGTTGCTGAGCTTCGGCTTTTAACCGAAGACAGCAGGCTTTTACGAAAGAAAAACCCAAGAAAAAAGGCTGCCCACGAGGCAGCCTTACGTCGTTTTTGTTTTCGGATGTCGTTCCCAAAAACCGCTTTTAAGAAAGTTTTTTATTGCCGAAAGCCTTTGTTTAACGAAAACCGTTTTAATACTTAAACTTAGTTTTTCCGTCTATTCGTTTCTTACGCGGGCGTCTATGCCGAAACTTCTGAGAATTTCCGCATATTCCGTCAAAGTCTCTTTGTCGGGCGCGTGAAAAGCCTTATCCGAAAGCAAATCTCCCGTATCCGAAACCGCCTGAAGGTAATAAGTTCCGCCTTTTCCGAGCCACTTTCCGATGGAACAGAAATCCTGTTTTTCGTGAAGTTCACGGCTTACGGTCGTCCTGAGTTCGTATTCGACTCCCGACTTTTTAATTAAATCCACGGTCTCTTTTATCTTTGAAAGGTCAACGTGAGAAGCGGTGGTCAGGTCGTACTTTTCGGGCGAGTTTTTTATATCCACGGCAACGTAATCGAGCAGATTTTCTTTTATAAGTTTATCTATCGTTTTTGGCGAGGATCCGTTCGTGTCCAGTTTTACCTGAAAACCGAGTTCTTTGATTTTCTTTATAAAGACGTCGAGGTCACAGTTAAGCGTAGGTTCTCCGCCCGAAACGCTTACTCCGTCCAGAAGCTTTTTTCTTTGCGAAAGGTAGTCAAAAAATTCTTCTTCGGGAATAACGGGTGTGTTTTTCTTAACGAGCAAACCGTTGTAACAAAAAGGACATCGGAAATTACATCCGCCCGTAAAAACGATACAGGCTGTTCTTCCCGGGAAGTCGAGCAAAGTGAGTTTTTGAAGTCCGTATATTTCCATAATTTTTCTCCGACCGATTAAGTATACCATATTTTTCCTATAATTTCAACTTTTTATATAATCCGCCCGAGATTTTCCGGTTTGCAAAAAACGCGGAAGAAAACGAACGGCGAAAAGACGAGCCTGTAAGCTTATAAGCCCGATAAAGTCGGTTTTATGCTTGACTAAAAGCCGTAAGATGTGCTATACTAAACGGAGAACCGCGGACAGACGGTTTTTTTCTTGAGCATAGCGTTAAAAACTCGGTTCCAAAGATAAAAAACTTCTTCCGCAGCTGATTTATTCCAAAGAAGATCGGTGGAGCTATGTTTGAAAGGATAAAAAAAGTTATTACGGCGGACGAAATAAAGAAACTCAATCCCGTGAGCGCGAGAGTTATGGAAGTAAAAGCAAATAACGACGGTACGCTTAAAGATATCGTTTCGGGTAAGGATAAGAGATTTCTTTTGGTTTGCGGTCCGTGTTCTGCAGACAACGAAGACGCCGTTGCCGAATACTGCGTTAAGCTTAAAGCTTTGAGCGACAAATACGACGACAGAATTTTCATTATGCCCCGTGTGTTTACCGCCAAGCCGAGAACGAAAGGCGACGGTTATCTCGGTATGATGTACGAACCCGACGGTAAAAACGTAGACGTGGACGCAGGCGTCAGAAAAAGCAGAAAAATGATGATGAGAATAATCGAAGAAACGGGGCTTCCCGTGTCCGACGAACTTCTTTATCCCGAATATTTCGATTACAGCGACGACCTCGTAAGTTATTACTTTATAGGCGCGAGAAGCAGTGAAAATCCCGAACACAGAAACGCTGCCAGCGGACTGGACGTTGCCGTAGGCGTAAAGAACAGCACTGGCGGTAATTTAATGTCGCTTGCGGGTTCCGTCTATTCGGTAAATACGCCCAAGGAATTCCTTTTAAGAGGCGAACAGGTCAGAACTTCCGGTAATCCTTACGCTCACGCGGTTTTCAGAGGATTCGTGGACGAAAGCGGAGTGTTTTACCCCAATTACAGCGACAACAGCCTGAGAACCTATCTTATGCTGTGCGACGATTACGGAATAGCAAACAGGTTCGTAATGGTCGACTGTTCTCACGCCAACAGTTCAAAACAGACCATCAAACAGATTCAGACAGCCCGCGATATAATACGCGAGAGAAACAAAGTCATAGGAAGTCTTATGCTTGAAAGCTATCTTTTCGAAGGCCGTTCGGATTCGGGCGAATACGGCGTCAGCAGAACGGATAATTGCATAGGTTTCGAAGACACGGCGGCTCTCGTTAAAGAGCTGTACGATTCTCTCGGATAAGCTTAACGCGTAAAAAGACAATATATAAAACACACGGCGGACGGCAGTGAAAGAAATTTTGATTTTCGTCCGTCGTTTTTTTATTTGGAAGGCTGAAAACGCTTGCTAAAAACGTGAAAAAATGTTATTATAGTGCCAAAAGGCGCAGAAAATTAAGTTTTCGGAATGCGGGAGGAGTAGACTTGTCAAGGCGTTCAGAGAGCTGTCGGTCGGTGCGAGACAGTCGGGAGAAAGTCGAAGGTTGCCCGTTGAGCTGTCCTTGCTTTTTTGTGAGGAACGGATGACACCCGTCAGTTGTCGTAAAGGAGTGCGGGCTTTTGCCCGAAAACAGGTGGTACCGCGGATTGTCGTAATTCGTCCTGGAAGGCGATTACGGCTTTTTTTATACAAAAATACGGAGAGTAGAAAAATGAATAAGACTTTTGAACCCAAAGAATTCGAAACACGGCTTTATAAGTGGTGGGAAGAAAGCGGATTTTTTAAGCCCGACAGCGATCCCAAGAAACCGACTTACACTATAGTTATGCCCCCGCCCAATATTACGGGACAGCTTCACCTCGGACACGCTATGGACAATTCCATTCCCGACTGTCTTATAAGAATGAAACGTATGCAGGGATACGCCGCTTTATGGCTTCCCGGAACGGACCACGCGTCTATCGCGACGGAAGTCAAAATCGTCGAGAAGATGAAGCAGGAAGGTCTTACCAAGGAATCTCTCGGAAGAGAAGCTTTTCTTGAACGCGCGTGGGAGTGGAAGGCTCAGTACGGCGGTAAGATTGCCGAACAGTTAAGAAGACTGGGAAGCAGTTGCGACTGGTCGAGAGAAGCTTTCACTATGGACGAAAACCTTTCGAGAGCGGTAAGACACGTTTTCGTCAAAATGTATCGGGACGGACTCATATACAGAGGTTCGAGAATAATCAACAGATGCATAAAGTGCGGAACGGCTATAAGCGACGCCGAAGTCGAATACGTAAGTCAGGCTTCGCATCTGTGGCATTTTAAGTACTATACCAAGGACGGAAAGGAAAGCATTCAGTTCGCTACAACCCGTCCCGAAACCATGCTTGGAGATACCGCGATAGCCGTTAACCCCGACGACGAAAGATATAAAGACATGGTTGGCAAGACCGTTATCGTGCCTTTCGTAAACAGAGAAATTCCCATCGTTGCCGACGAGTACGTTGAAAAGGATTTCGGTTCGGGCGCCGTGAAAATCACTCCCGCGCACGATCCCAACGACTTCGAAGTCGGTCTTCGCCATAACCTTCCCATTATCAAGATAATGGACGACAACGCCGTTATAAACGAAATCGGCGGAGAGATGTTCAAAGGACTTGATCGTTTCGAAGCGAGAAAGAAGATCGTTGCCGAAATGGAAAAGCTCGGTCAGCTGGTTAAAATCGAAGATTATACGCATAACGTAGGCGAATGCCACCGTTGTCACACTACGGTAGAACCTATGGTAAGCAAGCAGTGGTTCGTTAAAATGAAACCGCTTGCAGGTCCGGCTATAGACGCGGTTAAAAACGGCGATATCCGTTTCGTTCCCAAGTATTTCGAAAAGACTTATTTCCATTGGATGGAGAACATCAGAGACTGGTGTATTTCCCGTCAGCTCTGGTGGGGACACAGAATTCCCGTTTACTACTGCGAAGACTGCGGAGAAGAAATGTGTCTTGAAGACGCTCCGACGGCTTGCACCAAGTGCGGAAGCACTCATATCCGTCAGGACGACGACGTTCTCGATACGTGGTTCTCGAGCGCGCTCTGGCCGTACAGCACCATGGGATACCCCGACGAAACCGAAGACCTCAAACGTTTCTTCCCGACGGATGTTCTCGTAACGGGTTATGACATCATTCCTTTCTGGGTTTCGAGAATGATTTTCTCTTCTCTTCGCGATATGCACCAAGTTCCTTTCAAAGATGTAATCATTCACGGACTTGTAAGAGACGCCGAAGGCAGAAAGATGAGTAAGTCGTTGGGTAACGGCATAGATCCGCTGGAAATTATCGACAATTACGGCGCGGACGTTTTACGTTTCTCCCTTCTTAACGGCGTTTCCAACGGTTCAGACCTCAGATTCAGTATGGAAAAGATCCAGATGAACAGAAACTTTATGAACAAGGTCTGGAACGCAAGCCGTTTCGTTCTTATGAACGCCGAAGGCAAAGAACTCAAAGACATTTCCGAGGTAGAGCTTTCTCTTGCGGATAAATGGATTCTTTCTCTTCTTAATACGACTATTAAGGAAGTTACCGAAAACATCGAAAGTTACGACATCGGTCTTGCTTCTCAGAAACTGTACGACTTCATATGGAGTACCTTCTGCGACTGGTATATAGAATTCAGTAAGCCCGTTCTTTACGGTACGGACGAAGAAAAGCGTACGGCTACGATAAGCGTACTGGTTTACGTTCTGGATAAGATTCTTAAAATTCTTCATCCGCTCGCGCCCTTCATTACCGAAGAAATCTATCAGTCCATGCCCGATCACGGTCTTACGATAATGCTTGAAAAATACCCGACTTTCAGAAGCGAGCTTGAATTCACCGCCGAGGCTGAACTTATGGAAGACGTCCGCGAAATGATCACCAAGGTTCGTAACGCAAGAGCCGAAATGAACGTTGTTCCGTCGAGAAGAATAAGACTTTTCGTTAAACCTTCCATATCGAAAGAAGCTCTCGAAAGCGTAAGAGTTTACGTAGAAAAGCTTGCAGGTCTCGAATATATGGAAATTTCCGACAAAACGGGCGACAAAGACAGCGTTTCCATAGTATGTAAGGCTGGCGAACTGCATATTCCTATGGGCGACCTCGTGGATAAGGACAAGGAAATTCAGAGACTTTCCAAAGAACTCGAAACCACCGAAAGCGAAATTGCCCGCGCGGAAGGAAAGCTCAATAACCCCGGCTTTATAGGCAAAGCTCCCGAAAAGCTTGTCGCCGAAGAGAGAAAGAAGCTGGAAAACTACAAAGATCTGAGAGAAAAGCTCAAAGCCAGACTTGAAGCGCTTAAAGCGTAGTTATAATTAAAACACAAGTGCGGAAGGCGTATTGCGCGGAGGAGTAAAATGTTTCAACCCACAAAAGAACAGAAGCGGGCTATAGAAAGCGACAACGGGAAGATTCTCGTGTCGGCTTCCGCAGGAACGGGCAAAACCACGGTTATGATAAACCGTATCGTCCGTCTTCTTGCGGAAGGTAAAGTCAAGCCCGAAGAACTTCTCGTGATTACCTTTACAAAAGCCGCCGCTGCCGAAATGAAAGAAAGACTTTTGGCAGAGCTTTCCGCGCGCCCTTCCATGCATAAAGAGCTATCCGAACTTTCTTCCGCAACCATAGGAACCATACATTCTTTCTGCACTCAGCTTCTGAGGACGTATTTTTACGTTGCCGGAATCGAACCCGATTTCACCGTAATGGACGAATGGAAAAACTCTTCCGTCAAAAAACGCGTCATGAAGAAGATTTTCGACGAATATTACGCCAAAGGCGACGAGGTTTTTCTTGAACTTATACGTATTACGGGCAAGAGGAACGACTCGGGCTTGGAAGAAATCATTCTCGGAATGCTTTCTTTCAGGGACTGTATTCCCGACTTCGACAAATATATAAAGAAAAACGACGATTACCCGTCGATGTTTGCCTTTTTTACCGATAAGCTTAAAGAATACGCTTTGCTGTCGATTAAGTATTATTCCGAAAGAGCTTCTTTTCTTCTGAAACGTTTTGAAAATTCCGAAAAAGTCGCTTCTGCGCTGAGAAACTTTATAAACGTTCTCAACGTCGGCTACGACTTCGATATTTTTGAACTGCGCGATTATTTTAATACGAATAAATTCGTGTACTTGCGTTTGTCAAACGGCGATTCGTCTTTGGATAAGGAAGGAAAAAAGGCTTATAAGGAGCTTAAAGAGACTTTTAACAAAGATATAGAACCCTATTTCAAGGCGCTTTCGAAACTTAGTAAAGAAGACGCTTTTGCGCGGTTCGGGCAGAACAAGGTTTTTTGCGACAAATTCAAAGAGATTTTAAGGAAATTCGACGCAGGTTACGAAAAAGAGAAGAACGAATCGGGCTTTCTCGACTTTTCTTCGCTTGAAAGACTTACGATGGAAATCCTTAAAAACGAAGAGGTTCTTAAAGCCGTAAAAAGCCGTTATTCTTTCGTTTTCGTAGACGAATATCAGGACGTAAACGACGTTCAGGAATGGATAATATCCTGCGTGTCGGAAAACGCGAACGCTTTTATGGTAGGAGACGTAAAGCAGTGTATTTACGGCTTCCGTATGAGCGAACCGGAGAACTTCCGCAGGAGAAGAAAGCTTTTTGCGTGTACGGGCGGAGAAAACGTAGATCTTAACGGCAACTTCCGAAGCGACGGAAGAATTCTGAATTTCGTAAACAGAGTTTTTTCGCCTATAATGACGGAAGATTTCGGCGGTTGCGATTATAAAAACGAAGCTATGCTCACGGGCAGTGTTTCTGCCGAGTCCGAGAAGGCTTCGGGCGTGCATATTATTCGTTACGAGAAAAAACCAAAGAGCGAAAAAAGCGTGCGCGAAAAGATAACCGAGGGGCTGATTTACGAAATAGGTTCGGATACGACGGATTTTGCCCCCGAAGGCAAGATAATCGCAGAAAAGATACGGGAACTCGTAGGAACGGAAATTCAGATCGGGGAAGAGAAAAAGATTCTGTCTTTTTCCGATATAACCGTTCTCGCAAGAACCAAAGACAAGCTTTCGGAGGTTCACGACGCGCTTATCAGGGAAAACGTTCCCGCAAAGCTTTCCGCTTCCGACGGGCTTTTAAGGAACGACGACATAAAACATCTTATGTCGCTTTTAAGTATTATTTACGATTACACCGACGACATAAGTATGTATAACGTTCTTACGGGATTTTTCGGCGGTTTTACTCACGACGAAGTTTGCGCAATATCCGCTTCTTCCGACGAAGGCTGTCTTTACGACAAAGTAAAACTCAACTACATGAATCCCAAGTGCGAAGCTTTTATAAGGTCTTATAACCGTTATACGCTTATGTCTATAGGTTATACGGCTGACGTTCTCGTAGAAAAGGCAATCGACCTTACGGGCTTCAGAGAATACGTCTTTTCGCTCGAAAGGGGGAGCGAAAGAATTTCGTTCATAGACTCTTTCATTCAGGCGATTGACGGTCTGCCCGAATGCCGTACCGTCAACGGAATGCTGAATTTTATGAGCGACAGCGAAATAGACGGAAGCGTTATCGCGATGAACGACGAAGACGCGGTAAAACTTATGACCATACACGGCTCTAAGGGTCTGGAATTCCCCGTGGTTTTTCTTGCGGGAACGGACAGACGGTTTAATAACGACGCGGATACCGTTCTTTGCGACAAAGAGGGCGGTATTACCATGAAAACCTACGACCGCGAGGAAATGAAAGTTTACGATAACGTCGCTCATTCGGCAAATCTGATTATAAAAAGAAGACGCGACGCAGAAGAAGAACTCAGACTGCTGTACGTCGCTTTGACGCGCGCTAAATACGGGCTTTTCATAACCCAAGCCATTTCCGAATTTAAGGATAAACGTCCCGACGGAGTAGATTCGGCTTCGCCTTGGCTGTCAAGGCTTTTCTATTCCGACGGCGAAAGCAGTCATTCGGGCAAAGAAGTCTCTTGTTCGATAGAAGACGTTCCCTACGCCGAAGAAGCGGTAAGATTGCCTTCCCCGAGAGAAAGGTATCTGGACAGGGCAAACAGGCTGGTTTTCCCCGTAAACAAAGAGATAACCGAAGAAGCAGAATATCTTAAAAGCAAGCTTCAGCCCGAGAAAGAAAGTATTTTCATTCCGATAAAGGTAGTTTCGAGTAAGCTTAAAAAAGAATTCGTAATCCCGGGCGAAAAGGATAACGATTTCGTGATTATCGACGGAGAAAGCAAGCCTAAGTTTCTTGCAGGACCTTTTGTTGATATGGAAGCGAAAATCGAGGTTTTGAAGAAGCAGAAAATCAACGCCGAACTGGGAACGGCTTATCATAAGATTCTCGAATGCATAAGACTGAACGTCACGGACAGAGAAACGATTGAGTTTTACGCGAAAGAACTGCTTAAAGAAGGTTTTATAGAAGAAGAAATATACGACCTGCTCGATTTTGACGTAATTATCCGCGCGGTAAACGACAAAAAGCTTCGGGATCTTATCGAAGGAAACGAACTTTACTTCGAACAGCGTTTCGTTTCCTGGCAGAAAGTCACCGATCTCGTTCCCGACGTCAACACACAAGAAAGCACGATTCTTCAGGGCGCGATAGACCTTCTCGTGTTTAACGGGGAGCAGAAGAAAATAGCCATCGTGGATTATAAGTACACCAACAGCCTCTTTAACCTCAGAGAAAGATATTTTCCTCAGCTTAACAGTTACTGTCTTGCGGTTAAAAAGATTTATCCCGATTACGAAGTTTCCGCGTATATTTACGCGCTCAAACAAAACAAACTGGAAAAACTCTGCTGTTAGCGTTTTATATAAGACGGCGTAATTCAGGCTTATTGGTTTTGCACCGAAAAGAGTAAATTATTCCGCATAAAGGATTTGGCTTTGCGGAAGGACTAAGGAGAAAAATGAAAGTAAATATAGTACTCGTCGAACCCGAAATTCCTCAGAACACAGGCAATATAGTAAGAACGGCAGTCGCCACGAGATCGGCTGTTCATCTCGTGAGACCTTTGGGTTTCGAGGTAACCGACAAACACCTTAAAAGAGCGGGGCTGGATTATTGGAAAGACGCCGAGATATACTATTACGATAGTTTCGACGAGGTTTTAGAGAAGTTCGGCGATCGTAATTTCTATTATTTTACGACGAAAGGGCAGAGAAACTACACTCAGCCTCAATATAAAGACGGCGACTTTTTCGTTTTCGGAAAAGAATCGCGAGGACTTCCCGAAAGCCTTCTTAAAGCGCACTACGACAACGCCGTAAGAATTCCCATGTTCGAGGATACCCGTTCGCTCAATCTCGGAAACTCCGTAGCAATTGCGGTTTACGAGTTTTACCGTCAGGACGGTTTCCGTTCTCTTAACCCCGAAGGACATCTAACGGGCAGAATCGACTGATAACGGATAACCCTTTGATAACGCCGATAACGCGCGACCTTACCGACAACGGGACAAGGCGAGAGGTAACTCTATATAAGTCACGAAAAACCGAATTTACGGAAAACGAGATTCCCGAAACCATAAAAAAAGAAAACTTCCGCATGCGTTTATTTGCGGAAGTTTTTTATATAATTCAGTCAGTCTCTTTTCGTAGGTTCGTTATCGTCCGTGAAGTCGTAATCGTAAAGCGGATAAGCGTTATATTCGTCGAAAAGAAAACTGAATTCGTCGAAACGGTACATTTCGGTCAGAAGGGGTGTGTAAAAAGGAAACATAATATTGTGACCTATACGGCTTAAATCGCGATCTCTGTGGTAAATTGACATTTTTTGCGTCTCTCCTCGGTGTTTTTTATAGTTTTTTATAAGAATTAAACGTAGCTTCTAAGCATTTGTCTTTTATAAAGAATTAAACGTAATCTCTTATATGAGCCACGGCGTTTTTTTCAAGTCTCGAAACCTGTGCCTGAGATATTCCGATTTCGCCCGAAACTTCGATCTGCGTCTTTCCTTCGAAATATCTTTTAAGAACGATAAGTTTCTCGCGTTCGGAAAGCTTTTCTATGGCTTCGGTAAGCGATACTTCGGTAAGCCAGTTTTCATCGCAGTTTCTCTTGTCTTTTATCTGATCCATGATAAGCACGCTGTCGCCGTCGCCGTAAACGGGTTCGTAAAGCGACAGAGGCTGAGATATTGCGTCGAGAACGTAAACCACTTCGCTTACCGTTTTGTTGAGTTTATTGGCAATATCGCTGAGAGTTGCCGTTTTTTCGCCCTGAGACTCTATCTCTTCCCGTGCCGTCATGGCTTTGTAGGCAAGATCTCTTATGCCTCTCGAAACGCGCAGAGAATTGCTTTCCCTGAGGTATCTTCGTATCTCGCCCACGACCATAGGAACGGCGTAGGTGGAAAATCTAACGTTCAGCGTGTTATCGAAATTATCCACGGCTTTAACCAGTCCCACGCAACCCACCTGAAACAGATCGTCGGGATTGTTTACTTTGGAAGAATACTTCTGAAGTACCGACAGCACGAGGCGTATATTGCAGGTAATAAATCTTGCTCGGGCTTCTTTATCGCCCGATTTTACCGATTCCATAAGTTCTTTCGATTCTTTTGCGGTGATTTTTGGCAGCGTCGACGTATCGATTCCGCAGATAACGACTTTCTTTTTCATAAACTTATTCTGCTTCCTTTTTCGGGTAATTATTCATAACGACTTTAGCATTCCGTTCGTTCTCGCCGATATTTTTACGGGAATAAATCGGTTTAGCCGTCGCTTTACTCCATAGCATTTGCAGTACGCTTTCAGTTAAAAGCTTTGGCTAAACTAAACCAAAAGGGCGCGTTTCTATCGTAAAAGCTGCTGCGCGCCACATCTGCATATTTTTAACGGATTAAAAGTGACGATTGCGGTAATCAGGATAAAAATGTAACGCTTGTTTCTTATCCTTTTGTTCAACCCGAGCAGAGCCAAAACGATATTTTTTTGAAAGATATGTTAAAAGATATAATAAAAAGATACATAAAAAATAAACAGCAACGTTTGTTAAAAACGTAACGATTTTACTTTGCGGCAATAACTTAAAGAATTTTTCGCTTTTTGTATAAAAAGAAATCGTACGATAATAATTACGGGTAAATCAGTCGAGCGTTACCTTCGTTATTGCGGGTTAGGGATTTATTTCCGAATATCCGTAAGAGCAAGGAACGCAGGAAAACAAAAAATTAGAGGCAAAAGGAGAAGATTATATGGGATTTAATCCGTTTAAGGAAAAAGCACCGAAAATTAACGATTGTTTTATGGATTGGCAACGTCTTGCGCCCAAGAGCTACGATAAAAACGCCGTCGATCCTTACACGAAGACGAGAATAATTCTTATGAACGGCACGGAGTTCGAACAGGTATGGTTTTCCCATCGGTTTCACAGAAACTGCAACAACAACGACCTGAGAAGAGATCTTGCGGTTTTAAGAAGAAGCGAACAGCAACAGCAAAAGCGTATAGCTTCGCTTAAACCAAAGGACGAAACGCCTCTCGAAACGACTATATCTTACGAACAGCTTGCCGTCGATCTTACTGCGGAAATCGCAATGAGCGAACCCGACAAAAACCTCGTAAAAGCCTTGAATTTCGCCCTTCTGGAAGACTTCGACCATCTTTACAGATATGCGGATCTGCTTGAAATGGAGCAGGGTATTCACGCTGAAAAACTCGTAGGCGGATATACCGAAATAATGCCCGGAAGACCTACCGTTGCCGAACACAGGTATCCTACCGACGAAGTCAAAAAACATCTGAGGAACGAAAAATCCGATCCCATATCGATACTTCACGCTTCGCTTATAACCGCAGCCGAACAGCAGACTATGAATTATTATATGAATATAGGCTCTTTTCAGCAGACGGATATTGCGAGAAAACTTTATACGGAAATCGCTATGATAGAAGAACAGCACGTTTCCATGTACGGAAGCTTTATCGATACGAGTAAAACCTGGGTGGAAAACCTGCTTCTTCACGAATACCTCGAATGTTATCTCTATTACAGCATGTATATGGACGAAACCGATCCGTCAGTCAAGGAAATCTGGGAACAGCACCTCGATATAGAACTTGCGCACGTTCAGATGGCGGAAGAAATGCTTCGTATATACGACGGTAAGGAATATCAGGAAGTCGTAGGAAACGGAGAATTCCCGAGATTATTGAAACTTCGCGAGCATAAAGAGTATATAAGAGATATTCTGAGAAACGAAGTAACTCTTACCGCGAAAGAGGAGGGCTATATAGATATAAGTAAACTAAACGACGATTATCATTACTTCGATTATCAGGACGAAGTAAACGCAAATCTCAGAGAAGTCGCAAGCCACAAGGTAATAAAAACCTATATCGACAGGAACGGAGAGGACTATCGCTATCAGATCGCGCCCCATCCCGTCGAATCGCTCAGCGACCGCACCAAAGACAATATAGACGTAGGGAGGAAGTAATAAAATATATAAACGCAGATTACGGCGTATTTAACTCCTATTCGCAACCAAGTTCTTTGAGACGACCGCTCATGGCGTAGCTGAATACGCGTCCGTCCGCCCATATGAGGTGGTCGAACAGTGAAACGCCGATGTCGTCGAGAAAACTCACGAGTTTTTTGGTGAATTTATCGTCTTCGGGCGACGGTTCGGCAAAGCCCGACGGGTGCGTGTGGGCAATCATTAAGCATGCGGCGTGATAGCGGATACAGTTTTCCGCGATTTCGCGAAGAGAAACCAGAGATTCCGTAGGCGAGGCGCCCTTAATGTTGTATTCGTAAATCGTTTGTCCCGCGCTGGTTAAAAAGGCGAGGTGAACGTTCTCGTTGTATTCGCCGCAGAAAAAGCCCGAAAGGTATGCGCACACGTCTTCAAAGGTGTAAAACGTCGTGACTTCCGTGCTTTTCAGGTAGTTATAATAATTCAGAAATTTTCTCGCGAAAACTATGTATTCGGCTGTCGTCCGGGTAATTCCGCCGATTTCCACAAGATCGTAAACGTTGGAATCGACTACGCGCAGAAAGGAACCGAAGGCGTTTATGAGTCTGTGAGCGACTTCGTTCATATCCTTTCGCGGACAGCCGAAATACAAAAACAACTCCATGACTTCGTGTTCGTTCCAGTTTTTGCAGTCTAAGTCGAGAAGCCTTTTTCTCAGCCTTGCGCGGTGTCCTTCGTGAAGATTTTCTTCGTTATCGTTGCGTTTGGAACTGTTTTTCGCAGACTTTTCGGAGTCGGATTTGTTTTTGCCTGCTTTCGAAGAAGAAACGTTTTTCGTACTTTTTGAAGAGGAAGAAACACTCTCGGAATTTTTTGAAGAAGCTTTTTTCTTCGTTTTATTTTCGTCTTTTCGGGGCTTGGATTTTGCTTTTTTCGGTTCCGAAAAGGCATGCTCATCTGAAAGAAAGTCCGAGTTTTCTTGCGAATCTATCGGACTTTCCAGCATTTTTACAATTTTTTCAATATTTTTTCGGCGCACTTCCAGAGCTTTAATCGCATATTCCGTCAAAATTTCATCGGCTTGCGCCTCTGCCGATTGTAAATTTTCTTTATTTTCTTCTTGTAAATTTTCTTTGTTTTCCGCTTGTAAATTTTCTTTATTTTCCGTCGGCTTATCCGATTCGCCGTTTTTCAACATAATCTAAACTACCTTTAGCATTCCGCCCGTAACACTGTCGTTTACGGTAATAAGTATAAACGTAACGCTCGAAAAAATTTTTGTTTTGTGGGAGTGGTTGAGTTAATTTTTCTTTGTTTGGGAAATTCGAGTTAATATTTGTCTTGTGTGATGGAATTTTAAGTTGTTTTTTGCAGGAAGGAAATTCGAGTCGATCCTTTTTTGTGGGAAAGTTACTTACATCGTCCGACGTATATAACCCGCAAAAAAAACGGTTTTTTATAATCTGCCGTGAATTCGGGTTAATCTTTGACGACGAAAGTTATTTTCGTTACCGCAAGTACATATAAAACCGCGGAGAACGACCGTTTACGTTTTTTACGGTGACGAGCTTTTCAGAACACATCACCGTCACGTTTGAATTCTACTATACGACTTCGGCTTTTGTCAATCGTTTTGAGACGGTATTTTATAAAAATGTACAAAAATTATAAGAATACGCAAAAGGCTGCCTCATAACAAGGCAGCCTCCGTTTGATTGATTTGTAAACCGGTTAGTTTTTCTCTACGATTTTATCGAAAATTTCATTCCAGATAAATTCGTTGAAAGCTTCCGCGTCGGGAACGATAGCAGTGAGTTCTGCGTCGCAAATTTCAACGTAATCCACGAAGTTTGCATAGCAAAGATTATATTCGGGATTGTAGGTTCCGTAAAGTGCGGGAGCATTTTTCGATCTGAATTCGATTGTTTTAAGAGCGGTGCAACCGTAGAAAGCTTTATCGCCTATCGCTTTCAGAGTCGAAGGAAGAACTACCGAAACTATGGAAGCGTTTCCTTTGAAGGCGTCTGCCGTTATGACGGTTATTCCTTCGGGAAGGATAACGTTTTCGTCATTTCCGAAATATCCGTAAAGTATACTTCCGTCGGAATTTACAAGGAAGGAACCGTTAACGACTCTAAGACCTTTGTAGTTTTCTTCGATTATAAGGTCCTTTATATCGGAATCCTTGAAGATGAAGGTATAATTGAAGGTGTGAGCGTCGGCTTTAACGGTAACTTTTTCAAGCGCGTTATCTGCAAAAGCCCAATAACCGATATAACGATTCACCGAAGAAAGAGTAACTTCGGATATGTGAGTGTTTCTGAAAGCGTGTTTACCTATATATTCGACGCCTGAAATATCGGCGTTTTCGACAGCGGAATTTTCAAAAGCGGAATTTCCGATTTCGATTACCTTTCCGAGGTCTATCGATTTAAGGAATACCGCGTTCATAAAGGCGCGGTCGCTTACAGAAACTACCGTTTCGGGCAGTGTAAGTTCGCTTACGTCGAGACGAGTCGGGAAGAGAACGACGGAGCTTACGGCTTTATCGTAAACCACGCCGTCAATTACCGTGTAATAGGGATTTTCAACCGAGAATTCAAAGGATTCGAGATTTTTAAGTCCGTAGAATACGTTTGAAATATCGACGTAGAGGTCGTTATTAAGAGTTACGTTTCTGAGACCTGAGTTCATAAATGCACCGTCGCCGAAGTCGGACATGTTTTCCGAGAAATAGATTTCTTCAAGAGACGTCGTGTTTGCGAAAGCGCAGGTATAAACGCTTTCCATAGAGTCGGTAAGGTTTATGTTTTTAAGACTCGTACAGTCGGCGAAGGTATAAGAGTAAATATCGCATATATCTTCGGAAAATTCGACGTTTTCGAGAGATGTGCAGTTCATGAACGCGTATTCGCCTACGCTGTACACGCAAGGAGCTATGACTTCTTTTAAGGAGCTTGCTCCCGTGAAACAATAATCGTAGATTTCTTCGACGTTATTGAATTCGACCTTTTCGAGTTCCGTGCAGTTTCTGAACGTGTAATTGGGAAGCCAGGTTACGTCTTCCGGAATGGAAACTTCCTTGATGGAACTGCCGTAGAAGCAGTATTCTCCGAATTCGCATATTCCTTCGGGAAGAGCAACGGATTTAAGGCTTGTGCAGTTTGCAAATACGGCGTCGCTGAGATAGTCGGCTTCTACGAAAGACATATCTATGGTTTCGATATTTACGCAACCGTTGAAGCAAGCCGTAGGAAGATTGGTAATGCCGTCGTGGAGAATTACGCCTTTAAGCTTATAACTGTAGTCCTTTCCGATGTACCGAGAAGCCGATTCTGCGGAAGAACCGAAAGATTCTCCGAAATTATAGACCAATGAGTAATCGCTGATGTAGACGTAACCCGAACCGAACTGTCCTCCTACAAGTTCCGTAACCGTTTCGGGAACGGTGATTATTCCGTCGTAATCCCATGCGGAAGGTTTCATCATAAGAGTTTTTTCTTTGTTGAACATAAGTCTTGTCTCGGGATCGATGAAGAGATTATCGTTACCTTCCGCAACGGTGAATTCCGTTACTTTTGTGCAGTTCGTAAAGGTGCTTCCGCTTACGTATTCTACGTTTCCGTGGAAAGTTACCTTTTCGAGAAGAGGACAATTTGTGAAGTTGCTGGAATAAATTCCGCCGACGTCGCCCATAAAGTCAAGCGTCGTTATTTTGTGCATTGCAAACGAAGTGTCGTAGAATTCGTCGGGATCGCCTATCTGACCTACGTTTCCGCGGAATTCGAGGACGGAGAGTTTCGTACAGCCCATAAAGCTGTTGCCGTAAATAGCTTCTACGTTTCCGTGGAAAATAAGCGTTTTAAGATTGGGTAAACCTCCGATGGAATTAAGAGTGTCGATATCGCCGAGGAATTCCAGTCTTTCGAGAGAAACGAGCGTTCCCATAGCGTGATAACCGAGGGTTAAAGCCGTGTCTTCAACGTTGGGGAAGATAAGTTCTTTAAGAGCAAGGTTGTTGCTTATAGCGTAGTTGCCGTATTTTTTACAGTCGGTATCCTGAAGATTTATGCTTTCGAGTTTGTAACAGGAATTTATTGCGTTGGCTCCGATAGATTCCAGAGTGGAGGGGAGAACGATCTTGGTGAGATTGGTGCAGAAGAAGAAAGCGAGATTCTGAATTTCGGTTACGCCTTCCGGTATAACTATACTCGTGAGTTTCGTGTTCTGTCTGAAAAGGTCGTGAGTTCCCGCTATCGATTTAACGCCTATATCGGAAGGAATAACGACGTCTCCTGCGGGACCGACGTATCCGGAAAGAACGCCCGCGTCGTTTACGAGGAAGTATTCTTCTTCGCCGTTTACATTGATGTTTTTGTGAGGAGTAACGGCGTTTACGGAAACGTCTGCGGATTCGTCATCGAAATCGTTTACGCTGATGAAGTTGTTTGCAGTAACCGTTCCGAGAGTAAGTTCGGTGAGAGAGTCTGTTTCTTTATCGTCCTGATTTTCGGGAAGAATACTGCCTACGTAGAAAGCCTGAGAGTTAAGAGCGTAGTCTGTAAAGTTTACTATAAGCTCGCCGTTATTGAGGTATTTGAGATAATCCGTCATATCGAGGGTTATAACGTTGGTTTTGCCCGATTTCCAATTTTCGACGGGAAGAGAGTATTCGTAAGCCTGAACGTTTTCTCCTCTCCGGTCAATCGTGCCGAAACCTATACACTGAAGAACGTGATTATCGAAAACGGTAAGATCGAGGAGCGTTTTATCGTTTTCGTAGCGAACCTTAGCGTCGATGAGCGAAGGAGCTTCCGAGTCAACGAAAAGCGGCCATACTATTTCCTGAACTTTATTGCGTCCGTTATAGGTAAGGGTTGCTCGCGTAACGATTTCGAGTTGTTGATTATTTGTTGCGGGAAGATCCGTAAAGTCGATATTGAGTCCGTACGAAGTTAAGTATATGGAACCGTTGCTGTAGTGGTTTTTGGCAACGTCCTGAGCGTACGCGCTGTAATATATTTCGCCCGTAATAACGTCTCTTATTTCGTATTCGAGAAGTTCTACGTCGCGGAGAAGACTGGTGTTAACAGTATATATGGTATGAATCGAGTCGGGATTTGTAGATACCGCAATATTGTTTTCGGAAGGAGCAGGCGCGGCAAATCCGTCGGGAACCGCGAAAAGGTTATAAGTACCGAGAGTCGACGCGTTGTTAGTGCCGGGAACTACTCCGTAAACGCCCATCGGATAAATATAGTAATCGGTAGTCGTTTCGTAAATAGTCTTATCGAACGCGCTTGCTTCGGTAAAGTCGCCGTAGAAAGCAAGATAAGGAACGGAAAGGTCTATATCGTCTTCGTTCTTTGATTCGAATACGCAATAACCTTCCACGTACGTTCCGTTGGGGAACTGCATAAGATATGCGGTGTCTTCTTCGTTAAGAGTTATAACGACTTTAACAGAAGCGGTTTTTCCTGCTTCTACCGTAACGGTATTTCCGTCAAGAGAAGCGTTTTTAACGCTTACGGTATAGTTTCCGTTAAGAGCGTAAGTTGCGTTATTGATTCTTGTTTTGTCGCTCGTAAGACCGTCAGCAAGAACGGCAACGCTCATTTCGTAGGAAAGCGAAGAATCGCCGAAGTTTACGATGTTGAAGTTAAGAGTGTAAATACCGTCGCGGTTCTTGTCGTCGCCGAGAGAAAGTTTTGTTCTGTCCGAACCGACTACGGAAATGTAAGCTTTCGTTGCTATAGCTTCGTCGATATTAACCAGTCCCGCGCCCTGATGACGAGGAGAGACAAGTCTGCCGTTTTCGTCGAAAAGCTGAGTCGCAGTGCTCATCATAAGACGATAAGCAAGAGTTCTCATTTCGTTTGAAGTAAGCGAAGGCTGAGTGTCTTTTATGTATTGTTTAATAGAAAGGAAGGCGCCGGTGAGGTTGGGAGAACTCATACTCGTACCGCTCATGAAATTGTAAAGAGAACCGGAGTCCTGAGGAACGGAAGAGAATATGTTTCCGCCGGGAGCGGTTATGTCGGGTTTAAGAGTAAGATCGGAAACGGGACCCCAGGAAGAGTAGTCCGAAATAGGATAGCTGAAATCGCTTGCGGAAACCGTCAGCATAAGAGGATCTATTTCGGCCGTTTGCAGAAGCATGCTTCCGTCGGTTGAAGTAAGCGAAGCCACGGGAATGGTAATATCGCTTTCGATAGCCGGATTGAAAAGAGAGTCTGCGGTGTTGTATACGATAAGACCGATTGCGCCGTTTGAGGCTGCAAATCTCGCTTTATCCGAAAAAGACGGACCGCCTCTCTGGACGAGAGCTATTTTGCCGTTTACGTCAATTCCTTCGTAAGCCGATTCCACGCCTTTGTCTCCTACGGGAACGATTTCTGCGGAAACTTCTTGGTTATCGCCGAGAAGAATTCTCGAGAAATAACGAAGTTTGCTATCGGCTACGTTTATGGAACAGCCGTAGTTATAAACCGTACCGTTTATCGTAAAGAAAGGCGTGCTGACGGCTTCGCAACTTGCAACCGAAAAGCTTGCGTCGTAAGAAGAGGGCGAGCCGAGAACGCCGTATTCGGGATTGTTTACGCTCTGAGAGCCGGCTTGATTTATGTAGGAAGCGTTATAGCTGTTACCTGCCGAAGCGCAGACTCCGATGCCGAGCTTTCTGAGTTTGTCGTACATTTCGTTGACGTATTCGAGAGCTTCGTAGTGAGAGTAGGTGAATCCGCAAGGAGAACCGAGAGAAAGGTTGATTGCGTCTACGCCGATAATCGCGGCGTCTCCGAGCGCGGCTATAATATCCGACGTGGTAGCAGTTGCCGTATTGTCTTTGAAAACTTTCATTCCGATGAGCTGAGCTTTGGACGCGGAACCCGTTATAACCTCGTTATCTCCGACGATTATACCCGAAACGTGCGTTCCGTGATCTCCGCCGAAATAGAGAGTACTCCTTCTTGTGGGACGGGTGTCGGTATCCATATTTGCGTAATCGAACGTAAAGGGAATTTTCGCGCTTCTGTATAAATCCGAAACTTCGAAATCAACCTGTCCGAAACCGTAAATGCTCTCATAGATAGCTTCTATATCGGAATAGGTAATAACGGGATTTTCGGGATTGTTTGAAAAAGCGGGGTGGGTGAAATCTACTGCGGAGTCAACGACGGCGACGACCATACCTTCTCCGTTATATCCGTGTGTATTGAAAAGAATACCCGTGTCTCCCTGCCAGAATTTTTCTATAGATTCTGCTTCTACGGTGTCGGGAGCGGAGTAAAGAGCGGAAATAACGACGCGATTTACGTTGGGAAGAGCGCGGATTGCGTCAAGATCGCCGTATCTTATAGTTGCAGAAAAACCGTTTATAAGCGATGTGTAGGAATGTTTTACGTTTTCTGCAAGTCCGAGTCTTTCGAGATCCGAACGTACTTCGTTCTGAATCGCAACGAGTTTTTCGGAAAGAGCCTTGCCTTCTTCTGACTGAGCAAAAGCCGAAAGAGTGCTTGCCTTGGATTCAGCATAGGCTTCGGAAAGGCTTTTGCCTGCCGTTTCGACTATTACGTCGATTTTGTCGTTTTCGGAAATGCTTTCCGACGTTTCGAGAACGTTGGAATTTTTGAGTATTCCGTCGAGGTTAATATCGGTGGCTTTGACCGATAATTTTCTGCCGCTTAGGTAGCCGTTTTCACTCGCCTGAGGAAGCGAAGTGCAGGCGCAAAGCGACAGAATCATTGCAATTACGAGAATCATAGCAATTCTCATTGCGTTTTTCTGCATAAGTTTTTCCTCCGTTTTTATTTTCGTTTCGTAACAAGGAAACGCAAAACTATTTTACCATATGTAAGCGTTGAAGTCAATGCGGAAATAATATAAAAATATAATAATCGATAGTTTCAGCGATAAAATTTCAGCTTTTCTACCCCTCCCTTTTCGTCAGGAGGGTGAAGCGGTTTTTGTCGAAGGTCAGGAGCTTGGCGTCGCGCATCCGGCAGAGTTCCGCCGACATCGCGCTTCTGTCCACTGCCAGATAATCCGCGAGTTGCTGTCTGTTGAAAGGAATTGAAAAGCGGTTGCTTGCGTTTTTCTCGGCTTGTTCGGAAAGATATGCGATAAGTTTTTCACGCGTGCTTCTTCGCGAAAGACAAGCCACTTTTGCCGCAAGTTTACGGTTCTTTCGCGCGGCGTCGAAAAACAGATTTTTTATGAGAATCGATTGAAAGGCGTTTTCTTCGGTTGCATCGAAAAGCTTTGAAGCGTCGAGATAAAGAACGACGCTTTCTTCGGGTGCAAAAACGTCTTTTGAAAAGATTTCGCTTTCGGGCGTAACGTAAGCTTCGCCGAAAGTTTCTCCCGGGGTTATTATGCTTACGATGTTTCTGTTTCCCCAATAATCGTCGAAACGAACGATAAGTTTCCCGCTTAAAAGAACGCTTATATATTTCGGTATTTCGCCGTGACGCATAACGTAGGCGTTTTTTGCGAAAGTTCTGACTTTTGCGTTCATTCTGTCAAGCGTTTCTTCGAGTTTATCCGAAGGAATGCCTTTCATTATTTCGACTTTTTCGATAAGACTGAGAAAATCTTTCATAAAAACCTCGTTTTGTTGTAAAAACAACGGACTTTTTTCTGAAATTATATTATAATTCGGGTACAAAGTCAAGCGAAGAACGATTTTTATCCTTTTGGTTGGCTTTTGCAATAGCGATAACAGTGGAGGATTCTAAAATGAAAAGAAAAATTATAAAAATCGACGAAGAACTCTGTAACGGCTGCGGTCTTTGCGCAAAAGCCTGCCATGAAGGCGCGATAGAAATGGTTAACGGAAAGGCAAAGCTCACCCGTGAAGATTACTGCGACGGACTGGGCGATTGTCTCCCGGGTTGTCCTACGGGCGCGATAACTTTCGAAGAACGCGAAGCTCCCGCATATAACGAACAAGCCGTACTCGAAGCAAAGAAGAAGAAAGCTCACGGAACGCTTCCCTGCGGTTGTCCCGGAACTCAGTCGAAAAGCATTAAACGCGAAGCCTGCGATTGCGGACACGAAGAAAAAGCTTCCGCGCATTCGGTAGAAAGCAGACTTTCTCAGTGGCCCGTACAGATTAAACTTGTTCCCGTGAACGCTCCTTACTTTGACGGCGCAAATCTTCTCGTTGCGGCAGATTGTACGGCTTACGCTTACGGAGATTTCCACAACCGTTTTATCCGCAACAAAATCACGCTTATAGGTTGTCCTAAACTCGACGACGTGGATTACGCGGAAAAGCTTACCGAGATTATCAGAAACAACGATATAAAGAGCGTAACCGTAGTGAGAATGGAAGTTCCCTGTTGCGGAGGAATAGAAAACGCCGTAAAACGCGCTCTTCAGGCAAGCGGAAAGTTTATTCCCTGGAGCGTAGTTACGATTTCCACCGACGGCAGAATTCTCGACTAACGTAGTCTTCCGTTCTTTCCCGCGAATTTTTAAGGGATAAGAACAACGCTCGGTATAAAAGAAAAACCCGAATTTATTTGGAAAACAGTTTTATAAATAACCGCAATTCAGCGGATATGAAAAAGGCTCCTTACGGAGCCTTTTTCGTTTGTTATAGTTTTCTTCCTGTCAGCGTGCAAGATATTCTCTCTTATCTCTTGAAGGAAGCATAGCGGGAATGGTTTCGTTAACGTTTTCCGTCGGTTTAACTTTCGTCGTGTCTATTTCGAAAGTAATTTCGATGGTTACGGGAACGTCGATGGGTTCTCCGTCGTATCTGTAAAATTCAAGCGTCATATAGTAGGTTTCGCCTGCTGTTACGTAACGGCTTGACATACTTATCAGGTAGTCGTAATTCTCTTCGGGCTGAGTCCAGAGCATAGCCCATACCCTGTAATTTTCCTGCATAGCGAAAGCTTCGAGAACTTCGCTGTGGAAGGGCAGATCGCCTGCGCCGTTTACGAGTTTACCCGTTTCGGTTGCGGTGAAACAGAAGTAAAGTTTCGTTACGGACGCCGATTCGATGGTAAATACGTTGTTTTCGGAAAGGTCGATACAGGTATCCCAGCTCTTGCCGTCCTGGAGTCTCGTGTCTTCCCATCTTGCGTAAAGAGTGACGCTCGTTCCGTTCTTGTAGGAGAAAGGAAGTTCGACGGGGTTGCCCCATTCGTTGCCGGCTACCGTTCCGTCGGTGAGGTACCAGCCGTAGAAGAACTTCTTACCTTCGCCTGCCCATTCGGGTTTAACGAGCTGAGTAAGAACGACGGTTTTTACGGTTTCTACGTCGGTTCCGCCCTTGCTGTCGAAGATATAGCTTACGAGCGTCTGACCTTCCTTGGAAATTCTTTCGGAATAATCGGTGCTTCCCGTTGCGTTATAGAAAGCTTCGTAGTATTCGGTATAGGATTCTACGGGAACTTTTATTACGAGATCTTCCGCAATCTTATAGCCAAAGTATCCCGTTTCGGGATCTTCGCTGAAATAAGCGAAAAGAGCGAATTCGTATGCGTTTGTGAAAGAGGGAGCGGTGGTGTTTCTGAATTCAACCGTTTTAAGGTTGGGGCATTCCAATATACTTTCGGGAGAGATGGTTGCGAGTTTTGCAGGCAGAACGATATTTTCTATGCTGGAACTGCCGACTAAAAAGGATACGGGGATATCCGTGCATTCGTCGCTGACAGTCAGATTTTTAAGGAACTTTACTCTGCTGAAAGCGCTTGTCTTAACGCTTGTTACGCTTGACGGCATCACGAAAGATTCGCCGTCTTTTGCAGCGGGGTAGCTTATAAGCTGAGTCTGATTTTTGTTGTAAAGAACGCCGTCTTCCGCCGTTAAATCGAGAACGCAACCGTCTTCTACGTACCATGCTTCGAGAACGGAACTGCTTACCGCGCTGGAATAGAATTCCGTAAGTTTAGCGGAAATCGTAAAGGTCTTTAAGGGCGCGTCCGCAAAGCAGTATTTGCCGATTACGGTAATATTGTTGCCGTTGGGATAAAGGATTTCCGAAAGCGCTCTGCAGGCGGAGAATACGCCGAAACCGTCTCCGTAAATCTGAGTTCTTCCCCAAACGGGAATGCTGTCGTCGTCGTGAGCGCGGAAAGGCGGGAATCCGCTTCTGAGTGCTGTTACCGTGGAAGGAACGGAAAGACTTTCGAGCGACATCATATAAACGAACGCGCCCGGTTTAAGATCGAATACGCCTTCGGGAATAACGAGCTTTTTAATATAATTGTTATTCTGGAACGCGAAATAATTGACGGTAGAAACCGTGTCGGGAATTTCGTATTCGGTAATGGGACTTTTAGGAGCGAAAATAATGAGAGTGTCGCCTTCTTCGGCGTTTCTTTCGAGAAGAGCGGCGTCGCTGTCGGAATAGTAACGGGCGAAGCTGTCGATACCGCTCACTACGATTTTTTCAATCGAGTACATGTAAGCGAAAGCGTCTATGGCGATTTCTTCAACGGTGTCCGGAAGTACGATTTCTTTTGCTCCGCAGTTTGTGAACGCGCCGCCGCCTATAAACTTAAGACCGCCGTTAAAAGTTACGCTCTGAAGATACCTTGCGCTTTCGAACGCGCCGTAAGGCATCATATTTTCCTGTTCTCTTTCGGTGAGTTCGGGATATTTCGTGTACGGTTCGTTATATCCGTGGATTTCTTCTATCGTGCCGTTTATAACCAGCGTTTCGAGACCGCTGTTATAGAACGTTCCGCAACCGATGTAAGTAAGATCGGCGTCTATGGTCACCTGTTTAAGGATATTGTCGTCGCAGAAGAGACCGGGAGCCATCCATGTTACTTCTTTGCCGATGGTAACGTTTGAACCGAGAACGCTGTAAATCGCCTTATAAAGTTTAGTTCCGTCAAGGCTCTTTACAAAACCGTTTTCGTACTTGAAGGTTTCGTTTCCTTCCGCAATTTTGATTTCGTTAAGGGAATAACAACGATAGAAAACGTTGAAGCCCATATAATCGAGAGAAGCGGGAAGAGTTACCGACGGGAGAATGTAACAGGAAGCGACGGCAAATGTTTCGAGACGTTCGACGCCTTCTTCGAAAACGATTTCCGTAAGAGAGTGCAATTGCCAGAAACCTATGGATTTAACCGTTTTAATGCTTCCCGGAACGTAAATACGCGTGCATTCGATATAATTAAAGCCTTCTTCGTCAACGGCGACGACGGGCTTTCCGTTATATTCTTTCGGAATGACGAGATTTTCGGGAGTTTCTTCTTTTTCGTGATTATAAGATACGGAATAGCTTTCTCCGTTTGCCGACTGAGTAAAGATGAAATAATCGTCGGAAGTGGGGGTGTATTCGTATAAAGCGTTGACTTCGAGGTCTTCTTTGACTTCTTTTAATTCCGTAGCTTTGTCCCAACCCGTGAATTTATAAGCCCACGGCGCGGAATGTTCCGTGTTTTCGGGAGCGATAACGTCGCCTCCGTAAGGAATGTTTCTCGTTTCGATAAGTCTTTTGTCGCCGTAGAAGTTTACGGTAAGAACTACGTATTCCCACGTTGCCGTAAGAACGACGTCGTTTTTATCGGTTACTTCGTATTCGTCGCCCGCCTGATAAAGCGCGTTTCCGTCCGTCCATCCGAGGAACTTGTATCCTTCGCGAAGAACGGGTTCTTTTACGGTAAAACTGCCGTCGAGATTAACCGCTTCCTGAACGGGAACTTCGCCTTCGGCTCCGCCGAGATCGTAAGTTACCGAATAAGAATTGGTAACGGCTTTAACGTAAAGAACGGTATCGGAGGTTATTTTCGAGGAAAAATCAAAAGCTTTGCCCGAAAAGTCTGCCGTCGTAAACCAGCCTTCCACCGTAACGTCTTCCGAAGTCACGAGCTGAGGCGCGTATACGGTTTCGCCTTCTTTGACGGTTACGGAAGCAATCTGCTTTTTACCGTCCATAAAAGTTACGGTATAGCTTTTTTCTCTTGCGATTTCTTCCGTCTTAACGTAGAGAGTGAGATTTTTCGTTATTTTCGTCGAAAAATCAAATGCGTTGCCGCTGAAATCGGCGTTTTCAAACCAGCCGACAACTTTTGAGTTATCAAGTTTCACTTCGGGAGCGTAAACGCTTTCTCCTTCGATAACCTTGACCGAACCGACAACTTGCGTTCCGTTCATAAACGTAACGGAGTAGGTCGTCGTTGTGGTACAGCCCGCCGTTATGGCGACGAGACATAACAAAGCCGCGATCAGAATCGCTGTGGTCGTACGTTTCATTTTGTCCTCCTTGAAAATGCTTATTTTTTGCAAAAGTATAATTTATTATCGCTTTGCAACATTTTCATATCGATAATATACATTAAAATGATTGAGTTGTCAATTGTTTTTACTTGACTTTAATTATATTTTTTGTTAGAATACAAAAAACGCCGTATGTGACATTAACTTAGTTGTTTTTTCTATATGGTAAAAAGCTCCCGTAAATCGATTGCCGAAACTTTCGGCTGTGATAACGGCAGCTTTTTTGTGGGTTAAAAAATGGAAGATGAAATTATGAATTTGTATCATGGCAACAACGATAAATCCGAAGAGATTATAATGTTGCATAATACGCTGATCGCGTTTAACAGAATGAAGATTTTTTCGGGCTTACACACCGAAGAGAAAGAATTGCCTTACGAAAGAGAAAACCTTGCCAATCCCGTTTATTCTACGCTTACAAAGCTGCACGACCTCGGAGAAAGCACGATGGGAGGGCTGAGCGAAGTTCTCGGCTTTACCGCAAGTAAAACCACGAGGTGCGTAGACGTTCTTATAAGGAAAGGCTTTGCCGAAAGACGCGTGGACGTAAATAACCGCAGAATCATTCTCGTAAGACCTACCCGAGAGGGCTACGATCTTACCGAAGAAAACAACAGGGTTATTACCGAAAACTTCAGACGATTACTGGATAAAATTCCCGACGATCGGCTGGAAGAAATGCATTCCGCGTATATGTCGATAGTTTCGGCTTATCACGATTATTGCGATTTGTTTTTGACAGCCGGCGAATATCAGAAAAAAAGATCCGAAGAAGACGCCGAGCAGTAACGGCTTTATACGCGTTTGTTTTATAGGGCGTTTTTCTGCATTTTTCGGGATTATTTGCGCTATAAAGCTACGCCTTTGCGGTACGGTTTCTTTTTAGTTTCCTTTTGGGCAAAATATTCCCTTTCGTTCAAGGCTTAAAGGGTGAATTTTACTTTTTTACTTGCCAAAAGAAATGAATTGTGCTATTATTTAAGAAACTACGAAGGAAGGCTATATCATGATTATGGTAAAAACCCCGCTTCGCGTCAGCTTTTGCGGCGGCGGAAGCGACCTTGAAAGCTTTTATTCCAAACACGGCGGTTGCGTCCTCAACGCAGGACTTAACCGTTACGTTTATCTCAGCATTCACCCGTCTTTCGATAAAGAAAAGACGATTCTGAAATATTCCAAAATAGAAGAAGTCCGCGATATACACGACATCGAACACAGGATTTTCCGTCAGACTCTTCTCGACTTCGGTATCTCCGGGGTGGAAATAGATTCTCAGGCAGACGTTCCCGGAGGAACGGGACTTGGTTCTTCCAGCTCTTTTACCGTCGGTCTTCTTCATCTTCTTTACGCCTACACGGGCAAATACGTTTCCAAGGCGCGTCTTGCGGAAGAAGCCTGCGAAATGGAAATCGAGAAACTGGGCGAACCCGTAGGAAAACAGGACCAATACGCTGCCGCTTACGGCGGACTTCGTTTTTACACTTTCGAAAAAGACGGTTCGGTTATCGTGGAACAGGTGGTTTTGTCGAGAGACAGGCTTCGCGAAATGGAAAACAACCTTCTTATGTTCTATACCGGCGGAGTAAGATCGGCTTCCTCCATACTTCAGGAGCAGAGAAAGAACATAACTTCGGGTATGCAGGAAGAAAATCAGCTTAAAATATGCGAACAGGCGCGTAAACTCAAAGAAGAATTCCAGCGCGGAGAAATCGATTCTTTGGGTTACAGACTTGACGAGTGCTGGAAACTCAAACGTTCGCTTGCGGCGGGAATAACCAATCCCTTAATCGACGAGTATTACGAAAAAGCCAAGGTTGCGGGTGCGATGGGCGGAAAGCTTCTCGGCGCGGGCGGAGGAGGATTCCTTCTTTTCTACGTTCGTCCCGAAAAACAGGCTGCCGTGCGCGAAGCTCTGAAAGACCTTAAGTTCATAAGATTCGGTTTCGATATGCAGGGTTCGCAGATTATTTACGTAGGCGACAAAACGGCAAGGGAGGACTGAACGTGGATTTTTTACGCGATATTAACGGTTATACCGATTTAGTCAAAGAAACCATAGATAAGGTAGACAAAAATCAGCTTAACGAGAGTATGAACGCCATTTGGGACGTTTACGAAAGGGGCGCTAAAATTTACGTTTGCGGAAACGGCGGTTCGGCTTCCACGGCTTCTCATATGACCAACGATTTCAATAAGGGCATATGCTACGACCTCGACAAGAAGTTCGATTTCGTTTGTCTTACGGACAATATTGCCACGATTATGGCTATCGCTAACGACGACAGTTACGACAAAGTGTTCGTCAAGCAGATCGAAGGCAAGATAAAAGCGGGCGATCTCTTTATAGGAATAAGCGGTTCGGGTAACTCTGAAAACGTTATCGAAGCCGTGGATTACTGCAAAGAACGCGGAATAAAAGTTTTGGGTATCTCGGGTTATAAGGGCGGAAAACTCTACGAAAAAGCCGATTATCATATGCATTGCCCGATAGAGAACATGCAGGTCGTAGAGGACGTTCATATGATGTTCAATCATATGATGATGAGTATCTTTTCCCGCAAATTAAAGAAAAATGCTTAAAGCCGTAATTCAGGCGGGCGGAAAAGGAACGCGGCTTTCTGCGGTTACGGGCGACCTTATCCCAAAGCCCATGGTGGACGTTTGCGGTAAGCCCCTTCTTCTGCGCCAGATAGAATGTCTTAAAAACGGCGGAGTGCGCGACTTCGTTATTATAGTCGGACATCTCGGAGAACAGATAAAAGACTATTTCGGCGACGGCAAAGATTTTGGCGTCAATATAAAATACGTCGAAGAGAAAATGCCTTTGGGTTCTGCGGGAGCTTTGTCCGAACTTAAAAACGAAAAGGACGATTTCTTTCTTGTTTTCGGAGACACCGTTTTCGATATAGATTTGGAGAGAATGGAAGCCTTTCACAGACAGCATAACGCCGCGATTACGCTTTTTGCCCACCCTAATTCTCACCCTTACGACAGCGACGTGATACAGGCGGATAAGTCGGGCTCCGTTACGGGTATACTCCCAAAGAACGCCGAGAGAAATTTCTGGTACAGGAATCTCGTGAACGCGGCGTTTTTTGTCGTTTCACCGAAAGCTCTTTCTTTGCTTGACGGAAGCAAAAAAGACATGGAAAAGGACGTTATTTCGCCGAGAATACCTTTGGGCGACGTATTTGCTTACGTTTCTACGGAATACATAAAAGACGCCGGTACGGAAAGCAGACTTACTGCGGTTTGTCGTGATATTCAAAACGGAACGGTAGAAAGAAGAAGCCTCAGAAATAAGCAGAAATGCGTTTTTCTCGACAGGGACGGCACCATAAACAAGCTCAACGGCTTCGTTAAAACGCCCGATATGCTTGAACTTATAGACGGTGCGGCGGAAGCCGTCAGACTTATAAACGAAAGCGGTATGCTCGCCGTAGTGGTTACCAATCAGCCCGTCGTGGCAAGAGGAGAATGTTCCTTCGAAGGGCTTGACGAGATTCACGCGAAGATGGAAACCCTTCTCGGCAGAGAGGGCGCTTATCTTGACGGAATATACTTCTGTCCTCATCATCCCGACAAAGGTTTTAAGGGAGAAGTCAAAGAGCTTAAAATCGTCTGCGATTGCAGAAAGCCCAAGGCGGGTATGTTTTTAAGCGCGGCAAAAGACCTTAATATAGACCTTTCCGAGTCGTATATGGTAGGAGATTCGGCGCGCGACGTAAAAGCGGGCGAGAACGCAGGAGTGACTACCTTTCTTATAGAGGGCGAAGGCGGAGAATGCACGCCCGATTACAAAGCAAAATACCTTCTCGAAGCGGTGAAGAAGATAATCGCTTTAGAGAAAGCGAAAACTCTTTCCCATAGCTGAAAGAAAGTAAATAAAGAGGCAAATAAAGCGAAAACGAAGTCGCTGTAAATACGAAAATGGAAGAAACCAATAATCAAAACAAAAAGCCGATAACCGTGCTTGCGGCAATGGACGTATATCTTCCCCAGATGGACGGGGTTATCAACTGTATGAGAAACTATCTCATAAATTATCCCGATGACGTAACGGGAATAGCCGCTTGCCCTAAAACCGACGCCGAACTTCACGAACCTTATAAGATTATCTTTTTCAAAAGCGTGAAAGTTCCCTTTACGAATATCGATTTCGGCGTTCCCGATCAGGATAAACGCTTCTACGAAGAGATAATGAAAACCGACATCGATATTATCCACGTACATACGCCCTTTACGGCTTGTAAAGTTCTGACCAAGATAGCAAAGGAAAAGAACATTCCGATAGTATCGCACGTTCACTCCAATTACAAAGAGATTTTCAGGAAGGTTACGCGTAATCCGCTTATTTACCTTCCTTACGTAAAGAAACTCGGAAAACGTTACTCTCAGATGGACGTTATGTTTGCGGGAACGGAAGCCACCGAACGACTTCTTCGCAGAGATTACGATTATAAAGGCGAATGCCGTATAGTTCCTTTCGGCACGAATTTACTTAAACCCGACGACGTTCAGCCTCTCAAAGAGTCTGCAAACGAACGCTTTTCTTTAAGTCCCGACGAATTCGTTTTCTGTACGGTCAGCAGAGTAGTGCGTTCCAAGAGAATTCAGTTTTCCTTGGAAGCTCTCGCTCAGGCTAAAAAGCGCGGGTATAAATTCAGGTTTATAATCGGCGGAACGGGCAATTACGTCAAGGCTCTCAAAAACAAAGTCAAAACCTTGCGTCTTGAAAAAGAAGTGATTTTCGCAGGCTACGTAAAAGACGAAGTTCTTGCGGAAATTTACGCAAGAGCCGATATGTTCCTTTTCCCGTCCATTCAGGATACCTTCGGACTTGTCAAGGTCGAAGCTGCTGCTTTCGGCACGGCAGGCGTGTTCGTGAGCGGTTCCGACGCGGCTTTCGGCACGCAGGACGGAGTGAATTCCGTTCATATAGAAAACGACCTGACGTCCTTTACTCAAGCCCTATGCGAGTGCATGGACAACCCCGAAAAAGTCCGCGAAATGGGACGAAAAGCCTCCGAAGACCTTTATTTCACCTGGCAGGACTCGGCAAAACTTATGGCTGAAGAATACCGCCGTGTTATAGAAGAACACAAACAGAAATTCGGCGATAAAAAAGAGATTAAGTAACAGGGAATTAAACAGACTTTCAGGCGACGTTTTTGAAAAAAGGTTGTAATCCGTAAATTCAAAAACGCACAAAGTCAAAAACGCAAAAGACGATAAAAACGGCATATCCGCAAAACAGCGGTTATGCCGATTTTTGTTGCTTAAAATCTTTATCGGGTTGAAAGCCTTATTAAGAAATCCTCTCCGAAGAGCGTTTCTTAACGTTTTTAATAATTCCTGTATCTGTCGTAGCCGTCTTTCGAGCGGTTGGCGTCGCGTTTTGCGCTCTGGTTTTTGTACGCGGTATATTTGCCGTAACTTTCGTGCTTTTCGCTCCTGTTGTTACCCGTAATTTTCCTGTTTTCTTCCTGATTGACGTAAGGAATAGTCGCGAGATATATTATCATCCATATCGCAGCCACGCCCACGAGAATATAAATTATCGAAGAAGCGATTTCCGAACCGAAAACGATAAAGTTAACGAGGTTGAAATCGAAAATTCCTATAAGCATCCAGGTTATCGAACCGATTATCATAAGGATAACCGATATCCATGTGAAAACTTTTCTGACCATATTTTCTCCTTTTTTATTACGCTTTTATAGGCGTTCCGTTCGTTCTCACCAAGTTAAAGCCTTGTTCCCGATGCAATCGGCGATAAAGAAATAGTGCTTGGCATTCAATTCGTTATCGCCCGAAAGCGTCAGCGATAAAGAACGTAACGTCGGCGTTATTACCGTTATTTTTGTCTGTGCGCGGAATTTTATACCCGAAGAAACGTCCCTGTTATTTCCAATAAACGCCTTTTTTCCTTTTCCTGCGCTTTTTGTAATTTACAGACGGCGAAGAATGTGATATAATTATGGACAAGTGTTTTTCCGGCAGTTATTTGCGGTTAAACGATAAAAACTTAGCGTTCCGTTCGTTACCTCGATTATTTGGCATAGTCGTTTATAAAGAACGTAACGCTCGGGAGCGAATATGAACGTTAACGATATAAGTATAGTAAAGCAATCGGGTTACGACGAAGAAGAAGTCTTTCGTTCGGTAGAAAAGCTCGTAGGTAAATTCGGCGGAATGTCGGCTTTCGTTAAGCCCGGACAGAAGGTTTTCATAAAAGCAAATCTCGTTCGCGAACTTCCGCCCGAAAAAGCCGCAACCACTCATCCTGCGGTTATTGAGGCGGTATGCAGACTCGTAATAAAAGCGGGAGGAATTCCCACCGTCGGCGACAGTTGCGGAGGCGCGTATACCGAATCTCATATGAAAAACGTCTATAAGACCACGGGAATAGCCCAAGCCGCCGAAAAAAGCGGAGCGACGGTCAATTCCGACTACGGTTCGTCCTGCGTTCCCAACGAAAGAGGCGAACGCCTCAAAAGAATAGACGTTACCGATTCTTTCCTTAAAGCCGACGTGGTTATAAACTGCTGTAAGCTCAAAACTCACGGACTTACTGCTTACAGCGGAGCGGTTAAAAACCTTTTCGGATTGATTCCCGGACTTGTAAAAGTCGAAATGCACAGTAAGTTCAATACGCTCGAAACCTTTGCCGATTGCCTTATCGATATAGAAAGATTTGCTTCGGACAAAATCGTTCTGCATATTATCGACGGAATAATCGGTATGGAAGGCGCAGGTCCTACCAACGGAAAACCGCGCGCGATGAACGTTCTTATCGCTTCGCCCGATCCCTATCTTGCGGACATGACGGCAATTTCGATTTTCGACGATCCGAGGGACAATCCTATCATAATAAGAGCCACGGAAAGAAAGATAATTTCCTATAACGACGAATTTATTGCCGATATTAAAAAGCTTACCGAGCCTTTCTTTATAGAGAATTTCGATAAGATAAACGCCAAGCTTCCGCCGTCCTTTTTCGTGAATATGCCCGGCTTTATCGCAAAGCTCTTCCGTTCGAGTATGAGCAGGAAGGTAAAAATAAGAAAGAAGATTTGCGTAGGTTGCGGTAAATGCAAAATGCATTGCCCGGGTAAAGCCATAGAAATCAGAAACGGGAAAGCTTCCATAAATCAGAGTAAATGTATAAGATGTTACTGCTGTCAGGAACTTTGTCCGCGCGACGCCGTAAAATACAACAAGCCCCTGCTTTTCGGCATAGTCAATAAGTTCTCGGGAAGAAGATAGGGTAAAACGTAAGAATGAAGGGTAAAAACTGCGTAAAATTCCGCCGCTGAGAAGCAAAAAACGAAAAAATACGCGCAATCACTTTCCAAAAACGCGAATGTGTGGTAAAATATAATAAGTGTGGCAATATGTTTTAAGCCACACGAACAGCATAATTCAGGATAATTCAGACAATATCGGAGAGAAGTTTATGGCAGAAGTTTTATTAACCGAAAAAGGCAAAAAAGAGCTGGAAGAGCGCCTTGCCTATTTGAAATCCACTAAAAGACACGAAGTAAGCGAAAAGATTAAAGAAGCGAGAGGCTTCGGCGACCTTTCCGAAAACGCAGAATACGACGCCGCTAAAGAAGAACAGGCAGCCGTAGAAGGCGAGATAATCGAACTGGAACAAAAACTCAGAACGGCTAAGGTCATTGCAGACGTTCAGGATTTAAGTTCCGTTACGATAGGTTGCTACGTAACCGTAAAGAGAGTGGATAACGGTCAGGAATCGGAATTCCAGATCGTCGGTACGACGGAGAGCGATTTCAGAAACAACAGAATCAGTAACGAATCGCCCATAGGAAAAGCAGTTCTCGGCAGAAGCAAAAACGAAGAAGTGCTTGTAGACGCACCCAAGAACAAATATGCCGTTATCATCACCGACATCAGAAGATAAAGAATCTTCCGCGTCGGAAGTGACGGCTCGCAGCGCGGAGGAGATTCTTGCGCTTGCGCCCGAGTACCTGAAACAGGGCGAACGTCTTGACGACCTTCAGCTCGACGGACTTATGATAATTCAGAATCCGTCGCGTTATTGTTTTACGTCCGACGCAACGGAACTTGCGAATTTCGTGCGCGGGGCGAAAAACAAGAGAGTCGCGGATTTATGTTCGGGTAGCGGAATCATAGGCATTCTCGTTTCTTATAAGCAGAAAGCCAAAAGAACGGTTCTCGTCGAACTTCAGGACTATATGGCTGATATGGCGGAACGAACGATCGGGCTTAACGGATTTAAAGACATAGAAGTGCTTTGCGCCGACGTCAAGGACGTTTATAAAACGCTGGGTTGCGAAACTTTCGATATAATCACTGTTAATCCGCCCTATATGAAAAGCGGAAGCGGAGAAGAACGTAAAGTTCCCGAAGTCGCGGCTTCCCGTCACGAGAAATTCTTGTCGCTTACGGAGCTTCTTTTAAGCTCGTCCAAGCTTTTGAAATTCGGCGGAAGCTTTTATATGGTGCATAGATTCGAAAGACTTGCCGAGATTTTTTCGGAAATGCGGAAGGTCAATATCGAGCCTAAGGAGATAAAATTTCGCGGAGCGGAAGTGCTTATAAAAGGAGTGAAAGGCGGAAGCGTAGGTCTTAAACTCATAGAGAACTGAGCGCGGGAAATTGCGGAAATCAACTCGGCTTTTTGATTGCTCGTAGGCGTTAACGAGGAAGAATATCCGTTACCGAAGCAGATTGACGTAAAGTCGCAACGGCGTTTTTACCGATAAAAATTATCGGATTTACCCTGAAAACACGGCTTTACATCAGTATATTACAAAAAAAAAGCAAATTCATTTCCTCAGCCCGACGAAAGTGCGGTTAAAACATTGAAAAATTTTTTTCAATGTGGTATTATATACGATGTGGCGGAGTGCAGACAGAAGTTTGCGTACAGCCCTAAAAAAATACGGAGCAGAAAAAATGGCAAAGAATACTGTAGTATTGGGAGTTATAGGAGCGGACGTTCACGCCGTGGGCAATAAGATTCTCGAACACGCTTATAGAATGGCTGGGCTCGACGTAATCAATCTCGGCGTCATGGTTTCGCAGGAAGAGTATATTCAGGCTGCTATAGAGACGGACGCGCACGCGATAGCCGTCTCTTCTTTGTATGGTCACGGAGAAATCGACTGCCGAGGCATGAGAGAAAAGTGTGACGAAGCAGGTCTTAAAGGCATTCTTCTTTACGTAGGCGGAAACCTCGTCGTAGGTAAAGCCGATCCCGAAGAAGTCATAGCAAAATTCAAGAAGATGGGATACGACAGAGTATTCACTCCGGAAATTCCCGTCAACGAATGCATAAAACTGATGAAAGAGGATATGGGTCTCGAGTAAAACGAATACTATGAGAGAGATAATACTTTTAATCGATATCGGCAGTACTTTCACTAAGGTTACTGCCGTCGACATGAAGGAAGAAAAAATCCTTGCGACGGCAAGAGCTTTTACTACGGTAGCTACCGACGTAAACGAAGGTTTCAATAACGCAGTCGATATTATAAAACAGCAGATCGGAGATTTCGAACCCGTTAAGCGTCTTGCGGCAAGCAGTGCGGCAGGCGGACTCAAAATGATTTCGATAGGTCTGGTTCCCGAACTTACGGTAAAAGCCGCCAAAACGGCTGCTCTCAGCGCGGGCGCTAAACTTGCGGGATCCTATTCTTTCGAGCTTTGCGACGACGAACTCGACGAGATAACCGAACTTCGTCCCGATATAGTGCTTTTGTCGGGCGGTACGGACGGGGGCAACACCGACGTTATTCTTCATAACGCGAGAATGCTTGCCAAAATTCCGCTTAATTTCCCCGTAGTAGTCGCAGGCAACAAAAAGTGCGCCAAGGAATGCGGAGAAATCATCACCGCGAGCGGAAAGACGGCTTACGTAACGGAAAACGTAATGCCTGCCTTCAATAAGCTCAATATCGTTCCCGCTCAGGACGTAATAAGAAGCGTGTTCCTCGAAAGGATAATAAAAGCCAAAGGTATCACGCAAATAGCGGGACTTATCGAAGGTATCATAATGCCTACGCCGTCGGCTGTACTTAAAGCGGCTACGCTTTTAAGCAAAGGTACGGAAGTTTCCGCGGGAATAGGCGACCTCGTCCTCGTGGATATGGGCGGAGCGACTACCGACGTGTATTCCGTATGTAAAGGCAAACCCACCAACGCTTCCGCTATCATGAAAGGTCTTCCCGAACCCTTTTCCAAGAGAACGGTCGAAGGCGACCTCGGTGCGAGATATACGGCAGAAAGCGTTGTAGAAGCTTACGGACTTAAAAAATTCTGTCTTAAAAGCGGACTTTCGGAAGAAGACGTTGCGTTCTTCTTCGATAAGATAAGAAAAGACAAGTCTTATATAGCCGTAACCGAAAAGGAAATAGCTTTCGATAAATCGGTTGCGGGCGCGGCTGTCGAACTTGCCGTTACCCGTCACGCGGGAACGCTCGAATCGTTCTACACCTGTAACGGCATAATGTTTATGCAGACGGGTAAAGACTTATCCAACGTTAAAAAGGTTATAGGTACGGGCGGTCCTATCATAGGAAAGGATTACGCGGCGGAAGTTCTTTCGGGAGCAAGGTTCGACGAGGCTATGCCCGAAAGTCTCAGACCTAAGGAACCCGAATACTATATAGACAAACAATACGTTTTTGCGGCAATGGGGCTTCTTTCGGAGCTTTATCCGGAAACGGCGCTTAAGATATTAAAAGAAGATACGATAAGAATCGGATAAAGGAAAAAATATGGAAATCAGTAATCGTAAATGGACTGTAGACGAATTTATGTCGCAGAGAAAGGAAGTCCTTAACGAATGGCCCACGGGTAAAGACGTGGATTTCGAAGAAGCCGTCAGGTATCACCACAACATACCCGAAAGCAAGAACTTCTCCAAAAAGCTTTTGAAAGCGCAGGAAGAAGGAACCACGCTTATTCAGCCCAGAGCGGGCGTAGCTTTGCCGGCTCAGCATATAGAGCTTTTGCAGTATCTCGAAAAGGAAGGCGAAGCCGATCTTTTGCCTTCTACCATCGACAGCTATACGCGACTTAACCGTTATCAGGAAGCGGAAGTCGGTATCAGAGAAAGTATAGCGCAGGGCAGATCTCTGCTTAACGGTTTCCCTGCAGTAAACCACGGCGTTCAGGTTTGCCGTCTCGTCAACGAAAGCGTAGGAGTTCCCGTTCAGGTAAGACACGGAACGCCCGACGCAAGACTTTTGACGGAAATAACGCTTGCCGGCGGATTTACTTCTTACGAAGGCGGCGGTATTTCGTATAATATTCCCTATTCCAAAAACCATTCTCTCGAAAGAACCATTTACGACTGGCAGTACGCAGACAGACTCGTAGGTCTTTACGAAGAAAACGGCGTTAACATCAACAGAGAACCTTTCGGACCGCTTACGGGTACTTTGGTTTCTCCCTGTATATCTCACGCCGTAGCTATTATAGAAACTCTCCTTGCGGCAGAACAGGGCGTTAAGAACATAACCGTAGGTTACGGTCAGTGCGGTAACCTCATTCAGGACGTTGCGGCTATACGAAGCCTTGAAATGCTCACCAACGAATATCTTCTTAAATTCGGATTCACCGACGTTAAGATCACTACCGTTCTTCACCAGTGGATGGGAGGATTCCCGCCCGATGAAGCCAAGGCTTTCGGCGTTATAGCCTGGGGTTCGGCTCTTGCCGGTCTTGCGGGTGCAACGAAAGTTATCGTAAAGACTCCTCACGAAGCTATGGGTATTCCTACCAAGGAAGCCAACGCTCAGGGTCTCAGAGCAACCAAACAGGTTATCAAGATGGTCAACGATCAGTTTATGCCGACCTCGGCGGTAAGAAGCGAAATTTCGCTTATCTGCGCAGAAACGCGCTGTATCGTGGACAAAGTCATAGAACTGGGCAAAGGCGACATTGCGGTAGGAACGATAAGAGGTTTCGAAGCGGGCGTTATCGACATTCCGTTCGCTCCCAGCAAGTTCAATCTCGGCAGAGCTTTGCCTGCAAGAGATAACGACGGCGCGGTAAGATTCCTTGAATTCGGTAACATTCCTTTTACCGAAGACATCAAGGCTTTCCACAGAAACAAGATGGAAAAGAGAGCTCAGTACGAAAAGAGAGAAGTTTCCTTCCAGATGGTTATCGACGACGTTTACGCCGTAGGAAAAGGCCATCTCGTAGGCAGACCGAACGATAAATAAGCAAAACGATAAATAAGATTAAGGTAAAGCACAATCGGAGGCAATATATTATGACTACAATCAGTAAAATCATTTGCAGCGCAGGAAGAACGGGTTTCTTCTTTGACGATCAGAAAGCAATCAAGCTCGGCGCTAAAAAAGACGGCGAAGCTTACGTAGGAAATCCCGCTACGCCCGGTTTCACGGCTATCCGGCAGGCAGGCGAATCCATTTCCGTTATGATCGTTCTGAGCGACGGACAGATCGCGTACGGCGACTGCGCAGCCGTTCAGTATTCCGGAGCAGGCGGAAGAGATCCTCTGTTCCT
The DNA here is from genome assembly GCA_963653425.1 of Eubacterium sp. GTDB lineage: Bacteria > Bacillota > Clostridia > Christensenellales > CAG-314 > UMGS692. Next base: position 223,314 of record CAVJWC010000001.1, on the reverse strand, counting down.
TGCTAAGGACTATATCCCCGTTATCGAACAGCAGATCGCTCCTCTCTATATAGGAAAGGAACTTAAAAGCTTCAGAGAACTTGCTGCTATCGTAGATAACCTTACGGACGCAAGAACCGGAAAGCGTATGCATACTGCTATTCGTTACGGCGTAACGCAGGCTCTTCTCGACGCGGTTGCAAAGGCACAGCATAAGCTTATGGCGGAAGTCGTTGCGGAAGAATGGCAGACGGGCGGTATCAGCGAAAAACCCATCAGAATCTTCACTCAGTCGGGTGACAACCGTTACGACAACGTAGATAAAATGATTATCAAAGAAGCTCCGACGCTTCCTCACGGTCTTATCAATAACGTCGAAACCAAACTCGGTAAAAACGGCGAACTTCTTCTCGAATACGTTAAATGGCTCGTTGCAAGAGTTAAAGAACTTGGCGTAAGCGAAGATTATAAGCCCAACCTTCACATCGACGTTTACGGAACCATCGGTCTTGCCTTCAACAACGATTGCGAAAAGATCGTAGAATACTTCGCTAAACTCGCGGAAGCGGCTAAACCTCTTAACCTTTATATCGAAGGTCCCGTAGATATGGGCGAACGTCAGGCTCAGATCGAAATGCTCAGCAAACTCTGCAGAATGAACAGAGAAAGAGGCATTCCCATTAAGATCGTAGCAGACGAATGGTGCAACACCTACGAAGACGTAGTTGATTTCTCCGACGCTAAAGCAGGCGATATGATTCAGATCAAGACGCCCGACCTCGGCGGTGTAAACAACATCATCGAAGCCGTTCTTTACTGCAAGAAAGCAGGCACGGAAGCTTATCAGGGCGGTACCTGCAACGAAACCAACAGAAGTGCGGAAGTTTGCACGAATATAGCTATGGCAGTAAAACCCGACCTCATTCTGGCTAAACCCGGTATGGGCGTAGACGAAGGCTTTATGATCGTAAATAACGAAATGCAGCGTATTCTGGCTTATATGAACGCTAAAAAATAAAGGAGCAAGAGTATGAAAAAAGAATTAGTGGTTTTATCGACAACGGCAATACTCGGCTACGGCTTCCCGGTAAGCTCGTTTGAAGAAGGAATGAAATATCATCCCGACGTAATCGCAGCCGACGCAGGCAGCACCGACCCCGGTCCTTATTATCTCGGCGCAGGTTACAGCTTTACCGACAGAACGGCGGTAAAGAGAGACCTTTCCATTATGATCGAAGCGGGCGTAAAGAATAAGATTCCCGTTATTATCGGTACAGCAGGCGGAAGCGGAGCAGCTCCTCACGTAGCGGAAGTCGTTGAAATCGTAAAGGAAATTTCTGCCGAAAAGAATCTGTCCTTCAAGGCAGCCGTTATTCATTCCGACATAGACAAGAAACTCGTAAGCAAAAAGAACGAAGAAGGTAAGGTTCTTCCGCTTTATCCCGCTCCCAAGCTTACTCAGCAGGATATAGACGACAGCAAGCGTATAGTCGCTCAGATGGGCGTTGAACCCTATATCGCGGCTCTCGACGCAGGCGCGGAAGTTATCATAGCAGGCAGAAGCTACGATCCCGCAGTATTCTCGGCTGTTCCCGTATGGAAGGGATACGACATGGGACTTGCCACTCACATGGGTAAGATTCTCGAATGCGCTTGTATAGCTTGTACTCCCGGTAGCGGCAGCGATTGTATGCTCGGTATGCTGGGCGAAGATTACTTCAAAGTAAAACCGCTCAACAAGATCAGAAAGGCTACCACTCTTTCGGTTGCGGCTCACACTCTTTACGAAAAAACCAATCCGTACATTCTTCCCGGTCCCGGAGGATATCTCGATCTTTCCGAAACCAAGTTCGAACAGGTTGACGACAACACCGTTAAAGTTTCCGGAAGCAAGTTCGTCAAGAGCGACAAGTACACAATCAAGCTCGAAGGTGTAAAATGCACCGGTTACAGAACCGTTTCCATTGCCGGCGCAAGAGATCCTATTTTTATCAGCAAAATCGATGAGATTATAGCAGGCGTAAGAGAGAGAGTCGCAGATAACTTCAAGTCCGCTAACTATAAGTATCAGCTCGAATTCAAAATCTACGGAATCAACGGCGTTATGGGAGCTCTTGAACCTGTCAAGAATCCTCATCCGCACGAACTGGGTATCGTTATCGACTGCGTGGCTCCCACTCAGGAAATAGCAAACACCATCTGCGGATTCACCCGTTCCACCATGCTTCACTACGGCTATACGGACAGAAAGGCAACCGCAGGCAACCTTGCGTTCCCGTACAGCCCGTCCGATTTCAAGGTCGGTCCCGTATACGAATTTTCCGTATATCACGTAATGGAAGTAGACGATCCGTGCAGCGAGTTCCCGAGAACTATGATGTATTTCGATAACGGAACAACAAAGGAGATGTAATTATGAAATATTCTATTCAAGACGTAGCGTCTGTTATCAGAAGCAAAAACAGCGGTCCTTACGAATTAACCCTCGATATAATCTTCAAAGATTGGGATACGTTCAATAAGGTTTGCGAAAAGAAGATTATAACTCCCGAACTTATCGCAAAGCTTTATAAAATCGATCCTTCCAAGGTTATGACGATAGTAGAATTCAAACCTGCCAAGGCAATAAAAATAACCATCGAAAGACCTTACTGCAGCGGAGCTATCTGCGAATCCGACGTTTACGGAGCTCAGCAGCACGCACCTCTTTTCGATATTACGTTCGATCTTTAATTAAAACAAATTACACGCCTTGCATGTAGCGGGGCGTGTTTTTTAGTGCTGCAATTAAACGGTTCTGTAACAAAAATTCAGAAAAGGGGAAGTTGTTATGGTTACAGAATCTACAGAGAAAAAAACTTTCGGCGAAATCGCAGAGCTTTGGCTTGCGCGCAAAAAAGGACTGCTTAAAGACTCTTCTTATCAGATTTACGAAACTTATCTTCGGATACATATTCTTCCGTCTTTCGGAGGAACCGGAAGCCTTTCCGAAAACGAGCTTCAGAGTTTTGTAAAAGACAAAGCGAAGGAAGGCTTGTCCAACAAAAGCATAAAGGATATAGTTGCAGTTATCAAAACCGTTCTGAAATTCGGAGCGAAATACGGAATGTGCGATTTCTTTCAGGCAGATATAGAATATCCGCCCGAAAAGAAAAAGGATTGCCCCGTAATGTCCGTTGCGAATCAGAAGAAAGTAATGGAATACGTAAAACGCAATCTGAGTTTCAGGAATCTCGGCGTATATATCTGCCTTTGTACGGGAATGCGTATAGGCGAAATCTGTGCGCTGAAATTTTCGGACGTGGACGTAAAAGAGGGCGTTATTCATATATCGAGAACGCTTCAGAGAATCAGAGTTCAGGGTAAAGACGCCAAAACCGCGCTTATTGCGGGGAACCCCAAGACTATGAATTCCGAGAGAGATATTCCGATGGGAAAAGAATTATATTCCTTGCTTAAACCGCTGTGCAGCGTGCTTAATCCCGACGTTTATCTTCTTACAAACGATTACGAACCGCTCGATCCGCGTTCGATGAGAAGACATTTCGAAGCGCTCGTTAAAAAACTTGACCTTCCCGCGATAAAGTTTCACGGACTGAGGCATACCTTTGCCACGAGATGTATCGAAAGCGACTGCGACTACAAAACGGTAAGCGTGCTTTTAGGGCATTCGGACATAAAGACGACGCTGAATATGTACGTTCATCCCAATTTAGAACAGAAGAAAAAGTGCGTAGACAAGATGTTGTGTAAGTTCACGACAAGGAGAAAATGATATGGAAAAAGTAATGGTTATCCGCAGAAATCTTATAGACTCTATCGGTCAGTCGGAAAGCGAGCTGTTTTCTTTGCCCGAGAATTTTTCCGATACAGTTTCGGGCAACCTGTTTTTCGTTCCGAGAAACGAAGCCGAAAACGATTTTACGCTTAAACAGATAATACCGTATATGGCGGTAGTCAGGGGCGATAGCGTTTTCGTTATGAAAAGGACGAAAAAACAGACGGAAACCCGCCTTCACGATAAATATTCCGTCGGAGTGGGCGGACACATAAATCCGTCGGACAGCTTCGGAGAAAACGATAAGGGCGACGAGCTTATAAAACACGGAATGCTACGCGAACTTCACGAAGAAGTCTTTATAAACGGCGATTACGAAATCCTTCCCTTCGGCTGTATCAACGATAATTCCACGCAGGTAGGAGAAGTTCACTTCGGAATATGTTATCTTATAAAACTCCGTGACGGCGACGTTAAAGTCAGAGAAACGGAAAAGATGACGGGCGAATGGATGCCTTTGAAAGAAGCAAAAAAGCTTTCGGATAAGATGGAAAGCTGGTCTGCCATTATGCTTAAAATGCTGTAAAAAAACGCCTGAAAAACGCAGATTTTCGGCTGAAAACGCGTTGAAACAGAACGCTGAAAAGCGTTACGAAAAAAATGCGGCTTTTCGCCACCAAGCGCAAAAAGGCGGATTTTGCCAAAGAAAGTTTTACCCGCAAAAGGACGCCTGTCTTAACAAAGAAACAGCCTCGGACTTAAAAGTTCGGGCTGTTTTTTAGTGTTTCCTTCATTCTCACTCATATTTTTACGGAAATAAATCGGCAATTAGCGATAAAGAACGCAACGCTTGAAAAAATTTACAAAAAAATTTACGAAAATTTTTGCGTATTACGGACGGAAAAGAATAAGCCGTCGTCTTTATAAGCAGAAAGGTTAACCGTTCAATTTTTTATTTCCCAATAGCTTACGGGAATAAAACGACATAACGTAAAATCTGATAATCAAGGAGATTTATATGGAAAATAACATGAAATATTTTGCCGAGACCCTAAAAAACAAGTTAAGTAAAGCCGTGAGCTGTTCGGCTTGCGAGGTTTACGACAATTCGGAGGAATACGTTAAAGGTAACGCCGAATACGACGGAAGTTCGCTGGAAAAAGTGTTTATCAACTGGATTCGCGGAAAAGTTCGTATAGTTAAAAGTCATGACGAAACCGTTCGCATAAAAGAAACCTGCGACGAAGAGCTTACGGAAGAATATAAAGTTCATTCGCTGGTTAAAAACGACGTTCTGACCGTTCATTACGCGGCGTCGGGCAAAAACGTTGCCGAAATCGAAGAAAAGAACGTTGAAATAGAACTTCCGGCAGGCGTCGGAATATGCGTAAAAACCGTAAGCGCGTCGGTTTTCTGCGAGGAAATGAATTGCGAAGAAATGAGTGTAACTACCGTTTCGGGCAACGTCGTGCTTGAAAAAATCGTTACGGAAGACAAATTTACCGTTGAAACGACAAGCGGAGATATCAACGTAAATATAATTAAATCGGGCGAAAAAGCTCAGCTGACGGCAGTATCGGGCGATATAACAGTAAGCGCGTTTTCGTCCGAAAACTTACAGTTGAACACCATGAGCGGCGACGTGCAAATCAAAGAAGTCGATATTGACGGGGCAATTACCGCGGATTGCGTTTCGGGCGACCTGACGATTGAAAAAGCAAAAGCCGATTCGATTACCGCAAACGCCACAAACGGCGATATAGATTTATATAATCTGCTGATCGACGGTAAAATCGCTCTCGAAACCGTTTCGGGCGACGCGGAAATAGACCAAGCGTCCGCAAGTCGCATTAAAGCAAGCTCTACGAACGGAAACGTCTGCGTAAAGCTCGGTAACTGCGAGAAAATCAACGTCGATACGGTGAGCGGAGGAGTAACGCTCGTTTTGACGGAAGAGGTCGGAGCCGAAGTCGTTTTCGATTCTTCGCGCGGAAGTTTAAGAACCAGACTTTCTTTTGAAAACGACGGCGAAAGGTACGTTTTCGGCAACGGAAAAACTTCCGTTAACGTCAGCACAACCCTCGGAAATCTCTACGTTAAGTAGTTCCGCGCGCTAAAGCTCACGAAATTACGCGTTAACGTTAACTCTATCCCGAAAAGAGGGAATCTATAAGGATAAAGCCCTTTAAGCTCAAAATCAAATAAAGTCTGCCTTAAAAAGCGGACTTTATTTTTTAAGCGCGTATTTTTTGACCGCCATAGCGAGAGGAATACCCAGCGCGTATATCGTTACGCTTTGCGTCAGAAGAAGAGAAAGCATACTTTCGATATAAACGACGTCGTTTCCGCAAAATTTCCAGATAACGGGAAGAATGAAAGCGTTGAGAAGCACGGGCGGAAGGGGCGCAAGATAAACGTTTTTGATTTTTGAAGTTATATAGCCCGCGATAAGCGTAACGAGACTGCCGAGAATTGCGTCCCATATTCCGAAAGGCGAACCGAGATTAGCGAAAAAACAGCCTAAAGTCAAGCCTATATAAGAGTTGCCGAAAAGGAAGGGCAGAATCGTCAGCGCTTCACCTAATCTTACCTGAAAGACGGGCGAAAAAGCTATAGGTTGAAGAAAGTAAGTAAGCACGAAATAAAGGGCGGCAACGATACCGTTGACCGCGCAGGTTTTAAGAAAGTTTTCCTTCATAAAAATCTCCTAGTTTTGATTTGCCCGAGCTTTCGCCGAGGCAGGTCGGGTTCCCTAGCACCGACTCCGAGATTGTACCACAAATTTCCCTAAAAGGCAAGTCTTTATCGCAAAAGTATTTTAAGATAAAAGTCATTCTCATTTCTTCGCAAAACGTAAAAACCGAATAAATATACGGTATAAATATACGGTGATTTTGAATAACGACAAAATTTTTCTGTTTCTTATAAAAATCAATAAGAAATATTAAGTTATTTTAATCGATATTAAGCGTATTTTTTGCGTTTGTAAAAACGCACGTCCGTTATTTAGCAAAAAAGCAGAAGAGAGCAAAAGTTCTTTATAAAGCGATAAAAAAGCTTGTATTAAGGTTTACATTAAGCCGAATTTTTGATATAATAACTTAAGTGACTATATACGGCGCGCAGCACGCGTTTTTTTGATACAAAAGATAATCGTTATAAACGGCGAAGGAGAAACTGAAATGAATTATTATGACACTTTTGATAAGATTTTGCTTGAAGAACTCGTAGTGGCTCAGGGCTGTACCGAGCCTATCGCTATCGCTTACGCGGCAGCTTACGCGAGAGAAGTTCTCGGAGAAATGCCCGACTCGGTGAAAATCGGATGCAGCGGAAATATAATTAAAAACGTAAAATCCGTGGTCGTTCCCAATTCCGACAACATGACGGGTATTCAGGCGAGCGCGATTCTCGGTATTATCGGCGGTAAGAGTTCTCTCGAGCTTCAGGTTCTTTCGGAAGTTACGCCCGAACAGCGTGGCGAAGCCAAAAATTTCCTGAAAAATCACGAATGCAAAGTGTATAATCTCAATTCTTCCTGCAATCTTCATATCGTTATCACTCTTCTTAGCGGAGAAAATTCCTGCGAAGTAGAAATAAAAGACCTTCACAACAACATAGTCAGAGTAACGAAAAACGGCGAGATTCTTCTTGAAAAGAAAGAAGACGCAAACAAATATTGCGGAGCTTTAACGCCGAGAGATTCTCTTAATTTCGAAAGAATTTACGATTACGCCCAAAACGCGCCTCTCGATAACGTTTTGCCGGCGATAAGACTTCAGAAGCAGTATAATTACGCCATCGCCTGCGAAGGTCTTGAACGCGATTACGGCGTAGGTATAGGTAAGTCTACCGCGCGCCACAGTCCCGACAGTATCTACGCAAAGATGAAAGCATACACGGCTGCTGCAAGCGAAGCGAGAATGTGCGGTTGCACTTTGCCCGTAGTAACCAACAGCGGTAGCGGTAATCAGGGAATCGCAAGCAGCGTTCCTCTCGTAGTATACGCGCGTGAAAACGGTATTCCCGAAGAAACGCTCGACAGGGCTTTGGCTTTTTCCAATCTTATGACGGTTTATCAGAAAACGTCGATAGGAAGATTGTCCGCTTTCTGCGGAGCGATTTCCGCAACATGCGGAGCGGTGAGCGGTCTTGCGTTTATGCTCGGATATTCCGAGAAGGTTATCCGCGATACGATTATAAACACCCTTGCCGACGATATAGGCGTAGTTTGCGACGGAGCAAAGGCAAGTTGCGCGGCAAAAATAGCCTGCGGTCTTGACGCTGCGTTTAACGCCTTTTTCATTGCGATGGACGGAAAACGTTATCCCGACAGTTGCGGTATCGTTGACGAAAGTGTAGATAAAACCATTGCCAACGTAGGACGTATGGCTTCCAGAGGAATGCAGTCCACGGACAAGGAAATCCTTGAAATTATGCTGGAAAAATAAAAGTTATTGCGCTTTTTATCGCCGGTTGCATAAGGAAGTTTTTATAAAAGATTTTCAGAGGGGAAAAATGAGTAAAGCCGATTTGATATTTATCGATAACTGCCGTGACATTCTCGAAAACGGATACAGAGACACCGAACTTGACGTTCGTCCCGTATGGAGCGACGGAACGAAAGCTCATACGGTTAAAAAGTTCTGCCTCGTAAACAGATACGACCTTTCGGAAGAATTCCCGATAATGACGCTCAGAAGAACGGCGTGGAAGTCCGCTATCGACGAAATGCTTTGGATATGGCAGAAAAAGTCCAATAAACTCTCCGAACTCAATTCTCACGTCTGGGACAGTTGGGCGGACGAAAACGGAACGATAGGAAAGGCTTACGGCTATCAGCTTGCTCAGAAGAGTATCTATCCCGAAGGCGAATTCGATCAGGTCGACAGAATACTTTTCGACCTTAAACACAACCCTCAGTCAAGAAGAATTCTTGCCAATATGTACGTTCACAGCGACCTTCACGAAATGCGCCTTTATCCCTGCGCTTACAGTCTGACGCTCAACGTTTCGGGCAAAAAGCTCAACGCCGTGCTTAATCAGCGTTCTCAGGATATGGCTGTCGCTAACAACTGGAACGTCGTTCAGTACGCGGTTTTATTGACTATGCTTGCTCAGTGTTCGGGGCTTCAGGCGGGCGAACTCGTCCACGTTATCGCCGACGCTCATATTTATGATCGCCACGAAGACGCCGTAAGACGTATGATCGAAGGCGAAACGTTTGACGCTCCCGTTTTCCGAGCAAATCCCGATATTACCGATTTTTACGCCTTCAAAGTGTCGGATTTCTCGATGGAGAACTACCGCTACGACAAAACCGAATATAAATTCGAAGTCGCCGTATAACCTTATTGCTTGCGCTGATTTAACTTAAAAGCCTGTCGCGATTAAAGAGAGGAGAAACGAATGAAACTTATAGCTGTTTGCGATAAAAATTGGGCGATCGGACGTAATAACGACCTGCTTTTCAGTCTTCCTGCGGATATGAAACATTTTCGCTCCTTAACCCAAGGCAAAACCGTCGTTCTCGGAAGTAACACTCTGCGGTCTTTCCCGAACGGTAAGCCTTTGAAGAACAGAAGAAATATCGTTTTAAGCCGAAATCTTCCGCAAGGCGAAGGCTACGAAGTCGTTGGAAGCGTGAGCGATTTGTTTGCTTTGCTCGGCGAAACCGCTGACGACGTTTTCGTAATCGGCGGAGCTTCCGTGTATAAAGAACTTCTCGATTACTGTGACGGCGCGATAATCACGAAGGTAAACGCCGAAGCGCAGAATCCCGACAAGTTTTTCCCCGATCTCGACGCTCTTGAAAACTGGGTTATTCTTTCCGAATCCGAACCGACGGAAGACAACGGCTACGAAATCCGTTTTGTTGAATACAAAAACGTCGCCGTTAAAAAATTCAACCGAAACGCCTGAAATAAACCATAAAAACAATATTAAACGATACATTCTCTTTTGTATTATATTAAAAATCCATAATAAAAATTCATTTATAAAACAACCGCATAAAAATACGTTTTACGATATATAAAAACACGCAAAACTTATTTATATTCATATTTTTTTGTCTCCGCAGAATTATTCCTGAAATTTTGCGAATATATCTCTTTTTATTAAAATTGCGAGCCTTTTTCGCTAAAAATCGATTTATAAGGTAAGTCGGACTCAAATATTAACGGATAAACTATTGAAAAAAAACTCAAGTCGTGATATAATTTAAGAGGCGTTACGTTCTTTATCGCCGATTAGCGCAGTCGGTTCGGCCATAAGGCTCTTAATTTATTAAAAATATCGGTGAGAACGAACGGGATACTAAAGTAAAAGTCGGAGACCCGCTTCTTTGCGGTTTCCGCAGGCGCGAGGATAACGAGGATAACCGTGAAAAGAGTTGTTTTAGGAATGAGCGGAGGAGTAGACAGCAGCGTTGCCGCAAAACTGCTCATCGACGAAGGATACGAAGTCATAGGACTGTTTATGAAGAACTGGGAGGAAGAAGATCCTTCCGGACATTGCACGGCTGAAGCCGATTACGACGACGTGAGAGACGTTGCCGCGTCGCTGGGGATTCCCTACTACACGGTCAATTTTTCCCGTCAGTATATGGACAGGGTGTTCAGCTACTTTCTCGACGAATACCGTAAAGGCCGTACGCCCAATCCCGACGTTCTTTGCAACAGAGAGATAAAATTCGGACCCTTCCTTCGTTACGCGAAAGGCTTGGGCACGGATTACATAGCCACGGGGCATTATTGCGGGGTAAGGCGCGAGAACGGACTTACCTATCTCACGCGAGCCGTCGACCAAACCAAAGACCAGACCTACTTTCTTAATCAGCTCAGTCAGGAACAGCTTAAAGACGTAATTTTCCCGCTTGCAAGCGTCCGGAAGACGGAAGTTCGTAAGATTGCGGAAGAGTGCGGACTTTCTACCGCCAAAAAGAAAGACAGCACTGGTATCTGTTTTATAGGCGAAAGGAATTTCCGCGAGTTTCTCTCGGGTTATTTCCCCGCAAGTCAGGGCGACATCGTTACCGTAGACGGAAGAGTCGTAGGCAGACATATGGGACTGATGTTTTATACTTTGGGTCAGAGAAGAGGCTTAGGACTCGGCGGAGAGAAGGAAAATCAAGGCAGATGGTTCGTCGTCGAAAAGGATATGAAGAACAATCGTCTTATAGTCAGTCACGGCGACGAAAGCGTTCTCGATTCCAAAGCTTTAAAAAGCGGAGTCGTCAACTGGATTCCCAAAGTCCCCGAAGAAAAAGAATTCGACTGTACGGCTAAATTCCGTTATCGTCAGGACGACCAGCCCGTTCACGTTAAGAGAACGGAAGACGGAGGGGCTTACGTCGAATTTATGACGCCCGAAAGAGCCGTTACCGAAGGACAGTTCGTAGTCTTCTATTCGGGCGACGACTGCTTGGGCGGAGCGGTAATAGAAGAAGTTTTCAAATAAACCAATAAACCAAAGCTGAAATAATCGGCAAAGGAGAACATAATGAGTACGCAAACGTCTGACGCTTCTAAGATGCAGGTAGTTACAACAAGCGATACGGATAACGTTCTGAAAGTCAACAAAAAGAACAAAGACCGCGTATGGGAAATCGACTTTATGCGCGCAATATGTATTTTTATCGTATGGTTCGACCACACGATGTGCGATATACTTATGTGCTCGCCCTATCAGACGCCCTTCGGACAGGCTGTTCTTAAAATCGCGACGTGGTATTGGTATTGCGAATATCGCGCGATAATTCAGCCTTTTATGGTTTACGTTTTCGTCGCTTTGTCGGGAATAAGTTGCGTTCTTTGTCGCAACAATTTCCGCAGAAGTCTGAAAATGCTTTGTCTTGCGGGACTGTTTACCGTAATAACCTGGTGGGCGCAGACGATTATGAGAATTCCCTGTCTCATAACCTTCAACATCATTCACCTCGTCAGCGTATCCACTTTGGTTTACGGACTTATAGAGCTGTTTGAAAAACACGTGGCGAAGATTCCTACGCTCGTAATCGTTATATTTGCCGTGCTGATGGTGCTTTTCGGCGAGTATTTCATTTACTGCGTTTCCAAAGGCTTGGGACCCGATTCGCCATCGACTTCGGTTCTGGACTTTTACAAATATTACAACCCGACCGCAGATTCTTTGGGTTCGATTTTCTTCCAGCACAAAGGCTCGATGTACAATAAAGCAGACTTCCTTCCTTTGTTCCCGTCGCTCGGATATTTCCTTCTTGCGGCTTGCTTTGCCCGCAGAGCGTATAAGGACAGAAAAACGCTTTTCCCCGGTTTCAATACGGAAAAAGCGAAATTCGTTCTGTTCTGCGGAAGACATACTCTCTGGATTTATTTCGGCGGACAGATAGTTATGTTCGGTCTGGTATATCTTCTCAATATGCTCATTAACTGACCTTCGGTTTCATATTCCGCCTTTTTCCGCATATAATTAACCGTCACGAAGTGGCAATAGTTTACAGGCGGAAAGCAGAAATGAGAATCAGTGAAAAGGTATTCCGTAAAGTAATAGCCAACGTCGTTCTTGCGGCGGTAATAGCCTCGGTTTTCGCGATAACTTTCGGTAGCGACGTGCGTTCGGCTTTTTCGGGAGGCGAAGTCAGACAACCCGTTTATTCCGGCAATCCCGAAAGCAGGAACGTAACGCTTATGGTCAACGTTTACTGGGGGAACGAATATATCGAGCCTATGCTCGAGATTTTCCGTCAGGCAGGCGTAAAGACCACATTCTTTATAGGCGGAATGTGGGCGGAAAGATACCCCGATCTTCTCAAAAAGATAGCCTCTTCGGGACACGAGATAGGCAATCACGGATACTACCACAAAAATCAGGATAAACTCGGTTATAAAGCCAATTACGACGAAATCAACGTCACGGCGAATATGATAGAATCCATAATCGGCGTTCGTCCCACGCTTTTCGCACCGCCTTCGGGAGCCTTTTCGGGACAGACGCTTAAAGCGGCGGAGGATCTCGGTTTCGTGACGGTTATGTGGAGCAAAGATACCGTTGACTGGCGGGATAAAGACGTCGATCTTATAAAACGCAGAGCCACCGCTAAGGTAAAAGGGGGCGATCTTATTCTTATGCACCCCACGGAAGCTACGGTAAAGGCGCTGAAAGCAATACTTGATTTTTATTCGGAAAACGGGTTTAACGTTTGTCCCGTTAGTGAAAATATAGAATAGTCCGAGACTGCGACAGGCAAAAAGTGTTTCGGAACGGAGTGGAAATGGAAATAATCAAAAAATACGAAAACGGATTATCCGTGGTAATTAAAGAAATGGAAGGTATGTATTCGACGTCGGTTGCCGTTGCCGTCAACGTCGGAAGCTCGGTAGAACCCAAGGAATGCAACGGTTTTTCGCATTTTATCGAGCATATGCTGTTCAAAGGAACGCCTGCGAGAACGGCTCAGCAGATAAGCGAAACCATAGAGGACGTTGGAGGTCAGCTCAACGCCTATACCTCCAAAGACGTAACCTGTTTTTACACCAAAACAGCAGGTCAGCATACGAAAGACTGCCTCGAACTTCTCTCGGATATGTTTTTCAACAGCACTTTCGACCAGACCGAACTCGATCGCGAACGTCAGGTAATTATAGAAGAAATCATAATGGGCGAAGACCTTCCCGACGACGTCTGTCACGACCTTCTCTGCGAAGCCCTTTACGGCGATAATTCCCTCGGAAGAACCATCACCGGTCCCAAGGAAACAATTGCTTCGGCTACGAGAGAAGACCTTCTTAAATTCAAAGAGAAGTATTACGTTGCGCCCAACGTCTGTATCTCCGTCGCGGGAAACGTAAAAATCGACGAAGCTCTTAAATATATCGAGGAATATTTCGTCGCTCGTTTCGACGATATGCCCAAAGCCGAAAAAGCCCGACCGCTTCCCGTTCTCCCCGTCTATAATGGAGTTTACCTCGTGAAGAAAAAGGACGCCGAACAGTCTTACGTTTGTATAGGCTGTAAAGCCGACGCGGTGGGAGATCCCAACAATTACCCCAATAACGTTCTTTCGGGCGTTTTGGGCGGAGGAATGTCCAGCAGACTTTTCCAGTATCTTCGTGAAAAACAGGGTTTATGTTATTCGGTGTACTCTTATCTTTCCGCATACAAAAACAACGGTTATTTCGAGCTTTACGTAGGCACGAGTCCGCAGAAGACTCAGATTGCCGTCAAAGCTTTGCGCGACGAAATTCTCAGATTTTTCGAGAATCCCATAACCGACAGAGAACTTTGCAGAGGTAAAGAACAGTATAAAGGTTCCATGCTCCTGTCGCTGGAAAATTCAATAAACGTAGCTATGCTTATGGCTAATTCCGTGCTGAAGCTGGACAAGATGCTTGATATCGACGAAAGAATAAGAATGATCGACGCCGTTACCAAAGAAGACGTTATGAAAGCCGCGGAAAGACTTTTAACGCTTTCCGATTACTCTATGGCTTACGTCGGAAAGAATTCGGAAAAAGATCTGCTTAAAATTTTTGCGGGCGAATAAGGCTGTTTTTGAGGGTAAAAGCCTTTTTCAATCCGTATAAGAGGAAGTGAAACGAACAATCGGTTCGCTTTCCGAAAGCGTTATAGACCAAACTCCCGACAGCTGAAGCAAAGTGAGTTTTTCGGGAAAACGCTTGCGGGATCGACGTAAAAGTTGTATAATAGAATAAACATTCGAAAAGGGGCGGCTGTCGCCGTAAAATAAGAACGGAAAGGGTAATCCGTTCGGACGGAGGTGAAAAACTTTAGGTATGACCGACAAAAAACCTCGCAAGCATTACCTTGCTTTAATGCTTACGATGATTATAAGTATATTGGCAGTTTTATCCATGATTTTCGGCGCAAACGCAGGCGGTTTCGTAGGATACGTCGGCGGCTTTTTAAACGGAGCCGTCGGAGTTTACGGTTATATGGTCTTCATTGCTTTGTTCGTGCTTTGTCTTATGAAGCTTATAAGCAGGAAGAAAACCGTAAAAGCTTTGCCTTGCGTATGGTTTTTTATAGCCATAACCGCGTTTTCTCTCTTTATGCACGTTATTTTTTCTTCTCAGCCGGGCGGAACTTACGCTATGGAAGGAAAAACGTTTGAAGAATACGTGTCGGCTTGTTACGGCGGACAGGATTTCGTGTCTTTCGGCGGAGTGGTTTGCGGAAGTCTCGTAAAGCTTCTTTACGACCTTGCGGGATCCATAGGCTGTTACGGCGTTTTTATAGGTTTACTGCTCGTTTCGCTCTTCCTTTTCCTGAGTAGCGTATCGGGAGGTAAATTTATCGTAGCGACCGAAGAAGCTTCGTCAGAAAAAAAGAAAGACAAAAAAGATAAAGATGACGACAAAACGGTCCTTAAAGAAGATAAAAAGGAAAAACAGCCCGAAAGAGTCAACGGCGACGAAATCGCTTCACGGATGAAAGCCGAAAGCGACGAAGAGGAAGAAAAAAGAAAAGTCGGAAACTTCCTTTCGGGATTCAGGAAAAACGGCGACAAGCGCGAAACTCCCGCGAGCGAAAAAAACCTCGATTTCCGCGGTAGCGAAAGAACGAGCAGAGAACGTTCGGATTTTAATTCCGGCGGAGAAACTTCTTCACGCGGGGACGCCGTCGGAACAAAACGCGACTTTGTGAGAGGAGAGGACGGAGAAGACGCTAAGAAAGACGCTTCTCGTTTCCCCCAAAGAAGCGGACAAGCCCGTACGGAAGGCGATTTGCGCGCTCAGGCGGAAGCTCGCGAAGTTTTATACGGGGATATTCCCGAAGATAAAAGAAGGAGCAATTTCATTCCCAAAGACACTTATACGCGCTCTTTCGAAGAAGAAAAAATCAATTATTTTTCGGCAAAGAACATTCCTACCGCGCCGAAAGAAGAGTTCGTGGACACGAGCGGAGTTATGCCTCCTAAAATTCTTCACGAAACTCAGGGCGTAAGACGTATCGACGCCATAGAAAACGCTTACAGACAGAAAAATTCTCCCGTGGCAACCGATTCCAGTATGAGAAGAGCTACAACCGCGCCCAAAACAAAGAATTCGAAACAGCGCGCCGAAGAGCCTCTTCATAAGGATTTACTTTGCTATAAGATGGATATGCAGGAAGACCCCAATCTTCCGCCCATTATCAACGCCGACGAATGGAACGCAAACCATGAAAAACAAGCCGAAACCTCGGATACGGCTTCTTCTTTGAGTGGCAGAACGACTTCTTTCGGCAGACAAAACGAAAACCGCGAAAGCGATTTCGTCGATAACCGTCCGCCCATTATCAACGCCGACGCCGTTATTGCCGAACGCAACAGAATTCAGGAAATGAAGTCCGACGAAAGAACACTTTATAGGGAAGATTCTTCCTGCGGAGTAAATTCGGGCGCAGACAGTTCGGTTTCTTTCGTAAACGGCAGATATTCCGCGGGTAACGACGCAAATAACGGAAACACCGTTACAAATAGCGGAAATTCGTCCGTAAACGACGAAAATTCGTTTGCAAATAACGACGGCTACGTTGAAAGCATAGCCCGTCCGTCGGGCAGAGGTTCCGTAAATTGCGGAGATTACCGCACGAATGTCGATTACAGCCAGACGCCCGATAACGGCGCGGAGTTTAACGTTCAGGGCGAAAGCGATCTCAGCCACGAAACCAAAAATATGATTATCTCCTCCATGGAGGACTTCAGAAAGCTTAAAAACGATATGTCTTCGCCCGACGCGGAAGACGAGTACGTCGACGACAGAAGCGAATACGAAGAAGTTCGTCAGACGCCCGATATACAGAGCGGAAGAAACTTCGGCGCGGAACTTCACGAATACGACGGAAAGAAGATTCTCGACAACGCCAAAAAAGAAGGAAACAACGTTATGATAACGGAGGATTATTCTTCAAAAATCGGAAACGACGGCGTGCAGATGCGTATTAACGACCTTTCCGAGATTTTCGAAGAAAGAACTACGCCCTTCGTTCCTTATAAAGCGCCTCCTCTCGGGCTTTTACAGCGTTCTCTTTCGGAAGGTATAGACGACGAATTAAGAAAATACCTCGACGATACGGGCAACCTTCTCGTTCAGGTTCTTTCTCAGTACAACGTACAGGCTTCGGTCAGAAATATCGTCTGCGGTCCGTCGGTCGCTCTTTATGAAATGGAACTCGCTTCGGGTATGACCATAAGAAGAGTTACCTCTATAAACGACGACCTTGCCCGTAATATAAGCGCGGAAGGCTCGGTGCGAATTATTTCGCATATCCCGGGTAAGAACTGTTGCGGTATAGAAGTTCCGCTTCCCGTAAAGAACCGCAAGACCGTATATTTAAGAGATATACTCGAATCGAAAGAATGCAAAAACAGTACGGGAGTCCTCAATATCGCCTTAGGTATGAGTATCGAAGGAAAAAGCGTGTTCCCCGACCTTATGAAAATGCCTCACCTTCTTATAGGCGGTTCTACCGGTTCGGGTAAAAGCGTTCTGCTGAACTCCGTTATTATCAGCCTTTTATACAGGTATTCTCCCGAACAGATAAGGTTTATTCTCGTCGATCCCAAGAGAGTCGAGTTTATGGCTTATAACGGTATGCCTCATATGCTGATACCTTCGCCCGTAAACGACGTGGAAAAGGCGATTAACGCTTTCGGCTGGCTGTGCGACGAGATGGACAGACGTTACAGACTCTTCGAACAGGCAAAAGTTAAGAATCTGGACTCGTACAACGCTCTTATAGATAAAGAAAAGTATATTCCCATGCCTCGTATAGTTCTCGTGGTAGACGAGTTGTGCGACCTTATGACCACTCATAAATCCGAACTCGAAGGCAGAATCAAACGTCTTTCTCAGCTTGCGAGAGCAGCGGGTATCCATCTGATTCTTGCGACGCAAAGACCGAGCGTCGACGTTATCACGGGCGTAATCAAGTCCAATCTTCCGTCGAGAATCGCTCTTAAAGTTACCAACTATCCCGACAGTAAAACGATTATCGATCAGGGCGGAGCGGAAAGACTTTGTCAGAAGGGCGAGATGTTGTTTATGTCGGAAGCTCCGCTTCAACGTATACAGGGTCCTTTCGTTGCCGACGAAGAAATCGCTTCGGTTATAAATTATATCGCTAAAAACAACGTTGCCGTTTTCGACGAAGAAGCAGGCGACATCATCAATACCGAAAAGGCAGAAAACAACAAAGCCGACGAGGACGATTTCCTTAACAACAGAGATAAGGATCCGCTCTTTGCCAAGGCTCTTAAAACCGTGGTTTCCAACGGCGCGGCTTCGATTTCCCTTATTCAGCGTACTTTCAGCATAGGCTTCAACAGAGCCAACAGAATCTACGGCGCGATGGTAATAAAAGGCTACGTCGTAAAGTCCGACGCCAATAAGCCCGGTCAGGTGCTTCTCACCAAAGAACAGTTCAACGAACTCTACGGAGAGGAGTGCGGTTATATAACTTAACGGCTCGGATAAAACGAAAGCAAAAATTATAAAAAGATAACGGAATTCGGGACGGAACCGTAAGTCCCGATTTTTAACGAAGGAAACACCAATGAACAGAAGTAATATAAAAATCGGAGTAATATCGCTCGGTTGCGATAAAAACCGCGTAGATACCGAGCAGATGCTCGGAGTCCTCGACAAAGCGGGATATTCGATTACGCCCGACGAAGATCAGGCGGACGTTATTATCGTAAACACCTGCGCTTTCATTCTTCCCGCAAGAGAAGAATCCATCAACACCATTTTGGAAGCCGTCAGAAGAAAAGAAGACGGTAAATGCAGAAAACTTATAGTAACGGGCTGTCTTTCCGAAAAGTATATGCAGGAACTCAGAACGGGTATTCCCGAAGCCGATTGTTTTCTCGGTATAAGAGACTACGACACTATAGACCAAACTATAGATAAGCTTCTCGAAAACGATTTTATCGTGGACAAACGCGACGGAGAAAGCGAGATAATCTGCGGTACGCGTATTCTCACCACGCCAAGGCACTACGCTTATCTCAAGATTGCCGACGGTTGCGATAATTTCTGCACTTATTGTACCATTCCCTCTATAAGAGGAAGATACCGTTCTTATCCGCAGGATAAACTTGTTAAAGAAGCGGAAACTCTCGTTAAAAACGGCTCGAAAGAACTCGTTCTCGTGGCTCAGGACGTTACCAATTACGGCGCGGACTTTAAGGACGGCACCAATCTCTGCACGCTTTTGAGAAAACTCGTTCTTATACCCGAACTCGAAGTTGTAAGGCTTCTTTACTGTTATCCCGAAAGAATCACGGACGAACTTATAGACCTTATCGCAACGGAACCTAAGATCGCGCATTATCTGGATATTCCCATGCAACACGTTTCTTCCGCGCTTCTCAAAAAGATGGGAAGAAAATCCGACGGACCGTCTCTTATCGCGCTTATGGCTCGTTTGAGAGAAAGAATTCCCGATATTTCCGTGAGAACTACGTTTATCATAGGTTTCCCGGGAGAAACGGAAGAGGACGTAAAAGAACTCGAAGACTTTATAAGAAACGAGAAAATGACCAACGTCGGCTTTTTTGCCTATTCGCTCGAAGAAGACACGCCGTCTGCAAAGCTCCCGAACAGAGTTTCAGAAGAAGTTACCGAAAAACGCCTCGAACGCGTGGAAAAAGCTCAGTTCGACGTTTGTCGCGAAAACAACGCAAAGAAGAAAGGAAAGACCTACCGCGTGGTGGTAGACGACTCGGATATGGGCGAATACACGGGCAGAAGCTTTGAAAGCGCGCCCGACGTCGATTTCGTTATAAGGTTTTCCTCAGACAGACCTCTTGACGTCGGCGACTACGTAAACGTTCTGATTACGGGCAGCGAAGATTACGATCTGACGGGCAAAGCCGTTTTCGATTGATCTGAACGTTAAGGAGAATAGAAAGATGAATTTGCCTAATAAACTGTCTCTTTTAAGAATAATAATGGTTCCGATTATGGCGGTGGTGTATCTTCTGCCTTTGTGGTACGCTCCGATTATATCGGTAGTTTTGTTCGCGCTTGCCGCTTTTACCGACTTTCTCGACGGACATATCGCAAGAAAGTACAATATGGTTACCGACCTCGGAAAACTTCTCGATCCGATAGCCGATAAAATGCTGGTTTGTTTCGCGCTCTTTCTTATAGTCGAGAAGAACGTTCTTCCCGTGGGCGTAGGAAGTTTCTGCGGAGCGATAATCATCTGCCGTGAGCTTCTTATAAGCGTCGTACGTCAGATTGCCGCAGGTAAAGGCGTAATTATTCAGGCCAATAAGTACGGAAAGTTCAAAACTATTTTTCAGGACATAGCTCTTCCCGTGCTTATGCTTTCGGTAATTCCTATGGAAGAACCGCTTAAATCCGTTTTCCTCTGGACGGGATACGTTCTCTTCGGAATAGCCGTTATACTTACCGTTCTTTCCTGCGTCGTATATCTCGTGCAGAACAAAAAGGTATTTACCGATAATTCGGAGAATAAATAATGAATTACAGTCTTATTGCGTTTAAGGAAAGTCCGTCCGTTTCCGCCGTTACCCAAAAAATGGCGGCTCTGGGCGTTACTTCCGACTTTATAACGGTTATCCGCGAGAATAAGGATTTGTTCGCGTCGGCTTTTTCCCTTGCGGGTAAGTCGGACGTTACGATTATTCTTTGCGGTGGCGACGAAACTTCCGTCTTTACGAAAAAACAGCTTTCCGCCATTATGGATAAGCCTTTAACCGTGAACGAAAGGGCTTGCGAAGTTCTTGACAGATATTTCAGATACAACCCGCTGAAAATCGTTTCCGATAAAGAGAAAGAGAAGATTACCTCTTTTCCTCAAGGGTTCGTATGCGAAGGCGGAGAAGGCAAACTTGCCGGCGCCTATTTTTCGGGCAAGAAAAGCGTGGTTCTGCTTCCCGACGAAGAAGCGGAGATATTGTTCGGAAAGTGCGTTCTTCCCGTTGTTTCGGTTAAAAAGAATATCGGAAGACAGGTCTTTAATTTTAAGATTTACGGCGCGGACGAAATCGAAAGAGAAGCCAAGTTGTCTCGGCTCAAAAAGGATAAACGATATACTCTTTCGGTAAAATCCGACGAAACGAGCGACTGCCTCTTAACTTTCGTCTTTCAGAAGGACTGCGAACAGGACTTTATAGACGAAACGCTCAGAGATTTCGTAACGCTCATGGACAAGCACATCTACGCCGACGAAGACGTTTCTCTTGCAGATAAAGCCGTGGATTATCTTACCGTAAGAAAAGCCACCGTCGGTACGGCGGAGTCTTTCACGGGCGGAATGATAGCTTCTCGTTTGGTGGACGTCGCGGGAGTAAGTTCCGTGTTCGGCGAAGGTCTCGTCACCTATTCAAACGAGTCCAAGGTCAGAAGATTGGGCGTTTCCAAAGAAACTCTGAAACAATACGGCGCGGTCAGCAACGAAACGGCTTACGAAATGACTCTGGGACTGCTCAGTTTAGGCAATTCCTACGCAGTGGCAACCACTGGTATAGCCGGTCCGGGCGGAGGTTCGCCCGAAAAACCGGTAGGATTATGCTATTACGCCGTAGGAAGCAACGAAGGCGTTCACGTTTACAGAAAATTCTATCAGGGAACGCGCAACGAAATCAGAAAACAAGCCGTGAACGACGCGTTATTCGCTCTTATCGGCATTATGAAATAGAATACGAAAAGGAGAAGTTTATGGAAGAAAACAAGAAAAAAGCCATTGACGCAGCCGTGCTGCAAATTGAAAAACAGTTCGGTAAGGGTTCCATTATGAAACTCGGCGACACCGTCGTAAAGAATGTGGACGTTATTCCTACGGGCTGTCTTGCTCTCGATATAGCAACCGGTATAGGCGGAGTTCCTCGCGGAAGAATTATCGAGATATACGGACCGGAATCTTCCGGTAAGACCACCGTTTCGCTTCATATCACGGCGGAAGTCCAGAAAATGGGCGGAGTTGCGGCTTTTATAGACGCAGAACACGCGCTCGATCCTTCTTACGCGGAAAAACTCGGCGTTAATATCAAAGAACTCTACGTTTCTCAGCCCGATAACGGCGAACAGGCTCTCGATATAGCGGAACATCTCGTACGCTCGGCGGCTATCGACCTTATCGTAGTTGACTCGGTTGCGGCATTGACTCCGCGTGCCGAAATCGAAGGCGAAATGGGCGATTCTCACGTAGGTTTGCAGGCAAGACTTATGTCTCAGGCTCTCCGTAAACTTACGGCTATTATCAACAAGTCCAAAACCTGCGTTATCTTTATAAATCAGCTTCGCGAGAAAGTGGGCGTTATGTTCGGTTCTCCCGAAACCACGACGGGCGGAAAAGCTCTTAAATTCTATTCGAGCATGCGTTTCGACGTAAGAAAAATCGACCAGATCAAAGACGGCACGGAGATAGTCGGCAACAGAACGAGAGTAAAAATCGTCAAAAACAAACTTGCACCGCCATTCAAGCAGGCAGAATTCGATATTATGTACGGCGAAGGCATTTCCGAAACGGGTTGCGTTATCGACCTTGCGGTAGAGCAGGGCTTTATCCAGAAGAGCGGAGCCTGGTTCTCGTATAACGGCGAAAAAATCGGTCAGGGCAAGGAAAACGCAAAGAAGTATCTTGCTTCCAATCCCGATATTATGCTCGAAATCGAAAACAAGATCAAGGAAAAAATGCTTCCCGACCCGAGAAAAGAAGCCGAAGAAGAAACTCCCGCCGAATAAACGGACGGATTCGTTTCGTTCTTATCCGTAATTATCGCATCGAATGCGGTTATTTCAGTAGAAGTTACGTTCTCTATCGCCAATTGCCGTATAAACTGCGATTAATTCAGTAAAAGTTAATTCTTTGAGATGATTATCGCCTTGAACGCGTTTAATTTTCCAAAACAATCGTTATAACGTAAAGTCCGGGGCAGGTTTTTGGCAGTTGCTGAAAGCCTGCTTTTTCTTTAGCGTTCCGTTCGTTTTCCCTGATTATTTTTACGGGAATAAATCGGTTTATCCGTCGTTAAACTCCTTTGCACGTACCGCAATACACCCTTGGTCGTTTGCCTCGGCTAAACCAAACCTTTCAGGCGATTTTTTTCTCCGTAAAAACTACGCTCTGCAGATACTCGTTTTTAATGAATTAAAAACGTTTAATATGGTAAGCGGTGATAACGAACGTAAGGCTTACCGATTACTCGTTTTTAATTAAACTATGAATAACCTTCGAAAAATATCGCAGACTAAACGTAAAAGAAAAAATGGCGGAGGAATTATGAAGAAAAGAATAACGTTATTTTTGCTTACCGCGTTGGTTTTTGCGGTTTTTTCGGGAAGAACTGCAACCGCTACAGCCGACAACAAAATTCAGACCGACGGAAGATCTTCTTTTTTATGCGAATACAAAACGGGCAGAGTAATAAGCGAATTCAACGCCGACAACAAATATCCCATAGCCAGTATGGTCAAGATAATGACGCTTAACCTGATATTCGACGCCGTGAAATCGGGTAAACTTCACTATAGCGACGAAGTCTGCGTAAGCGAAAACGCCGCGTCCATGGGAGGCTCTCAGGCTTTTTTAGACGCGGGTTCGACTTATAAGGCAGAAACGCTCATTAAAAGCATTATAATAGCTTCCGCCAACGACAGTTGCGTGGCTCTTGCCGAAACTCTCTGCGGAAGCGTGGAGGCTTTCACTAAGAAGATGAACGAAAAAGCAGTCTCGCTCGGAATGACGAACACCAATTTCGTAAACTGCACGGGGCTTCCCGCAGAGGGCGGATATTCGTCGGCAAGAGACGTTGCGACTATGATGAGAAGTCTTATTGCGCACAAAGATTATTTCAGATATTCTCGTATATGGATGGAAGATCTCGTTCACCCGAGCGGAAGAATTACGGGACTTACCAATACAAACAGGCTTATAAGGTTTTACGACGGTTGCGACGGAGGAAAAACGGGTTATACGCAGGAAGCCAAACATTGTCTTTGCGCAACGGCAATAAGAGGCGGAATGAGGCTTATTTCGGTAATTATCGGCGGAAGCGACAGTAAAACGCGTTTCGATTCCACGGCAAACCTTCTTAATTACGGATTTGCCAATTACGAAAGCAAACTCATGCTGGGTAAGGATACAAACGCCAAGGAAGTCAAAGTTCTCCACGGTAAAAAGGAGAGCGTAGCAGTGGCTTCGGAAAGAAATCTTTACCTTTTCGGCGAAAGAGGCAACAATAAAGGCGAAGTCGTGTTGGATTTGCCCGATAAAATCAAAGCTCCCGTTCGGAAGGGCGACGTTATAGGAAAAGCGAAAGTTCTCGACTATTTGGGTAACGTCACGGACAGCGCAAATCTTATCGCGCTCGAAACGGTAGAGAAAATGTCCCTTTGGGAGATCATAAAAGAGTTCGTTACGAATAACTGAGCCTTGATTCGTTTTACTAAGGCAAGCTTAAAGACGCGGTTTTACTGCGTCTTTTTTGCGTTTTTTGAGCGTAACCGACTAAAACGATTGACTTAAAAGCGTTTTTGAAATATAATTCAAAGTAATTGTTTATACGATCGGATATAACCCGATAAGGAGGCTTTTATGTCCACGCTTCATAACAGCGCAAGTAAAGAAGAAATAGCAAGAACGGTTTTAATGCCGGGCGATCCTTTGAGAGCTAAGTTTATCGCGGAGAATTTTCTTTCCGAAAGCAAACTCGTGAATAATATAAGAGGCATTCACGGTTATACGGGCTTATATAAAGGAAAAAAAGTAACGGTTATGGCGTCGGGTATGGGAATGCCGTCCATGGGCTTATACAGTTACGAACTCTTTAATTTTTACGACGTAGACGCTATAATAAGAATAGGTTCTGCGGGCGCGATAGACGAAAGCGTTAAAATCCGCGATATAGTTCTCGGACAGGCTGCCTGCACTAACGGAAATTACGCGGCTCAGTTCCGTCTCCCCGGAACGATGGCTCCCATAGCCGATTTCGGACTTTTGTGCAAGGCTTACGATACCGCCAAAAAGCTCGGAGCAAACGTTCACGTAGGCAATCTGCTTTCCAGCGACACGTTCTACGACGACTCTGCGTCCTCGCTCGAATGGCAGAAAATGGGCGTTCTTGCCGTTGAAATGGAAACCGCCGCTCTCTACCTCAACGCTTTGCGCGCAAAGAAAAAAGCTCTTGCAATATGTACGATAAGCGACTGCGTATACAGCGGAGAAGAAACTACCGCTCTCGAAAGACAGAATTCCTTCACTCAGATGATGGAAATCGCCCTTGAAATCGCCGAATAACGACTGCCCGAGAAATACACGCACGGCAAGGCTTTTGATATAAAACCGCGTAAATTACGTCCCGAAACGTTTTTACGCGTAAATTTAACCGAAACAAATGAAATACGTTGAAATTAAAATAAAAACCAATACTTTCGGAAGCGAACTTCTCGCCGAAGTTTTAGAAGAACTTACGGGCGAAGGCGTTTCCATATACGATAAAAAAGACCTTAAAGAAGAAACGTGGGATTATAAGGACGACTCCGTAGAAGCCGATTTCGACGAAGAAGTTATTCTTAACGGATACGTTAAGGCAGAGGAAAAAGATAAAGTCCTTCCGTCGCTTTACGAAAAGATAAAGGAAATCAGATCTCTCGGTATGGATATAGGTTCTGCTGAAATGAGCTTTTCCGAGAAAGAATCGGACAACTGGCGCGACGTCTGGAAGAAGTATTTCAAGCCCATAGATTTAGGGAAAATCGTGATCTGTCCCGAATGGATAAACTACGAAAATTCTCAAAACAAAACCGTCGTAAGAATCGATCCCGGGTTTGCTTTCGGCACGGGAGAACACGAAACGACCTCTATGGTTCTCGAACTTATGGAGACGCTTGATTTTTCCGAACAGTCGGTTATCGACGTTGGTTGCGGAAGCGGAATTTTAGGAATTACGGCTCGCCTTCTCGGAGCGGAGAAAGTGCTTCTCGTGGACATGGACTCTCAGGCTGTGGAAGCTTCTTTTATGAACGCAAAGCTTAACGGTTGCGAAAAGGACGTAGAAATAGTCTGCGCCGACCTCGTTTCCGCGACAAACGGAGTTTACGACGTGGTGCTTGCAAATCTCACGGCTGACATTCTCGCCTTGCTTGCGAAGGACATTAACCGAGTCGTCCGCAAAGGAACGACGGTTATCCTTTCGGGCATTCTTGACGTTAAACTTGACGAAGTTCTTTCTTTATACGAAAGTCTCGGCTTCGAAACGAAAGAAACGCGTTCCAAAGGCGAATGGCGCGCCGTGCTTATGGTAAAAAGATGAGCGAATTCAGACATTTCGGAGTTTCTCCCGAATGTATAACGGGAAACGAAATCATTCTCACGGGTAACGAACACCGCCATCTTTTCAAAGTCCTCCGAATGAACGAGGGGGACGAGATAGTGGTTTTCGACGGAAGCGGATACGAATACGCCTGCGTAATAGACGATATAGACAAGAAACAAGCCGTTCTTTCTATCAGGAAGAAAACGCTCTCTCAAGCCGAATTGCCCGTCAGAATCACGCTTTTTCAGGGATCTGCCAAAAGCGACAAGATGGAATACGTAATTCAGAAAGCCACCGAACTCGGAGCCGACTCTTTCGTTCCTTTCGGAAGCGATTTTACCGTCGCCAAAGCCGAAGGAAAGACCGACCGCTATTCGCGTATCGCTCTCGAAGCCGCCAAACAATGTGCGCGTGCGAAAGTTATGAACGTCTTTGAGGAAGTTTCGTTTGACGAAATGACGGACAGACTGAGTGAATTCGACAGAGTGCTTTTCTGTTACGAGAAAGAAAAGAACGTCACTCTTAAATCGGTATTGCCGACATTACCAAAAGAAGGAAAAATAGCTTTGATTATAGGAGCGGAGGGAGGATTTTCGGACGAAGAAGCCCGGAAGCTTTCGGAAAAAGCAACTACCGTCAAGCTCTGCGGAAGAATTTTAAGAACGGAAACGGCGTCGCTCTTCGCGTTGTCGCTTATAGTCGCTCAAACGGAGGAAGAAAATTGAAAGTTTGCGTATTCAATCTCGGTTGTAAAGTCAACAGGTACGAAGCGGACAGAATTATAGCTTTGCTCGAAGAACGTGGCTTCGAAGCGTCCGACGAACTTTGCACGGCAGACGCGTATATTATAAACACCTGCGCCGTCACCAACGAAGCCGAGAAAAAATCCCGTCAGGCGGTTGCGAGAGCGTTGAAGTTCAATCCCAAAGCGAGAGTTCTTATATGCGGTTGCGCCGCTCAGAATAACCCCAAACAGTTTTCAGACATCGAGGGAGTAACTTACGTTAAAGGCGTCGCCGACAAAAACGAAATCATAAACCACCTTCTCGACGTCGGAACGGACGTTGCCGAGCTTCCTTTGAGATATAACGAAGAAGGACTTTTTTCCGAAGGAAGAACGCGGGCTGTAATCAAAATCGCCGACGGTTGCAACAACTTCTGTTCTTACTGCCTGATTCCCTATCTCAGAGGCAGAGTAAGAAGCAGAAACGAAGAAGAAATCCTTAAAGAATTCGATTCTCTCAGAAAAAGTCACGAAGAAGTGGTGCTTACGGGTATAGATATAAGCTCTTACGGAACGGACACCCATAGCAGTCTCGGACGGCTTGTTTCGAGGCTTAACGACGGAAAGACCAGAATAAGACTGGGTAGTCTCGAAGTCAACGTTATAAACAAGGCTTTTCTTGACGAGATAAGCTCCAACGTCAATCTTGCCGAACATTTCCACCTGTCTCTTCAAAGCGGAAGCAGAGAAGTTCTTCGCCGTATGAACAGACATTATACGCCCGAAATGTACTTTGACGCGGTTAAGCTTATACGTTCCTATTACCCCGACGCCGCCATAACTACGGACATAATCGCGGGATTTCCCACAGAAACCGACGAAATGCACAAGGAAACGACAGGGTTTGCGAAAAGCGTGGGCTTTGCGGACATTCACGTTTTCGAGTATTCTTTAAGGAACGGAACCAACGCCGCCGGAATGAAACAGGTTGCGCCCGAAATAAAGAAAAAGCGCGTGAACGACCTTCTCGAAATCAAAAAAGAGCTTCACGAAGCCTATATAAACAAGTTTATCGGCAAAAGAGCGCAGGTTATTTTCGAGGACGACGGCGGATATACTTCTAACTACATAAGAGTTTATCCGAATAGCCCTATGCCCGAAGGTAAGCTCATCGGCGTAAAACTCACCGCACCCGTGAAAGACGGACTCGGATGCGTTCTTATTGACGATTAATACAATATAAAACGGAGGACAAAAAATGAACGACTGCGTATTCTGTAAAATTTTAAGAGGAGAAATTCCTTCCGCGCGCCTTTACGAAGACGACGACTGCATTATAATCAAAGACATTTCTCCCAAAGCAAAACTGCATTATCTTATGATACCCAAAGACCATTATCCGCTTTTGGACGAACTCGACGAAAAGAGAGCCGAGACTCTTGCGAGAATGCTCGGAAAGCTCAAAGACCTGCGTCCCGTTCTTCATCTCGAAAAGGGTTACAGACTGATTATAAACCAGGGCGAATACGCCGGACAGACCGTTCCGCATCTGCACATACATATTCTCGGGGGAGAGCCTCTTCCTTTTGAATAAGAATTTTAAGAAAAAATATACGGAAACGCCTGAAAACAGTTGACAAACGGCGTAAAAACGCTATAATATAAGGGCAACTATGAATAGTGAGTTGAAATGAACCTTACAGGAAAGGAGGCGAATAGAATGTCAGTAATAAGAGTAGGCGAAAACGAAACTTTGGATTCCGCATTGCGCAGATTTAAGAGAAAGTGTGCAAGAGATGGCATTATCGGCGACCTCAGACGTAAGGAACATTACGAAAAACCCAGCGTACGTCGTAAGAAGAAAGCCGAAGCGGCTCGTAAACGTAGCAAACAGTAAATATCAAACGTAAACTGCTTACCGAAATCGATTTTCGGTAAGCAGTTTTAGTATACGGAAAACGCGATTTTTGTCGGAATAGCGGTTTTTACGAAGAAAAAGGAGCAAAACATGAGAGCTAAATCCCCCTTCAAAACTTACGCAAAAGAAGCAAAAGAAAGACTCAGAACGGGCTTCTGGGAAAAGAAGCAGCAACGATGGAACCAAATGGAAGAACAGGCTCGCGAACGCGGAGCGTCGGCTGAAACGCTGGTTGCCGAAGAACGCGCGGAACTTGCCGTAATGCTTTATAACCGCAAAAAATACGAAAGCGATAAACGCTTCTATAAGAAAGTATGCGACATTCTCGAATCCACGGAAATCGTCACCAACCCTATAAGCCTTTTATGTCAGTACGAAGGCGTAGACGAACTTCCTTCCGATAAAAGAGCGATAAAAACCCTCGAAATATCTGAAAAATACCAGCAAATGGTCAGAAAATACGAAAAAGAACACTGCACGCAATCATAATTTCACGCTTTACCAATAGATAATTAAAAAAGTAAAAAAACTTTAATAATTTGTCGAAAAAAAGTAGCTTTTTTAGGGGAATTCTGTTATAATGTAGTTGTTACAGTTTGCAGTGTTAATAGATTAAACATTGACAGCTAAAACACATGCAAACGGGATAATTACAATGGAGGTCTGTTATGGCTAACGACAAAATAAAATCTAAAGAGTTGGACAAGTTATTCAGAGGAATTCTTACGCTCGAAACGGTAGAAGATTGCTATATGTTCTTTGAGGATCTTTGCAGTATGTCCGAACTTAAGAGTTTCGCTCAGAGATTCCAGGTTTCCGAACTTCTTTACGATAAGGTTACCTACAACGCCATTTCTTATATCACCAAGGCGTCTACCGCAACCATCAGCAGAATCAACAGAAGCCTTGAATACGGTAACGGCGGATACGTAGCGGTTATTAAAAGACTTCAGGAACAGGATAAAGAGGTTAAACAGTAACGGTGTCGCTATTTCTGGACGGGCTTAATCCGGCGCAAAAAGCAGCCGCCGAAGCCACTACGGGTGCCGTTATGGTGCTTGCGGGGGCGGGTAGCGGTAAAACCCGAGTTCTGACTCACAGAATAGCGTATATGGTAAAAGAGTGCGGAGTAAATCCGGACGATATTTTAGCGGTTACTTTTACGAACAAGGCGGCAGACGAGATGAAAAACCGCCTTATCGGTATGCTCGGAAATATCGGCAGAATGCTGGTTACGACCATACACAGTATGTGTACGCGTATACTTCGTTACGAAGCGGCGTCGATCGGATTTACTTCCAATTTTTCCATTTACACCGAAAGCGAATCGGACAAAGTTCTTAAAAACGTAATAAAGCGTTTAGGGCTGGGCGAGAAAGACGCCGAGCTCCCTTTTTCTTATCATATTTCAAAAGCGAAAGATCAGGCTCTGACTCCTTCGGCTTATTTTAACAAGTACCTCGAATCGGATATTCACGGAAAGGTTATTCTTACGGTAATGAAAGAATACGGAGCGTCCTTAAAATCCAACAACGCCATGGATTTCGACGATCTGGTTACCAACACTTATTTTCTTCTCAAAGACAATCCCGATATGCGGGAAAAATACGGCAGACGTTTTCGTTATATCAGCGTAGACGAGTTTCAGGATACCAACCGCGTTCAGTATTATATAATAAAAATGCTGGCTGAAACATACGGTAATATTTTTATCGTGGGCGACGACGACCAGTCCATATACGGCTGGCGCGGAGCGGAAGTCAGAAACCTTCTCGATTTCAAAAAAGACTTCCCCGACGTTCGGATTTTCAAACTCGAACAGAATTATCGTTCGACCAAAAAGATTCTCGGCGTAGCCAACGAGATTATCGCAAAAAATCCCGAAAGATTCGATAAAAAGCTCTGGACGGAAAACAGCGACGGCGTAAGGATAGAAACCTACAGCGCGCCTACCGAAGCGGAAGAAGCAATGTACGTCGTTAATCAGATTATGTCGCTTCATAAATACAACGGCGTTGCTTATAAAGACTGCGCTATTCTTATGAGAATAAACGCTTTGAGCAGGTCTTTCGAACAGGAACTTCTGAAATTCGGCGTACCGTCGAGAGTTTACGGCGGTTTTAAGTTCTTCGACAGAAAGGAAGTCAAAGATATTCTGGCTTATTTCAGACTTATAGACAATCCTTCCGACGACGAAGCCTTTTACCGCGTAGTCAACTTCCCGAGAAGAGGAATAGGCGAAACTTCTCTCAATAAACTCAGGGTTTTCGCTCAGGAAAACAAATATCACGCCTTGGAAGCTGCCGTCAACACCGAAGAAATCACGGGATTAACCACCTCTTTGCGCGTGAAATTAAAGGATTTCGCAAAGCTTATTCTCGATATGACGGAAACGGCGAATACAACGCCTCTTCCGGACTTTACCGACACGCTTTTCGACGTTCTCGAAATAAGAAACGCCTATTCGTCGGCAGATAAAGGCGATTACGAAAAGTCGATAGTAGTGGACGAGTTCCGTCAGGCGGTTGCGGACTTCACGAAGAGCAACAACGGCGCGACTCTGAGCGATTTTCTGCAATCGGTATCTCTTCAGGCAGATTACGACAGGAACGAATCCTCGGACGACTCGGTTACCATTGCAACGGTGCATTCGGCAAAGGGACTGGAATTCAAAGTCGTATTCGTCGCAGGACTCGAACAGGGCATCTTCCCCGGGATGTCGGCTTATTACGATCCGCGTCAGATGAGCGAAGAAAGAAGGCTTATGTACGTTGCCGTAACGAGAGCCATGGAACGGCTTTATCTTACGCGCGCTTCGAGCAGATTTATCTACGGACAAAGGAAAGAACAAGCCGAATCCGTATTTTTCAGGGAAGTTGCGATGTCGCTCGGTTACGAAAAAACGCTTTCGGGTAAAAGCGAACCGAGACGAGAACATAAAGACAGGTCGTATTCTTACGGAAATTCCGACGAAGAATTCGACTATTCGCCGTCAACCAAACCTTCGACCTACGATCAGCGTTTGTCCGAGAAAAAGGCGGCAAAGACCTATCCCGCGGGAACGAAAATCATACATAAGGTTTTCGGCGAAGGAACGGTTTTACAGCAGAAAGGCGATAATATAGACGTAGTTTTTAAGGGAATAGGAGTCAAGACTCTTGCCGTTAAGTTTGCGCCGATAGAAATTAAAAAAGACTGAAGTGGTGAAAAATGACCAACGATAAAGACGCTCTTCAAAAAATGAGAGAAACCGTGGATACTCTTAACCAATGGGCGAAAGAGTATTACGAAAACGACGCCCCGTCCGTAAGCGACGCCGTTTACGACGCGCTTTACGACAGGCTTTCGGATATGGAAAGAAATCTCGGTTTCGTATATCCCGATTCGCCTACGCACAGAGTGGGCGGTCGGCCTCTTAAAAGCTTTGAAAAATATCGCCACATAAGGAGGCTTTACAGTCTCGATAAAGTTCAGTCTTTCGGCGAACTCGAACAGTGGGTTAAAAAGGTTAACGACGTTTTGGGCGAAACGGAATTTACCGTAGAATATAAGTACGACGGGCTTAATATAAGCCTTACCTACGAGGACGGAGTTCTGATTCGCGCCGTAACCCGAGGCAACGGTATAGAAGGCGAAGTAGTTACGTCGCAGATTAAAACAATCAGAAATCTGCCTCTTACGATTCCCTATAAAGGCGTTATGGAAATTCAGGGCGAAAGTTATATGAAGCTTTCGGCACTTGAAAGTTTTAACGCGAAATACCCCGAAGAAGCCCTTAAAAACGCCCGTAACGGAGCTGCCGGAGCTATAAGAAATCTCGATCCGTCGGTTACCGCCAAGCGCAATCTCAGTATGGTTTTGTATTCTTTGGGATACGGAGGACCCGAAGGCGTTTCCTCTCAGACGGATTTGCTGAACTTCTTCGTATCTCAGGGTTTTGCTGTCAACGCTCTGAATAAAACGGCGAAAACTTACGGAGAAATCCGTAAAATCATCGAAGAAGAAGCCGAAAAACGTCCGTCTCTCGATTTTCTTATCGACGGAATAGTAATAAAAGTCAACGATTTTGCGCGTAGGGAAGAACTCGGATATACCGAGAAGTTCCCAAAGTGGGCGGTAGCTTTCAAATTCGAAGCCGAGGAAGTCACGACGACGTTGCTTTCGGTTGAATGGAACGTAGGCAGAACGGGTAAAATCACGCCGCTCGCTCACTTAAAGCCCGTAGAACTTTGCGGAGCCACCATAAAACGCGCTACGCTCAACAATATCGGCGATATAGAAAGAAAGGGCATCAGAACGGGTTCGGACGTTTACGTAAGAAGAAGCAACGACGTTATTCCCGAAATACTTGGTTCTGCGGACGATTCCCAAGCGGGAGGGGAGATAGTCATTCCCGATAAATGCCCTTCGTGCGGAACGCCTACCGTTATGAAAGGGGCGCATTTGTTCTGTCCCAACGAAACGGGTTGCCGAGCGCAGATTATCGGCAGAATAGTACATTTCTGCGGAAGAGACGCCTGCGGAGTGGACGGCATATCCGAAAAGACCGTCGCGCAGATGGTAGATAAGCTTGGAGTTCACCGCGCGTCGGATTTGTGGGATTTAACCAAAGAAAACCTCTTCGAACTCGACGGATTTAAGGACAAAAAGGTCGACAACTTCTTTTCCGCACTTGAAAAAGTAAAGAACATTCCTCTCGCTAATTTCATTTTCTCTCTCGGAATAGACAACGTGGGACTTAAAACGGCTAAAGACCTTGCAGTGAAGTACGGTTCCGTGGAAGCTTTGTCCTGCGCTACCAAGGAAGAACTTATGGAAACGGACGACGTGGGCGATATAGTCGCAACGTCTGTAACGGACTTTTTCAGGGACGAAGAAAACCTGTTTCTTCTTAAAAAGCTTAAAGAAAAGGGCATAGATCCCGTTGCGGAGAGTAAAATGAAGGACGGCAGATTTTCGGGAATGAAATTCGTGCTTACGGGAAGCCTTGAAAACTTCACCCGAAGTCAGGCTTCGAAAATCATCGAATCCGAAGGAGGAGAGGTGTCGTCGTCGGTCAGCAAAAACGTCGACGTCGTAATCGTTGGCAGCGACGCGGGCAGTAAACTCGATAAGGCAAAAAAACTCGGACTTACCGTATGGAACGAAGAAGAGTTTACGGAAAAAACGAGATAACGATTGCTCTTGCTCTCTCGGCTTACGAAGATTCCGTTAAGAACGGTAATGCCGACGCTTGAATAAACGGTTAATAAGGCGGACTGAAATCCGCCTTTTTTAGTGGAAACGGAGCTAAAACGGGGCTTTTATCGGTAAATCCTTGCTTTTACGGACAAAATCTGTTATAATGGAAGATCAGGAGATTTGATTATGAAATACTTTATTCACACTTACGGCTGTCAGATGAACGTTCACGAGTCGGAAAAAATTGCCGGCATACTCGAAAGCAAAGGCTACACCTTAGCGCCCAACGTCACTCAGGCGGACGTTATAGTTTTTAATACCTGCTGTATAAGAGAAACCGCGGAAGCCAAGATTCTCGGTCATATAGGCGAAGTTAAAAGACTTAAAAAAGCCAATCCCGACCTTATTACCGTCGTATGCGGTTGTATGAGTCAGCAGGACGGAGTGGCAAAGAAAATCAAGGCGAGATTTCCATTCGTAAATATAATTCTCGGAACGGGCAACCTTCATCTTCTCGGAGAAAAGATAGACAACGTTCGTCTGAAAAAGTCTTTTATAGATACGGAAATCGGAAACACCGTTCCCGAAGACGTTCCCATATACAGAACGAGCGGAGTGAACGCCTGGGTTAACATTATTTACGGTTGCAACAATTTCTGCACTTACTGTATCGTTCCTTACGTAAGAGGAAGAGAAAGAAGTCGCGAAAAAGACGTTATCGTATCGGAAGTCAAACAGCTTCTTGCCGAAGGGTATAAAGAAATAACCCTGCTCGGTCAGAACGTCAATTCTTACGGAAAGAATCTCGAACCCAAAGTAACGTTTGCCGAATTGCTCGACGAAATCGGTTCTATTCCCGGCAAGCACAGAATACGTTTCCTGACTTCTCACCCCAAGGACCTTTCTCACGACGTTCTGGAAGTTATGGCAAAACACGATACGCTCTGTAATTACATACACGTTCCCGTGCAGTCGGGAAGCAATAAGATTCTCACCGCGATGAACAGACGTTACACGAAAGAGCGTTACTTCGAACTTATCGACGATATTCGCAACACCTTGGGAAGCGACTGCGGTATAAGCGGAGACGTTATGGTGGGCTTTGCGGGAGAAACGGAAGAAGATTTTCAGGAAACGCTCGATCTTCTCAGAAAAGTAAGATATACGGGACTGTACAGCTTCGTATATTCGAGAAGAAAAGGAACGCCCGGTTATTCTATGGAAAATCAGGTGGACAGAACGGTAAAACGCGACAGAATAACCCGTCTTCAAGCCCTTCAGAACGAAATCACGAACGAGATTTCTTCCGAAATGAAAGGCAGGGTATACGAAATTCTCGTCGAAGGCATAAACGACAAATACAAACGCAAAACCTATTGCGGAAGAACGGAAAACGGCAGACTGGTAAACGTGGTTTCGGACGAAGACTTAATCGGTCGTTTCGTGAAGGTCAGAATAGACAAACACAATTCGGCAACGCTTTGGGGAACTTTGGTTGAGGAGTAAAAAATGGCTTTATCACCGATGATGCAGCAATATATGAGCATAAAGAAGCAGTACGAAGACTGTATTCTTATGTTCAGACTGGGCGATTTCTATGAAATGTTTTTTGAGGACGCCGTAAAAGCAAGCTCGATTCTCGATCTCGTTCTGACGGGCAGGGATTGCGGAGAAAAACAGCGCGCGCCTATGTGCGGAGTGCCGTATCACGCGGTGGACAACTACATTTCCCGTCTTATAGCGGCAGGCTGTAAAGTAGCCGTCTGCGAACAGCTTAATCTTAACGCAAAGGGCGTAGCCGAAAGGGAAGTAACGCGCGTAATAACCCCCGGTACGGTTATGGAAGATTCGATGCTCGACGAAAAGAGCAACAACTATCTTGCGTCGGTTTACTTCCTGAACGGAAAAGCCGCGCTTTGCTGGGCGGATATAACGACGGGCGATCTTTCCGTCTGCGAACTTGGCGAAAAGACCGAATCCGAGCTTTCGGAAACGTTGGTTTCTCTTAAACCGTCGGAGATCATCTGCAACTCCAAAGCTTTGTTTTTAAACGACAAACTTTCCTGCGTAAAATCGGAATACGTTCCGCAGTTCCGTCCTTACGAAGACAGCGCTTTCGAATGCGAAAACGCGGAAAAAACCATAACGGAATTTTTCGGTGTTCATTCGATAAACGTTTTCGAGATAAAAGAATCGCCTCTTTGCATAGGAGCGGTGGGAGCCGTTCTCGCTTATCTTAACGAAACGCAGAAAAGACGGCTTTCCAATATATCGGGAATAAAGCTCGTTACGGGTAATCTCTATATGTCTCTCGACTATAACACGAGAAGAAATCTCGAACTTACTCAGACGAGCAGAGATCAGAAAAGAAAGGGAAGTCTTTTATGGCTTCTCGACAAAACGGCTACGAGTATGGGCGCTCGAATGCTTAAACGATGGATAACCCGTCCGCTTATCCATCCCGTGGCGATAGGTCGCAGGCTGGACGCGGTAGAATGCTTCGTAGACGACTTTCTTTTAAGGGAAGGTCTTTTCGATAAGCTTCGCGGAATGCGCGATATAGAGCGTATATGCGGAAAAATGGCTTACGGAACGGTTATGCCCCGCGATTTCAAAGCTCTGGAAGCTTCGCTTGCGCTTCTTCCCGAGATAAGCGTTACCTTGTCTTATACGAAGTCGGAGTTCTGCTCGCGCGTACGCGGTGAATTTACGGGCTACGAAGAACTTCTCGACCTTTTGCGCAGTGCGATTTCCGACGAACCGCCCGCAATGCTCAAAGACGGCGGATATATAAAACGCGGATTCAACCGTGAACTCGACGAACTCAGAAAGCTTTCTTCCGACGGAAAAGGCATGCTCTGCGAACTCGAATCGCGCGAGAAACAGAGAACGGGCATAAAGACGCTTAAAGTAGGCTATAACAAAGTTTTCGGTTACTATATAGAAGTCAGCAACTCCTTCAGAAACAGCGTTCCCGCAGATTATATAAGAAAGCAGACGCTTACGAACGGAGAGAGATTCATTACCGAAGAACTTAAAGTTCTCGAAGAAAAGCTTTTGACCGCAAGCGAACGTTGCGGGGCGCTCGAAAGAAAGATATACGCCGAGATATGTTCGACTGCGGCGGCGTATATTCCCAAACTTCAGAAGATCGCAGTCGCCGTGGCAAGTGCGGATTGCGTTTTAAGTCTTGCGAGAGTTTCGGTAGCTAACGGTTACGTAAAGCCCGTGATAAACGAAGAGGACGGACGGCTGGAAATTAAAGCCGGTCGCCATCCCATTATCGAAGAGCTTATGAAAACGGAGAACTTTATCGCAAACGACACCTACCTCGACAACGGCGAAAGCAGAACGATGATTCTGACAGGTCCCAATATGGCGGGTAAAAGCACTTATATGAGGCAGATCGCGCTTATTACGGTTATGGCTCACATAGGTTGTTTCGTGCCTGCGGACAAAGCTCTGATTCCCGTTACCGACAAGATTTTCACGAGAGTGGGAGCAAGCGACGATATTCTCTTTAACCAGAGTACGTTTATGGTGGAAATGACCGAAGCGGCTTACATTCTCAAAAACGCGACGGAAAAGAGTCTTATCATAATAGACGAACTGGGAAGAGGAACTTCTTCTCTCGACGGGCTGAGCATAGCGCGCGCGGTTATAGAGTACATAAACGAAAAAATCCGCGCGAAAACGGTGTTTGCCACCCATTACTTCGAACTCGTGGAACTTGCCGAAATAACGGAAGGAATAAAGAGTTTCGGTATGGCTGTCAAAGAAACGGAAAACGGCGTGGTTTTCCTAAGAAAAGTCGTGGAAGGCGGTTCGAGCAGAAGCTTCGGAATAGAAGTCGCCGAGCTTGCCGGAATAGAAAAATGCGTTGTCGAACGCGCAAGGGAAATAAGTAAAGAAATAGAAAACAAGCGTGGATAAATGGATCAGATAAAAGTATTGCCTTCCGATATTTACAATAAAATTTCCGCCGGAGAAGTCGTGGAAAGACCTTCGTCCGTAGTAAAAGAACTCGTAGAAAACGCAGTGGACGCGGGCGCGAATTCCATAAAGATTTCCATAACGGGAGGGGGCATTTCCTCGATTACGGTTACCGACGACGGAAAAGGAATAGGCGCGGAATACGTTAAAACCGCCTTTCTTCCTCATGCGACGAGTAAAATTTCCACGCAGGAGGATCTTTTCGGAATAAAGACTTTAGGTTTCAGAGGAGAAGCTTTGCCGAGTATAGCTTCGGTTGCCAAAGTCAGACTCGTAACCCGAACGGAAAAAGACGAATACGCAAAAGCGATTTACGGAGAGGGTGGAGTTTTCGGAGAAATTCAGACCGTCGCCGGAAACAAAGGAACTTCCGTAACCGTGTCGGATTTGTTTTTCAATACCCCGGCAAGACTTAAATTTCTTAAAAAAAACGCGGGCGAAACGAGAGAAATCACCAACCTCGTGAGCCGTCTTATTTTAGCCAATCCCCAAAAAGCCATAAAGTACACAGCCGACGGAGAAGAGATTTTCAATTCTTCGGGTAAAGGCGCGGAAGACGCTTTCTGTTGCGTTTACGGAAGCGAAATGCTGAAAAATTCCCTTCGCATAAACGCCGTGTATAAAAGATATATCGTCGAAGGCTTCATAGGCAGTCCGCTTTTCCCCAAAAGCAACACTACCTATCAGACTTTGGTCATTAACGGCAGATACGTCGTCAACTCCAATATAGCCAACGCTCTTCGCGTCGCTTATAAGCCCTATCTTATGACGAGGCAGTATCCCTATTATCTGCTTTATCTTACCGTTCCTTTCGACGAAATCGACGTCAACGTTCACCCGAATAAACTCGACGTAAGATTTACCGACGACAGAAGCGTATTTTCAGCCGTTTACGCGCCAGTTTCCGACGCAATCAAAAACGAAGACAAGCGCGTTCTGTCCGTTTCGGAAGTCAGCTTTTTCGGTAAAAAAGACGAAGTTTCCGACGAAGACTACGGAACGGCGAAGGAAAATATGCTTCACGAAAACGAGAAAAGCGCGCTCGAAAGCCCCGAGGTTCAGGATTTTTCTCAGACTCCCTGTAGCTACGTAAGAACGGAAAACCTGCCTCGCATAACCGACGACTCAGCGCGCGAAAATCTTTCGGAACAACCCAAGACTACGGCAATTCTCAGAACGCCTCTTTATTCGGTAGGTTACAGGAAAGAAGAAATCCGCAAAGATTACGAAGAGAAAATCAACGAGGACGCGATTGAGATAAACGAAATCTACGAAAAGTCCAAACAATCCAGGCAGTCCGAAAAACAGACGGAAGCTTTCCCCGCGAAAAAACTTTCCAAGGTAGGAACGGTGTTCGACGCGTATATTCTCCTTCAATCGGAGGACGGCAAGGAACTTTATCTCGTAGATCAGCACGCGGCTCACGAAAGACTTATCTTCGACAGGCTTTGCGCCGATTTCGAAAACAAAGAAATCGTGACTCAGCCTATGCTCGTTCCCTATATCTTTTCTGTGAACGACAGAGAGTACGAAACGGTTTCGGGTAATCTCGATATTATAAAGTCTTTCGGATTCGATATAGCTCCCTTCGGAGGCAACGCTTTCAGAATAGACGGACTGCCCGTTACGCTCGGAGAAATTTCGCCCGAAAAGTTCGTGTCCTGTCTTCTCGAAAGCGACGACGGCATCGAAAACTATTCGCGTTTAACAAAAGAAACCCTTGCCCGTCTGGCTTGCCGTTCGGCGGTAAAAGCGGGGGACGTTTTGTCCGACGCGCAGACGGAAAGCCTGATAGAAAAACTTTCGGAAAACGTCAGTCTTAAATGTCCTCACGGAAGGCCGATAGTTCTTAAAATATCCAAAAGCGAGATAGAAAAATGGTTCAAAAGGATAGTCTCCTGATCGGGCTTTTAGGTCCGACGGCTTCGGGCAAAAGCGATCTGGCTTTTTCTCTTGCCGAAAAACTCGGTACGGACGTAATTTCAGCCGATTCCATGCAGATTTACAGAGGATTCGATATAGGAACGGCAAAACCCACTAAAGAAGAGCAGAAGCGCGTTTTTCACCGTCTTATCGATATAGCGGAACCCGACGAGTATTTCAGCAGTCAGGATTTTGCGGAAAGATGCGATAAAGAAATATCCGATCTCGTTTCTATGGGAAAAACTCCTCTTATAGTCGGCGGAACGGGATTTTATTTCGATTCTCTTCTTTACGAACTCGACTTCGAAGGAAGCGCGAACGAAGACGTAAGAACGGAACTTAACGAACTTTATAAAGAAAAAGGCGCCGAATATCTTCACGGACTTTTACGGGAAATCGATCCCGATTCGGCGGAAGATATTCACCCCAATAACGTAAAACGAGTTATCCGCGCGATAGAAATCTATAAGACCACGGGGCGCAAAAAGTCTTCGGGAAGCGGAAAACAGCGCAAAAAACGTTACGAAAAAGCCGTTATATTCGAGCTTTCGCGGAACAGAGAAGAACTCTACGCGAGAATAGACGCGCGCGTGGATAAAATGATAGAAAACGGGCTTATAGGCGAAGTCGACGGACTTTACGGAACTTACGGCGCGGACTGCCAGAGTATGCAGGGGATAGGTTACAAAGAAATCGTGCCTTATCTTGACGGAAAGTGCAGTCTGGAAGAAGCCATAAACGCCATCAAACTCAACACACGCCACTACGCGAAACGTCAGCTTTCCTATTTCAAAAGAATGAATACGATAAAGCTTGACGCTTCCTTAAAAACGGATAAATTACTCGAAATTATAGACGAAGAAATCAAAAAACTATAAAACGGACTCAGAAATTATGATTTACGATACGCAGACTATAATAGAAAACGCAGAAAAAGAGCTTGCGGAAGTCTTTTCGAAGATTGACGAAACGGCTCTTAAGAATCAGAAAAAAGTGCTTGATTCGTTCAGAACGCATTGCGTTGCCGCCCGTCATTTTTACGGAACCACGGGATACGGCTACGACGACGTGGGCAGAGACACTCTCAACAAAATCTACGCCGACGTTTTCGGCTGTGAATCGGCAATCGTTTCGCCCTATATTTCTTCGGGAACGCAGGCTCTTACCGTCGCGCTTTTCGGAGTTTTAAGAACGGGCGATAAGGCTCTTTCTCTTACGGGAGAACCCTACGACACGCTCGGAAAGGTTCTTTTCGGAAAGGATAACGGTTCGCTTGCCGACTACGGAATAACCTTCGATATTATCGCAATGAAAGACGGTAAAGCCGACTTTGCTTCCGCGGAAAAGTATCTTACCGAAAACAAGCCCAAACTGGTTTATCTTCAGCGTTCGAGAGGATACACTTCCCGTA
The DNA here is from genome assembly GCA_963653425.1 of Eubacterium sp. GTDB lineage: Bacteria > Bacillota > Clostridia > Christensenellales > CAG-314 > UMGS692. The sequence continues at coordinate 182,134 of CAVJWC010000001.1, read as the reverse complement.
ACGCAATGACCGTCGCCGATATAGAAGAGACAGTTTCTTTCGTCAAAAAGCTTTCTCCGACTTCGATAATCATGGTCGACAACTGTTACGGCGAGTTTATCGAAGAAAGAGAACCTGCTTCCGTCGGCGCGGATATTATAGCGGGTTCGCTTATAAAGAATCCCGGCGGAGGACTTGCTCCCTGCGGAGGATATATAGCGGGAAGAGCCGACCTTATAGAGAAAGTGGGGTATCGCCTTACCGCGCCTTCTCTCGGAACGGAAGTCGGTTCGTACGAAATGGGATACAGACCGTTTTATCAGGGCTTTTTTATGGCTCCTCACGTTACCGCTCAGGCAGTCAAAGGAATGCTTCTCTTTTCGACGACTATGAAATATCTGGGCTTTTCGACTCTGCCCGATAAAAACGATCCTATAGGCGACATTATCTGCTCGATAAAGTTCGACTCCAAAGAACAGCTTATAGCTTTCTGTCAGGGCATTCAGTACGTTTCGCCCGTAGACAGCTTTGCCGTTCCCGAACCTTGGGATATGCCGGGGTATCGTCATCAGGTAATAATGGCTGCCGGATGTTTCGTAGGCGGTTCTTCCATAGAACTTAGTTGCGATTCTCCCATAAAAGAACCTTATATCGCTTACCTTCAGGGCGGACTTACCTACGAACACGTTAAAATCGCCGTGAAAGAATGCCTTGACCGTCTCGTTAAACTGAAATAACTTCTCGGTTTTCGGGCTTTCGGTTCGTTATAACAGGTTATCATATCCTGAAAACGTTTGATTCGGCGATAACGAAAGTAACGCTTCATAAAAAAGAAACATATAATACCGAGAAGTCTTCCGCCGAAAGTTTGATTTTCATACGGAGCGGAGCGCAAAGAGGTGTTTTATGTTTTTTTATAAAGATTTGCTTACCGAAACCGAGAAATTCCGCGCCTCGGGCTTTACTGCGGGAAGCGTAGGCAAAAGCCATCTCGGACAGGATATTCCCTATATAGCCGTTGGCGGAAACTCGACGGACGAAGACAGAAAAAGCGTTATAATTACGGGCGGAATACACGCGCGCGAACATATTACCGTTTTATTGGTTTTAGCTCTTGCAAAAGCCGCAACAAAAAACGATTATAAAGTCCGTACTTACTTCGTTCCCTGCGTAAATCCCGACGGAATGCGACTTGCCACCGAAGGGATTTCCTTTTTGGACGAGAAAAGAGAGTGGAAAAAATACAAGCGTTTCGTAAATTCTCTTAGTAGAGACAAAAAACTCTGGAAAGCCAATATTACGGGCGTCGACCTTAACGTTAACTTCGACGCGGATTGGGCTCAGGGCAAAAGAAACGTGTTTTATCCGTCGCCCGAAAACTACGTCGGTAACGCTCCCTGCGACCAGCCAGAAAGCAAAGCTCTCGTAGATTTCACGCTTGCCGTTCGTCCGTCGCTTACTCTTTCATACCACAGTAAAGGCGAAGTGATTTACTGGAATTTCCGTCAGACGGGGAAAAGGCTGTGGAGAGATTACGGCTACGCCAAAAGAATAGCCAAAAGCACGGGTTACAGACTTCGGGAACGCGAAGGAAGCGCGGGCGGATATAAAGACTGGTGCATAGACAAACTGAAAATTCCGTCGGTAACGATAGAAGTGGGGCGCGAAGAACTTTCTCACCCGTTAACTACCGAAAATTTCGAAGAGATTTACCTTAAAAACTCGTCGGTTTTGTACGAAAACGAAAGATTTTTGTATCCGCATTCCCTACGGAAAAGCTAAATGCTTTACAAAACGACTAAAAAATGATAAACTAACGCGTATGAGCCTGAAAGATACCTTAACACGTCATAATTTCAAATTCAACAAGCAGTTCGGACAAAACTTTATTTCCGACAGAAATCTTCTTGCCGCCATCGTTTCCGACGCGGGCATAACGAAGGAAGATACCGTAGTGGAAATAGGCGTAGGCGCGGCTACTTTAACGAAAGAACTCGCCTTATCCGCAAAGAAAGTCGTTGCGTTTGAAATCGACCGTAATCTCGAACCCGTAATAGCCGAAACGCTTGGCGATACGGACAACGTGGAAGTGATTTTTGCAGACGCGCTGAATTACCCCGAAAAAGAACTTCTCGAAAAAACTCAGGGCGATTTCAGAGTGGTGGCAAATCTTCCGTACTACATAACCACGCCCGTTATAATGAAGTTTTTGGAAAGCGATCTTCCCGTCAAATCGATAACGGTTATGGTTCAGTACGAAGTGGCGAAAAGATTTTGCGCTGACGTCGGAAGCGAAGATTACGGAGCGATAACCGTAGCCTTGGATTTCGTGTCCGATCCTTTTATTACGAGAAAGGTTCCGCGACAGATGTTTTATCCCGTTCCCAACGTAGACAGCGCGGTAATTCACATTCCCATAAACAGAAACAAGTACGAGGTTGATTATAAAGAGATACGGGCTTTGGTGAAAGCGGCTTTTTCGATGAGAAGAAAAACGCTTGTCAACAACCTTATCGGCGGATACGGTATGACGCGCGAAGAAGCCGAAAAAGCGTTGTCGAATTGCGGATTCGATACCAGAATCAGAGGAGAAAGTCTTTCGGCGGAAGATTTTATCGCTCTCCGGAAAGAAATATGCGGGCAGAAGGATTAACCTATTGCTCGCCAAGAGGATTGAAATGAAAGGAATTTTTGTTACTAACGGATTTGTAAAATGGGACAAATTTTCAACGATATACGATATGCTTCAGAGTTCTCTCGAAAGATGCGGTTGCACGGTAGAACGCTACACTAACTGCGATCTCACTTTACTTCCGATAGGAGCAGAGCTTCCAAAGGGAGATTTCGTGCTTTTCTGGGACAAGGATATTGCGCTTGCGAAAAGACTTGAAAAGGCGGGAATGAGAGTTTTCAACAGCGCCGAGGCTCTCGAAATATGCGACGACAAAGGCTTGACCGCAATTGCTTTGGAAAACGAAGGAATACCCATGCCCGAAACGGTCGTTCTGCCCAAGTCGTTTATGCCTTACAGCGATATAAGCTTTACCGAGAAAATCGAAAAGACGATAGGTTATCCTATGGTGCTTAAAGAATGTCACGGAAGTTTCGGAAAACAGGTTTTTCTCATAAAAAACAGAGAAGAACTGATTGAAAGGATTCTTTCCATAACGCCGAGAACGATGATCTGTCAGAAGTTTATCGGCAGCAGTTACGGACGCGACGTCAGAATTCAGGTCGTGGGCGGACAAGTCGTCGCTACGGCTTACAGGAAAGCCAAAGACGGAGATTTTATAGCAAACGTAACCAACGGCGGAAAGATGTTTCCTTACGAGCCTTCGGAAGAAATGAAAGACATGGCGATTACCGCGTGCAGAAAAGTCGGAGCGGATTTTGCCGGCGTGGATATTCTTTTCGGAGAAAACGATAAGCCCATTCTCTGCGAAATCAACACCAACGCGCATTTCAAAAATCTGTTTGACGCGACGGGCACAGACACGTCGGAATTTATAGCCCGCTATATAACCGATACCGTAAAATGAGAGTTGCGATAGTTTACGACAAAGAAAGAGCCAAAGGCAACGAAAGATTCGCTTTGCTTCTCGGTAGGGGACTAAAAAAGTACGGGATAGAAACCCGCACCTTCGTCTATCCTGAAACGAACTTCACGGAATGCGACGCCGTCGTTATGAGAACGCTTATCCCCGAGCTTTCGGAGGAGTTTACTGCAAAAGGCGTTCCCGTTTTCAATAACCTTAAAACCCAGCTTATCGCTGGAGACAAGGCGAAAACTTACGAATTTCTGAGGGAAATCGGCGTGCCTTTTATTCCGTACAAAAGAATGCCGTGTACTTTCGGAGAATATCCCGTTATCGTAAAATCCGTGGACGGTCACGGAGGCACGGAAGTCTTTATCGCAGGAAACGACGCCGAATTTTCAGAGCTTAAAAAGAAGATAGAGGAAGAGTTTTCGGATGAAAACAATCCTTTGGACAGATTTATCGTTCAGCGTCTTGCCGACAAATCCGACGACAAACGCGTTTACGTTCTGGGCGGAGAACCCGTCGTCGCAATGAAGAGAGTAAACCGTTTCGACTATAAAAGCAACTACAAACAGGGCGGAATAGCTTCCGTCGCGCCTCTTTCCGAAGAAGAACGCGGATACGTCAGGAGGATTTACGAAGGTCTCGGTTGCGATTACGTCGGAATAGATTTTATGACCTATAAAGGCAAACCCGTAGTCAACGAAATAGAAGATATAGTAGGTTGCCGTATGGTATACGAAAACACCGACGTCGACATTCTTGACCTTTACGCGAAATATATTGCAGTTAAGCTCGGAAAATGTTAAAAAAAGCCTTAAAGAGCTTTACAAATCGCGTAAAATATGAGAAAATGAAAGGCACAGGTTAATTCTGCAATAACATCAAAAACTATAGAGGTAGAAAAATGCTTACAGCTGAAAATTTAAGAAAGTTATATCTGAGTTTCTTTGAGGAAAGAGGACACAAAATCATTCCTTCGTCCAGTCTTATTCCCGAGAACGATCCTACCGTTCTTTTCACGACGGCGGGCATGCATCCGCTTACGCCCTATCTTCTCGGTCAGAAACATCCTGCCGGAAACAGACTTACCGACGTTCAGAAGTGCGTCAGAACGGGCGACATCGACGAAGTAGGCGACAAGAGCCACCTTACCTTCTTTGAAATGCTCGGAAACTGGAGTCTCGGAGATTACTTTAAGGAACAGTCCATAAAATGGTCGTGGGAATTCCTGACTTCCGAAAAATATCTCGGTCTTCCAAAGGACAAGATTGCCGTTACCGTTTTCGAAGGCGACGACGACTGCCCGAGAGACGAAGAAAGCGCGTCCGTATGGCTCGAATGCGGTCTTCCCAAAGAACGTATTTTCTACCTTAACAAAAAGCATAACTGGTGGGGACCTGCCGGAATAACCGGTCCCTGCGGTCCCGATACGGAAATATTCTTCTTCAAGGGAACGAAGGAAGAAGAAAAGAAACTTTCTCCCGCCGACGAAGGCAATCAGTGGCTGGAAATCTGGAACAACGTCTTCATGCAGTTCAATAAGAACCGCGAAGGAAAACTCGAACCTCTCGCTCAGAAGAACGTCGATACGGGTATGGGACTCGAAAGAACGGTATCCGTTCTCAACGGTTTCGACAGCGTGTACGATATAGACGTTTTCAGGCCCGTAATAGCCAAAATCGAAGAGATTTCGGGCAAAAAGTACGGCGAATCCGAAGAAGTCACAAAGGCTATGAGAATTATAGCCGACCATATAAGAACGTCCGTATTTATGCTGGGCGATCAGGTAGGCATTACTCCGAGTAACGTCGATCAGGGCTACGTTTTAAGAAGAATCATAAGACGCGCGGTAAGATATATGAACAATATCGGACTTAAAACCGACGATATGATTACCATTGCCGAAATTTACATCGACACTTATAAAGACGTTTACAGCGAACTTTCCGTAAATCGCGGAAAGGTTATAGAAGAACTCAGAATAGAAAACGAGAAGTTCCTTAAAACCCTTATTCAGGGCGAAAAAGAATTCCGCAGAGTGGCTTCCACGCTTAACGCAGGCGACACCATAAACGGCGAAACGGCGTTCAGACTTTACGACACGTACGGTTTCCCCATAGAAATGACTACCGAATACGCCGCAGAAGTCGGTCTTAAAGTAGACGAAGAAGGTTTCAAGGCTAAATTCGCCGAACATCAGGCTAAGAGCCACGCGGGAAGCGAACAGAAATTCAAAGGCGGACTTGCCGACCACAGCGACGAAACGGCTAAACTTCATACGGCTACCCATCTTCTTCAGGCTGCGCTCAGAAGAGTTCTCGGCGACGAAGTAAAGCAGAAGGGCAGTAATATTACCGCAGAAAGACTTCGTTTCGACTTCAGCTTCCATCGTCCTATGACCAAGGAAGAAATCGAAGAAACGCAGGCTCTCGTCAACGAAGCCATAAACAGAAAGATGGACGTTATCTGCGAAGAAGTTCCCATCGAAGAAGCAAGAAAGAGGGGCGCGATAGGCTTGTTCGGCGATAAATACGGAGACGTCGTAAAGCTCTACACCATGGGCGACTTCTCGATGGAAATCTGCGGAGGTCCTCACGCTAAAAACACCGGCGACCTCGGACAGTTCGTTATAACAAAAGAACAGTCCTCTTCTTCGGGCGTCAGAAGAATCAAAGCCGAACTCAGACCTAAAGAATAACCGTCCGCGAGGGCAAGGAGTCATATATGGACAATATAACGATAGAAAAAAAATGGAATAAGATCTGGAAAGACACCGATATATACGCCTTCGATAAGACGAGGATGGACAAGAAGTTCTATATGCTCGAAATGTTTTCCTATCCGAGCGGAGCAAAACTTCACCTCGGTCACTGGTATAACTTCGGTATGTCCGACAGTTACGCCCGTTTCAAGAAAATGAACGGCTATAACGTTTTCGAGCCTATGGGATTCGACGCTTTCGGACTTCCTGCCGAGAACTACGCTATAAAGACGGGTATTCACCCCAAAGACAGCACCGAAAAGAACATCTCCATAATGGAGCAACAGCTTTCCGAAATGGGCGCTATGTTCGACTGGAAACACGAAGTAGTTACCTGCCGTCCCGAATACTACAAATGGACGCAGTGGCTTTTCCTGCAACTTTATAAACACGGACTTGCTTACAGAAAAGACGCTCCCGTAAACTGGTGTCCTTCCTGTCAGACCGTTCTTGCCAACGAACAGGCTACCGACGGCGTATGCGAAAGATGCGGAACGCAGATCGTTCATAAGAACCTTACTCAGTGGTTCTTTAAGATAACCAAATACGCCGACGAACTCATAACCGGTCTCGATAAACTCGATTGGCCCGAAAAGACCAAGCTTATGCAGAAGAACTGGATAGGCAAAAGCACGGGCGGAGAAGTCGAATTCACTCTTGAAAACGGCGAAAAATTCAGAACGTTCACCACGAGAGCCGACACGCTTTTCGGCGTAAGCTACGTAGTTCTCGCTCCCGAACATCCTCTCGTAGACAAGATTACCACGCCTTCTCAGAAACAGGCTGTGGAAGATTACAGACTCGCCGCAAGCAAAGCTTCGGAAATAGACAGACTCAGCACGAGCAAGGAAAAAACGGGCGTATGGACGGGCGCGTATTGCATAAATCCCATTAACGGAAAGAAAGTTCCCGTATGGATAGGCGACTACGTTCTGTATTCTTACGGAACGGGCGCAGTAATGGGCGTTCCTTCTCACGACGCAAGAGACTTCGATTTCGCAAAGAAATACGGACTGGAAATCAGCAGAGTAATCAAAGCCAAAGACGACAAAACCGACGACAGCCTTCCCTTTACGGAATACGGAATTATGTGCAACAGCGGGGAATTCGACGGACTTACGACGGAAGAGGGCAAGAAAGCCGTTATCGACCTTCTCGAAAGCCGCGGACAGGGCAAACACGTAGTCAATTACAGACTGCGCGATTGGCTTATTTCCCGTCAGAGATATTGGGGCGCGCCTATTCCCGTGATTCATTGTCCTCACTGCGGAATAGTTCCCGTTCCCGAAGAACAGCTTCCCGTAGAACTTCCCTACGACGTTAACTTCACGCCCGACGGAACAAGTCCGCTTCTCAAACACGAAGGCTTTATGAATTGTAAATGCCCCAAATGCGGAGGAGACGCAAAGAGAGATCCCGATACGCTGGATACTTTCGTTTGCAGTAGCTGGTATTATCTGCGTTATCCCGACAACAGGAACGCCGAAAAGCCTTTCGATAAGACTATCGTAGACGAAATGCTTCCCGTTGACAAATACGTAGGCGGTGCGGAACACGCTTGTATGCACCTGCTTTACGCGCGTTTCATAACCAAAGCTCTTCGCGATATGGGATACCTCGATTTCGACGAACCCTTCCTTTCTCTTACCCATCAGGGTATGATTCTCGGTCCCGACGGACAGAAGATGAGTAAGAGCAGAGGCAACGTTATCAGTCCCGATCCTTATATAGAGAAATACGGCAGCGACGTTCTGAGAACTTATATCGGTTTCGGATACAGATACACCGAAGGCGGACCTTGGAGCGACGACGGAATAAGAGCTATCGCAAAATGGCTGGAAAAGGTAGAAAAGACCGTAGTCAAAGCCTGCGCGCTTGACCTTTCGGGCGAAAAACCCATGGGAAAAGCCGAAAAAGAACTTAATTACGTTCGCCACAACGCCATTAAGGAAGTTACCGCCGACTACGATTCCTTTGACTTCAACACTGCGGTAGCAAGAATGATGGAACTCGTGAACGCTCTCGGAAAGTACGAAAACGACGGTATAAACAACGCCTCTTTCTATAAAGACTGCGTAACCGACCTCGTTAAACTGCTTGCGCCTCTTGCGCCTCATATGTGCGAAGAATTCTGGGAAATGCTGGGCAACGAATATTCCGTATTCAATCACGGTTGGTGCGTACTCGATGAAAAAGCTCTCGTTAAATCCGAAGTTGAACTTGCCGTACAAATCAACAGCAAGATCCGCCACAGAATCACCGTTTCCGCCGATATGACGCCAAAGGAAATCGAAGATTTGGTGCGTTCCGACAGCACGGTTATGAGCCTTCTCGAAGGCAAAACCATAAAGAAAGTAATAGTTATCCCGTCAAGGCTCGTAAATATAATAGCTTAACGCAGTATCTTGGGATTTGCTGTAATTCTTATTAAACCAGATAACAACGATTTACAGAGCCGCCGATTATTCGGCGGCTTTTTTGCGTTTATCTCACTTTCCGTTGTTTTTGCGTATAATATACCGAAAACCGAGGCGTCACTTTATACCGGACTCAAAGCTTTGTTTTTCCTATACGGAAATTGTTTTTACCGCGTCGGTTTAATTTACGGTAAACGGGTTAATAATCGGATTATCGTCGGATTACATAAAGTCCGTCAATGGAGGTTTATTTATGACAGTAAAACGAGGAGAACTTTATTACGCAGACCTTAGTCCGGTTGTAGGCAGCGAGCAGGGCGGAATCCGTCCCGTTCTCGTATTGCAGAACGACGTAGGCAACAAATTCAGCCCGACTATCATAGCCGCGGCAACAACCAGTAAAGTCGGAAAAAACAAGCTTCCCACCCATATCGAAATCGCGTCGAGAGATTATTGTCTTCCGCGCGACAGTATAGTTCTTCTCGAACAGATAAGAACCATCGACAAGAGCCGTCTTAAAGAGAAAATCGGCGAACTTCCCAAGGAAGTCATGACGCGCGTAGACAACGCTTTACTTATAAGTCTCGGCTTTATTTCTTAAAAATTTCTTTCTTATATAGTACCAAGTACAAATGCGGCGATAAAAATCGATACGATTTTATATAATAAAGCAAAAAGACTGATTTTGCGGTAAAAAAAATCGATATTCGGCATAAAAATTCTTGCCAAAAAATCGATATTTTGGTATCATTTAGGCGTTGACAAAGGAGGCACGTAAAAATGATTGCTTTCAAGCCGCAAGGAAGGTTTTTTATCGGAATGATCGACAAGACGATTGTCGCACTTTCCGCGAGCAATCGTCCGTACGTTCTGCCCGCACGTCAATTTAACACAGGTATACAGGCATAAACGCAATTATGGAATAGTTGCGTTTTTTTGTTTATTAAAGGAGACATCATGAAAAAAGTTGCCGTTATTATGGGAAGTAAAAGCGATTTCGAAAGCGTTCTTCCTGCAAAGAAAACGCTCGACAAACTCGGCATACCCGCCGAAGTTTTCATTATGAGCGCACACAGAACGCCCGCAGAGGTCACCGAGTTTGCCGTAAACGCCGAAAAGAACGGTTACGGAGCGATTATCGCCGCCGCCGGAAAAGCCGCGCATCTTGCGGGATTTATTGCCGCTAACACCGTTCTGCCGGTTATAGGAATCCCTATGAAAAGCTCTACGCTCGACGGAATGGACAGTCTGCTTTCCACCGTTCAGATGCCTTCGGGTATTCCCGTCGCGACCGTCGCCATAAACGGAAGCGAAAACGCCGCTATTCTTGCGGCAGAAATGCTTGCTCTGAGCAGTCCCGAGCTTAACTTAAAGCTCAGACAGATGAGACAAGAAATGAAAGACAAAATTTTCGCGGATAACGAATCAATACACAATCTTATATAAGGAGCGAACTATGATTACAGTAAAAGAAATGATTTATGAAGGCAAAGCCAAGAAAGTTTTTGCAACCGACGATAAAGACGTCGTTCTCGTATCTTATAAAGACGACGCTACGGCGTTCAACGGTCTTAAAAAAGGACAGATAGCCGGAAAGGGCGTCGTTAACAACAAATGTTCCAATCATCTTTTCAAACTTCTCGAAAAAGAAGGCGTTCCCACTCATTTCATCGAAGAAGTTTCCGATACGGACACCTTCGTAAAACGCGTACAAATCGTTCCTATCGAAGTTATCGTGCGTAACATAGCTGCGGGCAGTCTTTCCAAGCGTTTGGGTATCCCCGAAGGAACGCCCCTCAAGAGAACCGTTCTGGAATTTTCTTATAAGAACGACGAACTCGGCGATCCTATGATCAACGATTATCACGCGCTTGCTATGGAACTTGCTACGGAAGAAGAACTCGAAACCATTAAGAAGATGGCTTTCAGAATAAACGATATTCTCCGCGAACTTATGCTCAAAATAAACATCGACCTTATCGACTTCAAGCTTGAATTCGGCAGATACCACGGCGAAATCATTCTTGCCGACGAAATCTCTCCCGATACCTGCAGATTCTGGGATCACACCACCAAAATGAAACTGGACAAGGACCGTTTCCGCAGAGACCTCGGCGGAGTAGAAGACGCATACCAAGAAGTTCTCAAAAGGATGATGGGATTATAATGAAAAGAAAGTATCGTAGATACAGAAAACAACCTTACGCCGTCGTCCCGGCAAGAGACCTCGGCGTACATGAAGAATGCGGTATATTCGGAATAATCGGACACGACGAACAGGATTACGCAAGAGACATTTATTTCGGGCTTTTTTCCCTCCAGCACAGAGGACAGGAAAGCGCGGGAATGGCTGTCGCTTACGGCAAAAATCAGATTTCGTATTATAAGAACATGGGACTCGTCAGCGAAGTTTTCGGTGAAGAGGAACTTTCCATGCTCCCGAAAACGAAACTGGGTATAGGTCACGTCAGATATTCCACGACGGGTTCGAGCAACGTCGTAAACGCTCAGCCCATAGTCTTTTACGGAAGATTCGGAAGAATGGCTCTCGCGCATAACGGCAACATCGTAAACGCCGACGCCATCAAAGCCGAAATGATAAAGAACGGACATATTTTCCAGAGTTCCGTGGACAGCGAAGTTATAGCGGCGTGGGTGAACCAGTGTATATCGGACGGCGACGTTACCGAAGGCATAATCAAAGCCTGCCGTAAAATGAAAGGCGGTTACGCGCTTTTGTTTATAATCGACGGTAAGCTCTACGCGGTGAGAGATCCTTACGGAATAAAACCGCTTATTATGGGCGAAAAGGACGGATCTATCGTTTTTGCCAGCGAATCGTGCGCTCTCGACTCGATAGACGCCGCCGTAATCCGCGACGTAAATCCCGGCGAGATCATTTCCGTGGATTCCGACGGAAACATAACGACGGAAATATTCGAAGAACAGACTTTCAAGCCTTGTATTTTCGAATACGTATACCTTGCGAGAAGCGATTCGATAATGGATTCGCAGAGCGTATACGACGCGAGATATATGTGCGGAGTGTACCTTGCAAGACTTCTTAACATAAAAGCGGACATAGTGGCAGGCGTTCCCGATTCGGCTCTCGTAAGCGCGAGAGGTTTCAGCGAAGAAAGCGGAATTCCTTACGTGGACGCTATTTCCAAAAACAGATATATAGGAAGAACCTTTATTCAGCCGTCGCAGAGTATGCGCGAAAACAGCGTAAAAATCAAGCTTAACGCTTTCAGAAGCAATATCCGCGGTAAAAAGCTTATTCTTATCGACGACAGTATAGTAAGAGGAACTACGAGCAAGAAGATAATTCAGCTTCTTCGTCAGAGCGGAGCGGCGGAAGTCCATATGGTCGTATCCAGTCCCAAAGTAACCGAACCGTGTTTCTTCGGAGTTGACATGCAGACCAAGGACCAGCTCATAGCTTCGGGAAGATCGGAAGAAGAAATCTGTAAACTTATCGGCGCGGACAGTCTTCATTATCTGCCTCTCGACAGACTTATCGCGGCTTGTTCGACAGAAGGAACGATGACCCATTTCTGTACGGGTTGTTTTGACGGCAATTATTCTTTCGACATCAACAATTATCACTGCGAAAAATTCGGATTGGAGTAAAACGGAGGGAAAACCATGGCAATAGATTACAAAAAAGCAGGCGTAGACGTTGAAGCGGGCTACGAAGCGGTAAAGCTTATGAAGCAATACGTGAAGACCACTTATAACGACAACGTTTTAGGCGATATAGGAAGTTTCGGCGGTTTTTACGCGCTCGGCAACAAACCCGATTCTCCCGTTATGGTTGCGGGAACGGACGGCGTAGGAACCAAGCTCAGATACGCTTTCGTTGCTAAAAAACACGATACTATAGGTATCGACTGCGTTGCTATGTGCGTGAACGACATAGCTTGTCACGGCGCAAAGCCCCTTATTTTCCTCGATTATATCGCGCTTTCCAAACTCGAACCTACGAAGGTTGCCGAGATAGTCAAAGGCGTTTCCGAAGGTTGCCGTCAGGCAGGTTGCGCGCTTATAGGCGGAGAAACGGCAGAAATGCCCGGTTTTTACGGAAAAGACGAATACGACATCGCCGGTTTCTCCTGCGGAATCGTAAACAAAGACAAAGTTATCAACGGAAAGAACATCAAAGTCGGCGACGTTCTTATAGGACTGCGTTCTTCGGGTATCCACAGCAACGGTTATTCTCTCGTTCGTCAGCTCTTTAATCCCGAAGACAAATCGCTTTTCGAATTCGATTCTCAGCTCGGAGCAAAGCCCATAGACGTTCTTCTGACGCCTACGAGAATTTACGTAAGAACCGTGCTTTCTCTTATCGAAAAGGTAGAAGTCAAAGGCATAGCTCATATAACGGGCGGAGGTTTTATCGAAAACATTCCGCGCATTCTGCCCGAAGGAATAGCCGCTCGTATCGACAGAAGCGCTTACGAAGTTCCGACCATCTTCAAAGTTTTACAGCAACGCGCTGAAATAGAAGACGCAAAGATGTACAACACTTTCAATATGGGTATAGGTATGGTTCTCGCTTTGGATAAGACTAACGCCGACAAAGCCATGGAAGAACTTAAAAAACTCGGAGAAGAACCCGTACTTCTCGGCGAATGCGTAAACGGTTCGGGCGTGATTTTATGAAAAACATAGTCGTATGCGTTTCGGGCGGAGGAACCGACCTGCAAAGTATTATCGACGGAGTGGAAAACGGCTTGATTAAAGCAAAAATTCAAGCCGTGATTTCTTCTAAAAAGGGCGTATACGCCGAGAAAAGAGCGGAAAAACACAATATTCCCTTTATCGCGATAACCAAAGAAGATTTCCCAGATAAAGAAGAAAGATATTCCGAAATGCTTGAAGTTCTCGGCGATTTTAACCCCGATTTAATCGTTCTGGCGGGCTATATAAATATTCTTCCGCCAAAAGTCGTAGACAGATTCAGAGGCAAAATCATAAACATTCATCCTTCGCTTATTCCGAAGCATTGCGGAAAAGGATTCTACGGACTAAAAGTTCACGAATCGGTTATTGCGTCGGGCGATAAAGAAACGGGCGTAACCGTTCATTACGTGGACGAAGGCGCGGACACGGGCGAAATTATAAGACAGGAAAAAGTTCCCGTTTCAGAGGGAGATACGCCCGAAATTTTACAGCAAAGAGTTCTTGCGGTGGAACATAAAGTTCTGCCCGAAGTCGTGGCTGAGATAGTCAATCCCAAATAAAACAGTAAACGTGAGGTGCATAATGAAAAAAAGAGCAATTATAAGCGTATCCGATAAAACGGGAATAACGGACGCCGCAAGACGTCTCGAAAAAATGGGTTACGAGATAATAAGTACGGGCGGAACGTATAAACTTCTTAAAGAAAACGGAATTGCCGTTACGGGCGTTTCCGATATAACGGGGTTCCCCGAATGTCTTGACGGAAGAGTAAAAACTCTTCATCCTTGCGTACACGCGGGTATTCTTGCCATGCGCGATAATCCCGAACATATGAAAACTCTCGATTCGTTAAACATTTCACCCATAGACGTAGTTATTGTCAACCTTTATCCTTTCAAAAAGACTATAACCAATCCCGAATCTACCTTTGCGGACGCGGTGGAAAACATCGATATAGGCGGACCGTCCATGCTGAGAGCCGCTGCTAAAAACTATAAGGACGTAATCGTTCTCGTAGATCCCAAGGATTACGAAAAAGCCTTTTCTCAGCTCGAAACGGGCGAAAAAGACCTTAAATTCAGAGAATATCTTATGTTTAAGGTTTTCTCGCATACAGCGGCTTACGACTCTATGATCAGCAATTACCTTGCAGGCGACCTCGGTATTACATATCCCGACATTCTTACCATGGCTTTTGAAAAATCCGCGGAACTGCGTTACGGAGAAAATCCTCATCAGTCGGGAGCGGTTTATAAGGATATTATATCTCATCCGTCCGATCTTATAAACGCCGAGCAACTCAACGGAAAACAGCTTTCTTACAATAACATAAACGACGCCAACGGCGCGCTTGCGCTTATCCGTGAGTTCAGTCGTCCGGCTGCGGTTGCGGTAAAACATTCCAATCCCTGCGGAGCGGCTGAAGGAGCGAATATATACGACGCCTATATGAAAGCCTACGAATGCGATCCCGTTTCCATTTTCGGCGGAATAGTAGCGCTCAACAGAACGGTGGACAGAGAAACGGCGGCGGAAATGGCTAAGATTTTCCTTGAAATCATCATAGCGCCCGATTACACCGACGAAGCTCTTGCCATTCTTACAGCCAAGACCAACCTCAGAATTCTCAGAATCAAAGATATTATGAATAACACCGCAAAAACCGACTTCAAGCGCGTAAACGGCGGAATTATTCTTCAGAGTACCGACGATAAACTTATCGAAAACTTTAACGTCGTAACCAAAGTTCAGCCCACGGAATCTCAGCTTAACGATATGGAATTCGGAATGAAAGTCGTAAAACACTGTAAATCCAACGCCATAGTCGTAGTTAAAAACGGAGCTACTCTGGGTATAGGAATAGGTCAGACCAACAGAATCTGGGCGACCAGACAAGCCATAGAGCATTCTCTTAAAGGCGTGGAAGGCGCGGTTATGGTATCGGACGCGTTCTTCCCGTTCAGCGACTGCGTGGAAACCGCCGCAGCTGCCGGAATAAGCGCGGTTGCTCATCCGGGCGGAAGTAAAAACGACGCTCTGAGCGTAGAAGCGGCAGATAAATTCGGCATAACTATGGTTATGACTGGAATAAGACATTTCAGACATTGATTGCCTTGAATTCGGAGGAAAAAATGGAAAAATATAACGTAGCGGTAATCGGTTCGGGCGGAAGAGAACACGCGGTTTGTTACGCTCTTAAAAAAAGCAATCGCTTAAACAGGCTGTTTTGTCTCCCCGGAAACGCGGGAATTTCGGAAATAGCGGAGTGCGTTCCCGTACAGGCAACCGACCTTGACGGTATTCTCGATTTTGTTAAAAAGAACGACGTTAACCTCGTTTTCGTTACGCCCGACGATCCTTTGGCTATGGGATTGGTGGATTTACTTAACGCAAACGGAATTCTCGCCTTCGGTCCCCAAAAAAACGCCGCAGAAATAGAAGCGAGCAAGGCTTTCGCAAAAGATTTTATGAAACGCAACTGCATTCCTACGGCAGCTTACGAAGTCTTCGACGATTACGATTCGGCGCGTGCTTACGTTAAAAAAGCCTCTTATCCGCTGGTTGTTAAAGCCGACGGACTGGCTCTCGGAAAAGGCGTAATTATCTGTAACGACGTTTCTGAAGCCGAAAAAGCTCTCGAAGAAATGATGATGCTCAAAGTTTTTAAGAGCGCAGGCAACAAAGTCGTTATCGAAGAATTCCTTACGGGTAAGGAAATGTCGCTTTTCGTATTCACCGACGGAGTTCATTATTCGCTTATGCCGTCTTCTCAGGACCACAAAAAAGCCTTTGACGGCGATAAAGGTCCCAATACGGGCGGAATGGGCGCTATTACTCCTTCGCCTTACTTTACGGAAGCTCTTAAAAACTTCGCCGTAAAAGAGATTATCGAGCCTACGATAAACGCTTTGAGAGAAGAGGGCAGATTGTTCAGGGGCGTGCTTTATTTCGGACTTATGGCAGAAAACGGAAGGGCTAAAGTTCTCGAATACAACGCGCGTTTCGGAGATCCCGAAACTCAGGTTATCCTGCCTCTTCTTAAAACCGATCTCGTCGAAATAATGCTCGCCGTAATAAACGGAACGCTCGATAAAATCGATATAGAGTGGGAAGACTCGGCTTGCGCGGGAGTCGTTATTGCAAGCGGAGGGTATCCGACCAACGTTAAAAAAGGCTATCCGATTTCCGTAGGAAAAATAGACGGAGCCATCCTTTTCCATGCGGGAACGGCGATAAACAACGGCGAATTGGTCACTAACGGCGGAAGAGTGTTCTGCGTCGTCGCAAAAGGCAAGACTCTTTCCGAAGCAAAAGAAAAGGCTTACGCCGAATCGGAGAAAATAAGCTTTAAGGATATGCGGAAAAGAAACGATATAGGTCTTTGCCTTTAAGAAATAACGGGAGAAATACAATGGTTTTCAGATTATATATAGAAAAGAAAGAAAAACAAGCCACTTCGGATAAGTTGATTGCCGAAATCAACGGTCTGTTCGGATTTTCTCCGACTTTTGCCGGGAAAATTCTGCGTTACGACGTTCAGGGAATTACCGAGGAAGAACTCAGAACGGCGCGTTCGATTTTCTGCGAAGCGCCCGTAGACGATCTTTTTACCGAGCTTTCTTTCCCCGAAGGAACGAAAGCTTTCGTCGTGGAATATCAGGACGGACAGTTCGATCAGCGCGCAGACAGCGCAATGCAGTGCGTTCAGCTTCTTTTAGGCGGTAAAAGACCAATCGTAAAATGCGCCACGGTTTATTTCTTTACGGGAATAAGCGACAGTCAGCTTCTTACCGTCAAAAAATATCTGATAAACCCCGTAGACAGTCGCGAAGGCTCTTTCGATTTGCCCGAAACGCTCGAAGCTATCCATCGCGCTCCCGATAAAATGAGAGTAGAAATAGACGGTTTTACGGAAATGTCCGAAAGTAAGCTCAGAGATTTTTATTCGGCTAACGGATTTGCTATGTCTTTCGAAGATATGCTTTTCGTGCAGAACTATTTCCTTTCCGAAAAAAGACAGCCTACCGAAACCGAACTCAGGGTTATAGATACCTATTGGAGCGACCATTGCAGACACACGACTTTCCTTACGAAACTCGATTCCGTGGTTATTCACGGCAAAAACAGCGATATAGAGCTTGCAGAAAAGGAATACGAAAGTCTTTTTAACGAACTTTACTCGGGCAGAAAGGATAAATACCGCTGTCTTATGGACGTTGCTACGATCGCCGTCAAAAAGCTCGTAAAAGACGGAAAACTCGATAATCTCGACAAAAGCGACGAAATCAACGCCTGCTCGGTAACGGTCAAAGTAGACGTTGACGGAGTTTACGAAGACTGGCTCATAATGTTCAAGAACGAAACTCACAATCACCCGACGGAAATCGAACCTTTCGGCGGAGCGGCTACCTGTATAGGCGGAGCCATAAGAGATCCTCTGAGCGGAAGAAGTTACGTTTATCAGGCGATGAGAGTAACGGGCGCAGGCAATCCTCTTAAAGATACCAAAGAAACCATCCCCGGTAAACTTCCGCAGAAAGTCCTGACGAAAACGGCTCTTAACGGTTTTTCTTCTTACGGCAACCAGATAGGTCTCGCTACGGGTATCGTCCGCGAAGTTTATAACGACAGATACGTTGCAAAACGTCTGGAAGCGGGTTACGTTATCGGCGGAGCCAGAAAGTGCAACGTAATAAGAGAAACGCCCGAGGCAGGCGATATAGTCGTTCTTCTCGGCGGAGACACGGGACGCGACGGATGCGGAGGAGCAACAGGAAGCAGTAAATCCCATACGGCTGAAAGCGTCGGCAAGAGCGGAGCGGAGGTTCAGAAGGGCAACGCTCCCGAAGAAAGAAAAATTCAGCGTCTTTTCCGTAATCCCGAAGTAGCGCGGATGATTATCCGTTGCAACGACTTCGGCGCGGGCGGAGTATCCGTCGCCATAGGCGAACTTGCCGCGGGACTTGACATCAGACTCGAAAACGTTACGAAAAAATACGAAGGTCTTTCCGCTACGGAACTTGCTATAAGCGAAAGTCAGGAAAGAATGGCTGTCGTTATTAAACCCGAAAATTACGACAGATTCAGAGAACTTGCTTCTTCCGAAAATATCAAAGCCAATAAAGTTGCGGAAGTTACCAAGGAAGCAAAACTGAAAATGTCCTATAAAGGCGAAGTCGTCTGCGATTTAAGCAGAGAATTCCTCGATACCAACGGCGTTTTGCAACATACGGACGTGGTTATAGAAGACAACTCGGACAATTTCTTTGCTTTTAACGAAAAGGAACTTTCGGCAGATGAAGTCAAAGACCGTCTTTTATCCGCGCTTTCACAGCTCAACGTTTGTTCGCAAAAAGGCTTGGGCGAAGTTTTCGACAGCACAATAGGAGCTGCGACTCTGCTTATGCCTTTCGGCGGAAAGTATCAGCTTACGCCCTCTATGATTATGGCTTCTCATCCGCCCGTAGGAAACGCGGTTACGCATACGGCAACCTGTTCTTCTTACGGCATTTATACCGATTTACTCGAACGTTCGCCCTTCGAAGGCGCGATTTATTCGATAGTGGGGGCGGTAAGTAAACTCGTTGCGTCGGGCGTTCCCTATCAGTCGATAAGGCTTTCGCTTCAGGAATTCTTCAAAAAACTCGGAAAAGATCCGTTGAGATGGGGCGAACCGGTGGAAGCTCTTTTAGGCGCGTTTAAGGCTCAGCTCGGTCTGGGACTGGGTGCAATCGGCGGAAAGGACAGCATGAGCGGAACTTACGAAAACATTGACGTTCCGCCTACGCTTATAGCTTTCGCAATGGGTATAACCGACGACAGAACGCTTATTCACAACGCTTTCGACGGCAACGGATACGTTTACCGTGCGGAAATCAGGAAAAACGCTAACGGAACGCCCGATTTCGACGCGCTCAAAGCTTTGTACGAACAGCTTCACGGGCTTATAACGAAGAAAACCGTTCTCTTTGCTACCACCGTAAACGAAGGCGGAACGCTTACCGCCGTAATCAAATCTCTTCTCGGAAACAGAGTAGGCTTCGTTAAAAACGACGTATCCGAAAAGGACTTCGCTCCCTGTTACGGCGATATTCTTTTCGTAACGAAAGAGCCTGTAAACCTCGATTTTGCCCGTCTTTACGGCACGCTGGGCGGAAACGAAGTCGTTCTTAACGGAAAAGCGATTGATTTCGACGTTCTCGAAAAAGCCTTTACGGACACCTTGGAAAGCGTTTTCCCCACAAAAAAGCAGTCTTCTTTGACTTACCTGAAAATGCCCGCTAAGGTTCAGAACCGGACGAGACATTCTTCGGGAACTTTCGCCCGTCCGAGAGTGTTTATTCCCGTTTTCCCGGGTACGAACTGCGAATACGACATGGCGAAAGCTTTTGAAAAAAGCGGTGCGGAATGCGACGTTTTCGTAATCAGAAACATTACTGCAAACGACATCGAATATTCGGTCAAAGAAATTGCAAAACGCGTCGAAAAAGCGCAGATTATCGCCTTCCCGGGAGGCTTTTCGGGCGGTGACGAGCCTGACGGAAGCGGAAAATTCATTGCTACGACCTTCTCCAACAGAACGATAAGCGACGCCGTTCATAATCTTCTTTATAACAGAGACGGACTTATTTTAGGCATTTGCAACGGTTTTCAGGCTTTAATCAAACTCGGACTTATTCCTTACGGAAAGATTATGCCGATGACGGAAAAATCGCCTACGCTTACCTATAACACGATTGCAAGACACGTAAGCACGATCGTGCGTGTCCGCGTGGCTCCCACGAATTCTCCGTGGCTGAATCTTTGCTCTCAGGACGAAGTTTATTCCGTTCCCGTAAGTCACGGCGAAGGCAGAATTCTTTGCTCGGAAGAAGAAATGGATAAACTTGTCCCGGCAAATCAGATCGCGACGCAGTACGTCGATTTAAACGGTAAAATAACCATGGAATCGCCTTATAATCCCAACGGTTCTATGAACGCGGTCGAAGGCTTGATTTCGCCTGACGGCAGAGTCTTGGGTAAGATGGGACACACCGAACGTTATGAAAACGGACTTTATCTTAACGTCCCCGGAAACTACGATATGCCCGTTATTAAGTCGGGCGTAAAATACTTTAAGTAAGCAGGCTTCACAGAAAACACAACGTTTATAAAAACAAAGACGTTACGGTTAACGGCGCAGTTCTCGGTAAAAGAAACTGCGTCGTTTTTTCAGGCGTTTTTGTCTCTATGATAATTAGCAACGGAAAGAGAACTTAAACTACACGAAAAACTTAAACCGCAACCGAAAGTTTGTTATAAAAATTTAGTAGTAACGGTGAGTTTACCGCGCGAAAGAATTTTAGCGGTAATGCGGGAAAGTTTAGTTTCTGCGTGAAGTCGTTTTAGAGGTTAATTATCAGACAGGAACTTCCGGAATACGGATAATGAACCTGAACCCGTACGGAATACGCAGGGAACGGAGTACGGGCGTTTGCCGTGCGGTTTGCGGTTTGGCTGTAAAATTTTTGCGCCGACTATAAACGGTGGGGGAAGAATATAAAAAACGGGAGGTCGTAAGCCAATCTATATATATTCGCAAAACGATACTTTTGCGAATATATAAGTGCAAAAAAGCCCGTAATTTCGCCTACCGTCTCAATTTTCATTGATTTTCTGATTTTAGACTAATTTCCTCGGCTTACGTCCGATTTTACGTTATTTTTACCTTCAATAAATCTTGATTGAATTTTACCTTAAATAAAATCTCTCGGCTGATTTCCGATTTCCGATTTTATCTTAATTCTATAAACCGATTATCCGTTCTTGAATTCCGTCCGGTCGTTTTTCCAAATTCCTTTCTTGAATTCCTTTTTATCTTTATCTCTTCATCGGTTCCTTTTCCTTTATCGGATTTGCCGAATTTACTTTGCCTTTAAATCTGAATTTACCTTCGATATATAAAATCCGCCTTTTCTTTATCGAAGCCGATTGATCTTCGTGTTTATCGCCCGTATTTTATATCGTTTTTCTCTCCGTGTTCTGTGAGAATGCATTTTACAGCCAGTTTTGATCTTGCCTGAATTTCTGAGCTTTCGGCGTGGCCCTGATAGTTTCTTTATCTGACTTTTCCGTTGCGGAACTTCTTCGAATTCGGTTCAGACAAACTTCAATCGAATTTCAACGTAAGTCTCCGCGCTTAACCGCTTTCGTTTCGTAAAAAACAAGTTTACCTCTCGGTTCGTTTCGTAAAATTGTAATTGCATATTCAGTAGTTAATCAATTATAAACTTACATTTTGATATTTAATATATTACAGTTTGAGTTATAGTGCGTTACAAATCACAATGTAAAGCGTTCTTTATAAAAAGAAACCCGACTAAAAAGAAAAAGTCGGGTTTTGGTTTTATTTATCGTAAAATCGTTTGCGTTCGGCATTGCCGTTCATTATCGGTAATTACATAAACAACGTTATGCACTTTATCCTTATTGCGTATCGGATTACGTTAAGCGTTACGCACTTTATCTGTAATTACCGTAAACGCAATTTTTATCCTGATAATACTGAAAGCCTTTATTTTATTATTTTAACTTCGCCGTCACTACCGAAAAAGTCTTCCTGCGACTCTTCAAACGGATTATCGGAAATTCTTACCGAGTCAAAGTCGTCGCTTTCTTCTTCGCCTACGGCAAAATCGTTCTCGTCAAAATCGAAAAGGCTTCTTGAAACGTCGGTTTCGAGCGTTTTTATGCGCTCCATAAGCTGTTCGGTGTCCGGAAGTTCGTCAAGCGACGTAAGCGAAAAACGTTTAAGAAACTCGTCCGTCGTCTTATAAAGCAACGGCTTTCCGATGGCGTCTTTTTTGCCCGCAACGTAAATCATATCGAGTTTAACGAGCATCGAAATCGCGTAACTGCTGTCCACTCCGCGGAATTCTTCTATTTCGGTTTTTGTTATGGGCTGTTTGTAAGCGACTATCGACAACGTTTCGAGCATGGCTTTCGTGAGTTCTTTTTCTCTTATCGGATTCAGAACGGCTGAAACGTAGCCCGCAAGTTCGGGATTGCTGGAAAACTGTATTTTATCGTTAAAGATCAGCAGATTTATGCCGTTCCTCGAGCTGAAACGGTTTTTAAGTATTTCGAGCGCCGCGTAAATCTCCACGTCCGTAACTTCGAGTTTGTTTTGAATTTCCGTGACGGACACTTCGTCTCCCGAAACGAACAAAATGGCTTCGATAACGTCAGCCAACGTCGATATTGTCATAATCAAGTTCCTCACTTCCGGTATAATCCGGATTCTTTTCAAGCGTAATATCGGAAAACTCTTCGTCCTGCTTAGCTATAACGTATTGCAGTTTCATAAGTTCGAGTAATGCAGAAAAGGTTACTATAATTTCTCTTTTTGAAGATTTTTCGTTAAAAAGTCCGAAAAATGACAGTTTTTCGCCCTGATTCAAAAGCTTCTGAAGAGATTGCATTTTCCCTGCGACGGTAAAAGCGTCCTTGGAAATCTCTTTTTCGTCCTGCCCCGCTCCCGCAGCTATTACTTTATTACGTAAAAGCACCTGCGTATAGGCTTCGAGAAGCTTTTCCATCGACATATCTTTGGATTTGGGCGTATAATTGATTTCTTCGGGCTTGTCGGGCTTTTTATAAAACCTGTCGACGTTTTCGATTTCGCGAAGCTTTTCCGACGCTTCTTTGAGAATCCTGAATTCGTCCAGTCTTCTTATAATTTCCTGTTCGGGCGTTTCTTCTTCGGAAAACTCGGGTTCTTCCCGTTCGGGAAGCAAAGCTCTGGACTTTATTTCGAGAAGGGTCGCCGTTATTTCCATATATTCGCTTCCGAGTTCGATATCCAGCCTGTCGAAAGCCGACATATAGGCTAAGAATTGGTCGGTAATGTTGGATATGAATATATCTTTGATCTCTATCTTGGCTTCTTTTACCATGGAAAGAAGCAAGTCCAACGGTCCGCTGAATCCTTCTATACGAAGTTTCAGTTCCTCTCTTGAAAGCGATAAATTAAGAACTTCCGCCATAATCAGAACAGTCCTCCGAAAATCAGCGACCAGAAGCTTCCGAACAGATTATAGATGAGATTTCTGACGTTGTAAAGGTACAAACCGAGTATATCGAACCATACGATGCCCGTAATATCGGCAATAAAGCTTAGTCCTATAAGGCAATACAGAATGATTATTCCGTATCTTCTGAGAAATCTCGATACAGCCGAGTTCTGAGGCAAAATCAGATCGAGAATGTGCGAGCCGTCCAACGGGAACAAAGGAATGAGGTTAAACAGGAACAAGCCTATGTTCATAATCGTTCCGTAGATAAAATACACGCTCAGAACGTATAAAATCGCATATAACAATCCCGACGACTTGACGGTAGTTGCCGCAGACAGAGTTATCGCGCATACGAGGTCGTAAAAACCGAGAGACAAAAACGCGAGAATGATATTTACGGTAACGCCCGCGATGGATACGAAGAAGATAGACGCTCTGTAATTCTTCCTGAATTTGGCGGGATTTATTGGTACGGGTTTCGCCCAACCTATACCGCACACGAACATACAGATCGTTCCTACGAGATCGAGGTGATTTTTCGGGTTAAGGCTAAGTCTTCCGCTTAATTTTGCGGTATCGTCTCCGCATTTCAAAGCCGCGAAACCGTGCGCACATTCGTGCAGAATAAGTGCGGTAAGAAGCGCGCATACGTAACCTATGAGTGCGAGAAATCCGTCGGAAGGTTTAAGCGTCCTGCCTGCAATCTGAGATACGCCCGTATTCGGCGGATTCATAAATAAATCAAATAAAGCGTTCATCGAGTTCTCCGATTCTGTCTTTTTATAAAGGCGCATAAGCCCGTAAACAAAAGGCATATTGTTTATTCTATTACAACTCTCCTATTTTGTCAATTCTATTTTACAAACATATTAAATAAACCTCTTTCGGCTCAAATTACCTGATAATTTTAACTCTTTCGGGCTGAACTTCTTCGTTACCCATATCGTGCTTTTGAAACAAATAAAAAAGAACCCGACTGAGCGGGTTTGTTGGTTATTTGGGAAGCCTGAATTTTCGGTTAAATCCGTAAATCGGTTAAATCTACAGATGCCGATTGCCTTATTAAAAGTCGCATGAATTTACGGCTGTCAGACTCAGAGGTTGTTGGTAAGTATAAAGGGATTGCCCGAATATTGTCTTCCCTGACAGGTTCTCGCGGAATTTTGCGCCCCGCTCCCGAAAAGAAAAGGATTGGTACAGCAAAGCCCGAAAAGAATTATTCCGCCGGCTATAAGCAAACCCGTCGTTACCGATAAACGGTTGTTTTTATCCAGAACTGCGTATAAAAGCAGTAAATATAACAGATTTGAAGTTATTCGCATATTGAACCTCCGTCAAACATCTTTTTTATAATACAATATGCGACAAAAAATCAAGATGTTACGGATGGTATAATATACGCGGAGAAAATTTATTCGGCAACGTAAGAAAACGCCCGCTAAGACAAAGGAGGAAGAGAAAATGCAACTTCTTGACGGAAAAACCATAAACGAAATCGAATATTATCTTCCCGATCACGGAACAGCCGATAAGCTCGCGGCTTTTTTCGAAGTATTCTCCGATTCCTCGAGACTCAGGATACTTTCCGCTCTTTCCGTTTCGGAAATATGCGTAAGCGACCTTGCGGAAATCCTCGGAATGAATCAGACCACTCTTTCTCATCAGCTCAGAATGCTTAAAGACCGCGGATTTATTACCCATAAACGCCAAGGAAAGACCGTGTTTTATTGTCTGCAAAGCCAAGCCTTCGACAAGCTTTTAATGTGCGCCGCCGAACAATGTTTATCGGAAGTATAAAAAACGGAATAAAAAGCTTTTTACTTTCATAAGCATAAATATAGCTTAAAAGAGGTGCTGTTATGCTTAAAAAAGGTTTTTATTTCCTGTTGATTTCGGCTTTTCTTACGGTTCTGTCAGCGTTTTTTACGGGTTGCACGAACGACGAATTAAAGATTCGTTCGGGAAAACTCAATAATTACGATATGATTTTAAGTCTTCATACCGAAGACAAAAGCCTTTCGGGACATACGACTTTTACCTATACCAACCGTTCCGATTCGACGGTAACCAAACTGCGTTTTCAATTATACGCAAACGCTTACCGCGAAGGCGCAAAAAATCCCGCAGTGGATAAGTCTTCAGAAAAAGAAGCCTACCCGAACGGTTTGTCTTACGGCGAAATTATAGTAAGCGAAGTTAAAACCGACGGCGAAAAAACCGAATACGCTCTTTCGGGCGAAGACGAAGAAACTCTTGACGTTACGCTGAAAAAAGAACTTTTTTCGGGCGACTCGGTTACCGTCGAAATAACCTACCGCGTAGTTCTCGCAAACGTTCGTCACCGCACGGGTTATACGACGGAAACCTATAATCTTGCAAACGTTTATCCCGTTCTTTGCTATGAAGAAAACGGAAATTTTACAAGTTATCCTTACGTTTCTTACGGTGATCCCTTCGTAAGTCAGACGGCTAATTACTCGGTTACGCTTATTCTTCCCGAGAATTATTCCGTAGCTCATTCGGGTAGTCTTATTCAAAAAAATACCGATAATTCAAGCGTTTCTTATAAGTTCGAAGGGAAATGTATACGCGACTTCGCGCTTTGCGTGTCGGATAAATTCTGCCAAAAAACCGTAAAGACGGACGATACCGAGATAAAGTACTTTTACGTAAAAGATACCGATCCCGACGCGTCGCTTAATCTTATACGCGACTGTTTCGACTTTTTCGAAAAGACTTTCGGAGATTACCCGTATGACACCTATTGCGTGGCTGAAACGGGACTCGAAAGCGCGGGAATGGAATACCCAAATCTCGTTTTTATCGCCGACAATCTCGGGCGCGAAAGCTTTAATAAAGTTCTGATTCACGAGACGGCTCACCAATGGTGGTACGGAATAGTCGGAAACAATCAGTTCGAAAACGCATGGATGGACGAAGGGCTTGCCGAATATTCGGTTATAGCTTTCTATAAAGCCTGTCCGGAATACGGAAACGCCGAAGAAACGCTGAAAAAGTCCTATAACCGCTATAAGCTGTATTTTAACGTTCTGAAGGATTACGACAAGGATTTCGACACGTCGCTCACGAGAAGCCTTGTAGAGTTCAAAAACGCTCAGACCTACGTAACTTTAACCTACCTCAAAGGGATGCTTATGATGGACAGTTTACGCGACTTAACGGGAGAAAAGAAATTCTTCAAAGCCCTCCGCCGCTACTATAAAGCAGGCAAATTTTCTATCGTTTCGCCCGAACTGTTTATCGAATGTTTCGAAAAAGAATACGGCGCGAAAATGAATAAATGGTTTACCGCATGGCTTAGCGGAAACACCGTAATCGGATGAAAAGTTTGCCTTGGAAACTCCTCCTTAAAAATATCTGCAAAAGAAAAAACCCGAAGCGTTTTTTGCCTCGGGTTTTTGATTTATAAAAAGTATCAGAATTTAAGCGTCTCGATCATTCCGAACCAACCGTTGGGAAGAATCTTACCCGTCATAAGTAAGATGCCGAGAACGAAAATAAGAAGAGCCACGACGAAAGAAACGATAACGCCTACAAGAAGCGATTTGTTTTCGGCTGCGTCGCCGTTTTTCCAATACATAATCAGCTGAATAAGGAAGTAAGCGGTAGCTGCAATCATAAGAATGATTATACCCGCATTGGTACATCCCGAGCTTTTCAGAATCAATCCGAGCATAGCGAAGAGTACCGCCACGCCGGTGACGCCCATAATAATCTTTTCAACAACTTTTTGCATCTTTTCACCTCTGTATCTTTTACCCCGTAAGGGCAAAAAAAGTCTACTGTATCAGTATATCAAAGTTATTCGTAATAGTCAACAGTTTTTTTCAGATTTATCCAAAATACCTATGATTTTTGCGAAATAATCGGGAAGCGGACATTCGAAATGAAGCATTTTGCCCGATAAATCGAAAAACGTTATCTCTTTCGAATGAAGAAGCTGACCGTCTAAGGCAAAGCGTTGGTTTCTGTAACCGTAAACTTCGTCGCCTACAACGGGATGCCCTATGAACTTACAATGAACGCGGATCTGATGAGTCCGTCCCGTTTTAAGTTCGAAAGCGCAGAAGGTGTTGTTTTTGTATCTCGTAAGGACTTTGTAGTGAGTCTCGGCGTATCTTCCGTCCTCTACGACAGCCATTTGTTTTCTGTCCTTTGGATTGCGTCCTACCGGCTGAATAATCACTCCGTCGTCTTCTTTTATAACCCCTTCCACGAGCGCGTTGTAAATTCGTCTGCACGTTTTTGAAGCTATCTGTTCGGCAAGACAGTTATGCGCGCGGTCGTTCTTTGCAACGAGCATAAGTCCGCTGGTCATTTTATCCAGCCTGTGAACGATTCCCGGACGGATTACTCCGTTTATGCCCGAAAGGTCCTTGAACCTGTATAAAAGCGCATTTACGAGCGTTCCCGTATAAACTCCGTTAGCCGGATGAACGGTAAGTCCCTGCTGTTTGTTTATAACGGCAAGATTTTCGTCTTCGTACACCACGTCGAGAGGAATGTTTTCGGGTTTTACGTCTATGGGAACGGGATCGGGAATCTCAACCCGAACGACGTCGCCCGCACGAACGTTCTTTTTTGCCTTAAAAACGTTTCCGTTAAGAAGCACTCCGCCCTCGTCAATGAGTTTTTGCGCGTGAGAACGCGAAATATCGTCTATATTCGACGAAACGAAACTGTCAAGCCGAAGTCCTTCGCAATCGTTTTCTACTGTCAGATAAACTATTTCAGCCAATTATCGCTCCTGTTTCTCCACTGCGCTTTGAGATTC
Organism: Eubacterium sp.; assembly: GCA_963653425.1. Classification (GTDB taxonomy): domain Bacteria; phylum Bacillota; class Clostridia; order Christensenellales; family CAG-314; genus UMGS692. Next base: position 153,899 of record CAVJWC010000001.1, on the reverse strand, counting down.
TTTTTCCGAATAGGTCTTATACTCTTCGATAAACCCGACGATTTTGTTAACGTCGTCTTCTTCCTCTTTCTTCTTTTGGGCTATCAGCTTTTCTTTTTCTTCCTCGGAAGACTCTTTTTCGGTCGTTCCGAAAGGTCTGTCTTTATCGAGGAACAACATCGATATAAGCAATAACGCTATTCCTACGCACATACAGCTGTCGGCAACGTTAAAAATCGCAAAGTGTTTTACGCCGATGAAATCTCTTACGTATCCGTCGTAAAAAGACGTGGAATACATAAATCTGTCGATAGCGTTGCCTATGGCTCCCGATATCATAAGCGCAAGCCCGATACTGCCAAGAATACGCTCGTTTCTTCTCTTTGCCAGAAGATAAGCGAAAACGGGAATGCCTATAACGGTTATCGCGAAGAATAAAACGTTCTTGTATTTCCAGCTGTCGAGCATTCCGAAAGAAGCTCCCCAATTCTGAGCGTAGGTAAAGTACACCCAATCTCCGATAATGGAAATCTTATCGTCGTGCGTCAGATTGTTCTGAACTATAACCTTCGTAACCTGATCCAAAACGATGCCTATAACTATAACAGCGCCCATAATAATCCAGAATTTTACGGGGCTCATTGGTTTTTTCTGCTTTTTAGCGCTCATATGCTCTGCTCCTTGACGCCGTAGTTTCTTTCTCCGAAAAAGGCTCTGCCCAGTCTTATCATATCCGAACCGTTTTTAAGCGCTTCTTCGTAGTCTCCGCTCATTCCCATAGAAAGATATTTCCATTCGATTTCGGGGAACTTTGCTTTCATAGACTGAAACAGCTCGTACATTTTCGCGTAAAGATTTACGCCTTCGGGCTTTTCTATCGGCATAACCGTCATAAGTCCTTTTATACGGACGTTACCGAGCTTCATGATTTCTTCCGTAAGAGGTTCGAGTCCGTCAAAAGAAACTCCGCCTTTCGTGCCGTTGGAATCGGTGTTCACTTCGATAAGAATATCCTGAATCTTCTCGTGCTTCATTGCCTGACGATTGATTTCTTCGGCAAGAGGCAGTCTGTCCACCGAATGAATAAGGTCTACTTTGTCTATTATGTATTTTACTTTGTTTGTCTGCAACTGACCGATAAAATGCCACTTTACGCCCGGAAGCAACGGATATTTCTCCGTAAGTTCCTGAACTCGGTTCTCTCCGTACACGAACCCGTATTTCATAAAGTCCGTAAGAGTTTCTATCGTCTGCATTTTCGTAGCCGCGACTATAGTTATATCTTTTCTTTCTCTTCCCGTTCCCGAAAGAGCCGCGTCGATCTTTTCCAAAACCGATTGAACGGTCTGTTTTTCCATATATAATCACCTTCACGTTCGCATTTAAGCAAAACCGAATAGTAAGCGTCCTCTGCGCGTTAAAAGCCTTTGCGGTCGGAACGCTTAAACTTCGTCGACGTTACTCGCTGCCTAAGGTTTCAAAAAACGCCGATAACGATATAACGTCTGCCTTTTATTATAACTCTGTTATCGTAATTTGTCAATAGGAAAGGCGTTCCTGCCTCAGTTTGATTTTGTCGATTTTTGTTTTAAGCGTCCCGCGTAACGGAAAAGGTACCCCTTAACTTTCCTCTCGTTATCTCCGATATTTCAGGCGTTCCCTTCGCTCTCGCTCATATTTTTACGGAAGCACATAAGATCATGACAAAAAAGCGTTAACTTCCCGTTAAAAGAAGAAAACGCTTTTTTGTGCGGTTTTAATAGTTTTTGCTTGATTTTGCTTGTCGGTTTTTGCTCTGTATTTGACTTTCGGTGCGTTGCCCTGCAAGTAAGCGCCTTCGATAAACTTAAATATTCCCTCTTTCCCTGAGGTAGAATTCCGCGATTTCAACGGCGTTCGTAGCGGCTCCTTTACGTAGCTGATCTCCGCAACAAAACATCGATATAACCTTGTTATCTCGTTTGTCTCGGCGCAATCTTCCTATAAACACGGTATCTTTTTCACTGCATTTTAACGGTGTGGGATAGCCTTTTTCGATAAGTTCCACCGCTGGCGAACGCTCTTGTCTTTCTTCGTTTTCTTTTGAATAAAGCCGACGTATATAGCCCAAATCGGCGGCTTCTTTCAAAAAAAGCGTTATTGAAAAAGAATGACATCTTTTTACGGGAACTCTTACGCAGGTCGTATGAATCAACATTTTGTCGCTTGCCAAAATCTTGTGGATTTCGTTATGCATTTTGCTTTCTTCGAGGCTTTCGCCCTCCTTTTCTTCGCCGATAAGAGGTATTACGTTTCCGCATATCGGTTCTGGGAAAACCGAATTACTGCGGAATACGCCCCGTTCCTGTTCGTACAGCTCGGTAATTCCCTTTATTCCCGCGCCCGATACTGCCTGATAACTCGAAATCACCGTTCTTTCTATCTCTATCCCCGCTTTTATGACAGGATAAAGCGCGGTAAGACAAATTATCGTCGAACAGTTGGGATTGGCGATTATGCCGCTTTGGTTTTTTATGGAAGAAGCGTTTATTTCGGGAATAACGAGAGGCACGTCCTCTTTCATCCGAAAAGCCGAAGAATTGTCGATATATAAAGCGCCCGAGTCCGTAATATCCTTGCAAAACCGCTCGGAAACGTCGCCGTCTGTCGCTCCGAAAACGATGACGCATTCCGAAAAAGCCTGTTTTTCGGGGCTTTTTACAGCAAGTTTTCTATCCTTAAAATCAATCTCTTTTCCTACGCTTTTTTCGCCCGCAAACAAAATCGGATTCCACGGTAAATTCCTTTCTTCTATAACTTTAAGTATCGTCTGCCCGACAAGTCCCGTAGCTCCGAGTATCCCTACGTTAACGCTCATTTTTCTCTCCCTTTACCATTGAATTACCGTTTCCGGGTTGTTCCTTACAATTAAGACTTTCAGTCCGTTTACCTTTCCGTTCGCTTTCCTGTAAATTGCCTTAAATTGCGGTTTTTTGCTTGTTTTCTTATAAATTACGGCTTTTAACTTGCCTGTAAATTACGGTTTTCGGCTTATTTCGGAATAAAAAACGTCAAGTCTTTCAATAAGGTCGTCAACCTCTTCGGGTTTTATAAATCCCGTAAGTCTGATAAACCCTTTTCCGTTCTTTCCGAAACCCGATCCGGGCGTTACTGCGACACTGACGCATCTTAAAAGTTCCTCTGCGGTTTCTTCCGAAGATAGTCCTGCGGGACATTCCGCCCAAACGTAAGGCGCGTTTATTCCGCCGAAACAGCGCACTTCCCGGCTTAAAAAGAAAGCTCGGATTTTCCTTGCGTTTTCTTTGTATATTTCTGTCGTTTTTCGGCATTCTCGGCTGCCTTCGGGCGATAATGCCGTCTCAGCCCCCTTCTGAACGATATAGGGAACGCCGTTAAACTTCGTCGATTGACGGCGTTGCCAGAGTTTTCCTACGCGTGAGCCGTCAAAATAAAGCTCGGACGGGATAATCGTATAGGAACATCTCAGCCCCGTAAATCCCGCGGTTTTGGAAAAACTTCCGAATTCGACCGCACATAAAGCGGATCCGTTTATTTCAAAAATCGACCGAGGCAAACTCTTGTCGGATATATAAGCTTCGTAAGCCGAATCGAAAAGAATAAGAGAATGCGTTTTAAGAGCAAAATTCACCCAGCCCGAAAGCTGACGGAAGGTGTAAGCTTCGCCCGTCGGGTTCATAGGCGAACAAAGATAAATCAAGGCTTTGTTTATTCGTCTTTTTACGTCCGACGGAAGCGGAAGAAATCCGTTTTTCGCCTTTCCGACAGCGTAAACGACGTCAAAACCCGCAATTGCGGCAGAATCCGAATACACGGGATAACACGGATCGGTCAGAACGGCTTTGACTTTACCGAAAAGATCCGTAAAATCCGCAATATCGCTTTTGCTTCCGTTTCCTACGTAAATTTCGTCGGGAAGAAGCGTTATCTTCTTTTTAAGGTAATACGAAGCTATCGCGTTTTTAAGAAAATCATACCCGCTATAAGGCGGATAGCCTTTGAAACCTTGGCTCGTACCCATTTCCGACGAAGCTTCCGTTAAGGCTTTTACCACGCTTTTTCCAAGCGGAATAACCGCGTCGCCCGTACTCGAACGTATGATTTTTTCGCCGTTTTTATTCGTTTGCCGGACGTTATTTTCGACCTTTGAAAACAGATATTCTCCGCTTAACGCTTTTAGTCCTCGGTTAATTTTCTTCATAACAGGTCACTCCTTCGAAAGTCTTTACGGCTTCTCCGCTTAAAGAAAAAGTTCCGTTTTCGTTACGTTTAACGTAAAGCGTTCCGCCCTTCGATATTACTTTTACGGCAGAAGTCCTTTCTACAAGCCCGTTTTCCATAGCCGCCGCAACCGAAGCGCACGCTCCGCTTCCGCAAGCAAGAGTTTCTCCGCTTCCCCTTTCCCATACGCGCATATAAAGCTTCTTTTCGTTGTCGCCGTTTTGCTTAGGAATATAAACGAACTCCACGTTCGTTCCGGTTGGGAATAACGGAAGTTTCTCTATCTCGCTTCCCGTGAGCTTGACTTCTGGCATATCGGAACCGCTCAGGAAAATCACGCAATGCGGATTACCTGCGTTTACGAGAACGGCGCGGATTGCCTTTTCTTTGACTTTAAGCTCAGTAAAGAAAGGGTCTGCGCGAATTACTCCCATATCCACCGAAACGAAGGCTGAGTTTTTAGCGTTGGAAATGACAGACGTCTTTCTTACTCCCGACTTCGTGGCTACCGAAAAGACGGCGAGAAAGTTTTCGTTCTCCGATTCCCCGTAAAGTCCTTTTTTATCGCATAAAAGCTTACCTACGCACCTTAAAGCGTTTCCGCAGGTCAAGCCTTCGCTTCCGTCGGAATTAAAAATGCGCATTTCCGCGTCGCAATCGCTACTCGGGAATATAAACACGCAACCGTCTCCGCCCACTGAATAATGACGGTCTGATAAACTTTTCGCAAGTTCGGGCGTAACGTTCAATTCCTGACAAAAACAGTCTATAAAGATATAATCGTTGCCTGCGCCGTGCATTTTCGAAAAAGCGATTTTCGTCATATTTCCTCCTTTTGCGTTCCGTATAATCCCGCAGGCTTTCCAATGAGAGACAACAGCGCTTCGATTGCGCCCAAAGCGAAAACTTCTCTCGAAAAGACTTCGTGTATAAGAGTTATTCGCTCCTTTCCGTTACCGAAAAGAACTTCGTGACGACCTGTGCAATCACCCGTTCTTACCGAACTTATGCCGATTTCGTTTTCCGTTTTCGGGGAATACCCCTTTCTTCCGACTTTTAATTCCGAAGCTCTGCGGGCTTTTATTTTCCCGAACAGCTTTAACGCGGAACCGCTCGGCGCGTCTTTTTTGGTTCTGCCGTGATATTCGATAATCTCCACGTCAAAGCCGTGCAGTTTTTCCGCCAAAAACGTCGCCTCTTCCAAAAAGCAACCGAATCCGCGCGAAAAGTTGTCCGAGCAGATTATCGGAATGACTTCGGAAGCTTCAAGAAATTTGTTTTTGGTTTCTTCGCTTTGTCCCGTTACTGCCGAAACGAGCGGAATTTTCCTCTTTTTAGCGAATTCGATAACGCTTTCCGCCCCTTCCGGCAAGGAAAAATCTATTATTCCGTCGGCTTGCCGAACATCACCGAAGTCTTTCAGCGTTTCTTTCTTTTTGCCGTATTTATCCACGGGAACGGGATTATACCCGCGCTCCCTTAAAAGAGCTACGGTCAGACTTCCCGTTTTCCCTTCAGCGCCCGCTACAACGATATTCATTTTGACTTTCCCCTTTTAATGTCTGATTGCCCCGTAAAACGCTCGTTTCCTTTCGGGTTTCTCTTTTATAGCCGAGACTTTCGATCTTTTTATAAAGGGCGTTCTTTTCGTTTTCCGTTAACGTGCAAAGAGGCGGACGAACGAAATCTCCCGATAATCCGAAAAACTCAGCCATTGCCTTAACGGGAATGGGATTGACTTCGGAAAAAGCAAGTCTTATCGCGGGATACAGTTCTTCGTGAAGTTCTCTTGCTTTAACTAAATTACCCGCTTCGAAACTCTCGTAAAGAGCTACGCATTTTTCGGGGAATATATTGGAAACAACCGAAATCCAACCTTTCGCGCCCAAAACCGCCATAGGCAAAGCAAGTGCGTCCGAGCCTGAATATACGGGCATATTTTTAGCTTTTACAGCCGTATCGGTGAATTTAACCATATCTTCGTCGGCTTCTTTTATTCCGCAGATATTGGGATGTTTCGAAAGAACGCCGTAGGTTTCGGGCGTTACGTTCATTCCCGTTCTTTTGGGAACGTTATAGATAATTATCGGTTTTATCGAAAGGTCTGCCAGCTTTTCGTAGATTTTTATAAGTCCCGACTGCGACGTTTTGTTATAAAAAGGCGTCGTAACGAGAAAAGCCGATAGTGGCAGTTTACTCAATTCGAGACATTGTTTTTCCGTTAAAACGGGATTGTTTGAGGAAATCCCTGAAATAAGCGTAAGTTTCTTGCCTTCTTTTTCGCCTGCCGAAAAAGCCGAAAGTGTTAATTGCGCTTTCTCTTCGACGGACAAAACCGCGCCTTCTCCCGTCGTCGCCCCTATAACGAAAGTTTCTATTCCTGCCGAAATCTGCCGTCGCACCAAATTTTCGAAACAAGGGAAATCTATCCGTCCGTCCTCTGAAAAAGGCGTAACGAGAGCCGTTGCCACTCCCGAAAAAACGTTTTTCATTGTTTACCTCCTTTGCATTCCGTTAGTCGTCTATTATAACCAAAATATTCTATGCGCCGAAAACGAAGAAAATAACGAAGAAATCGAATATAAAAGCTTGCGAACGGAACGCCAAAAAATAAGCAGAAAACACACGACGAATAAACAGAAAAACGCGACAAAAAGCCTAAACAAAAAATCCGGAACACGAATGCTTCGGATTTTGAAAACGAATATAAAATTCAAGTATGAAATCGGCGTTACGGTATTCGTCATCGATTACGACGGTAATCGCTTTTAAGAACGGAACGCTTAATATAAAATCAAATCTTATTGACCTTAAATTCTCTTTACGCTGAGTCTTATTTGCCGAACGCTTTGATTTCTGCGACGAGCGTTCCTGCAGAAGCGTTTTTGAAAAATGCGTTGCCCATAACGACGGAATCCACGCCCGCTTCGATAACGGGTTTATAGGTTTCCGCGTTTATACCGCCGTCCACCTGCACGGTAAGTCCTCTGTTAAGGCGTTTTATCTCGCGGATTTTATCTACGCTCTCGGGCATAAATTTCTGTCCGGAAAATCCCGGTTCCACGCTCATAACCAAAGCCATATCTATATCGCCGAGATAAGGTTCAAGCGCGCTTACGGGCGTTTTGGGCTTGATAGCGACTCCGCATTTGACGTTTTGTTCTCTTAGCGACTTTATCGCCTTTATAGTCTTTATCGTTTTCGCAACGTCCGTAGCGGCTTCGATATGGAAAGTTATAAGATCTGCGCCTGCCTCTGCAAATTCTTTGACGTAACGAACAGGTTCGTTTATCATAAGATGCACGTCGAGGAACATATCGGTTACCTTTCTTATATCGGCAACCATCTTCTGTCCGAAAGTTATATTGGGAACGAAAGCTCCGTCCATAACGTCGCAATGAATCCAATCCGCGCCTTTTTCTTTGCAGTCGGAAATTGCTTTGCCCATTTGCATGAAATCAGCCGATAAAATCGACGGTGAAATGTAAATCATCAATATTTTCTCCTTTCCCGTTCTTTGAGTTCGTTATATAACGCAAGATACCTTTCGTATCTTCTTTTCGATATTTTTCCTTCTTTTACCGCCGATATAACGGCGCAATCGGGTTCGCTCGTATGAGTACACATATCGAAACGGCAATTACCCGAAAAATCGGTAAAGTCGCTGTAATAGAGGCATAAATCTTCGTGTCTGACGTCGATTTCGTCGAGAAGCGAAAAACCCGCCGTGTCAATTAAAAAGCCTCCGCATACGGGGAATATCTCGTTATGGCGCGTGGTATGTCTGCCTCTGTCGATTTTCGACAAGCCTCCCGTTTCGTTCAATTGACCCGTTATTACGTTCATAATAGAAGTTTTACCGACTGCGGACTGACCTACGAAGCAACACACGCTCGCTTTGATTTCACTGCGGATTTCGTCCATGCCGACCTTCTCTTCCGCCGAAGCGACTATGATTTTCTCGGCGACCGCGCCGTAATCTTCCCGTATTTCGTCTATAAACTCTTCGTTCGTTATATCGCACTTATTTACGACGATATAAGGCAGAACGTTCTCTTTTATACAGTTTACTATTATCTTGTCGGCAAGAAGCAGATCGGCGGCAGGTTTTACGGTCAGAACGATAAAGGCTTTGTCTACGTTAGCCACTCTCGGACGAACGAGCGAATTCCTTCTTTCTTCGACCTTTTCGATAACGAACGAACCGTTCTCGTCCGCAATTGCCACGTTGTCTCCGACAAGCACTTCGCTTCCTCTGTAACGCGTTTTCTTGCGGGCTTTACACTCTGCCCTTTCGCCCTTTTCCGTGAGAACGGTAAAAACTCCGCCCACTCCTTTTATTACCTTACCTTCAAACAAATTACTCATTTATCGATTCGAGATGTTTTCTGCGAAGCTGTCCGCACGCTCCGTCTATATCCACTCCCATCTGTCTTCTTATGGTTGCGGAAACTTTCATTTCGGTGAGTAGTTTCAGAAATTCCTGCGCCTTATCCTCCGAAACCGAACGCAAATTACGTTCTTTCACGGGATTAAGCCTAATGAGATTGACGTGAGAAGGAAAGCCTTTAAGCAGAGACGCAAGTTTCTCCGCGTCTTTTACGGAGTCGTTCTTTCCTTCTATAAGGGTATACTCGAAAATAATTCTCCTGCCCGTCTTCCTGAAAAAGTACTTTGCGGCGTCCATAATTTCCGCTACCGAATACTTTTCCGCTATGGGCATTATTTCCTTTCTCTTGTCGTCGAAAGCTTCGTGAAGCGACACGGTGAGCGTTACCTGAACGTTTTCGTCGGCAAGCCGTATCATATTGGGAACGATTCCGCAGGTGGAAAGACTTATGTTCCTCATAGCTATGTTCATTCCTTCCTGCGCGTTCACGAGAAGCAGGAATTTCAGAACGTTGTCGTAATTATCGAGAGGTTCTCCGCTTCCCATTAAAACGATGTTGGTTATGGCTCTTTTCTCGCCTAAGCCTCCGCCGATAAGTCTGTTTACCGCAGTAACCTGACCGAGTATTTCCCCCGCGGTAAGATTACGGATAAGTCCGTCCAAGGTACTTGCGCAGAAACGACAACCCATTCTGCAACCCACCTGAGTGGAAACGCAAAGGGTTTTTCCGTACTTATAACTCATAAGCACGCCTTCGATAACGTTGCCGTCGGAAAGTCCGAAAAGGTATTTCTCCGTCTTGTCTTTGCTGACGAGCCTTTTTATAATTCGGACGGACAGTGCGATGAAGTTTTCTTTGAGCTTTTCTCTGAGAGCCTTTGAAACGTCCGTCATTTCGTCGAAATCACAGCCTCGGACGCACCACTTATACACCTGCGCCGCCTGAAAAGGCTTTAAGCCGTAATCCGCAAGAAGATTTTTCAGTTCGTATTCGTCGTAGTCGCACAGCAATATTTTGTCAGCCATATAATCTCCTTACGGTTTTACGTTTTTTCTTCTCATAACCGCGATAAAAAAGCCTTCTACTCCGTCTCTTTCGGGAAGAAAAGAAACCGTTCCGTCTTCGTTCACGGGCGAATCTCCGAATTCTGCGGGAATTCTCGCTCTTTCCAAAGAAAACTCGCCGTTACCGCGAAGAAACTTATTGATAACGTCTGTGTTTTCCTCGTTAAAAACCGTACATGTGCTGTAAATCAGTTTTCCTTCGGGTTTAACGTAAAGAGCGGCGGTTTTGAGAATATTAAGTTGCAAAGAAGCAAGCTCTCCGACGTTCTTCTCGGTTTTATTGAGTTTTACGTCGGGCTTATCGAAGAATACGCCGAATCCGCTGCACGGAGCGTCGCAGGTCACTATATCGAAACCGTCTTTCCACTCGGGATTTACGACGGTGGCGTCGTTGATTGCCGTTTCGATATCGACGTTCATTCTGCCTGCGTAACTTCTTATAAGGTCCACTCTGTGCGGATGTATATCGCACGCAACTACTCTACGGCATTTGTAGAGCTGTTTTGCGTATACGCTTTTTCCGCCCGGAGCCGCGCAAAGATCGAGAACTTCGTCCGTAGGCTTGGCTTTCATGGCTCTTACCGTAAGCATCGAACCAAGCGACTGAAAGGTAAACAAGCTTTCGTCTATTCCTTTAAGTCTGCCTTTTACGCTCAGAGCGTCGGGAAAAAGCGTCTTTTTGTATTCGATTTTCTTTCCGTCAAGAAGTTTTCCGAAGTCTTCTACAGAGATCTTATCGGTGTTCACGCGAACGTTGGAAAAGGGCGCGGAACTTTCCGTCGTCATAAACGCTTCGGCTTCCTCTTCTCCGAGGTCACTGATAAGCTTATCTACCGCCCACAAAGGGAAACTGCATTTTACCGACAGATATTCTCTTCTGTCTTCGGGCATTTTTATACCGCCCGATTGTTTGTCTTTTACGATATTCCTAAGAACCGCGTTGACAAACCCCGCAAGTGCGGGTTTCCCTATATCGCGAGTAAGTTTCACCGTTTCCGATACTACTGCGTAGTCTGGAATATTAAGGTGCAGAACGGCGTAAGTTCCGATTTTAAGCACCGACATAACGGCAGGTTTTACCGACTTTGCATAAAGAGAAATAACGTATTCGAGTTCTACGTTTCTGTCGAGAACGCCGTAAACAAGCTTGGATATAAGCGGTCTGTCGGACTCTTTTGCGTTTTCGAGGTATTTATTGAGCTCTATTCCCGAATAGGCGCCTCCGCGGAATACCGAATCGAGACATTTATAGGCGTAATAAAAAGGAGAAAGCGTCATTTTCCTTCTCCCAGAACGTCGCCCGCGGAAATCTTCTTTCCGTTGGCTAAATCTTTTCCGCTTATTCTTTTTCCGCCCGCCATACAGCAACTTAAAATTTCTACAGAACCTCTTCCGCACGCAACGACCACGCCTTTCTTGTTTGCCGAAAGAACTTCTCCGTGTTTTTCGTAACGAGTGCCTGCGTTCGCAACCCGACTGCGATAAATTTTAAGCACGTTTCCGTTAAGGGTAGTAAACGCGCCGGGGTTTTCCGAAAGTCCGCGTATTCTGTTATGGACTTTCACCGCGCTTTGCGACCAGTCGATTATTTCGTCCTCTTTTTTCAGTTTCTTGCAGTACGAAGGCTTAACGAAAGTCTTGTTTTCCTCCAAATATTTCATTTTATTTTGAGGAATCGGTTGAATTTCGCCCTTTTCAAGCCCGTCTATAACCGTTTTAAGTAGTTCTGCACCTTCGCTCGCGAACAAATCGAAGACTTCGGAAGCCGTGGCGTTTTTATCGGTATCTATAATCTTATAGCCTAAAATATCGCCCGCGTCCATCTTCTTTACCGTTTTCATTACGGTGACTCCGTTGAGCTTACTTCCCGAAATCAAAGCCGACTGAACGGGAGAAGCTCCTCTGAAACGAGGAAGAAGCGAGCCGTGCAGATTTATAACGCCGAACCGGGGCAAAGCAAGGATTTCGTCGCTTAACATTTGTCCGAAAGCCGCCGTAACGATAACGTCGGGCGAGATTTCTTTAAGAACTTCAACGCCTTCGCGCGAAACCTTATCGAATTTATAAACGGGAATTCCGAGTTCTTCGGCTTTTATTGCCGCAGGGCATTCTTCAAGCTTTTTACGGCTGCCCGATTTATCGGGCTGACAAAAAACCGCGACGATATCGAGTCCCGAAGAATAAAGGCTATACAGAACGTCGGCTGCAAATTTGGGCGTTCCCATAAAAACGAGCTTCATATATATCTCCGTGCGTCAGTCTTTAAGCTTTTTTATCATCTTGTCCACGAAAAGAATTCCGTCGAGGTGGTCTATTTCGTGCATAAATACTCTCGCGTCGTAACCGCTTGCGGAAATTTCGTGTTTTTCGCCCTTTCTGTCAAAAAATCTTACCGTCATTTCGCAGGGACGACGTACAAGTCCTCTGTATCCTATTACGCTGAGGCAGCCTTCGTTGTCCACGCAGGTTTCTTTACTGTAGGCAATGATCTCGGGATTTACGAGTTCGATAACCTCGTCTTTATACTCTACGACCACTACTCTTCTTATAACGCCTACCTGAGGAGCCGCAAGTCCCAGCCCTCCTATATCGGCAAGAGTGTCTTTAAGATCGTCTATAAGTTTTCCGAGTTTATCGTCAAAGCTTTCCACGGGTTTGCATTTGCTTCTGAGTATTTTATCGTCCTGACCGAACTTGAATATTTTTCTGACTGCCATTTGTTCTCCTTAAATCATATTCTGCGGATTTATTTCCGCAAAAACGCTGACGTTTTTTTCCTTGCCGTCGCTTATTTCGAATAAACGAGGCATAAGTTTTTCATAATACTCCGGTTCCAGCCTCATAAGTATCTGAAAACGGTATTTGCCTTCCATTCGTTTGACGGGCGAACGCATTTTTTGAAGGAATATAAATCCGTCGGGATATTCTTCCGCAAGAAGACGTATCTTTTCGAATTGCGCATTTACCGTTTCTATGCACGCATTCTCGTTTTCGCCCGTAACGAGAAATCTTACTATTACCGAAAAAGGCGGGAATTTAGTGGCTTCCCTTATGTTTATCTCTCTGTGATAAAAACCTACGTAATCCTGACGAGCGGCGTATTTAAGCACGAAATGTCCCGGAGTGTAGGTTTGAAGAACGACTTTCCCGGGTAAATCCTTTCGTCCCGATCTGCCCGCAACCTGCGTTATAAGCTGAAAGGTTCTTTCGCTCGAACGGTAATCGCTGAGGTACAGGCTCTGATCGCCTTCGAGAACGCCCACGAGCGTTACGAAGGGAAAATCGTGACCTTTCGTGACCATCTGCGTTCCTACGAGTATATTGGCTTCTTTGTTGCCGAATTTGCGTAAAATCTCGTTATGCGCTTCCTTGGACTGCGTGGTATCGTAATCCATACGGATAACCTTTGCGCCTTTGATTTCTCTCTGAAGGTATTCTGCTACCTGCTCCGTTCCGATTTTACCTCGGCGTATACTGTCGCTTTTACAGTCGGGACAAAGATCGAGCATTTTATATCTTTTCCCGCAATAATGGCATTTAAGTACGTTTTCGTCTCTGTGGTAGTAAAGACTTACGTCGCAGTCCGCGCATTTTGCGACGTACCCGCACTTTGCGCACATAACGAAACTGCTGAAACCTCTTCTGTTGAGAAAGAGAATCGCCTGATTGCCCGCTTCTATCGTCTTGATAAGCTCTTCTCTTAAAAGCGTTGAAAGGAAGCTTTTGTTGCCCGCAACTCTTTCCTCTCTCATATCAACGATAAATACTTCCGGAAGAGGACGTTTGTTTACTCTTTCGGGCATAGAAATAAGCGTAAATTCCTTGTCCAAAGCCTTTTTATAGCTTTCGAGAGAAGGCGTCGCGCTTCCGAGAATGATTTTTGCGTTGTTGTAATTTCTGCGGAATTCGGCTATATCGAAGGTGCTGTAACGAGGATTGGAATCGCTCTGATAACTTCCGTCGTGTTCTTCGTCTATAATAATAACGCCGACGTTTTTCATAGGCGCAAAAATCGCGCTCCTTGCTCCGACGGCGATAACGGCTTCGCCCCTCAGTAGTCTCGACCATTCGTCGAAACGTTCTCCCGCAGAAAGCCCGCTGTGAAGGACGGCTGCTCTGCTTCCGAAACGGTTACGGAATCTCTTCATCATAAGAGGCGTAAGCGAAATTTCGGGAACGAGCATAATCGCCGTTTTCCCTTGCTTTATAATGTCTTCTATAACCGACATATAAACTTCGGTTTTTCCGCTTCCCGTTACTCCGTGAAGAAGGTAAGTTCCGTTCTTTCCTTTGGTTATGCGGTCAAAAGCTTTTTGCTGAAGTTCGGTAAGTTCGGGTTTCTCGCTTTCCGAAAGTTCGAGCGATTTAAGAGGCGTTCTGTTTTTTCTCTCTTTCTCTATAACGATTATGCCTTTATCCGCAAGAGCTTTTACGGCGGAATTTCCGAAAAGCTTATTGAGTTTCTCTGCTTCCGAATAAGGATTATCCCGTATATATCCGATCGCGTCGAGCTGTTTCTGCGCGTTTTTTCTGATAAGCGGAATAAGTTCGTCGGCGTTTTCTGCAAGCGTAACGTATTTCTTTATAAGAGGACGCACCTTTCCGCTTCGCATTTCCGCTGGGATAAACAATCTCAGACAATCCACCATTCTGAGATGGTATCTTTGCCTCATAAAATCGGAAAGCCCGAGCATTTCGGGCAAAATAACGGGTTCTTCGTCAATCACGCCGTATACGTTTTTCAGTTTATCCTTCGGACAGGAACTTTCCTCCGAAACGCCTATAACGAAGCCTTCTATCGTGCGGTTTCCGAAAGGAACGTAAACTCTCGAACCCACGGGAATACCCTGAGGTCCCGTATAGTCGAAAATTCTGTCCACTTCGGAATTGGATATGTCTGCAATTACGTTATATATCATCGGATTTATTTCTTAAAAAGCTCTGCCGCGCAATCGAGAATGACGTCCGCGACTTCGGACTTACTTATAACGCCCGTCTCCGCAACTATGCCGTTGCGGTTGAGTATATAAACCTTGTTGGTGTCGGTCATAAAGCCTGCGCCCTTTGCCGTAACGTCGTTTGCTACGACCAGATCGGCGTTCTTTTTAAGAAGTTTGCCTTTGGCGTTTTCCAAAAGATTTTCCGTTTCCGCGCTGAAAACCACGAGCTTTTTGTCGCCCTTTATCTTTCCGACTTCCGCCGCTATATCTTTGTTTTTTATAAAAGACACGGCTAACTCTTTGCTCTTAATCTTGTTTTCGGCAAAAATCCACGGTCTGTAATCGCACGGAGCAGCCGATTTTATTATAAGGTCGGCTTCACCGAAGCTTTCCATAACGGCGTTATACATATCTTCAGTAGTGTCCACGGAAACGGTTTTTATTCCATTGGGAACGGAAACGCTGTGCCTTCCGAGAATCAAAGTTACGTCCGCGCCTCTGAAATACGCCTTTTCCGCGATAGCAACGCCCATCTTTCCGCTGGAAAAATTGGTTATAAAACGAACCGGATCAATCTTTTCGATAGTTGCTCCGGCTGTAACAACGACTTTTTTGCCCGCAAAATCCTTCTTCTTTTGCAGAAGCTTTTCGATTTCGAAAAGAATGTCTTCGGGTTCGGGCATTTTGCCTTTTCCCACGTCTCCGCAGGCAAGCCAACCCGAAGCCGCTTCCATAACGGAAACGCCCCTTTTTTTAAGAGTGGCTATATTGTCGGTGACGGCAGGGCTTTCGTACATACCCGTGTTCATTGCGGGAACGACGAGAACGGGCGCTTTGGTCGCCATAACCGTAGTCGTCAGCATATCGTCGGCGATTCCGCAGGCGTACTTTCCTATAAAGTTAGCCGTCGCGGGCGCAACAACGAATGCGTCGGCTTTTTTGGCAAGAGCGATATGCTCCACTTCCCACGGCGTCCGTCGTGAAAAAGTATCGACGGTAACGGGACGCCCCGAAAGCGTTTCAAAGGACAGCGGCGCAACGAATTCCGTCGCGTTTTTAGTCATAATAACGTCGATTTCCGCTCCTTTCTTGCGAAGAAGCGAAACCAGCGCGCAAGCCTTATAAGCCGCTATTCCTCCCGTTACTCCCAATACGATTTTCTTTCCGTCAAACATCAATAATCCTCGTCCTTTACGATCTTGATTTTTCCTTCTTTAAGCTCTTCCGCCGCGTAAGAAATGGTCTTTATGTTGGAAGCGAGTTCGTCTTCCATCTGCATAACGTTAAGTTCCTTTGCTCTTATGCTTATCGCTCTGCAAAGAACGTACTTGTTACCGGCGATTTCGGTTAATTCGTCTATAGACGGTTTCGTTACCATAATATCCTCCTGTTATTCTATATTCTGAATCTGTTCTCTTATCTTCTCGACTTCGTTTTTCAGCTTTAAGCCGATTTTCGTAAGTTCTGCGTCGTTGGATTTGGAACAGACAGTGTTTGTCTCTCTGTTAAGCTCCTGAACGAGGAAGTCCGCCGATCTTCCGACGGGTTTCTCTTCTTCGAGCATCTTTCTGAAATGGTCTACGTGCGAGTGAAGCCTTGCTATTTCCTCGTCGATATTGCACTTATCGGCAAAGAAACATACCTCCTGATTAAGACGGGTTTCGTCTATTCTTCCTTCTTCCAGAATCTCGGATATTCTCGCCGAAAGACGGTTCCTGTAATCTATAACCACCTCGGGCGCAAGCTTTTCTATCTCGAAGGTAAGAGCTTCCACGTTATCTATCCTCTGAGAAAGGTCGGCTTTCATTTTTCCGCCTTCAAAAGCTCTCATGCCGTCGAGAGCGTCGAGAGCCCTGTTGACCGTATCTCTGAGCCTTTTCGTCAGAACGTCGGGATCGATTTCCGCGGATTTGACCGTCAAAACGTCCGAAGTTCTCATAAGCGAATTCACGGTAACGTCGTTAGTGACGCCGAATCTTTCGGATAAAGCAGCCGCAGCGTCCACGTAAGCTTTTGCAAGTCCGAAATCCACTTCGCACTGCTTGGAAGAATCCGAATAGTCCGCGTAGGAAACGAACATATCTATATGACCTCTCGATATGCGTTCGGACACGGTTTTTCGTATAACGTCTTCGAACTGCCAGAACATCTTGGGCAATTTGAGATTCATATCGAGAAAACGATGATTTACTGATTTGATCTCCACGGTAAGTTCCGTTCCGTTTTCTTCCGTAACGGCTTTTCCGTAACCTGTCATACTTTTCATTATTACTGTTCCTTAAATAATTTACAGATTTCGTCGGGACGGACTTCGAGAGGCGTGTTTTCGTCGCTTACGTCAAAAACGCCTTCTTTGTCGGTGACGACTCCTATAACCGACGTTCTTATTCCATTTTTCGAAAGAGCTTTCGTTATCTTTTCGGGTTCGGGGGATATGATAATCAGACTTCCGCTGCTTAAAAGCCTCATCGGATTTATATCGAGTTTACGGCAGATCTTGTCGGTTACTTCGAGAAGAGGAGCTTTGCTTAAATCTATCTTCGCTCCGAAGCCTCTTCCGTGCAGAATTTCGCCCAGCGCGCCTATAACTCCGCCTTCGGTTATATCGTGCATTTCCGCGATTTCCGCTCCGCTTTCAACTGCGGCTACGCTTTCGGCTACGACGCTGAGGCAATCTTCCGTCTTCATAGCCTGAGAAAACTCGGAAGGCGAAAGTTCGGCTTTGTCTCCGAAAGCCTTGGCTATGACCAGAGTTCCTTCGAGACCGAGAGTTTTGGTTACGATAATGCTTTCGCCCGCTTTAAGAGGAACGAAAGAAAACCGTTTTTTGCGTATTCCTACGGCGGTCGCGCTTATTATCATTCTGTTTACCGCGTCGGTAAATTCGCTGTGTCCGCCTATGACTTCGATATTGAGTTTTTCGGCTTCTTCTTCTATATCGCTCATAACGCGCTTTATATCGGAAAGATTACATCTTTCGGGAGCAAGCACTGTTATGAGAATGGCAAGAGGCTCTCCTCCGCTCGCCGCAATATCGTTGCAACAGACGTGAACGGCAAGTTTTCCGCAATCGTCCCCTCCGCCAGTAATGGGATCGGTGGTGAGAAGCATAAGGTCGTCGGTTTTGATTACCGCGCTGTCGCAACCGGCAGCCGAACCTCTCAGAATTTCCGACCTTCTCTTTTTGATTACGGAAAGCACGCATTCGTTGAGTTCGTCAGGGGTAAGTTTTCCAAGCATTACAACCTCGTTATAAACTGTTTGCCGACTTTCTGCTCAAATTTATAAGCAATGTTGAATATGTCGTGTTCGGCAAAAGTCTTACCCATAAAATGAACGCCCAGAGGAAGACCTTCTTTGGTTTTTCCGCAGGGAACGCTGATACCCGGTCTGCCCGTGAAGTTAGCCGAGGTAAGGAAAACGTCGTTGAATTCAAGCTGTTCGAGATATGCGCCAGAACCGGCTTTATGCGCGGGAGCGGGCGTGGTCGGACAGATAACTATATCGAATTTTCTGAAAACTTCTTTGAAGAATTCCACTATAAGCGTTCTTATTCTTCTTGCTTTTTCGAAATAGTCGTTGAAGTTCTCTTTGCTCGTTACGAATTCGCCGTAGATAATGCGACGTTTTGCTTCCAGACCGAAAAATTCGCCTCTCGAAGCTCTCGCCTGATCTTCGAGCGAAGCCGCATGTTCGAGAAGATTACCGTAATTCTTGCCGTCCATGGTGCTGAGACTTCTGACCGCACCGCCACAGCACAGAATGGAATATATGGAGGACATATACGGAGCAAAAATCAGATCGAGTTCTTCTACTATATGACCTTCGTTTACGAAGAAATCGAGAACCGAACGGAAATTGTCCTGTACTTCCTTATCGACTAAGGGAGAGAAAGACTGAGAAAGATAAGCTATTCTGAGGTTCTTGTTTTCGTGTTCGAGACAATGCGTGTCGAAATTCAGGTTTTCCGTTACGCAGGTCGAAACGTCGTGACTGTCCTGTCCGTAAAGCGCTTCGAAAACGAGAAGGTTATCGCGTACGGTCTTGGTGATGATACCCACGTGGTCAAGACTGGGAGCAAGCGGGAAAACGCCGTGCTTGCTGATTCTTCCGAATGTGGGAACAAGTCCCGTCAATCCGCAGTAAGCCGCAGGCTGACGAACCGATCCGCCCGTATCCGTTCCGAGAGAAGCAAGAGAACTTCCTACGGCAACGCATACCGCGCTTCCTCCGCTGCTTCCGCCGGGAACTCTGTCCGGATCGATAGGATTTCTCGCGCGACCGAAAGCGGAACTTTCGTTTCCGTTTCCCATGGCGAATTCGTCCATATTGGTCTTTCCGAAAATAACCGCGTCTTGTTCTTTAAGTTTGGTAACGGAAGTCGCGTCTCTGTCGAAAATTCTGCCTTTAAGCATATTCGAACCGCAACTCGTGGGCATTCCCTTCGTACAGATATTGTCTTTTATAGCTATCGGGATACCCGCAAGAATACCCGTATGTTTGTTGTTTCGTATCTTTTCGTCAACGGCAGCCGCGCCTTCGAGAGCTTTGTCTTTGTTTACGAAAGTAAAAGCGTTGTAATACGCGGTTTCTCTTGCTTTTTCAAGACATTTGCCAACTATATCGGACGCCGTGGTTTCTCCCGATTTAACCAGCCTGAGTACGTCCCATAAATCCATTTTCGTTATATCCATAATTCTTAATCCTTTAGCGTTACGTTCTTTATCGATAAATACAGTTGCCCATACGTTTTTTACAAAAACGCATATCGGACGGAACGCTTACTTATTCTCAAAAAGCCTGATTTCGTCTTCAGCCGCAACGTTGTCGTCGTACATGGCGTAGGGCGTATCTTCAATCGGAATTAACTTTTCCGTGTCTATCAGTTTCAGCCATTTTGCGTGGTTGATCTGTTTGTTGATGTTGTCGAGAATATACTCGGCTTCACGATCGTCAAGGTCAAGATTCGCGTCTGTAGCCAGCTTCTCTATATCTTTCAATTCAAGCATGTTTTCTCTCCGATTATCTGAAATATGCAACCTTCTGCAAATATTTATTATATCACAGGTTTGCGCTTATTGCAAGTTTTTTAAGTAAAATTAGTACTTTCAATATAAAGCAAGACGTTTTATTCGTAATATCGTTATGCGATAAAAAACGCCGTTAAGACAAATACTACTTTTACCATGAAAAAACACGGAAAAACAAAACTTATTTCGGTTATCGCTTTGTCGGTAGTCTTCGTCTTTCTGGCTACGGTTACGGGACTTATTTATATTACGAATTTTTCTGAGGAAGCGGTAAAGTTCGATCCAGAAATGTTCGTCAGCGTAAAGGGCGGATTCGGGGTTTTTGACGTAAACGGAAAAGCTCTCCCTGAAAGCGTTCCCATAAAGTCGTCAAGAAAAACGCCGCTGAAAACCCTGCCGAGTTACGTTAAAAACGCCTTTATCGCCGTCGAAGACAAGAGATTTTACCGTCATAAAGGCGTGGATCCGATAAGAATCTTAGGCGCGATAAAAAACAACATCCTTTCGGGCAGATTCAAAGAAGGCGCGTCAACGATAACTCAACAGCTGGTAAAAAACGTTTACCTTTCGGGCAAAAAGAACTTCTCCCGCAAAATAAACGAAATACGGCTTGCTCTCGAAGTGGAAAAGCACTACTCGAAAGAAGAAATTCTCGAAATTTACCTCAACACCATATACTTCGGAAACAACGCTTACGGAATTCAGTCGGCGGCTCAGACCTACTTCGACAAGAACGCGGAAAACCTCACTCTCTCTGAAGCAGCCGTGCTTGCGGGAATGATAAAAGCTCCTACCTCCTATTCTCCCGGCAATAACCTTGAAAAGTGCCTTAAACGCCGTAATATCGTTCTTTCTCTTATGAAAGAGCAGAACTTCATAAGCAGAAAGGAATACCGAAAAGCAACGAAGGAAACCATCGACCTGTCGCTGATTAACCGCAACAAAAGCTTTTATAAACGGTATATGCACGGAGCCGTTCAGGAAGCCTGCGAAATTCTTAAAATATCCGAAAAACGTCTCGGAGAAAGCAATTTCAAAATTTACACCTATTACGAAGAGGAAGCGCAGAGTATTCTGGAGCAGTCTGCCGAAAACGCCGACGTAAAGACGATCTGCGGAAACCATGCTCAGAGGTGCGGTATAATCGTAGATAACGCAACCTTCGGAATATGCGCCTTTTCGGGTTACGGACAGAGCAATTTTTACACTATGAAAAGGAATATAGGTTCGTGCGCAAAACCGCTTGCCGTTTACGCTCCAGCGCTTAACGAAAAGCTTATAACGCCCGCAACGGTCTTCAGCGACGTAAGAAGAAGCTACGGGAGTTACAGTCCGAGAAATTACGGCGGAAAGTATTACGGCATGGTTACCGTAAGGGAAGCTCTCGCGCGTTCGCTTAACAGCGTGGCGGTTCTCCTCATGAACGAGCTTACGCCCTCTCTTTCGAGAAAGTATCTTGCGGGTTTCGGAATCGAAACGGACAAAAACGACGCCAATCTGTCGCTTGCTCTCGGAAGTCTGACTTACGGAACGGGATTTATCGGACTCACGGAAGCTTACGCCTCTCTCGCAAACCGAGGAAAACACTCCAAAGCGGTTTTCGTTCGCAGTATAACCGACGAAAACGGAAGGGAACTATACCGTCACAAACCCGTTTACAACAGCGCGATAGACGAAGATTCGGCTTTTCTTACTACGGATATGCTGACGTCGGCAGTAGAATACGGAACGGCTAAAGCTCTTAACGGACTAAAGTTTGCCGTTGCCGCAAAAACGGGAACCGTCGGGCATCCGGATTCCGACCGCAACACCGACGCGCTTATCGTGAGTTACACGAAAAACCATACCGTTACAGTCTGGCTGGGCGGTAACGGCGACGACCTTCTGCCCTCTTCCGTAACGGGCGGAAGCAGTCCTGCGACTATCGCGCGTGAAATTCTCGAAAACCTTTATAAAAACAAATCAAAGCCGCAGGATTTTACTCCTCCTCAATCGGTCAAAAGAATGAAAGTCGCTAAAAATTCGCTTGCTGAAGGACGAGAACTTTTGCTTGCAAATGAGAACGAAGACTATATCGAAGAGTATTTCTCTCTTAAAAACCTTCCTCGGAACAAAACGAACGAAGATCCCGAAATCTTTGATTTTTCCGTAACTATACAAAACGGAAAGCCTTATATTCAAATCCGCGGTAACGGAAGTTACTACGAACTTCACAGGACAGAAGACGACAAAGACCGCGTAATAGCCCGACTTAACGGAAAAGAAGCGAGCTTTACCGACGACAGTGCGGAAAGCGGAAAGACTTACGTTTATTACGCAATTCCTTTTTACGGAGAAGAACGCGGTGAACCTTCGGAAAAAACGGAAATCGCTCTTCCTACAAAAGATTACGAAGAGGAAAAACCTCA
This sequence comes from Eubacterium sp., assembly GCA_963653425.1. Classification (GTDB taxonomy): domain Bacteria; phylum Bacillota; class Clostridia; order Christensenellales; family CAG-314; genus UMGS692. The sequence continues at coordinate 131,848 of CAVJWC010000001.1, read as the reverse complement.
CCGCAAATGGTGGGAATGGACGGAAAACTAAAAAAGCCCCTGAACGGGGCTTTACTCAGTGATTACGGGTATCGAAAGTTTCGAGCGAAGCTACTGCCTCTTCCACGAGCTTATCTACGTCCAGAGCTTTTTCGTAAAACTCTACTTTAGACAGCTTGGGTTTGGTTACGGGATTCTTCGGAAGAAAGACCGTACAGCAGTCTTCAAAGGGCTGTATGGACGTTTCGAACGTACCTATCTTACGCGCTATATCTATGATTTCGTTCTTATCGAAGGCAACCAGCGGACGAAGCACGGGGAATTCCGCGACGGCGTTGGTTACGGTTATGCTTTCTATCGTCTGACTTGCGACCTGTCCGAGACTTTCGCCCGTAATTATAGCCTGAAGTCCTTCTTTTTCGGCGATTTTGCTGGCTATTCTCATCATAAAACGACGAAGAATGGTTATCATCATTTCTTCGGGGCATTTCTCGTGAATCTGATTCTGAATTTCAGTAACCGAAACGACGTCCACGCACATATGAAGAGTATACTTATTGACTATTCTCGCAAGTTCGAGAACCTTTTCTTTTGCTCTTAAACTCGTATAAGGATAGCTGTGGAAATGGATAGCCCTGAGGTTCATTCCTCTTTTAGCCATCATATAAGCGGCGACGGGACTGTCTATTCCGCCCGACAAAAGCAACAGACCTTTTCCTCCCGTACCTACGGGCATACCGTTGACGGCGTACACCACGTCGGAATACAAAAGCGTATTTCCCGTTTCTCTTATGTCGATAAAGAAAGTCTTTTCGGGGTGATAAAGATCTACTTTCATTTTGTGGTTGTAAGCAAGAAGTCTTCCGCCGAGTTCTTTGGAAATCTCGGGCGATTTATAAGGGAAAGTCTTGTCGGCTCTGTTGCATTCGACTTTGAATGTGAAGCTTCCCTGCGGACACATGGCTTTGAGAATTTCCGTTATTCGGTTCAAAGCCTCGTCTGCGTTTTTAGCTCCTTCGCCGTAAGTTCTTATTTCTTTTCCTACGCTCAGCGAGTTTACGCCGAAAACGCATCTTACCGCTTCGGCAACTTTATTCTCGTCGCTTTCGTCGTAATTTTTCACGAGATAACGTCCCGACGTTTTGACGACGTGCGCGCCGAAACGCCTGACAGCCGCTCTCAGATTGTCTATAAGAGCGTTTTCAAAGAAACTTCTGTTGTTGCCTTTAAGATGTATTTCAGAATATCGTACGATAATAACGTTATTGTATTCCATTATAAGTCCTTCGTTTATCCGTCTTTATTGTTTATTTTATGCCGCGGAAAGCTTTGAGACAGGAAAGCAAAGCGTCGGCTAATTGGTCTACGGACTCTTCCGTATTGTATTTTGAAAAGGAAATCCTTATAAGTCCTTCGTGGTAGCAGGCGGGAAGACCTATCGCCGAAGCTATACGATTGGTTCTGTGCTTGGAACTGCAAGCCGAACCCGTACCTACGATAAAGCCTTTGTCTTCAGCCATATGCATAATAACTTCGGTTTTTATGTTCTTAAAGAACATACTGCAGACGTTGGGCGTACCGTTTGTACACGGCACGAGCATATCGTCAAAAAACGACATCTTACCAGTGATTGTCTTACCGAAAGCTTTATATCTCTCGGCGTACTCTTTAACCTTGGGATTCATATCCGAAACGGCGCTCGCAAAAGCCATTATGCCCGCAACGTTCTCCGTTCCTCCGCGCAAACCTTTTTCCTGACCGCCTCCGAAAACCAACGGCTTTACGGTTACTCCCTTTTTAATCCATAAAGCCCCCAGCCCCTTGGGTGCGTGAATCTTATGCGCGCTTATCGTGTAAAGGTCAACTCCGAGATCTTCGAGATTTACGGGAATTTTCATAAAAGCCTGAACGCCGTCGGACATAACGAGAGCTTTCGGATTTACGGCTTTTACGGCTTTTACGGCAGATTTTATATCGGAAATCGCGCCCGTTTCGTTATTGACGTGCATCAAAGAAACAAGCTTGGTGTCTTTGTCTATAACTTCCGAGAGCCTGTTAACGTTTACGCTTCCGTCGGAATTAAGAGGCGCGTATCTTACGTCCGCTCCGTTATCGCCGAGGTATTTTACGGAGTTATATACGGCAGGGTGTTCCGCCATGGAAGTAACGATATTGCCCTTGCCCGCTCTGAACGTTCCGAAAATCGCGGTGTTGTCGGCTTCCGAACCCGACGCCGTGAAAACGAGGTTGCCTTCTTCTCCGTTAAGAGCCTTGACAACGGTCTTTCTCGCTTCTTCGATTTTAAGAAAAACTTCCGTCGAACTTTCGCTTAACGAAGAAGGATTGTAATATCGTTTACCGAGATATTCTTCAATAAGTCCTATATACTCCGAATCGACTTTCGTTGTCGCGGAGTTATCGAAATAGTTTTCGTCTTTAATCATTTTTCAGTGTCAGAATGGTTACGCCGCTTTCGCCTTCGCCGTATCTTCCCAAACGAAACTCCTTTATTCTTTTGTCTGTTTTGAAATATTTATGAAGTCCTGCTCTCAGCGCGCCCGTTCCCATTCCGTGAATGATTCTCAGTTCGTGAAGTCCCGAACGCAAAGCCATATCTATAAACGGATCGACTTCCATTATGGCTTCGTCTACGTTTTTGCCGAGAAGGTTTATTTCGTTGGACATCGAAACGTCGGAAAGTTTAACCTTTGAAGCCTTGTTCACCTGTTTTTTCTCGGGCTGAACTTCGGCGCATTCGTAAAGCTCGTCGCAGGAAACGACGGTGTTCATCTTTCCGACTTTCACCGAAACTTTACGCGTTTTCTTGTCTATGGCAACGACCGTTCCTTTGTTTTTAAGCTTTTCCACGTAAACGAGATCTCCGACTTTAAGCTTGTCGATATTGATTTTCTCGCCCGTAACGACGTCCGATTCGTCGGTTTCTTTCTCGATGTCGTATTTCATCTCGCCGATTTTCTTAGCGAGAGTCCTTGCCTTGAAAACTTCCTTTTCTTCGACGGCGGCGGCTTTGTTGCGTATGCCTTTGATTTCGTCGAGAAGCTCTTTTGCTTCGCTCTGAGCTTTGGAAATAATAAGTTTTGCTTCGACTTTTGAATTATAAAGCAGTTTTTCTCTTTCGGCTTTCAAAAGTTCGTTCTTGTTTTTGGCTTTCTGAAGCTCTGCCTGAAGCTCGGCTTTCGTTCTTTCTATCTCTTCGCTCGTGGCTTCGTATTGCTGACGCAAAGTTTCCGCTCTGCGAAGAACGTTCTCGAAGTTTGCTTTTTCCGCTCCCACTCTCGTGCGCGCCGAATCTATAACCGACTCGTCCAGTCCGAGCCTTTTTGCGATTTCTATGGCGTTACTGCTTCCGGGAATACCTACGATAAGCTTATACGTCGGCGCAAAGGTCTCGGGATTGAATTCCATCGAAGCGTTTTCTATACCGGGCGTTATCATCGCGTATTCTTTAAGTTCGGAATAATGGGTGGTTATAACGGCGTAAGTTCCGCTGTTTTTGATGTATTCGGTTATGGCGAGAGCCAGTGCGGCTCCTTCGTTGGGTTCCGTGCCTGCGCCCACTTCGTCGATAAGAACGAGAGTCTTCGGCGTAAGCTGTTTTATAATGGAAGCGATATTCTTTATATGTCCCGAAAAGGTCGAAAGATTCTGTTCTATACTCTGTTCGTCGCCCACGTCGCAGAAAATGTTATCGTATATTCCGATAACGCTTTCGTCGTAGCACGGCAGAAGCATTCCGCACGCCGCCATAAGCGAAAACAGTCCGATAGTTTTGAGAGAAACGGTTTTACCGCCCGTATTGGGACCCGTTATAAGCAGAATTTTATACTCTCCTCCGAGTTTGACCGACACGGGAACGACTTTGGACTTGTCGATAAGCGGATGACGCGCGCAAATCAAATTAACCGATCCGTCTTTGCTTATAATCGGCCTTACGGCTTTTATTTCGCTTGCAAATCTTGCCTTCGCGAAAATGCAATCGAGTTCGGCAAGGATATATTCGTTCTTTATGAGATCTCCCGCAAAACCCGATATTCTCTTGGTAAAATCGCGCAGGATATTGTCTATTTCTTTCTTTTCTTCTATCGAAAGTTCTTTTATCTTGTTATTGAGATTAACGACTACCGTAGGTTCTATAAAATAGGTAGCTCCCGATGCAGACTGATCGTGAATCATACCTCCGACCATGGACTTGTATTCGGCTTTTACGGGAATAACGTATCTGTCCGAACGCACGGTGATTATGGCGTCCTGAAGGTATTTAGCCATAGAAGGCGAATGAACGAAAGCGTTGAGCTTGTTTTTGATTTCGTCGTTGGCTTTTCTTATAGCCGTTCTTATTCTGTAAAGTTCGTCCGAAGCTCTGTCGTTGATTTCGTCTTCGCTTATGATTGCAAAATCAAGGTCTTCTTCGAGGTTTTTGTTGGTATAAAGCCCCGCAGCCTGCGCAGGAAGATATATAAGCGATTCGTCGGAAACGGAAGCCATCGAAGCTCTTACTTCGCGGGAAGTTCTGAGCATTCGTCTTACGCAGAGAAGTTCTCCGAGAGAAAGCGTCGAGAGAATTTTTGCTTTATCGGCGCACTCTCTTACCGAATCGAATCCGAAAGACGGATAAACGTTATAGTAGTTTATGAGTTTTACCGCTTCGGAAGTCTCCGCAAGAAGATATTCCGCCCTTTCTCTGTCCTGAGTGGGTTCCAAAGAAAGAAGCAGTTCTTTTGCGGACGCACTCTGAGCAAATTCGGCAGCCATATTAAGAACGGTTCTCAGTTCAAGTTTTTTTATCGAATTTTCGTTAATCATTTTTTATTTTACACCTTTGAAAAGCCGTCCGCGCGTAAAGCCTTCTTTCGCGCCTCCCGTCAGGTCAATATAATAGTCGAAATCGACGTAGTGTTCGTCTCCGTATTTAAGCGGATAGGGATTGATTACGCTGAAATAACAGTCCGCCACTCTTCTTCTCTTTATAAGGAAGCGGTTTCCGAGTTCGTCAACGTAAGTAAGCTCGTTGTCTTTGCCTGCTTTATAACGGCATTTTTTACAGTCGGAATATCTGAAAACGGTCTTATACGGACAATGCGTGAGCGTCATGTTGTTGACCGCGCCGTAAGCAAAGACGTATCCTTTTACGCCCGTATCGGTTATTTCGTTCATATTGAGTTCCATGGAAAAAATAACGCCGTCCGCGCCCAAACTTCCAAGATAATCAACTGTTTTCGCGTTGGCGATATTGAGTCCCAGACCTCCGATAAATCCGATACCAAGCTTTTTGGCAAGACCGATACCGCCGAGATTGTTTACGACCACGCCTTTAACGGGATAGGTCGAAAGCCATTTTTCAAGGACAGCAACGTCATTCTTTCTGAGCATTGCCGGCAAATCTACGTAAACGTCCGTAAACTTATCGAAAACGGCTTTGTGCGCGTCGGACAATGCAAAATCGTAGGGCTTATAAACGAGAGTATCTCTTTTCTCGTCGTATATTCCTTCAAGCTGACTGAGTTCGGAAAAACAAACCAGTCTTTTGGTAGTCAACGGAATCTGACTGTGGTCTTCGGTTTTAGGCGAAAATTTAGGCGGTAACGGAACTTTCTCCGCTTCCTCTCTGCGAACTTCGACAGCCTCGTTAAAGTCGCTCGTGATTTCGTCTATAAGTCCGTCAACGGCTGTTCTTCTCATATTATTAAGCACGGACTTAGGGATAAACAGTCCGTCTTCTATGTCTACGGAAAGACTTTCAAGGCGGAATAGCGTCTCGCCCAATCTTTCGAGCTGTCCGCGAACGGAAGTTTCGTCCGCGGGTTGATTTTCCGAAGCTTCTGTTTCGTTATCGGAAAGGACGGTAAAGCTTCTGCCTTTACAGAAAAGCGTAAGACTTGCTTTTTCGCCAAGTCTTGCCGAGAAGTTCATTTTAACGTCGAGAAAAGCTTCGAGTTTAGTTCGCTCAAGAAGCGTTTTATCGGTAGTAACGGCAAGAAAGTCGCCCGGAGTCGGTTTTCCTTTATAGAAAAGAATACCGTTCTTTTGTCCTTTGGAATCGCCCAAAGCGACCGCACTGCCTATCTCCTTACCCGTTCTGTCGAATATCTTGAAAGCGTCCCCCCTTACGAAGGGCTGAGTAAGCGTTACCTTGATCTGACTGCCTACGCGGTAGACGGCGAGAATCTGTCCCGCCATGGTTCCTATATGCCCCTGTACGTTTATCGACATCAGCGAAGGATTGTTTTCTTCGAAAGCGTAACCCTTCGTATAGTCGCCTCTGTTGAACATCTTTTTAAGGTCACTGAGGTCTTTCTTATCCTGAACGTAACCCGAATCGACGAGACGGCGGTAAGTTTTACTTGCCTGAGCCACGTATTCGGGACGACGGTTTCTTCCTTCGATTTTGAAAGTCCTTGCGCCTGCCTGAACGAATTCCTGCATGGTCTGAGTTGCGCATAAATCTTTCATTGAAAGAAGGTAACCCTTTTTAACGGGTTCTCCTCCGTAATAAGCCGAATACTGTTTTCTGCAGGGCTGAGCGCATCTTCCTCGGTTTCCGCTGTTGCCGTCAGCCATGGACGACATATAACACTGTCCCGAAACGCACACGCACATAGCGCCCTGAATAAAGACTTCCGACGCAAGGACGGAAGAAACGTCCTTAACGTCTTCAAGACGACACTCTCTCGCGCACACAACGCCCGTGAAGCCCGTTTCCTTTGCGGTTAAAGCTCCGTAAACGTTGGCTATACTGAGCTGAGTGCTTGCGTAAAGCTCTATATCCGGAAGATTTTCACTGCAAAAACGCGCAAGTCCTATATCCGTAAGAATAAGTCCGTCCGCTCCCGCCTTGTAAACCGCAACCGCGGTTTCACAGGCTCTTCTGAACTCTTTTTCTTTTATAAGCGTATTCAACGTAACGTAAACTTTAACGCCGAAAAGGTGAGCATAGCTCACCCATTCGGACAAAGTTTCTGTTGTGAAATTTCCCGCTTTCATGCGGGCGTTGAAATCCTGAACGCCGAGATAGACGGCGTCGGCTCCGTTGGCGACCGCGGCTTTAAGAGATTCGGGAGTGCCTGCAGGCGCGAGAATAACGGGACGGGTTTTATCAGCTTCTGAGTTTAGCATCGAATTTGCCTTCAAGCGTAGCAAGAATTGCCTTTACTATAAGTTCTATTTCGTCGTCGCGGAGAGTTCTTTCGAGCGAACCGAAAGTTACCGAGAAAGCAAGACTCTTCTTCGTTCCGAGAATGGGACTTCTGTATACGTCGAAAAGTTTTACGTCCGTAATAAGTTCGGAAACGTCCTTTATGGTCTTTTCTATATCGCCCGCAAGAACCGCGCCGTCCACGAGAATAGCAAGGTCTCTCGTACTCGTCGGGTATCTGCCGAAATTACGGTATTTTTCGTAAACTACGGTGTCAGCCTGAACGGCGTCGAAGTTTATCTCGCCTACGAAAACGTCTTCGGTAAATCCGAAAGCTTCTTTTACAACCGGATGTACCTTTCCGAAATAACCTATAACCTTTCCGTTTACTATTATATCCGCGGATACTCCCGGGTGCATATACGAAACGGTGCTTCTCTGCATTTCGTAAGGAACGTTAAAGAAGCCCATAAGGTGTTTTACGGTACGGGAAAGTTCGAAGAAATCGCAACCGCTTGCGCCTAAACAAAGCGTTCTGATTTCTTCGGGAAGTTCGTCGGTTAAAGGAACGCTCTTTGCGATATATCTCTTTCCGTACTCGAAAAGACGAAGCGCGGAATTCTTCTTATTGAGGTTGGATTCGATTATTCCAAGCATATTGGGAACGAGAGTAGTTCTCATAATGGAAAACTCTTCGCCAAGGGGGTTTCTTACTCTTATGGCGTTTTCCTTATCGGGATCCACGCCTATCTTATCGTACATCGATCTTCCGCCGAAAGGATAGGTGGTTATTTCGTTATAACCTCTTCCGACGAGAATGTTCTTCATATTGTCTTCGTTCTTCTGTTCCTGAGTTTTTCCGCCCTTGGTGACGCTTGCGTTGTCGAGAAGAGTCGGAACTATCTTATCGTAACCGTAAACTCTTATAATCTCTTCGATAATGTCGCAGTCTGCTTCGAGGTCGTCTCTGTATTCGGGAATAAGACAGTTAACTATCTTTTCTCCGCCGTCGAAGGTTTCTATCGTCGTTTTAACGCCGAGGTTATTGAGAATTTCGGTAACTTTCTCTTCGGGAACGGTTATGCCGAGAAGCCATTTGATTCTCGAAAACGGGAAAACTACCGTGTGTTTGTTTTTCTGGTTACCCAAAGCTATTCTGCCCGAAACGACTTTGCCTGCGTTAAGCTGTTCCACGAGGTGCAAAGCTCTCGACAAAGCGAAGTCTGCGGTGAACTGCTCCACGCCCTTTTCGAATCTTGCCGAGCTGTCCGATCTTACGCCCAAAGCTCTGCTTGTCTTTCTTATACTTTCCTTGGCGAAAACCGCGCTTTCGAATACCACCGCGCTCGTGTCATCTTTGATTCCCGAGTCTCCTCCGCCCATAATACCCGCAAGTCCCACGGGTTTATTTGCGTCGGCTATAACGAGAGCGTTTTCGCCGAGTTCGTATTCTTTTCCGTCGAGAAGACGAAGTTTTTCTCCCTTTACGGCTCTTCTTACGATTATGGTCTTGTCGTTTATATCCGTCTGATCGAAAGCGTGAAGAGGTTGTCCGATTTCGGTAAGTACGTAATTGGTTATATCGACTATATTGTTTATACCTCTTATGCCGACGGTTTTAAGTCTTCTCGTCATCCAGAGAGGCGATTTTTCTATTTTAATGTCGTAGGCAGCCTGCATATTGTAGTTGGGGCACAGGTCGGTATCGACAACTTTTGCCTGAACGTAATCGTAAACCGACGTTCCCTGCGTTTCGGTGAAAGATATATCGGGAACACGGCAGGGTTTTCCCAAAGCAACCGCGACTTCGCGGGCTATTCCCCAGATACTGTTGCAGTCGGGTCTGTTGGGGGTTACGCCTACGTCGAGAACGTAATCGTTGAAACCGAGAACGTCCGTCATGGACGCGCCTACCGTTTCATTCGGATCGAGAACGAGAACGCTGTCGCCCGAAGCTCCCGGGTAGATACTGTCGTCCGCGCCGAGTTCTTCTCCTCCGCAGAACATACCTTCGCTCTTTACGCCTCTGAGTTCGCCCGGTTTAATGTGAGTTCCGTCGTGAAGAACGGCTCCGTCCAGAGAAACGGGTACTTTGTCTCCCGCCTGAAGGTGTTTTGCGTTGGTGACTATCTGAACCGTTCTGTCGCCTACGTCGACCTGACAGACTTTAAGTTTGTCCGCGTTGGGGTGTTGCTCGACGGAAAGAAGTTTACCTACGACTACGCCCGAAAAGGAAGCCGAAAGATCTATAAGTTCTTCCACCTCGAAACCTATGGCAACGAGTTTTTCGCACAAAGTATTGACGTCAACGTCAATATCAACGAATTCTTTTAACCAATTCAAAGAAGCTTTCATCTTTTCCGTCCTCCTTAACCCTTGAACTGACGAAGAAATCTTTCGTCGTTCTCATAGAACAATCTTATATCGGGAATGCCGTATCTTATCATAGCCATTCTTTCTACGCCGAATCCGAAAGCAAAACCGCTGTAAATCTTGGAATCTATTCCGCAGTTTTCAAGGACTTTGGGATTTACCATACCCGCGCCGAGAACTTCCATCCAGCCCGTGCCTTTACATAAGCGACAACCTTTGCCGTGACAGGAACTGCAGGTAAGATCGACTTCTACGCTGGGTTCGGTGAAGGGGAAATAAGAAGGTCTGAAACGAACTTTGGTGTTTTCGTCGAAAAGAGCCTTTGCCGCGCATTCGAGCGTTCCCATAAGGTCGCAAAGCGTTATGCCTTTATCTACCACGAGTCCTTCTACCTGACGGAATACGGGAGAATGGGTAGCGTCGTCGTCGCACCTGTATACGACGCCGGGGCAAATCATTTTAATGGGAGGCTTTTTCTTTTCCATCGTTCTGACCTGCATGGGCGAAGTCTGCGTTCTTAAAAGAAGAGAATCGGTTATATAGAAGGTATCCTGCATGTCTCTCGACGGATGATCTTCGGGAATATTAAGCGCGCGGAAATTATAATAATCGGTTTCTATCTGCGGACCTTCGGCAATTTCAAAACCCATTCCCACGAAAATATCTTTTATAAGGTTTTCAACGAGCGTAAGAGGATGAAGAGAACCCGTCTTTTCCTGAGTCACGTCTGCCGTAATGTCGACGTATTCGCTCTTTATGGAAAGCTCTAAAAGACGCTTTTTCATTTCCGTTTCCACGACGGAAATGTGCTTTTCCATGCTTTCTCTGGCTTCGTTCACGAGCTGACCTACGACGGGACGCATTTCCTTGGGAACGTCTTTCATTCCGCGAAGAAGCGCGGTGAGTTTTCCGCTTTTGCCGAGATATTTTACTTTTATATCCTGAACCGCGGCTTCCTGATTTTCACTGCCTTTGCCTACGACCTGTTGAAGTTCGTCGTCGCATTGATTTATTAGTTCTTTTATCTTTTCTTCCATAATCGTATTACTCCGTTTTTTATTGAAAGATAACTCTCGATTCTTTTTATTTTACCATAATTACGATTCAAAATCAAGTAAATTGATTTGATTGCGTTCACATTTTGATTTATTCGGCGCGTAAAAGGTCGGCTTTGCTTATAAAAACTATCGGACGAGAAGTTTATCCCGCCCGAGTAAGAAGTTTATCGGCAAGAATTACGTTCCTTATCAATAACTACAACGCAATAACTACCGCAAACCGTAAAGTTTTCAATTTAACGAAAACGCATAGACTACGCGCAAAGCGTTTTTACGCCGGAAACACGTCCCTTTGTGTTTAGTTTAGACAGGGCTTTGAGCTGATTGCGTTATGCAGTTAAGAGTTTATCCGTAAGAAGGCGTAACGCAACGGATAAAACGATTCCGTCACCGCAAAGTAACCTATTAGTTATATAGAATGAAACGGGCAAATTTTCAGCGTAAAGGCGACGTTGAATATGAAAATACAAAATTTCTATCAAGATTAAAGCTTTTCAGTCGTATCGGAGAGGCGAAGAAAGAGATTGCGTTAACAATTTACCAAGCAAAAATCTGATGTTAGTGGCTTTCACGCTCTTATGAATTGACACTTTGTCGCTGTGTTTTACAAGTAATCTTTTATTATGTTTTCACTTTAACTAAATTGCAAAAAATCTTGACACCATTCGAATTTGATGTTATTATATACTTGTACAATGGGCGATTGTATATTCTCTCTACATAATTGCCCCGTATAACAAAACTCAACTGAGGAGGAAATAAAATGCAAAGAAAAAGCCTGATAGCCGTTTTGCTTGTCGCAATGGTATTACTGCTCATATCGTGCAGTTCGCTTCAACTTGGCAAGCCTAACGTTATCGATTCGACTGACACTTCTGCCCGCTTCTCGAGATCTTTATTGAAAGCGGCGCAGTTCATTAACGGCGGAACGTCCGAAAGTCAAACGGATACGTCCGCTCTTCCGTCTAAGGACGACGAAGTTTACGTTACCGTAAAACTCGGTAGCGGTATCGTCGATTCTTATTTTAACAGCGGATTTACGAGCGTTGCGGACTACGCACTTTCCAAAGAAGGCGAAGCCATGATCAGCGACTTTACCGCTCAGCAGGACTCGGTTATAGCTTTAATGAGAGACAAGAAGCTTACCACCGAAATCAAGCATCGTTACAACATTCTCCAGAACGGTTTCGCAGCTAAAATCAAATTCGGCGACATCGAAACCGTAAAAGCTCTTCCGGGCGTAAAACAGGTAGTTATTGCCGAACAGTATTCCGTTCCCGAAGTTTCGACCAAAGCTTTGGCTGATTCATTTGCGGATACGGGTATCTTTAACAACACCACCGGCTACGCAGGAACGGGAACGGTTATCGCTATAATCGACACGGGTATCGAACCTGACCACAGAGCGTTCGCAACCGCTCCTTCCGTTGAAGCGCTTGACTACGAATACGTAGCAAAACTCATTTCCGTAACCAACGCGGGCGAAAGAGGCGCAACGGCAGAAACAGCTTATTACAGCGCAAAAATCCCCTTCGCGTTCAACTACGCAGACGCTAACGCTTTGTATTACCCCGACCTTATGGACATCTTCGCAGGTCACGAACACGGCACGCACGTTGCGGGTATCGCGGCAGGTAACGACGACACCATAAAGGGCGCAGCCTGGGACGCACAGCTTGCGGTCATGAAAGTTTTCGGCGCAGGACAGCAGGGCGCAAACGACACCGACATCTACGCTGCGGTAGAAGACTGCGTGCTTCTCGGCGTTGACGTAGCTAACCTTTCTCTCGGCAGTAACTGCGGTTTCGCTTACGAAAAATCCGAACAGAAGCAGTTCGTAAACGACATCGTTGACCTTGCAAGAAAAGCAGGTCTTACTATGTGTTGCGCAACGGGTAACGTAGGTACGGCTTGGTGGTTCTCCGACACTCTCGATCCGTTCTCCACGGTTGACGATCCCGATAACGGCACGGTAAGCTCCCCCGCTTCTTACGACGGCACTTTTGCCGTAGGTTCCGCAAACAACCTTATGAGAGTTTACATCGACTTCGAAGGCACGAGAATGATCGGCAGAAACGGCGTTATAGATTCCGCAACGAGTAAAGAAAGCGATTTCCTCGCTATTCTTGACGGAAAAGACGAAGCAACCTTCGAATACGTTGCAGTACCCGGCGCGGGCGCACCCGAAGACTACGAAGGACTTGACGTTACGGGCAAGATCGCTCTCGTTCAGAGAGGCGAAATCACCTTTACGGAAAAGGTTCAGAACGCCACGGACAAAGGCGCGATAGCTTGTATTCTTTATGATAACGTAAGCGAAGAAATCGGAAAATTCGGCGCTGTCGTAGGCGAAGACGCTATCCCCACCATGACCATCACTCTCGAAGACGGAACTATGCTCGCTGACGCGCAGGACAAACGCATTACGATCACCTCTTCCAACTATTATATCGAATATTCTTACTTCTCTTCGATGGGCGCTCTTAACGACCTTTCCATCGGCGTAGACATTCTCGGTATCGGCGGTGGCGTTTACTCTGCCGTTCCTATGTATTACGACTGGATATACGGCACCAACGGCTACGAATATATGGACGGTACCTCCATGGCTACCCCCAACGTTTCGGGCGTTATGGCTGTTCTTAAAGGCTACCTTAAACAGACCTATCCGAATAAGACTCCTTCGGAAATTTCCAATCTCGCAATACAACGTCTTATGAGTACGGCTATTCTTCTTGAAAACGCCGAAGGCAACCCCATTACCCCCAGAAGACAGGGTTCGGGTCTTGCGGACATTACGAGAGCTTTCGAAACCGACGCTTATATTACCGTAACGGGTTCGGACAGAACCAAACTCAACCTCGGTAGCGACACCGAAAAAGACGGTATTTATACTCTTAACTTCAACGTTGTAAACGACGGCGAAAACGCTCTCGGATATAAACTCAACGTACTTACCTTCACAGAATCCGCAGTTACGGGTAAATCCATTTACTACACCGCAAAGGGCGAAGATAAGCTTATGATCGCCGAAAAGGCATATATGCTCGACGGCGCGGAAATTAAGTATTACGTAAACGGCGAACTTCTCGAAGGCGACGAAATCACCGTAGAAGCAGGCGAAAAGCTTAAAATAAAGGCAGTTGTCACTCTTACCGAAGAACATAAAGCTTATATGGACGAAACCTTCCCCAACGGTATTTACGTTGAAGGCTTTGCGGTTCTCGAAAGCACCGACGAAGACGGAATAGATCTTCATATTCCTTACATAGCTTTCTACGGCGACTGGATGACTCTTCCCGCATACGAACCCACGGCTTCCGACGGCGCCGTTCCTACCTGGGACAACTACTTCGGTCTTTCGTTTATAGTTTATGAAACCTCGGTTTACGGCGAAACGACGAGTCAGACCATTAACGCGGGCGTATATTCTTACGACCTTCCCGACGGATACCAGGCTCCCACGGCTAAAGCTGACAAAGCCGCTATCGGCAGAGGCGTTGACGAAAACGGCGAATTCGACGGAACGGTAATGCTTAACGCTCTTAACCTCAGTATCAAACGTAACGCTTCGGCTATTTATCTCAGTTACTCCAAAACCGACACCAACGAAAGTCTCGGTCAGGACGTTTTCTATAACGTAAGAAAAGCCTGCGTAGGTACCGAAGGCGGATACGCGCTTAACATCAGCGAATTCTATCCCGAAACAATGATGTTCGCAAATAACGAAGAAATTCTCTTCAGTTTCACCTACGACTTCAACGACAAACCCGTAGGACAGGTTGTGGATATGCCCGTATTCGTAGACCTCGAAGCTCCCACGCTTGAAAAGGCTGCCTGGAGAACGGAAGACGGCAGAACTTACCTTGATCTTACCGTTTACGACAACCACTATCTGCAGGCAACGGGTCTTCTTACCTACGGAACGGAAGACAGTTACAGCAATCTCTACAGATTCATGTTCCCCTGCTACGGCGACGTTAAGAACGGAAGTTACTCCTACTCCATAGACGTTACCGATTATATGGCTAACGTTGTAAATAACACCTTTGCCGTTCAGCTCGTGGACTACGCAAGAAACGTTTCGGTTTACGAAATCGAACTTCCCGATAGCGGTGAAAACAACGCAAACGCTGTTATTACTGGCAACGACAACCGCACTCTTGCAGTTAAATACCGCACCGACAACTTCGTAATTTACTACGACGTAAACGATCCTTCCTACACGGAAGTACGTACTTACAACAGCTTTGACAGCTCCGTCGCAATGAACGGCGCAGTCGTTAATTCCGAAAACGAAGAAGAACAAGCAGAAGAATTCGTTATCGAAGACGGCGTTCTTAAGGCTTATAACGGTGAAGGCGGAGAAGTTATAGTACCCGACGGCGTTACCTCTATAGGCGCGTTCGTCTTCAACGGCGACAGCAGAATCACCAAGATCGTGCTTCCCGAAGGCGTTAAGATCATAAACGGTTATTCCATTATGAATCTTTATAACCTCACTGAACTCATTCTTCCCACAACTCTGGAAAGACTGGAAGGCATTTCCGTATGTACGCTTCCCAAGCTTACCTCTCTCGATCTCGAAAACACCAGCATCAACAACGCAGCCTTCTCGTTCAACGGTCTCGGCGTTAAGACTCTTACCTTCCCCAAGGCAAGCACCGCTCTCAGTCTGGGCTTCTCCGTAGCCGTATGTCCCAACCTCGAAAAGGTAACCTTCCTCGGCGACGTCGAATTTATGCAGAGTTCCGTTATGTTCAACGACTCTCTTAAAGAAGTCGAATTTATGGGTAACGTTAATATTCTCGAAAGCCACATCAGTGCGTCTATGGGAGTAGCTTACTCTCTGACTTTCTGCGATAAGCTCGAAAGAATAGTCTTCCACGGCAACGTAACCCGTATAGGCGGTATTTCGGATAACGGTCCGTATTATCCCAAACAGTACAGTCAGGCAACCTCTTCTCTTATGAGCCTTAAAGAAGTTATCTTCGAAAAAGACGTAGGAATGATTGACGGTTTCGCGTTTGCGGACTGTCCCAAGCTTTCCAACGTATCTTTCGGCGGAACTATCGGTTATATCGGTAATTTAGCATTCGGCGGAAGCAATCTGCTTGCAGGCGGATTTAACGTTCTCGAAGGTAACGACAAACTCGTTAAAGACGAAAACGGCCTCGTTTACAACGCAGAAAAGACCACGCTGTATAAGCCCTTTGCATGGGATTATGACGGCGTACTCGAACTGCCCGAAACCATAACCGAACTTAACGAAAGAGCATTCTCCATTCCCGAATACGTTCCCGAATACGTTAAACCTGATTACGGTATCCGTCCCGAAAGCGAATACGGCGGAGGTTATTACTGGAATCTCAGATCCACGTTCGTTTCTGCCGACTACGACAAGACTCTCCTTCAGGGAGTTAAACTCGGAAGTCAGCTGAAGACTTTGCCCGCATATTGCTTCTACAGAAACACCAACCTTAAAGAAATCAACATCGAAAACATCGAAGTATTCGAAACGCAGTCTCTTGCGGGAACGGCTATAACGAGCTTCGTAACGAGCGAAAACACCAAGAGAATAGCTTCTGGCGTCTGGACGGACTGCCATAACCTTACCGAAATCGTTATCGGCGAAAACGTCGAAGTGGAAACTTACGAAAGCTTCTATTCCGGCACAGGTTTCGTTGAAATCGAAGTTCCTGCGTACATTACCGCAGACGTGCCTTATCTGTTCGTAAACTGCGAAAAACTCGAAAAGGTAACCTTCCTCAACACCGATTCTCAGACGATAGGTATGGGAGCTTTCAGCAATACGCCCGCTCTCAGAGAAATTACGGGTATCGATAACGTAATGGTTATCTGCGACTACGCGTTTAAGAACTCCGGTCTTACCGAACTCGAACTCGAAAACGTACAGATTCTCACCGGTTCTTCCTTCTGCTATGCAGACAAGATCGAATCGGTTTACTTCCCCGCTCTCGAAACCATCGAATCGGTAATGAGCTTCGAAGGAGAAAGCTACAACGCGTTCGCATACTGCACCTCTCTTAAATCTTTCTACATCGGCGAAAAACTCGGTTACTTCGACGCGCTCGGAACCTTCACGGGCTGTGACGCTCTCGAAGAAATCGTCGTTCACGAGAACAACGCATACTTTGCTTCGGTAGAAGGCGTTCTCTTCAACAAGGAAGAAACGGCTATCCTTCTTTACCCGACGGCAAGCACCGTAGCCGAACTCGTACTGCCCGAAAGCATTACCGCAATCACCGCAGGAACGTTTATGGGCGCGCCCAACCTCGAAAAGGTAGTTCTACCCGCGGTTCAGAGCATCGGTGAAAAAGCATTCGCTTACTCGGCACTTAAAGAAATAGTTCTGAGCGACGATCTCGTTGAAATCGACGACAACGCTTTCTATGCAACCAAGCTCACCGAAGTTACCGTAAACAATGCGGAATACCTCGGAAACAAAGCTTTCGGCGCAATAGAAACCCTCGAAAAGGTAACGCTCGGAGCCGTAGCAGAATTCAACTTCTCCAGAGTATTCTTCGGTTCCACCAACATTGCTTCCGTTGAACTTAACGGCTGTGAAGTTCTCACCGAATTCGAAGACGGACTCTATAACGCAGACAAGACCGTTCTCTACAGATACTTCGGAACGGAAGCAAACGTAACTCTTCCCGAAGGAATCGTTAAGATAGACGCAGAAGCTTTCGCAGGAAATACGACCGTTAAGAACGTAGTTCTTCCCGAAAGCCTCGGCTATATCGGCGACGGAGCATTCTTCGGTTGCACGGCTCTTACCGAAATCACCTTCAAATCCGAAAAGGCACCCGTTCTTCAGAGCTATTACAGAGACGGCGCAAGATACCTCTATAACCAGTTCGTAAATAACATCGAAGAAGCAAACGGAAACGAAGGCGTTAAGATTTACGTAAGCAGCGACGTTTCTTACACCAACTACATCTGGAGAACTTACTTCAAAAACATAATCGTAAAATAAGCGATTTAATTAAAACCAAATCGTAAAACAAGCGATTAAGCAACAACAACCAATCGTAAAAGCGATTAAATAGCCAATCGCAAAACAAACGATTAAACAAGCCGAAAGGCGAAGGCTCCGCATTTGCGGAGCCTTTTTTATATAGTGATTTTTATTGAGGTACTTGCTCTGCTGCTTAAAAATCGTCTGTTACTTATTCTTTCATTAAAAATCGTCTGCGTTGCTTAATCCATTCATTAAAATCGTCTGCAACTTACTTTGCTCGCTGAAAATCGCCGACTAATTATCGGCTCATAAGAAATCGCCTGCGTTGCTTACTATGCTCATTAAACACGTCTGCAGTTTGCTCCGCTCGCGAAACTCGGGCATAGAGAGAACGAAGAAATAAGACTTAACGTTTTACGACGTAAAACGCCCTTTACGGATAAGCTTAAAACTATATGTAACAGCCTCATAAACTCCGCGAAACGTTGCGGAAAACGAGGCTTACGCGAAATTAAGAAAAGCGCGGAACAGTCAATTGGCTTTGGTTTTGGGCTTGAAAATAAGAGCCGCGGCGTAACCGAATAAAATCGCTACCGACACGCCCGCCGAAGTTGCCGAAAGTCCGCCCTTTATAAGACCGAAAACGCCCTCCTTTTCCATTCCTTCGTACGCACCTTTGACGAGACTGCTTCCGAACCCCGAAATAGGCACGGACGCCCCCGCTCCCGCCCATTTTACGAGAGGCTGGTAAAGTCCTAAGCCTTCGAGAATACATCCGCTTACGAGAAAAATAACGAGAATTTTCCCGTTGGTGAGTTTAGTGAGATTTATTAAAATTTGTCCGATGGCAGAGATAAGTCCGCCTATTAAAAAAGCTTTGAGATATATCATTACCGTTTTCCTCGTAATTACAAACAGTTTTCGTTTCTGAGCTGAGTTCGTCGTTTTTCGCGAAGACTTTACGCTCCGTTTAGTTAATGGAAATAGCTTTGAATGCGTCAGACAACGGGCTTACGTTCGCCTCTGAAAGAGTTTTAGCGAACGGGTAGACAAAAAGGCTTTCGCTAAGGCTTTGCGACAAAGGAAACCGATGCGTTACGACGGAGATTCGTCCGCGCCTATATGCACGATATGCGCGATAACGGGGATGTTCTCGCCCTGAAAACAGGTAAGCGGTGACATAAGCGCGCCCGTTCCCACGAGAAGCATATCGGAAAAGCTTCCTTTATAAAGCCTGTCGAGAAGCGTGCCGTTAAAAACCATAGCCGAAGCCGCGGCTCCGCTTCCTCCCTGATAGGTTTGTTGTTTTTCGTAATAAAGCGAAGCTCCGCAATCCATATACTCTTCGCCTAAGGGATAACCTTTTTTCTCCATAAGGTCCATCATTATTTCCATTCCGAGAAACCCGAGGTCGCCCGTCGCAATAAGATCGTAATCGCAAGCCTTGGTTCCCGTTTCGGAAAAAAAACGTATAAGCGTATCCGCGGCAGCCGGCGCCATAGCCGCTCCCATGTTGTTTACGTCGGTTATGCCGTAATCCACAACTTTGCCGAAAGCTCCGCCTTTAACGAGAATCTTCCGTCCTTTTTCGTTGGCTCTTTCTTTGCCTTTAACGAGTAAAGTCGCGCCGACACCCGTTGCCGTCCACTGACTTTCGGGCGAACGAAGAACGCCGAGTTCCAACGGGTAACGATACTGTCTTTCAGCCGTTGAAAAATGACTTCCCGCGATACAAACGACGTTGTCCTTAAATCCGCCCGAAATCAGACTTCCGCCTACAAGAAGGCTTTCCGCAAAGGTTGCGCAGGCGTTATACAGACCTATAAAAGTCGAATTCAATCCCTTTACGGCAAAAGACGTGGAAATTATCTGATTCAGAAGGTCTCCGCCTACGACCGTCTGAACGCCGTCTATATCTATACCCGATTTTTTTGCAACTCCGTTTATGGCGTCCCTGAACATACGGCGTTCGGCTTTTTCAAAGGAAGCTTCTCCGCACCTGTCGTCGCTGAGGGCTTCGTCGAATCTGTCGTGAAGTCTTCCTTCCTGCTCCTTGGGCCCCGCGACGGTATATCCGCACTTTATATAAACGCCGTTAAAAAACAAACACTGTCCTCTGCTCCCTGACATCTTACCTCCGATTAAAGTCCGCGAAAAAGCCACTTTATAAGCGCAACGATAATGGCTGCCGTGACTCCGTTTACGATTACGGGACCGGCAACGAAAAACATTCTCGTTCCTATGCCGTATATCATTCCTTCGCAACGATATTCGAGAGCGGGCGCGACAACGGCGTTGGAAAAGCCCGTTATGGGAATGGTAGAACCTGCGCCGGCAAATCTTCCCAGCCTGTCGTAAACGCCAGCACCCGTGGCAATTGCGGCAAGAATTACCAGAATACACGACGCAAAGCCTTGGGAATCTTCACGGGGAAATCCGAACGAAACGAAGATTTCGATTATTGCCTGTCCCAAAAGACAAATGCTTCCGCCGACTAAAAAAGCCCAGACTATGTTCCTGAAATGCCTCGACTTGGGCGAAACCGCTGAAACGTAGTCTTTGTAGTTGTCTTCGTTTATGACGGGGAAATCCCTTCCCCGCGTTTTAACGCTGTCGTCTTTCCCTTTTACGCAAGCGTTTTTGTATCTGCCTTTATCGTCCTCCCTATTCGTTCCGCGTTTTCCGAGCCGAGCTTTATCTTTCATTTCTTATATCCTTTTCAGCGCGCTCTTTATACCGGGTTTCCCTGACGTCCGCGTTTTTCTCGAAATCCCTGTATATATTCGTTCTTTCTTTATAAGTTTCTTTCACGCCTTTTCCTCCGCTTTTTTCGTTTTTATTATTATGGGCAAACGGACGAAAAATAAACCGCCCGATCGTCTTTTATCAGGCGGTTTGCATTCATTCTTTCATTCCCGAGCGAAGTTTTTCTATTATTTTGTTTTCCAGTCTGGATACCTGAACCTGAGATACTCCGAGAAGACGCGCGATTTCGCTTTGCGTCATATCTCTGTAAAACCGAAGAAGAATTATTTTCTTTTCTCTCGGTGAAAGCTCTTCTATTAGGGATTTTAATATAACTTTATTTATGAGCTTGTCTTCGCGGAAACCGTCTCCCAGTCTGTCGATAAGGGAAGTTCCCTGTTCGTCGCCGTCGTCGGTTTTTTCGAACAGCGAAACGGGTTCTTTCCTCGAATCCATCGCAAAAACGACGTCGTTTTCCGTTACTCCGAAATATTCGGCGATTTCGGAAATCGAAGGATCTTTTTCTCCGTTCATACGGCAACGTTCGATATAACGGTAAATTCTGCACGAAAGGGTTTTTACCGACCGTGAAACCTTTATGCTTCCGTCGTCGCGGATGAACCTTTTGACCTCGCCGAGAATCATAGGAACGGCGTAGGTGGAAAATCTTACGTTATAGTCGCCGTTGAAGTTGGAAACGGCTTTAAGAAGACCTACCGAAGCTATCTGCATAAGGTCTTCGTATTCCACTCCCCGTCCCGCGTATCTCCTTATAAGACTTTTAATAAGCGGTCTGTTCTCGGAAATAAGCTTTTCTTTGGCTTCTTCGCTTCCGTCTTTGGCTTTATATAAAAGCTCCATGGTTTCGTCGTGATTCAGCATCGCTCCTTCTCCGCAGGCGATTTGAGGTATTTTTTCATCTTTACGACCGTACCCTTCTGAGGTTCGGAACGCACGGTAAGTTCGTCGGTAAAAGCCGCCATGACGGTAAATCCCATTCCCGAACGCTCGTCGGAATTACCCGTGGTATAAAAGGGTTGCATAGCGGCTTCCACGTCTTTTATGCCCTTTCCTTTGTCCGAAACGGTAATAAAAACGCACCCTTTACACAGAAGAGTGGTTATTTCTATTTCTCCGCCCGCATAATCGTAGGCGTGAACCACGCAGTTTGTAACGGCTTCGCTGACGGCGGTTTTTATATCGCCTATTTCCTCGACGGTAGGATTAAGTCTCGCGCAAAACGCCGCTACCGTACTTCTCGCAAAGCTTTCGTTAAGTGGATTTGCATTGATTTTTAACGTCATTTCGTCTGATTTCATCTTCTTTTCTCCGCTTTAATCGAGAAGGGGGAATATATCGTATAATCCCGACATTCTGAATATTTTATCGGCGTTTTCGCCTACGTTGACGCTATACGCGCTTATTCCGCGAATTTTCAGCTGTTTGTATCGTCCTATAAGAACGCCTATTCCCGTACTGTCCATAAAAGTCAGATCTTTAAGGTCGAGAATCAGAGTTCTGAAACTATTGGCGAATATAATGGCTTCCATGGTCTGTTTGGCGGCGTAAGAAGCACATTCGTCGAGTTCGCCTTTGAAGTACATAATAAGAACGCTTCTGTCCTTTTTATACGATATTTCCATAAGTACCTCCGCAGTGTTTTTATTATACGGTACCGACGAACGAAAGCTCCGTCGATATAAAAGGATTATTGGCGTGTTGCGTCGATTTTAAGCACGGTAAAAACAAAAAAACGATTTATTCCCGTAAAAATATCGGCGATAAAGAAGGTAACGCGCACTTAAAAGTCTTGACAAAAACACGGCTTTATGCTATAAGATAACGGCGAAAATACGGAGAATTTTATGAAAAAACTTACCGAAAACGAAACTTATACGGCAAAAGAGTTTCTTGAAAAACATAAAACCGACAGTCTTAACATGCTTGGCTTTCTCGAAAACAATCCTCTGCCCGATATATGGGTAAACGACGGCGAAACCGACTGCGTGGTTATGAGAAAGCGGAATACAGATACGTTTTTTATAAACGCTTATTCCCGGAATTCCATAGTCGAAGCCGCAACCGAAGTGTTCGCGCCGAACGGACTTATCTTTTTCTCGGGCGTAAGAAAAGACGTGGCGGAAGTTCTCTTTACGCTTGCCGATAAAACCGACGAAGAACTTCTTCACGACGACTGTTACCTCTACCTTTATCCCGAAAAAGACATAGACCTGTCCGATCTTCCCGATAACGTGCGGGCGATAGATCCCGATTGCGCGGAAACCATCGATTACTTCTATACTTACCGCAACGAACACAGTCTCGAAAAGATTAAAAGCGAAATATCCACCCGCCCGTCGGGCGCAACCTATATCGACGGCGAAATTGCCTGCTGGTCGCTGGTTCACGAAGACGGTTCTATGGGAGCGATGTTCACGAAACCTCAGTTCAGGCACAAAAATCTTGCCGTAAACGCTTCGAAATTCCTTATAAAGCAGGTTCTTAAGAGAGGCAACGTTCCTTTCGTACATATAGTTGACATAAACGAGCCGAGCATTAAACTTGCGGAAAAAATCGGATTCGTTTTCGCTTACCCCGTCGTCTGGTTCGAAGCGTCTTTTGAAAATCTTATTCGGAAATAAAGCGTAGAAAACCGTAAAAAGAACGAAAATTCAGCCGTTAAAAGAACGATAAACGGTTTTTTCGCATCTAAGAAAACCTTTGACAATAAGCGAAAACAAAGAGGCTCAGATTGCGTATAAAATTAAAAAAACGCTTGACAACGGGATATAATGGTTGTATAATGGTGTCACTCGGGCGGCGATGGCGGAATCGGCAGACGCGTGCGTTTAAGGGGCGCATGGTAACCCCGTGTGGGTTCAAGTCCCACTCGCCGCACCAAAAAAGTCCTTGAGTTAAGTTAACTCAGGGACTTTTTCTTTGCTCTTTTGTATCTTTTAGTTTGTATTTTCTTTGCTTTTTCGTATTTTTCTTCGTTCTTCTTGTGTTTTTCTTCGTTCGTTTGTTTTTTGTATTTGTTTTTTCGTATCGGCTATGCTCACTTCGAAATCAGCCCGATAAACAGGTTTACGTTCTCTTCGCTCATTCCTCCGCTCATAAGATAACTCTTTGCGCCCGAAACGTAATCGTCTTGGGTTACCGCGGACAGGTCGTCTTTACCCGAAATACATCTCATAAACGAGTCGAAGTAAAGCTTAACTACGGCGTCGTATTTTTCGGGGTTCGAATCCGGGAAAATCTTATAGTAATTTTCGTAAGTCATCATATAATCGTTACGCATTTCCTCGTAACTTGCGCCCGCAAGAGCTTCTATAAGCGCGCAGACGAAACCCGTACGGTCCTTACCTTCCATACAATGGATATAATAAGGTCCGTCGTGGCTGAGCATAAACTCGAAACCTTTAACGAGGCTTCGTTTGTAAGCGTCCGAACCGTAACTCGAACTCATGGACAAAAGCGCGACGTCGCCCTTTTCAAGAAGCGAAAGCGTGTATTCCGAAAAGAAGTCGTCGAGCGCCGTATACTCGGCTATATTTTCAAACGAGTCGGCAAGGTCGATTACGCACTTTATTTCATGGATTTCCAATAACGCGTCTACGTATCTTGCGCGATTTCTGCTGTTGTCAACGGGACTCGCTCCCCTGAAAATCAAAGTTTCTTTGAGGTTCCCGCCCGAAATCGCCCTGAAATTAGCAAAGGACTCGTCGCTGTCGTACGAATTTCTGTCAAGCGAATAACTCTGTCCCAAAGCTTCCTGAGTGGCTAAATATTTCTTTGCGGTATTAAGCGTAATATCTACCGTACAGC
Source organism: Eubacterium sp. (assembly GCA_963653425.1). GTDB lineage: Bacteria > Bacillota > Clostridia > Christensenellales > CAG-314 > UMGS692. The sequence continues at coordinate 107,727 of CAVJWC010000001.1, read as the reverse complement.
TGTCGTTAAGCTCTGCCACGTCCCATATTCCGACGTTATTGAGGGTGATTTTGATAAACTTGTCGGACGGGTAAGCCACGATAACGGGCTGACCGTTCTGAACGTAATAGCCGTTATAATAAGGCACGTCCGTCATTTCGTATCCGTTGCTGAATCTGACGTCGCAACTGTCTCCCAAAGCAAAGCCTCTGTCGTTGAAGTCTTCGATCGCAATACCCACGATGGCGGCGTTGAATTTAACGTCTTCGCCTATGGCTACGTTTTTAACGGCAACGACTTTCTTCTTGTAACACGCCGAGAGTAAACAAGACGACGCAAGAATAACGAGAATTACCGCCGTTATAATCAGAATGCGCGAACGCTTTTTTATACTTAAAGTCAATGAACTTTCCATACTCTGCTCCGTTTTTTCTTTCATTATATAACTTACGGGATTTCTTAGCAAGTTTCTGAACTTATATTTTGCGTATTTTTATAAAATAAACGATTTTTGCGTATACAAAAGCTCCGCAGAGATTTCCGCGGAGCATTCGTTTAAGTTATAACGTTTTAGTCAGCAATCGCTTCGATAGCCGCGAGAGTAGCTTCGCTTAAAATTTCGGAAGGAACTTCTTCGGTAAGCGTGAAGCCGATATAAACTACGTCGATTACGTCGTAATCCTCTTCTTCGTCGTATTCGCTGCGAGTTACGTCAAATACGGTAAGAGAAAGATACAGTTCGGTGTTCTTCCAGACGAGATTTACGTCGTCGTCGTAAGGAATTCTGAGTCCCGCGCTTAAATCGCAGAATACTTTATCGAACTTCATAAGCTGAATGAAATCTTCGTTTGCAAAGATGTCGATAACGGTCTGGTTTCCGGGAACGTACAAACCTATAAGTCTGGGAAGCTGATTCCACATCATACGAACCAGATTGGTCATTTCTTCGCCGAAATGCGCTTTGAGAAGCTTGTTCTCGTAAGTTGCGTCCGATTCGAAGGAAATGATATAGGTCTTTTTCAGAATATCGAGCGCGATTTTAAGCATGGGGCTGGGCGTGCTTTCTTCTTCTTCGCTGTCGTCTCCCTTGATAAGAGCAAACAGATCGGCAAGCTTATCGGAGAATGCGCCGAGATTTTCAGCCACTACTGTATTGCCTTCTGCGTCGAAAGCGATAAGATAGGTATATCCGTCTTTAACCGCAATTTCAATGGTTTCTGCGTCATCGAGAGCGGAAACGATTTCGGGAATGTCCTTAGTGAAGATAGCAGCAACTTCCGAGAAGTTCTTTTCTCTGGAATTTATAACGTATTTTGCGCTGAGTTCGAAAGCCTTTGCGGGATCGGGTTCTTCGGTGTTATAGGAAAGAGCGATTTTACCGCTTGCGTCGAAACCGAGAAGCTTAATCGTGCTGTCCAAAGCGAAGTCCATACGAGTGAGATATTCGCTCAGTTCTTCTTCGTTCGCTTCTTCGTAAATGCAATCGGAAATATAGAAACGCGCCGAAAGTTCTTCAGTCATATCGGTCTTGAAAGCCGCGTCGATCTGAGCGATTCTTCCGTTCGAAACGTAACAGGACAAACCGAGTTCAAGAGAATCTTCTTCGCCGAGAAGTCCTGCTGCCGAAAGAAGCTCCGTAACCGCGCTCATATATTCGTCGCTGAGCGTAATATCGTAAACGGACGGATTTTCTGCGTTTTTAGTAACGGTAACGAATTCGTTGATGTCGATTTCTTCGAAGTTTACGTCTCTGTCTTTTTCGTTGGTGCTGAAAGCGTATTTGTTGCCCATAAAGTTCATATAGAACTTGCCTTCGTGATAAAGCACGGACATTTCTCCGCTATAAGTAACTACGGACATTTCAGCTTCGAAAGCGTCGTTGAAGTCAACCGTTCCGTCGATTATTCCGTCGATATCGACTTTGTTCTTTATGCATAAGGGAAGCTTTTTGCCGTTGTAGTCCACGTAACCGTTAAGCACGATACCGCCTTTAAGGTCGGCGTTGAGAGCGGCGGAAATTACGGCGGCAACGTTTTCGTCTATAGCTTCGTCGGAGTAATCGATTTTACCGGGTTCTTCGTTGATTGCCAAATTGAAATCCTTGGTATCGGGAACGGAAACGGACGAATTGAAGTTACCGAAAAGGACGGTGTTTTCTTCCGTGCAGTCCATAGTTCCGAGAAGAGTTCCCGCAACGGTGTATTTGCTTACGGAAGACAGGCTTACGGGAGTAAAATCTTCTTTCATCACGAGAGTAACGGCGATATTGTCGTTAAAAACGGGAAGAGAAGAAAGACTTCCGAGCATCTTCATCTGACGAACGAGAAGAGCCGTAGCCGTGGTCTTATCGAGAACGATCTTATAGGTGTAAAGTCCGTTTTCCTGAGATTCGAGCTGAGCGAAAAGAATGGTATCCGAGTTATAGATATGACCGGAAAGAAGCTTGTCGGGAGTTACGCCGTAAACCGAAACGTATTCGCTCTTTGTGGAGTTGAGAATAGCTCCTCCGTCCGTTCTGTAAGCGACTTTGCCGTTCTTTGCGAAAGCTTCGTGACAAACGTTCACGAACGTGGAATCGGAAACGGATTTCGTGTAAAATTCATTTCCGTTTTTAACGGAGTTGCATTCGATGTTCTGAGTGTAAGTTATAACGCCCTTGGTGGCAACGGTTTTTCCGTGACTTTCGGAAAGGTAAGTTTTTGCGGAATCGAGTTTGCCGAGAGCTGCAAAAACGCTCATACGAGCGCTGTATTTATCGGGAGTGAGGGTGAGGTCGTTTACTATGGAATCTTCTCCGGGAATAACTTCCGGAAGGTCGAGTTCGTCAGGTCTTATGCAGCCTGAAAAGGAAACCAACATAAGAGCGACAAGCACTGCAAGCATTACGAGCGATGTCTTTTTCGTATTCATTTTTTCCTCCTGTAGTCCTTTGTCTTTTGTTCGGACACGCGGGTGATTTTACCATTTTGCGTCAAAAAGCGCAACGATTTTCGCGTCTAAACCACTTTCGGATTTATATACCACACTCTTATTTTGCGAGAATTTCACTCTCTTATTGTGAGAATAACGAGAATAATGCTGATTTTACTTGACTTTTCCTAAAAAATAGGGTATCATTGAGGTATGGATACGAATATTGAAGCTAACATCTCCAAAAATCTGGTCGAACTCAGAAAAGCTCATCATCTGAAACAAACCGACCTTGCGGAGAAAATCGGATACTCCGATAAAAGCATAAGCCGTTGGGAAAACGGAACTACCGTTCCCGATATATGTACGCTGGCGCGTATAGCCGAGTTCTACAATATTACTGTAGACGATTTAATCGGGGAAAACGCCGTCGTCAAATCCTCCGACGCGGCTCATATTATCGAACAGGAAGACACCGTAAACCGAATCGCGATGTTGTGTCTTTCAGTGCTTACGGTATGGCTTGTCGCCGTATTGATTTACGTGGGACTCGATATAATGAAAAGCTATCGGTTCTGGCAGATTTTCGTTTGGGCGGTCCCCCCCTCCGCCGTTATCGTCTACAAATACAATATTAACAACCGAAATATAAAATGGGCTAATACCATTCTGCTTTCGCTTGTGATATGCGGTCTGGTTACGGGGACTTACCTGCAACTTATACAATATAACTTCTGGCCTCTCTTCTTCCTTATAATTCCGCTCGAAGCAATGGCTGTCGTTTATACGCTTTTCAGGAAGCGCAAACCGAGGAAAAAGAAGAATTCTCAGAAAACGGAAGAAAACGCTCCGCACGCGGAAAACGCGGTTACGGACAAAAAACAAGACCAAAAAGACGACGGATTAAAAACGACGCCGAACAACCCGTCTTAGAATTTTTTTATAAAAACAAACCCCCGCGATTTTTCTGAATCGCAGGGTTTTTTAATAAAATTGTTCTCTCCTAAAAAACAAGACTATCGGAATTTATAAATAATTAAAGGCTATTTCTTTCGTTATCCCCGATATTTTGAGGGAACAATTCGTTTTCTCCGGTATTTAAGGGAATAAACGGGTTGAAACGCCCGATAACTAATCGTTGTAGCCGTCCATGGTACGAGGTTTGCCGTAATAAAAGGCGGCTCTGAGTCCGGGACCGCAGTTAGAACCGATAATCGCGCCTATATACGTGTAATAAACGTCTTTGAAGCCGACGTCGTTCTTTAAGCCTTCGCCGAATTCGCGCGCTTTTTCGGGCGTGGTGCTGTGACAAACGTACAAAGTCTGATTTTCCGCGTCAACCACGTTCTCTTTGATTATAGCGTGAATTCTGTTTATGGTCTTGTCGATGCCTCTTACTCTCTCCTGAACGATAAGATGGCCTTTGGCGTCGAGGTTGAGAATAGGACAGATTTTCAGAATCGTTCCTATAACCTGTCCAGCTCTGCTACATCTTCCCGAACGGCGCAGATAAAGCAGTTCGTCGGTTGTGTACCAAGTGTTGACGGTAATTTTCAGCCTTTCTATTTCAGCCGCGCATTTATCTATGGAATAGCCCGAATCTCTGAGTTCCGCCGCCTTAAGCGCAAGCATTCCGTATCCCGTCGAACACAACGTCGAGTCTATAACTATGATTTTGCTTCCTTTATTGGCTTCTTCGAGCTTTTTGGCAGCGGCAGTCGCGCTGTCGTAAGAACCCGAAACCGCGCTTCCCAGACTTATGTAAAGAATCTGCGAGTTCTCTTTAAGAAGATTTTCAAAGAACTTCTCGAACTGCGCCTGCGTTCCCTGACTTGTTTTGGGAACGGCTCCGTTCTTCATTTTTTCGTAAAATTCTATGCAATCGGCGTGTTCCATAGTATCTTCGAAGAGTTCTCCGTTGATTGCGTAGAAAAGCTTGAAAGGAACTATTCCTTTTTCGTTAAGCAACTCGATAGGTAAATCGCAACCGGAATCCGTTGAAACCAAAAATTTCGTCATAGGTTCGTCTCCTTTTATTCTTGACTGATAACAATATTTGTAGTATAATAACTTACATGTTGTATATTAACTTATTTTACAACAAATTGCAATTACATTTTTCGGAAAATGAACAATAACTTACATTATGTAGAAATTGTTAATTTCCAAGGCGGACTATGGCAGGAACGGACAAACGGATAATTAAGACGAAAAAGGGAATAAAGGCGGCTTTTCACGAACTGCTTAAAAAGGATTCCTTCGAGCATATTACGGTTACCGATATATGCAACGAAAGCACTACCAGCAGAATAACTTTTTATAACTACTACGAGGACAAATACGCTCTCGTGGAAGAGATATTCGACGAATACGTTCAGGAAGCTCTCGACGACTATCATGCTCTTCAGAAGGAAAACAACTCCGAGCTTAAAGATCTTCAGGGTTACAATAATATGCTTACGGCTATTATTAACCTGTGCGAAAATCACTTCGACTTCTTCTCCGCCGCAAAATCGGATATAAACCCTTATCTTTATTCGAGTTTTTATAACAAGGTATTCGATCAGGCGGTTACTTATATCAATCATCACAGCTCTATGATGAAACCTAAATACCCCATAAAACAAACCGTCGCTCTTCTTTGCAACGGTCTTTGGGGCGTTATTTCGGAAACTATCGACGGAAAGGCGTCGAGCGACGTTTACGCGGATATATTTGCGCTTTACAACGATATTCTTAATTCCGATTTATTCATAAAAAACACAGAAAAGAGGCACAACTAATGACCGACAATCTCATTAAAGCAAAAACACGGCTGGAAGAGAACGACTGCACTTTCGTTCTCTATAAACCCGATAAATTTATAGTTTCTTCGGAACACGGAATCAAACCTCTCCTTAATCTTTTGGACTCCGATGAAGACGTCAGAGACGCTTATGCGGCAGATAAAATAGTCGGAAAAGCCGCGGCTTTTTTGCATATTCTTCTTCAGACCAAGGAAATCTACGCTGAAGTTATGAGCAAAACCGCGTTGGAGATTTTCTCTTCCGCAAATATCCCCGCTTATTACGGAAAACTTACCGATTACGTCGTAAACAGAACGGGTACGGGTAAATGCCCTATGGAACTTGCGGTCGAAAATTGCTCCGATCCTCAATCGGCTTATATAGCCTTAAAGGAAAAAGTCCGCGAGTTAAGTTCAGCCGCTCCGCTTCAGGAGAACGACAGACGCTGAAATTACCAAGCGGCAACGAACGGGAAAAACTTTCCGCATAGCAACGAACGAGGAAAGTTCCGTAAAAGCCAAAAAAACTTTTACTAAACGGCGACAAGCAATAAAATTCTACCCGAAAAGGAGACGAAAAGATGAAGAAAGCTTTGATTATTATAGATATGCAGAACGACTTTATTACGGGTTCTCTTAAAAATCCCATGGCGGAAGCTATAGTAAAACCTATTGCCGAACTTGCGGAAAGTTTTGACGGAAAAATTATAGCCACGCGCGATACGCACGAAAAAGATTACCTCGATACGCCCGAAGGAAAAGCTTTGCCCGTCGTACATTGCGTGAAAGGAACTTACGGCCACGAAATCGAAAAAAGCATTCTCGACGTTATAAATAAAAAAGGCTGTCTTATTATAGACAAGCCCGCATTCGGAACGCTCGATTGGAAACTCGACGAATTCGGCGAAGTAGTTTTGGTAGGAACGTGTACGGATATTTGCGTAATCACCAACGCTCTTATTATAAAAACGCTTTATCCGTCGCTTAAAATCACCGTTCTTTCCGAGCTGTGCGCAGGAGTTACGGAAGAAAAACATCAAGCCGCTCTCGAAGCAATGCGCAGTTGTCAGATAATCGTGGAATAGTTTGAAGTCAGCCTTACCTTCTTTACGTCTGACAGATTCAGTAGCCGAATTAACTAATGCTATGCGGATTTAGCTGTCGGATTAGCGAATGCTATGCGACTTGAAAAGGCGAAAAGCGCAAAGACTTTTTACTTTACGGAAAACAAAACAACGGTCTGAAAAACGTGACGTATACGGTCGCCGACAGCAAACATATTACGGCAAGAAGCGCGGTTGACGTCACGATAAGAAGGACCGTTTTTTGCACGGTGATTTTTCCGTTCCCGTAGTCGTCTCCCCTCGTATAGAGAATTATTCCCGCAAATATCGTGATTACACCTGAAAAATAGACGAGAAAAACCGTAAAAACGATAAGAATTCCTATTGCCGTAACGGTCTTTATAACAGAGCATACGCCTGCCGTAAAACCCGCCGAGAATATAAACAGAAAAACGTACTGAGCAACAGCCGACCATTTGTTTACGGCGCAGAAACAGCTTAGTAAAAGCGTAATAAACACCGACGAAAACAAACTTTTGAAGAAAATCGAAAAGGTATCGGGCGTTCCCGAGATCTTGCAGATAAAAAATCCGCAACATTCTACCCGACAAAACTCCGTTATCGCGTGACTGTTGATTATGCCCGTGATAATTCCGCATAAAACCGCGACTAAAGCTATTATAAGGCAGTAAGCCTTACTTTTCAGCGTTTCTTTTACGTAATCAACCTGCTTTGACAAAAAATACCGTATATTCATACGGTATTTTATTGTCTTTCTCCGTTATTTATGACTTTTTCTCTTGCGTTACTTCTCCGTCGTTTATAACTTTTACGGTTTCTCGGCTTTCTCGGTTATTATAACTTTTGCGGGCTTCTCGTTTTTGCGTTATTTTACAGAGTTTTTGCCGTCCGTTTTTTACTTAAACCCGAACGGCTTATTATAGGAAACAACGCGGTTTATTCCGATTTATCGTACATAATGCGGTTTATTTCAGTTTGTCGTACATAAATTCGGCGTAAACTCCGTATCCCTTCACTCCGTCGCTTACGAAAACGTGAGTTACCGCGCCGACGAGACAACCTTCCTGAATAATGGGACTTCCGCTCATTCCCTGAACGATACCGCCCGTCTTTTCGATAAGTCTTTTATCGGTAATTCTTACGACTATTCCTTTGTCGCTTTCTCCGCTCTGAACGGAAGCTTTGATTATTTCGGCTTCGTATAGTTCGGGCTTTTCGCCTTCCACGGTAGAATAAACGTAGGCTTTCCCTGGTTTTACCGACTTGGACGAAAGAATCTTTATCTTGGGATAACTAAGATAGTCACGGTTTGTAAACGTTCCGTAAACGCCGATTTTCCCGTTGGAAGAAACCGTTCCGAGTTTCACGTCCTTAAAATCGCCTCTGAGTTCTCCGGCTCTGCCTCTTCCGCCTTTTACGGCTCCCGTTATCACGCACTTATAAACGCTTCCTCCGCTGATTTTATATATCTCTCCCGTTTCGGGATTGACTATCGGATGCCCCAAAGACGCGAACCGTCCGTCTTCTTTTACAAACGTCAGCGTGCCTATTCCGCTACTGCCCTCTTTCGTCCAGAGTCCGAGTTTGTATTTTCCGCTAAGTTCGTCGTAAAGCGGTTTTATTTTCTTTTTTAGTTTTTCTCCCCGTATAATTTCAAGTTCGATCTCCTCTCCGTTGCTTTCTAAGACCAGCTGACTTAAACGAAGAGAACTGTTTATTTCAACGCCGTCAGCTCCGATTATCACGTCGCCTATTCTTATATCCGACTCTATCGCTGGACACTGAACGCCGTTTTTCGTCATTATTTCGCTTATTCCGATAACTTTTACTCCGCTCGATTCGAGACTTATCCCGATAGGAATTCCTCCCAGACGAACTTCGCCGACGACGGTTTTACCCTTAAAGATAGCCTGACCGATCTTATCTATAATGGTTTCGCCCGACGCGTAAAGGTTTTCGTTGTCCGATAAAGAACAATCGTACTGCTCGGCAGACGTCAGAACGGCTTTGAACGGGCAAAATACTGCGCTCAAAGCCGAGCCGAGCAACACAAGAAGAATCACCGCCAATATAGGTTTTTTCATAGTACCTCTCAATAGCCCGCAGGCTGATATTTCTCTCTTAGTGTGCAACCGTTTGCGATAATTATTCCCGTTTTATTTGCTCGTAAGTTTTTTATAGGCTTTATAGGCGATATAAACGTAGTCTTCAAACGAAGAGAAAGTTGCGCCCGAAGCCGTCTTTACTTCTTCCGTATAATCTTTATCGGGCTTATTGACTTCGTTCTTATTGAATTCTTTAATCATTTTCGTTTTGAAGAGCTGAACGTTCAAAGCCCAACCTTTACTCTCAGATAAATCTTCCGACCAAAAACCCGTACAGCTTTTGTTTATACCACCGAGATATTTAGCCTGAGCTACCGCCTGATATTTCCCGTTAACGACAATTCCTGCGGTAACTTCGCCTCGTTTAAGCATTTTCACGAAATACTCTCCGCCTTCGTCTGTCGATATATAACTTTTCAGGCTCTTTTTGTTTTTACTCGAATAATCTACGGAAAACCTCGGCGTTTTATAGGACTTTCCGTCTTTATCCTTTAATTCGGTTTTATACAAAGTGAAAGTTTCTCCGCCGACGGATACGGTTTTTATATATTCGTAGTTCTTTCCGTCGCTTAAAACCGCTTTTTCGGTCTGTCCTTCTCCGAAAAGCGTCCGATCGTACTCCGAAAGAAGAAACAGATTGTGCGGTGTATAATACTCCTCAACTGTCATATCGACAACGGCTCCCGATTTATCGGTAGTAAGCGAAACTTCGCCTATACAGTTTCCTACCGTTCCGTAAGCCGTGACGGTCATATTCGCTCCCGTACTGCTTCTTTCGCAACCGACAGGCAATAACGCAAATACAGACAAAACAACGATTAAAACGACGATTTTCCTCTTCATTTTCTTCTCCTTAAACAGTTCTCGGAAAAAGCATTGCCGTTATCGCCGTTTTTATACCGCAAGCAATAAAAAACGCCGTGCGGACGTTTTCCGCGCGACGAATTTTCTCGTTTTCGGTTTATAAATTTATGCTTAAAGCGCTCTTGTTTTACTACTCGCTATATAAATTGAACTTCTAAATCTTCTTCCTCGATAAAAGAGGTTTAGCAGGCTTGGATTTTTCGGGTTGAGAAGCAGAATAGTGTTCGGTAGCGAAAGAAAAGCCCGAAAGTAAGAATTCTCTCGCTTTTTTCCCGGGTTCGCTTCCCGGCGCGACTATATCGAATCCGTGGTAGCATTCGTCGAAGATTTCAAACAACACGTCCACTCCCGCTTTTCTGAGATTTTCGACGTAAGTAACCGTTTCGTCGCGGAAAGGTTCGAGCGTTCCGACGTAGGTCAGCGTAGGCGGAAGCCGACTGTAATCGGTTGCTCTTGCGGGCGCGGCGTACTGAGAAACGTTCTCCGTATCTTCGCCGAGATAGAGTTTCCAGGCAAGCCTGTTGGATTCTGTATCCCACACGGGCATATCGTTATTTCTCGAAGAAGGCGTTTCGCGGTCGTCAAGCATAGGATAAAGAGGCATCTGAAAGGCAATATTAACCTCGCCCATATCTCTTGCGTAAAGAGAAAGCGCGGCTGTAAGTCCTCCGCCCGCAGATTCTCCGCCGACGAAGATTTTCTCTGGATTTACTCCCAAGTCCTTTGCGTTTGAAGCAAGCCATACGAGCGCGTCGTAACAGTCGAGAATTGCGGCAGGGAAAGGTTCTTCTACCGAACGGATGTAATCGGGCGCAACCACCACGCAATTAAAGTTTCTGACGAAGTTTTTGATAAAGGGAATATCCTGCTCGGGAACGCCTATCGCGTAACCTCCGCCGTGAAGCCATAAAAGACCTACAGCGTCGTCGGTTTGCTTTTCGGGCGAATAAATACACATTCTGAGTAAAGTTCCGTCTTCGCGCCTTATAAATTCCTGACGATAATTCACGCCTCCGCATAATTTTCTTCCTACGGCAAACGCATCCATAATCTTATTGCAGAAAGAAAACTTCTTCTTTGTGTAAAATGGATTTATCGTCTTTATGATTTTGCCTCTGTTTTTTAACTTTTTGTCCATAACGGGCTGTCTCCTCTCTTGGGGGATTATGTTTTAACTCTATACCGAAAAGAGGATGCCGTAAAAGGCATCCTCGGATTTACCTGAAATTTATTCGGCAAAAATCTTAACGATTTCGATAAGAATGTTTACTATTTTATCGAGGGAAGCTACGGGGATATATTCGTATATTCCGTGGAAATTGTATCCGCCCGTACATAAATTGGGGCAAACGAGTCCTCTGTAAGTCAGCTGAGCGCCGTCCGTTCCGCCTCTTATGGGAACGACTACGGGCGTTACGCCTACGTTTTCCATGGCTTTTTCCGCGTTATGAACGAGTTCCATATGCTTTTCGACGAACTCTCTCATATTGTAGTAAGAATCCTTGATCTTAATATCGAGCGTTCCTTCGCCGTATTTTGCGTTGATAAGTTCAGCCGCTTTAAGCGCGTAATTCTTCTTTGCTTCGAACTTGGCTTTGTCGTGGTCGCGGATTATATAGTCGGACTTGGCTTCCTGAACGGAACCGGAAATCTTATCGAGATGATAGAAACCTTCGTAATTTTCTGTGTACTGCGGACGCATTTCCGCGGGCAGAAGCGAATGGAAGTCCATAAGAACTTCTACCGCATTTATCATCATATTCTTCGCGCTTCCGGGGTGAATGCTTACGCCGTGAGCCGTGAGGGTCATAGCGGCTGCGTTGAAATTCTCGTATTCGATTTCGCCCAAAGCTCCGCCGTCGACGGTATAAGCAAAATCAGCTTTGAATTCGTCCATATTGAAGAATTCCACGCCTCTTCCGATTTCTTCGTCGGGAGTGAAAGATATAAGAATTTCGCCGTGTTTTACGTCGGGATTTTCAATAAAGAATTCCGCCATCGACATAATTTCGGCAACGCCTGCTTTGTCGTCTGCGCCCAAAAGAGTCGTTCCGTCGGTAACTACGAGTTCTTTGCCTGCGTTTTCTGCAAGAGAAGCGTAAGTTTCAGCCTTCATAACGATATTTTTCTCTTTGTTAAGAACTATATCTCCGCCTTCGTATTTTATGATAGCGGGTTTGACGTTTGCTCCGCTTACGGCGCTGGACGTATCTACGTGCGAAAGAAAACCTATTGCGGGACGACCTTCGCAGTTAGCGGGAATGCTTGCGTAAACGTATCCGTTTTCGTCCATTCTCGCATTGGAAACGCCCATTTCGATAAGTTCGTTTTTAAGCAGTTCAAGAAGGTTTTTCTGTTTTGCGGTACTCGGGAAGCACTCCGCGTCGGGATCGGATTCCGTATCTACGGAAACGTATTTCAAAAATCTGTCTAAAGTTTTCATTTTCTACCTCTGTTTTTTTCATCGCCGTCTTTGCTTACGAATAAAAGAGCTATAAAGCAAAGAAAGGCAAATACCGTGGAATACGGCATTAAGTTTCCTGTGCCGCCTCCGAAATAAGGAGCCATAAAGAATCCGGCAAGAGCCGGAGTTATCGATTGGGCGAGCATGGTCGAAGAATAATAGTAGCCCGTAAACCTTGCGTAATCGCCCTTACTGCAAAAGCTTACTATCGCTGGATACATATTTGTTACCATAACAGCCATTCCTATTCCGAACAGGAAAAACGGAATCATAAGGAACCAGCTGAACTGCCTTACGAAAATCAGACTTGCCGCGGAAAGCGTCATAATCGCACTGCCTATAAGCATAGCGTTCCTTCTTCCGATTTTTTCCGCAAGTACCGTAGACGGCAGCATAAAAATAAAGTTACCTACCGCAAGCGCGGCGAAAAGCACCAATCCGAGCGTACTGCTTCCGAAAAAGTGATTGCTGTACGTGGACATAAAAGACTCGACGGCGTTGGTAGACATATAGAAAAACAAAATAGCCGCGAGCATAACGAACATATTCTTTCTGTCGGCTTTACTCGAAGAAGTCTTCTCGGAAGCGGTTTTGCTCTCTTCGTCCTCTTCTCCTATAAAATCGCTGACGTTTTCGCCCGTTCTTTCGCAATAAGATTTTACGTCTTCGAACATCTGACGTTTGAATTCGTTTTCTCTGACGGTCAGAGCAAGAACGGCAAGACAGACGAACATTATAGCCGAGATGATTTCTATCGGAACGAAATAAGACGTGTTGAGAATTTTATCGCTGCAAACGAATACGATTGCATAACCGAGTCCCGTGCCTATTCCGCCCATAATGTTGATTATCGCGTTTCCCCTTTCGCGTAAAGGTTTGGGGGTTATGTCGGGCATAAGCGCGACGGCGGGCGAACGATAGAAGTTCATGGCTACCATGATAAACAGTAACACGAGGACGAGAACGATAAGCGAACCCGAAGCAACGAAGGGAAGCACTGCAAACGCGATTGCCGCAACGGGCAAACCTATAAACACGAAAGGCATACGCTTGCCGTATTTAGTGTCAGTTCTGTCCGACAGTTTCGATACGACGGGAATCATAAACAACGCGAGAAGGTTGTCAAGTCCCATTACCGCACCTACGCAAAACTTGGTCAGGCTTTCGTTACCCAGCCATTCGTTAAAGAGTTTTTCCAGTCTTGCGTCCAGAAACAACGGAACGAACCAGTTGTATCCTGCCCAAAGGAGCATAATCGATAAAAACGAAAAGCCTATGAGCACGGTATTTTTTACTCTTAATTTCATATCCCCTCTCGACAAAAGGGACGAATGAAAAACGTTCGTCCCCTTTGAATCAGGTATTTATTGTTTTCTTAGAAACCGATTTCCTTCTTAGCGTCGATAAACGCCTGAACGCACTTATCGATGTCGGCTTTGGTGTGAGCCGCAGACATCTGCGTTCTGATTCTTGCCTTGCCGTTAGGAACTACGGGATAGAAGAAGCCCGTTACGTAAATGCCCTTATTGAGCATATAATCCGCAACCTTAGCTGCAAGAACGCTGTCGTAGAACATTACGGGAACGATAGCGTGGTCTTTACCGATAAGATCGAAACCGTTCTTTTCCATTTCGCTACGGAAGTACTTAGCGTTTTCCATAACCTTCTTTCTCAGAGAGTCGTCTCTTTCAACGATTTCGAGAACTTTAAGGGTTGCAGCGCAGATGGAAGGAGCAAGCGCGTTGGAGAAAAGGTAAGGTCTGCTTCTCTGACGGAGAATGTCGATGATTTCCTTTCTGCCGCTGGTGAATCCGCCGGAAGCGCCGCCCATAGCTTTACCGAAGGTAGAAGTGATAACGTCTACTCTGCCCATAACTCCGCAATATTCAGCGGTACCTTTGCCGTGTTCGCCTACAAAACCGGTTGCGTGAGAGTCGTCTACGACAACCATAGCGTCGTACTTATCGGCAAGGTCGCAAATACCTTTAAGGTTAGCGATGATACCGTCCATGCTGAAAACGCCGTCGGTAACGATAACTTTAAGTCTTGCACCGTCTTCGTCAGCCTTTTTGAGCTGAGCTTCGAGGTCTTCCATATTGCTGTTCTTATATCTGTATCTCTTAGCTTTGGCAAGTCTTACGCCGTCGATGATGCTTGCGTGGTTGAGTTCGTCGGAGATGATAGCGTCTTCGGCTGTGGTGATGGTCTCGAAAAGACCGCCGTTTGCGTCGAAACAGCTGGAATAAAGGATAGTGTCGTCGGTGCCGAGGAAGGAGCTTATTTTAGCTTCGAGTTCCTTATGAATGGTCTGAGTACCGCAGATGAAACGAACGCTGCCCATACCGAAACCGTACTTGTCGTAACCTGCTTTTGCCGCGGCAATAACTTCGGCGTTGTTGGCAAGACCGAGATAGTTGTTTGCGCAGAAATTTATAACGTTATCAGCCTTGGTTGTGTTGATAACGTTAGACTGCGGCGTGGTTATAATACGTTCTTCTTTCCAGAGACCGTCGTTTTTGATACCTTCGAGGATCTTGGTGTAAACTTCTTTACCTGTCTTATACATATATAAATCTCCTGAAAATTATATTACTTATTTCGTCCAGTCAAGGATAACCTTTCCGCTCTTACCGGTATTCATAAGTTCGAAACCTTTAAGGTAATCTTTGTGGTCGAATCTGTGAGTTATAACCTTGCTGATGTCAAGTCCGCTCTGAAGCATAGCAGTCATCTTGTGCCACGTTTCGAAAACTTCTCTGCCGTAAATACCCTTCATGAAAAGACCTTTGAATACGACTTTGTTCCAGTCGATAACGGTGTTGGGCTTCTGAATACCGAGAAGAGCCATCTTACCGCCGTTGATCATAACGTCTATCATCTGATTGAGAGCTATACCGCTACCGCTCATTTCAAGACCTACGTCGAAACCTTCAACGATACCCTGTTCTTTCATAACGTCTTCGAGTTTCTCTTTGAGAGTGTTGACTGTTCTTATGGTCGGGCAAACTTCCTTTGCAAGTTCGAGTCTGTAATCGGTAACGTCGGTCAATACTACGCGTCTTGCGCCTACGTGACGGCAGATAGCGGCAGCCATAATACCTATGGGACCTGCGCCGGTGATAAGAACGTCTTCACCCGACATAACGAAAGAAAGCGCGGTGTGAGTTGCGTTTCCGAACGGATCGAAAATAGCGTACATTTCTTCGGGAATGGAAGGATCACAGTGCCAAAGGTTGGTAAGAGGAATAGCTGCGTATTCCGCAAAAATACCCGGTCTGTTTACGCCGATACCCTGAGCCGTGGGGCAAAGATGTTTTCTGCCGGCTCTGCAGTTACGGCAGTGTCCGCAAGTAACGTGACCTTCTGCGCTTACCTGATCGCCTACTTTGAAGTATTCGCTCTGACCGTTGATTTCAACGATTTCGCCTACCCATTCGTGACCTATGATCATAGGCGTCTTTATAGTCTGCTGACTCCACGGATCCCAGTTGAAGATATGAAGGTCCGTTCCGCAGATAGCGGTCTTATGTATTTTGCAAAGAGCTTCGCCCGGTTTTGCTACGGGGATATCTACTCTTTCAAGATCCAAACCCGGTGCCGGATATTTTTTGACTAACGCGTCCATTTTTTCCATAAAAAATTTCACCTCTTAATTGCTGTATCAGGCAGTGCGTCTGAATTTACGCGCACCACCGCTACCTTATAGTTTATCACTATTTTCTGGAAAACACAATGATTTTTAAGATGATTTTGTAATTTTTTTACGCTTTTTATACCTCTTTTGAATAAAGCGCGATGATTTTCCACGCAACGGTCAGTCCGTCGGTCGCAGCAGAGACTATTCCGCCCGCATAACCGGCTCCTTCTCCGCAAGGATACAGTCCCGAAACGTTGGCTACGCCCTTTTCGTTACGGAGAATTCTCACGGGACTGCTGCTTCTGGTTTCCACCGCCGTCATAACTCCCTCCGTGTCGAAGCCTTTGATTCTTTTCCCGAAAGCTCTGAGAGCTTCCCTTATAGACTCGTGTACGAACGAAGGAAGACACTCTCTTAAATCGGCAGGTTTCACGCCTCTCTGGTAGGTGGGCTTTACTTTGAACTCGTACCCCTCTCCGAAACGTTTTCTTCCCGATAAAAAGTCCGAGGTGTTTTCCGCGGGCGCAACGTAATTACCGAAAAGAGAAAAGGCTTTTCTTTCAAGTCTGCGCTGGAATTCAACGCCCGAAAGCACGCCCTCTCCGCCGAAATCTTCGGGATTGACGTTTACGAGAAGGGCGCTGTTGCTGTTCTCTCCGCCACGGTCGCGGTTGCTCATTCCGTTGGTAACAAGTCCGCCTCTTTCGCTTGCGGCAGCCGTTACGAAACCGCCCGGGCACATACAGAAGGTATACGCCGTTCTTCCGTTACTCAGATGCTCCACGAGCTTATAATCCGCCGCGTCAAGATCTCTGTGGGTAAACTTTCCGTACTTATACGCATTTATAAGAGCCTGTTCGTGTTCTATTCTGACGCCCACGGCAAAGGCTTTTCTTTCCATTAAAACGCCGTTTTTAACAAGCATTTCGAATGTATCCCGCGCGCTGTGCCCTACCGCAAGCACAAGAGCGTCGCACGGTTCCCGTCTGACAATTCCTCTTTCGTTAAGTATCGCCGAAGTTATCTTTCCGTCTTTTGTTTCAAAGTCGGTTAAAGTCGTTCCGAACCTGATTTCCGCGCCTGCTTTAATAAGTTCGTCGCGGAAGTCAGCCACGACTTTTTCGAGAACGTCCGTTCCTATATGGGGCGTGGACGAAACCATTATATCGGGATTTGCGCCCATTCTTCTGAAAGTGTCGAAAACGGTAAACAAGCCTTCGTCGGCAATGCCCGTAGTAAGTTTTCCGTCGGAAAAAGTACCCGCTCCGCCGAGACCGAACTGAACGTTGGACGAAAGATCGAGTTCTCCGCCATTCCAGAAGTCTTCGACGGCTTTTTTCCTTTGTTTAACGTCCTCTCCGCGTTCGGCAAGAATGACTTTCGCGCCCGAAAGAGCCAAAGCCATACAACAAAAGAGACCCGCCGGCCCGCTTCCCGCAACGATGATTTTCTTTCCGCTGCAAGTGCGGGGACGAATCCCGTCAAGATAATTTATAGGTTTTTCGTAGTGAAAAACGTTCTTTTTATCCGATAAATCGAGGTCGCTCGCAAAACCCAGCGACAAAACCTGTTTTACGTTTCCGTGACGGCAATCAAGCGAACGCTTTATAAGAAAGGGGGCTTTTACCTCCGATTTCTTTATTCCGAGCCTGTCCGCAATCATACCCGAAAAATCTTTCTCGTCAAAAGCGACGGAAAGATTGTTTATTCTGTAATCCATCGTTTACTCCAATTCGCCCGCGACTATTCCGCTGGAAAAAGCCCAATGCAGATTGAATCCGCCGCAAAGACCGTCTATGTCCACGGCTTCTCCGCAGGCGTAAAGTCCTTCGTTTTTACGGAATTCAAGACTTGTTCTCAATGCTCTGACGTCCACTCCGCCACACATTACCTGAGCTTCCGAAAAGCCCGCAAGCCCTTCCACTCTGAACCTGAAATCCTTTATAACCGTGGCAAGTCCCGACAAATCGTTCTTATCGAGAAGTATGGCCCTTCTTTTGATTTCGTCCGAAAGACGATTATGGAACATACCCGTCATAAGACGCTGAGCGCCGAACTGATTGTATCTTTCTTTAAGTAAAGGAAGCAGATCTTCGGCTTTTACGGCAGGAAACAAGTCGAGAGAAATTTCAAAACCGTGTTCTTCTCTCGAACGGGCGATAAAGGCGGACATATTCAGAACGACTATTCCGCTGAGCGAGTTGTCCTTGAACTGAACCTCGCCTTTTTCTCTGCGCACGACTTTGCCGTCCCTATAAAGACTTACGACGCATTTTACCCTAAGCCCCGAAAGAGCCTTGGGCGCGGGATCCACCTTAACGGGCGTAAGCGACGGCACGTAAGGCACTATAACCCGATTTTCTACCAGTCTTTCGAGATTATAGGTCTGAGTCTGAGCCTTTCCGCCAACGGCGATTATTACGTTATCGGCAAAGAAGCTTTCGTCTCCGCTTAAAACGGTATATCCTACGTCGCGTTTATACACAGCGTCGGCGGTTTTACCCGTCAAAAAAACGACGCCGTATTTTTCACAGGCAAAACGAAGACAATCCAGCACGCTCGAAGCCGTTTCGGAAAGGGGATAAAGTCTTCCTTCCGAATCGGAATAACTCATAAGTCCGATTTCTTCAAAAAGCTTGTTCGCACCCTCTTTCGCGCGAAGAAGGACGTCCGAAACGAATTTCGAATTGTTGTACGAACCTTCCGTAACGGAAAGGTTACCGAAATTACAGCGTCCGTTTCCCGTTACAAGAATTTTTTTGCCTACCCGTTCGTTTTTCTCAAGAACGGTTACACGACAGCCCTTTTTAGCCGCCGTTATTGCCGCGGCAAGCCCTGACGCTCCGCCGCCGACTATCAGAACAGATTCAGCCATTGTTTACCACCAGATCAAGTTTTTTCGTAAAGTAAGGCTTGCCTTTGGCTTCGGCGTACTGCACGAGATCCATACAACGAAGTTCGTATCCCGATATAAGAACAGACGCCAGCGAAAGCACCCACGATACTATCGGATTGCCGACGAAAAGCCTTAATAAAACTACAGTCGTCAGACACAGAAGCAGAGTTATAAAAGTAGATACGAAGACGGGGAAAAATCTGTCCGTTATCAGTTTAAGCGAATTTTTAAGACTCTTCCCAACGCTTTCATCTTCTACTACTCTTTCCGCCGCCCAGAAAGCAAATACGGCTCCTCTGAACGCAAAGCATAAAAGAGCGAATACGACCGTTATTATAACGCCGAGAAGTTTAAGTTCTACCAAAAAGGAAACGTAGGCTCCTATGACGGCAAAACATATAACGGCATCGGCAATAGTAGTTACGAGGATATAGAGAAGCTCGTAAGTTATGAATTTACCGAAGTTTTTGTAAATTCCCCATAAATAGGGGGAAGGTCTTCCGCACTTCATAAATTCTTTCAGTCCGACCGTCGTCGAGAAATCGAAAAGCCCGTCAAACAGTCTGAAAAGAAAATAGAAAATCGCTATTCCAACGTAAATAACGACGGGTTTTGAAAGGTATTCGGGACAATTCACGAAAAGCGAATCGAACAGGTCGTAGACCGTAAACACGAATTTCCTTAAAACTTCGGAAAATCCTTCCGCGGAATAGACCTTACCGCTCGACATTTCTTCGGTAAGAAGCGAAAGCGCGTCCACGGACTCGTCCATAAATTTCGCAAACTGGCTTACCGAGCAGTTGAGAAGAAGTATCGGAACGGACAGAAATATTAAGATTACCGCGAATCTCGAAAGAGACGTTTTAAGCAGTAATAATCGGTTTGAGCCGAAAAGGCTGAGCGTTTTTGTCACTTTCATCGTTTACTTCCTCCTTACGATAAACTGAGTATCTATACGTTCCATACCCGTAAGATGCATATAATATCTTATCGTCAGAACGGGGAAATAGACCATCCAGAGAGTGTAGACAATCGTCCAGGTTATCGTTCCGCATATGTCCTGAGCCGTCGGCGAAAAAAGCGAGAAAAGCAATTTCAGCAGGCTTACGACAAGCATGGTTCCCAAAAGAGGAAGCACGAGAGCCGCCGTTATCCGTAAAAGATTTTCTTTTACGAGGTTGATGGACGTGGCTGCGGAATAATTAAAGCTGTATCCGTCTATAAGCGAAGCCGGTACGGACAGACATACCAGCGCGACGAACGCAAAATAAAGCGCGTAAAGAATTACCACGAGCAGAAGACATACCGCAAAAAGAACCTGTTTGCTTTTTATAATAAGAAAAAGCAAAGATATAATACCGCTCGTGACCAGACCGAGAAGTTCGCAACTCAGAAAAACCACTCCCGCAAAGGGAAGAACGATTACGAGACTGTCGTTAATAAGAGGCACAAGGCTGAAATTAACGGGAACGCCCAAGCGCATATGCCTTTCCACAGCGCTGAAAAGCGCACCCAGACCGACTACGGCGACAGACGCGCTTAAAAACCACAGAATAAAATTTCCGAAACTGTCGAAGTTGATGAAAGAAAAATATCTGAAAACGTCTTTATAAAAGTCTTCTATCGTAAAACCTTTGATATTCTTGGCGAAATTAACGAAAAAGTCGGAAATTATATAATCCGACCTGAACAGCGCCAAAAACGCAGCCGGAATCACCACTATAAGAACCAGCTTGAAAAAGTTTTTGTATATATAACGAAGAGAAGACGCTTTTTTCATACCTAAATTTTGATAAAGGTCGCCCGAACGGGTATCGGGCAACCTTCAACAAAGTTTAACTTTGTTTTCTGCAATTATTATTCACCTGTTATTGCATTCACAGGGCACTGAGCTGCGCAAGCACCGCAATCTACGCACTGAGAAGCGTCGATAACGTACTTATCGTCGCCTTCGGAAATACATCCGATGGGGCAGGTAGCTGCGCAAGAACCGCATTTAATACATTCATCTCCGATTTTGTGAGGCATTTTTCATATTCTCCTTATACTTTTTTGCACTTTTCGTGCTATCGTCATTATATCATCGCGCCTGAAAATTGTCAATAGATTTATGGTTGAATACCCGTCGTTTTTGTTTGTGCAAATCAACCTTTTTGTCCGTAAAGGGCTTTAATCTCTTTATTAAATTCCGCGCTGATTTTCTTTGAGAAAGCGAAACCTTCTTTCCTTCCCGCTTTACGGCGTTCCCTGTAACGAACGGAACGTAAGGCGCAATGTTCTTTACCTACGCTTACCGCTCGGATAATGAACGGAAAGGTCGGTTTAACTTTCTTTACTTTTAGTCTCTGAGCATTTTCTCGTCTTCTTCGCCGTAATCCGCTAAGTCTTCCTTAGTGATTTCGACTTCGGACGCCTTTACTTTGGACTGAACGTCGCCCAGTTTATACTCTCTTACGTCCTGCGAACCGTCCTTTTCGAAACTCACTTTTACCGTTTTCAGAAGGACGTTTATGCTGTCGACTATACCCTTTCCGTCGGGCGTACGGACTTCGCTTCCCACTTTGGGCATAAGACGGGTAGTTTCCGTATAATGGTCGTTTTCGTATTTCAGACAGCACATAAGTCTTCCGCACAAACCGCTTATCTTGGTGGGATTAAGCGACAAGCCCTGAATTTTAGCCATCTTTATGGACACTCTTTCAAAGTCGCCGAGGTGAGCCGAACAGCAACACGGACGTCCGCAACTTCCCAGACCGCCTATTATCTTCGTAACGTCTCTTATTCCTATCTGACGAAGCTCGATTCTTATTCTGAAATAACTTGCAAGGTCTTTGGCAAGATTTCTGAAATCCACTCTTCCTTCCGACTCGAAATAAAAGATGACTTTGGAATTGTCGAAAGTAAATTCAACGTCGATAAGCTTCATATCCAAGCCGTGCTTTTTGATTTTTTCACGGCAGACTTTCATGGCTTCTTCCCGTTTAAGCAGATTGTTTTCGTACTGTTTTTTGTCTTCCTCTGTAGCTATGCGCATAACGGGTTTAAGTTGTCCGACGATTTCTTTTTCATCGACTTCTTTGTTGGCGATAACGACTTTACCGTACTCAACGCCTCTTACCGTTTCCACTATAACGCCGTCGCCTCGACTGAATTGTATATTCGTCGGATCAAAGTAATATATCTTACCCGCATTCCTGAATCTAACGCCTACTATTGTCGGCATCTGTATTTAACCTCCATCATCGAAAGAAGCAAATCGTCGGCTATCGCCTGAAAAGAAACGTTTTGCTCCGCTCTTCTTTTTTCTTTTATAAGCAACCGAGCGATTTCTCCCGCGCTTTTCAGAGAATAAATCTCTTTAAGCGTTTCGAATTCGCGTTGCCTGAAATATATTTCCTTTCCGCAGTAAAATCCGATAAGTTTACGGAATATCGCCGAAATTACCGCAAAAAAAGCGTCTTTATCGTCTTTCATACCGCCGAGAACGGAAACGTACCTTACGCAATCTTTACTCGAACGGCAACCCGTAAGAACGCCCATCAGTTCGTCGGTAATCTTCCTTCCCGTTCCGCCCGAAACGAAAGCTTCCGACAGAGTGTAGTTCCCGTCAAAGAGCCAGCTTGCTTCCTGAGCGGTAATTTCGTCAAAGCCATCTTTCGTAAGCAGTAGCGTCGTTTCTCCTTCGCTAAGTCCCGAAAGCCTTATAAGTTCGCAACGGCTTCTCACCGTTGGCAGAAGTCTTTCCGCGCCGTCGGTTTTAATCAGAATGTAATTGCCTAAAACAGGTTCTTCGAGAGACTTAAGCATTTTGTTTTGCCAGTCGTCGCGAACCGAACTTACCGAATCGAACACGAACACTCTCGCTCCGCCTTCAAGAGGTTTGAAAGCGTAGGCGTTGCGGAAAATCGCAATATCGTCTTTCGCGCTGATTATCTTTCTTCCTCCGCTCGGAAAGGCAAAAACGTCCACGTGAACGCCCGCGGAAATCTTACGGCAGACGTTGCATTCGCCACAGCCGTTCTTTTCGCACATAAAAAGCATTTCCGTCGCCTTTATAAAAGCGTCGGCGTATTTCGCGTCAAGACTTTCGATTATATAACCGTGGTAAAGCTTTCCGTTTTCTTTGTCCCTTAAAAGCTTCCGGAACTCCGTAGATTGACGCGCGATTTCAAGCAGTTCAGCCATTTATTATACCCTTTTTTATAAGTAAATCCACTATGATTTCGTGGGTTTTTTCGATAGTTCCCGACGCGTCGATACGGACTATTCTCTGAGGTTCTCTTTCGGCGGCAAGAAGGTAACCTTCGTAAACCTTCCTGAAAAACTCGCTTCCCTGAATTTCGAGACGGTCTTTTTTATTGGGACCGCCTTTACGGGCAAAGGCTTCTTCGGGTTTCAGATCGAGAAAAATCGTAAGTTCGGGATAATACTCGCCCACAGCCATGGCGTTGAGCTTATCTACGAACTCCGCCCCCAGTCCGCGGGCTATTCCCTGATAAGCGAAAGTGCTGTCTATATAACGGTCGCAAAAAACCGTTTTGTTTGCGTTAAGCGCGGGAATTATTATCTCGCGGACGTGCTGATTTCTTGCCGCCGCGTATAAAAGAGCTTCGCAACCGTCAGACATGGAAGAGTTTCTCGCGTCGAGAATGATTCTTCTTATACTTTCGGCAACTTTACTTCCGCCGGGTTCACGCGTAAAAAGAGCGTCTATTCCGTGGTTTTTGCAATAATTCGCAAGCATACGAAGCTGGGTGCTTTTTCCTACGCCTTCACAGCCTTCAATCGTTATCAATCCTTTCATATCTCACCTTAAGCGTTTTCTTTTCTTTTCCGAGCTTTGCGTTAAACGCGCAAGTCTCGGCTATCGCTTCCTTAGTCACGACTTCTCCGTCAAGTACAATCGGCACGCACGGAGGCATTTTCAGTACCGTCTGAGCCGAAATCATACCTTCTGCCTCGTAAATCGGGACTTCTTTAACCTTTCCGCCTCTTTTAAGCATAAAAGCCGACGGCAAAGCCTTATAATTCGTTTTCGCAAAACCTTCCGCACGAGACGTAACGTTAACGTCTTTCAGATTTTCGCGGACTTTTTTAAGCGCGACAAAAAGCCTGTCGAAAACGTCTTCGTCGTCGTAAAGCGTTATTATCGCGACAAGTCTTACGTCGTCCGCCATCTCGAAAAACACGTTTTCTTTTTCAAGAAAAGCACTTATGTCTTCCGCAGGGATTTTCCAAGCCGAGCAGTTTATTACCACGCGCGTAAAGTCGTCGTTTTTTTCGAGGAAAAGTCCGAGTTCTTTTATTCGCTCTTCAAAAATCAGCTTGCGTTCTCTTATATTTTCGTATTTATATGAGTTTTCGGAAGCGTATTCGCGGGCAATATCTATGCTTGCCATAAGCCCGAAAGACGGACTTGTTGTCATAAACGAATAGAACTTATCCCGAAGAGACTCCGTATCGTCCGCATTTGACAAGAGAACAGCCGTCTGATTAAGTCCGCCGAGAGTTTTATGGACGGAAACGATACACGCGTCGCAGAAGTTCACTGCGTTTTTGGGAAGAAAGGGCGATAATCCGAAATGCGCGCCGTGGGCGGAATCCACGAAAAGCCTGACTCCTCTGCTCCTTAAAAACGCGTATATCGGCTCTAAGTCTACCGTTCTTCCGTAATAATCGGGCGACGTGAGTACGAAAGCGTCGATTTCCTTATAAAGTTCGAGTGCGTTTTTAACGTCGATGAGGTTGACGGGTTCGGGCAGTCCTCCGCTTAGGTTTCTTTCCATAACGACGCAGTTTTTATTCATAAGTCTTGCCGTGGCAAAAAGAGATTTATGACTGAGCCTGTCCAAAGCAAGCGTGTTGCTTTCCGCAACGAAAGCGAAGTTGCCCGCGGAACTTCCGTTCACCGAAAAGTAAGCGTGTTTTGCGTTAAAAAGTCCGGCGTAAAGTTCTTCTGCCCGAGCTATCTCGCCGAAAGGCTCGAAAAGGTTGTCCGTTTGGCTTAGTTCTGTAAGATCGAAACGCGAAAACTCGCTGAGAAAATCGTCCGATTTTCCTTTATGACCGGGCATATGAAGTCGCAGAGGATTTTTCTCCGCGTATCGTTTAAGCATATCTGCAACGGGCGTCATCTTTTCTCCTATAAAACGCTTGCTATAAGGTCGGTAATATATCCGAGCGCAACGCTCAGAACGAAGGTAAAGCCTATTAAAAGAAGGTTTCTTTTAAGGTAGGTTTTGTTTTTAAGAAGCACCGCGTATCCGAGCCCCGCGTTCACGCAAAGCCCCGCAAGACAGCTTCCGAAAGATATTCCGCCGAGAATGTACGCCTGCGTTATTATAACCGAAGAAGCGCAGTTTGGAATCAACCCTATAAGACAGGTCAGTATCGGCTGAAAGGCGTGACTTCCCGAGATAAACGCTATAAAGCTTTCTTCTCCCGCAAGATAGACTATTATCCCGAAAACGAGGTTTACCGCAAGTATATAGGCAAACACCTGCGCGGCGTGTCCGAGCGGATGCAACAGATATTTTTTGACTTTGCTTTCTTTGTGTTCGTGACCGCACATACATTCGTCGTCCACGAAAGTTTCCGTTTTCTCTTTAAGAACGGCGTTGGTTATAAGACCTACGAGTATTGCGAAAACGAGTTTTATGGACAGTAAAGGCAATATCGAAGCTATTTTCGTTCCGTTGGTCAGAAGGATAACAACGGCTTCGTCGCTCGTCGCTATAAAAACGGAAAGTACGGTTCCCGTGGTAATCATTTTCCTGTCGTAAAGCTTTGCCGCCATAACGGAAAAACCGCACTGAGGAATAATTCCCACGGCTGCAGCGAAAACTGGTGCGGCTTTGCCTGCGATAAAGCTTTTCTTATTGCCCTTTTCAAGCTTTTCTTCGAGCAGTTCTATCAGCACGTACACGAGGAATATAAACGGAAACACTTTCAGCGAATCCTTTAACGCGTCCCAAATAACGTCCCACATTTATCTATCGTTTCTTATCTCCCAAAAGTTTATCGTAAATAAGTCCCGCCGAATAATCGGCTTTACGTCTTTCTACGGCAAAATGCACGCATCCTCCCGTATATTCGGCAAAAAGCGGAAGAATTTTCTCTTCCGAAAGCAAAGCGCACACTTCGCAAAATCCGTGAAAATCGCAACCTGCCGCGGCTATTACGGAAGCGTCGGTCATTTTGATTTTCATGGCTGCTCCCGAACGGGCAAGCTTTCTGCCGTCCAGCGGATCGGACGAAAAAAGCCTTACTCCGTTTACGGTTTTCACCGCGTCGGGCCAACAAGCCGTTATCTTTTCCGCGTCTCCCTGAACGTCGTATAAAACGCCCTCTTTAACGGCGACTCCCTTTACTCCCCGAGCGGTTCTGTAAGTTACTGTCGTCCCCTGTCTGTTACTGTCAAATGTGTTTCTTACGCAAAGCGGAATAAGCTTATAAGTCAGCGGAAGGACGGACATATAATGCAGAACGCCCGCTCCGTAATAAGAAAGCTCGGCAAGTTCCCCGTAAGAAAGACATCTTATGACTTCGGCGTCGGCTCTGAAACGCGGATCAGCCGACAAAAAACCGTCCACGTCCGTCCAGTTTTCGTAAAGTTCCGCGTCCACCGCATAAGCCGTAATCGCTCCCGATATATCGCTTCCGCCCCTTTCGAAAAGATGAACGTTTCCTTCTTCGTCGCCTCCGTAAAAACCCGCTATCACGCCCGAATCGTAATCCGAAAGACTTGCCGTGGCTTTCAGAAGAGTCTCTTTTATAAGCCACTTTCCCTTATCGGAAAAGACGGCTATTTCCTTTCCGTCTATAAAAGGCATACAGAGAAGAGCGGAAATAATCTTAGCCATAAGAAACTCGCCGCGCGAAACGAAATAATCGAAACCGCAACCCGATTCGTACTGCTTTTCGATGTGGTCAAGCTCGCGTTCCACGTTCTTAACGCCGAGACTCTTACAAAGCTTTTCGTGACGCAATCTCACTTCTTTCCAAGCCGAACCGTCTCCGTTATAAGCTTTGATTAAAAGGTCGGTAATCTTTTCTTCTTCGGGGGAAGCTTTACCCATCGCGGAAACGACTATAAAGCGTCTTGCGGGCGAGCTTTTTACGATTTTAACGACTCTTGTTACCGACTCTTCCGAAGAAAGCGACGAGCCTCCGAATTTACAGACTATCATTTTTCCACCGCTCTTTCCGCATTAAAACGCGGATAATATTAACTATATTCCGCAAATACACGGAAAATGAGCGACGGACAAGCGGTTATTCTATCGCGCTTTTTACCTGACGGTCAAGCCATTCCGTCATACCGCCGATAATGATTGCGTTGCTTTCTTTGTTTCCGCAGGCGGACAGGTAAGCCTTCATCAGAGGTTCGGTTCCCGACGGACGAAGAATAATCTGAGCTTCTTTTTCGAGAATGAATCTCAGAACGTTGGATCTGACCATTCCCGTGTCGTCCGTAAGGAAGTCGGTTTTTTCTATTACTTTAAGTCCGCAGATCTCTTCTGGAAGATTGTTTCTGAAATGAGCCATTATAGCCTTAATCTTTTCGCTTCCCTCCGCGCCTTCGAATTTATAGCTTACGAGTTTTTCTTCCTCAAGACCGAATTCGGCGTAAATATCGTTTATCGCGTCGCGAAGAGTCTTGCCTTGGCGTTTATAATCGGCAGCCATTTCACATATAAGCATGGACGCGGACATAGCGTCTTTATCGCGGACGTAACTTCCCGCAAGATAGCCGTAGCTTTCTTCGAATCCGAGAACGAATCTGTCCGCCTCGCCCTTTTCTTCGAGCTCGGTAATCTTTCCGCCGATATACTTGAAGCCCGTGAAAACGTTAAACAGTTCCGCACCGTATTTTTTACAGATTTTCTCGGTAAGGCGTGTGGTTACTATGCTCTTTATGATTATGGGACGGGAAACGTTCTTTTTGTTTTTAAGAACGTAGTCGGTAAGAAGAAGTCCCGTTTCGTTACCCGAAAGAAGGCTTGCTTTTCCGTCCTTTATAACGGCAACGCCCACTCTGTCGGCGTCGGGATCGGTCGCGATTACTATATCGCTACCTTCCTTTATAGCCTGCAGGACGCTGAGTTCCATTGCTTCGGGCTTTTCGGGGTTGGGATAAGGACAGGTCTTGAAGGTTCCGTCTTTCTTGCACTGAACGTCCACGAAGTTACAGTCAACTCCGAGCTTTTCGAAAATCTCGGGGATAAGCTTGATGCCCGTTCCGTTAAGCGCGCTGTAAGTTACTTTAAGACCTTTTGCGTCGTGAGAAACTCCGCAATTCCACACGTCTTTAAGATAGCTTTCTCTGACGTCATCTCCCGCGTAACGCACCATACCGTAACGCAAAGCCTGTTCGAAACTGAATTTCTTTATTCCGAAATATCCGTGCCTGTCTATGCAGGCAAGAATCTTCTCCGCGGTTTCGTCGTTAATCTGACAGCCGTCCCTTCCCGAAACCTTATAGCCGTTATATTCTTTGGGGTTATGACTTGCGGTAATCATAATTCCCGCGTCGCACTTATAGTATCTTATCATGTAAGACATAAAGGGCGTGGGCATCATATCCTGCGTCATAATTACGTTTATACCGTTTTCCACGAGAACCTCTGCGCTTATTACGGCAAAAAGGTCGGAATTTATTCTGCTGTCGTAACTTATGGCAACCTTCTTGCCTCCTATGGATTTAAGATAATCGGCAAGTCCGAGAGTTGCTCTCGCTACCGTAAAAACGTTGAGTTTTCCCGTGCCTGCTCCGAGTTTTCCCCTGAGTCCGGCGGTTCCGAATTTGAGTTCGGCGTAAAACGCGTCTTTCATTTGTTCCTGCGTCATGGATTCGAGCTCGGTGTGCATTTCTCCGTCGCAGTGATTGAGCCATTCGTTGTATCGTTCCCAAATTATATCCATAAAATAGCCTCCCGTTTCTTAAATTATCGAAAATCCGAGCGTTCTCGTTTACCTACGATTATACAACGATTATGCGAAAATGTCAAATATTACTTACAAATCGCTTCAAAAATACCAATTGGATATAAAAACCCCGACGCTCTTTCACGTCGGGGGTTAATTAGGGTTCTTATATAAGACGCGACGGTCTTTATAACGGACTGCCGAGTCGTTTTAATTCGACAAAAACGCGTCTCTGAATAAAGGATTACGCCTCTTCTTCGAGAAGCTTTTCTATTTCGCTTTCGGTTTCGTTGCCTACGGTAAGGTTTACCACCCATTTTTCTTTCTTTACGAAAATCGTAGCCACGAAAAGTTTGACTATATCGCATATGTGCGCGATAAGGAATACCTGAGCAAGGTTAAGTCCCCACGCTTTGGCGTTGATTCCGAAAATAGCGGCAAGAGGCATACTTATAACGTAGGACGGCAACTGGTCGAGAATGAAAGCTCTTACGCTGTCTCCGCCCGCTCTTAAAATGTAGAAGCAGGTAGCGTTATAGGCGTATATCGCAAGGAATATCGCGGTTATATCCACGACGTCTATCGTCATCTTCTTGACTTCTTCTGAGGGTTGGAATAAATCCGCTATATAAGGCGACGTCAAAAACATCAGAACGCCCAAGGTTACGCCGAGGACTACGGCAAGTCCTTTCATTCTGTCCGCGCTTATACGGGCTTCTTCGAATTTGCCCGCGCCGAGATTTGCGCCTACTATAACCGCCGTTCCGTTACCGAGACCTGCGAACATTATAAAGAAGAGGTCGGTTATATTCTGCGAGTAAGCGTAAGCGTTATACCATACGTCGTTCTTCCAGGCGTAAAACATAGCGAAAAGCACGGAAGAAGTCGCCCAGAGCGTTTCGTTGAGAAGCAAAGGCGCACCGCGTTTTACGAAGCTTTTTATAAGTTTTTCCGATACTTTAAGCTCGGAGAAAACTCCCTTGAAGGGCGATTTCTTTGAGAAGAAAACCATCATAAAGAGAATGATGACTTCCACTATTCTCGAAATGAAAGTTGCAAGAGCCGCGCCCGCAGCGTCCATTTCGGGAAATCCGAAATTACCGAAGATGTAACAGTAGTTAAAGAAGATGTTTACGCCGATACCCGAAATTGCCGCAACCAAAGGCATTGCCGTCAACTCGACCGACCTGAACGCGTTGGAAAGAGCTATACCGACAGCCGTAACGACGGTTGCCCACTTTATGTAATCGAGGTATCTGTAACCGTAGTTTCTTCCCGAGGCGTCCTGAATAAACATATCCACGACTCTGTCGCCCGCGAATTCTATAATAAAGAATGCGATAATACCCATTATTACCGCTATATAAACGGAAAGACGCACCGATTCGTTTATCTTCCTGGTGTTTTTCGCGCCGAAGAACTGAGCTATGAAGATACTCGCAACCGAAGCCGCCGCAATCCAGGTGAAATTAAGCACGAACATAAGCTTGTTCGCCGCGCTTACGCCGTTATACGCCGAAGGATCGCCTACTCCTCCGTAGGAATTTATCATAAGAGAATCGATATATCCCGCAAGCGACAGGGTAAGCTGTTGAATCATTATCGGCAGAATAATCTTAGCCACCTGCTTGTAAAACGCTTTGTCTCCTATAAACCTCTTTAACTTACTCATCTTTGGTTTCCCCTTTACGCGCCGAAAAAACTATTTTCGGGCAACTCAGTTGAGTATATCGTTTTTTCACAAAGATGTCAATCGTTTTTGTACTGGCTGTCCGTAATGTTTTTCATTTTACGAAAAGATATAAATCACTGCTTTATTACAATATTTTATCGATATATCGAAAAATTGAAACTGTAACGCATAAGCACTTTTTCTTTGCGGAATTTTCGCTTTCGCGTTGTATATCGCTTTACATTTACCGTTAAAAATGATAATATATCGGACGCAAAAAAAGGAATTCCGAAAATATCGGTATTTTTCCGTATAAGGAGGGTATTTATGAAAAAGGAACGCGCCACAGTAGACCTTACCACGGGCAATCCTTCAACCGTCTTGCTGAAATACTGTCTTCCGCTTTTCGGCAGCGTTATTTTCCAGCAACTCTATAACATAGCCGACACTTTTACGGCAGGTCAATTCTTGGGTGAAAACGCTCTTGCCGCGGTAGGAAACAGCTACGAAATCACCCTTATATTCATAGCAATAGCCTTCGGTTGCAACATCGGCTGTTCGGTAATCGTTTCAAACTATTTCGGCGCGAAAAGATACGACGATATGAAAACGACCATTTACACGTCGTTTATCGCGGGCGGTTTCATCTGTCTGCTTCTCGTGGTTCTCGGAACGCTCTTCTGCGAGTCGCTTCTGCATCTTATAAATACTCAGGAAGCAATCTTTGCCGACTCCAAAACCTACCTCGACATCTACATCTGGGGACTTCCTTTCGTTTTCTTCTATAATATAGCCACCGGCGTTTTTGCGGCTTTCGGCGATTCGAAAACTCCTTTCTGGTTCCTTGCGTGTTCCTCCACGGCAAACATAGCCGGCGATATTTTCGCGGTAACCGTTCTCGGAATGGGCGTAGACGGTCTTGCCTGGGCAACCTTCATCTGTCAGGGCGTAAGTTGCGTTCTCGCAATGGTATTCATTTTCAAACGTCTTAATAAGATTCACACCGATTCCAAAGCAAAAGCCTTTTCCTGGAAAATCCTCGGACACATTTCGGTGGTCGCAATTCCGAGTATGCTTCAGCAAAGCTTTATATCCATCGGAAACCTCGTTATACAGGGTATCGTAAACACCTTCTCGGTTGCGGTAACGGCAGGATTCTCCGCGGCAACCAAGCTCAACAACTTTATCATAACGTCCGTTTCGACGTTCAGCAACGGTATTTCCAATTACGCCGGACAAAACATCGGCGCAGGCGAAATCGAAAGAACGCGCGGAGGTTTCCTTGCGTCCTTCAAAATTATCGTATGCATAACCGTTCCCGCGTCCCTGCTCTACTTCTTCCTGTCGAGCCTGCTTCCCGAAATCTTCCTGACCAATCCTTCGCAGGAAGCTATCGCAAGCGCAAGTTCCTTCCTTAAAATAGTCGCTCCGTTCTACACCGTAGTTGCGGTAAAGATGATTTCCGACGCGATTTTAAGAGGCGCGAGAAAGATGAAGCAGTTTATGATTTCGACCTTCTCAGACCTTCTTTTAAGAGTCGTTCTGGCTTATTTCCTGTCCCGGACCGCTCTCGGCTACGTAGGAATCTGGATGGCTTGGCCTATAGGCTGGGCAATCGGAACGATCGTTTCGGTTATCTTCTACAAAGCCGTTAAGTGGGACAAACTTCTCGACGAAGGCGGTCTTAAATAAAATAAACCACAAACGAAACGAGGCTTTCCTTTTCGGGAAAACCTCGTTTTTTATGCGTTCTTCTTTATAACGAATCGTTTTACAAAGATAAACGGGTTCATTCGCTTCTCCGCTTCTTTACTCCACGGTAACGGATTTGGCGAGATTTCTGGGTTTGTCGGGCGAATGTCCGAGAAAAACAGCCGAATGAAAGGCAAGCAGTTGAAGGGGGATTATGGAAAAGACGGGCATCGTTTCTTCCGTAACGCAGGGAAGCTCTATAAACCTGTCCGATATTTCGGAAAGCTCCTTAAATTGCGAAATAACCGTTACTTCCGCGCCACGCGCTTTGGTTTCGGCTATGGCAAGAGGCATTTTGTCTCTTATTGCTTTCTGCGTGACTATTGCTATGACTTTTACGCCTTCGTCTATAAGGGAAAGCGTTCCGTGTTTGAGTTCGCCTGCAGGTAACGCCTGACAGGGAATGAGAGAAATTTCCTTCATCTTTAACGCGCCTTCGCAAGCCGTTATATAATCGGTTCCTCTGCCTATCATAAACACGTTTTCGTTCTGAGAAAAGTTGCGCGAAAACTTCCGCATTTCTTCGTCTGCCTGAGCAACGGTAAGTCTCAGTCTCATTTCCGTTTGGATTATCGCGTCGTAATTCTTTATATCGGTTTTACCCTTTCTTTTTAAGAGCAATCTCTGAAGCACCGCAAAAAACACGGTAAGTTGCGCGCTGTACGCCTTGGTCGAAGCCACGGCGACTTCTCTTCCCGCCAAGGTGTATATATCGATTCCGCCCGAAGAACAAATCGAACTGTAACGGACGTTGGTGACGGCTACGGTTTTTGCGCCTGCGTCGCGCGCTATCTTCAGGGCTTTAAGCGTATCCGCGGTTTCTCCGCTTTGCGAAACGAAAAAACAAAGCGTGTTTCTTCCTATATTGGGCGTAAAATAGATAAATTCGCTCGCAAGAATACTTCCCGTGCGCTTTCCGAGACGTTTTCCGAAAAGATAAGAAGCCACCGCTCCCGCGTGATAAGCCGTTCCGCACCCTATAAACAAAATCTCGTCGCACTGCTCTACGGAACGGCATATTCTTTCTATCTTTTCTTCTTCGGATATAAGCGAACGGTAGGTGTCCGAAACGGCTTTGGGAATATCGTATATCTCCTTGTGCATATAATATTCGTGTCCCGCCAAGCCGTTCTCTTCGTTAAGTCCTACGGGAACTTCGCTCTTTCTTATAACGTTTTTACCGCCGTTATAAAAGAGCGCGCCCCCTTCGTAAAGCACGGCAATGTCGTTTTCTTCCATTATATAAACTTCGTCGCAACCGTATAAAGCAGGTATATCGCTGGAAAGATAGGTTCCGTCGCTTTTTCTTCCTACGATAAGAGGCGAATTCTTCCTTGCGGCAACTATCTCGCGTTCTCCCTTTGCAATAACGGCAAGAGCGTACGAACCTTTTACTTTTGTAAGAGTCTTGCGGACGGCTTCCAGAAGATTGTCTTTTTCGTATTCAACGGCAATCAGATGAGCAAGAAGTTCGCTGTCGGTGTCGCCCGAAGGAATAATTCCTTTTCTCAGAAGAAAGGCTTTTATTTCGCGCCAGTTTTCAATCGTTCCGTTGTGGACGAGAGCGATTTTTCCGTCGAAAGAAATATGCGGATGGCAGTTCTCTTCGGTGACAGCTCCGTGCGTCGCCCAACGGGTATGTCCTATTCCGCAGGTTGCTCCGTATAAAGGACTTTCCGTAAGTTTCTCTTCGAGGCAGGAAACTCTGCCTACGGCTTTAACCGTTTTGATTTCGCTGTCCGAAAGGGCTATTCCCGCCGAATCGTATCCGCGATACTCCAACCTTTTAAGTCCGCCGAGAAGAATTCCCGTCGCGTCGTTTTTACCCGTATATCCGTAAATTCCGCACATATTCTACTCCTTTGCCTCTTCTCTTAATCTCAGGCATATCTCTTCCAGCTCGTCTTTTCGTAACCTTTCGCTCTCGGCGTAAATTCTTAAAAGCGGTTCGGTTCCGCTCATTCTGATAACGGTTTTTACCTCGGGATAAAGTCTCAGACTTTTTTCTTTGAGCCGACTGACCGAAAGGGAAGAACCTTCCGTAACGGGAAGGTTTACCGACACGCTCGGGAACTCGAAAAGCTCTTCGGAATAACTAAAAAGACTTCCTTTTTCTTTTTTGATCTGCACAAGAAAAAGCGAATTCGCGATAGCGTCCGAAGTCTTAGTCAAATGAAAATTCATAAAATGTCCGCTGTTTTCTCCGCCGAAAAGACTTTTCGTTTTTCTCATAAGCCTATGAACGTTTCCGTCGCCGACTTTGCTTCTTATAAGAGAAATACCGTGCGCGTTCAATGCCCTTTCCACTCCGCCGTTGGTAAGAATCGTTCCTACGGCTTTGTCTCCGAGTTTTTCTTTTTCCTGAAGATATTTAGCAAAAATATAAAAAAGCCTGTCGCCTCCAAGCAGTCTTTCTTTTTCGAAAACGACGAGTCTGTCTGCGTCTCCGTCGTAAAGAAAGGTAAGATCGGAATCGTTAACAGAAAGCCCGTCTGCGCTTTCTGGACAGGCTGCTCCGCATCCGTCGTTTATTAAGTTTCCGTTTCCGTCGCCGTTCGCCACGGTAACTTCGGCTCCGACCTTCTCAAAAACTTCCCCCGAAATACCCGACGCGCTTCCGTGCGCGCAGTCGATAAGAATTTTCAATCCGTCAAGGCGCGAAGCTTTGCTTAAAAGGCGTTCAACGTAGATTTTTCGGGCGTTTTTGACTTCTTTTACGGAAATCTCGGGAAAAACGCAGTATCGGTTCTTACTCATCACCTTTTCTATAACCGCACACGTTCTTTCGTCCGCCTTGAATCCTCTGCCGTCAAAGACTTTCAGACCGTTATATTCGGGAGAATTGTGACTGGCGGAAATCATTACGCCCCAATCGGCTCCCAAAGACCTCACGAAGAAAGAAACCGCGTCGGTAGGCAGAATTCCGACGTTTACGGGAGTTGCTCCGCCGTCAGCAACGCCTCCCATGAAAGCCGACGACAAATCGTTACCGCTCTGCCGCGTGTCCCGTCCGACTACGATAACGGGCGACTTCACGGGCGCAAGAGTCGCAAGCGCGTATCCGAGAGAGTAAGCCGTCGCGTTTTCCTTCTGCGAATAAATAAACCTGATTCCGTCCGTTCCGAATAATTTCATTTTTCTGCTCCTTGAATGCGTGTTTCATAATATGCCGAAGATTTTTATTCGGTCACAGCAAGCTTTTCGACAAACAAACTCTTATTCGTTTTTTTAAGCAGGTCATTCGGCGTTTTACAAGGATTTTTCGCCGAGGATTTCTAAGCTTTTCGGTCAAAAACATTTTTTCGACAAATTACGCCAAATTAAGTGTTAAAAAGACAAAAATATTTTGTAAAAATGCTTGCATTTTGAAATCAGATGTGTTATTATAATCGCGTCAAGAGAAAAAAGACATTTTTACGAATTAAAAATACAGATAAAAGCTCGAAAGAAACCCGATAAAAATATTTTTAATATAAATTCAACGGATTTTTACAATCCGTGAAAATAAAATATTTATTCAAGGAGAATGCTTCATGAAGCCTACCCTTTTGGTAATCCAGGAAAACAGTCCGGAAACAACTCAGCTCGTAGATTATATGTCAGGTTCGGAATATTTTTCTTCCGTAGACTGCGTAAGCGACGGGCAAGCCGCGTTGGATTTTATGTCCAGACAGCATATCGACGTAGTTATAACCGATCTTATTCTTCCCGTGATGGACGGAATAACTTTTATCCGCAAAAGCAGTGATTTACAGGAAATTGCTCCGTCGTTTTACGTTCTCACATCTTTAAGCGCGGGTAAAATTATTTCGGAAGCCTTTGCTTCGGGCGCGGAATATTGCTTCATAAAACCCTGTCATCCGTCGGTTATTCTCGAAAAAATTCAGGGACCTTCCTTCCGCACCAGTCCGCCCTCTCCCATAACCACGGCAAGCGCGGAAAATTCTTTCAGATACAGGAACCGTTCCATCGACGAAAGAATAACGTCGGTATTTATAAGCGTCGGAATTCCCGCGCACATAAAAGGGTATCATTACCTGCGGGCAGGGATAAAATTAGCCGTCGAAAACCCGCCTATTATCAACAACATAACCAAAGAGCTTTACCCGTCGATAGCCGAAGATTTCGAAACTTCGAGCAGTAAAGTGGAACGCGCCATTCGTCACGCAATCGAAGTTGCCTGGAATCGCGGTAAGATAGAAAACATAAATTCTCTTTTCGGAGTTAAAGTCTATTCGGCAAACGAAAAACCGACTAACGGCGAATTCATCGCTCTCCTTGCGGACAAGCTTCTTCTCGAAGGCGACCACGTCAAAAACAAGAAGCGTAAAAAGAAGAAAGACGACGCGGAAAGCGACTCTTCTGAACAGGAAAACAATAGCTGAAGTTTTTTAAGGGAAATTTTTCTCCCCGTCTTCCCGAGAAAAACCCAAGCTGTGTTATGGCTGCCTTCGGGCAGCCTTTTTTAATCGGCGTCGTTTTTTCCGTTTTTACAGGCGTTTTTCCTCCGTTTTTATCGGCGGCGTTTTTCCTCCGTTTTTATCGGCGTCGCTCACGTCGTTACGGTTCGGGTAGCCGTCGTCTAACGGAATTTCTATGTAAATTACATTTTTAAGCTAAGCACTTTACAACGGCGCGAAAAAATGTTAAAATCGAAAAGAGGCGAAACAAATGGATAAAAACATCGGAAACGACTATTTCAAACAAAGAGACGTTATAAACAAACAAAGGCTGGATTACGTTATTAAAAACGACCTGCCTGCCTTTTGTCTGCAATTTTTCGTTGCGATAGAAAACCGCACGACTATGCTCACTCGGCTGAATTACGCTTACGACCTGAGAGTCTTTTTCGATTATTGCATAAGGAATATAGACAGATTCAACGATTACGACGTAAAAAAGTTCGGTTTCAGGGATATGGAAACCATAACCGCATTTGAAATCGAATGCTTTTTAAGTTACGTTTCGATATACGAAAAAGACGACGAAGTTCAGAAAAACAGCGAAAAAGGAAAGGCAAGAAAGCTTTCTTCGATACGCGCGCTTATGAATTTCCTGTATAAAAACGACTACATTTCTCATAACGCAGCCTCCAAAGTAAGCACGCCCAAGATTCACGAGAAAGAGATTATAAGACTTAAAGGAAACGAGATTTCCGACTTTCTCGAAACGGTGGAAACGGGCTGCGGAATGACAAAACATCAGAAAGCCTTTCACGATAAAAACAAACTTCGCGACACGGCTATAGTTACTCTGCTTCTCGGCACGGGTATCCGTATAAGCGAATGCGTGGGACTTAACGTGGACGATATAAACTTCACAGATAACTCTTTCGTCGTAACGAGAAAGGGCGGAAATCGGGTTATTCTTTATTTTTCGGAAGAAGTCGCAGAAGCTCTTATGCCCTATATAGACGCAAGACTTTCCGACGAAGAAGTAGATAAAAACCAACGCGCTCTCTTTCTTTCAAAGAGTAAAGAAAGACTTTCCGCGCGCTCTATAGAACTTCTGGTAAAAAAATACTCCCGATTAAGCGTTCCTCTTAAAAAAATCACACCGCATAAACTGAGAAGCACTTACGGCACGGAACTTTACCGCGAAACGGGAGATATTTACGTCGTGGCGGACGTTCTTGGACACAGAGACGTAAACACCACGAAAAAGCACTACGCTGCGATTACCGACGACATAAGGAAAAAAGCTTCGGACAAAGTCAAACTTCACAGAAAAACGGAGGACGACGACAAAAAAGATGAATGAAACAACGCACGAAAAAGAACGGGTTCTTCTCGTTTACGTATATAAAGACAACGAAGACGTAAAGTATATTCTCGACGAACTCACGAGTCTCGTGGAAAGCGCGGGCGGAGAAGTTATAGAAACGGTCATTCAGAAACGAAACAGCATAGATCCCCAGACCGTACTCGGAAGCGGAAAACTCGAAGAAGTCGCGCATTACGCGGAAAATCTCGATATAGACGCGGTTATTTTCGAAAACGAACTCACGCCCTCTCAGATTGCGGAAGTAAGTAAAGTCATAGACTGTAAAGTAATCGACAGAACGGCGCTTATTCTCGATATATTCGCTTCGCGCGCAAAAAGCTCGGAAGGAAAACTTCAGGTCGAACTCGCGCAGATGAAATACAACCTTCCCCGTCTTATAGGTTCGAGAAAAGAACTTTCCCGTCTCGGCGGAGGCATAGGCACGAGAGGTCCGGGCGAAACCAAACTCGAAACGGACAAACGTTATATAAGAAAAAGAATTTCCGTTCTCGAAAACCGTATCGACGAAATGGAGAAAACGCGCGATAACCATCGTAAAAGACGCGTCAGAAACAATATTCCCTGCGTGGCTCTCGTGGGTTACACGAACGCGGGTAAGTCCTCTCTTCTGAACGCTCTCACGTCGTCGGACGTTTTCGTAGCCGATCAGCTTTTCGCGACTCTCGATCCGTCGGCAAGAAAATTGGATTTCGACAACGGATCTTTTGCCGTGGTTATAGATACGGTAGGTTTTATAAGAAACATTCCCACCGATTTAATAGCGTCCTTCCGCTCCACTCTCGAAGAAGCTCTTTACGCCGACCTTATTCTCAACGTATGCGACGTTTCCGATATAAATCACGAAGCTCACATAGAAGTAACTCTTAAAACGCTTGAATCTCTCGGATGTAAAGCTCCCGTTATAACGGTTTTCAATAAATGCGACCTCATAGACAGAACGGCTATAGAAAGATATTTTTCTTCGGATATGCTTCTCGTTTCCGCAAAAACAAAAACGGGTTTTACTACGCTGAAAAAACGCATAGAAACGGCTCTTTTCGGAGAATCGGTAAATTGCAGACTTAAAATTCCTTTTACCGACGGAAAGGCTCTTGCTTCGATAGAAAAAAACGCCGTTATAATCAAACGCGAAGTCCTTAGCGACGGCGTGGTCTACAACTGCGTTATCTCGGAAAAATTTCTGAAAGAATATTCGGCTTATCCGGATAACGGCGAGAAAAAGATATTCCTGCCCGATAAAACAAACGAAGAATAAAAACGGTTGGTATTACATTCGTTATCGCCGATTGGCATAGTAACCACGGCTAAACCGATTTGTTTCCGTAAAAAATACGAGTGTTGCGAACGGAACGCTAAGCGCAACATTCGTTATTGCCGATTAGCACAGTAACCGCTTTTAATTCGCTAAAAATATGCAACTGTGGCGCGTAGCGTTTTTACGCGGAAGAAATCGCCACATTGGTGGGTAGTTTAACCGAAGCTTTGAGCTGAGGGCGTACTTTATATACGTAAGAGGGAGTAAAACGAAGGCTAAACCGATTTGTTTCCGTAAGATAATCAGGGATAATAAACGGAACGCAAAGACCAATTTATTAAACAAACGTTTTTAGCCATAAAAAAACGCTTGCCAGTTCGGGAATATTAGTGTATAATGTATAAAATCGGTAGGCGTTCAGTTTTTATACGGATCGTATACGGGAATCGGGAAAAAGTTTAAGGGCGAATATGCCGATCGATTTCCGTAAAATATCGCTAAGAACGAACGAAACGCCGAACTTTCGGTTTTTATATTGATTGACTGCAAATAATCGGGGATAATGAAAGGAGGTAGAAAATGTC
The DNA here is from genome assembly GCA_963653425.1 of Eubacterium sp. Taxonomy (GTDB): domain Bacteria; phylum Bacillota; class Clostridia; order Christensenellales; family CAG-314; genus UMGS692. The sequence continues at coordinate 68,028 of CAVJWC010000001.1, read as the reverse complement.
ACGCTCGGATAAATCGGAAGAAGTCCTTCTCCGCATTCAGGATTTTATAGAAAAAAACGGTTACGCTCCTACGGTAAGAGATATTATGAAGAACATGGGGTTTAACTCCACCGCTACCGTTCAGTATTATTTCAATAAGCTCGAAAAGATGGGAAAGATTTCCAAAAAGAACAACATCAACCGTTCTTTGAGCCTTAAAAATTCCGAAATTCCGACGAACACACGAAAATTTCCTTTACTCGGACGAGTCAGCGCAGGTCTGCCTATATTTGCGGCGGAAAACATAGAAGAGTTTTATTCTCTCCCCGGGAATATCTTCCGCGGAGACAATCTTTTCCTTCTGAGAGTCAGCGGTGACAGTATGATAGGCGCGGGCATTTTCAACGACGATTTTATTATCGTGGACAGCGACAGCTCCACTAAAAACGGCGACATCGTCGTGGCTTACATCGACGGCGACGTTACCGTAAAACGCATTTTTTATCACGACGACCACGTTACTCTGCACGCGGAAAACCCAAAGTACGCCGATATGGAATTCTCGGAAAACATTTCGGTTATAGGTAAAGTCGTTGGAAGCATCCGTCAGTTTAACTGGTAAATCGGTTTATGAAAAATTCGTAAACTTTCCTTAAAACTATAAATTATAATAATTACAAAAAGCGTCCTTCGTTCCGTAGTTTTACGGCAAGGACGCTTTCAGTTTACTTATGGAATTGTTTTTGCGTTTTATTTCTCGGCTTGTTTCTCGGCGGGACGGATCTTTCCGATATAGTTTTCAAGCTCTTCTTCGCTTAAAAATCCTCCGTCGGGAGTAGGCGAATGAAGTTTACTCGTGGCGAAAACCTGAGCGTAATCCAAAGCGCGTTCGGGATTTTTGTCCTTGGCGTAATAATGCACGAAGCATGCGAAAAGCGCGTCGCCCGCTCCGCTCGTATTGGCAAAGCTTTCGTCGGTGGGAACGGGATAATGTCTTATCGTATCGTTGTCTCTCGTATACATCATCGCGCCCTCTTTGCCCATACCTATTACGATAATCTTACTCGAATAGGTAGCCGCAAGTTGCCTTATGAAGCTGTATTCGCTACCTGAAATAGCGGAATTTGAAAGGAACAGAATATCCGCGTATCTCATAAATTCGAGGTTGAAGCTGTCGTGTACGTCGCTTAAAACGTGACAGTCGGTAGCTATCGGAATATTCAGCTGTTTTGCTCTCGACAAAAGCGACCGAGAAAAGTTGATGTTGCAAAGAACGGCAAGTTCGCTTCTCATAAGAGCCTTATCGGTATTCTGCACGTAAGGCTGGTTCTGCACGTCTTTAAGGTCGCAGTAAATCTGGTTGCTTCCGTCCTTATCGTAAAGCACTACCGAATGGCAGGTAAGTTCGAGTTGTTTTCTCACGAGACGAGTGTTTATACCGCACTCTTTAAGCTTTTTCAGCGCAAAATCGCCGTAAAAATCGTTGCCTATAAGGGATACCATATCCACTTCGTCGCCCAGTCGCGACAAAGCCTTGGCTATATTGAAGCCTACGCCCGAAACCGTACTCGTAACGCTTCCGAACAGATAATCTATCGGGTAATAGCGAACGGGAAATCCGCGCACAGGTACGGAAGTTTCTATGTTCACTAAGCCCGAAACCAAAATATTCATTGTAAGTCTCCGTTATCCGTCCGCTTGGGGCGGTTCGTTTTTTTAGGTCTCGCAAAAAAGAAGCGCGGAAAGCTTCTTCGTTTGCGGTTGCATATCGAAAGGCGTAACGGTTACGCTCCGATATTTTTCGTTAACGACGGTCTTTACCGTCTCTTCGATCCGATCGCAATCGTTAAGCAGAATCAAAAGTCTTTTCGTTCTGAAAGTCTTTATAAATCTGAGCTGATTGTCCTCGAAACCGTCTTTGAGTTCGATAAAACTCTGTAAAGGTTTCTTTGCGGGCATATCGTTCGATTTTTTAATGAAAACGTTGGGATTGTCCGAGAGAAGTTCGGTTAACGTAGCCGAACAATCGCCCGATACGAGCGTGTATTCTTCGCCGATTTTTTCTTCCACCGCGCGGAAAAGCTTACCGAAAAGCTTATCGTTTACGGGAAGACGCATATTGGGTTTAACGGGTAAATCTTTACCGCAGAACCTGACGGAAGCTCTTCTTTCGCCTCCGATTAAGTTATATTGAAGACCTGCGTCCGTTCTGAAACAGGTATAGAAGCTGACCTTCCCGAAAACGGCGCAAAGTTCCTTATACAGCCAAGCCGAACCCATAAGAGATTCGCTCGCCGTCTGGACAGCGAGAATAAGTCTGTTGTCCGTAAAAATAGCGTTAAGCGAAATAAGCTTGCCTTCGCCCGTTACGGGATTGAAACTTCTGATCTTGAACTTACCCGCGAAACTCTTTACCGTTTTGATAAGGACTGCAATCCATTTATCGCAAACGGCGCAGGAATCGATATCCGTCACTAAACCCGTCCGCAAATCTTTGTAGCCGAGAGTGATCCTGTCTTTTTTGTGCGAAAAATAAAGCGAAACGTGATTTCTGTATTTATAAGGGAAAAAGACCTTCTCTGCCGGCAGAACGGTTACCTCTTTATCGAAAGGAGCAAGCTTTTTACCAAGAATTTTAAGCTTGGATTCGACCTGAAACTGATAGTCGATATGTTGCAGAGAACAGTTTCCGCAGGTATCATAATACTCGCAGGGCGGTTTTACTCTGAATTTCGACGGTTTAACGATTTTTACGGGTTTTCCGTAATAAACCTCGTCTATTTTATCGGTAAGAACGACGTCTGCGGTTTCTCCCGGGATAATCCCGTCCATAATAACCTGTTTGTCGTTGTATTTTCCGAGCGATCTGAGGTTATCGGTAAATCCGCCGAATTCGATCCGTGTTTCAATCTTCATTATTTCACTTCCTATGTGGCGTAAAAGCCTTAGTTGCCTTCCTGTCTGCGACTAACGGCGGTTTCACGCGCTTTTATCGTTACTCGTTTTATTCTCCGAAATAGTCGTAAACCGAACCGAGTTTATCCGCGCCTTCGATTTTTTCGCTTAAAGCTTTTTTACCCGAATTTCCTGCGGGAAGAGACTTAACGCCGTTTTCGGTATTCTTCCTTCCGCCTCTAAAAATCGAGAGAATTCTGTTGAACAAATCTCTAAGGAAAGAAGGCTTCTTCTTCATTTCGGATTTAGCCTGAGACGCGGGCGTGACGGGCGCACCTCCGAGTTCGATTATTTCGGGTTCTACGGGTTTATGAGAATCTTCCTCGTCCAGAACTTCCACTTTCACGCCTTCGGACGTACGCGAACGTCCTCTGTCGGAAGCTCCCGCTTTCTGCGAAAGGGATTTATCGTCCGCGTCCTCCTGGTCTGAAGTTTCTTCGTTCTTTTCAGCTTCGGGTTCTTCTTCGGCTCCGTACTTAAAGCCCGAATCCACAGCCGCATTTGCGGAAGAATTACTGAAGAAAACGACGCCGTCTTTTTTGAGTTCGCCCACGATACGGGTTGAAATAGTGCTTATAAACTCGTCGTCAAGGCTTATCTGCTGGTCTTCGACTTTAACCTTATATCCCGCTCTTGCGGACAAATCGGCGTTGTTCTGTTCGGAAGAAGGTTTTTCGTCTTTTACGAGCGGAACGGTCTGAGTTTCGGCGCCCGCTCCCTCCTTCGCGTTCGGTAAAGCCTGACGATCGGTATTCGTTTCGGGTTTTTCTATATTAACTTCCGTAGGAGCCATATTGACCGAATCGGTCTTCATCTGAACGGCGTCGGTTTTGAGCTGTACGACTTCGGGACGCATCTGAACGACTTCGGGGTTCATATTTACTACCCCGGGGTTCATCTGAACGGTCTCGGGATTCATCTGTACCACGTTGGGGTTCATGGTAACCGTTTCGGGATTCATCGTAACTACGTTGGGATTCATCGTAACGGTTTCCGGGTTCATCTGAACGACGCTCGGGTTCATGGTGACGGACTGCGGATTTATCGTAATGTTCTGCGGGTTTATGGTGATGTTGGGAGTCATCATTCCGAAAGGATTCATTCCTCCGTTCATCATGGAATCCATGGGCGCGTAAACTACTCTTTCTCCGTTGATAACAGCCGTTCTGAACTGAGAACCGCCGAAATTATCCCCGATAGCCGTCGGCAGAATCTGTTGCGACGCGGGCTTTATCTCAACGGGAAGGTCTACTATCTGAATGCCGTCCGAAGCCCTGCGTTTAACGGGTTCTTCGTCCTCTTCTTCCTGCACTTTTGTCTGATCTTTCTGCTTTTGCGCAAGCTGTTTCTTCTTCGTTGCGGGAATATACCCTCCGTCGAAATCGAAAACGCCTATGCTTTCGCCCTCTGAATCCATAACGTCGCCACGCAGAGAATCGCCCGAAAGCTTTTCTTCTCCGTAAGCTTCGTTTTGCGGAGTAAACGTATAAGTTGCTCCGTCGTTAAGAAAATCCAGCGTTTTCTCCGTTTTTACGCCGTCAAAGTAAGAATCGGGCAATCTGAAAAGCGCGCCTTTTTCCGTTGACAACTCGTTTTTATCTTTCGCCATTTTTAATCCTCATTTCCATGAGACGTTTCGCTGTATAGCCCTGTCCGTAATTTTACCGATATTCCGCCGTTCTTCCCCCAAATGCGACGGTATAACGTCCGGCGCGCGACGCGCCTGAAAACAATCGGATAAAAGCCCGAAACGTCAACCCTTTTACGGATACCTCTCCGTATGACCTATATAATATCATAAATCAAAAAATAATGCAACAGAAATAGCTTTTTTCCGCAAATTTCCTGAAAAATGCGGAAAGAACAAACGCAAATAAAAGTCTGAATTCGGCAAAAAAAACCGCAACGATTTCGGGCGTTGCGGTTTTGGGTCGGTGTTTGGGCTGAAAGCCCTGTAGGGAATTATAGTTTCATTATCTATCGTCATATTCTGCACTATAAGTTTATAGCGTCATATTTTACGCTGTAAGTTTATAGCGTAGGATTGGGTTTGTTTTGCTTCGTACCGATTTTTGAACGGACGTATTCGAGGAATTCCTCGTTGGTTTTGGTTGCAAGAAGCATATCCAGAATCTTTTCGGTTGCGTCGGCGTTGTCGGCTTTGGAAAGAATACGTCTTAAAATCCACATTCCTTCCTGTTCGTTGGCGTTAAGAAGCAATTCCTCTCTGCGCGTTCCGCTCTTATTCAGGTCGATTGCCGGGAAAATTCTTCTTTCGGACATCTTTCTGCTCAGGTGAATTTCCATATTGCCCGTGCCTTTGAATTCTTCGTAGATTATATCGTCCATCTTGCTTCCCGTATCCACGAGAGCCGTCGCTATAACGGTAAGGCTTCCTCCGCCCTTGATGTTTCTTGCCGCGCCGAAGAATCTCTTGGGTTCGTAAAGCGCCGCGCTGTCAAGACCGCCCGTAAGAGTCTTTCCCGTCTGTTCGGTAACCTGATTGTAAGCCCTCGAAAGACGAGTGATACTGTCGAGCAATATAACCACGTGCTTTCCGATTTCCACCATTCTCTTTGCTCTCTGCATTACGAGTTCGGCAACTTTCGTGTGGTGTTCGGGAGTCATATCGAAGGTGGAATAAACTATCTCCGCTCCGTCTACGCTTTCTCTTATATCCGTGACTTCTTCCGGGCGCTCGTCCACGAGAAGTATGATAACGTGAATATCGTCGTAGTTTCTGAGTATTGCCTGAGCTATGCTCTTCAAAAGAACCGTCTTACCTGCCTTTGGCGGAGAAACGATAAGTCCTCTCTGTCCTCTTCCTATGGGAGAAACGAGGTCTATCGCTCTTAAAGCCACGTCGAACTGATGCTGACCGTCTTCAAGTCTTATTCTTTCCATCGGATATATGGGCGTCAGATCTTCGAAATTCACGCGTGCGGTAAGCTGATCGCAGGGAACGTCGTTGATTGAGTAAATGAATATAGCCGAAGGGTATCTGTTGTTGGGGAAAGGTCTTGCGCGGACGTTAAGTTTATCGCCGTTTCTGAGCTGGAAACGCTTGATCTGCATTGCGGGAATATAAACGTCTGCGTCGGACGGATAATAGTTTACCGTTCTTAAAAGGCCGTATCCGTCGGGCATTACTTCTACTATTCCCGAAACGTCGAAATCCTGCTGAACGTCAAAAGATTCTTCGTATTTTATCGGCTTTCTGCTCTCTCTCCAACTCTCTTCGCCGTAAGATACGGATTGACCTTCGTAATTATCGGACTTGGCGGGATTCTGATAACCGTCCGCGACGTCGAAGTTCTTTATGCCGTCCTGAACGTTCTGACTTCTGTCCGTCTGCTCGGCAACGGTTTTTTCAGTTCCATCGGGAGTTTTGATTTTCCAGTCGCCCGAAGATTTCTGACGGAGAGGATCTCTTTTAGGCTGTTTGGGCTGAACTATCCGCGAATTTACGTAATCGTCGTAAGAGCCGACTTTCTGACGGTTCTGGTAATTTCCGCCGTTCTCGCCGTTGTTTCTGAAATCTATACAGCCTTCGTTTCTTCTCTGATTTTCTTCGGTAAAATCGCGAATCTGAGGCTTGGTCGGATAGACCGTAACTCTCTGTACGGGCTGAGAAACTTCCGCAACCGATTTTCTACTCTCTTTTTTCTGTTCCTGCAAAAAGTCCGACTGAGAATGAGCGTCTTTCCTCGGACGTCCGCGTTTCATAACGGCAGGTTCTACCTCGCCTTCCTGAATGGCAAGAATAAGGCTGATAAGTTCTTCCGCCTGCTTTCTGCTGTATTTGGCAACGCCAACGGAACCGCCTATTTTTCTGAGTTCGGTTAAAGTTTTTTCTCTTAATTCAATTTCCGTATATTTCATTTTAATCTCCCGAGATAAAAAATCTTATTTTTAATCAGTCATCCGCAACGCATAAAACAATCTGCGGATAAAACTACGTGAGGAATAACTCAAAGTCTACACCTATGCCATATGTAAGACAGAATCTTACACTCATCCTGCATGTGATTACACTCCCCCCCGAAGCATTACTTTCGTTACGTTATTTATCGCAGGTTACGGCAATAAACGCTTTTAATACATAAATAACCCGCAATAACCGACGGAACGACTATTAAGACATTTTTGAAAAATCTGTATATTTTTATATATTGTTTTCGTTTTTAAAAATCTCCGCCGAGAACGATTATTTCCGTTCCTTTCGAATTTTTCAGCGATTCAGCCGTAAAAGATACTTCGTTGCTCCCTGTATAAACCGCATTATAATCTTTACAAATATCGAGAAAAACACCCGCTTCCTTTATATCGTATCTGCACTTCCGAGTCTTATAGTGCATGGGAATAACCTTCTTGGGCTTAATAAGGTCCACGTATTCCTTCGCGACGCTCGGTTCTACCGTATAAAAACCGCCCACCGGTATCAATAAAACGTCGACTTTTCCTATCTTTTCGATAAGGAAAGGTTCGGGTTTTTCACCGACGTCGCCCATATGACAAATTACGACGCCGTCCAGAGTAATTAAAAAAATTATGTTTTCGCCGCGTTTCTTTCCTTCGCAGTCGTCGTGGAAACACCTTATACCCTTAATTTCAGTGTTTCCGAACGTAGTTTCGCCCTCTTCGTTTACGAGAAGAAAGCCTTCTTTGACGATTTCAAGAAAATTATGGTCTCCGTGATTATGACTTACCGTAACGACGTCGGCTTTTATACCGCGCTCCACGGGAAGTCCTACGCTCTCGTCGAACGGATCGGTCAGAACGACCGTTCCGCTGTCCGAAATCAATTCAAAACATGAATGACCACGCCACTTAATCTTCATATAATCATATACCTCTTAATTCACCGCACGGGTGATTTTATTCAATATTCAACCGAAAGGCGCAATTCGTTGTTTCCCAATTGCCCCGACAAATCAAACGAATAAACAAGATCAAGCGTTGCGCTTTTATCGTTTCTGACAAAATTAACCTTCTGAGAATATATCGAAAGCGGAATGTTTCCGTACGGAGTTTCGATATAAGTATCGGAAGTCTTTCCCTGACGAAAAACCATGGTCGACGAGTGTTCGCCCAGTCTCGAAATCGAAACAACGTCGCCCGAAACCACGATTTTATTGAGAGTATTTTGGTTGCCTTCTTCGCCTATTTCTTCGTATTCTATCGAACAGACGCCGTTATCTTCGCGCCAGACGCCCGCAGACAACAGTTCCATACCCTCGCCGTCGCCAAGTACACTGCTGGTCAATCTTACTTTACATTCTTTTTCCATTGATTTTCTTTGCGAAGAGGCAAAAGCCTCTCCGCGCCTTTTCGTTTTACTCCGAAAACCTTACTCCAACGAGAAGATGTAGTAATACAGCGGTTGTCCGCCGTAATGTACGTCGACTTCCATATCGGGATAAGTTTCTCTCAAATCGTCGGCAAGCTCTTCCGCCTGCTGTTCGGTAACGTCGCTTCCGTAATAAAGCGTAAGAACTTCGCTGTCTTCGTCGGCTATATCGCTGACGAGAGTCTTGGTTACTTCGTTAACGGTATCGCCCTTGTTGACGATCTTGTTGCCGTCCAATCCGATGATGTCGCCTTCGTTGACCGTAAGACCGTCCATTGCGGAAGATCTGACAGCAAAGGTAACCGAACCCGTTTTGACCGTCGGGATGGCATTGTTCATCATATTGAGGTTTTCCTGAACGGAAGCGTCGGGATTGAAGGCAAGCGTAGCCGCAAGTCCCTGCGGGATGTTCTTGGTGGGAACTACGTATACCTGTTTGTTGGTGATAAGTCCTCTCGCCTGTTCCGCAGCAAGAATTATGTTCTTGTTGTTGGGCATAACGATAACGCTTTCGGCGTTGATCTTCTTGATCGCCTGAGCAATATCGTCCGCGCTGGGATTCATGGTCTGACCGCCTTCTATAATCTGATCGACGAGAAGGTCTTTGAATATATCCCTGAATCCGTCGCCCGCGCATATAGCAAGCATACCCACGGGTTTCTTTTCGGCGTCGAACTTCGCTTTGAGCTGTCTGTTCTGTTCTTTCATGTTCTCGATCTTGAGTTTATCGAGTTCCCCGAGTTCCAGCGCGTACTGAAGAGCCGTACCGGGATTGTTGGTGTGAACGTGAACTTTGATAAAGGATAAATCTCCCACTACTACCACGCTGTCGCCTATGGACATGAGTTTTTCGCGAAGTTTATCTATATCGGAAAGCAAAGTCTTCTTATAGAGGTTGATTACGAAGAATTCGGTACAATAAGCGAATTCTATGTCTTCGAGAAGTTCGTAATCGATATAGGCGTCCATGTTGTTTTCGGCGTTCTGAACCATCGTCGAAGCCGCGGGATTATAATCTTCCGCACCCGTTATCTCTTCGTCGTTATATCCCATAAGGAAGCCTTTGAATATAACGAGAAGACCGTATCCGCCACTGTCTACGACGCCCGCTTTTTTAAGAACGTCCAGCATATCGGGAGTCTTACTGAGAGTGTCTTCGCCAACGGCAATGACCTTTTTAAGGAAATCAGCCATGGTTATAGGCTTTTTGGCAAACTCTGCAGCCTGCTCAGCCATAACTCTCGCGACGGTAAGTATCGTTCCTTCTTTGGGCTTTGCAACCGCGTCGTAAGCTACTTTCACACCGCTTGCAAGTCCCTTTGCGAAGATTTTGGGAGTTATTTCCTTTTCGGTCATTATAACCGCGGAAAATCCTTTGAATATCTGAGAAAGAATTACGCCCGAATTTCCTCTCGCGCCCTTCAAAGCGCCCGAAGAAAGCTTCTTTGCGATTTCTTCCATATCGTTGCCCGAGACGGTGTAAATCTCTTTAACGGCAGATCTCAAAGTCAGCGACATATTCGTTCCGGTGTCTCCGTCGGGAACGGGGAATACGTTGAGCGAGTCTACGGTTTGTTTGTTTATCTCGAGTAACTTGCCGCCGGCTATTATCATTCTCTTAAGTATAGCAGGCGTTATTATACAATCAGCTTTATTGACAGCCATGTTTACGTCTCTCCTTGCAGTACGTCGCTATAAGCTCACTCCCATTATATGAACGTTGACCGTTTCGACTATCATTCCGGTAAAATTTTCAACGCCGTACTTTATCGAACTTTTAAGGGAGTCGGCAACCGCGTTCAGAGAAGTACCCATCTTTAATATAACGTAAAGATCGATATAAACTCTGTCTCCTTTCGAGACGATACGAACGCCCCTGCCTTCGCTTGCATGTTTGAATATGTCCGCAAGCGTATCCGTGAGCTTCCGAGGGAGTAACTGCACTACTCCGTAACACTCCATCGCAAGTCTGCCTGCGATGGACGCAACCACTTCATCTGTAACCGAAATCTTTCCGTAAGCGTTAGACGTTATGAGCGGCATTTTTCCCTCCGTTGCATACTACTACCTGTACATTATACAGCATTCAGCCGAGTTTTACAACTAAATTCAACCCTTTCACAAAAAAACGAGCGGTTTTTAATGCAATTTCAACCGTAAATTCAATATAATAAAACATCGGTTCGCTTATAAAAATGTATAAGCGACTTGAAATTTCCGTATAAATGCATCTTTTTCTATATTTTATACTTTTATGTTACCTGAAAATTAAGTTTTTAATACCGATACGAATTCCTTAAGGCATTTCTGCCCAAAAGGCATATAGGCTTATAAACGCCGAGAGTCTGCGTCAAAAGCACAAAAAAAACGGATTTTCTCCCAAAAGGTTAGTCAAAACGTTTGCCAAAACCATAAAAAAGTGGTACAATAGACAAGCTGAATAAGACGGTTCATACAGGAGGTGTTAAGAGATGTCAAGAGTTTGCGCTATCTGCGGAAAAAGCAAAATGGCGGGCAACAGAGTCAGCCACTCAAACAGAAGAACTCCCCATACTTGGAGTGCTAACGTGCAGAAGGTAAGAATCGAGATCAACGGTAAACAGACGAACGAATACGTTTGTACTCGCTGCCTGAGAACTGCCCATAAAGCCGCAAGATAACTTTTGGTTTTTACGCCTTATCCCGTCTTTCGGGGTAGGGCGTTTTTCGTTTATAAAAATTCATTACAAGCGCAGAGTTTGAAAAAGCACCATTGCCTTTGCGGAAAGAACCTCTGCGCAAAGCTACGCAGAAAACGGGATTGTCTTAAAAGACCATAAAAAGCAACGTCTGCACAACTGAAATATCTGCGTGATTACACCTTATTATATCAGCCCCGCTATCGAGGAGAAAATTATGCTTTGGGAAATCAATTTTATCGTATGGCTTCAAAGTCTCGGACAGGAAGGCTCGTTGCTGTATATATTGAACAGAATATTCACATTTTTCGGCGAAGAACTGGTAATCGCAGCGGTTTTCTGCGTTTTTTACTGGGCTTTCGACAAAAAGACAGCCGTATACCTCGGACTTGCGGCGTGCGCTTCGTGTTCGCTTAACTGCGTTATAAAGAATATCGTTCAAAGGCCCCGCCCCTGGACGGCTTCAAATCAGGTAAAAATACTTAAACCCGTAGACGGTTTCAGTTTCCCGAGCGGACATTCGCAGAACGGCGCATTTCTGTACTTCTCTTTCGCGGATTACTTCAAAAAGAAAGTCTTTTACGTTTTAGCTACGGTTATGACGATTCTTATAATGTTTTCGAGAAACTATCTCGGCGCGCATTACGCGACGGACGTTCTCGTAGGCGCTCTTCTGGGAATCTTCTGCGCTTTCGTTATTCCGTCTTTTGCAAGAAAGCACGAAAAACTTCTCGCCGTGCTTTTACTGACGGTTCCGCTTCCGTTTCTGATTATGCCTCTTTTCGTGGACTTTTTCGCAAACACGCAGGGAGATATTTTTGCCGGCTACGGAATGACGGTGGGAATGCTTATAGGCTTAAAGATAGAAAGAAAGTACGTGAACTTTCAAAACGCAAAAGGTCTCGGACAGATTATCTGCCGTTCGGTGATAGGACTTGCGCTTCTTACGGGACTTTATCTCGGACTTAAACCTTTATTCGCGCTTATAGCAAGCCAAGGTCAAGCCGCAAATTGGCTGAAACTCGTAAGATACGCGATTATGTTCCTGTTCGTCGTGGGAATTTATCCCTTCTCGTTCAGATTTACCGACAGGCTTTTCGTTAAAAAAGAGAACGAAAAAGCGGAATAAAGTAAACTTCGGCGTGACTCTCTTTGTCGATATTACCCTGAACGGAATGCTTCTTAATAAACTTTCAGACTAAAAAACGCCTGAACCGATACGGTTACGGGCGTTTTTCGTTTGCTTTATAATTTCGTTTAAGTCAACCGAAAAGGTTTGCGCAAGGCGAATTTCTGCCTTTACGGGACTTTTCGCGAGTTTAACTTAATTCGGGTTTTTAACCTAATTCTCCGAGCAAATCCTCGAGGCTTTCGGAAGTGTCGTAAACTTCGTCGAGTTCGATGGCGTGAACGACTTTTTCGCCTTCAACGGGCTTTTGAGACGCACGACCAACAAGCGAAACCACAGCGTCGGTTTCCGCTTTAAGACGCTCCGCACTCTCTTCCGCCACTCTGAAATCTCCGCCGTTCAGGTTCTTCTCTTCCGTTTCCTTGGAGAACTTTTTGAGAGTTTCGTCGATACGCAGAGAAAGTTTATCGTAAAGAAGTTTTTGTTTGGGGGCGAGTTCGCTCAGCATTTTTTCCGCAAAATACTCCCACTTCGACTGAAAAAGCTTTACTCTTTCTATTTCTGCGTCGGCAAGTCCTTTGGCTTCGGCTACGATCTGGTCGGCTTTTTTGGTGGCTTCGAGAAGGGCGGACGAAATGTTGTCACGACTGCGACGAAGCTCCTCCGCTTCTTTCCTGAGCTTTTCGTTCTGTTCGAGAAGCTCGAAAATCCGGGTTTTCTGCTCGTTAAGAGATTCTTCGTACTTCTCGGTTTTTTCCATATAAGCGTCGACTTCGTCTACGTCGTAACCTCGGAAGGTGAGTTTGAATCGTTTCAAATTAGGTTTCGCTTCCATTTTTTACTCCGTTTTGAGCATTTCGTGTTTAAGCTCGTACAGTTTGTCGCTGAGGTCTACCTTGTAAGTCTGAGGTCTTAAAAGCCTCGTGTATTCCTCCCAGAAACTGTTCAGGCTGTTTTGGGTTTTTTTGACGATTTCTTCCATCGTGGGAAGCTTATAAACGAGTTCGCCGTTCCTGAAAAGCTGTTTCTGAAGTTCTACCGTATAATATTCCGTAAACTCTTTCTTCTTCCATCTTTCGGTAGGATGGGTGATAACGAGAGGTTTGGATTCGTCGATAACTTCGTCTCTCAGACAGATAACGTCGGCTTCGGCTTTGTTTTCCTTCTCGGAAAAGATTCTTATGACTTTCTTGAATCCCGGGTTGGTAATCTTGACGGGGTTATCGGAAATCTTCATCTTGGGAACGAGAACGCCGTTTTCTTCCATAGCGGCAAGCTTATAAACTCCGCCGAGACTGGGATTGTTGTGGCTGGTGATGAGGTAAGTTCCTACGCCGTAAATGTCTATTCTGCTACCCTGAAGTTTTAAGTCCTGAATGGTGTATTCGTCAAGGTCTCCGCTGGCAAAAATCTTGGCGTTGGGGAAGCCGGCGTTATCCAGCATCATTCTCGCCTGCTTGGAAAGATACGCAAGGTCGCCGCTGTCCAGTCTTATTCCCGCAGGTTCGTGTCCTTTGGCTCTGAGTTCGTTAAAGACCTTTATAGCGTTGGGAACGCCGCTTCCGAGCGTATCGTAAGTATCTACGAGAAGAAGACAGCCGTCGGGGAACAAATCCGCGTAAGCGCGGAAAGCCGTGAGTTCGTCGGGGAACGCCATAATCCAGCTGTGAGCGTGCGTTCCTTTGGGCTGGAAGCCGAACATCTGACAGCAGAGAACGTTGCTCGTGGAGTCGCATCCGCCCACGACTGCCGCTCTTGCGCCGTAAATGGAAGCGTCGGGAGCCTGCGCTCTTCTGAGACCGAATTCCACTACCTTGGCGGGAGCCGCAGCGCGCACTATTCTGTTGGCTTTGGTAGCTATAAGCGTTTCGAAGTTCACGAGACAAAGAAGCGCGCTTTCAAGCAACTGAGCTTCGAATATAGGCGCTTTTACCGTTAAAATAGGTTCGTGAGGATAAACTATCGTACCCTCTTCCATCGCGTATATATCGCCCGTAAAACGGAAGTTTTTAAGCCTTTCGAGAAAATCTTCCCCGAAACCGCAGGTCTTTCTGAGATATTCTATGTCTTCGTCGTCGAAACGAAGCTCTCTTATATAATCGGCAACCTGCTGAATTCCGCTTACTATACAAAAATCGCTTTCTTCGTTTTCTCTGAAAAACAAATCGAAAACGGCTTGCTTATCAGCCATTCCGTATTTGAGATAACCGTTCATCATCGTCAGCTCGTAAAAGTCTGTGAGCAACGTAAGATTTCTTTTGAATTCCATTTCTTCCTCCGTCGTGCAAAAAGTCTGCACGAACTTTCCTTTTCAGTTATTTTTCATTATCCTTGCGTTCTGCGTTATCGTCGGCAGGCTCGGAGTTTCCGTCCAAAGAATATCCGTCGCCGTCCTTGTATCCGCAGTTGTAAGTAAAGTCTTCGTTAAGTTGGTTTTTGATTTCTACGTCTACCTTTGCCGAAGCGTCGGAATTTTCGTTATCAGGAGAAGCGTCCGAATGCTTTTCTTCCGAAACGAAAGCGTCGGCTCGGTCGGCTTTCATGGCGTTCTCTTCACTACCCGTGGTACCTGCTTTTTCTTTACTCTCCTCGGCGTCGGCTTTTTCTTCGGCAAGAGCTTTCTGTTCCTGAACTCTCATAGCCCACGCAAGCGGAAATGCCCGCATTTCGGTAGCCCAGTTTTCGGGAATGGGCGTTACGGGTCTATGGAAGAGCTTTTGCAGCCCTCGTCTGATTTCCTTACGGTAGATTACGATAAGAAGAATTACTCCTAAACAAAGCAGACAAACCGAAACGAGCTGAGAAACCTTGATACCCGTTTTTATTCCGAAAAATTCAAAATAAAGACTGTCCGATCTCATGGATTCGACGATAAGTCTGTTCATTCCGTACCACAAGAAATAAAACGCCGTGGCGAAATATCTTCTCATACCCTTCCACTTGAAGATAAGAAGCATAAGTACGATAAAGCCTATAAGATTTATAAAACTTTCGTAAAAGAAGGTTGCCTGATACCAGGCGCCTTTGTTTTCTATAAACACGGCGTAAGGGAACCACTGCAAAGAAGGATCGGTTACGAGATTACCGTAAGCTTCCTGATTTACGAAGTTGCCCCATCTGCCTATTGCCTGAGCTATCAGAAGACCGGGGATTATACAGTCGATTATATCGAAGGTGTTTTGCTTTTTGACAAGGCTGGTTACCAGAATAGCAAGAAAACCGCCTATAATTCCGCCGTAAATGGCTATACCGCCGTTTCTGAACTGGAAAAACGTACTCCAGTCGGAAGTTTGTCCTTCATAGGGGAAAAGATAAAAATACAGTCTTGCCGAAAGAATGGCTACCGGCAACATAATAAGTACGTAGGTGTACATATCGTCGGGATCGAGAGCTTTTCTCTTCATAAAATAATGCATGAGAAATATAGCCAGAGCCATACCCGTTACGATAATTATCGCGTAATAATAAATCGTAAATCCGAATATGGTTATGCCCGGATTCAATAAAAAATTCATTGAATTTCCTCCTTGGTTAATTAAATCCGCCAGAAAAATTTCGCATAGGGCAGATTATAACGTAGCGTTACATTCTTTATCGCAAATCGGTATAAACGCAAAGGGTTTAATTCAACGAACAGATATAACGAACGGAATGCACAGGTTAATTATAATGCCGATTCGTTAAAAAGTCAACACCGAAAGACTATAGATTTATAAATCATTTTCGCAAAAAACGTCGATTTTGTCTTTAAGACGCTTTTGTAGCGGTGTTTCTTGGGTTAAGCCTTTTCATAATAAAAACGGAGATAACGAAAAGCTCAGCCGTCGTTATCTCCGAAAAAGTTAAAAATTATTACTTATTAAGTTCGGGAAGAAGTTTCTCGTAGTAATCGAGAGAGTCGGGATTGGAAAGAGCGTCTCTGTTGGTTACCGCTCTGCCGTTAACGATATTGGTAACGGCACTTTCGACTTTCTTACCGTTAAGCGTTCTCGGAATGTCGGGAACGGCGAAAATAAGCGCGGGTACGTGACGGGGAGAAGCGTTTACTCTGAGCACGGTCTTGATTTCTTTTTTCAGGTCTTCCGTGAGAGTAAAGCCGTCTTTAAGCGTTACGAACAGAATTATTCTCTGGTCGTCGTGATAGTTCTGACCGATGGCTATGCAATCGGAAACGGCGTTAACCTTAGCTACCTGATTGTAGATTTCGGCGGTACCGATACGAACGCCCGACGGTTTAAGAACGCTGTCGCTTCTTCCGTAGAAGGTGATTCCGCCCGTCTGACTGCTGATTACCACGTAATCGCCGTGTTGCCAGATACCCGGGAACATAGTGAAGTATGCGTTGTGGTATCTTTCGCCCGTAGGATCGTTCCAGAATCTTAAAGGCATAGAGGGAGCAGCCTGCTTGCAAACGAGTTCGCCCTGAACGTCTCTTACGGGTTTACCGTCTACGTCGAAGCAGTCTATCGCCATACCGAGACCGGGAGCCTGAAGTTCGTTGGAGTAAACGGGGCTTATGGGGTTACCCGAAGCAAAGCAACCGTTGATGTCAGTTCCGCCCGCAATGGAGCTGAAATGAAGGTCGCTCTTGATTTCTCTGTAAACGTACTTGAAGCCTTCGTCGGAAAGAGCCGAACCCGTCTGAGAGATACATTTAAGACAGGGAAGATCTCCCACTTCTTTCTTAACCGAGAAGTCCGAAGCAAGAAGAGAATGTATATAACTTGCGGAAAGACCGAATACGGTAACTTTTTCTTCCTTTACGATACGCCATATCGCAGCCGTATCGGGATAAGAAGGATTGCCGTCGTAAAGAATTATGGTTGCGCCCGCTCCGAGAGCCGAAGCCTGCCAGTTCCACATCATCCAGCTGCACGTCGTTATATAAAGAAGTCTGTCGCCTTCTTTTATGTCGTGATGAAGAATGAGTTCTTTAAGCTGATTGATAAGGATACCGCCTACCGACTGAACCATACATTTGGGTTTTCCCGTCGTACCCGAACTGAACATAACGACGAGAGGATCGTGTGCGTCGACTTTAACGAATTCGAAATCGGAATCGTTTTCCTTATCTATATATTCGTTCCAACGAACGGCGTTTTCTATGTCGAGAGCTTTGTTTTCGTCGCCTGCGTAATGAGAAACGACTACTCTCTTTACGGAAGGAATACCTGCCGCGATAACTTTAACGTTAGCCGTAACGTCAAAGACTTTTCCTTTATAATAGTAACCGTCGGTAGTTACGAGAATCTTGGGTTCTACCTGTCCGAGCCTGTCGATAGCCGCGCCCGTACCTATATCGGTAGCGCACGAACACCACGTTGCGCCGAGAGCCGTGGTTGCCAGCATAGCGATAACCGTTTCGGCGGTGTTGGGCATATATCCGCATACTCTGTCGCCAACGCCTACGCCTTCCTTTCTGAAAGCCTTGGCAAGACGGATTACTTCGCTTTTAAGTTCGTCGCGCGTAATGCTCTTTCTTACGGAATTTTCGCCTATAAATACGATGGCTTCTTCTTTGCCCGTGTATTTAAGCATATTTTCCGCGTAATTGAGTTTAGCTCCTACGAACCAATCTGCACCCGGCATTTTTTTGATGTCGTCCACGACTTTGGTGTAAGGCGTGGATATAACGCCGAAATATTTCCAGAGAAGATCCCAGAATTCTTCCGCGCGATCAACGGAAAAACCGTAAAGTTCGCGATAATTGCTGAGATTAAGACCTTTCTTTTCGTTTACATACTGCATAAAAGCATACATTTCCGTCTTTTCGATTCTTTCTTTCGACGGAGTCCAAAGTAAATCGTGCATTTCTTTCTCCATATAATAACATTATCGTAATTGCTTTGTCCGCGGAATCGTCGCAGGCAAAAAAATGTCCGCAAAAAATCCGAAACAAGTTAAGTATATACCAATTATTTTAATCTGTCAAGTTTTACTTGAAAAATACACGAATATGTGCTATATTATTTAAGCATAAAGCTATATAAGTAAAAGCATTCCGTTCGTTATAACCGATTGTTTTTATAGAATCGGTCACGAAAAACGGAATGACTGCACTGCAATAAACTAACCTTTTGAAAAAACACAAAGATTTTCTTCGTCTCGTTACGAGGAAAATCAAAGCGGAGACAAATGAACGGAACCTGTATAATATTCTGCGCGCTCGATAATTGCCGTGAAAAACCGCCCGTAAAGGAAGGCGATTTCGTTATTGCGGCTGACGGCGGATATAAAACAACTCGGAGATTTAACATAAAACCCGATCTCATACTCGGAGATTTCGATTCTTTGGGATATATTCCCGACGCGGAAGCCGAAGTTTTTCCGACGGTCAAGGACTACACCGACTCGTATATAGCCGTAACGGAAGGACTTAAACGCGGATTCGATAAATTCGTGCTTTACGGCGCGGTAGGCGGAAGAAGCGACCACACCTTTGCGAACATTCAGCTTCTCGCCCTTCTTTCGGGGCTTGGCAAGCAGGCTTTCGCCGTAGGAAACGGAGAAGTCGTTTTTGTACTTACAAGCAAAGACAGAAGCTACGCGGAGGACGTTCCCGCAACGGAAAAAATACAAGTAAAAAGAGACGTTCCTCTGAATGCGGTGACTATGAAAACGGACAAAAAGACGACTTTTTCGGTGTTTTCTCTCTCGGACGTTTCTCAAGGCGTTACCGAAACGGGAACGGAATATCTCCTTGATAACTACACGCTCACCAATCTTTTCCCCCTCGGAATAAGCAACACATTTTCCAACGAATGCAGAATTTCCGTTCAAAGCGGAATTTTGTGCGTGACGGCAGAAAAGGAAGATTTTAATCCGAACGACTTTGTTCCGGAGCGAATTTAAGGCTTGTATCCGAGAGTGAACGGCGTTATCTCGGAATAAACGATTCAGTCGGATTTATCTGCCCGTAAAAACGATTTTTAATTAAAAAAGAAGCGACTTTAAGTCGCTTCTTTCGTTTTATGGTTTTATCGTTCAATAATTTTAATCGGTAATTTTAACGATTTTTGTGTTTACTAGCTTTCGTTAATTCTGTTTCTGAGCTTCAACGAACATCTTAGCCAGAGCGTCTACGACTACCGAAATATCGGAATTGGTGGTATTTACGCAGATGTCGTAATTGAGCTTATCGCCCCACGTCTGTCCCGTGTAGAATTCGTAATACTGAGCTCTTGCCTTGTCGACGGCAACGATGTCCTTTTTAAGTCTCTTATCGGTCAGATCTTCGCCTTCGTGAGCGCGTTCGCGACAACGAGCCATCTTGTATTCCATATCGGCGTAAACGAAAATTCTGAAGGGTTCGAAGTCTTTAAGAATGTAGTCCGCGCATCTTCCGACGATAACGCATTCGCTTTTAGACGCCATTTCCTGAATAACTTTACTCTGAGCGTTGAAAATTTCAAGGCTGACGTTGGTGTGATAATCGAAAGGAACGAAGAAGGTTCTTCCGACTGCCGCAGGAACTACGGACATGGGTTTAGACGAAAGAATTTCCTTTACGTACTGTTCTGAAAGCGACGTCTGTTTTGCGATTTCTTCGACTATTTCGTTGTCGTAATAAGCTATTCCGAGCTTATTCGCAAGCTGTTTGCCGAGTTCTCTTCCTCCGCTGCCGAATTCTCTTCCGATCGTGATAATTTTTTTCATAAACACCCTCCGATATTATTATTTTCTTTTATCGCCGTCGATGATTTCTTTTTTAACCAGCGGCTTTTTCAGAATGTCGATTTCTTTCTGTCCGAGAATCTTGTATTCGCCTCTCGAAAGTCC
This sequence comes from Eubacterium sp., assembly GCA_963653425.1. Classification (GTDB taxonomy): domain Bacteria; phylum Bacillota; class Clostridia; order Christensenellales; family CAG-314; genus UMGS692. The sequence continues at coordinate 48,158 of CAVJWC010000001.1, read as the reverse complement.
TCCGAGACGAAGATCGCCGATTTTCGTGCGCTTCAGGAACTTGACTTCCTTGCCGACTGCCTCGAACATTTTTTTGACCTGATGGTTTCTTCCCTCGGTGATAACGATTTCGATTCTCGATTCGTCGTCGCTTTCTTCGAGCACTTTTACCGTTGCGGGAGCGGTAAGTTTACCGTCTACTTCCACGCCGTTACGAAGGGCGTAAAGCTCGGTTTTACTGAGTTTGCCTTTGATTCTCGCAACGTAAGTCTTGCTGATTTCACTGCTCGGATGGGTAATCGCCTGAGCGAACTCTCCGTCGTTGGTTAAAATAAGCAAGCCTTCCGTATCGTAATCCAGTCTGCCTACGGGGAAAAGACGCGTGCGGATCTTTACCAAATCCATAACGGTTTTTCTGCCTTTGTCGTCCTTAACCGTAGTAACGTAGCCCTTGGGCTTATGAAGCATAACGTAGTACGTCTTTTTGACTTCGTTGATTCTTCTTCCGTCCACCGAAACGCTGTCGTTAAGTTCGTTTATAACCGTTCCGAGTTCGGTAACGGTTTTTCCGTTAACCTTTACTCTGCCTTCGGAAATTATCTTATCGCAGGCTCTTCTGCTGTCTACTCCGCAGTCCGCCATGAATTTGTTGAGTCTAACCATATCTATGCCGTTATTTCTCCGTATATTCTGTTCAAAATCCTTGTAATTTTACCATATTTACGGATTTTAGTCAAGCAATAGCCGAAATTTATAATAAAAAAGGGACCGCCGAGGCAGTCCCTTTAAGTTTAGATTTTAACTATAGATAGTCGGTTTCTTACCGTTAACCTTCGATTTCATTCAAAGATTTGAAGTAAGTTCTGAACAGATAGTTATTGTACGAAGCGTTGAGAACCTTGCAGTAAACCGCAATGTTGGTCTGACCGTCTTCGATGTGGTGTACGAAGTTTTCGTAGGTAAGAGTTCTTCCTTCGGAGGTGAAACCGAGGAGATCGGGAGCCTTTTCGCTCAGGAAGGTTACCTTTTCGAGGTTTTCGCAACCGTAGAAAGCCTTGGAGCCGATCTGCTTCAAAGTGGAAGGAAGAACGACGGACTTAACGTGCGTGTTGCCTGCAAACGCGTTTGCACCGATGTAAATTATGCCTTCGGGAACGACGATTTCTTCGGAATCGTTGAAGCTGTAGAAGAGCAATGTCTTACTGAGGTCCATAATGAAGTCGTTTTCTTCAACGAGATATTCGTATTCTTCGTCGATGATAACTTCTTCGATACCCGTACAACCTTCGAAGATAGAAGAGAAGTTGAATTCGGGAGCGTTTGCGGAGATGGTGATCTTCTTGAGTTCGGTACAATATGCGAACGCAGCGGTGTCAACAAACTCGAGAGCGTCGGTAAAATCTACTTCGGCAAGTTTGGTGTTCCTGAATGCGTTTGCATAGATAACGGTAACGTTAGTGAAATCGAAGGAGGTAAGATTGGTGTTCATGAACGCATTGTAACCGATGGTTCTTACTCTGCTTGCTACGACTTCCTTAACGCCCGAGTTGGTGAACGCGTTATCGGGAATACCCATTACGTTGGGCATGGTTACCTTTTCAAGATAGGTAGCGTTTTCAAAGATGTTGGCAGCCATGGAAACTACCGACGCGGGCATAACGTATTCGGTCTGCTTGTTAGCGGTAGGATACTTGATTGCGTAAGCTTTGCTCTTAACGTACATAACGCCGTATTCGTCGCTTGCGTATGCGGGGTTATCGGATGCTACTACGTATTCTTCAACGCCGGTACAACCGTCGAACGCGTCGTTTACGTTAGCGGTAAGACGTGCGGGATAGTATACTTTCTTAAGAGAAGAACAATTCTTGAACGCCATGGAACCGAGCGAAGTAAGGTCGTCGCCGTAGTTAGCGTATTCAAGAGAAGTACATCCGTAGAAAGCGGTTGCTATACTCTTAACGTTGGGAAGGTCGATGGACTTCAAAGAAGTACAGAATGAGAACGCACCCGTAAGAATGCTTTCAACCGCTTCGGTATTCTTAACGCTTACGAGGTTGGGACAGCTGTCTGCGAAGTAAGCGGGAAGAACGGTCGTGCCTTCGGGGATAATGATTTCGGTAACGTTCTGAGCGCCCTGTGCAAGATAGGTAGCTTCGTTTACGTTGATATAAGAAGGAACTTCGATGGTGGTGAAGCCCGTTCCTGCGTACCAGCCGTAGAATGCGGAAACCTTGGTCTTTTCGCTGATGGAAAGTTCGGTAAGGTTACGGCATCCTCTCCACGGAACGTAATCGATGTCGGTTACGTTATCGCCGAGAACGATAGAAGTGAAACCGGTGTTTCTCAGACAGTACTTACCGAAGGAGGTAATATTGCTGAGGTCGAAAGTAAGGTTAATATTGTTGGAGAAGCATTCGTCGGGGATAGCGGTAATACCGTCGTGAAGAACGATGCTCGTGAACTTGGTTCTGCTGATGTCGTTTTCCTTGGTATCCATCATACCTACGAAGTCAACTGCGCCCGTGTCGCTTACGGATACGCTGCTGATGTTGGTGCCGATGATCAACGAGGAATCACCGAACATTCTTGCATCGAGGCTGGTAATGGTTTCGGGAAGAACGTATTCTCCGTTGGGTTCCCAACAGTTGGGGCTGTAAAGCTTGGTCTTGTCGAGGTTATAGATAGCGTTGGTCTTTTCGTCTTTAATATACCGGTCGTTGCCTTCGCCGAGAGTGAAACCGTCAGCGAGTTTCGGGCAGTTACCGAATGCAGAAAGGTTCTTTTCGGGAATCTTGCCGTAGAAGGTAACGCTTTCGAGGTTGGGACAGCTGTTGAAAGCAAGAGCGCTGATAACGTCTACGTCGGCACGGAAGGTAACTTTCTTAAGAGAAGGAAGTCCGCAAGCCGTATACAGAAGAATGTATCTGTTTCCGTAAGAAATGTATACGTACTGACCGATCTGACCTACTGTATTGTTGAATTCGAGTTCTTCAAGAGATTCAAGATAGTTGAAGCATGCAGAACCGAGCTGTCTGATAGTGCCGTTGAAGGTGATCTTCTTAAGATCGGGGCAAAGAAGGAATTCGCTGGTGCACATTCCGAGGTTTGCGTTAACTACGATTTCTTCGAGTCCGATACATACCTGGAAAGCGCCTGCCATGGTGACGGTCTGTCCGTTAACGTCGGGAATGGTTACCTTCTTAAGGGACTTGGTTCCGCCGAGACACATTCTGTTATAAACGGTAACGCTTGCGTCTTCGAGGTTGATGTCTTCGAGTTTAACGCAACCGTAGAAAGCTTCTGCGCTGAGGATTCTTACCGTAGAGGAAAGAACGACCTTAGTCATGTTGTAGCAACGTTTGAACGCAGCTTCGCCGATGGTGATTACGCCCTTGGGAATAACTACGCTGGTGATGGTGTCGTTGAGATAGAAAGCGTTTGCGCCGATGGAGAAGATACCGAGGTTGTCGGGGATAACTACGTCTCCGCCTTCGCCGTTATAGGAAACGAGCGTGCCGCTTACTACTTCGAATTCGGGCTTGGAGGGATCGTATGCGGAAACCTTAGCGTCTTTGTCCTGAGCGAACATTTCGGAAGAAATGTAGGATACCTGAGCGCTTGTCGTGTCTACGAGACCGCTGTTAATAACGTTAACGGTGTTTTCTTCCGCGCCGGTAAGGTCCATAGCGTAGGAAGAAGTATTTCTTGCGGAGTCAACGACTTCAACGATAAGTTTGTTGTCGACGACGTTTGCAAGATAAGGAGTAATATCGATGGAATAGCTGTTATCTGCGCCCGCTACGGAAGTATCGGAAAGCGGAATAACGGTGTTTGCAAGAAGATCTACGGCAGTACCGTTGTTTTCGGTATAAAGCTTAAGAGCTATGATAGTGCCGTTGTCGTATGCGTTAAGATTAAGGTAAGTCTTACCGTCTTTTTCTTCTTTTTCTGCTTTAAGGATGGTAGGAGCTTCGTAGTCTACGAAAATGTTCCAGGTAAGAGTCTGTGTAGTCTTTTCTTCAAAGGTACCGAAGAGTTCGAGAACCAGTCTCTGGTTGTTTGCAAAACCGTAGTTGTCTGCGTTTACTACCTGTTCCGTCGGGAAGTTAGCCTGAACGTATATAGGCTGAGATCCGTAATAGGAATAAGCTTTGTTGGCTGCGCCGAATTCGCCCCAAAGGAATACTTCGTCGGTAACGGCGTCTTTGAAGTAAAGACCGCAGTTGGTAACGTTTCTGAGGAAGGCGATGTTTACGGTTTCAACGCCGAAAGTCTTGTTGATACCGATGAATTTATCGCTGTTAGCGGGTTTGGAGTAACCGTCTGCAACGGCGTAGGGGAATTCCGTGAAGTCTCTGGGGATAACCAAAGTAAGACCGGAATCTTCGTAAGTATATCTGTCGTTATAAGAAGGAGTGGTTTTGGCAATCTGCATTTCACCGCCGTTTACGCCGTCGAAGATGGGCATATCGCCGTACCAGTCGCCGTAGAACGCCATGTAAGGAATGGAAAGATCCGCGTCGTCGTCGGTCTTAAGATATACGAAACCTTCTACGTAGATACCGTTTGCGAAGTTAGCGTCCATATATTCCTTGTCGACGTCGGTAAGAGTTACGACAACCTTAAGAGAAAGGGTTTCGCCTGCTTTTACGGTAATTTCACTGCCTTCGAGGAGTTCGCCGTCTGCGTACATAACAAAGGAAGCGTCGTCGAATGCGTAAGGCTGACCGAGAATGTAACCCTTGGAAGTGCTTTCGGAATAAGCTTCTGCACTCAGAGTGTAAGTAATATCGTCTTCGCCGAAGTTAACTACGCTGAAACGAAGGGTATAAACGCCGTCCTTTTCTACGTCGCTACCGAGGCTGAGCTTGGGCTGAGGAGTATTTGCTACTTTAAGATATGCGCTTGCTCCGATTGCATTGTAAAGATCGGCAACGCCGGCACCCTGCATTCTGGGAGAAAGAGCGTGACCGTTTTCGTCCTTAACTACGTCGGCGGTGCTCATAAGAAGAGCGTAAACGAGATCTCTGATTTCGGCGCCCGTCTTTTCGGGATAAGTCTGTTTAAGGTAAGAAGTAAGAACAGCAGCAACGCCGGTTACGTTAGGCGAAGCCATGGAAGTACCGCTCATGGTTGCGTAATCGCTCGTAAGACCCTGAGCAACCGCATAGGAATGAAGTACGGAAGAATAAACGCTTCCGCCTACGCCCATAAGGTCAACGCCGATGGAACAGTCGGTAACCGCGCCCATAGACGAGAAGTAGCTTCTTACGTAGAGAAGGCTGTCTTCGGTAACGGTAATGTTCTTAACGGTTGCGTTTTTAAGAACGTCTCCGCTGGTAAGAGATACCATAACCGTGGGGATAGCGAGATTTATTATCTGAGCTCTGGTGTTTTCGGTGCCGGTGTTAACGATAATGCAACCGATAGCGCCCTTCTGAGAAGCGATAAGCTGTTTGGATTCGAAAGTGGTTTCGCCTCTCGAAACTACAGCGATTTTACCGGTAACGTCGATGCCTTCGTAATCGGATTCGGCGCCGAAACCGGGAACCAATACGTATTCGAAAGTCTTTTCTCTTGCTCCGCCGAGAATGCTTACGAAACTGTAAGGATTGCTGTCAGCGTCAACGGAATCGAAGAGCTGAATGCTCTTGGAACCGTTATCTACTTCAACGACGAGCTGAGTAACGGAGTTAACGGAACCTACGGAAATAGTAGGTCTGTAAGAAGCGGGTGCGCCTATAACGCCGTTATCGGGGTTGCCGTTAAGAACAAGGCTGTTGTAGCTGGTATCGTGGTTTGCGGTATTGAAGTTACCGGAAGCGCAGAATACGGAAAGACCGGCCTTTTCAGCCATGAGCATAACTTTGTTCATGAATTCGGCACTGCCGTCTCTTGCAACAGAGAAACCGCAGGCGGTACCGAGAGAAAGGTTAGCCATATCGACGCCGAGGGTGATACAGTCTTCGAGAGCGGCAACGATCGTGGTGTTGTTTGCTCCGCCGCCGTTATCGGAGAAGACTTTCATTATAGCAAGCTGTGCGTTGCAGGCAGCGCCCTGAATTTCGTCGTTGTTGCCGGCGATAATACCTGCAACGTGCGTTCCGTGAGGAGCGGCTTCAACGTTCTGTCCCGCATAGTCGGAAGGCTTAACGTCGAAATCTTTGTCCGCATAGTCGAAAGCAAAAGGAATCTTTCCGCTTACGTAGTAAGAAGCAACGCCCGATCTTACGTAGCTGTAAGCGTTGGTTGCCTGATAAACTCTTTCAAGACTTTCAAGAGTCATAATCTGGAAATCGGGTTCCTTCTGGAATGCGTCGTGATCGTAATCGAGACCGGTATCGATAACGGCAGCGATTATGCCTTCGCCCTTATACTGGGTTTCGTTATCGAAGATACCGTCTTTACCGAAAAGTTCGTCTACGGAAGATACGGTAAATTCGGGAGCCGAGTATTCTTCCGAAATAACTACGGATTTAACGCAATCGAGAGCCGCAACGGAATCGATTTTACCGAATTCGATAACTGCGCTGAAACCGTTGAGAAGAGTTCCGTAGGTGTAAGCGTCGGTAAGATCGGCTCCGAGAGCCGCAACTTCGGTCATTGCGCTTGCGCGAGCCGCGTTCATTTCCGCAACGAGAGCCAGACCCTCTTCGGAATTATAAAGATCCGCAAAGCTTGCGTAACCGCCGTTTATATACTTAGCGGCAAGTCCGTCGCCGATTTCGACGATAACGGAAACTTTATCCTGATCGTTGAGAACGATCGAAGTTGCACTTCCGTCCGACAGGGCGGACGCAGCGGTCATAAAGCCGCTTTCTTTGTCGATTCGTCTTACGCTGAGGGCTGTTTTCGAAGCGTCGTTCTGTTCGTTCTGCGGAACGTTCAGACTACAGCCTACGAAAAGAGCAAGAACCAACAACATAAGAACTACTGTCAGTTTTTGGTGTTTCATAAGTTCCTCCTTAAAGAAATATGAGAAAAAGTTTATCCAGTGAACGGTTCTTCCGTTTTCTGTCATTATTAGTCGTCTTGTCGTAGTTACAATCGTTTTTCGTCGAGCGCCCCGCTCTTTATCCCGCTATGCGTGAGGCAACTCTGCTACGGTTCGGGTTACAATAATTGCGTTTGGGAATGCTCCGTTGCCATTCGGGCGTTTTCGTTCCGTACTTTCCCGAGTTAAACCTACGCCACGCGACGCACGCGCTTTACTTAGTCAAAGCGTAAGTCTAAATCTTGGCAAACCGCCAACACATTCCGCAAAGTAATCTTAACATAAACGCCCTTGGTTGTCAACGATTTAAGGATAAAAATATGCCCCGCAAATGAAAAAAATTAGTCCAATTTTTGCTAAGTAGAATGCTAAGAAAAACCCAAAAACGCCAATCACAATTTGAGTATGGTAAAGCAGGCGTCCCCGAGCAACCGGCCGACGCGCAATCGGAAAAAACGGAATTTATTTTGGCGGAAACGAAAATTGAAAAATCGGTATTACCGAATGGAATGAGATTTTCGTTATAATATAAAAGTTGCTCCCTTGTGGGGGAGCAACGAACTTATCGGTAAACGCAAAAGCCTCGTTCCGAAGTCAAAAAGTAAACATTACCTATTGCTCCGCTCACGCCTTTTTCATTTGGCGGAGGAAGAGGAGGATGGCAGTGGCGGTTGTTATGGCGGTGTAGGCGGTGATCCAACAGACGTGCGGGAAGAGGTCTGAGAAGTTGCCTACAGCGATTGCTCTTTCTGCTTCCACGATATGAACGAAGGGCAGGCAATAGGCTACGGTTCTGAACGTTCCGCCCACGAGGTTGAGGTCGAACCACACGCCCGACAGCCAGGCGGCAAGGTTTGTAAAGAGCGAACCCGTGATTACACCCGCTTGTTTCGAAGAAAAAACGCTTCCGAAAAGCACGCCGACGGCTATATAAAAGAGCGAAAAGGGAATTACCGCCAAAGCCGAGTAAAGAACGTTTACCGAGAACCGCATCCCGAGGCATAACGCAAGCGCAAGACAAATAATTCCCTGCACCGCGGACACGGGAATAAGCGGTAACATATAACCGAAAATAAAATCTTTGGGCGTCATCGGCGTTGCATAAAGACGCACGAGAAAGGCGCTTTCTCTGTCTTTCGCTACTAAAAGCGCGGTAAAAAGCGTAATAAAACTCAGTCCGAAAACAACTATTCCCGGGGCAAGCGAATTTATTTCAAAAAGCTCGACGGGAATATTGGACTGTATTGCCGTGAGAAGAACGAGAAGTACAAGCGGAAAACCAAGACCGAGACATAAATTCAAAGGATCGCGCACAATCTCTTTTACGTTTCTCGACGCGAAAGTCAACGTTCTCATAATTGCAAATCTCCTTTTACTATCGAAATGAAAGCCTGCTCGAATTTCTCTTCGCCTGCGGATTTTTTAATTTCTTCCGTAGTTCCCGAGGCAAGTATTTTCCCGTCCTTCATAATAGCGACTCTGTCTGCAAGATTCTCGGCTTCTTCCATGTAATGCGTAGTTAAAATAACGGTAACCTTGCCTTTAAGTTCCCGTATAGTATTCCAAAGTTCGCTTCTCGAAATTACGTCGAGACCGAGCGTCGGTTCGTCGAGAAAAAGGATTTGCGGATCGCTTATAAGAGCCATGGCTATACTGAGTCTTCGCATTATTCCGCCCGAAAGCTTAGACGCGCGCTTTGAAGAAAACTGCGTAAGACCGAATTTTTCTATGAGTTCGTCGGTTTTTACCGCGGTTTTTTCCTTGGAAAATCCGTAAATTCCGCACATAAATTCGAGATTTTCCCTGACGGAAAGATTTTGCGCGACTGCCGTTTGCTGCGGTGATACGCCTATAATTCGTTTTACGCCCAAACCGTCCGAATTTACGCTTAATCCTCCGACGAAAGCTTCGCCCGAAGTGGGTTTCGTGAGGCAACACAGCATTTTGACCGTGGTCGTTTTTCCCGCGCCGTTCGTTCCGAGAAGCGCGAATATCTCGCCTTGCCCGACGGTTATAGAAATATTATCCACGGCGGTTATGTCTTTGTATTTTTTAGTAAGTCCTTTTACCGTAACGGCGTCCATTTTTATTCTCCGCTTAAAGAAATCAGTCTGTTTTTTACGCCTTCGTATACGTCGGTCAAAGCCGTGGCGATATATTCGTCGTTCCACCGCAAATAATCGGTTGCGGACATAACGGCTAAGCCGTGAACGAATACCCACATTTCGGAATGAAGGCGCAAGGCTTTTTCTTCGGAAAGCCCGGTGTTTTTGATAATTATTTCTATTATTTCGTCAAGTCCGTCGTATTCTTCCGCAGAAGAAAGGTCGGTTTGCGTTCTGTCGCGCATATAAAGCAACTTAAAAAGTTCTCTTTCCTTTTGCGCAAATCTTATATAACCGACGCCTATTGCTTTGTAGGGAGGAAACTTTCCGCTTGCAATCTCGGCGTTAAAATACTCTTTTTCAAGTAAGTGCGCACTTTCGATGACGGACTTTTTAACCTCTGCCATATTTTCAAATCGCCCGAATATAAGCTTGGGCGTGGATTTCAGCCGTAAAGCGAGTTCCCGCGCGGTCAAACAGTCCATGCCCTTCTCTCTGACAAGCTCTAAGGCGACTTCTGTAATCTCTTCTCTCGTAAATCTGAATTTCGGCGGCATGGCTATCTCCTTTTAAGAAACATATGTTGCGTAACTTATGTTTCCTATTATACGCGTTACCGGAAGAAGTGTCAAGAGAATTACCAAAAATAAAGAAAAATTATAAAACATAAAAACCCTATAAAAAACAAAAAAATCGGGTTGCCTTTGGGGCAACCCGATTGCAGAGTTATTGCTTAAATTAAGGAGGTGTTTTTCACGGTTTAAGCAATGGTTGTTAATAACGTCAGTTTATTTTTGCGGTTTTGTTTCTGCATTTTCTGCGTCATTTGTTTACGCATTTTTGCGTTGTTTTGTTTCTGCATTTTCTGCATTATTTATTTGCGCATTTTTCTGCGTCGTTTGGTTCCGCATTTTCTGCATTATTTATTTGCGCATTTTTCTGCATTATTTGTTTACACATTTCTGCGTTATTTAAGCATTTTTGCGGTTTTATTTCCGCTTTTTTCACGCGTTTGTTTATTTACGCATTTTTGCGTTGTTTGTTTTTTGAATTTTCGCGTCGTTTATTTACGGATTTTCTTTTTGCGAATCGTCAGGAAGACTACCGCTGCGGCGAGAAGTGCGAAGGCGATAACGCTTATCCAAGTGATTTCGGAAGAAGCCGTACAGGAGTCGAATCCGAGAAGCGTACGAAGGTCTTTCTTGAGTTCTTCGTTTTCTTTCTTGCTTTCGTCAAGCTCTTTCTGAGTTTTTTCGGCAAGTTTCCTGCTCTCTTCCTGAGCTTTCTTAGCTTCTTCCGCTTCTTTTTCGGCTTTTTCGAGGTCTTCCGCACTGCGTTTAAGCGATACGTCGAGGTATCTGCTTATAAGGGACGCGGCGTTGGTTACTTTTGCTTTTTCCGTTTCGGAAAGTTTAAGATATTCGCCGTAAAGAGCAACTATTTCGTCGTCGGTCATATCGGAAGAGATCTTTTCGTTAAGAAGATATCCTTCGGTAAGATATACGATATTGTAATTACTCCAAGCCGAGCCGTCAAATCCCTTCGCGTCGGCGTTTACGAAAATCGTTGCGCCTTTAAGGAAGGTGTTTGCTTTAATCTCTTTGCTTTCGAGAACGGGAGCGTCTCCGAGGAAGCGAATCGAACCTACTTCGAACAGGAAGGCTTCGTCGCCTATTCTTCTTACGCTTGCGGGAATAACTACGGAGTCGAGTTTTTCGGTACCTACGAACGCTCCGCCGTAAATTCTTGCCGTTCCGTCTGCGATTTCAACGTCAACGTCATTGCCCTGATAGAACATAAGGACGTTTCCGCCGTTTGCGTATATGGCGTCGCCTACTATTTTAACGAGTTCGCAGTTTTCGTCGATATGATAGGTTGCGCCGGTATTTGCGCTGAAATCTACGCTTTCAAGACTTGCGGGAAGGTAAATATCGCCTATTTCCGCCGAGTCGAAGCTGTATGCGCCGAGGAAGACAAAGCCTTCCGCGAATCTGAGTTCGGAAACGCTGAGTTTTACTCCGTGGAACGCGTAGTTGCCGACGTAAGTAACGCTTGCTGGAATAACTATTTCGCCGATGTAAGTTCCGCTGAACGCGTAGTTACCGATAACGGAAAGGTTTTCGCCGAGAGTTACGTTTTCAATGAGAGAATCGGAGAACGCGTAGTGTCCGATACTCGTTACGCTGTCGGGGATAACGACCGAGGAAACAGCCGTATTCGCAAAGGCGTATTCGCCGATAGCGGTTATGTTCTTAGAAAGAACGAGTTTTGAAAGGTTATAACAATTCATAAACGTTGCGTAAGGAAGAGCGGTTACGCTGTCGGGAAGAATTACTTCGGTAAGAGACGTGCAGTAAGCGAATGAGAATTTGCAGGTCTGATATGTCTGAGTTCTGTCCTTGAAGCCGTCGAAACCTTCTTCGAAGACAAGCTTCTTAAGGTTTGCGCAATCTTTGAAAGCGCTGTTTCCGATCGTTTCGACATTCTTTCCGAGATAAAGTTCGGTAATACCGGTTCCGCAGAAAGCTCTGTCATAGATATGCTTGACGCCCGACGGAATTTCAACCTCTTTAAGGGAAGAACAGCCTTCGAACAACTCCTCGGAAATAACTTCCAATTCTTCGGAAAGGATTACCTTTTCGAGAGCGGAACAATCTCTGAAAACGGCGTAACCGAAAACACTCTTATATCCAGAAAGGTCGATTTCTTTAAGAGCCGAACAGCCCTTGAACGCTTCCACATCAATGACGTAAGTAGCGTTTTTCGGGAAGACGACTTCTTTAAGGCTTTCGCAGGAAGTAAACGCCCAATAGTCAATTCCGAGACCGTTTTCCTCATCTTCGGGGAATGCGTTACCGAGATCAAGCAATTCGATCGAGGAATAAACGAAAGCGTCCATACCGATATAACCCAGCAGAGAACCTTCGGGAAGAACGAAACTCTTCAGAGGAGTCTTTGCGAAAGCATAATGGCCGATATACCAGAGAGACGAATCGATAACGATTTCTTCTATACCTGAAAATGCGAAGGCGTATGTGTCGATGATTTTGAGACTTTCGGGAAGAACGACTTTCTTGACTTCGGTTTTGCCGTAGAACGTACGACTGCTTATTGTCGTTATGCCGTCGGGAATAACTACCGTTCCGCCGTCGCCGTTGTATTTGGTAAGAGTAGTACCGTCTTCCGAAATGACGAATTCGTCTCCGCCTTCGACCGCACCGATCGCTTTATTAAGGGTTATGGTTACGGGTTCGGAAACTCCGCCTTTACATACTATGGAAAGAATGAATCTGCAACCGTAGCCTGCAATGTAAATGTGGTTGCCCGTTACCTGAACGGTTTTTCTTACGTTGTCTACGCCGTAATCGGCATTATCAGAACCCGAATACATCCATGTATATTCGACCGTGTAGCTGTTATCTGCATACCACGGAACGGGATTTACGAAGAAGTCGAATTCGTCGTACTGATATGCGCTGAAACCGCCTATACCGCTATAGTATTCGCCTACGACGATATGTTCGTACGGAGCGCTGAAAGTGATATAAACGTAACTCGGATTTACTTTGTTTACGACTTCTTCGGTTACTTTAACGGTAAACGTGTCGGAAAGAGTTACCATAACGTTTTCGGAGTTAACGCGAATCTTAACGTAAAGAGTAACCTGGGTTTCGCCCGTCGCAAGAGCGAGAATACCGTCTTCCTTAGCGCGGACTATCGATTCGTCGGCAACGGAGTATTCCTTGGAAACTATATCGTAAAGTCCGTAGGGAGCGATTTCGTATCCGATTTCTCTGTACTGATTGACGGCGAGAGTAAGCTCCTCTTCGGTATTGGTAACGTTAAGTTCCTTGGGAAGACCGTCGGTCGTTTCGGGCATGGGAAGAATGATTTCGTATTTGGATACGTTATAAGCGTAGTCGCAAACCTGAAGGGAAATCGTACCGTTTTCTTTTAACTGAGAATAGTAATCGGTAACGTCTACTTTGAAGTTTGCCGTTTCGCCCTTTCCGGAATGGAAGGGATATACGCCCGTGCTGGTGTTGGGATTCTTCATATAAGCGAAGAGAAGGTATTCGTTATCGTAGAAGTCCGCCGTGAAGTAAAGTCTGCCGTTTTCGTAAACAAGTTTCGCGCTTTCTTCGATAATAACGGGAGACGCGTTATCTACGGTGATAACGTATTCTTTGCTTTCTTTGTGTTCTTTGCCTTCGTCGTCGATAATGGTCGCTTCGGCTTTGAAGAGCAATCTTTCGCCGTTTACAAAGTCGCCGAAGGTACCTACGTTATCCCAATCGAGATTATACGGATAGCCCATCCAGTTTACGTAACCGGTCTGTCCGGAATATGCCTTGGGAACGTAAAGGTAAGTATAATCGATATAAGCTTCGCCCGTATCGTAGTCGTTAAGTGTGTACTGAATTGAATAGAGGTTGCGGAGAGCCGCAAGTCTGTAAAGTTTGATGGAAGAATTGCCGTTGCCCGTCGTGCTTATGGCAATCTTGTCCGCGTCGGGAAGGTCGTTCTCGCATCCGGGAGCAATCGTATAGGGATTTCTTCCCAGCGTTTTGCCGTTATGACCTTCGAGAGTACCCGATAAAAGGATATCCTCTCCGCCTTCGTACATGGTGTTATCGAGAAGGGAAAGTTCGTACCAGTCGCCGTAATATCCCATGAAGGGAAGGCTGAGGCTTATTCCGTCTTCGGCTTCGTTTTCGAGTTTAATGAAACCTTCTACGAATACGCCCTTGGGGAAGGCTTTCATATATTCTTTGTCTTCGTCGGAAAGAGTAAGCGTGATCTTTACCTTTACGGCAGAATTTGCTTCGACGAAAAGTCTGCCCGTTTCGGAAACCGCGCCTTTACCGCTTGCGCTGAAAGTAATTTCGGGAGCAAGCTTATAGCCGTGAAGAGTAAGATATTTGCCTTCGTAAGCTTCGGTTATGGCGTCTACGTCGATGTTGTAAGTTATAATCGCGTCCGAGAAGTTGACTACGTTGAATTCAAGCGTATATACGCCCAGTTTTTCGGGGTCGTCGCCGAATTCGATTTTGCTCTTGTCCAAGCCGTCAACCGTTATATAAGACTTAGTCGTTACAGCGTTAAGAACGTTGGCAAGACCTGCGCCCTGAGTTCTGGGACTTACGGAAACGCCGTATTCGTCGCTGACTACCGTAGCCGTACTCATAATGATCTGCTGAACGACTGCACGCTTTTCTACGTCGGTCATTTCGGGGAACATTTCGTTTACGTACTGCTTGACGATGGTCGTAATACCCGTGATGTTGGGAGCAGCCATACTCGTACCGCTCATATAACTGTATTTGTTGTTAAGTACGGAAGAATAAATCGGAGCGCCCGTTGCAAGGACGTCGGGTTTAAGTTTAAGGTCCTGAGTTGCGCCTCTCGACGAGAAGTCGGATACCGCAAGAGGATAATGAATTCTGTCTGCCGCTTTGACGGTAAACTGTTTGCTGTCAATAGCAGCCTCTTTGACCTGCTCATAATAATCGCCGGAAAGAATAGCCACGGGAACGGGAAGTTCCGCGCCTTCGGTTATAAGAGTATAACTCTTTGCAGAGTCAAGAATGAATATAACGCCGATCGCGCCTTTATTAGCAGCCGTAGCTATACGCGAACCTATGGGCATAACGATGGTCTTAGAGCTGGACAATTCGAGAACGGCTATTTTGCCTTCGAGATCAACCGCGTCGAAAGAGTCTCTTCCGACCCACATCATCATATTGGGAGGCGACATTCTGAAAAGAGGCACTAATGCAAGTTCCGCGCTTACGCTTGCAAGCTGTTCGCCCGCTTTTTCGCTTTCCTGAGCAATCATATCTTCGTTGAATTTATGTTCGGAAGCGTCGATATAATCCACTCTTTCTCCGTCTATATAAAACCAGGCTTCGTCGAATTCGTAAGCGTTATAACTTCCTACGGTGAAAACGTTGTCGTACGAACCGGGAGTTCCTACTACGCCGTAATCCATAGCGTCGATTCTCGGATTGTTTCCGTTAACTCCGTAATAACCTGCCCAATAGCTGTTACCCGAAGAAACCGAAACGAGAATACCCGCGTCTTCAGCCATCTTGTAGTATTTATCCTGATAGCCCGTGAATTTATAACCGGAAGCGGATCCGAGAGACATATTGATAGCGTCTACGCCCATAAGAACGGCGTCGTTTATTGCCGCAAGAATATCTATTGTGCTTGCTCCGCTCTTGTTTCCGAATACGTTGAAGGCAAGAATCTGCGCGTCGTAAGCCGCACCTTTGAAGCTTTTACCGTTATTGCCAGCGGCAATACCCGCAACGTGCGTTCCGTGATCCTCGGAAGGAACCTCCGAAGCCGAAGCTACGGTATAATCGAAATAAAAAGGTATCTTTCCGCTCTTATAAACCTCTTCCGCGGTAAGTTCTCCGCCCGCGTAATCTTTTGATATTTCTTCGTCAAACGCCCGGAAGGAAAATCCGTTGTAAGCCGCCGTGGAAGGAAGAACTTCCGCAATGGTTTCTGCGGTCATCGTCTGAGTTTCGGGAGCGACTGAAAAGGCTTCGTGCGTCCATTCCACGCCCGTATCTATAATAGCTATGGTCATTCCGTCTCCGGTATAACCCGTTTCTTCTCTCGCGGTCGTGATATTCATCTGAGTCGCGCTGTTCTTGGTATCGGGAAGGGAATAATATTCCGCAAGAGCCACGTCGTAAACGCAACTCAACGCCTCGATCTTCTCAATGTCGCCGAAACGGACGGTAGCCGCAAGTCCGTTTACGACCGTGCTGTAAGAATACTTGTAGGTAATTTCTATGCCGAGTTTTTCAACTGCCTGTCTGAAGTCTGCCTGCTTTGAAGCAAGATCCTTCGCGCTTTTCTCGCCCTCCACGGAAGCTATGTACTTCGCTATGCTTTCCGCAGAAGCCTTTCTGCTGAGCGCAAGTAAAGATTCCTTCCCGGAACCGAGTTCGATGATAACGTCAACTTTCGTATCCGCGTCCAGAACGACTTCGTCGGCGTCCGTTCCGCTAAGATACTTGTCAGCGAATTGATATACGTCGAACTCAGCCGTGTCGGTAACGTCTTTTACGCCGTAAACTACGTTTTCCGCAAGAGCCTGCCGCGTATTCAATCCCATTACCGCAACGAGCGTGAAAACCGTAAGCAGTAAGATCGTAATCAGCTTTTTATTCATGGTAACTCTCCTTGTTTTTTATATTACACGAAGCCCTCGAGTCGCTTCTTAATGTAATTCTCTTAAAAAAGGCAATAAAATGCCATGTCGACGGACAATTCTCCGCCGAACGAAAAGGTTTTTTGTCGTTTTATTACGGTTTCCGCCTTACCTTGATTTATTTCAGTTCTTCTTCCAGATCGACTTTCTCTCCGCGCATTTCCAGAATAACCTTCTCCGATTCTTCTATGCGGGAAGGTATCTTACCCAGCATTTCAACGAGATTTATAAGAAGGTTCTTCATTTCGTATCTTTCCTTTTCGGTAAGAACCTCGCTCATAAACTCTTTTGCGGCAGCGTCGTACTTGCTGTAATATTCGTCCATAAATTCTTTGCCTTTTTGGGATATGGACACTTCGACGACGCGTTTGTCTTTTTTACCGAAATTTCTCTCGACGAAGCCTTTTTCTTCCAACGCGCCTATAAAACGGGAAATGTTGTTGATCATCAGACGCTTTGCAATATGAGAAACCGAAACGGGACGCTTAACCCGATACAGATAATTCATAATTACCTGAGCCCCGCCGCTTATTCCTCCGTCGTCGATACTCTTGCGATCGATATAATCGTGAATGTTGTTGTAGAAATTGGTCCTTACGTAAAGTCCCATTAAATCCATCAACTCGCCTATAGCGTCAATGTCATCCTTTCCGCGAATAACGTCGAGCGATTCAATAGCCATTTTCTGCTCCTTTAACCTGTTCGGATAATACCAAACATTTGATAATATATCTCAATTAAAAATATAAATCATTTGATGTATATTTGTTTACAATGATACTATCATCAACCGATTGATTTGTCAAGTATTTTTTGAAAATAAAAAAACGGTTTTTGTTTCATTTTATGAAAACTTATAGATACGCTACGGGTTAATAAAAATAAGCGCGCGGATAAGCGGTTTTTACTCTTACCGTCGGCTACGCGCGAAAAAAAAGACGGAAAGACCGAGCTTTCCGCCTCTTTTTTAATAATTTGTCTTTACGCGTATAAGCGATAAGAGATTTTTCATCAACCGCGATACACGTTTTCGGACTTATTCGTAGAGCTTATAGCCGTCCGCGGTGTGAACGTAGATCTTGTCGAAGTAGGTTCTCCATACGAAAGACAGGTATTCGGGAGCGTTTTCGACGTAAACGGTTATGCCGTCCGCGTTTTCGAAATAACCTTTGAAGTTTGCGTAGGTGTAGTTTGCGTCGTCGATTCTGAAGCCTTCGAGACGAGGAGCGACTTTGCCTTCGAACACGATTTCACCGAGATTTTCGCAACCGTAGAAAGCTTTGTCGCCGATAACTGTTACCGATTCGGGGATAACTACTTTCTTCACGGAGTTATTGCCGTAGAAAGCTCTTTCGGAAATCTTTTCGACGCCTTCGGGAATCGTGAGTCCGGAAAGTTCGCCGAAACCGATGAAGAGAATTCTGCCGTCTCCGCTGGTAAGGAGACCGTCCTTTGCAACGAAGTTTTCGCACCCTTCGGCGATGGTAACGTTTTCGACGTTATAGCAACCCGAGAATACCGAAGAGTAATCGAAAGCCGCTGTCTTTTCGGAAATGGAAATGGTTTTAAGCGTTTCTATATCCGCAAAGGAATATCCGCCTACGTACTGAATTCCGTCGTGAAGTTCCGCCTTTGTGAGAGACGTATGTCTGAACGCCTGATTACCTATATAGTAAACTCTCGAAAGGTCGAAATCTTTGAGATTTACGCAGTTGTTGAAGGCGTTTGCGTCAACGTACATGGAGTTTGCTTCGTAATTAAGTTTTTCGAGGTAGGGAGCGTTTTCGAACATTCCCGCAGTGATTACGTTTACGGCTTCGGGAAGTGTGTGTTCGGTAACTTTACTCTGCGTCGGGTAACATACGATAGCGGAAAGGTCTTTCATATAAAGCGCGCCGTCTATCGTCACGTACTTGGTGTGACCTTCTTCAACGGTGAATTCTTCGAATCCTTTGCATGCGTAGAAGTATCTTGACATCGTTGCCGCGGTGAGGTTGGTCACGGTCTTGGGAATGAATACTCTTCTTAAAGAAGGGCAGTTGTTGAACGCACCGCTTCCGAAGGCTTTGAGCGAAGTTCCGTACCTGACTTCTTCGAGAGAAGAACAGTTCTGGAAGGCAGCCGAACCCATGGTTACGAGGTTGGGAAGATTGATTTCCACGATAGAGGTACAGCTGTCGAAAGCCCAGCCGTTTACTACGGTAACGTTTTCGATGCCTTTGACTTCTTTGAGGTTTTTACACATATAGAACACGAAGTTCTGCAGAGTGGTTATGCCGTCGTGAAGAACTACCGTTTCTACCTCCGCTTCTCTGAACATATCTCTTGCCGTCTGCATCCATTCGGGAATAACGATTTCTTTCATTGTAAGACCTGCGTAGAAACGTTCGAAGGAAGCGTATTCAGCCGTTGCGGGGAAGGAAAGTTCTTCGAGTTTTTTCGAATAAGCCCATACCTGTTTACCGAAATCGGTTACGTTTTCGCCGAATTCGAGTTTGGTAAAGCCCGTGTTTCTCAGCGACATTTCGCCGAATGAAGTTATATTCGAATAGTCGAAGGTAAGATTTACGTTACCCGCAAAACATCTTTCGGGAAGAGAAGTTATTCCGTCGTGAAGAATTATACCCGTCATCTTTTCTCTGTCCGCAATGTATTCCGTGGAAGAAGAGCTTATTCTGTAAGAATATGCGCCGTCGTCGTCCAAAGAGTAGGAAACGGCTACCGAGAACATTATGTTGGTGCTGTGAGAGAAGGCTCTTGCGGGAAGCTCGGTAATTGTTTCGGGAAGAGTATACACGCCTTCGATTTCCGTTTCGTAAGGACGAATCATACGCGTTTTCGCACTATCGTAGATAATGCCGTTTTCGTCTTTTACGTAATCCGTGTTGTCTTCGGTAAGGTCGAAACCTTTATTCAGCTTTTTGCTTACGCCGAAAGCGTCCTGACCGATTTCGCCGATTTTACCGCCGAATACTACCTTTTCGAGGTTTGCGCAGTTATTGAAAGCCTTACCTACTATAAATTCGACGTCGCCGTAGAAGTAAACTTCTTTAAGGCTGTTGAGGCAGATAAGAGAATTGGTGTTTACTACCGTGCCGGAACCGAGTTTGTACTCTCTTCCTATAGCGGTGTTGCCGTAGAATCTGATAACTTCGATTGCGTTGCAATCCTGAAAAGCGTTGGAGCTTGCTCCTCTCTTTCCTACCATAACGTCGCCGTAGAAATTAACTTCTCTGAGTTCGGGAAGAACGAAGAAACAGCTGTCCGTGTATTCGACGTCGCCGAGTACGTCAAGCTTTTTAAGACCGAACATCATTGAGAATGTATAGGTCATCTGAATGGGCTTATCGGCTGCGGGAAGAGTAAGAGTTTCTATTCCTTCGTTACCTATGAAGCTGTATTTTCCGTAGGACTCGACCTTCGTATCTTCGAGGTTTATGTTTTTAAGTTTAACGCAACCCGCAAAGGCTTCCTGGCCTATAACTTTAAGCGTGGAAGGAAGAACCACGTCGGTCATATTGTAAGCTCTCGAGAAAGCAGCCGTTCCTATGGTCGTTACGCCTTCGGGAAGAGTTACTTTGGTTATCGTGCCGTTCAGGTAGAAGACTTTGCTTCCGATTTCGGTGATTCCGTCGGGAACGGTAACTTCTCCGCCCTGACCTACGTAAGCCACGAGCGTGGTTCCGTCGATATAGAAATCGCCCTGTTTCTGAGATTCGTCAAGAGCAAGCTCGTAGCGGTTTCCCGTAGTTTCGTTGGCTCCGCTTTCGACGCTTACGGTGTAATCCGACGTATAATCGGGTTTATAAGAGTTACTTTCGTTTTCGTCATGAGAAGGTTGCGTTACCGCAAAATACATTGAATTGTTGCCTGCGTAGTCAACGAGTTCCACAACGAGTTCTTTTCCTCTTAAAGCGTCCGCGTACCTCGTGAGGTCGACGGAAATTTCGTTATCGGTGTTTCTTACGAATTCGTAAACGGGAATCGCGTAACCGAGCAGGTCTTTAAGGTCTTCTCCGTCGCGGACGTAAACCATAATCGCCTGAAGGTAATGGTTGTCGAATACCGTCATATCGAGAGAAACTTTATCCTTGCTTTCGGTAAGAAGAGCGTTTACGAGAGTGGGCGCTTCGTAGTCGATAAACATATTGTATACGAGGCTCTGACTCTTTCCGTTTTCGAGATAAGCTTCGACTATAAAGCTGAGATCCTGATTGTTAGCCCAAGTGTAGTTGCTTGCGTTGAATTCGTTGCCTTTACCGAGGTCTATGTAGCCGTAATTGTTTACCGAACCTTTCTTCATAACGGTCTTGGTAAGAACGCCTACCGAACCTTCGTCGTAAATCACGCCCGTTACGTTATCCTGCATTCTTATGATAACTTCGGTTGCGTTACGGAGAAGAGAGAAGTAAATTCTGCCGATACCCAAAGTATCGTTGATTGCGATCTTGTCAAAGGAAGCTTTGGGAGCTTCGTAACCTGAGGGAAGGTCGTACATATACGTTCCGAGAGGAATTACCGACTGAGGACCTATAAGGTCTTCTATACCACCGCTCCACTTAACCATGGAAATTTCGTTTCTCGCGGTCTGAACTTCGCCTTCGTAAACAGTCGCGTCGAACATAGGAACAGCGTCCCAATCGCCGTAGAAACTTATGAAGGGCATAACCAGCGTGGAGTTATCCGCAACGTTCGTAAGATGAGAATAACCTTCCACGTAAATGCCGTTTACGAAAGTTTCGTCCATATAAGCTTTTTCGTCGCCCGTAAGTTTGATTACGACTTTGATTCCCGCTCTCTTGTTGCCGTCAATCGTAATAACTCCGTCTTCGTAAACCGCGCCCGTAACCGAAACGGTTATATCGGCGTCGTTAAACATATGAGCCTTTTCGATAATATAACCGTCGTTTACGGTTTCGGTGAAAACTTCGTTGTTTATCGTATAACTCTGCTCTTCGGAAGAGATATTAATAAGGTTATAGTAAAGAGTATAAATACCGTCTTTGTTAAGGTCGCTTCCGAGGTTGAGTTTAGCGAAATCGCTACCCGTTACGGTAAGATAAGCCTTTGCGTTAAGAGCGGCGTCGAGATTGACAACGCCCGAACCCTGTCTTCTCGGGGTAAGAGGATTGCCGTCGGAATTTCTTATGATTTCAGCCGTACCCGACATAATCTGACGGACCATAATCTTTATCTGTCTGTCGGTCGCAAAGGGATAAGCCTTTTTATAATACTGTTTAAGTACGGTCATAACGCCCGAAACGTTGGGGGTTGCCATACTCGTACCGCTGAGTCTTACGTGAGTGTCCGTGCCTTTCATCTGGCTGTAATAAGCGTTAACGGCAGAAAGAACGTTTCCGCCTACGCCCATTACGTCCACGCCGATGGAAAGATCGCCGAGCGCGCCCATGGAAGAGCTTTTCGCCGTAACGAAAGTCTTGTTTGCAAAAGCTTCGGGATCGTTCATTATCGAACCTACGGCAAAGGCTGCGGCGTAAGTTGCGGGAGAATTGACTACGCCGTTATCGGGATTGGATGCAAGGTTAAGATTTTTGAACGACGTATCGTAAGCCGAATTGTTGTCGTTACCCGTAGCCACGCAGAGAGTAAGTCCGAGCTTATCGGCAAGTTCGTAAGTAGCGTTGATTTTAGCGGCAGCCGAGCTGTTGTCTTTGGTAAATCCGCAAGCCGCGCCGAGAGAAAGGTTAGCCACGTCCACACCGAGAACCAGACAGTCTTCTATAGCCGCGGTTATATCGGTAAAGGTCGCGCCCGAAGCGTTGTCGCTGAACACCTTCATTATCGCCATCTGAGCGTTCTTTGCAACGCCATGAATAACGTCGTCGTCGCCCGCCGCAATACCCGCAACGTGAGTTCCGTGGTAAGCGGTGTACTGCATAACGGCGGACTGGCTGGGCATAACTTCCGCGTCCTTGTCGGCATAGTCAAACGCGAACGGAATCTTTTCGTTGATATAGACCTGACCTGCGGTAAGCTTCTTTTTCATTATGGAATAAGCCTGCGTGTTTGCAAGTCTGCTTTCGATAAAACCGTAGTCGAAAGCGATTATTTCGGGCATTTTCGCAAAAGCCGAATGGTCGTAATCTATACCCGTATCGAGAATGGCTATGGTCATGCCTTCGCCCTGATATTCGGTGTTATTTGCAAATATACCCGAATCTCCGAAAAGCGCGTCGTCGAAAACGCTTTCGACGGTTACTTCGGGAGACTGATATACTTCCGCAATATAAACGCCCTTTACGCCTTCGGTTTTTCCGAGAAGAGCAACGTCTTTGTATTTAAGTTTAAGAGAAAAGCCGTTGTCGAGAAGCGTGTAGCGATGTTCGAGTTCATAGTCGAAACCGAGAGCTTCGATTCTTGAAAGAACGACGTCCTGTTCGCCCTTCATAGCCTGAACGAGAGCCTGACCTTCGCTGCTTAAAAGATATTCGTCGATGTCCGTGGCGGTTTCTTTTTCGAGATACCCCGCGGCAATACCGTCGCCTATGGAAACGGTCACCCATACGGTTTCTTCGGGAGACAGATTCACGGAATAACCGTCAACCGTTTTCTCGCCGGGAGAATAGAGAGAAGCGTAGCCCGAAAGCCTTGAAAAGCTAAGGATACTGACTTCGTTTTCACCGCCGTTTGTGAGTGAACAAGCGGTTGCCATGACCAGAAGACATACCAGTAAAAGTATGCAGGTCATTCTTTTTACGTTTTTCATATAAACCCTCCTTGGTTTTTGTATTACGATCGCGGAATTTTTCCCGACCTTTATTAAACACGCCCTCGGGCGTTTTAATATCCTGCGTTTATATGCGTTTTACGCGTTTCAGCTGAAAATGTCGTGCTTTTAGTCTTAAATAAACTCACCGAGAATGAGATACTTCGTTTTATTTGAATAGAATTTTGTTATATGGGAAACATTGCTCTCTTATTACAGGGAGCCTACCGCTGTTTTTGCCGTTTTTCAAGCGTGCTGTGTTTAATACGATATTATAATGAAAGGAATATTACTCGCCTTTATTCTGAGGCTCGTCGAAACGTCTGAGCTTTTCAAGAAGCTTTTCGAAAAGTTCCATAACCTCCGTTTGTTCTTCGTCCGAATAAAGCTCGTCGAATTTTTCTTCGGCTTTGCCGTAAATCTTATCGAGAAACTCCTGATGAAGCTTTTTGCCCTCTTCGGTAATGCAGACGTAAACGTTTCTTCTGCAATCGGGATCGGTATACCTTCTTACGTAACCTTCGCGCTCGATTCTGTCAACGAACTTGGACATATTCGTATAAGAGAGCTTGGAAAAAGCGGCAAGGTCTCCGATTTTCTGATCTCCTTTGCAATCGAGTATTCCTATTATGTTCTTTTCGGCTTCGCTGAGTTGCATAAGCCTGTCGCCCTCTTTCTTTATTTCAAGTTGCATGGGCGTAACTATCTTACCGCTGACGTAATACATCATAAGGTCGAAATAGTTACCCATCTTCTTGTGATACTCTCTTTTGTCCATACTGCGAATCTCCCGTTAAAAAACAAACTTACTGCTACGATAATATTCCTGCTTTGTTAGTCTTACTGATATGATAATACTGTCTCACCTAAAAAAAGTCAAGCGTTTTTACGAAATAAAAAAGCAAAACGCAAACAACTTGCTTTTATCGGTGAAACGAGCAAATTCGCTTTGTTGTCGGAGGAGAAAACATAATATACAAAATTTCTATAAAAGCGGGTGTTTTGGCAGAACTTTTTGAGAGAACAGGCGGAAGGACGATATTGGCAATATGCCAAGATGAAAGCCTGTTATTAATGGATTTCACTCTATCGTTGATTGGCGTTTTGCCACCTGCTACTCCCCTCTAAAAATTACCTGTTAATTCTAAACTCACAAAAAATCGTCCGTTGCTTATTTCTTCATTAAAGAGCGTCTGTTTTTTACTGCGTTCATTAAAGAGCGTCTGTTCTTACTATATTTATTAAAAATCGTCTGTTCTTACTACGGCTCGTTACTCACAGTTATAAAAACAGAATGACGGGATAAAGCTTACACGGCTTTATAAGACCTGTTTAGCGTTAAGCGGTAAAATCGATATAAAAAGAATTCCGACGGCGCACGCTATCGGAATTTTCGTTCGGAATGAAGAAGTCGGGGTTGTCAAAAAGCTGCTTTTCGGAAACTTAAAATCTCACAAACGCCTTAAAAATTCTTTTGTAAAGGTTTTGTGGCGTTCGTTATAAACCGTTTTATAAAAGATTTTGATATGTTCGTTACAAACCGTTTTACAAAAAAGCCACGTTGACGTTCCTTAAAAATTCTTTTGTAAAAGACTTTTCGGCGTTCGTTGCAAGTCGTTTTGTAAAACGGCTTTCGGCTCGGAATTAAAGCAATTTCGACACTTCGGTTATGACGGCGCCCAGTTTATCGTTAAAAACGAGGTTGGCTTCGTCGTCGTAGAATGTCCTTTCGTTATTGATAATCACGACGTCGTCGCCCTTAAAATAAGCGACGAAAGACGCCGCGGGATAAACCGCAAGCGACGTTCCGCCGATAATCATAAGGTCTGCGTTTTTGATGGCGTTGATTGCACCGGTAACTACCTTGTCATCGAGCATTTCGCCGTACAGAACGACGTCGGGTTTGATAATTCCTCCGCAATCGCAGTGAGGAACGTTGGGTTTTTTGCCCGACAAACACTCTACGCCGTACTTTTTACCGCATTTTACGCAATGATATTCGGACGTCGTACCGTGAAGTTCGTACACTTTCGTGCTTCCCGCTTTCTGATGAAGTCCGTCGATGTTCTGCGTAACGACAGTCACGTTCTTACCCGATTTTTCCAGCTCTGCAAGCCACCTGTGGGTAACGTTGGGCTGAGCGCCGACCAAAAAATAATCCCTGTAAAACCTGTAAAACAGCTCCGTATCGCCGAAAAAACACTCGTGACTGAGAATCTGTTCGGGCGGTAATCCGTAGTTCATCGCGGTTTTGTAAATTCCGTCCTGACTTCTGTAGTCTTTAAGTCCGCTCTCCGTCGATACGCCCGCTCCGCCGAAAAAAACGATTTTTCGGCTGTTTTTTATCATCTCGGCAAATCTTTCGTATTTATTCATATCTTTCCTCGTAATTATTTCCGTTAAAGCGTATCGGAAAATATCGGCTTATCGTCTCTCGGCGTTCATTCGTAAGTACGCTTAAGAACGGAACGCTCAGACTTTTTTCGTGGCTTTATATTCGCTCTGAATTTGTTACCTGTGTTATATTCACAAGCTGTAAAGAACGGAAGCCTCGGTTACTTTTACCATAGGTTACTCTTGCCTTCGGTTTTTCTTATCCTCGGGTTTTATCGTTTCCGTCTCTTCTTGCCGTTGGTTATGCTCTTTTCTTACTATCGGTTATGCTCTTACTTAGTCTTTCTTTTAGCGATGGCGTCGAAAAAGGTTTCGGTTTCGGGGACTTTATAGACGTTCCTATAAAGCTCGGACTTAATCGCGCCGAAATCGCCGTCGGAAATTCTTCCGCCCGTGGTCATCAGCTGAAGAGGAACAGGCTGTCTGCCTTTGGAAATCGGGGGCTGAACGTAGGGAAAATCGTTGAGGTAAAAGCCGTTTCGCGTGTAAAAGGCAATCCTGCGCTTTGCGATTTCCGTTTCGGGCAGTTCGACTTCGAGACAAACCAGACCTCCAAGCGTTTTTACCGTTTCGTTAAGAATGCCCGCGCCTATTCCTCCGTTTCTGCGGTCGGGATTCACGGCAAAATGATCAAGATAAGAGAAAGCCTTGAATTTCCACGCGGTTATAAACCCGAGAACGCCTCCGTCGGCTTCGGGAAGGTAATAAACGTCGTATTCGGGAATATCCAAAAGAGCTTTTTCGTCCTCGTAAGTTCTGAGTTCGTCCACAGGAAAACTTTTTTCCATCAGCGCAAACATTTTATCGAAATCTTTTCTCGTTAATTTTGCAAGCATTTTTTCCTCCGTATCCATTCAATTTTAGCACATTTTTCTTTTTTAATCAAGCGCAAAAGAGGCGTTTATAACGGAAGACGGATAAACGGATTTTTCCCGTAAAAATAATCAGAGATAACGAATGAAAGGCTGAAATTGCAGACGGAATGCTTATCGTTACAGGGGAATACACTGTCTTATTTTAATGAGTAAAGCTTACCCTTATAGAGAACTTTTCCTTCCGAAGACACTTGCACGTAGCCTGCGGCGTCGTCTTTACAAAGAAAATCGCAAGGAATGAGTTTTATTTCGTATTCTTTTTTCTGCCCCGCTTTTTCAAGGACGCAGAAGCTTTCTTTCGATATAACAACTTCGTTTCCGTTTTTGGCTCTGATGCTTCCCATAACCTGATTTTTACGGATAATTTCACGGACGGAATAGTTTTCCATGGCGAATTTCAGCGCGTCTCGGCATTCCTCGAACATCGGTCCGCAGTTAAGCACAACCGCGATAAAAAGGGCGTCGTTTTTCTTAGCCGAGGCAACAAGACATCGCCCCGCTTTTTTGGTGTAGCCCGTTTTGATTCCTACGGCTTCGGGAAGCATTTTAAGAAGCTTGTTTTTATTGACAATAACGCGGACGTTTTCGCCCGTTCCGATTTTCGCGCTTTTCTTTGCGACTATCTCCGCAAAAACTTCGTTTTCCATAGCCTTAGCCGAAATCAACGCCAAATCCGTAGCCGTGGTATAATGATTATCGTCGTGAAGTCCGTGGGGAGTTACGAAATTGCTATCAGCGGCTCCGCATTCACGAGCCGTGGCGTTCATCATGGAAGCGAAGTTCTCCAAAGTTTTTCCGACGTATAAAGCAAGCGCAACCGCCGAATCGTTTCCGCTTTGAAGCATAAGCCCCGTAAGAAGGTCGTAAACGGATATCCTTTCGTTCTCTTTAAGATATATCGACGAACCTTCTACGCCCACGGCTTCTTTCGGAACGGTTATTATCTCGTTTACGTCGGCGTTGCGAAGAACGGTAAGCGCGGTTATAATCTTGGTGGTGCTTGCGTTGGGAAGTTTTGCCTCGGCATTCTTTCCGTAGATAACGTTGCCCGTTCTGGCTTCGTATAAAACGGCGGAAACAGCCGAAGAATTTTTTACGAAACACTCTTCGGCTATCCCGAAGCAATCTTTCGTTGCCCCGAAACGGCTCGCAGAAAGGTCGCTATGCCCTTGAGAAACGCAGTTAAAGCTTCCGTTACCGAGTACGGTCGGCGTTACCGCGGGGAAAAAAGCCAAAAACGCTACTAAAATCATAAAAACGCAGGCTGACTCAATCTTTCTTACCATGACCGAAAATATCCTTCGCCGCGCCGATGAGCTTGTCTATTCCGCTCTGCTCGAAACTTCTGACCATTTTAACGCCGTCGTCGTCAAACACGAGAAACCCCACGGGCGTAAGTTCCGCGCCACCGCCCGTAGCACCGGCAAACTTATCCGATTCGCCCTTTCCGTACTCGCCTCCGCCAGCAACGAAAGCGAAAGTTACCTGAGAGACGGGGATAACTTCGCCCCACTCGGTTTCTATGGGCTTACCGATTATCGTATTGGTTTCGGCGGCTTGTCTGAGATTGATAACCGCGGTTTCCACTATTTCTCTGATTTTACTCGTTTTTTCCATAACAACTCCTTTATAATCGCGTATATTTTGATTCTTACGTCAGTTTCGATTTCCAAAACAAACGGCGCGCCTCTGAGAAAGGTCGTTCCGAAAGAAGGTTTTACGCCCATAACGGGCAACGCTCCGAAGGTCAGAGCCTCAAAAAAAGCGAGAGCCTTGAAAAGCCTCGTAAGCCTTATCGGATCGGCGGTAAGCCTCACTCCGAAAGCGTCGACGATAACGACTTTCATAAGGTTTATCGGCGGGCGTTTTTTCATATCCGGCTCAACCGTCACGGGAATAAACTTCAAAAGAAGAAGCTTTATAAGCGGTTTTCTGCCCTCTTCGACGCGAATTTTCACCCTCACCGCAAACGGAAGGACTATAAACAAGGCAAGAATTATCATAACGGACGCAAGAATCACAACGTAAATCATAATTTTATTCTGCTCTAAGAGAGTTAAAATATTTATAAAAAATATTTTCAGAGGAATTTTATATAAAACAAATAAATTTTAACGCAAAAAATACAAAAAACGGCAAGCTTAAAAACGATTATAATAAACCGGATTTGTTTCCGTAAAAATATCCGTGAGAAAAAAGGAAACGCCCGAATAATCTGCAAAAAACGACGGTTTTCGGCACAATTCGGGAAATTACGGCAAGGAAAAACGGGAATATTCCGTTTGTCGGGCAATTGAAAAACATTGTTGGGCTATGAGCGCACGAAAACGCCCTTTTAACGCAAAGCGCACGAAAACGTATAAAAAAAGCCAAACGAAAACGTACAACAAACGACGTGAAAAGGTATTCGGACAATTATAAAGATATTCAAAAATACTCGAAAACGGCAAAAAACAAGGCAAAAACGACCTCTTTCACGAGCAGAAAAGTACATAAAAGGAGGTCAGAATATGAGAAATTCAGCGGTGGCAATAGTGCTTTTTACGCTCTTCGTGCTGGTTTTGGGAGCAGGATTTTTTGCCGTACAAAAACTGAACTATTCGTATAAGTTTAATAGTTCGCAAAAGTTTATTTTAAACGGAAACGGGAATTATTCCCAAAAAGCGGACGAAAAGGAGGAAAAGGGCGAGAATTACGGAGGGACAAATTATTACGGAATCGGTGAAGATTGCGTTCAAAAAGACTCGAACAGAGAGTTTTTGAATAACTCAAACAACGAAAACCGCTCCGAAAACGAAGAAGGCGAAAGTTGCGCAAAATGGAAAAGCTTAGCGCAGGGAAGCGAAAGTTCTTTCAGAAAGGAGGACTATATCAGAATTCACATCAAGGCGAAAAGCGACGGGGCTTTCGATCAGGAAGTGAAGTTGCGGGTCAGGGACGCGGTTGTGAAATACCTCGGAAAGAAGCTCGGATTCGTCACGAACAAAAGACAGGCGATTGAGATTATTTCGAAAAACGCGGGTGAAATAAAGGCGACCGTAGACGAAGAACTTAAAAAATGCGGTGCGGATTACCTGTCGGGAGTGTTTTTGTCGCGGGAAAGCTTTCCCGAAAAAACCTACGGACAGAAGGTTTTTCCTGCGGGCGTTTACGACGCACTGACGATAAAACTCGACCAAGGCAACGGTGCGAATTGGTGGTGCGTAGCCTATCCTCCGCTGTGTTTTATCGGCGGACGGGACAATCCCGACGCGCCCGACGAAATCCGCTACGAATCGCTCATCCTGAAATGGATTGAAAGACTGAGAAATAAAACTTAAAGTGAGATTTTATCTTAAAAACGCAGAATACTCCCCTGAATTACCGCCTGCTATCCCGAACGCGGGCGGAAACCGTTTTTATCTCGGTTGCGTTAATTTGTACAAAAAACAATGATTTAATTTGCTTGACAGGGGTATTTTTGTATGGTATTATAGGTGCAAGAGGAAACATGAGCGACTTATTCCGCTATGCGGATAAGAATATATACTATATCACAGGGAGGAAAAATCTATGAAAAACCAATTGGAAATTGTTTTAAGAACCACACTTGTAATATTACTGATTGCAACCGCATTCACACTTATTGCATGCAATTCCCAAGAAACGCCGTTGCCCGAAAAATACACGGGAACTTATGGAAGCGGACAGTACGGAAATCTGTATATTACAAAAACACAAGTATATACCGACCAACTTTTGTTGCCTCAATGCATTCTTGACGGCACAATGATTTCTTGGGAAATCGTCAGATGGGATCCTGTATCTTTTGAATACTTTTCCGATATGACGTTTAAATTTGATGCATATGTTGAATCGATAACATCCGATATTACAGGAACTACAAGTTTTTCCGGAACGTTTGCTGAAAATACAAGTACATACGACATTCATTTTAAATATTACGGTAATAAAGAAATATGGTTTGCTAAAAATAAATAAACTTTACATTAGGTTACAATTTAATTATCTGGGAGGATTTTTGTTATGAAAAAAAGTAAAAGCACTTTATACATTTGTTTAATAGCGTTGTGCGTCGTAGTCGTAGCCGTGGTTCTGATTGTGACGCTGAGTAAAAAAACCGATTGGACGCCTTACGTTCAGGGCAGTCACGTTACCGAAATGC
Organism: Eubacterium sp.; assembly: GCA_963653425.1. Taxonomy (GTDB): domain Bacteria; phylum Bacillota; class Clostridia; order Christensenellales; family CAG-314; genus UMGS692. Next base: position 17,688 of record CAVJWC010000001.1, on the reverse strand, counting down.
CTTATGAAGAAATCGACTCCGAATATACTGTGGAAAAGTTCGCCGATTTCAACTCTTTTTCCAAGTCTCAGTGGGCGGATTACAATTTTATTTCTCAGGCAAAAGCCAAGGACGAACGTTATTCGGACAAATTTTTCAAAGACCGCGATTTAATTATCATTAAGTTCAACAAGCCGGAAAAAGGCGTGAAATTTACGGTTACCGACCTGTCTGTCAACGGCAACGTATGCACCGCAACGTTATTGCCCGTTAAAAGAGTTGCCGAGGTTAAGAGCGAACGGACTACCTATTGCTGTTTCGTCGAAACGACAGTAGACGTATCCGCTTTGGAGGTTAAATTGAGTTTCCTTGACGAAGTTCTGCACGACAGCCAGAGTTTCTCGTACACCTCCGCCGACAATACGCTTTACACCTTTGAAAATCAGACCGAACCTGTCGTTTTCATCGCGGACAACAGGGCGGGCATAGACCAATTCTTTGAAAACGACGGAGTTTTAAGCAAGCAATCGCTCGTTTACGCAAGCCTCAGACTCTACAAAGACGAAGTTTTTAACGAATCTTCTCTCGCGCTTATAAGACTGCCCTCTTCCGACGTCGAAAATTTAGCCGTTTATTATAAGGGCAACACGCTTTACATAGTAGGAACGCACTCGAATCATTACCTTTTTGAAAACGAAACCAAACACCATAAACTCGTGGCTCTTCTCGTTCCCAAAGATTTCGGCGTAAAGGAAATCGTACGTACGACTTATTACGAATACGAAGACGGATTGACGACAAAGTACGAACGTTCCGCATTTGCTTTAAGCAAAACGGACAAACTTGCGGATAATCTCGATAAATATACCTTTGTAAAAGAGAATGATTAAAGTAGAAAATCTGATTAAATCTTACGCCGACTGTAACGCCATAAACGACGTAAGCTTTTCTGTTCCCACGGGGGAATTCGTGGTAATAACCGGGAGGTCGGGCAGTGGAAAAAGCACGCTTCTTAAATGTATAAGCGGGCTTGCCCTCCCTTCGGGCGGAAACGTTTTTATAGACGGATGCGATATACATAAACTTTCCGACCGTGAAAAAAGTAAATTCCGCAACGAAAAAACAGGTTATATCTTTCAGTCTTACGCATTGGAACCCAAATACACCGCTTTCGAGAATATCGAACTGCCTATGATTATTAAAGGCGACAGGAAATCCGACAGAAAAGCGAGAGTTTTTGAAGTTTCGGAATTCGTGGGAATATCGAAACTGCTTAATAAAAGAACAGAACTTTTATCGGGCGGAGAACGACAGAGAACTGCGATTGCACGCGCGCTCGTAAATAATCCGCAGATTATTTTTGCCGACGAACCTTGCGGAAATCTCGACAAACAGAACAGCGAGACGGTTATTAACCTGTTGCAAAAAATAAACGCCCGAGGAACTACGGTTATTATGGTGACTCATCAGCCTCAGGATATAACTTTGCCTCACAGAAAAATCGAATTACTGGACGGGAGGATAAATAATTTATGCTCAGGATAGCTTTACGGGAAATCCGCATAAATATATTTTTCGTTATATTCTCCGCTCTCGGGTTATCCGTGCTTTTGGGAATAATTTTCGTCCTTTTTAATTTCAACGCGCAACTGCCCTCCTCTTATTGGGGAAAATACACTCAAGGCGGATATATTTCTCTTAAAAGCAATAACGCGGATTTATTGAATTATCCGACGAAAAACTTCCTGATTTACGGAAGAGGAAAAGGTCTGACTTACGACGTAACTCTGTCATATAACGACAACGTGATCCTTCTCCCTGATTTTTTCGGCGGTATTTGCGTGTATTCGGTAAACGACGGCATCGAAAGCGTTCCCCGTTTATTATCGGGAGAGCCTTTTTCTTTGACCGGGAAAGGTATATGGCTGTCCGAAAAGCTTTTTGAGGAACTTGACTGCAATACAGGTTCTTACGTAAAACTCGGAAGTGAAAGCTATTGCGTGAAAGGCGTTTTCGGAGAGGACGGCGGTACCGCGTATTACGAAGGTTCCGTTTCTTTTTTTATCGGCGCACATAACGACAAAAAGCCCGATTCTTTATTCGTTGCGGTCAGCGACGCCGATCAGCTCACGAAACTGGCTAAAATAGACGACGGAAAACTGTTTAACGACAAAGAAGGCGTTCTCGAACTTTGCAGGGGATATAACGCTTTGTATATCGGACTGAAGTTTTCTTCTTACGTTCTCGTTATTCTGCTTTGCGTGTTTTTCGTCGGAATTATCCGTATGTATTTACTTAAAAGGCAATCTTTTTCAGGAATATTATACAGAAGCGGAACTTCCTCCCTTAAATTGTCGGCTTTAACGACGTCGTTTTTTACTTTCGTTTCGGTTTCGGCGTGCGTTTTGGCTGTAATATGGAGTCTGACTTTTAATTCTCTTATCTTTTCCTGGGCAGATAATATTCTGAATATAAAAATGTCCGAACCGAATTATTTTCTCCAATGGCTCTTTGGAACGCTCCTCTCTTTCCCGATAGCGGGCGCAAGTCTGCTTATTTTATTCAGAAAAACTTCTTACGCGTCGGAGGCGGTAAATTTATGAAAACGTCTCTTATTTTCGCGCTGAAAAATATAAACAGATACCGTACGACTTCCTTCGTCCGAAGCGTTTTGTTGTTTTTCCTGACGCTTTCCGTGGTTTCCGCGTCGATGTTTTCGATGTCCATGACCTCTTCCGTTTCGGATATTCTGAATTCGAGATCGAGCGGAAATACCGTTCTTATTAAAACGGACGAAAGCAGACTTTCGGATATTTCCGCTCTGCCATTTATAAAAGAAGCCTGTATATTCCCCGAAAGGTCCTTTACGTCGGGCGAAATTGCCATCGAAAACGTCGGGACTTTCGACATTAACTGTTGTTTAATCAAATCCAAAGATAAAAACGCGCTTATTCCGCAAACTTATACGGACGAATTCAAGGTTATCGGCGGAGACAAATTGCTCGTGGCGGGACGTTTACCCGAAAACGACAACGAGATGATTATAGATTCAAAATATACGGACGGTTTGCAGATATACGATTACGCGCAGATTTTAGGAAAAAAGGCAAGCGTGTATTACCCGTTTTTCGGCGAAACAATCTACGATGTAAATCAGGCGGTCATAGTCGGCGTGTATTCGGGCGAACTTCTGAACATAACGGCGTTAAGCGGTGTTATAAGCAATTCAAAAGACTCTGCGTGCTGTTTTTTGTACGATAAGTCCTGTTCTTACGGCGGATATATCGTCGCTTATTGCGCGCTTGAAAATATAAACGTGGCGTATGCGACTTTGCTTAACGAATACGGCGCAGGTAACCTTATCAAAAGCACTTTAACCACGAAGCCTTTTAACGAACTTATAAATATCTCGTCGTTTATAAAAAACGTTATGGCACTCATATGTATCGTGCTGTGTATGGTTTACGCCGTAACTCAGATAATCGTGCTTACGAATTATCTGCACGAAAAAAGAGATTTCGTGTCGGCAATAAACGCCTTCGGACTCAGGAACGGACAATTGTTCTTCGTTTTCGTTTTCGAATATCTTTTCGTGTCTATAATACCTTTCGTTTTGTCAAGCGCGCTGTCGGTCGTTTTCACAAAAAGCATTTCACGCTACGTTTCCGTTTTGGCAGGAATAAAATATACGACTGCCGTCAGCTTACTCCCGATAATCGTTTCCTTTGCAGTCGTCCTCACGATAAGTTTAATTACGATTTGCATCGCCGTGTATGCTTATAAGCCCGTAAGGAACGAGTAAATCGCGAATACCCCGGAACGGCGCAGGGGAAAAGCGTTGGGGGGAAGCTTGGGCTTTTAATAGTTACGTTGATTAAAAACACGAACGCTAAGGTGTACTCGGCGTTCTTTTTTTGTTTTTGTTGTTTTTTTGGCTATAAAAAAACGATTTATTTCCATAAACAAATAATTACAGAAAAAGAATGGAACGCTATCGGTTGAAAATTTCGGGGGAATGTGTTACAATGGAGAGGGGGAAATATGTTGTTAATCGGTGAATAAGCCGTACGATAAACTAATAAAACTACAAAAAGGAGTCACTAAAATGAAACAGGTATACGAATTTTTGAAAAAAGCGGAGACTTATTATCTTGCTACGGTTGAGGGCGATCAGCCGAGAGTGCGTCCGTTCGGAACGATAAATCTTTTCGACGGCAAGCTTTACATTCAGACGGGCAGGAAAAAACCCGTAAGCCGTCAGATTGCCGATAATCCCAAGGTCGAAATTTGCGCGTTCACTGGCGGAGAATGGATTCGCGTTGCTTGCGAACTTGTCGAAGACGATCGTTTCGAGGCGAAAAAATCGATGTTGGACGCTTACCCCGAGTTGCGCGGTATGTACGACGAAAACGACGGCAACACGCAGGTTCTTTATATGAAAAACGCAACCGCGACCATCTGTTCCTTCACGAGCGAACCCGTCGTTATAAAGTTTTGACGCGCATTATGTTCGTCTGCCACGGTAACATTTGCCGTAGTCCGACGGCGGAATTTGTGTTCAGGAATCTGGCTTTGGAGCAAGGTAAGTCCGACCGTTTTTTCGTAGCTTCTTCGGCAACAAGCGCGGAAGAAATTCGCGGAGGCGTCGGAAATCCCGTCTATCCGCCCGCAAAAGCCGAACTTAAAAAACACGGGCTGACCTGCGACGGCAAGCGCGCCGTGCAACTGAAAAAGAGCGACTACGACAAGTTCGACCTCTTTATAGGCATGGACAGCGCGAATATCCGCAATATGCTGAGCATTTTCGGCGGTGATCCTATGCACAAAGTTCATAAGTTATTGGATTACACAGACCGTGGCGGAGACGTTGCCGATCCGTGGTATTCGGAGCGTTTTGACGTTGCCTATCGCGACATCAGCGACGGCTGTACCGCCCTCCTCAAAGTCCTTTTAGCTCAAACCGAAGACAATCGGTAAGCCTTCCGAAAACCGAAACGGCAAAGAATTGAAAAAAGAATTAACGATAAAGAACGTAATTCTGAGTTAAAGAAATACGAACGCCGAGTACACCTTAGCGTTCGTATTTTTTTGTAATTTACAGATAACGGAGAAACTTTATTTCACAGGTAAACAACGGAGAAAGGGCTTTTATTCGTTTTGATTACAACGGCATATTTTATTGCTTGTCGTTTTTGCAACGGCAATCGTTTGCTTTTTCGCCCGCTTGCAACAGAGAAACTTCGTTCCGACTGTTCGTAACGGCAAAACTTCGTTTCTTTTTTGATTACCCCGATATTTATCGATTTGTTTGTTCGTCCCGATATTTATCGGTTTATTCGTTCATTCAGCTGTTTATACGCGTTTATTCGTTCGTTACTCTGTTTATACGGCTATTTGCTATTTTTCTCTTTTGCCGGACTGCTTCCTTTTTCTCTTTTCCCTGCTTCGTTTTTCTCTTTTCGTTTGCTTCGCTATTTTTTTATTTTTATTGCTACTCTATTTCTCTGGATTACTCGGTCGGTTCTGTGACGGGAGCGAGGCGGCGTAAGTCTTCAGGGCGGATACGGTCAGGTCGTAGTCGATTCCGACTTGTCGGTAGAGTTCGTCCGTTCCGTCAAAAGTGCGTGGACGCAAAGCTTCCGTAAGCTCGGAAGCGGATTTTCCCAATGCGGTAAAACCGAGGTTTTGCGCAACGCCTTTCAGCGTGTGCGCCGCTCGGAAAGCCGTTTCGACGTCGCCCTTCTGCATTGCTTCCGTGAGCAACGCAAAACTGTCTTCAGATAAAAATTTCAGCACCAGACGTTCGACGAAGCTTTCGGAAATCAGCCTCGTCAGAACGTCGTCGTAATCGCCGCCCAACGCTTCGTATGTCTGTTTAAGATTCATTTGTTACAGTATTCCTCCGATCTTTTCGTCCAGCAGGCGCAGGATGTAATTTATCAGCTTATCGGCGTCTATCGGTTTGGCTAAATGCGCGTTCATACCCGCTTTGCGAGCGTTTTCCACATCGTCGGCAAATGCGCTTGCGGTCATGGCTATGATCGGAATCTTTAACGCGTCTTCATGAGAGGAGGCTCGGATTGCTCTTGTGGCGGCAAGTCCGTCAAGAACGGGCATCATTACGTCCATTAAAATAACGTCTATTTCGCCGGGCTTGCTTGCAAGGAATTTATCTACGGCTTGCTGTCCGTTTTCGGCGTAAATAACGTTCGCTCCGGCAACGTTCAGGATAAATTCCACTATTTCGAAGTTAAGCTTATTGTCTTCGGCAACCAGCACGTTGCGTCCTTTAAGTTTCTTTTCTTCGCCCGACTTTGCAAAATCGTTACTCAAAGCCGTTTCTTCGCAACGTTCTTTCCGTTCTTCTATCTTGAAGAACAATCCCAAAGTAAACACGGTACCTTTGCCTTTTTCGCTTTCTGCGGTAATGTTCCAACCGCGTTTGTCAACGATTTTTTTGACGATGGCAAGTCCCAGACCAATGCCGTCCGAAACGTGCTCGTCGGATTTCTTTTCGCGCTCGAACGGTTCGTACATTCTGGATAAGAATTCTTCGCTCATGCCTATGCCGTCGTCCGCGCATACGCACGTAAACCAAGCCACTCCGTCTTCGTCTTTGGTTTCCGTCAAAGTAACGTTTACCGAGCCGTGAAGTTTATTGTACTTGACGGTGTTTACCATAAGGTTGGTGAGTATGCGTTTGAACTGAACCTTTCCGCCGAAAAGACAGTCGTGCTTTACTCCGCTTGCGTCGACGTTAAGCGTAACGCCTATCTCTTTTGCCTGTATAGCGACGAAAGATTCCACTTCTTCGAGAAGTTTACTCATTACGAAAGGCTCGTCCTTCCATACGGTCGTCTGGGTGGTGAGTTTATTCATATCGAGAATGTCGTTCACGAGGTCTAAAAGATAATTGGAAGCGTCCCAGATCTTTCTGCGACATTCCTTTTGCTTTTCGGGATCTTCATAATAGTATTCGCCGATTTTTACCATTCCTCGTATGCCGTTTATGGGCGTACGCAAATCGTGACTCATTCGCCTTAAAAAGTCGGTTTTGGCTTCGTTGGCAAGGATGGCTTCCTTTGCAAGTCTGTCGTTTTCGGCGCGATATTCCGCGTCGATTTTATTCTGTTCGAGTTGCTTCTTCCTGAGAGCCGAACGTTTTACGCTTATAATTCCGAAGCCCGCTAAAAGATAAATCGCGACGTAACACGACATTACTATATAACGCCTCGAAAAGATTTCTATTCTCGGTCTGTAGGCGTAAATAAACATATCTTTACACTTGGATCTCGTGGCGTAATAGGTGGTATCGTCTTTGATTTTTATAACGTCGTCTACCGAACCGCTTTCTATCAGTTTCTTGACGACGGGCATATCTCTCGCCTCGGTGCCTACTTTGTCTTCGACGTTAGAGCCTAAGATCATATTTCCGTCGGAAACGACTATAACGCCGTTAGTGCCGAAAACGAATCCGTCGAGAAGGGTTGAAAGAGAAAATCTGACGTCTTCGGCTTTCTGAACTTTCTGGCGTTTATAACACAAAACGACTCCCTCGCCGTCGGCTCTCGAAACCAAGGTGCAGTCGTAATAATAATTGCCTTTGGTAAGGCGTTCGGAATAGCTTTTATACAGTCTGCCCGCGACGGAACCGAAAGAACTCAGATAACTGAGCCATTCGTCCATATCTTCGTTGCCGTGGCAATAAGAGGCGACGATTTCGTTTCCTTCGGTAACGATAATTCCGCTTAATCTGCCGTCTTCTATATGTTCTTTGAGTTGGTCGCCGACAGAAGCGGAAGAAAGGTCTATATCGTCCCGAATGTCGAAAGCCTTGTCGGAAACGTTATAAAGATCGCGTAAAAGGCTTTCGTAGTTAAGTTCTTCGTAACGGATACACTGCTCTTTTACGTATTGCATAACGGCGTTCATCTGACGCGTTGCGGCTCTGACGTCAAGTCGGGTAATCGCACAAAAAAGAATTACGCCGAGTATCACGCCTATTGCTACGAACGCCGACACGTACATAATACCGCTTCTGAGCTTTTTATCGTTTTTCTTCATAGTTCACCAAACTCTTAAGAGGATCAAACCCGTAAGAAGAAGCCAATTCCGCCATATAACCGTTTTTAGAAAGCAAAACGAAAGCGTTATTCATCTTCTCTATAACGTCGGCGTGAGTTCCTTTCGAAAAAGCGACGCCGATCTGAACTTCAAGCAAAGGTTCTTCCAATATTTTAAGTTTTATCGTACTCGATTGCATATAGGCGAGAAAAGCCTCTTCGTGCCCCGCAATCGCGTCAACGTAATCGTCGGCTATCGCGGCGAAAACATGGGGCATATCGGTAAAACAATTCAGAGCTTTAAGCTTGGGTATTTCGACATATCCCATTATTTTACCCGAAAAAATCTCGTCGGGCTTACTGGTTATCTGAACGGCGACGCGCTTGCCTTCGAGGTCGGCGATGCAATTTATATTGCTGTCGGTAGGCACGGCAACGACCTGTCTGCTGTTCAGGTAGGGCAAAGTCCACGAATAGGTGTTCTCTCTTCCCGTGATCGAAAAACAACCCCACAGACAATCGATTTCACCGCTTTCGAGGTAATCGTTTTTCTTTTCCCAATCTATACCGACGAATTTCGCCTTATAACCCATTTGTTTACAGACTTCCTCTGCGAGTTCGACGTCGAAACCTATGAATTCTCCGTTATAATCGCGGTAAATGAAGGGTTCGTAGTAATCCGAACCGATTATGAGTTCCGGCAAATTCTCTTCGTCGGGGTCTTTTTCTTTGGGTTTGCAACCGCACAAAAACACCGACACGCATATAAGCGTCGCCATAAACAAGACGACCGACTTCCTTAAAAACGTTTTACTCATTTATAGAATCCTTCTTTAAGCGTTTTCTGTTCTATTATTTTTCTGAACTCGTCGGCGCATTCCGCGAAACACTCCGCAATCAACGGATTAAAGACGCCGCATTTGCCTTTTTGAATCAGTCTGACCGCTTTTTCGTGCGAATAGGCTGGTTTATAAGATCTTTCTGAAACAAGCGCGTCGTAAACGTCGCAAATCGAAACGGCCTGAGCCGAGATGGGGATCTTGTCGCCGACAAGTCCGTCGGGATAACCATTGCCGTCAAATCTTTCGTGATGAGAACGGCAAATCTGTTTCGCGTACTTCATTACGGGTTCGTCCGCGTAGTCTTGTATGTTGTTGAGCGTTTCTTCGCCGAGAAAGGTATGCGCCTGCATGGCTTTTCTTTCGAGTTCGGTAAGCTTTCCTTTCTTATCGAGAATCTTTCTGCTGACGTAGACTTTGCCGATGTCGTGCAAAGCAGCCGCAGTTGCGATTACGTTAATATCCTTTTCGGCTATACCGTACGCGTCGGTTTTGCTTATGAGCTTTTGCAGAATAAGCTTTGTGAAAACGATGATATGTCCCGCGTGATTGCCTCCGTAGTCGTTTTTGGGATTCTCGACTATACGGCTGAGAATCTCTACCACGAGATCGCGCGCTTTTTCGCCTTCGCGGATTTTTTCGGCGACTTCCGACGCAAGCTGTTTTTGTTTGGAATAAACCTTAACGGTGTTGGAAACGCGCTTATAGACAATTCTCGCGTCAAAAGGACGGGTAATATGGTCGGTAACGCCCTTTTCGTAAGACGCCCGCATTGATTCGCTCGATTCGTCGCCCGTTATGGTTATTACGGGAATATGAGACATCAGGTCGTGCGCGTTCATGTAATCGAGTACGTCGAAACCGCTCATCCCGGGCATTATAAGGTCAAGCAGAACGACGGAAAGCTCGCTTCTGTATTTTTCTATCTGAGCAACGGCTTCTTCTCCGCTCTTTGCTTCGATAAGGTCGTATTCGTTTTTCAGTATGTTGGACAGAATTTCGCGGTTCAGTTCGGAATCGTCGACGATAAGCACCAATTCCCTTTTGGGCATCTGCTCGCCCGCAATCTCACGCACTTCGTCTTCGGCGGTAATGAAGCAATCTTTCTTTTTCTTGGCTAAATACATAAGCCCGTCCGCTTTGATAACCGCATGCTTTACGGTTTCGTCCGAACAGATAACTCCGCCCGCGCTGACGGACAGTTTTATTTCGGGATATTCTCCCAACACGGCTTCTTTCGTACCTGCGCATATTTCCGACAGGCATCTTCTCAGTTCCGTTTCCTTAACGCCCTGCATTACGATTAAAAACTCGTCTCCGCCGTAACGAATGATCTTATCGCTCTTACGGATATATTTCATCATCGTACTCGCGGCAAGTTTTAACACGGCGTCGCCCACGTCGTGTCCGAAAAGGTCGTTATACAGCTTAAAATCGTCCAGATCGATCATTGCGACGCCACCGCTCATATACTCGTCGGCAAGATATTCTTCGTAATACCTGCGCGTAAGAGTCTGAGTCAAAACGTCTATATAAGCCTTTTCGAAATATCTGTTGAGCGTTATCGGATCGTTGTCCGAATCGAGCGTAGAATCGCTGTAATCGACGGTAATTTTTTCGTCGAAAGTCTTTATCAGTTCGAGAACGCAGGGTTTTCCGTCGACTTCGCGATAGTCGGCTATAACCTGAAAAATTCCGTCTCTCGTGCGCTCTATCTTGGAAAACTGTTTCTTTTCGGTAAGAGCTCTGTAGCTCACGCAGTTAAGGCAGGGCGAATTGCGTTTCCATACGTCGAAACATCTGACTTCCGACTTTTTGTTTTCGGGACAGTTCTCCCCTATCGCTCCGACTTCGGAGGCAGATAAAAGCCGAACCGTCGGAAATATTTTCTTCAACGCTTCGATTTCCGTATTTATCTGTTGTTCGGTCGTTATCATAATGTTATCTCCTATGACAGGTAAACCCGACAAAGTACGATTATCGGCTGTTTTTTCGTAAAACAACGGTATACCCGCCATTATACCGTTATTGTAGCAAAACTTACGGAATTTGGCAAATTTTTTTAATCGGACTTTCCGTTCTTTATCGCCGTAAATCGGGCATTAAAGCACCTGAATTGCAGGGTAAAGCGTTTTCAGACGTTATGTTCGTCGCTTCTGTCGACGAAATTCATATAGTCGTTAAGTCCCAACGGATGAGAATAGTAGTAACCCTGAATGGTGTCGCAACCGAGTTTTCTCACTCTTTCCAGTTCAGATTCGGTTTCGATGCCCTCCTGAGTGACTTTCATACCGATTTTCTTGCCCAACGCAACGACGCTTTCGAAAACGTAATCGTCTTTTTGCGGAGAAGTTCCCTTTTCGAGAAAGACCTTATCGAGTTTGACTTCGTCCATAGGCAGATTCTTTAATATCTGATAGGACGAATAACCGCAACCGAAGTCGTCGATGGAACATTTGAATCCGTTTTCGTGCAGACTGTTTACGATAGGCAGTAAGGTTTTGTAGTTTTCGTAAGCGAAACTTTCGGTAAATTCGATTATAATAAGTCCGTCGGGAATGTGGTACTTCTTTTTAAGTCCTGCGTAGGTATCGATAAACCCGGGTTGTATTGCCGTGACGCGCGAAACGTTTACCGAGACGGGGAAAACTCTCTTTCCCTTTGAAACGGAGTAACTTATATATTCGCAGACCTTTTTATAAACGTATTTATCGAGTTTTACGATAAAACCGTTGGATTCGAACAGACTCATAAACAGAGCGGGCTTGTTGTAACGGTCTTCTTTGGCGTCGTACCAGCGCACCAAGGCTTCGCAACCGTCCTGCTTGTTCCGATTAAGGTTGTACTTAGGCTGATAGAAGACCTGAAATTCGCCGTTTTTCAAAGCGTAATCCATACGAAGTTCCATACTTTCGTTTGCGATACGTTTCTCTCTGAGTTCGTCGCTGTAAAAAATCACCTTTAAGTCGGCGCTCTCTCCCATACGGGAAGAAGCGTTTTCGATGGCTTCTTTCGCGAAATCCACTCGCTGAGAAACCGTAGCGTTTTCGGAAGCGTCGTATTCGTAAACGCCGTATCTGAGCGACACGCTGAAATTGGACGTTCCTTTATATTGACTTGCCAGAAACTCGTGTATTTTAAGCCTTTCTATAATCTCCTGTCTGTTTTTCGCATGCAGTAAAAGGAAGAATTCGCCCTCTTCGCCGTGACCGTAAATCTCGTGGTTTATAACGGTTTTACCGCACACAAGTTTTACGTATTTCAGTAAATCGTTTATTTCGCTTTCGGAAAAGGATTCCTTAAACCTTCTGAAATGCCGTATACGGGCAACGACAAGCACGAAATACGAGCTTTTATTAAGGTTCAGGATTTTCTCGACGGACTTTTCAAAGCCCGTGCGATTCAGACATCCGAGCGAAATGTCGTTGGTTTCCATATTGAAAATTCTCTTTTTCAGCCGGGAACTGAAAACGATAAGGTAAACCGTAACGCCGACTACGATTACCGCAAACAGCACGATAATAAGGACCGTCGAACGAATAAGGTCGTAACTGGACGCAAACAAAACGTCCAGCCTGTACATCTCGACTATCGCTATGTCCGTAAGATTTTCCTTGTCCGCGTCGACGGAAATCAGATATTTATCGTCCCCGTAGCCTGCCACAAGCGTTCCGATTTCGCCCTTCTGAAGGAAGTTTTTAACCTTATCCGAAACATCTTTCGCTCCGAATTTGTTTTGTAAAAAGGTAAATATCTGCGCGTCCACCGATTCTTCGAGTCCCGAAACTATCTTGCCGTCCAAAGAACACACTACGGAAAATTCGGCTTTTTCGCTTTTATATCGTTTCCTGAATGCTTCGACTAAATTCTGACGCGTGTAATAATTGACGATCGCGCTTACGGTATCCGACCTCGTTACGGGGGCGTAAAAGCCCACCACGCTCATAGTTCCGCTGTCGACGCAAAGGTCGTCGTCGAAAGTTCCTACGTAACCGACCTTATCGGTTTTTGACTTAAAATGCTCTAAGGAAGGATCTTTATCGCTCGAATAAAGACTGCCGTCGCTGTCGTGAAAGTTGCCTTCGTTATCGAAATATCTGCTGAATTTAATCGAATCGTCCGAAACGAAGCCTTTCAGATAGACGGAAACGTCGTCTACGTCGTCGGTCACGGAAAAGGCTATTTCACACGCTTTCAGCGTGTATTTTTCAAGGCAGTCTTCAAGCGCGTTCCGAGCCGTGAGCGTATAATATTTTGCCGTGGCGGAAGACCTTTCGGCTATTTCGTTTTTATACCGCACGAGCATGGATACAGCCGACAGCATCAAAGCCAATCCGACGGATACGATAATCAATAAAACGGCGATTCTTCCGCGATTTATAAGTTTCTTACGCAAAGATCTTCTCCCGTGGGTTTAATTTTCTTCTTTATCGTGTTGACTTTCAAGCCGTCTGACTTCTTCTTTTACCAGCCTGTCCATCCTTTCTTTTTTGCTTTCTTCGTTCTTCTTTTTGCGCTCTTTGGATACCGCGACGAAAGACGTTACCGTTACCGCTATCAAAACGACGCTTATAAAGCACATAAAGCCCGCTTCCGTCGAAAGAACTCTGCCGAAAAGCGTCATTACGGGAAGATTCCCGACGTATACGTACCTTACGTCTTCGGCGTAAACGTGCTGAGTATCGGGAGCAGGGTTATTGTCGCCCTTCGTTATAAACTCTTTGCCCTGTTCGACTACTTCTTCTATTCTGTGCGTGTTAAGACTGCCCGCAATTGCCGTATCGCGCGATACGAAGGTTATTATATCTCCTTCTTTCAAGGCGTTGACGTCGGCGCGTTTAACGAGAATATAGCTCTTTGTGCCTATATTCGGTTCCATGCTTTCCGTCATTACCCACAAAACGGAATAATTCAACAGCTGTTTGTCGGTCTTTCTGGCTATTACGGACAGCAGAGCCACTCCGCAAAAAAGAGCTATAATCACCCAGAATATAATATTAAAAACGAGTTTTAACGGTTTGAGTTTTTCTGTTTTCATCGTGTTTTTCATTGATTATTTGCGTATTTCACAAGTCCCGATTGCAAGAGTTGCGACATCGGTTCAAACGGTTTGTCGTAATTTACCCGAATGAAATCTTCCGCCCTTTCGGCATTTTCGCCGTGTAAAAGGAAAGTTATAAGTTCCAAGGCGTATTTAACGCTTCTGTCGCTTTTGATTTTCATTTCGGCAAGTCGTTTTTTGTCTGAGGTAACGCTTACGAGACGGTATTTTTTATCGAAATCGTCGGCGTTAACGGGAAGACGCAGATAAAGCGTTTTTCCTCTGAATTTCATAAGCGCGCAGAGTTTTTTGGAAAAACAGAAAGCCTCGTGCCTGAAACTCATTCTCGCTTTTACTCCTTTGTAAGAAAGAAGTTCGTTCTTTATTTCGCCGTAATAACGCTGATTGGGGTTCTGAGTGAGAATAAGCTTGGATTCGAAAGAATACCGATAAGCGTAGCGTACTTTCTCGTCGCCGGTTTCGCCCGAAGCCTCTTTTCGCAATGCTTTATCGGTAGCCAAGGCTACTTCTATCGCGTATACGATTTCGTCGTCTTCTTCACTTCCGCTTTCGGGTTTTACGCCGTACTCGGGCATTTTCTCTTTGTAATCGAATTCGCTTTCGTCAAACTCGTCAAGCGTATCTTTAACGCGCGGTTTAATCATCCGTAAATCTCTTTCCGCCAAAGTTTCTTCCTTCGAGCCTCGGATATACCTGTCGAACAAAACGTACTGCGGACAAAGACTTGCGGAAAAGTCGCTTATGCATTTATCCGAAAGGTTTTCGTACTTTTCGGATATGAGCGTTTCGTAACCGACGTTTTCGTAAGAATCGAGAAACTCCCACAAAGTAAGACAGTTTCGCATTTCGACGTTTTTCAGCAGTTTATTGGTTCTGACGACGGGCGGACGAACGTAGTTCCTTCCCATTTTTACCGCAAACGACGAACTCATATAATCGCTCGTAATCTTTCTGAGGTTAAGCACTCTCTTCCATAGCTTAGAAGAATAAAAGTAATTTTTTATCTCTTCGTTTTCTTCTATCGGTTCGGAAGTCTCTATGCCGAGAGTGATTTTTCCTTTAACGCTTCCCTTTTCAAACGACTGAGTAAGACTTAACCGAGTGTTTTTTTCGTCTTCTCCGCGTTCTTCAGCCATTTCCGAGCGTTTTGATACGAAGGTATATATACGGACGAGCAAAGTGTTGATAAACTTATTCTCGTAGGTCAGAATAGTGTCTTCCTGAAAAACGTTGAGAAGTTTCGAAGGAACAACGGTTCCGTCGGGCTTTATCTCGTTTATCATATCGGTATGCTGAGACAAGTAAACTACCGACCTTCCCGTAACTTTCCGCGTAAGCTCGGTAGGCATAACCTCTTCCCTTTCCGCAAGTGCGTTTTCGGGATTACGGATGATTTTGTCGATTGACGGCAAAGCGTCTTCTATGGCTTTAACCCACGCTTCGTCTATCTCTTTAAGCATATAGCGTTTGCGCAGTTCGACGTCCGTTTTTCCGTCCGAAAAAGCGTTAAGTAAATCTTTGTATTCCGCAAACGAAGAAACGAGGTCGCCAAGAAGAGAAGAAGTCGTTTCGCAAACGCCGTCGTTTTTATCGGGCATTTCCCTTTCCATAACGATTTATCCTTTTAAGTCTAATAAGATTTCTGCAAACGACGCAAAAAGGCTATGCATTCTTTCATCGAATCTTTGCCGAAAAGCGCGTCCAACTGCCCTATAAGTCCTTTGATTTCGTCCCTTATGAGGGCAAGATTCAGACTTTCGAATTTTCTGAACACCTTGGTTGCGAGCATATAGTCTATGGCTTCCGTTTCGTCTCCTCCGCATGCAACGTACACGGGAACGAAAGTTCCGAACTGTTTTAATATACGGTTACCGAAAGCCACTCTGAAGTGTTCTATAACGTATTGGTCGAGCTTTTCTACCTTATCGAATATTTCCTGCGATACGGGATGATCGGCAACGGCTTTTTTATAAAGCTCGGAAAGATGCGAATAAGATACGTGTTTTGCTCCGACTTCGGGCGCGTCGAAAGGTTTGCCTTTGTTATCGAGATTTATAACGAAGGCACGGTCATAGACTTTATCCGAAACGGCAAAGGTTGAATCGTCGTTGTTTGCGGTGCCTACGTAAAAGACGTTCTGCGGAATTTTAAGTTTACCGTCGGACAGACGCTTTGGGTCGTTATCCCACACGGCGGAAACCAATTGAATCTTCCATTCTTCGGGATCGGGCATTTCGAGTATGGAAAGCATTTCCGCGAAATAGTATTCGACACGCGCAATGTTCATTTCGTCGAGTATGATAACGTTCACGTCGTCGTTATAAGAAGATTCGTAAATACGGCGCAAGACTTCCGTTTCGTTGAATTTACCCGTGAATTCGTTGAAAAAGCCGAAAAGTTCCGAACGATCTCTCCAGGACGGCTGAACGGAAGCTATCGTCGCGTCGCTGTAAAAGAACTTGCCCATCGTATAGGGCAAAGAAGTTTTACCCGTACCCGATATACCTTGCAGTAAAACCATTTTCGAAGCGGACAGTCCGGCAATCATAAGACGAATGGTCTTTATCTCGTAATACAGTTTGTTTTTACTGCACGCAAAGTTACGAAGATCGTCGCATAATCCCGCAAGCGTAATTTCGTCGTCGTATACGGGCGGTTTATAGTAGGTATACTTTTCGTCCACGAGAGAAAGCTGATAAAACCTCGGCGTTTCTTCCTTTACGTTGTCCGACTCGGAAACGGACGATTCCTCTTCGGTTGCGTCGGTTAAAAGCTTGCTGTAATCCATATCGGGCGAAACCTTCATTTCGATAATTCTTTCTTTTTCTGTTATCGCCTTGTCGAGGTCTTTATGAAGCGTCGCGATCTCATCAAGAAGGTCGTCGCGATTGGCTTCGGCTTTTTTATTCAGAACGGCTTTCTTCACGGCAAGAACGATAAGGAAAATTATCGCGCCCCAGAAGGCGTATACGAGTATAAGAGCGATAACGGCAAAAATCCAGCCGAGTGCGCCGAAACCTTCCTGATACCGAGAAAAGGTTCCGAAGTACACGTCGAAACGGAAAATTCCTATAATTCCGCTTAAAAACGCTACGATACCCTTCCATAAATCGCCGAACATCGTCGTTATAAAGGCAAAAAACCAGTTCAAAAACGCATCCATACTTAACCTCGGTCAGTCGTTTTCGTCATCGTTTCGTTCTTGTTTAAGGGCTTGCTTTGCAAGGAATTCCTTAATCGCGAGTTCCTTTATACGCTCTTCGTCCTCTTTGGAAATATTCGGTTCTTTTTTGGCTTTCATACCCGATATCATCATTATAAGAGCCACTATCTGATAGACGAAAAACAATCCGAGAGGAATAACAACGCATACGAGAAAGCCCGTACTGCTGCTTAAGAAGCCAAGCACCGCTCCGAGTCCAGCATAGTGTTTACCCGTCCACACCGCTTCTATATCGGAAGCGTATACGACGTAGGAATCTTCGATTTGATTGTTGTCGCCTTTGGTTTTGAACGAACCGTCCGCGTTTACACGGATAATCCTGTGCGTATTGAGTTCTTTTACTCCGTCGTCGTCAAGGTCGTGATAAAAGGTGATAACGTCGCCTTCCTTTAACCGGCTTTTTTCGGAATCGGTCAAAACCTTACCTATGATAAGGTCGCCCTTTGAAAAGCCTTCGCTTCCTTCCATGGAATCGGAACGAACGTACAGCCAACATTTTCCGTTTATGACGGGATAATCTTT